>NZ_CADIJW010000011.1 GCF_902859745.1 Achromobacter dolens | reverse complement strand
CGCCCGCACAGCCGGCGCCGGGCCAGCAGGCGCCGGTGGCGCAGCCGATTCCGATCCCGGCGGCGGGCAGCGGCACGCTGGGCGGCGCCTTGGGTGGCGCTTCCGGGGGCAACCCGGGCGGCGACGGCGGCAACACCCCGATCCCGCCGATCCCGGTGCCGCGCGTCGACGCCGACATCCCGGCCCGCGCCAGCGCCGTCAACGGCACCGGGCCGCTGGCCGCGCGGCCGCTCTAACCCCCCCGATCCGCCCGGGAAAGACCGGCTTGCCGGCGCGCGCGCGGATCAACTATGATCCGGAATAATTCGCATTCCGGATCATGGGATGCGCCGCGCCAACGCCACGCCAGTCCATCATGTCCGCGACCGGGACCTCCCCCCAGCCCATCGAAGTGCTTTACGGTGACCACCACGGCTGGCTGCGCGGCTGGTTGCGCAAGCGGCTGGGCAACGCCTTCGACGCCGCCGATCTGGCGCACGACACCTACGTCCGCATCCTGGCCTCCGGCGCCACGCCGCAGCCGGACCAGTCCCGCCGCCACCTGACCCAGATCGCCAACGGCCTGCTGATCGACCTGTATCGCCGCCGCGGCATCGAAGCCGCCTACCTCGAGGCCATCGCCGCGCTGCCGGTGGCGCTGGCGCCGTCCGAGGAAGTCCGCGCCCTGGCGGTCGAGGCCCTGATCGAAGTCGACACCATCCTGCACAAGCTGCCGCCCAAGGCCCGCATGGCGCTGCTGCTGTGCAAGCTCGACGGCCTGAGCTACCGAGAGATCGCCGAACGGCTGCACGTGTCCGTCTCCTCGGTCGAGAAGTACGTCGCGGCGGCGCTGCTGGCGTGCTACCAGGCCCTCTACGATGGCGCGCACTGACGCGGCCGCCGGCCAGGGGCCGGCGATCGATCCCGCGGTCGTGCGCCGCGCCTCGGGCTGGATGGCGCGGCTGTGGTCGGGCGAGGCCAGCGCGGCCGACCGCGCGGCCTGTGACGCCTGGCTGGCCGCCCATCCCGACCACCTGCGCGCCTGGCGCCGCCTGCAGGTCATGGACGCCAAGCTGGCCGGGGTCTCCGAGCCGGCCTCCCGCACGGTGCTGCTCGACGCCCGTCCGCAGGCCTATGCCGCGCGCCGCAAAGCGCTGCGGACACTGGGCATCGCGGCGGCCGCCACCGCCGGGGCCACCCTGCTCTGGCGCGAAAGCGGGCGCTGGGGCATGCTGGCCGCCGACCACCGCAGCGCCGTCGGCGAGATCCGCGACATCACCCTGGCCGATGGCTCCCGCGTCGTGCTCGACAGCGGCTCGGCCATCGACGTGCGCTTCGACCGCCACGAGCGCCGCATCCTGCTGCTGGCCGGGGAAATCCTGGTGTCGACCGCTGTCGATGCCCAGGGCAGGCCGTTGCGCGTGCAGAGCCGGCAAGGCATGGTGCAGGCGCTGGGCACCCGCTTCACCCTGCGCGACGCCGGCCCACAGGCGCACCTGGCGGTCTACCAGGGCGCGGTCGACGTCTATCCCGGCGCGGCCACCCAGGCGGTCCTGCGGGTGCATGAGGGCGAGCGCACGCGCTTCAACCCGCAGCGCGCCGAGCCGCCCGCCGCGGCGCGCGAGGCCGACGCCGCCTGGACGCGCGGCGTGCTGCTGGCCGAGGACATGCGGCTGGCGGACTTCACCGCGCGGCTGGCCCGCTACCGCAGCGGCTTCCTGCGCTGCGACCCGGCCGTCGCCGAGCTCCGCGTCACCGGGGTCTTCCCCCTGCGCGACACCGACCGCGCCCTGCACAACCTGACGCTGGGCGTGCCAGTCGACATCCACACGCTCAGCCGCTATTGGGTCACCGTCGGCCCCCGGGCAGCACGCTAGGGCGCATGGACCGCCAGAAGCGCCCCGCGCAAACCCTGGCCCCTGTTGCAATTTTTGTTGGCGCGGCATTGAGGAAATCGCCCGCTCGTCCGGAAGACATAGCAGTCGCAACACTTTCTTCCGTACTTTCTGGGATCGACCCGATGGCGAGCCGCCACCTTTCCTCTCCGTTCCGCATCACCGCGCCCCTCTCCGCGCGGCCCACCGCCCCCCGCCTGCTCCCGCGCCGCGCCGCGCTCTGCCTGGCGCTGGGCGGCGCCCTCCTGGCCACCTCGCCGGCGCCAGCCCAGGTAGCGCCTGCGCCCGCCGGGACGCAGACACCGGTGCGCACCTACCAGATCCCATCCGGTCCGCTGGACCAGACCCTGACCCGCTACGCCAGCGAGGCGGGGATCGAGCTGTCGGCCGACGGCGCCCTGACCCGCGGCAAGACCAGCCCCGGCCTGAACGGCGCCTATTCCGTGCAGGACGGCTTCGCCACCCTGCTGCAGGGCCAGGGCCTGCGCGTCGTGCGCGGCGCCAACGGCGCCTATGCGCTGCGTCCGGCGCCCACCGCCGACAGCCCCGCCACGCTGCCGGCCGTCACCGTCACCGGCCGCCCCGAAACGGCCTGGAGCCCGGTGGACGGCTATGTGGCCAGCCGCAGCGCCACCGGCACCAAGACCGACAGCAGCATTCTCGAAACGCCGCAGTCGATCTCCGTCGTCACCGCCGATTTCATCCGCGAAACCGGCGCCTCGCGCCTGAAGGAAAGCCTGGCCTACACCCCGGGCATCAACACCCTGCCCTGGGGCGCCGACACGCGCTTTGACTGGACCATCATCCGCGGCTTCGACGCGCAGACGCCGGGCTACTACCTGGACGGCCTGCAGCTGCGCAACAACAACAGCTGGGCGGTCTGGCAGACCGAGGTCTACGGCGCCGAGCGCATCGAGGTGCTGCGCGGCCCGACCTCGGTGCTGTACGGCCAGAACGGCGCGGGCGGCATGATCAACGTCGTCAGCAAGCGCCCCACCGACGAACCCCTGCACGAACTGGAAGCGCAGGTCGGCGACCATTCGCGGCGCCAGGTGGCCGGCGACTTCTCGGGCCCGCTGGATGACAACGGCAAGGTGCTCTACCGCATCACGGGCCTGGCGCGCGACGCCGAGCTGCCCGCCAGCGGCCTGCCCAACGACCGGTTCTTCATCGCGCCGGCGCTGACCCTCAAGCCGTCGAGCGACACCACCCTGACCCTGCTGTCGCACTATCTGCGGGTGCGCGACGGCAGTTCCTACGGCAGCTTTCCCGAGATCGGCACGCAGCTACCCAATCCGAACGGGAAATTCTCGCGCAATACCTATGTGGGCGAACCGGGCTTCGACCGCTTCAACCAGGAACAGTGGATGGTCGGCTATCTGCTGGAACACCGCCTGAACGACACCTGGACCGTGCGCCAGAACACGCGCTACGGCTACACCAGCGTCGATTACCGCCAGGTCTACGTGCGCGGCGGCTTCGCCACGGTCAACCCCGCCAACCCGGACGACCCCGCCAACTTCCGCCTGCTGGAACGGTTCCCGTTCGGCAGCCAGGAAAACGCGCGGCTCTTCACCATCGACAACCAGGCGCAGGCCAAGGTCGCCCTGGGCGACTGGACCCACACCTTCCTGTTCGGACTGGACTACCAGCGTTCGCGCAATTACCAGCGCACCTACAACGACGGCGTGGTCGCGCCCATCGACGGCTATTCGCCGTCCTACGGCAGCCCGGTCGAGACCGCCGCGCCCTGGTTCGACGCCACCACCCGGCTGGCCCAGACCGGCTTCTACCTGCAGGACCAGATCAAATGGGGCAACTGGGTGGCCACGCTCGGCGGCCGCTACGACAAGGCCAGCGCGGACGTGGACAGCAACATCGACGGCTCCCGCACCAAGATCTCCGAGCACTATTTCAGCAAGCGCGCCGGCCTGGTCTACCTGCATCCGAGCGGCATCGCGCCGTACTTCAGCTACGCCGAATCGTTCTCGCCCACCGCCACCATCGACCCGGTGACCAACAGCCCGATGCGGCCGGAAACCGGGCGCCAGTACGAACTCGGCATCCGTTACGAGCCGCCCGGCGGGCGCAGCCGCTACAGCGCGGCGGTGTTCGACCTGCGGCGCCACAACTACATCACCTATACGCCCGAGTTCCTGCCCAAGCAGACCGGCGAGGTGCAGGTGCGTGGCCTGGAGTTGGAAGCCGCGTTCCGGCCGCTGCCGCAGATGAACGTGGTGGCCGCCTACACGTACACGCCCAAGGCCGAGGTCACGGCCAGCAGCACGCCCAGCGAAGTCGGCAAGCAGATGCAGGCGGTGTCGCGCAACCAGATCGCGCTGTGGACCGACTACCGCTTCGCATCCGGCATCAAGATCGGCCTGGGCGCGCGCTACACCGGACCGAACTGGGGCTACCAGGAGTCGGCCGCAGAGAAGCTGCCGGGCTACACGCTGTTCGACGCGATGATCGGCTACCAGGTACAGGGCTGGAACCTGGCGCTGAACGTGCGCAACCTGGGCAACAAGACCTATCTCAGCAATTGCAGCGCTGGCGCCTGCCGCTATGGCGATCAGCGCACGGTGCTGGCGACCGCGACCTACCGCTGGTAGGCGCGGCCGGATCGAGGGCGCGCGGCCCGCGTCAGCGGACCGCTTCCGTATCCGGCTCGGTCACCACCGCGCGCGGCCAGGCCTGCAGCGTTGCCAGGTCGAGGAAGGTGAAGTAGCCGTCCTTCCAGCCCTCGGTATCGATGTGATAGACGTTGCCCAGCGCCAGCGGCGCGGCCACGGGCGTGTGGCCCGCCACCACGGCGCGCACGCCGCGCACCCCGGTGCGGTCCAGTTGCCGCAGCCGCTCGCGCGACCACTGGCAGGCCGCGCTGGTGCGCTTGTAGCGGTCCTGCAGCGCCGATTCCAGGCGTGGCCAGAACAGCACCGGACAGTCCGCGTGCAGCAGCCCCACCGGACCGGCCGAGGTGTCCACCTCGATCGCGATGGGCAACTGCCCGAACGCTTCCGCATAGACCTGCTGGCGGTCGGCAGGCAGGTCCAGGAACCAGCCGCCACCGTAGCCGCGCCAGTTCACCACGTCCACCTGCCCGGTGCGCACGTGGCGCACGGCATAGTCCTCGTGGTTGCCCTGCACCGCGTAGAACCAGGGTTGCGCCAGCCACTCCAGCGCGGCCTCGCTCTCCGGCCCCCGGTCGACCAGGTCGCCAACGGAAAACAGCCGGTCGCGGCTGGCGTCGAACCCCATCCGCCCCAGGCTGTCCTGCAGGCGGGTAAAACAACCGTGCACGTCGCCCACCGCGAAATCACGGCCCAGCTCGTTGCGCGGCACTTTCAGAAAACGTTGCTGCATGATGATCCAGCCCGCCCAATCGGGCCCATGTTTCTTTTTAACCCGCTTTTATACGTCCCCGATTACACCTGGCTTTCACACGCGCATTCGCAAAATTGCGTTACGAGAATAGCTATTATTCGTGATAATGTTCCGTCTTTCCCAAAATCCATCCTGAAGGGGGCCGCGCCAGCCGCCCCGCCGTCGCCATGACCGCCGCCTCCACCATCAAAACCTGGTACCTGGTCCACAAGTGGACCAGTCTGGTCTGTACGATCTTCCTGCTCATCATCTGCCTGACCGGCCTGCCGCTGGTGTTCCACCACGAAATCGAGCACTGGCTCGACGATGCCAAGCCCTTGTCGGACGTGCCCGCCTCCACCCCGCCGGCCAATCTGGACACCCTGGTCGAGCGCGCCAAGTCCATGTATCCGGGCGAAGTGGTCGACTACCTGTTCTTCGATCCCGACGAACCCCAGGTCTACGTCGGCATGGCCAAGAAGCCTGGCGACGGCCAGGTCTCCGGCCACGCGGTGCGCATGGACGGCCGCACCGGCGACGTGCTGCTCGATGGCCCGCTCTACACCGAAGACAAGTTCTCTTTCATGGGCATCATGCTGGCCCTGCACGTCGACCTGTTCGCCAGCCTGCCGGGCGAGCTGTTCCTGGGCTTCATGGGTCTGCTGTTCTGCATCGCCATCGTTTCCGGCGTGGTGCTGTACGGCCCCTTCATGAAGAAGCTGGAATTCGGCACCGTGCGCGCCGGCCGCTCCACCCGCCTCAAATGGCTCGACCTGCACAACCTGCTCGGCATCGTGACGCTGGTGTGGGCCTTCGTGGTGGGCCTGACCGGCGTCATCAACGAACTATCCACGCCGCTGTTCCGCCTGTGGCAATCCACCGAACTGGTGCGCATCCTCGAACCCTACAAGGGCCAGGGCGTGCCCGCCGAACTGTCGTCGGCCCAGAGCGCGGCGGACACCGCGCGCAAGGCCCTGCCCGGCAACGAAGTGTCGTTCATCGCCTTCCCCGGCAACGCCTTCGGCAGTCCGCACCACTACATCACCTGGATGCGCGGCGCCACGCCCCTGACCTCCAAGATGAACACGCCCGTGCTGATCGACGGCCGCAGCGGCGAGCTGACCACCATCGCGAAAATGCCCTGGTACCTGACCGCGCTGGAATTGTCGCGTCCGCTGCACTTCGGCGACTACGGCGGCCTGCCCCTGAAGATCATCTGGGCCGTGCTCGATCTGATCACCATCGTGGTGCTGGTCAGCGGCCTCTACCTGTGGCTGGCGCGGCGCCGCGCCACCGAAGCCCGCATCGCCGAACTGGTGCGCAAGCACCAGGCCGCCGCCACCCCGCAACGGAGTCCCGCATGAACAAGAAATCCCCGCGCGGCTTCCTGTTCGTCTGGGGCGTGCCGATCCTCCTGGGTGTGCTCAGCATCTTCGGCCTGCTGGCGGCGCTGCTGGGCACCGGCGCCTGGCACTGGGCCTCGTGGACGGCGCTGACCATCCTGCTGGTGGTCATCGTGCGCTACTGGTTCTTCCCGCCCAGGCAACCCGAGGCGTAGGGCCGGTCGATACGGGAATCCGCCTCGCGCAAGCCCCGGGGCACGCCGGCGGCGCCCGCCGCCCGCGTCCGTCCTACTTGCCGAACTTCTCCGGATCGGGTCCCAGGCGGGGCCCTTCCTTGATGGCGTCGATCGCCGCCATCTCCGCGCCCGACAACTCGAAATCGAACACGTCGATGTTCTCGCGGATGCGCGCCGGCGTCACCGACTTCGGGATCACGATCAGGCCGTGCTGCAGATGCCATCGCAGCGTCACCTGGGCCGGCGACTTGCCATGCTTGCGCGCCAGCTCCAGGATGGTCTTGTCCTGGGTGATCTTGCCTTGCGCCAGCGGACTCCAGGACTCGGTGGCGATGCCATGCCTGTCGTGAAAGGCCCGCAACTCGCGCTGCGCGAAGCCCGGATGCAGTTCGATCTGGTTGACCGCTGGCGTGACGCCGGTGGCATCGATCAGCCGTTCCAGGTTGGCCTGGGTGAAATTGGACACGCCGATCGAACGGGCGCGGCCGTCTTCCTTCATCTCGATCATGGCGCGCCAGGCGTCCACGAACTTGTCGCTGCCCGCCACCGGCCAGTGGATCAGATACAGGTCCACGTAGGCCAGGCCGAGCTTTTCCAGGCTTTCATCCATCGCCTGGTGGGCGGCATCGAACCCGTGCCTGTCGTTCCACAGCTTGGTGGTGATGAACAGATCCTTGCGCGCCACGCCCGCCGCGCGCAGCCCGGCGCCCACGCCGGATTCGTTGCCGTAGATCGCGGCGGTGTCCACCGAACGGTAGCCGGCCGCCAGCGCTTCCTTGACGCTGGCCGCGGCCTGGTCATCGGGCACCTGCCACACACCCAGGCCCAATTGCGGAATCTTGCCGCCGTCGTTCAGTTTCACTGTGGGTACCTTCGCCATAACACCCTCCGAAGCTTGCGACGCGACGCTCGCACGGCGAAATCGCGCCAGGTCGCGCAGCCAGGGATGTTGCCGGGCGTACCCCTGGCCTACCGTTGATAACGGGCCCGCCCTGCTGCGCCCGTATGGAAAAACAATGCGAAAACCGGATGGAAAACCCCCGGGAGTGATACGTCCATCCCAGGGGTTTTCAACTAGATCATAGCGCTGGTGCCCGATAATGGGCCTTTTCGGGGCCTGTCACCCCCCACTGGAACCCTGGCCCGCCCCCGCCTGAGCAGCTCTCGCCCCCATGACCGCACCTGATTCCCGCACGCCCGGCCGCGGTGGCTTCGCCACCCTGCGCACCCTCTTTCCGTACCTCTGGCCGCCCGGCCAGGCAGGCCTCAAGGCGCGCGTGGTGGCCGCCCTGCTTTGCCTGTTCGCCGCCAAGGCGGCCACCGTGTACGTGCCGGTGCTCTACAAGCACGCCATCGACGCACTGGGCCAGGGCGCGCCGGGCGCGGTGACGGTGCCGCTGGGCCTGATCCTGGCCTATGGCGGCGCGCGGGTCCTGTCCCTGCTGTTCTCGGAGCTGCGCGATGCCCTCTTCGCCCGCGTCGGCCAGCACGCCATCCGTTCGGTCGGCCTGCGCATCTTCCGTCACCTGCACGGCCTGGCGCTGCGTTTCCACCTGACACGCCAGACCGGCGGCCTGACCCGCGCCATCGAGCGCGGCACCAAGGGCATCCAGACGCTGCTGTCGTTCCTGCTGTTCAACATTCTGCCGACCTTCTTCGAGATCGGCCTGGTCTGCGTCGTGCTATGGCGCATGTTCGACGCCTGGCTGGCGCTGGCCACCGGCGCGACGGTGATCCTGTACATGGCCTACACGCTGGCCGTCACCGAATGGCGCGCCAAGTTCCGCCGGCTCATGAACGAAACCGACTCCGAGGCCAACACCAAGGCCATCGAGAGCCTGCTGAACTACGAGACGGTCAAGTACTTCGGCAACGAGGAACACGAAGCGCGCCGCTACGACGCCTCGCTCACCCGCTACGAGCGCGCCGCGGTGCGCAGCCAGGTGAGCCTGTCGATCCTCAACGTCGGCCAGGCCATCATCATCTCCGCCGGGCTCACGCTGGTGATGTGGATGGCCGCCAACGGCATCGCCGCGGGCCGCTACACCCTGGGCGACTTCGTGCTGGTCAACACCTACCTGCTGCAGTTGTACTCGCCGCTCAGTTTCTTCGGCTTCATCTACCGCGAAATCAAGCAGGCCATGATCGACATGGAACGCATGTTCGAGCTGCTGGGACAGGACCGCGAAGTGGCGGACCGCCCGGACGCGCAGCCGCTGCGCGTGGAAGGCGGCGCAGTCGAATTCCGCGACGTGCGCTTTGGCTACGACGAACGCCGGCCCATCCTCAAGGGCGTGAGCTTCACGCTGCCGGCCGGCAAGACCGTGGCCGTGGTCGGCACCTCGGGCGCGGGCAAGTCCACCATCGCGCGGCTGCTGTTCCGCTTCTACGACGCCGACGCCGGCGCCATCCTGGTCGACGGCCAGGACATCCGCGACGTCACCCAGTCCAGCCTGCGCGCCGCCATCGGCGTGGTGCCGCAGGACACCGTGCTGTTCAACGACACCATCCGCTACAACATCGGCTACGGCCGTCCCGGCGCCACTGACGCCGAGATCGAGCACGCCGCCCGGCTGGCGCACATCCACGACCTGATCATGGCCATGCCCGACGGCTACCAGACCATGGTGGGCGAACGCGGCCTCAAGCTGTCCGGCGGCGAAAAGCAGCGCGTCGCC
This sequence comes from Achromobacter dolens, assembly GCF_902859745.1. Lineage (GTDB taxonomy): Bacteria > Pseudomonadota > Gammaproteobacteria > Burkholderiales > Burkholderiaceae_B > Achromobacter > Achromobacter dolens. The sequence continues at coordinate 124,116 of NZ_CADIJW010000011.1, read as the reverse complement.
ATCGCCCGCACCCTGCTCAAGGACCCGGCCATCTTCCTGTTCGACGAGGCCACCAGCGCGCTCGACACCCGCACCGAGCGCGACATCCAGGCCAACCTGCGCGAAGTCAGCCGCGGTCGCAGCACGCTCATCATCGCCCACCGCCTGTCCACCGTGGCCGATGCCGACGAGATCATCGTGCTGGAGGATGGCCGCATCGCCGAACGCGGCCGCCACACGTACTTGCTGGCCGCGGGCGGCCTGTATGCCGCGATGTGGGCGCGGCAGCAGGAAAACACCGCCGCGCCGGCCGATTGACAAGCCCCGCCCCCTGACCCAAGATCGCACCCTTTGATTCCAAGGCCTTCCATGCAGGATTCACGCATCGCTCCCGAAGTCCGCGTCTGCGCCGCCACCGACCTGGTCAATGGCGGGCTGGGCGTCAAACTGCCGGTCTCCGACAGCGCGGGGCAGACCACGGCGTTCTTCGTGCGTTACCAGGACCGGGTCCATGGCTATCTGAATCGCTGCGCCCACGTGGGCGTGGAACTCGATTGGGAAGGCAGTTTCTTCACGCGCGCCGGCGACCTGATCATGTGCGCGCGCCACGGCGCCACCTACCAGCCCGACACCGGCCTGTGCGTGGGCGGCCCCTGCAAGAACGGGCGCCTCACGGTGCTGACGGTTCAGGAGCGCGACGGCGCCGTCTACTGGCAGCCCAGCGGCAAGGTCCAGCCGCTTGCCAGCGACGCCTGATGCGTCAGGCGCGGGCCGGTTCGGCCGCCTGCGCCGGTTCGGCGCGATCGGCATAGCGGCGCGCCAGCACCGCGCAGACCATCAACTGCATCTGGTGGAAGATCATCAGCGGCAGCACCACAATGCCCATCTGCGAGGTGCCGAACAGCACGGTGGCCAGCGGAATGCCGGACGCCAGCGACTTCTTTGAGCCGCAGAACACCAGCGTGATCTCGTTCTCCTTGGACAGTCCCAGCTTGCGGCTGCCCCACGTCGTGATCAGCAGCACCGCCCCCAGCAGCAACGCATTGACCAGCACCATGGTCGCCAGGTCTATCGCCGGGAACGCGTGCCAGATGCCCTGCGCCACCGCTTCGCTGAACGCGGTATAGACCGCCAGCAGGATCGAACTGCGATCCACCTTCGACAGGACGCGGCTGTTGCGCTGCGCCCAGGCGCCGATCCACGGCCGCAGCAGGCTGCCCACCGCGAACGGCAGCAGCAACTGCAGCAGGATGCGCCCCGCATCGGCCAGGCCGTGGCCGCCGCCCTGGCGATGCAGCAGCACCGCCACCAGCAGCGGCGTCAGCACCGTGCCCAACAGGTTGGATGCAGTGGCCGCGCAAATGGCGCCCGGCACGTTGCCGCGCGCCATCGACGTGAAGGCGATCGACGACTGCACCGTGGAGGACAGCGTGCACACGAAGATCACGCCCAGCCACAGCGACGGCGTCAGCAGCCCGGGAAACACGGCCCGCAGCGCCAGCCCCAGCGCCGGGAACAGGATGAAGGTGCAGCCCAGGATCAGCGCATGCAGCCGCACGTCCTTGACCCCGGCCACGATCGCGTCCGTCGACAGGCGCGCGCCGTGCAGGAAGAACAGCAGCGAAATCGCCACGTTGCTGGCCACCATCATGAACGACGCGCCCTTGCCCACGGCGGGGAAAAAGCTGGCGAACGCCACGGTGGCGATCAGGATGAGGGTGAACTGGTCAGGCAGGAAGCGGCGCATGGCGGGAGGTTTCCGGGAAGGTTGCGGAAACTATAGGCGCGCCGCTTGCTATCGTGAAGGCCGCTGGTTACTTTAGCTGCTATCGGACTTTCCTATAAGCAGGCCGCCATGCTCAATCCGCTCTGGCTCAAGACCTTCGCCGCCGCCGCGGGCGCGCCCAGCTTCAGCGAGGCGGCGCGCCGCCTCGGCCTGACCCAGCCCACCGTCAGCGAACACATCCGCCAACTGGAGCTGGCCCTGAACCGCCGCCTGTTCCTGCGCGACACCCACTCGCTGGCCCTGACCAGCGACGGCCGCAGCCTCTTGGTGCATGCCGAGATCATCCTCGACGCGCACGAGCGCGCCGAACGGCTGTTCGACGCCCTGCGGCTGCGCGGCCGCGTACGGCTCGGCACCTCCGACGACCTGGCGATGGGGCCGCTGCCCGACGTGCTGGCCGCGTTCCGCCAGGCGCATCCCGAAGTGGAGCTGGACATCACCATCGGCGTCACCAGCGACCTCTACCGCCTGCTGGACGACAACGGCCTGGACGTGATGATCGGCAAGCGCCGCCGCGGCGACCGCCGCGGCCAGACCCTGCACAAGGAGGCCCTGCTGTGGCGCGCCAAGGAAGGGCTGCGCCTGGCGTCCGACGCGCCGCTGCCGCTGATCCTGCTGCGCGAGCCGAGCGTCACCCGCACCCTGGCGCTGGATGCGCTGGCGCGCGCCGGCCGCGGCTGGCAGATCGTCTGTACCAGCACCAGCTATGCCGGCTGCCAGGCGGCCGCCCGCGCCGGCCTGGGCATCACCGTGCAGCCTTCGCACCTTTCCACCGCCGGGCTGGCCGCGCCGGCCGGCGCGCTGGCCCTGCCGGCGCTGCCGCAGGTCGAATTCATCGTCATCTCGGCGCCCACGCCCAACAAGCCCACCCGGGCCTTGACCGAGATCCTGATGCGCAGCTCGCTGACCTGAACCCTTCTCCATCGGCCTGGCCTGGCGCCCCGGCCCGGCCGGCGCGCCACGCGCAGCGCGAATGGCCGCCGCTCAAGCCCCCGGCCGGGTGTGCCGCACGCTGCCTTGCAGCGGCTGCGGTTGCTTGAGCAGGTTGAGGATCGGGCACCACTGCTCCACCGCCTCATGCACCGCCCGCACCGCCTGCGGATCGGCCGGCGACACGATGTGCGCCGTGTAGCGGATGTTGTGCGGGTAGAACGGCACCTTCTCATAGCCCGGCTTGCCGCCGCGCGGATCCAGGTCGCCTTCGATCTCGACTTCCAGCGAGTCCAGCGGCAACTCCAGCTCGGCCGCCTTGATCAGGAAGATGTGCGTCAGGCAACTGCCCAGCGATCCCAGCAGCAGCTCCGGCGAACTCGGTCCCAGGTCGTAGCCGGCGAAATCCGCCGGGCTGTCGCTCACCACCTGATGGTCGCGGATGCGTATGCGGCGCACGCCGCTGCGCCCTTCGGCGCTGACATGCGCGCGCAGCTTCACCGGCGTCACCGTGCCCGGATCACGCGCATTGCGCGCCAGCACCGCCTCGCGCTTCTGGCCCAGGTATTCGTTCAACGTACTCATCTTGCCTGCCTCGCGGTAGTAAAGGGTGAAAGGAAAAGATGCCCGGCCGCCACGCCGCGCGATGGCGCGTCAATGCCTGCGCCGCGTATCCGGAATATCGATGGGGGAACGATCCATCGCCTGCAACAGCGCGCCCAGTCCCTGGGCCGAGGTGTTCTCCATGCGCCCGCCCGGACCGCAGACGTTGTCCGCGCTGGTCCAGGCCGGCGCCGCGCCCGGCAGCCGTCGCGCCCGCAGCCAGCCGCGCCGGTCCACCATGAACTGCGCGCCCGCCAGGTCGGCCGGCGCCACGCCCGCGGCCAGCGCATAGGCCTCCCACGCCGCCTCACTCGCCGCCACGCAATCGGCGTCCGCCGCCGGTGTGCCGCCGCGCGTCAATGCGACGGTGAGCAGGCGCGGATCCAGGGGCTCTGGCGGCGCGCCGGGGCGGAAGGCCGCCACCCGCACCGGCAGGCCGCGCAGCTCCGACAACGTGACGGCGCGCCCATCGCGGCAGGCCAACGCCACCACCGGCGCCGGAATCGCCGGCATCCCCGCGCCGCCGCTGACGCCATAGGCCTGCACGCGAAGATAGTCCAGCACCAGCCAGACCTGGTCCGGCGACAGCGCCTTCCCTGGCGCCACCGCGCCGCCGTGCGCCGCTCCCTCGCGCGCCAGGCGCGCATGCAACTCGCCCTCCAGCCGGTTGTCGAACAACGCCGCGCCCAGCACGCTGGGCCAGGCGGGCAGTGCGGCCGCGAGCACGCCGCGCCCATCCGCCCGGACCCCATGGCAAGCCGCGCAATGCGCCTGGTACAGGCGCGCGCCCCGCAGCAGGTTGTCATCCGAAAACACCAGCGGCGAACGCTGATAGGACGTGTGCGTCGCCTCCGTCAACAAGAGCCGCGGCGCGGGCCAACTGGCGCTGGCCAACAATCCCGCGGCGGCCGTCAGCAATACCAGCCTGCCGCGCCGCGCGAACAAAGCCGCGGTCAGCAGCGCCAGCGCCACCAGCGTCAATCCCAGCGCCAGCCACAGGCGGCGCCAGGTGTGGCCGCTGACCGGCAGGTCGGCGTCGTAGCGCCACGCGAACGGCCAATGCGCGATCGCCAGCGCTTCATCCGACTGCCAGGCAATCGCCACGGCCAGCAACGCCGCCAGCAGCGCCATCGTGCCCAGCAGCGTGGCGCCGGCCCGGCGCCACTCGGCCCGCGCCGCGCGTTCCGGCGCGCGGCTATGCAGCCAGGCGGCGGCCAGCCCCGCCAGCAACAACAACGCCGCCGCGGCCAACGCCAGGTGTCCGAGCCGAGACCCCAACAGCCCGGGCGCCCCCTGCGTTCGCTGCCAGCCCAGCGCCACCACGCCAATCGCGGCCGCCAGGGCCAGCGCCGCCAGCACCGGCAACGGCAGGCCGGCCGTGATCGCCTGACCGTCGGCGCGTCGGCGGGCGGCGGCCAGGCACGCCAGCATGCTGGCCGGCGCCACCGCGACAGCCAGCGCCAACCCCGCGTTGCTCACCACGTCGCATCCAGTCCCAACAACGCCAGCGCGCGGCGCCGCAGCTCGGCCAGGCGCGGATCGCCGCGATGGCGCGGATACGGCAGGTCATTGACGATCTCGTCCTTGATGCGCGCCGGCCGCTCGCTTAGCACGATGATGCGCGATGCCATGAACAGCGCCTCTTCCACGTCGTGCGTTACCAGCAAGGCGGTGAAACCGCTGCGCTGCCACAGTTCCACCAGCTCGGACTGCATCGCGATCCGCGTCAGCGAATCGAGCTTGCCCAGCGGCTCGTCCAGGATCAGGATGCGCGGATCGTTCACCAGCGCGCGCGCCAATGCCGCGCGCTGCGCCATGCCGCCCGACAGTTGGTGCGGATAGGCCTGGCCGAAGGCCGCCAGGCCCACGCGCTGCAGCGCGTCGTCGACGCGGGCGCGCTGCGTCTTCAACAGACCCCGCGCCTGCAGGCCGAGCGCCACGTTGTGCCAGACCGTGCGCCATGGATACAGCGTCGGATCCTGGAACACCACGATGCGCGATGGCGATGGCCCGTCTATCGGCTCGTCATCGGCCAGCAGATCCCCCTGCGCCGGCGGCTCCAGCCCCGCCACCAGCCGCAGCAGGGTCGACTTGCCGCAGCCGCTGGGGCCCAGCAGCGCGACGAATTCGCCGGGCCGCACCTCCAGGTCAATGTCGTCCAGCACCGGCAACGCCGCGCCGTCCAGCTCGAAGCGATGGTTTACGCCGCGCACCGCCAGCGCCGCGCCGCGCGCCGCGGATGCCGCCGTGCCTTCCAGTGCCGCCACTACCATTTCACCACTCCCTTCTGCCAGGCCAGCAGGCGGTCGCGCCCCGCGAACAGCAGCGTGATCAGTCCCGAGAACACCAGCGCCATCACGATCAGCGCCCCGTACATGTTGGCGTACGAGGCCCACCCCTGCGCCCACGACAGGTACCAGCCCAAGCCGGACTTGACGCCCATCATCTCGGCCGCCACGAGCACCGAGAAAGACGCGCCCAGCCCCATGAACAGTCCGACGAACACCTGCGGCAACGCCGCTGGAATCGCCACCCGCAGCACCAGAAACCACTCGCTCGCGCCCATGGTGCGCGCCACGTCGTAATAGGCGCGGTTCACGCCGGCCACGCCCGACCACGTCAACACCGTGACCGGAAACCACGTCGCCAGGGCGATCAGAAACACCGCCGCCGACCAACCCGACGGAAAGAAGAAGAACGCCATCGGCAGCAGCGCCGTCGACGGCACCGGCCCCAGGAACCGCAGCACCGGATGCACCCAGTATCCCAGGCCGCGCGACCAGCCGATCGCCACGCCCGTCAGGAAGCCCGCCGCCGCGCCCAGGCCGAAGCCATTGAGCAGCAGCCACAGCGAATTGCCCAGGCTGTCCGCCAGCCGCTTGTAGTCGGTCGCGTAGACCTCGATCAGCGACTGCGGCGGCGCGAAGAACGGGCTGGGCAGCAACGCCAGCTTGGCCGTCGCGATCTCCCACGCCCCAACCGCCAGCGCCAGCAGCACCAGCCACGGCCCGCCGCGATGCAGCGCACGCGCCGGCCGGCGCCGGCCAGCGCCGGCCACCGCCACCAGCAGCAGCAATGCCGCCAGCACCAGCGCCGCGATGCCGAATTCCCGCGTATACCCCCACGAAACGAAACCCACCTCGACGTTGGGCCAGCGCAACGTCACCGCGCCCACCGCGGCCCACAGCGCCGCCGCGACCACACCGGTCTTCCACAGGCGCCAGGGATGCGCGGCGGCCGGCGCGCCGCGCAACGCGGCCACCGCCAGCGCGTCAGCCGAGGACATTGGGCACCACCGCTTGCGCGTACTTGTTGATGTCGAGGTTGGCGCTGAGCACCTTGATCGTCTTCAGGTCCTTGGCATAACCCACGATCTCGTCGCGCAGCGCTGCGCCGGTCGACGCATGGCCATGGCTGTGGCTGCGCAGGATCGCCGCCACGCGCTCGGCCGGCACCTTGCCCGGCACGTACGGCGCGAAGATGCGCGCGGTCTCGTCGGGGTTGGACGCGGTCCAGCGTTGCGCGTCGATCACGGCGCGCGTGATGGCCGCCGCCGACTCGGGATCATTGCGGACCAGGTCGCCGCGCAAGCCCAGCACGCAGCAGGTGCGATTCTCGTAGTCGCCCTCGATGTTGGTGGCGATCTCGCGCAGCTCGTTGTCCTCGCGCAGCGTGTAGATCAGCGGATCATCGCCCGCGATCGCATCGACTTCCCCCTTTCTCAGCACCTCGCCGAACAGGTCCTGCGGATACTGGCGCCAGTCCACCGATTCCGGATCGATGCCCAGTTGCGCCACGCGGATCGCGAAAAAGTTCTTCACCGGGCTGGCCTGGTCCGACACCGCGACGCGGCGGCCCTTCAGGTCCTGCACGCGCTTGACCGGCGAATCCGCCGCCGTCAGCAGGCGCATGCAGCCGCCATGCGTGCCCACCGCCAGCTTGACGTCGAAGCCCTGCTCCAGCGGCTTGAGCCAGCGCAGCGCCATGCCGATGCCGCCGTCGGCGTGGCCGGTGGCGATGGCTTCGAGCAATTGATCGGTCGAGCCGCTGAAATTGATGCGTTCGACCTTGAGGTTGTACTTGTCGAAGAAGCCGCGCTCCAGCGCCACCGAGACTGGCGACTGGCACACCGCGGTCTGGCTCCACGCGATCTTATAGGTGCGCGGCGCGCCATTGGCCGCCAGCACCCGCGATCCCAGCATGCCGAGCGGCGCGGCCAGGCCGGCCACGGTCGCCGCGCGCAGCAACGAGCGGCGCGAAATACTGCGCGCCGGATTGGCGCGCGCTTGGACGTTCGTATTCATCAACCTTCCTTTTGAGCAGACTGTGAATGGCGATGCTTGCCATGCGGCATCATCGGCCCGTGCTCAGGCGTTCGACAAATACAAAGTGGGGATAACAATATGGGCTGCGTCAGTCCGGCAGGTGATCCGGCACGCCGTGCTCATCCACGGACTTGACGCGATCCAGCGCGTTGCGCGCCGCCGACATCGCTTCGACCGCGCCGCGAAAACGGCGCGTCACGAAGATCTCGAAGGCCAGGCTTTCCGGCTCATCCGCGTCATCCTGCGTCTGGCCGTCCTCGTCCTGATCCGCTTGCGGCGCAGGCTTGGCCGCGGCATCGCCCTTGGCCGGCAACCGTCGCGTTTCCAGGAAGGCGCGCGCCGGGATGCGCCCCTCGGGTTGTGTCGCATACGCCACGACGGAAAAACCATTGATGATCTTCTCGGCCATACCGGTTTCCTTTAGGCCGCGCCAATCGGCGGCGCAGCTCGTTGTTAGCGACAACGGCCCGGCGTCGGGAAACTTAAGCGGAGGCGCGGCCGCGATTGATTGATCTCAATCGCGGCCGCGCGGCCACACAATATTCAACCGAGTCTATTTTGTCGACGATACGGCGGCCATGCGCGAGCGCACATATTGCGCCACTTGCGCCAGCACCTGCGACAGGTCCGCGCGCAGCGGCGCGAAGCCCTCATTGCGTTCGCGCGTAACCTCGTCCATGTACAGCGGACGCCGGATCTCGATCTGCAGGCTGTGGCGGTTCAACGCCGGCTGGCCGATCTGCGCAATCAACTGCACGCCCTTGTAGGGATCGTTGCGCGCCACCGTGTAGCCGCGGTCGCGCAGCGCCGTCTCGATCAGCGCGATGAATTCCGGTTCGCAGGTGGTGCCGTCGCGATCGCCCAGCACGAAGTCCGCCAGCGGATGCGCGCTCTCCCGGCCCAGGCGTTCGTAGGCGTCGTTCGGCATCGAGTGCAGGTTCAGGTGCCAGACCGCGCCGAAATCGCGTTGCGCGGTTTCGATGGCCTGCGCCAGCGCCGCGTGATACGGCTCGTAGTACGCCTGGATGCGGTGGCGCACTTCGGCCAGCGACAGCTTGCGGTCGTAGATCGGCGTGGCCTTGTCCATGCGGCGCCAGATCAGGCCCTTGCCCAGGCGGGTCTTCTCGCCGGGGTCGAGCGGCTCGGGCCAGGGCTCGGCCAGCAGCTCCGGATCCAGATCGCGCAGCGTGCGGTTGGGATCGATGTAGACGCGCGGAAAGTGCGCCGCCACCAGCGTGGCGCCCAATGCCGGCGCCGCCGACCACAAGGCGTCCACGTGCGTGTCCTCGCCCTGGCGCAGTTGCGCCAGGCTGGCCGCGGCGCCGAAATCGGCGGGATATCGCTCGCCGCTGTGCGGCGAATCACACACCAGCGGCAGCGCCGGCGCGGTCGGGGCATGCACGGAAACGGCTTGGAAGTCGGCGTTCGTCATCGTCAGTCAGCCTGGATGTTGGCGGCCTTGGCGACTTTGGCGTAGCGCGCCAGGGCCTGTTCGATCTGGACCTTGAATTCCTGCGGCGTGGTCGGCATCAGCGTACCACCGACGTCCTCGGCCTTCTTGCGGAACTCCGGATCCTGCATCGCCGCGCGCACGGCCTGGTTCAAGCGCTCGACCACCGCCGGCGGCGTGCCGGCCGGCGCCACCAGGCCGAACCAGCCGCCCGTGCCCATGTCGGGATAGCCCAGTTCGATATAGGTCGGCACGTCCGGCAGCAGCGGCGAGCGTTCGGCGCCCAACACCGCCAGCGGCCGCAGCTTGCCGCCCAGCACCTGCGGCAAGGTCGAGGACAGGTTGTCGGTGATGGCGTCCACCTGCCCGCCCATCACGTCATTGAGCGCCGGGCCCGCGCCGCGATACGGCACGTGCAGCAGCTTGATGCCGGCCAGCATCATGAAGTTCTCGATGTTCACGTGCCCCAGCGATCCCACGCCCGGCGAGGCGAAGCTGTACTTGTCCGCCTGGCCCTTGGCCAGGGCGACGAACTCGGCCATGTTCTTGGCGGGGACCTGCGGATTGATCGCGAAGATGCTGGGCACGGCCAGCACGTTGGCCACCGGCTCGAAGTCCTTGAGCGGGTCGTAGTTCATCTTGCGGTAGACCGCCGGATTGGAACCGTGCGTGCTCATCGTCGCCATGCCGATGGTGTAGCCGTCGGCGGTCGAACGCGCCACCTGCTCCATGCCGAGCGAACCGCCCGCGCCAGCCTTGTTCTCGACCACGATGGTCTGCTTCAGGTCGCGGCCGGCGTACTCGGCCACCAGGCGCGCCACGATGTCGGTCGAACCGCCCGCGGCGAACGGCACCACCAGCTTGATGGGGCGGGAAGGATAGTCGGCGGCGTGCGCCGGACCAGCGAAAGACAGCGCGGCGCAGACGCCGGCAAGCGCGATGCGCGCGGAACAGCCGAAAAAGCGGCGGGACATGGAGCGACTCCGGAAAAGGTGCAGGGCTTGCTGCGAGGCCGCCAGTGTCCGAACTTTACGATCCGCTTTCAAACGACTATATTGCACGCCTTCATTACCAACGCTCATGCTAGGGCCGCGCTCGCGCCCTGCTGGAACCCGTCGCGCCATGCGCCTGCATTCGCCGTCCATGTCCGAACTGCACGCCTTCATGACGGCGGCGCGGCTGGGCAGCTTCACGCAGGCGGCCGAGACCCTGTGCGTGACCCAGGGCGCCGTCAGCCGCGCCATCGCGCGGCTCGAAGCGCATTTCGGCCAGCCGCTGATGCGCCGCAACGCCCATGGGCTGACCCTGACCGAAACCGGCCGCAAGCTCTACGAAGGCGGCCTGGCGCCGCTGCAGGCCATCGAGGCGCTCAGCGCCGAACTGCGCGCCGACGACCGCCGCCTGCGGCTGACGCTGTCCAGCGTGCCGACCCTGGCCAGCGCCTGGCTGGTGCCGCGCCTGCCCGACTTCCATCGGCGTCATCCCGAAATCCATTTGGATTTCGCGGCCTACCGCCGCAACGAGGATTTCTCGGGCGCCACGCCCGACGCCAGCATCCTCTCGGGCGTGGCCGGCCAATGGCCTGGCTGGCAGGCCGACTACGTGATCGGCCGCGAAATGATCGCCATCTGCAGCCCCGCCCGGTTGGCCGCCCGTCGTGCCGCGGGCCTGTGGGACAGCCCCGCGGGCCTGCTCGGCGAGCCGTTGCTGTACCACGCCAACGGCCAGGACAACTGGGACCGCTGGTTCGAGGCCGCTGGCGTGCGCCGCGCCCCGCTCAAGCTTGCCAGCGGTTTCGACCAGGTCAGCATCCTGGTGCGCGCCGTCATGGCCGACATGGGCATCGCCGTGTTGCAACGCTGCCTGGTGCAGGACGACCTGCAGGCCGGCCGCGTGGCCGCCCCCTTCCCCGATCTGCGCATCGCCATCGCGCGCGGCTATCACCTGTGCGCCCCGCCGCAACGGCGCGACCACTACGCCCTGGCCTGTTTCCGCGAGTGGCTTCTCGATACCGCCGGACAGGATCCCGAAGCCACAGTTGAGCCGCCGGCCTGAAATTACGACAATACGTTACAAAACAAAACGGGCCCCGACAGGGGCCCGATCATGACAGGCGATTCGCGGCCTCTCGGCCGGCGTGTTGCGGCGCGTCAGGGCGCCAGTTTGAATCCCAGGTCCACGCCCCACTTGTCCGTCTCGCGCAGCCACTTCGCGCCGCAGTTCAAGCAGCGAAAATGGTCCTCGCGGCTTTCCTCACGGCCCTTCTGAGTCGGGTTGGTGAATCCCTGATGCCCCAGGTGCGAATGCGGTGCGACACCCGCCAACCCGGGGTTGATGCGTTGGCAAGCCAAGCACATAACGCTCATTGATGCTTCCCCAATAACTTGGTTACCAAATTGTAAGGGATTTCACCAATTTTTTTCTATAAAAACCTATTCCCGGTTAGACAAAAATTGTTAACGGCGCAATTAAACAACGGCTGGCAAGGCCGCCAGGCAGGTTGCGAGGTGGTAGGGCGAGGTCGACGGCATATCCGCCCGCGCCACCGCGCCCTCACGGTCCAGGCATTCGTACCAGCCGCCGGGGTGCAGGAAACGGGCGCGAAAGCCGGCCAGCGCCCGGTTCAACGCCGGCAGGTCGCCCAGCACCGCCAGCACGCGCAGGTACTCGGTCTGCGCCCAGATCCGGCGGGTGTCGTCCAGCACCGCTCCCCGCTCGTCCAGTGCGGCCAGCACGCCCCCCGCGTCCACGCCGTGGCCACGGGCCCAGTGCACGCCGCGCGGCAGCGACTCCAGCAGATCGAGGCCGTCGAACACCTCGGCCGACTCGCGCACCAGCGACAGCCACTCGAACTGGTGGCCCGGCTCGATGCGATTGCCAGGCGTGCCCAGCGGCAGTTCGGCAATGCACTGCGTCGGCGCGCTCAGGAACACCTGGCTCATGACCTGCGCCAGGCCGCGCAGGCGGGCCGCGAACAGCGCCGGCTCAGCTACCTGGGCCGCGGCCAGGTAGGCCTCGGTCAGGTGCATCATGGGATTCTGTGCAGGCCCGCGCAACGCCTCGCCCCAATCATGGCTCAGCGCGGCTTGATAGCGCCCGTCGCTCATCCTGAAGCGCGATTCGATGGTCTCGGCCGTGGCCAGCAGCAGCTTGCGCGCCTGCGCGTTGCGCGAACGGCGGAAATACGCGGCGCAGGCGAACACAATGAAGGCATGGGTATACAGGTCCTGCGTCGGGTCGAGCGGCCGGCCGTCCGCATCCACGCTGTAGCGCCAGCCGCCATGCTCCTCATCGCGGAACACGCGGCACATCGAGGCGAACAAGCGGTCGGCATGCGCGCCCGCGGCGGCGCCCGGCGCGCCTGCATACACATACAACTGACGCGCGCAGGCCATGGCGCGATAGCGCTCGGCGGGCAGCGGCTCGCCGGTGGCGGCATCCAGGGATTCGAAGGGAAGACCCAAGGCGTCATTGAAGCCCCGCCCCATCCACATGGGCAGGATGACCGAGTCGAAATGCTCGTGAAAAGCGTTGATGTGCTCCGCCAGCGCGGAATTGGTCTGTGCGGCAGTCATCTTGGAATGACGCAGGCCCGATGAGAGCCATTTGTTTTGAAGCAGCGACGATAACCGAAATTTCCGCCGCCATCTCTGGAACGCCATTCTGAGCGTCATGCGCACACAGACCGGTACAGCCGTTCAGCTTCCTTCAAGCGCGGATGCGCCTATCGGAAGATGTTTTCCTCGACCCAGTTCTGCGCGAATATTTCCGCGCGATCGCGTGCTTCGTCCAACGAAGCGCAGTTGCCCAAGTGGGAAAACGCGGCATCCACTTCGGTGCCGCCCTCAGCCGTTACCGTCAGCAATACGCCATATCCGCCGGTATCCATGGCCGCTGTGGAAACGTCGATCAGTACTTCCTGGTCACGATGCTGCATGTGCTACCTCCCAGTCGGTTACCTAAACGCGTGAACCACGCGTGACGTAGCGGGTGCATAATTCCCGCGCAAATGAATAGACCTGAATTCGTCACGCAAGTTCATCTTACCGGCGACATGCTGGCGGCGATACGTCCGGACGCTGCCAAATCGAACAAACCGTCTCAGGAGATTCCCGTAGCCCATCTGGATGAGCCCGGCCGCGCGCTCGATTGGAACGCGCAGACATTCGCAATAAATGCACCAATTCGTGACGCGCCAACGCCGTCACAAACATGCAGTGGAAATCGGGATTAACGCAGATGGATGGCGCCGGGCTCTTCCATGCGCAGCGCCAGCTTGCCCTTTTCAGTGATCCGCCAGGCGCCGTCGGGGCCGGGATCGATACAGCGCAGCGTCTGCAAGGCTTCGGCCACATGCGCGGGCACGGTGGTCTGGACGGCGCCCGGTTCCGAATTGTCGGCAACGATGCGCAGCCAATGTCCCAGTTCGCCTTTCTCGAAACGATGCAATGCCATGCGTGACTCTCAGTTCAATACCGCAACGATAGCATGCCGCTCCTACGACGGCCGCAGCGCCAGCGGACGTTTCACGCGCGCCGCCGCGGCCGACGCGGCCACGCTCAGCGCAATCAATCCCAGGCCCAGCATCAGGTCTGGCGAGAGGTGTTCATGGAACACCACCGACGACACGATCAGGCCGATGACCGGCACGCAGAGCATCGCAATCGAGGTCGCCACCGGCGGCAGTTTCTGCGTCATGCCCAGCACCACGATGAAGGTCAGCGCCGTGGCCAATGGCCCGGTGTACAGGATCACCGGCCAGGCGTCTGGCACGCCCAGGAATGCCGGAGCGCCGTCGCGCAGCCAGGCCAGCGCGGCCAGCGGCACGGTGGCGATCGCGGTCTGCCACGGAATCATGTCGGCGCCCAGGCGCACGTGGCGATTGCCGCGCAACTGGATGATGTTGCAGGCCCAGGCAAACGAGGCGCCCAGCAGCATCACCAGGCCGATGACGGTATGCGCCTGCCACGGGCTGAAGGCCGGCGCGACGATCACGCCGATGCCCGCGTAGCTGAGCGCGGTGGCCAGCCACTGCGCCGGCGACAGCCGTTCCTTGAGCACCAGCGACGACAGCGGAATGACCCAGATCGACGTGGCGTAGGCAATCACCGATGCGCGCCCCGGCGCCACATACTGCAATGCCCACAAGGCCAGCGCGGTGAACGCGCCCATCTGCAAAAGGGCCACGCCCGCCACCAGCGGCCATTCCTGGCGCGTCGGCAACCGCAACCGTCCCAGCAGCGCCAGCACCGCCGCGCTGATCAACGCGGCCGACCCGAACCGGCTGGCCGCCAGCCACAACGGGCTCATATGCGCCAGGCCCAGTTTCATGACGGGCCAGTTGCCGCCCCAGATCATGACCGCCCCGGCCAGGGGCAAGAACTTGCGCAAGGTACTGTGTTGACTCATCGCTACTGCTGCTACCGCTTGAATATTCCGTGCTTTGGCCGATTCACCAAAGAAAGCGGTAGTCTATAGGGTAAACCCCAGCATATTTCACCTCAATTTGCCGCCATACCATGCATACTCAGCACAAGTGCATGGTTCTCCACACAATTACAGGTCTCTTATGCCGGATATCAACCTGGATGCCACCGACATCCGTATCCTCAACGAACTCCAGCGCGACGCGAGGCTCACCAATGTCGAGCTGGCCGCGCGCGTGAATCTGTCGGCCTCGCCCTGTCTGGCGCGGGTGCGCCGGCTTGAAACCGAAGGCCTGATCGACCGCCGCGTCACACTGCTGAACGCCCGCAAGCTCGGCTTGAAGGTCAACGTGTTCATCCAGATCTCGCTGGACAAGCAGCGCAAGGCCGCGCTCGACGTGTTCGAACGCGAAATCGCGGTGCTGCCGGAAATCATGGAGTGCTATCTGATGTCGGGCGACGCCGACTACCTGATCCGCGCCCTGGTGCCCGACGTCGATGCGCTCGAGCGGCTGATCGTCGAACACATCACGCGCATTCCCGGCGTGGCCAGCATCCGCTCCAGCTTCGCGCTCAAGCAGGTGCTCTACACCACCGCCGTGCCGCTTGGTTGACGGCGCTTGCGGGATCGCCCCGGCCAGCCCAAAATGAAAAGGTCCGCCGCCGGTTCCGGCCGGCGCCGGCGTCCCTCCATCGCTTAGCAAGGAGCACACCATGCCTGAAACCGAATGGTTCCCCGGCAGCACGCTACCCGATCGTCAGGGCTACTTCGAAGTGGCGTTCGACACCGGCGAAACCGAGATCACGCGCTACGGCATCCTGGGTTGGGAACCCGCCGAGGAACGCGGCCGCATCCTGCGGTGGCGCGGCCTGGATCCGAAGATCGAAGCCGCGGAAATCGAACGCGAGAGCGCCGTGCGCAATCACGGCGACGACATCCTGCGCTGACGCGTCGACCCCGCACAAAAAAATGCCGCGGCTGGCCACCGCGGCATTTTTTTCTCACAGGCATCGGCATGGCCCGGACGTGACTGTCCGGGCATCGATGATCCTTACATATCGATCTTCGCGATCTTGGTGCCTTCCAGCGACACGCCCGCCATCAGGCCGCCGTTGTTGAGCACGAAACCCACCACCGGCTGCTGCGCGGTGTTGGTGTCGATACGGCCGTTGGCGCCGATGTTCACCACCGCCACCGTGGCGTCCGCGCCCACCGTCCAGCCATTGCTGTTGCGGAACTTGTTCAACGCCTCGTCCGTCATGAACAGCACGAACATCGCCTTGGACTGCGCGCCCGCCTGGAAGCCGATCGAGCCGGCGGTGGTGCTGTAGTAGCCGGCGTTGGCGCCGCCCACGCGCAGCACGCCCTTGCCGTGTTGCGCGCCGATGAAGAAGCTGCCGCTCAACACGTCAGGGAAGATCAGCACGCCCTTGGCGCGCGCGACCAGATCCTTGGATTGCGGCGCGGCCTGGTAGAGCTTGCCCAGCGATGCGTTGGCCGCGCTGTTGATGGATTGCCGTTGTTCGGATGCCGTGGCATTGGACTGCGGCGTGGTGGTGGTGCAACCGGCGAACAGCAGGCCGGCGACGCTGATTGTCGCGGCGGCCATGCCGACGCGGCGGAAACGAGGAAAAGTGTCGAACATGGAACTCTCCTTTTTGTTGTCATCCGTTGTCCACTGTACCGAGCGCACACAAGGGCGCAAGGCACATCTTGTGATAAAGGAAACAAAACCTACCGTGCCGCCATCCGCGAAATCGTGCCGAGCGCGGCGGCGGCGCATGACGGCACATGCATGCGCCACGCCGCGCGCGGCAACATTTGGTATGTCAATCTTCGTCTCGATACCAGACTGCAAGCCAATCGACACCGCTTGGCGACCACGCGCTACAGAATGCCGTAGCGCGGCTCGCCCGTCGCCGGGTCGACCGACACGATGCCGGACAACACCAGTTCCGCGTGCCGACGGGCAACACCGGCGTCCACGAACGTCACGAAACGCGGCAAGGGCCAACGCTGCTGGAAGTCCGTTTCGCCGGGCCGCGACACACTGACCTCTATCGCCAACGCCCCGGCATCGAGACTGACCACCTCACACATCACTTCGAAGCCGTCAATGTGACGTTGCGGCCACGGGTTCATTCCTGCGCTCCTGAATCTGCTTTGCCCGGCCGCAATATGCCAAAAATAATTTGGCTTGAAAAGCAATGTTTTCAAGGGGTTATGGCGTACTAGATGAGCTGGTGCCGATGCACCTGGACAAGCGCGAAAACCCCTTGAATCCGGGGCAATTCGAGGCATTTCAGGATATGCGCGCCAACCGGCGCGCGTCATGCAAAGCGCGGCGCGTCAACGCGCCGGCGGGTGAATCCACTGCGAATCCCACAAGGCCTCGCCGCGCTCCAGCGTCGCGGCCAGTTCCTTTTTCCGGCGCAGGGCCACCGCCGCCAGCAACGCATTGCAGATCGACAGCGCGGCCACATGGGAATCGAACGGCGATGCGCTCGACGTGCGCGCCAACAGCACGTGGTGTGCCTGCGCGGCAGCGGGCGCGGCGGCGGAATCGGTGATCAGCACCACTTTGCCGCCGCGTTCGCGGAACACCTTGACGGCATTGGCCGCCGCCACCGAATAGCGCCGGAAGGTGAACGCCAGCAGCACGTCGTGCGGCTCCAGCCAGAGCAACTGGTCTTCCAGGAACATCGACCCCGACGCGGCCATCGCCTTGACGTCGGGCAGGCACAGGTTGAGATAGAGCGCCATGTGATTGGCCAGCGGCGCCGCCTGGCGCAGGCCCAGCACATGCACCCGGGCGCGGCGCTGCGTCAACAGCCGCACCGCTGCCTCGAACGCCGCCACGTCGATCGAGGCGAAGGTCGTCTCCAGGTTGTGCTGGTCATGCAGCAACGCATTGCGCAGGCATGCCTGCGCCGACGGATTGTCGACGCTGACGGCATCGGCGCGCTCGCCCGGCGAGGCCAACAGCGCCGTGAGTTCGGCGCGCGCCTGCATTTGCGCCTGGGCATAGCTGTCGTAGCCGAGCTTGGCCAGCAGGCGCACCACCGTCGATGCGCTGGTGCCGACGTTGCGCGCCAGCGCGGTCGCGGATTCGAGCAGGCCCTGCGGGTAGCGCGCCTGCATGTCCTCGACCAGGCGCCGTTCGGTCTTGGTCAGCTTCCGGTCGTAGGCGGCGATGCGTTGATGCAGATTCATGATGGCAAGGTCCCTGGGCCGGTTTCCACCCTGGAATGCCTCGCACGGCCCTAGGTGATAACCCCAAATTCAACAACGTTCATTGCAGACTATATTTAGTTCTGCAATATTCTTTGCAGAATAGACTGAACTGTTCATCACCACAAGAGAGCTTCATGAAGCACCCATCCGAGGCCGCGTCGCCCGCCCGCCGCAATCTGCTCATCGCGGGCATGGCCGCCGCCCTGCTGCCGCTGTCCGCGCGCGCCGACGCCTATCCGTCGCGCCCCATCTCCCTCGTCGTGCCCTTCCCCGCCGGTGGCTCGGTCGACCTGGTCGGCCGCCTCTACGCCGAAGTGCTGGGCAAGATCCTGGGCGTGACCGTGGTGGTCGAGAACCGCGATGGCGCCGGCGGCGCCATCGGCAGCCAGCGCGTGGCGCGCGCCAAACCTGATGGCTACACGCTGGTCGCGTCCTCGCAGAGCTCGCACCTGGCCAATCCGCTGATGCATCCCAACCTGGGCTACGACCCGATCAAGGATTTCACGTCCATCTCGCAGTTGGCGCGCACGCCCAATGTGCTGGTCACCAGCGCCGCCCTGCCCGTCAAGGACTTCGCGCAATTCGTCGCCTACCTGAAGGCGCATCCGGACGATGTCCACTTCGCCACGGCCGGCGTCGGCAGCATGGGCCAGTTGAACGCCGAGCTGCTCAAGCACACCCTGCAACTGCGCGCGGTGCACGTGCCCTATCGCGGCGGCGCGCCGCTGCTGAATGCGCTGCTGGCCAACGAGGCCCAGTTCGCGCTGGACAACCTGGCCCCCTTCCTGCCGCACATCCAGACCGGCAAGATGCGCGCGCTGGCCGTGGCCGCGCCCACGCGCCAGGAGGCGCTGCCCGACGTGCCCACCTTCGCCGAACTCGGCTACCCGGTGCTGAACGCGATGTCGTGGATCGGCCTTGCCGCTCCGGCCGGCACCCCGCCCGAAATCACCCAGAAACTGCTGGCCGCGGTGCAGACCGCGGCGCGCCAGGACAGCACCGTGCAGTCGCTGGAAAAGAGCGGCGCGCTGCCGCCCGAACTGCAGACGCCCCAACAATTCACCGACATGATGTCGCAGCGCCTGGCCTTGTATAAAGACCTGATCGACCGCGCCGGCATCCGTCCGGAATAGGATCCCCACATGACCCACCCCGCTTTCGCCCCCGACACCGCGCCCCTCGAGGTCCTGCCGCGCGACCTGTCCGCCTACCGCCAGGGCAACACCGGCATCGACTACGTGCACCGCTTCGAATCGGGCAAGCCCGGTCCGCATGTGCTGGTCAACGCTCTGACGCACGGCAACGAGATCTGCGGCATGGTGGCGGCCACGCACCTGCTCGATACGGGCGTGCGCCCGAAGATCGGCACGCTCACCGTGAGTTTTGCCAACATGGAGGCGTACAACGCCTTCGACATTGATAATCCCTATGAAAACCGCCAACTGGTTCACAACCTGAACCGCATCTGGTCGCCCGAATGGCTCGACGGCAGCGAGCAGAGCCCGGAGCTGCGGCGCGCGCGCGAGCTGCGCCCGGTGCTGGACGCGGCCGACTACGTGCTCGATATCCATTCGACGCGGGCGCCGGTGCAGCCGTTCTGGGTTTATCCGGAAATGGACCGCAACACCGCGCTGGCCGCCGCCGTCGGCGCCCCCGCGGTGCAACTGGTGATGCCGGCCGGCCGCTTCCCCGGCACCGGCGTGCTGAACTACGGCCGTCATGGCGACCCCGCTTCGGACAGCGGCGGCGCGCTGGTGGTCGAATGCGGCCAGCACTTCGCGCAATCGGCCGCCCTGCTCGCCACCGACGTCACGCTGCGCTTCCTCGCGCACCTGGGCCTGATCGACGCCCCGGCCAACAGCGCGCCCGCGGCGCCCGCGCAGCCGTTCCGGCTGCTCGAGGTGCACATGGTCAAGTCCGAGGACTTCACCTTCACGCGGCCGCTGCTGGGCTTCGAGGTGTTCAACAAGGGCGAGCTCATCGCCATCAACGCCGGCGAGGAAATCCGCTCGCCGTGCGACAACTGCACCATCTTCATGCCGACCCGCATGCCCATCGTCGGCCGTGAAGCGGTGTACCTGACCGAGCCGATGTAAATGTGGGAGCCCCATCCCTGGGACCTGGACGACGCCGCCGCTGACATCCAGCGGCAGGGTTTCCATGTCCGCGGGATGGTGGCCGTCGGCTGGCAAAGCATCCCGTTCGGCGACTTGCCGGCCGAGGGACTGTTCGGCCTGACCGCGGATCAACTGCGCTCGGCCGAAGCCGTCTGCCATGCCACCGTGCAGGACGAGCATTGGGTGCTGACCCAACGGCTCTGGCATGGCTTTCCCGATCCGCCCGAATGGGGACTGTGGACCCGACCGCGGGATGCTGCCGGACAACCCTGGACCTCCTGGGGTCAGTTCGCCGCCCTTCCGCCGACGTGGCGCCTGCCGCCCGGCGTCGACTGAGCGCGCGGGGCGACGGGCTCTACGCCTCGGGGAACGCCGGCTCGGCGCCCGCCTCCTCCAGCAGGTCCGCCACGTCCTGCGCGCCCTTCTCGATGGCCCAGGCCCAGGCGTTCCAGCCTTCCTCGTCGCGGCGGTCGGCCTCGGCGCCATGCGCCAGCAGCAACGCGGCGATGGCGGCATTGCCGCGCGCCGCGGCCGCCATCAAGGGCGTGCCGCCGTCGTCGGACGCGGCATCCACCTGCGCCCCCGCCTCCAGCAGCAAGGCCACCAGCTCCAGGTGCTCCCAGCCCGCGGCCTGATGCAACGCGGTCAATCCATGCCCCGCCTGGCAGGCCGTGTCCGCGCCCTGCGCCAGCAGCAGGCGCGCCGCCTCGGCCGCGCCGGCGGTCGCCGCGCAGAACAGCGGCGTGGCGCCGAACGCATTGCGCGTGTCCACCGCCGCGCCAAGCGCCAGCGCCTGCGCCACGCCCGGCGCGTCGCCGGCCGTCGCCGCCTGCAGCAGTTGTTCGTCTGGTGTCGTCATGAAAAACCCGTCATCGGAAAGGAATCGAAGGCCCCCATTAAACACCGCCCGGTTCACAGATCGGGAATCAGGCGCTTGCCCAGGCTGATCACCTCGTCCTGCTGGAACCCCAGGCTGGCATAGAAGTCCTTGACCGCCAGGTTACTGGCGCGGATCAGCAGGTTGATCTTGGGGCAGCCCATCTCCAGGAACTTGCGCTCCAGCGCCCGCATCAACGCCGAGGCATAGCCGCGGCGCTGATGCGCCGGCGACACCGCCAGGTAATTGACCCAGCCGCGGTGGCCATCGTAGCCACCCATCAGCGTGCCGACGATGACGCCGTCCGCCTCGCCCACCAGGAACAGGTCGGCTTGCACGGTCAGCTTGCGCGCCACGTCCTTGCGCGGATCGTTCCAGGGGCGCGTCAGCCCGCAATCGGTCCACAACTGGATGATGGCGGCTTCGTCCGCCGGATGAAAAGACCGGATGGCCAGTTCGGGATGCTTCATGCTTCGTTCCTCTTGAAGGAAAAACGAAGGCCGGGCGCTACGCCTCGATGGCTGGAAAGCAAAGCGCGCATGCCGCGCAAACAAAAAGGCCACGAGGGGTATCGTGGCCTTCTGGAGGGAACACCGGGGATCCGGCGTTCGAACACGGCTTGCCACTCAACGCAGGCGTCGAGTGATTCGTCGGTTGTCTGCCAGGGCCGGCGCGGCCGGCGGGGCAATGAGAATGCGGTTCATGGCGGGCAGCATACACGACCCCGGCCCGCCGCGCCAAGCGGCCGCTTAGACCGCGGCGGGCGCCGGCAGCGTGCCTTCCATCACCACCACCGCCTGGCCCGCCACGCCGGCCCACACGCCGTCATCGCGGACCTCGGCGTGCGCCAGCAACAGGCTGGCGCGGCCCATGTCGACGCCCTGCGCCACCCGCAGGCGCAACTCGCCCTTGCCGCGCAGGGCCGCCCGCAATGCCGTGGCGGCGCCAGTCGCGCTGCCGGTGGCCGGGTCCTCGGTCATGCGGCCGGTGAACATGCGCGCCTGGATGTCGGTCGGCCCCAGCGGCGTCTCGGCGCCGCAATCGGTGGTGTAGGCATAGATGGAACGGGCGCCGTCCAGCGGCAGCAATGCCGCATAACCGGCCGGATCCGGCCGCGCACGGCGCAACGCATCGCGGCTGGCCAGTTGCACCACCAGGAAGATCAGGCCTACGGACACCACCTGGGGCGCATGCTCGGACAACAGGATATCGTCCGGCGCCAGGCCAAGGGCGCGCGCCGCGGCCTCGGCCGTCACCTGGCTGGCGCGCGTCAACGGCTGCGGCGCGGCCAGCTCGGCACCGAGCAGGCGGCCGTCCGCGCCATAGCGCAGGTCGATGCGCACCAGGCCCGCCTCTTCCTCGAACACGAAGCGCGCCGGGGCCGGCTTGCCGGCCGCGATCATCTCGCGCGCCAGCACCACCGCCGTGCCCACGTTCGGGTGGCCGGCGAACGGCACCTCGCGGTCGGGCGTGAAGATGCGCACCCAGGCCGTGTGTGCGGCATCGCGCGCCGGCAGCACGAAACTGGTTTCGGAATAATTGAATTCGCGGGCGATGCGCTGCATCTGCGCGGTATCGAGGCCCTCGGCCTCCAGCACCACCGCGAGCGGATTGCCCTGGTAGGCATGCTCGGTGAAGACATCGGCGGTGACGTAGCGGTAGCGCATGCGGGTTCCTTCAAAGGGATGGCGGATGCGGAAAATTATCCGCGCCGCCCGCCCCGCGCGACAGACACAGAGCCGCAGAAATCCGGGCATAACAGGCGCGTGGTCGGATCAGGCCCGCCACGCGCCGCGCAATGCTCAGTCGAACACGGGGCGAAAGAAGCTGCGCTCATAGCTCAGGATGCAGCGCGTGTCTTCGGCGTACTTGAACGCCGCCTGGCATTGCGCGTCCTGCATCGACTGCTGGCGATAGCGCTCGTATTCGGCCAGGCTGGGGAACGTGAACAAGGCCAGCGCGATGTTGTTGGCGCCCTCGGACGGCAGGAAGTACCCATGGTGCGTGCCGCCGAACTTCTCCACCAGCGGAATCCACATCTTGCCGTAGGCTTCGAATTCCTTGAGGCGGCTGGGGTCGATGACGTAACGCAGATAGCAGGTAACCATGAAGACTCCAATAGCGGATGACTGTGGCGCGAACGCGCCGCGGCATCCTAGCTCGCGGGGCGAATCCCGGTCAATCGGTCGAGCGCGGCGGCGGCAGGCCAAGCGCCTGCATGCGCTCGGCAAAGCGCCGCGCAATGTCATCCGGCAGGCCGGTGACCGTCACGACGAACGCGTGGTACCACGAATTGGCATGCGCGGTGTCGAACTCGAAAGCCAGCGGGTACTGGTTCTCTGCCGCCGACACCTCACGCAAGGCCTCGGCCACGTGGTCGCCGGCATCATCGAAATTGCCGTGGCCGTATCGCGCCTCGATGTCCTGGCAGGCAAAGCGGTAGCGACGCACGGCGGCATTCGGTTTCGGCGGGTGGGGCATGGAATTCGACGGCGTCATCAATTTATGCGACGGCAGGATAACCTACCTCCCGCGGAAGGCGCGGACGACGCCAGCGGCGTCCTGGCCCGCGCGCCCATGGCTGACCGACACGCCACACGCATGCTGCCCCTCAGGGGCACAACCAGGCAATTCCGCGACCATGGGTGCAGGCCCCGGTTACATCCTGATTGATCGCGGGCAAACGTCATTACATTCGCCCATCAATTCCCCACTATTGCCAGCAGGCCCGCAACGCACAATCTCCCCACTGCACCCTGGCCTCGCCGACGGTGCCAACATCCGCCGGCGCATATCCCATGAAGTGGTTGCTGATCTGCCTGCTCTGCCTGCCCTGCACGGGCTGCGGCCTCGCCGCCGCGCCTTGTCGCGTCACGTCCGCCGTCATCAAGATCGTGCCGGTCGTCGGCGACGCCGCGGCCGCGCCGACGGATGCGTGCGCGGAGGTTATCGACTGATGGCGAGCGGCCTCACGCTTCGCTCGCTCCGAGTCTGAACGCATTGACAACGAGACCACGCACTACACGCATGCCGCGAGTATCCCCGAAATGCAAAAGCAGCTATTTCGACGGCAGCAGTAAGACCAGCGCTTCACCTTTGTCCAGCGCGGACCGGGCGGAAACGTCAGACAGCGTGATAAGGAAATCGCCGCCGCGCTTTATGGTCAGGCTATTGATGACATGGGGAGTCTGGTCGATATACGCCGCCAAAGCCGTGAATGCGAAATCCTTGCCCGTATCGTTCTTGACCCGAATGACAAACTTCAGGTCCAGCCCGCCCACGGGCGATCGCTTCTGCGCGTTGATGATGCGGGCCTTCACCTGATCCGGAACGCTGACTCGCAGCAAGGCCTTCTCATTCGAAATCAGGTTGATATGGGAAGGCGATGCCGGCTTGCCATCCAGGTCCTTATCGAGAAATATCGGTACCGAAAATCGCGCGTAGGAATCGAAACCCTTTCGAAAGCACTCTTGGTATTTGGCATCGGAGAAAATACCGGGCATGGCCTTTTGGACATCCTGCACCGAGGTCGATGGCAGCCGCGAATCCTCATGGCTTTGGCAGCTCGGCACCTCCACATACAAATTGCCGGATAGCTGCTTGCTCGGCGCAGTCAGTAGGTCAGAAAGGCTGACCGCGGTCTCGACCGTAGTCTTGCACCCGGAAATCAAGGCGGCAACGCATGCCAGCACGGCAATTCTCTTCATCCTCGACATTTTTTCTCCATTCGGCCAGCAACGGATGGCGTTGCGTGTAGCTCGATTAATCAAAAGCAGAACCCTGAATTTTAACTATCAATGACAAATTATATCTAATTGATTAATCGCGCGACAAACGCGGCAGGGCGGCGCGACTCGACACGAATCGCTGATGCAGTTGAAGCAAATGGCCGATTTTGCCGCGCCATATCTGCAAATAGCCGTGCCCGTACCACGCGTATGTTTCCGTCTTTGGGATGGCTGAAGGAATGCACAATGCGAGCGGTGGAAGCGAGCGACCTGACCGTACTGGAACAGGATTTCCTAAACTTGATGAACGTACTTTCCGACTGGCGCTGATCGCCCTGTTCGCCTTCGGCCAGACCCGCGCGCGGCATCCGCTGCTGCCCCTGGACATCTTCAAGTCGCGCCGTTACTCCTTCGCGGTGCTGACGTCCCTGACCATGTTCGTCTCGCAAGGCATCGCGCTGGTCGCGCTGCCGTTCGTGCTGCAGGACGCCTACGGCTACACCGCCCTGGAATCCGCGCTGGTCTTCACCCCGTGGCCCATCGCGGTCGCCGTCTGCGCGCCGTTCGCCGGGAGGCTCGCGAACCGCTTCAACGCCACCCAGGTCTCCAGCATCGGCGTCTTCACCTTCTGCCTGGGACTCGACTCACTCGTGCTGCTGCCCGCCGATCCGGGCACCGGCGATTTCCTATGGCGCGTGGCGCTGTGCGGCATGGGCTACGGCTTCTTCCTGCCGCCCAACAACAAGGAAATGTTCGCCAACGCCGCCAGGAACCGCACCGCCACCGCCTCCGGCGTCCTGTCGACCGCGCGCACCACGGGCCAATCGCTGGGCGCGGCGCTGGTGGCCGTGGTGATCGCCCTGCTCGGCAAGGAAACCGGCGCCGCCTCGGGGCAATTCTCGCGCTACGTCTTCGCCCTGGCCTGCGGCATCGCCGCGCTGTCGTTCTCCGCCAGCCTGGCGCGCGCGTACCGCCAGCGCGGCCAGGCGCCGCTGTGAGCGGCGTCGCCAATGGCGGATGCAAGCTGAAAAGAAAAGGCGGAACGCTGAAAGGGCAGAACACTCGATAGGCTGAACGTTCACGGCGGGTTGAGCATGATGAGGATGGCGTGACCATCACTTTCGCTCGTATTGCCCCCCCCGCGTTACATCCTGTGCGCCCTCGCGCAAACGTCATTACATTCGCCGCTCAATTCCCCACTATTCGGGACCGGCCCGCGGCGCAAAATCCAGGCATTGCGCCACGGCCCCGCCCGCGGCGCCAATCCCTCGCCGACGAATCCCATGAAGTGGTTGCTGATTTCCCTGCTCTGCCTGT
This sequence comes from Achromobacter dolens, assembly GCF_902859745.1. Lineage (GTDB taxonomy): Bacteria > Pseudomonadota > Gammaproteobacteria > Burkholderiales > Burkholderiaceae_B > Achromobacter > Achromobacter dolens. The sequence goes on along the minus strand of NZ_CADIJW010000011.1, from coordinate 98,343 downwards.
CCTGTACGGGCTGCGGCCTCGCCGCCGCGCCCTGCCGCGTCACCTCCGCGGTCATCAAGATCGTGCCGGTGGTGGGCGGCGTCGCCGCCGCGCCGACCGACGCCTGCGCGGAAGTCATCGACTGACCGCGACCCGCGTCAACCGGACTGGAAAAACGCGTAACGCTTGCCCGCGCGATGCGGACCAACGTAAAAGAATATCCGCGTCCTGCTGACGGCCTTCTGACTATTGGAACGAAACTTTACCGATGTGCTCATCTGGTTTTTTTGCCTTCTCAAAGGCAAAACGCGCTGACTATACTCGCGCACCCAACGTGCTCGACCCGAGGCTTCCAAATGCTAAAAAGCATCTGCCGCATTGCTCCCGCCGTCATCCTGCCGCTCACGCTGTCCGCCTGCATGGGCCTGTCCGTCTACTCGCCCACGCGCAACAAGCTCGATGCGCAGGTCGGCAAGAACATCAATGAAATGCTGCCCGCCTGGCCGCCCGAGACCGGCGCCAAGCCGTTCGTGAACAAGGTCGATGACCAGACCACGAGCTACACGTATGTCTATGGCTACCATCCGGGCCACTACGAAGGCCGCGGCTATTCCACCAACGGCCCGATGGGCACGACGTATGGGTCCTACAGCGCCTACGTGCCCGAATACACCGACTGCGCGGTGATCTTCTACACCGACAAGGCCGGCACCGTGCTGCGCTACGACATGAAGACGAATGGGAAGATCAGCTACAACTCGTGCGGGGAATACATCAGCGGGTTCAGGTTCTGAGCGCACTGATGGACGGAAAGCCCTGCAAATTTGATCGCACATCGAAAATGAGTGCGGAGATAATGTGACCTCTCACCATCACAGCATCCGATACGGAAGAGGTTCACGAACCAATGGCCAACGTACTCTATTCCTACGTCGTTGATCACGACCACGGCAGGTCGCCGAATCCCGAAAGCGGATTCTGCACCCTCGTGCACTGCATGTACAAAAAGCCAGGCGGCACGAACAATATTGTCGAAATGGCAAAGGTGGGCGACTGGGTCATGGGAACCGGCGGCGCGAGCAGAGCCAGTGCCGGCCACGGGAAGATCATCTATCTTATGCGTGTGGACGAGAAACTCCCCTTCAAGGATTTCCTGGTCGATCCCCGCTTCAATGGCCGTTGGGATCAGCGCGATGACCATCACGGCAATCAGTGGGCGCTGGTATCCAGCCATTTCCACTACTTCGGCAAGGATGCCCTGAGCATCGCCCAACTTCCCCGCTCTCTAAGCAGTCTCAAGCTGGAGAAAAGAGGACCTCGGTATCGGCGCGACTTACCCGAAGACAAGGTTCTCGCGTTGACACAATGGTTGGCGAAAAACCGGCCCCTTGGCAAATCCGGTGAACCGTGCGCCCCGCTGACTCCCACGAAGTGTTCGCCTATTTGCATTCCCTCGGACTGCGATGACAAGCGCAACGGAACGCGACCCGCATCTGTAGCGAAATGCCGGTCAAGCTGCTGACTTGACCACATTCCTTCGCGGCGTTCTGCGAATGCGAGCATGACGCCCATTTAATGCAAGCCACAAAAATGAAAAAGGCCGTCAGTGATTTCTCACTGACGGCCTTTTGAACTACTGGTCGGGACGGCGGGATTCGAACTCGCGACCCCTTGCACCCCATGCATAGGGGTGAAATCGAAACCCTTATTTTTCAATTACTTAGCGTGGCACTCGCTTGCAACCGCGCTCTATTTTGATCATCTGGGAGCAGCCATGTCCCCACGAAAGTCCCCCTGCCACAATGGGCGGGGCGGGAGCTGGCCGCTCCTAATGCATGACTAATTGGAAAATACGCCTGTAATTAGTTGCCGAGGGATGAAGCTCTTGCGACGGCGAAGCCATAGCGGCACGTATTACAATACTTTTCCGGCCCAAACAAATATTCTTATATGAAACGCTTGCGAGAAGATAGGCGTGTGCGGCTGCAGAACCTTGGAGACGAGCGCTTCTGGAGGCGGCACAATCGACGCGGAAGAGTGTACGCGAACACTCGGTACCTTCCCATTGTCGTCGACAACAACAGACGACCAGAATTTATCGACGTGTTCGTGCCCCAACTGTTATGCCTAGAAACGCGCTTCGACGAATGCGCATCGTTGCTGCAAAAGCTACGAATGACAGTAGAGCACGCAAAGGTGACAGTTAGGTTGCGATTGGAAGAATGTGAGAGCATCCGGCCCTCCGCCCTACTGGTACTTCTGGCAGAAGTACATAGGGCGCAAATTCTCCGAGGCAAGAAAGCCCTAACAGGAACGTACCCAGAAGATCAAACATTGCTCAAAAGGATGTGCGACATGGGCTTTTTCGAACTGCTCAACATCAAATCGCCACTCAAATCGCAGCGCACTTTTCCGATGGAGTACATCAAATTCCGCTCGGGGACGAAGCTGGAATCAGAGAGCGCGAAGGAGCTTCGCGAGAGCCTACTTGGAGACAAGATTGCCATGAATACTATGGCAAGGAAGCAACTTCAACGCGGCGTCATCGAGGCGATGCTCAACGCGCTACAACACGCTTATCCCCCCACACGGATGAACTTGGGAGATGCGCACAATAGGTGGTGGCTCTGTGGTCACTACCATCGCCCGAGCAAGCGCCTTTCGATCATGTTCTGTGACCTGGGCGTTGGTATTCCACGTACACTACCAAGAAGGTATCCTTTGGAGATGATTCGGGGAGCTCTGTCCCTCTTGCCTGGCGTCCGCCCGGACGACGGAGCAATGATATACGCAGGCATGGAGATAGGGCGCACCCGCACCAGGAAGGGTCACAGGGGGAAGGGGCTGAACGATCTACGCCAATTTATTGACCAGGCAGGCGCTGGGGAAATGCACATCTACAGCCGGCGCGGTCGCTATAGTTATACTAGCGGCGGAGGGGAGTCGCACGACACCCTGGACGCCGAGCTAGGCGGAACTTTAATTAGATGGACGGTTCCAATCGACCGGGTCACGAATTGGTCTGGAGATCCCGATGAAGGAAGCGAAAATGATCAGGGTAGCAATTGATTTCTCGCCCGTTCCAGCGGGGCGCTACGTCAGCGATGGCCCGTTTAGCGGCGAACGATTTCGGGACGAACTCCTTTGGCCGGCTCTTCGAACCGGCGGTCGAGTGACCGTGGATCTGGATGGGGCGGAAGGCTATGGCTCGTCGTTCTTGGAGGAGGCATTCGGGGGCCTCGTCAGACTTCACAAGATTTCGGCCAGCCAGCTTCATCAGAGTCTCGTTCTCAAGTCAGAAGAGGACAACACGTTGCCGATCGAGATCTGGGGCTATGTTGATGACGCGTCAAGCGAACGACTGCACCACCGCTAATGCCTGAGAAGACTCTAGCACAAGAATTCATCATAGGGCTGCTGGGTGGGGCAGTGCCTTCGCTTGCTGTCTATGTCCTGGGAGCTCGCCAGACCGCCAAGGGCTTGAGACGCCAACAAGCCTATAGTGACTTCTCATCTCTCATTGAGAAAGTGGAGGCCTCAGAACAGTCCGCTTGCTCCTACTACCTCGAAGCAGGTGACACCGCTCAGACTCACATTACGGGCATGCATATCAGCGGCCAAGTTAGTTCTATCACCAAACATATCTCCGATCTGAACGCTGCACATCCCTATGCATGTCGAGAACTGACGCAGCAGGCTATGAATTTTCGAAAGGCACTTACAGACGGCGACTTTCAGTCCAAACAGAGGCCAGCCTACAGTGTTCAAGATGCACGTTTCGCGCGAATGCGCGCGGCTTCGAACGAATTGAAGTCCGCGTTGAGGCAAGCCCGCGATGCCCTAAAGTAGGCTGTGGGCCTATACCAAGGCGGGGGCAAGGATTTCCCCAGCTCTAGACGGAAACGACCGTCGACGAGGAGCGCAAAATGTGCGGTCGCATCGTCCAGAAGTCGGGCCCGCTCGATTACGTCGAGCGCATATTTCCCAACCCTCGCCGCGTCTTCGATGACCCAGCCGGCCCGCTCTACAACATTCCGCCGGGCACGCGCCCGATGACAATGCATCGCCTGGCCGGCGACTTCGAACTGGAGCGGCTGCACTGGGGCTGGCGCCCGCACAATTCGAAGTACCTCATGTCGAACGCGAGGCTGGACAAGATCCTCGCCGGCGCCTGGCCCTGGAAGATGCTCACCGCGCGCGGCCGCATCCTGGTGCCGGCGGATGGCTGGTACGAATGGAAGCCGCTGGCCGATGGGCCGAAGCCGCCCAAGCAGCCCTACTTCATCCACGCCACCGACAATGCGCCCCTGTTCTTCGCCGGGCTGAGCAACTGGCGGCCGGACGCCGAGAAGGACGAGGCCCACGGTTTCGCCATCGTCACCAACGACGCCGCTGGCGGCATGGTCGACGTCCACGACCGCCGGCCGGTAGCGCTGCCGGCCGACCTCGCCATCCACTGGATGGACCAGGAATTTCCCACCGCGCAGGCGATTGCACTGCTGGAGCATGGCTCACCGGAAACCGCGTTCACCTGGCACCCGGTGCGCCAGGAAGTCGGCAATTCGAAATACCAGTTGCCGGACGCCATCGAGCCCGTGCAACCTATGCCGTCGGCTTGACCCGATCGTAGAGCACGATCGCGGCGACCAGGGAGGGCTCCATACCGTGGCGCGTACCGTTCGCCGCCCACACCTCGTACTGCCAGCGGTTCTGAGCGAACACCCGGCAGATCGTCCAGCCGCCAGGCCCTGCCCAGAAGTATTGGTCCCGCTGCTGCCAGTCCGTCACGTCCACTGTGTTCCGTCCCTTAACGGGCAAAATCGGGGCCTAATTGCACCGTTTTGACGGTAGATTATACTGTATGCATGTACAGTATTTTCAAGCAAAATCGTGCAATTCCATTGCAATGCCCAGCGGACGCATCGCCTCGGCGAGCACCGCCGCGACAACGATCCAGGTCAGCCCGTCGTGGGTACGGTCCGGAGGTACTCCATGCCCCATCAGGGTCTCAACCGCTATGTACCGCGCTTGACCTTGGAAAGCTTGGCCAAGTTCGGCGCGACGATTCCCGGCGCAATCCCTGACCTGCCTGCCCCCCAACTTCCAACCTTTGCTTCAGACTGCGGCATGGATAGCGATCGGGTTCGAGGATATCGCAGGCTGTGGGCACTACCAAGGGTGGCGGATACCGTGGATCACCGAGTAACCCGGCCGCGCCAGGGATCATCCACATATCCACGGGTCTGCCGCACCTAAGGCGACTTCTGACCCACCAAACCCCTCAAATATCCGCATGCATTTCAAAAAAACCATATCCGTTTCAATTAAACGCCCATCTGATTCGTTAACACCAAACTTTGTATCGATTTTTCGGCCTTGTGTTTCGTATAATTGAAGTCAATCATCAGCACCAATTTACGAAGGATACGCCTTGGAAAACATGTCTGAAGTAGTGAAGATCCTAGAAGGCGCGCTCAGAGCAAATGCCTCCATGGCTGCGAACTACGCCGGATTGCTTGCTGACAAGCTGGAAGCTGCCGGGGAACGGCGCCAGGCATCCCTGATTCGGGAACGACTCGCACGCGCACCGCTGGCAGTGGCGTCAGCCCAAGACGGCTCACTACAAGCGACCCTTGGCACGTTGCCTGTTGACGGAGAAAGTCGTCTGCACACTGTGGATATCAGCATGCCCCACCTGGACGGCTTGCATCTTCTACTCCCCGACGCTATTGAACGACGCTTGCAGGAGTTCGTCGACGGCGTGGAACATCACGAACAACTGGTACAAGCAGGTGCTGCCCTCCCTTCCCGAATTCTCATCTATGGCCCCCCCGGCACAGGCAAGACCCAGACCGCTCGTTGGATCGCTGCTAGATTGAAACTTCAGCTGCTCACTGTGCGGTGTGACACGTTGGTCAGCAGTCTGTTAGGACAAACAAGCCGGAATCTGCGCCGTGTAATGGACTATGCACAGCAACGCCCCTGCGTGCTCTTCCTCGACGAGTTCGATGCATTGGCCGGGGCGCGCGGCAATGAAAGGGACATTGGGGAACTTCAGCGAGTCGTGATAGCGCTCCTGCAGAACATTGACGCATTGCCCGACGAGACGATCCTAGTAGCAGCCACCAATCACGAGGCTTTGCTTGATCCAGCTGTATGGCGCCGATTCAGTTTCCGGGTTCCTATGCCGTTCCCGGACATACGTTTGCGTGCTCAGCTCTGGGCAAAATTCTTGGGTGACTACTCACCTTCAACAATTTCGTTCGAGGACCTTGCGACGTTATCAGAGTCAGCGTCTGGAGCATTGATAGAGCAGGTCTGCCTTGATGCGAAGCGAAGTGCAGTGATTTCAGGCTGTCAACAAGTTGACAAAACTGAGCTGCTCCGTCGCCTGGGTCTGGCTCTGGCCTTAAACTCAGGAACCGTATTGAGCACCAACGATGCCGAGATCCACTGGCTAAGAGTCTGGGATCCTCATTCATTTCCGCTGCGGGATTTAGCGCGCATATATAATGTTTCCGTTCGTCACGTAAGTAACGTATTAAAACGGGAGCACTCGTATGGCGGAAGGAAAGGGAAAGGCAAATAAAGGCAGTAGGCCAGAGAACATGCAAGCACGGAGGGAAAACCCCTTCGTCCACATTCCGTTTCACCGTCCTGACCTCACCTCATCACAGCAGCAAGGAGGCGGGGCCAAAGAATTAGTCCCGGTTGACGGCGCTTATAGACGGCGCCTAGTAGAAACTCTAGACACGGCTCAAGCTAGTTTAGCGTTGGACTTGAAGTTTCACCCCAATGCTCTGGGGGTACTGATCTTCAAGTTGCGTGCCACCGGGATTGCCAAATCTCATCGACCAATAACATTAGCTCAAGAGTCTGAGCTCCTTCCGGCAGGGCATGCCAGCGTTGACGAAATGTTAGTCGGCGCGCATGCGGCGAGCATTGCCCAATTACGGTGGTCTATTCTAAATCGTACGACCAAGCAGGTACGCGCCAATCTAAGCGCAATTATCAAGATCATGCCCTGGTCCATTGAGCGCAGAGTACCGCAAGGACTGGACTCGCTTCGCGACAATGGACCTATCCTAATTCGTCCATTTCGCTATCAAGAGTCAGATGCAACGGCAAGGAATCTGTCTGCCCTGAGTGACTTGCTAGCCAAGCTAAACATCAGTTCGAAGCTCATCAAAATGGACTATGGCTCAGTGCCATTGATCCGCATTGCCGATATTGATTCGGTTTCTGATGACGACCTCTTCCATTTACTGTCATTCCCAGGCATTCGAGTCGCCAGCACAGAGCCTCGATATGCAACACCCCAGGCAGAGGTCATCGATGCCCGGAGACCAAGGATAAGCCTTCCATCTCCCTCTTCCGACCTTCCAACTGTCGGAGTATTCGACACAGGGGTTTCGACACGCGCAACAAGCTTGAACCAATGGATACGAGCAACGGAGACCTTCGTCCTTCCTCCAGACACTGACCATGTCCACGGAACTATGGTTGCTTCGTTAGTTGCTGGCGCGCGGATACTTAACGAATCGCACGATTGGTTCCCGCCGATCGGGTGTTGGGTGATTGATGTATCAGGACTGGAAACGAACGGCAGCTATATCAGCGACCTAATCGAGCGTTTAAAAACGACTATCCCAAAGTACCCCGCTGTGAAGGTCTGGAATTTATCTTTAAGTTCAGATGAATGCGACCCCGATTTATTCAGCGAGTTTGCTCAAGCCTTGGACGAGATGTCAGATAGGTACGGAGTCTTATTCGTCGTAGCTGCAGGCAACTATACTTCATTACCGCGGCGGTCATGGCCAGCAGCAAGCACACTAACAGATCGCGTGGGCAGCCCTGGGGATTCGGTACGATCATTGACCGTAGGCTCGATAGCACACATCTCCGCTGTCGGCGCAATGGTCGAAGCGGGAGATCCAGCCCCCTATTCAAGACGTGGCCCGGGTCCGGTTTTTACCCCCAAACCAGATATCGTACACGCAGGCGGCGGCGTTCACAGCCCTTGGAATAGCGGCCCGGCGAGCGTACAGGCACTTTCACCGACCGATATGCCAATTCAGACTTTCGGGACCAGCTTTGCGGCCCCAATCGTCTCCGCCATAGCAGCCCATACCTGGAGCGCACTGGAAGGAAGAAAAGGGACTTCGCCAAAGCCCGCTATGGTAAAGGCCCTATTGATCCATGCAGCACAGCTTGGCTCGCCACAGTACTCGGCACTTGAACGAAGATATTTCGGAGCAGGACGACCGTCGGACACAATCAACACGCTCTACGATAGCGATGATAGTTTCACGTTGGCGTTTGAAGCCCTCGTCTTCCCGGGCATGAGATGGAGAAAGAGTCCGTACCCCATCCCAGCGTGCTTGCTCGAGGACGGAAAATTCCGGGGGGAAGTAATTATCACCGCCGTCTACTCTCCCCCGCTAGATCCGAACGCGGGCAGCGAGTATGTGCGGGCGAACGTCGAAGTCAGTTTCGGGGTGCTCGAAGGCGATCGAATCAAAGGCCGCGTACCGATGGATTCAGACGAAGGACAATCGGGCTTCGAATCCCTTCAAGTTGAACACGGCGCAAAATGGGCTCCAGTAAAGGTCCACAGGAAGCGTTTTCCAAACGGTACAGCAGGAGACAGTTGGGCCTTACAGGCCGGGGTAACGCTACGCGCGTATGAGCCCCCTCTCTCCCAAGCATTGCCAGTCACTATTCTTGTAACCTTGCGTTCAATCACAGGCGACATAAACGTACATGCGGACGGCCTGCGGGCGTTACAGCAGACCAACTGGGTAAGGGAGCAATTGCCGGCTCGAATCCCCGTCTTTGTATAGCTTTGATTAGCTATCGAAATTTGATGGGTACCGATGATAGACTTATACCTCCGGTGCATTCGTCGCGTGAGCCAATTTTGAGTCGGTGCTAACTTCCATTTGTGATTCTTCCTTCCTACAGGGCTTGTCACAGACCTAACGCCTCGCTGGTTGCTGCCAGCGGGGCGTTTCCTATTGGGTCTGCCAGACCAGTATGCCTAACCGGCCGGTCGAGCCAAATTCTTTGTGCGACTTTTTGGTCTCTTACTAGGCTGTTCCCGTAGTGACACCGATTCACTTATAGGTCAGTACTTCAGGGTATCGGTGCAAAAATACCTTAGCCACATCCGGGGCAACTCGATTGAATTCGACGAAAGACGCTATGCAGCTTGGAGGAGGCTTGTCGGCTCCAGCCAATTGCTCGTAAGTACCCAAAGCCAAGGAAGAACCCGGCCCAAGGTGCTGCGCCTTATGCAGCTCATGTGCCAAATCTGCGAGGTCCAAATAGCTTTGAACAGCACAACGCCGCACTCCTACCTCGGCCATCTTGTTTGCTACTGGACTCACCTGCCCATACATTCCACCCATCACATTCAGGTAGAAACTCCTCAACTCCAATTGAGCCGCCTGACGGCGCGAATCTGTCGCCGCACTGCCACTGAATGCCGCGAAGATCGCGCAGATCGTAGTAACCATAGCTAGCACCTTGAAAAGCCAGGCATCGTCCTCCCATGGGCGAGAAATTCCCAGTAGGCAGACTTGGACTGCAAGGCAACCGAGAATCCATGCGAAGGCGCTAAGGTACTTTCCGTCCATGACAGCTATAACTACCAACATCAACGATGTGGCGAGGACAGCTATAGGCAAACTCGTTTGCATAACGCGCATGGCGATTACCTCCTCAAAAACTTACGGCAGCCAGGCAGGAAAATTAATGCCGTCTAGATACACAAAATCGCTATTCCTTCAGATAATCATCCGAGCCCGCCCCACTACTGGCACGTTGCTACGACGCGGTCAGGGATCGAGGTGACTCATCTCTCCATAGGCACGCTCGCAGGTCAGTCCTGCGATGCGGGCACGGTCTGCAATTCCCGCAAGCGCTTCAGCTCGATCGACAGCGCGGCCGAGCATGTAGGCGAGCAAATCGACGGCAGCGGCCCCTGACGGGCTTCCGCTGGCAAGAGCGGGATCTCGGGTAACTGCGGCGCGAGCCAACGTGTTTGCGCGGGCACGCAACCGGTCGCGCTCATCACGAGCGCCAACAGCATCAGCAGCTGCCGCAGCGGCCTGTTTCTGAGCATCATCACGGGCCTTCTCCATGGCGGCCATGCGCCGCCGCTCTTCACTTCTGGCCGCCTCGACGGCGGCAACTGCGGCCTGCGCCTGGGCATCTCGCTCCTGTGCGTGGGCGGCGCGCATGTCTGCCAACTGTGCCGTATAGCGCCAGGCCTGCGCTGTCCAGGCGGCAACACCGAGCGCAAGCCCCCCGGCGAACGCAGCCACGGCGTACCCCTTCCAACCGGCCAGCAGGCCCGCAGCGCGCGTCAGGGCGCTCACGGTGCCACCTCGTCCGTGGCCCGGCTGTAAAGGGGTGGCCAGCTGTCCGGCTTGGGCTTGCCCGGCCGCCAGGTGCGCAGGTACAGCGACCAGGCTGCCTCCCAATCGCCGATGGCCGGAAGCACCTTGGGATCGGTCCAAAGCAGCAGCCGCGCCACACCTGCTGCCAGCACGTCGTCATATTCCAGCGCCGCATAGATCGCATCGGGATCGCACGCCACGCTACGGGCCTTGCACAGAGCCGCCAGGTGGCCCTTGCACGCTGGATGTAGGCATACGCCCCACACCCCGCCACGACTCGCACGCGAGCCCTTCTCGAATTGCCAGAAGCCCCTCGCCGGCCCGCCGATCTGGCGCCGATGCACAAAGCGGCTTTCCTGCAGGCCGATGGCCAGCAACATGACGCGCGCCGCAGGCGTATCCATGCGCGCCGGCAGCAACGCCAGCGCCGGCTCGATCGCCCGCTCTACAACCTCTTTCAAGTCCATGCTCACCCCTCCCCGCCAGTCCGGCGCCAGGGCAGCAGCGCCAGCACCTCTTTCACCCACGCGACAACCCCGATCTCGCGAATGCGCGACATCCACTGCATATAGGCACCCAGCACCCACCAGGCCGGCAGGCCCGCGAGTAGCATGCTCGGCCCAAGGACATAGAACCTCGCCAGCGCCAGGTCGTCACCTTCGGCACCGTGCCGGGCAAGCCAGGTCATGGCTTCCATCAGGCTCGGCTTCCACGTAAGGACGGCGACCGCCAGCGCCGGCCCGAAAATGAACGAACACGCCACCGTGCATATCGAGCGCACGGTGAACTCCCTTGAGGTCTTGGGCGGCATGATCAACAGCCCGAGGATGGCGGCCAGCGCGGCAGGCGCGCCATAGGCCAGCGCCACTTTCACCGCGGCGCCACCGCCGAAGCCGGCAGATGTGGGTTCCATGCAGAAATTCCTTTGATGGGGTCGCATTGCTGCCTCCCGGATGGACGAAAAAAAGACCGCCGAGGCGGTCTATGAGCGATGTGGATGCGGCTGCCTGGTTAGCGCAGGGACAACCAGGCCGGCGCCACGGGGCGCAGGTCGGTCGACGGGAAGCCTGCCGTCTCCGGCCACTCTCGCAGGGTGCGGCGATACGCCTGCAGCTCCTGGTACTGCCCAGCGATCAATGTGGTGCTGGACCCGTCCTCGAGCTCGTCTCGATGGCGCTGGACCAAAGCGTCGGTCGCATCCAACTGCGATCCACGCCAGGCACGCTCGGTGGCCATCTTTTCGGCCTGCCACGCAGCTTCGTCACGCACCCAGGCTCCGTCTTTCCACACGCTCCAGGCGTCGGGCCGGGGTTTGGCGGTCAGCCAGGCGGGGATGGGGCCGATGCCGTTGTAGGTTTCATCGGCGTGCTTCGCACCGAACGGATACACCGAGCCGTCGCTGGTGCGATACAGCGTTTCGATGCGATGATCCTCTTCCTCGATCCAGCCGTCGCTGGCATCATCAGGGCGGTACGCGATGCCGGGCTGCATTTCGGGCGGGACGCGGTCGATGGCGCCACCGGGGATCAGGAACACGCCCGGCTCCAGCGGCGACTCGTCGGCAATGGTCGGCCCGACCAGGTAGCCATCCGGCCCCAGCTGCGAGACGATTTTGGTTTTCTGGATGTCCATGGATTTCTCTTAAATCTTGATGCAGGCCATTAGCGCGACGTTGCGCGGCCTGACGAAATAGGCAGTGTTGTCATTCGCGCCGCCTCTAACCAGGGTGCTGGCGACATAGAAAGTCGAATCTGATCCGACAGTGCGGTTTTCACCTCCTTCGCCGAACAGAACCCCATCGACGTTCCGCATGCCAATAGCAAACGTGCCCGCGGCGTAGCCTACGTAGTTGTCAATCAGCAGGCGAATTGCTGTGGCCGCCTGCGCCGAACCAACAACCCGGCCGCTATCGACGCCTCGGCTGTCATCCCAACCACGGATAAATTCGCCGCGCTGATCGGGCAAGCCAAATGTCGTAGCGCCATCACCAACGCCGAACCTTGTCCCAATGACCGAGAAAATGCCGGCGAAGGCGGTTCGGGATGCCTCAGTGCCGTTCGCCTTCAACCAGCCCATCGGAACTTGATCCGTTGCGAAGTAAGCGATCTGGCCGCAGTTTGGTGACCTATAGCCGGTGTAGCTGAGCGTGCTGACCCAGCTCCAGATTTCACCGAACTCGGTCACGAAGACAGGACCAATGTTAGTGACGGGCAGCGCGTTGGCCGAGCACTTGCGCAGGGAGTTGCCGGATACGAATGCCGTGGTGGCGAGCCGGGTGCTGTTGTCCGTCAGCGCCGGCGTCGGGGCGGTAGGCGCACCCGTGAACGCTGGGCTATACAAGATCCTCCGAGCCATGTCGATGATGGCCTCGGCAATGCCGAGATCGCTGAACACCTGACCTGGCGTCTTGAAAGTCATCGGCGCAGTGCCATTGCCGACCAGGTAGTTGCCGGGTGGAATCCAATTCAGCCCTGTGCCACCATTCACCGGCAGCAGCACGCCCGTGGCCGCGCTCATGCTCAGGCCTGTCACCTGCAGCGCCACATCCGCAGATCCGTCGAACAATTTGGCTCGCGCCGTCGCCCCGCCGCTGATGGAGATATTGCGCGGCGTTTCCCATTTGGAGGCCGCGCCTACCGTCATAGATGGGGCCCTTTCCGGCAGACGCTCAACCGGCACGGTGCCAGCGGTCAGCCTCGAGGCATTCAAGTTCTGGAATGCATACGAGATCGCATCGCTGCCCGCCGCCGTGAGCTCCCGGCCGGTCAAGGTGGCCACGGCCTCCAGATGCCGGTAAACCCAGGTCAGCTTTTGATCCGTGAACTGCTGCACAGCGTTGAATTGCTCTACCGTCGGCGGCAACGACCCGATGTAGGCCCACCCCGCGCTGTACTGGGCGGCCGAGATCCGATCCGTGGTGCCGTTCTGCGCCCACGTTGCCTTGAAGAGCTGGAAGAAGTTGGTTTCAGCCATCAGTGAATTTCCCGCGCCAGCACGCCGGCGCCAAAACCGTAGAAACCCTGCTCACGAAAGCCAAACGGCTTTTCCGTTGAGCCGGAGATAATTTGCACGCCCACGCCAGCGGCCGCCGGCACCCATTTGTAGGGATTGACCATCAGCGGGTCGTTCGGGCCTGGAATCCGGCTGACCCAAATGCGGATCTTGGCGTTGCCCGCGTCCTGCACCACCACGTTGTTGACGTCGAAAATCGGTTTGAGCGAGGCCATGATTTCGGGCGTCGTGCCGTGGCCGTTGTTCAGGGCGATCTTCCAATACAGCAGCTTTCGGTATTCGGCATCGAGCAGCCGGGTCGAGCCAGCCACCGACCGCTCGTTGGCTCGGCGCAGTCGCACTTCACCAAAGCCGCCAACATTTGGCTGCCCGGCAAAGCCGAAGAACCGCACATAGATCGCGTCATCGATAGCGCGCTGCAGACCGACGATTTCGCCGATGCCGTCGAGCTGCCGCCCCTCGGCCGTATCCAGCCAGCGCTGCTCATACATGGCGAGCAAGGCGCCCTGCAGGCCGTCGGCCGGCTTCAACAACGCTTTGACCAAGGCTTCAAGCCTCGGCTTGCCTTGGAACTGACCCAGCCAGTGGGACCAGGCGATGCCGGCATGGTCTTGCTGCAGATCCATCAGGTCACCTTGATGCGAGATTGGTCAAACACGGCCACCTGGGAATCCAGGATGTCGATGTTGGATGTGGTGTAGTCGGCCTGGCGGGGGACGAACGTGGGATCCGTGGAATGGGCCAGCCGCAGATCCACCGTGGCGATGCCCGGCGTGCGGTAGATCGCGCCAAAGAGCCGCTGGCGGATCACGTCGTCCCCAATCGAGAAACCATCCCCCGCCGCGGCGAGACTTGCTGTGATCGCGTCGAATCCATCCGGCGGGAAGGCCTGCTCAGAGGGAGGCAGCAGCGTCACCGCGCACCACACCCAGACAAAGACCCGTTGGGGCCGGTCGAACTGGATGGGATGCCGGGCGCCTTGTTTGTCGGTCACAACGACGCGTGTCGCCCCATGGGTATCAATGCCGCCCCCTTTGGTCCAGAAGATCGCCTGGGCGACTTCGTCGTCCAGGCCGCCGTCCACGACCACATGGATGCAATGCGGCGGCCGGCCTGCCGAGTCAACGTCATCGCTGGTGTTCTGGAACACACGTAGCGCCCGCACGCCAGGCACCTGATCACGGATGTTGGGCGCGAGGCTTGGCAGGGTCGCCGCACCCAGGCGGAACAAGCCGGTGGGATACCGCGCCCGCAGCGCGGCGTCATTCTCGGCCAAGCGCCCCGGAACGCCGGCCTGCAGGTTCTCCACCGCATCCCAACCATCCACGGCCGTCACGATGCCGTTCAAGTCGCCCGGCGCGGCCGCTTCTTCCGACGGGTCGGCCGAGACGGCCAGCGCCGGCGAACCCAGGCGCACCAGGTCCAAGGTCGGTGACCAGGTGAAAGCGCGCGCCACCCGGCCATCGGTTCGAAGGCGAATAGCCGCGCCGTCGCTGGAAACTGCCAGGCCCGTGGACGCCAGTGCGGCCACGAGGCCGGCCAGGATCGCCGGCAGGTTGGTGCTGGGGCCTGAAGTGTAGGAATAGGCCTGACCGTCAACGACGATCTCGTACAGCGACGCAGGCGTCACCACGGGCCGCAGCCACACGTCGGCGGTGGCAGCTCTGCGGATCTGCGCATCCCCGGCAAGCGCCCAGAGGTTCTGGCTGACCCGGTGGCGCACCAAGGCGCCGGCGGGAACAGCCGTACCCTCAGCTCCATACAGGACGACATAAGCCCGTGCCTGCTGGTCAGGTTGGCGCGTCACCCCGGTGAAGGCAACCGACCGATCCAGCGACACGCCGACGGCCGAGCCGGGGTACATCGAAAGGTAAACGCCCTCCATTTGCTCCCAGAGGGCCGCCGCTCGCTCGGCGAAGGTGTCGATCAGCAGACCGATGACACTGTCTGGCCGCGTTTCGATGGCGTCGTTTACGCCTGCCGCCCTCAACCGGGCGCGCAGGTCTTCGATGATTTCCTGCCGGATTTCAGGCAGGCGCATGCGGACGAACCCGTCCGGTGTGAGACCGTAGGCCATGGACTACTCAAGAAAATGGGTTCAGGGGCGATGCAGGTCGACTACCTGGGCAAGCAGGCCCGCCGATGTGTCGGCCTCGTAGGAGACGCGCAGAAGCCGCTGGCCGTGATCGATTTCCAGCCCCAGGCGCCGGACGCGGGACACGCCAGGCACCTCACCGATCCGGGCGCGAAACGCAGCCTCGACCGCGGCTCGATTGGGGGACTTCACCAGGACTTCCTCGAAGTACGGCACGCCGAAGCTGGTATCGAGGAACCACTCGCCCAGGAAGGCCAGCAGCGTCACCTTGATCTGTTGCGCCACCTTGGCGGCGCCGTCGATCAACGAAGCGCGGCCGACAAGGTCCAGCGCCAGGTCGTGGTTGTCGGACAGTGCAAGATCGATCGTCATCCAACAGGTTCCTCCGTCATTCCGCCCATGCCGTTGGGGTGCGCGTGCGTGGCGCCCACGTCCTTGCCGTCATGGGTAAGCCGGCCTCCCTCGAACGCCACACCGCCGCGGACGGTCATCGATGCACCGCCCTCGCCTCCTTCACCGGACAGGCCCTGCGTGTACCGCAGCGGCCCGTTTACGGTCAGGGGTGTGTTGAACGTGGTCTGCTCGGCCTGCACTGTCCAGGACGCAACCACGAAGCTCAGTGCGCCGGCTGGCGACAGCTTCATCGAGGCCTGGCCGTACTGAATGCTCAGATTCTCGGTATCGGCCCTGGCGATTCCCGGCCGCACCACGGGGCTGGCGAACGCGTCCGACAGATCGAACTGGCGGGGATCGTCGGGCGGCCCGTCCTCGCCGGCCAGCCAGTTTTCGATAGAGCGGGCCGAAAACGACAGCGTGATTGGGTCGCCCGGCTTGAGCGGGACCGATATGAGCGCCAGCGCGCCGTTCACGTCCCCCGTGAACCACCTGACCGGCACCCGGACGATCTGGGGCGGAGTCAGGACTTCGCCGTTTGCCAGGCGCTTGGCCAGGGCCGGGCGCGCGGTCACCGTGACGCCGTCATAAGACACGACTTCCCCCGGCAGCGTCGTATACACGTCTGCCAGCTCCGCGTCGATCAGGGCCCGCAGCCCTGCAATCGGGTTTTTCATGTCTTTCTCTTCTCACGATGCGGCAGATGCGGATCGACCAGCTGCAGCTCGGATTGCCAGTCGCCACCGGCACTGTCGCCGTAGTGACGCACCGCCTCCACCCGCTGGAATGCCTGCACCGTGCGGCTCTCCAGCTTGACCAGGTCGCCAGGATTGATCGTAGGCAGCAACAACGAGGTCACGCGCCAGCCGTCGAGCTGCTGGCGGGCGCTGACCAGGCGCACGTCGTCGTTTGTCTGGCTGTCACGCACGCGGGCTTTTTCCCTTGCCGCTTCGCGCGTGCGCTCCGGATAGCCGATCAGTCCCGTGTCAGCCGCCAGTACCACCGCCTTGCGACGGGTCGTCCCGCGCCGGCCCACAACCTGCAATTGCTGGTTCTGGATCGACCATTCCAGGCCGGTACCCTGCGTCACCTTGTGCAGCGCGGTGCGGGCGGCTCCGTAGAACGAAAACCCCTGTTGCCATCGGCGGTCAGGCACGTCGTCGGCCATCACCAGGGGCAATCCCATCTGGCGCGCCACATCCCGGATGATGGCGCTGGCCTGTGCGCCCGCCCCCAGGCCAATCGAGACGGCGGTGTCCCTCACCTCGGTGTAGCCGTCCTTCACGGCAAGCTCGGTCACCACATCCGGCAATTCGTACCAGGTGTAGGCGTAAACCACGCTGCCCGACGCCATCAACAACGGCCCGCCCTCTTCGGCATAGCCGGCGTACAGCACGCAGCGCAAGCCAGGTTCTTCCAGCGCCCGGCGAGTTTCCGCGGCGAGGTTGTAGATCCTGATCTTGTGGTCGTTGGGCTCTTCCTGGGCGTCCTTGCTGACTTCGAAGGTCACCCGCATGGGCTGTCGGATCTCCAGCCCCTTCTGGTTCGGCTTGCCCACCAGCAGGCGGTACACGCGATCAAACCGAGCCATGAGCCACCTCAGCCGCCTCGACGTACACCAGCGCCACCTTGCCGGCGGGCAAGGCCTCCCGGTCAATTACATCGCGCCGGTCGGGCGCCAGCGCCACCAGCTCGCCGGCCGGCACCGCCAAGTGCCGATACCGCGCCAGCAACGGCGTATCGGGCACAACGGCGATGCCGGCGACGATCACTTCGTTGTAGGCGTTCTCGATGGACAGCGTCCACCGTTCGGCCTCGCTGTTCCAGGACAGGCCCAGAAAGAACGTGGCGCCGTCCAGCTCCACCTCGGTGAGGCTGTCATTGGCGTCCAGGATCGGTATCTGCAGCATTGCGTCATTTCCCGAAGATGACCTGTTTGATCTTCCCGATGACCTGGCCGGTATCGCTCTTGAGCACCGACACTTCCTTGGGGGTCGCCTTGCCCGCGTTGGTCTTGGTGGCGCCCGCCTTGCCTTTGACGCCGCCCTTGACCTTCTCTGGCGGAATCACGGCCTGGCGCATCGCGACCTTGCGGATCTTCCGGAAGTCCGCGCTGATACTGAACCGCTCGCCGTCCTCGTTGTTGCGGTCGATATCGCACCGCTCCATGACGAACCCGACATAGACATCCAAGCCGGTCACGACGGTCACTGGCAGCCGGTCTTCGTGGATCTTGCGCAGCGCCTCTTTGGCCCCGATAAGCTTGGAGCGGCCGCCTCCGCCATGCCCGCCAATGCGCGAAGCGATCGTCTTCATCCCGCCCAGCAACGAGGCTTCCGCCGCCGTCACCCAGCCTTCCAGGGTCAGCAGCTCCGATTCCTGCACAACGTGGTCGGTCACCGGCGGGCCGTCCTCGACCGGGTACTCGGTCGCCCGGCTGTTGAGCGAGGTTCTCTCGCTGATCAGGGCGTCCAGGTGCAGCACGCCGATGCTGCTGCCCCCGCCCCACCCGAACACCATCGACACGAAGCTCATCGCGGCTCTACCCCTACCTTGCGGCTTCTACGCCCGTATGAAAGTCCAGAAACTCTGCCAGGCGGTCAATGCTGCGCCGCTGGGTGTTGGCCAGGCCGCGCGCGGTCGCGCCGGCAACCGCGCCCGGATCAGCGCCAGGCGCATTGACCGTGGTTTCGTTGTGGATCTCTACGGTCATAGGGCCTCGCCCACCAGGCGCGCCGGCGCGCACGGCAGCACCGGCCGACACGAGCGGAACACCCGTGCCGTTTGCGAACGCCTGCCAGACAGCCTTGTGGCCCAGCAGCTCCTTCGGGGCAGCCATGGCAGCCGTGTGGTCGTCGGTCAGCATGTCCCCCGGCAGCAGCCGCTCCAGCCACTTCGCGGCCGCCTCGACCTTGTCGGTAATCCACTTGGTGATGGCGGCCCCGATCTCCTGGATCTTGGCGATCATGCGACCGCCGATATCCTCGAAGAACTTCCACAAGCCGCTGAAGGCGTTGCGCCAATGCGCGATCGCGCCGTCCCAGTCGCCGGTAAACAGGGCAACGACGCCCTTCACCAGCTCCACCCAGAACGCCCACAATGCGTCGATGTACTCGAGGACCGGTTCGAAGAAGGTCCCTTTGGCTTTGCTCCGCAGCCAGGTCCAGGCGTCGCCCAGGGCCTTGTTGATCTGATCCCAGTACTTCCAAATCAGCCACAGGCCGCCGATGACGAGCGTCGCGATTCGTCCCCACGGCGTCATCACAAAGGCACGCCATAGCATCGGCACCACCCGCGTCGCCAGGAACACGAACACATCGCGGACAACGCCCAGGACCCACAACAGCCCTCGGAAGATCTTCCACAGCCCGTAGACCATGATCAGAATCGTGCCAAGCCCCTTGAGCCAGGGCTTGAGGTCCTGGCCGGCTCCGCCGAGCATGTCCTTGATCTGTATGAGGAAAGTCTTGACCGTCTGGATCTCGTCCTTCCATTCCTCCACCGGGCCGATCAGGTCGCCCAGCATCGAGTCGCCGCCCCGATACCAAACGCCAATGTCGTCCATCAGCAGGTAGATCGTGTACAGCAACGCAGCCATCCGGAGCATCGGCACAAGCGTACGGTTCCAGAGGGCGAGCATCCGGCGCGCGCCGGCGGGGCCGCGGCGTAGCGCCATGGCCGTATCCAGCCCGATCGCCGCGCGCGTGGCGGAGACCAGCGAACGGATGAGCCCGCCCGATTGCACCGTGGCCAGGCGAAGCCAAGCCCGCAGCTTCACCAAGCCCCAGGCGCCGCCGGTCAGGGCCAGCAGCCCAACCACCGTCTGAATGTGATCGGCCAGGAATTCAATGGCGCGGGTAACAGCCAGCACCGCCTGGCGCCCGAGCCAGGCCTGCCCCCAGAACCGCTGAAAGGCGTTGTTCCATACCGTCATGGCGTCCGCCATGGTCACCGGCATGCCCTGCGCCTCGATGCGCATCTTCACCAGTTGCGACTGAAGCGCCGGCAGGAACCTGTCGCTGGTGAGGCGGCCGGCCTTCACCTGCTCGAGCAGCTTGTCCGTGGTCAGACCCAGCCCGTCTGCCAGCGCCACCTGCAGGCGAGGCGCAGCCCGCATCAGCGTGCTGTACTGGTGCATCGCCAGCTTGCCCTGCATGATGGCGGTGGTCAGCGATGCGATGACCGATTCCTGGTCCTGCGCCTTGGTGCTGGATAGCGCCATCCCCAGCGCCAGGCCTTCCGTCACGTCCACCGTGTCCTGGGTGCTTTTGCCCAGGTCGGCCATGGTGCGGCGCGTGCGGACGAACAGCTCGGCGCTGGACTCGTACGATTTGTAGGTCAGGCGGGCCACGCGGGCCAGTTGTTGGTCGACCTCCGAGTACTCCTGCGCCGAAGCGGTCGCTTGGCGCATGCGGGCCTCCATCTGGCCCCACGCATCGATGTCTCCGAAGATCCGCCGGACCACGGCCACGCCGAACACCGTGCCGACGATCTTGCGCAGGCCCGAGAAGGCGCCGGCCTGCTCCTTGAGTACGCGCACGCCCTGCCATTGCGCGCGGGTCATTCTGTCCTGAGCCTGGCGGGCGTCCTGGATGCCCAGGCGAATGCCCTCCCAGGTGCCGATTCCGATTTCCCGAACCGTGTGCAGGCCGCTGCGCGCCTTGGCCATGAGGGTGCCGTAGGCGGCCTGCGCCTGCCCAATCCGAGCTCGTGCATCCGCTACGTTGACCGGAAAGGCCGATGCAGCCCCAACGCCGGCAACAGCCGCGGCCGCGCCACGAGGTGCGGACGGCAGACCTACGGACGTAGGCGTGCTCATGGCCGGCGCGGGTACGGCTGCGGGCCGCAGGGTAGCAGCCTGCCTCAAGCTCTCGCGCATGCGTTGCACGGCGGATTCTGTGACCCGTGCAATGGTGTTCTGGACCTCCGCGTAGGCCTGCTGGTACCGCTGCAGGCCCGAATCGTCCACCTCGTACCGCAGGAGGGTAACCAGCTCGCGAACTACATTCATCGGTCTTTCCTATTGGCGTGGGCCTGCTGGGCTTCCTGCGCGTCCATCAGGGCGTTCAGCTTCAGGATGTCCAGCAGGTCCACATGCCCCTGGCGCACCGCGTCGAGGCTGACATGGCCGGCCAGGATCGGCCGCCAGATGATCAGCTCTCGCTCAAAGTCGGGGCGGAAGACGCCGACAGATTCCCCAGCTTCCCGCGGGCCAGACCAAAGCGGCTGGCCCAACGCGCCAAAGGGCCGGCGAAGTTGTGCATCAGGACGTGGTACATGAGCTCCAGGATTTCGGAGAAGTCCTGGAACGCCAGCCCGCGATGGGCATCGGTGAGCTTTTGCGGCTCGCGGCCCTCAAGCTCGAAGCTGACGTTGTCCGGGCCGACCAGCAGCCCAAACCACTTCTGCAGCTCGTCGCCGCCCAGGCGGCCGGACAGGTGTCGCAGGGCTTGCATGACGGCCTGCTCGTCTCGCAGTGTGGCCCCGCCAGCACCCGCGGAGCCGTCGCTTGACTGGCCACCCACGACGGCACCAAACAGCGAGCCAGCAGCCGGCAGGACCTCCTTCTGCAAATCGCCCAACAGCTTGAGCTGGGTGGATGCGTCGAACTTGAGAATATGGAAGGTGGTGGCTCCAATGGGAACCGATAGCGTGCGACTCATCAGCTATTGCCTCCGATGACGTTGATAGAAGGACCCGTTTCGATCACCCATTCACGGGTGCCGACCTTGGCGCCGTAACCGGCTTCGGGGCTTTTGACGATCCAGGCGGAATCCGAGGCGTGCAGCGACTTGCCCCGCAGGTCGGTCACGGCCACAGGCACGGCGCCGTCGCCGTCGGTGGCCTTGTCCGCCTGGTGCAAGGCCGACAGATGCGCGTTGCTGGCGCTGGTTTGCAACAGCGTCACGGTGATGCGCAGGCGTGTGTCGCGCGACATGGCGCGGGCCACCTCGCCATCGACGCCCGAAACCGAGGTGATTCCCTCGCCGATCTCGGCCACGGTGACAAAGGTGTCTTCGGCCAGGCCGCTGAGCGCGATCGCGCCCATCACGATCTTCACCCGGCTCGGGGCATAGCTTTTTACGGACATACTCAGGTGCTCCGCTTAGATTTGTTGATAGGTCAGGTTGCCCTTGATGTCGCCGACATGGATGGCGCCGGCCAGTCGAGCGCTGAACTTGAGGTCGCGCAGGACGCGATTGGCCTTGTCATTGGTGGGAATGTTCATCGACAGCGGCGCCGAGATCACAAAGCCCGGGATGATCTTGCCGGCGGCGTCGACCTCGTCGGGCGCCACCAGGCCGCGGGCCTGGGCCAGCATCAGGGCCTTGCGCACGCCGGCCACCAGAACCTGGATACCGTCGTCGGTGAACGGCACCTTGCCGGGTGCGTTGACGAGCTGGGTGGCCACCTCGATCTTGACCTGCTCGGCCAACCAGTCGCGGCCGCGGATGACGTCGATCCACTCGCCCGCGGCCACCTTGCCGTTCTGGGTCACGGCGAAGCTGCGCATCTGCTCGAAGGTGTTGGCGTTCTTGGCGTGCGCCGCCAGCGCCTGGCCCTCGGCCAGCCCGTCGTAGGTGATGCCGGCCAGGCGCGCGTTGGCCCAGGTTTCCCCGCCCGGGTAGAACGTGAAGCGGTTGGCCGCCACCGCCGCATCCAGCGCCTCGCTGTCAGCCTTACCGTGAAACCAGACGTGCGTGCGGAAATACTGCTTCTGCTGGCATTTCGAGGCCAGATCGTCGGTGGCGGCCGCGTCGAGGATGCCGGCCTGGGCGCTGGAAACGCCAAACAGCCGTCCGTTCGATTCGACCCATTCAGCCGCGTCGAGGATATCCTCCTCATAGCGGCTGGCCAGGGCAACGCCATACCAATCGGCGTTCTCCTTGCTGCATGCCGTCAGCGCAACCGTAGGCGTTTCCTGGCTGCGGGCAACATTCAAGAACAAATCGCCTTTAACCGAGACCGCCACGGCAAGGCCGGCTTGCTTGGCGGTGATGTAGATATCCGAGCCCACCGAGGTCGGCGACACCGGGGCGCCACTGTCGACGATGGCCTGGACCAGGCCGGCGGCTATGTCCGCCGGCGTGCTATCGGCCCGCCCCGTGAATCGGCACGCCACCAGCGGCAAGGTGCCGCTCGAAACTGGCCAGGACAGCCTGATCACATAATCGCTGGCGCTTGCACGCGTAACCGCGACATGCGAGGTCTCGACGTGGCGCCGGCCGACGAAGACTCGCGGCACGGTCGGGATCTGCTTGAAAGCGTCGCGCACGGCGATGTACAGCGGGTCGGCCTGGCTCAGGCCCAGTTCCAGCAGCTCGGCCGCCTCCGAGACGACCAGAATCCGGCCGACCGCCAGCGCGTGCGCGCCCAGCACCAGGATGTCCGAGAAATTCTGCTGCTTGATCGCCGTGGTGTTCAGGGAGATCGCCACATTGACGATCCGTTCAAGGTTTGCCATGCGTGGCTCCAGTAAAAAAGCCGCCAGCAAGGCGGCCAGGTGGCAAAGGGGGGAACGGCCGCGCGCTTACGCGGCGGGCGCGACCGATTCGATAACAGGCACGGCCGCCAGGCTTGCAACGACATAGCGCACGCCCAGCTCCAGGAGGCCGCGCTGCTCATACCGCGCACCCTCTTGCAAGACGGGAATGTTCTGCAGGCGGCCTCGATCAAAGACCGCCAGGCCAAGGGCTTCGGCGCGCTCCTCGAATTCGGGGTGCTGCAGGCGTAGCTGAAGCGTGTCCAGGCCGTCATAGGCGCCGGCGCCGAACCCTTGCAGCTCCACCGTGGCGTCGTTGTGTTGAGATATCAGCGCGTTGCCGTCCTCATCCACCTCGCTCAGCTCCGCCCGGCTGGCCTGCGCCCAGCGCACCGCCATGGCGATGTACGGCGGCGCCGGCCGTGTGCCGTTCTCGTTGGCAAAGATCACGGGGATGCCGGCGGCCGCCGCCTCGATCAGTTCGAAAATCGCGTCTTCCGGTGTCATGGTTGTCCTGCGGATGTATGCGCCGATGGGACTATCGCGCCCGTGCTTGCACGGTCTGCGACTCGGCGCCGCCCTCTCCGGTGACCTGGATTGCCTGGCCGGACCCAGGGAGAGACCCTGCGGACGCTTAGCCCCGTCCGCGCCCGGTCCAGGTGGCCGGGGTGTGCTGGGAATTCTGTTGTTCCTGGTCGGCCAACAGCACAGCCAGGTAGCGGTAATGGGGAATGACGCCCGACTGCCAAGGCGCCACGCCCACCAGCAGGTATTCACCCGCTAGCGGCCCCGCGCCCCAGACCAGCCGATCGCCGCCGGTCCAGTCCTGGCCGGCCACGCTCAACAGCTCGCAGGTGTAGATCCGGACGGCCGCCCGTATGCGGCGCCCTTCGGGGGTTGCCTGCAATTGCTCGTAGTCACCCACCTTGGCCGGCTGCACCGAGGCGGAAATAGTTCTATCGGGAATGGGCTCGCCCTCGATCCAGCGCCCGCGCTCCCGGCGGCCGGGCAACTGGCCACGGATGACATGTGGCTTTCGGAAACTCATGCCACTACACCTTCTGGTATCGGACAGCGTTCACCAGCAGCCCGTGGTCGATCAGGGGCACATCGCTCCCCTTCCTGGCGACCGTCGATTTCGCGTTGGGCTTGGCCCATTCCTTGGAATGCTGGATGTGCGCCTTCTGGTGCTTTTCAGCGAACGTACCCAACTGATCCAGGGCCTGCTCCACGGTCAGTCTGCCGTCTTGGACGGCGCCCGCCATGCGCTCCATGGCCATGCCCAGCACTTCGCCATTCTTCTCGGCAAAGTCGCGGATGGCTGGCCGCGCGGGGATGCGCTCGGTGCCCAACTCGTTCCAGATCGCGATGTCGATCAGCTCGATCCCCGTTTTGGGGTCGCTGCCGGCATCCCGCTGGATGCCAAACTCGACGCCGCGCCCGTTGATGGCCTTGGCAAGACGCGCGTGCGCCTCCAGCCCCTTGTCGATCGCCTTAACCGCCAAGGGGAATGCTCCTTATGGTGGCCGCGCCCACCTTGCAGATGCGCGCCAGCCGTTGGTACCGGTCGTAGAAACCCGCCGGGTCCTCCGCACCGGCCGCTCGGCCATAGACGCGCTGCAGGTCACCTTCCTTCTCGCTGACCAGGCCAGGCCTGGCCACCACGCCGTCGGCGTCCGCTGCGCGCTGTGCCTTGATGCCGTACAACAGCCAGGCGGCGTACCAAAGCTGCGCCTCATCCTGCAACTTGGGGGGCAGGCATGCCGGCCGGTAGTCAGCGGCCATGGCCAGCGCCCGCTCCTTGTCCGGCGCCGGCAAGCTGGCCACCGCCGGCGCCAGGAAATCCAGATCGTCGATGGTGGCCGCCATGCTTACGACTCCTGCGAGCCGCCGCCGGCCGGCGTATCCCCGCCGCCTTCGCCCGGAGCGGCAGCCTTCAAGGCCTCATACAGGCCCTGCAGCTCAGGCTTGGAGGCCGATGGCGAGTACTGGGCGCCCTGCTCATCAAGCCAGGCTTTCAGCTCCTTGACCGTGGACGGCTCCTTGTCCGCTTTCACCGCGGGGGTCGGCTTGTCACCGCGGCCCGGCGGCACAACCGCGTCCTCGCCAGGCGGGTCCGTCTCGACCAGCAGCTCGCGGTCGATCAGGTCCTGCACGCCACGGTCCTCGGGGTTGACCCACGCGGCGCGCGTCGGCGCGATCACGGTATGGCCACCGATGTTGATGACCGCCTTAGTTCGGTTTTCGCAATACAGCATCAGATATCTCCCTTCGCCATCGACAGCGGGTAATACACGACCACGCCGCCGGCCCGCGCCAGGCACGGCACGACGAGTTCAAGGCCCCGGGCCTGCGCCGCCAACTGGTTGAACGGCATCGGCAGCTCCATGGCGAGGTTTTCCTCGCTGTACTCGTAGGCCAGGATCAGATCCTTACCGTTGGCACCCGCCCCCTTGAACTCGGCGGCGCCGATGATCTGCAGGTCGGGATGCTTGTCCAGGAAGAACTGACCCACGGTCTTGCCGTTGGAATCCGGGACGCGGCGCGAAAAGATACGGCTGCGCTGTTCGGTCGGCATAACGATGCGGGTGGGCGTGTGCACATCCTTGGACTGGTTGGTCACCGCGTCGTAGATCATGTCCAGGTCGGCCAGGATCTGGTCGGGGGTCGTGGCCGGATTCAGCCAGTCACCGTGCAGCCCCACCACCAGCGGCACGTTCGGGTGGTTCACCAGGCCGTACAGGCCGAACTTGCGATCGCCGATCAGCGCCATCTGGTTCAGCTTGATCTCGATCGCCTTGCGCGCCGCCATCGACTTGCGGGTGGGCAGGTCGCTGCGATTGGCGGCGGCCGCCCGCAGCTCCATCACGCTGTAGCCGTAGGAGTCGCCGATGTTCTTGATCTGGGCGACCTTCTCTTCGCCTTTCACGTCCGCGCGCGGCAGGTCGTCGGCGTAGTTGGCGACAATCTTGGCCATGCCGACCTCGTCGTACATGAAGTACGTGAAGGTCTCGGCCCACTCGGGCACTTCGGTGGAGATCGGCACCAGCGTCAGGCCCACCATGGGCGGCAGCTTCTTGTCGTAGGTGCGCGTCTTGACGTAGTCCAACTGGCGGGCGCTGTAGAGACCTTCGTCCTCGCGCATGCCGGCCAGCGCCACGACGATCTTTTTGACGGCCGGCAGGTCGGCCTCGTCGTAATGCTCGTGTTTTTCCATGCTGATTCCCAATGAAAAAGGCCCCTACGCGGGGCCTTGGGGGTGATTGCGGATGATGGCGGCTGGATCAGGGCGTCGCCGAGGCGGCAAAGGGCGCCAGCAGTTCGATCAGGGCGATCTTGCCGCCGGACACCTCCACGGCTCCCGAACGGAAGACGGCGTTAGGCACACCAATGGCGCCGCTGTCCGATACGGTGCCGTCAGCCGCGCAGCGGACCGGGCCGTCCTTGGTCACGGCGCCGCCGGCCGATACCTTTGCCCAACCGCGGCGAACGCGCAGCACGCTCACGGCGTCAAACTCGCGGTAGCCGCCATCGCGGGGGATGGTGTGGGTGTGCAGCGCCAGGCCGCGGATGCGAGAGCCCGGGCCGGCGACGATGCGGTCGTCGGTGGTGTCGCCCACGATCACGCCCGGGGCAATATCGCCCGCGGCCGCGTAGGTCTCGATATCGTCATAGCCCAGGTCGGCCTTCATGCCGGCGTAGGCCAGCTCCATGCGGTCATCGTAGATGGCGGGCATTATTCGCCTCCTTTCTTCAGGTTCGCCAGGTAGGCCGAGCGGGCCGCGCTGGCCGATTTGGGCGGCGGCGCGCTATCCGAGCGCTGCT
The DNA here is from genome assembly GCF_902859745.1 of Achromobacter dolens. GTDB lineage: Bacteria > Pseudomonadota > Gammaproteobacteria > Burkholderiales > Burkholderiaceae_B > Achromobacter > Achromobacter dolens. The sequence continues at coordinate 71,153 of NZ_CADIJW010000011.1, read as the reverse complement.
GCCGGGCCGCCGACGGGGCGCCGCCGGCCAACTCGCGGCGCTGCGTCTCGACGGCATCCTGCCGGCTCTTGGCCTCGCCTACGGCCAGGTCGAATGCCGCCTCGATGTAGCCGTCGGACTTGTCGGCCAGATCGGCCGAGTCGCCACGGACCGCCTTGATGACGCCCTCGCGCAGCGCGCGGTCGGTGCTGTCGGCCTTGAACGCCACCTTGTGCTCGGTGGCCACCGCCTCCAGCTTCACGCGGGCCAGGGCCGCGCCCTTGGCGTCCTGGCGGGCTTGCTCGATACCCTGCTCCGCCTGGTCCGCCCGCGCCTTCTCGGCATCGGCGCGGGCCGCCTCGGCGTCCGCCTTGCTGGTGGCCGTTTTCAGGTCGGCCCGCAGGCGGTTGATCTCCTGTTCGACTTCGGGCGCGGCGTCATAGGACAGGCCGTTGTCGAGTCGGATCTTGACCGTGCTCATGTCATGTTCCTCATCGGTTTTGGTTACGGCGTCTGCCGCGTCTAGGTTCAAGCGCGCATTGCCTGCGCGCCCACGTTTCACCACGGCGAGGTGGTTGTATCGGATGTGCCGCTGGACGATGTCGTACGGCTCGCCCTGCGGCGATACCCCGGGGGTTTCGTCCAGCTCGAGCTCGTAGCCCAGCGACAACTCCTTGTTGCCGGCGTCCACGGGCCCGGTATCGAAGATCTGGATGTCGCCGACCATGTTCTGGCCGTCCTGCCGCCCTGCGGACAAGGCCGTGCCGATCATGTGCTGGCGCACGTTCTGGGCGTTGACCTTGCCCGGATGGCCGTCGGTGATCGGCTTTCCCCGCAGGCTGGCCAGGGAGTCGGCGTTGAACACCTCCTCGGGCGGCCGGTATTCCCGGCGCACGCGGCCCGCGCCGTCCCGGTATTCGAAGACGCCGGTACGCGTCAGCACGGGCGTGTCGACCAGGTAGCCCTCGTCGGTGCGGGTCGCCTTGAGCGGCGCCCGGTCATATCGCATCACCATGGAATTTCCTTCAATGAACAATGAGGGCGTCCAGATCCTCGAGGGCCGGCAGGATGGCCTCGGCCCAGCAGCGGCAACGGATGGGCTTGCCGGGGTGGCCGTCCGGCGGCGGATCGTCCCAGTTGAATTCCTGGCCCTCGCGGTCGACGTGCTCATCGCGTTCGCGGTCATCCAGGACGCCCCGCCACCGGTACTTCTTGACGCCGATATTGGTCTGCCGGTACTCGGTCAGGTTGCCGTTCAGCTTGCCGATCTGGTCACGGGCGATCAGTTCGGCGCGCTTGCGCGGCAGGTCATAGGTTTCCCGGATCTCGCGGGTCATGTCCCGCAGGGATGTGCCCCTGTGGACGGCGGCAACCACCCGGCCGTGCAGCGAGTCCAGGTATTGCTCCGGGATGGACTTGATCAGGCCGATGTTCTCGGCCTCCCAGGGACGCAGGATGCGGGCCAGGGCCGGCTCGGCCTTGAACACGTCCACGCCGTAGGCGCGCCGCAGCATCCGATGGTACTGCTCCTTGTTGTATCGCTCGACCCGCCGGGACACCAGCGAAGCCAGGCTCTGCGCTTTGCCATCCGGCAAGGCTGCCGCCTGCAGCGCCGCCATGAAGGCTCGGCGCAGCGACTCGAACCAGCCCCCGTCGCCGGCGGGCGTGTTGCGCAGGTCATCCTCGCGCAGGACCCGTGGCAGCTCGGGTATCACATACCGCTCGACGGCCAGAACGGCGGCCTGTGCAGCGGTCCGCAGCGTCCGCACGTAGTCCTGCTCGTCGCCCAGCGGGTAGCGCCACTGCTTAGGTGGCCGCGGCGTACGACGTGGCCGTTTGACCGTTTGGGTCGGGAACGAGGCCATAGAGCCCTTCCTGTTTCATGTAGCGCATCGCTTGATCCTGGCTGAGCCCGTTGTCGACGGCGGCGCTCAGGGCGTCCATTTCGCGGGCCGAGGCTTCGGCGTTGGCCTTGCGAACGTCGGCCTCCTCTTTGGCCGTGGCCGGTTTGAGGGGCGGCCAGGTGATAGACCAGGCCTCGCCTTGCGCGGTACCGGTGCCGGCCAATGAGCGTTGCGCCCGGATCAACGACACCAGGCGCTCCAGCGCGGGGTTCAACTTCACCTCGCGGCCCATGGCCACCGCGTTGTAGAACCCCTCAAGATCGCCGTCGCCGGTGGCGTTCAGGCCGGCCGCTGATCGCCCGAACAGCACGCTCACCGGGTAGCCGGCCTCGGCCGACACCGCGATCTGGAATTCGGCCAGGGTGTCCTTGATGCCGCCCATGTCCGAGCTGAGCACCTGGTAGTCGTCTTCCGCATCGACGGCCACGCCGTTCAGGGCGTTGCGGGCAGCGTCGACCATCTCCACGCGCTTTCGGACGACTGCCTCCATCTGAGTCTGGATAGCTTCGGCGAGGCCTCTCATCTTGTGCACGGCCTGCTGCTTCTTCTCCATCAGCCGAAGCGCCCAGGTCAACCCCTCGCCGTAGCGCCGGATCGCCCGAAACGCCCGCGCCGCCGCCGGTCGCCCCGCCCAGGGTATGCCCTTGCGATTGAGCTGCGCAGGGAGCGGATCTCCCGGCACCTCGATCAAGCGGCTTTCGTGTACCAGAAACTCGGCCGAAGGCACGCCCGCCGCCTGCACGCGCACGCGGTAGATCTCGGGCATGCCGTAGTTGGCCTCCTTCGGGTTGGAGTAGCGCCTCTCGGTGGCCGAAACGTCGTCCAAGGTGAAGACCTTGAGCTCCAGAAGCGTGTCCAGGGCGTCCAGGTTCAAGGGATCACGCAAGGCGCGCCCATCCTTGGCCACGACAACGATCGCCCCGCCGCCCGTCAGCCGCGCCCAGCGCCAGGCGTCTGCCAGCGCGGGCAGCGCCTTCAGCCGATCCAGCTCGTCGCGTACCCGGTCGTCGCCGGCGATGACTACGCCTCGGGACACCGCGGTGTCCGGGATCATGTCCACGACACGGGCCGGCAGACCGCCCTCGGCATACATCGCCAGGTCGTCCAGCGCGCCAAGGCCGCCGGGCAATGCGTCCAGCATGCCCGGCCCCAGCAGCGCCGACAGGTAGCCGTCTTGGTTCATCATGTACTTGCCAGCGCCATGAAGCGCCCTATGTCGCTGCCCGCCGTGGCGAGCATGTCGTTGATGGCATCGACCATGGGGTCGACCTGGTCGTCGTGAGCGTGGCTATCGTCAGCGGTGAAGGCCTCGCATTCCGCAATGAAGTCGTTCACCCACGGGGCTTCTTCCGGAATACACACCAGTCCCGCCTCGAGGTAGCTCTGGACGTCCATGACCCGCGTCAGCTTGTCCTTGTCCCGGGAAACGCCCTTGACGGGGATATGCCCGCCGGCGGCGATCTCCTGGACCAGCCCGGTACCGCTCGACTTGTCCTCGATGAGGAACTGCCGCAGCGGCGCCGACAGCTTTGGATTGAACGGCTTGTGCTTGGCCCAAAAGTCCAGCGCCCGGCGTTTAAGCTCGGGCGCCTGCCATTTGCCGCGCAGCAGATCCAGCAGGTACAGCTTGCCGTCGTCGCCCAGGCCCCAGCATTCGAAGACGCTGTAGTCGTTGCGTTCGGCCGTCTTCTGGGCCGTGTCGGCGAACACCTTGCGCGCCACGATCCGGGGCGGCACCGCGTACCGGCCGAACCAGGCGCCCTTGATCAGGTCACCACCCAGCGGCGCCGGGCGTTGCTGATACTGCGCCGAAAACACGTACCGGCTGACGCGTGCGCCCTCCTGGTCCGTGCCAGCGCCGGCCTCCATGGCCAGCAGATCCGCCAGCGGCTCCTTGTAGGGCCAGTAGCTGAAGCGCCCCTTCTCGTCCCGGACGCTGCTGTCGACCTTGAGCTGCAGCTCGGCCGGCAGGCCTGCCACATAGGCGTCGTCGATCAGCGCCGGGATGACGACCTGTTCCCAGTCCGAGCCGAGGTTGCCGGCCTCGATGAAGCCGGTCACGTCCTCCTGCGCCAGGCGCTGCATGATCACGATGATCGGCGTGTCGGGGTTGGCCCGACGGCTTTTCACCGTGGCGATCAGGTCGCGGTTCGCCTTGGCTCGCCGCGGCTTGCTGTAGGCGTCGCCGACCTTGAGCGGGTCGTCGATGACGATGGCGCCCTGCCACCCTTCCGCCATGTGCCCCGCTCGAAAGCCCGTAATCTGGCCGCCGAGCGATACCGCGTAGACGCCGCCGGCCTTGCGCCCATCGACCTCGATGTTCCAGCGCTTCTTACTCTTCGCATCCGCGGCGACCTTCAGCGGCCACAGTTCCTGGAACTCGTCTGACTGGACCTGCTCCTTGGCCGTCTGCGAGTTCAGCAGCGCCAGGTCGTCGGAATAACTGATGTGTAGGAACCGGGCGCGCGGGTTCAGCGCCAGGCCCCTGGCCATCAGGTTGATGGCGACCAGCTCGGTCTTCGACGAGCCCGGCGGCACGTTGATGACCAAATTCTTGATGCGGCCATCGATGACGTCCTGCACCTTCTGCGCGATCAACTCGTGGTGCCAGTTGACCCGGAACTTGATGGCCTGGCGGTGCTTGAAGAAGTACCGGCTGAAGAACAGGTGGTCCTGTTCGCATAGAGCCTTGGCCGTGGCGCGCAGGACGGCGGGGTCAGTACTCGCCTTGCAGCTTGGCGACGGCGGCGGCGACTTCTCTTTCATCCACCACCACCGTCTTCTGTTCTATCGGGCCGCCGCCGGCGCCCGTGTGCTCCCGCTTGTTCGTGAATGCGCCGCCCACCTCCTTGGCGGCCTGCTCCAGCACGCTGGCCGCGCCGACGACGTTGCCTCGGCTGAGGTGCTTGTCGTAGATCCTGCCGAGCTGTCGGAGGCGAAACGCCTGGTCGGCGATGGGGATCTCGGCGATTTCCTCGCGGAAGCGTTGCTGGGTGTCGTGGAATAGCTGGACCCACTTCTTGGCCAGGTCTTTGCCGGCGACTTTGGTCGGGTCGTACTGCGCGATCTGCATGCGGGGCACGTCCAGGCCGAATTCTTCCTTGACTGCCTCCGATACCTGGCTGGGGCGGTCCCAGCAGGCCAGGGCCTGGACGATGAAGCGCTTATGCGCGTCGGTCAACTTCGGCATATCCAGACTCGCAATCGAAATATTGCCGGCCTACCTTGCGGCCCGTATGCTGGGTGATCAAGCTCAAACTTCGGGAGAAAAACAACAAATGAGCCTCCAACACTTTCACCGGCGCGGGGAATCGGCCCTACGTCGACGCGCCGAGCGGACCATCAACCGCATCGGCGCCATAGAGCGACATATCTCTACGAATCCTGATTGCCGGCGCAGGCGGCGCCAGTTGCAGGATCTTCGCGCCTATCTCGTTCGCTTGGCCCAGCGAGCCGAACGCGAGGGCTACGACGAGTACGCCCTCCTTTGGTACGTTCAAGCCCAGCCCTAAGCCGCCTTCAGGCAGCAACCACACGCCCTGGCGATGTCGAGCCGAGGCACAGCCGGCGCGGCGCCGGCGGCCGCGGCCAGCCGCCGAACATCCTCCGACGGTCCATACCGGGCCACCACTCCCACAAACTCTTCGACATCGTGCCCCACGATGCGCAGCTTCGGCCGGCCCTGCTTGGCGAACGCCGGCGCGCCGTACGGATCGGGCGCATGCCCGATGTGGTAGAGCTCATGTTCCACCAGGGCGCAGAACTCGGCGTCGCTGCAGGTGGTGCAATAGTCCGCCGCCAACGTTATCAGGAACGCCGGCACGCGGCCAAACCATTCGATCATCTGCTGCTCCTGGCGCGCCTTCTGCCAGCCACCGGCGCGGAACATCACTTGCTCGGCCTGGCCCAGCACCACCCGCCCGGCCTTTTGGAAGCCCGTCGACGCCCAGAGGAACGCCAGGTCGGCCTCCGCCAGATGGACGTGGTCGGGATTGTGTAGGGGGCCGTCCGCGGCGAGTATCACTCGTTCAGTCCATTCCAGCAGCTCAGGCGCCGGCGCCAGCAAGCCTCCGAGGGCCTCCGCGCGCGCCAGCCACTCGGCGGGCGGCCTGGGCCGCTCCTGACCCACCGATCGCGCCCGCCTTGTCTTCATGCTGCGTCTCCGCGATATTTCGGCTGACCTTGCCTCGCGCGCTGCAGACTCCTGACCTTTCGATCCGTTCTCCGGTCGCTGACTGGGTTGTCGCCGCTGGCGTAGACGTTGGGGGCAAGGAGGGACTCATCCACGAAGCGGCGCTGTTTGTCTGTGAGCATCATTTCGGTATTCAGGTTACATTTAGAATCGACGTAGATGTGATGGCGCCTTAACCACGATTACCGCGTTTCTTTACGCGCCCCGTCACGAAGACAAAATATGCGAGTGCGAAATCCACTCAGTTTGAATCACGATGTCCTAATTAGCGCAACCATTACCGATCACTCACATGGACGACGAAGAGCAGCAGTTGAGAAGCAACTTGATAAGCCAAGCAGTGGATGCCTGGGCGACTGCTGATTTCCTACGCAGGAAAGTCAAATGGTCCACTGCATGGATGCGCTTCATGGCGACATCGAGCGTTCTGGTTCCACTCCTGATCGGACTGATCGCCCTGAACTACCCAGACTTGCTCGCACAACAGACTTGGGTAAGGTCGGTAGCTACCGGATTTCTGATTGCACATACAGCTATTAGCGCTGTGATTCTGATGTATTCAAGCCCTGATAGGACTCGCGATGCCCAGGACTCTGAGGCTCGAAACCGCAATATCGCGCTGCGCTCCGATAGGCTCAGGAGAGATGAGGCTATGCCAAGCGATTCATGGAAGGTCCTTGCGCGTTCGCTAACATCTGAGTATGAACACCTCGAGGAGAACGACGAGAATCGCTTCCACGCAACGCAGCAAGCGCGCAGACGAAGCCTGCGTGTCGGACTCAGGCAGTTCGACGCAAGGTGCAGGGAATGCAAACAGACGCCTATTCGAGAATCTTTGCCTTGGCGGTGGTGGAGATTCGACAAGTACTGTAACCGCTGTGGAGAACGGAAATGAAGAGCTATAAAGTGTTGCAGATCCTGCAGCAGATAGGCCGTCTGAACGATTCAGAGAAACAAGAATTGCTCGAATCATTAGATTTGGGGGAAATCAGCCTGGAACACATTAATGAGAGCGTTCAAATCTACGGTAGCAACATGAGGATGGGGGGAGCCGATCTCGGCCGCTGCCCCAAATGCGGAAGGGCTTAGCTCTTATCATCGAACGCTGTCTGCCCGAAAATATCTTTAAGGCACAGTAGCCCGCGCGCATGGTCCCGCTTCTTATCCTCGTGAAAACACGCAGCGGTTCCTCTGCGAAGCGACGTCCTGAACGAGGCGTCTGCCAGCCGGCGCCCAAGCGGCCCGGCTGACGGTTCTCTCTGGCCCCTGCTCTCTGGAAACAAGAAAACCGCCCGAAGGCGGCTCACTTTAAGGTTGAGCGGTTAACTCGCCGCCGCGATGGCCCTGTAGAGCGCCATCCCGGCCTGGTAGTAGTTCATATCGGTGGAAAATCTACCCTGCGGGTCAGAAAGGACCCGCTCGAACCCGCCGCTGAGCGCCTTGACTGCACCGTATTGAGTGACATCCACCTGCCAATCGACGGGCACCAACTGAGGGGATGAACTGGTCGAGTCCTTAACCAAGACTGCGATTGCCCCATGAACGTCGTCGAAGTCATGCTGACGTGAGCTGGGCTCGAAGCGCCAACCGAGCCGCACTTCAGCAGTGCCCAGCGGCGTCACAAACTTACCCAGTGAAGGCAGCTCGCCGCCCTCCACAAAGGAAAATTTGGGGGACGCTGCATCTTCCTGCGAAAACATCATCCCCAGCGCGTTCATCGTGTATCGCGCTCGCTTGACTATTGCTGCTGTGGCGCTGCTATACCGCAACGACCCCCAACTGGACTCATCAAAAGGATCTTTCTTTTCGCTGGACATGCGCTTCTCCTGTGGTTGGAAAGCGCTAGTGTGCACGAAGGCGGCTACAAACAAAAAGCCCCGGCTGATCGCACAGGGCTTCGTTTATTAAGGGCGCAGTAGCCCGGACAAATTATTGCACTCTAAGTGGCGCTTTCCTACAGGGGCATGTGTCACTTTCTCGGCCCAAGAATAGAGCGCAAACGACCCACGCTCGCCCGCGTCCTGCTTGTCTAGTGTGCCGGCCTCCTCCAGTTGATCGAGTACGCGCTGCACTCCCGTACGGATGCGGTGCCTGTCATTACCCACAGCGCGCGGATCGACATACCGGACCAGTTCTTGCATACGAAACTGCCGGCCGGGATATGCCGCCAACAGGTCCATCACTTCCTTCGCGTACTTCACGCCAAACTCCTTTCAACTTGATCCCGGAACAAGCCCAGGTAGAGTTTGTATTCCGTCTCGCCCAGCGATACGCCCGTGGTCGATTCGATCCACCGCCGGGCCGCAGCAGCACGTTCCGAGGCGGTCAGCTCGCCAAACAGGGCATTCTTCTGCGGGTACTCGGCGATGATCACCATGCGCTCATGCCAAGGAAGCACGGCGTGCATCTCTTCCACCGCACGAGCGTGGTCCAGGTTGATCGGCCGATGGTCGTCTTCCCATGGCACGTAAGCCTGCATATTTCCCACCGTGGAACCTGACCAGGTCCATCGAGCCCAGTTCCATAGAAGATCGTCACCGGTCAGCTTTCGCGCTTCACGCGGCATTCTTTACTCCTTTCAAATTCTCAAGCTCACAGCCTGGCTGTATCGGCCAGGTATAGAGCTGGCGCCCGGACATACGCATACTGGCGCGGAAAGCATCGACATCAAGCAGGCTGTCCATGGTCAGGTCCCCGCCAATTCGGTTACATTCCCTGCGCCTAAAGACAACAGGGAGAACACAACATGAGAGAGCAAGGCAACTTGTGGCGGCGCTTGGCAGCTGGTTACATAGCATGGAGCCCGTGGATTGCAGCTGTTTTTGGCGCGGCGGTCGCCGGCTTCCTGGCTGCGCGCCTGTCTGCAGGCGCAAAGGCCGTCCTGAGCGATGCCGTAACAATCGGCTGGACGACCGCAATTGCGACTTTTGCCGCAGCGGTTACTGCCTTGAAAATTGCCCAAGACAGTCAAAACAGAAGCGCTGCAAGCGACAAGCTTCGCGGTCAAATTCAAGCCGCTCGCCACTTTTCCAATATCGACTTCTCCGCGGATCTGTTCGAAGAGGCGATCCAGGAAATGAACAACAGCAAGCTTCCGCTGCGTGAGAAGATGAAAGTCCTCAATAAGCGGCTTAGAGCGATCTTGGGGATAATGAATCAGTTCGACATCCCGTTGATTCACGGTTATGACCCAGCGCTTGCCGGAACGCTCATTGACCTTGCCGACCTTGTCGGCTTTCATGTAATGAAAACTGCCGCGGATCGAAGCGATACCGATCTTCTCGCATCTGCGCGAACACTCCTGGATCCCGAGGTTCGGGAAATATTCAAGCGCCTGTTCGACCAAGCATGCGAGCTTGCCGCAGACGCCCGATCGCCCCTTATCGATCCATACACTGGGCCGCAAAGTGTCCAACACAATGCTCCCAGGACAGATGGCGGCTAGACCGCACGATTTGTGTCTTAACCTCTGCTCGCCGGTTCGGCTCATGCTTGGCTCTCCTACGCCACGGCGCCAAAGAGGTCGGTCTGCGGCTGCTCGACGGCCAGCGGCGTGACGACCGCCACCCATCACGCGCCGAATTCGTCCGGCTCGGCCCGGCGGGCGCTGATCTCGCGCCCCCAGGCGTAATCCTGGAAAGCCACGTCCTTCAGACTGCCCATCAGCACCTTCTGGTCGTTGTCCAGGTACAGGTATTGCAGGGTGTCGGCCCAGGCCCCTTGCCGGAACAACTCCTGGAACATTCGGAACAATCGGCACCCGATGTTCCTGCTCGCCATGCAGCGGGAACGGTTCGTCTTGGAACGCTCCCCCACGGGCGTAGCTGCCCAGCGTGCCGGCCATCGGGTCGCAGGCGCCCGTGAGGCTCTGTGAAGTCTTCATGCCAGGTCACTCACCAAATCCACGGCCCTGAACCAGCTGCCAAGGCCCGCACCGGCCGATGCTCCTGCCTGGTCTCCGCGCTGCTGCGGTGACGCGCATTCGTCGCCCAGCACCCGCAGCATCAGCGCACCCAATGCCTGCGCCGTCACGTTCCCGCTGGCTGCATCCGCGAAGTCATTGCGGTTGTGCCGGCGCAGCCAAGGAGTCACGCTGTCCGGCACTGGCTGGCCGGGCAGCGCCGCCTTCAGGCGCCCAGCCAGGATGAACAGGCTTCGGCGGTTGTGCATGCGAGCGGTGATGCCCGCCTGCTCCGCGTAGGCCGTGCCGTGGTGCAGATGGCAGTACCAGTCGGACACGCCGGTCGTGGTGTCAGCGATAGACCCGGGCAACATGCAGCCCCTGACGCAGCACATGCCGTAGCCCTGGACGGGGTTCTGGTGGCGGGTCACCGCCGCGGATGCTTCGGCGTAGCTCATGCGCCTCGCTCCTGCTCATCACGCCGGCGACGCAGCTCGGCGAAGATCCGGTCTCGGTAGCTGGCGTAGGTCTCGCCGCCCCGGGCAAACATGCCCAGTTCACGCCCGACGCGGTCCGTCGCCGCATCGGACTTCCACCACTCGCCCCAGTCCTGGCCCGTCTCGGCACGAGGCCCCGCCGCGTTCGGCACGACTGGCGCGCGGGCAGTGCGCACACGGTTTCGCCAGGTCGCCAGCCAGTCGAGCTTGCAGCCCTTCGCGCCTGGCACGGCGGTCCAGTAGTCGCGGAACTCGTCGGCCAGCACGCGCACCTGCTCGGCGGACAGGTCGGGCCGCAGGTCAAGCGCCGCCTTGCCCCAGGACCTAGGCAGAACCCAGTCGGCAGGCAGGCGAGATCCACGCTTCGTGGTGCTGACAGTGTTACGGCTTTTAGAGGTATTACCTACGAAGATAGGTATTACCTCTTTCTTATGTTTTATTTCTGTAGGGAAAACTGGTACTGCTTCGGGTTTACCCAGGTGTCCCAAATTTGGTACTGCTTCGGGGTAAGCGGTACCAGTTTTGGGACTGCTTCCCTCAAAATCATCGGAAGCTATCCCAATTTCGGTACCGCTTAGCTGTCCCAAATCTGGTACTGCTTGGGCTTCGGAAGCTGGCCCGTTTTCGGTACCGCTTTGCTGATCCGAAGCAGTACCAGAATTGGTACCGCTTGCTGGTTCGCACAGCCGGAACACGACCACCGACTTAGTGGCCCCTGCCCGCTCGCCGCTATCGACCAGGAAACCTGCGTCGATCAGCCGGCGCAGATTGGCAAGCACCGTCTTGCGGTCTTGCCCAGTCTGCTGCGCGATCAGGGTGGTGGATGCAAATGCGCTCCATGGCGCTTGCTTGCCGTGCGCATAATGCGCCAGCACCACCAGGATGAATTTGGCGGGAGAATGGCAAACAGGCTGGGCCAAGGCCCAAGCGACAGCTTGAGCGCTCATCTGCACCCCACAGGGACCGGGACGCCGTCGGAGCTTACTGCCCGGTCCGTGCAGTTCGGGCTTCCCGGCGGCATGAACGGCAGGCCGCGCAGGTTGCAATCGCGGGGGGTCAGAGGAGCAGGTAGCGGTTGACGATCATTCATGCGCTATTGCCAAGGACGCAGGTCGTGACGGCACACTAAGAGTTCGCCAACTACCTGATTGAGGTATCAAAAATGAACAACGACACCGATCTGGACTGCTACATTTCCCTTCGGAGAATTGGCCGCAAGTACTGGGATTGGTACGTGAGCATCCCTGGGAAGGGATACAAGAACTGCGAAGAATGTGCTCCATCAGAGGCTGTAGCTCGTGATGAGGCTCGCGACGCCGCTCGGCACCTCCTGGTGGATACCAACCCTGGAAATTAGCGCCCCCCTTGGGCGCGCTAATATGACGCGCACTCAGACCGGAGAGACTATGAAAACTCGAGCGTTCCTCAAGTACGGGGCCATCACCCTGACGCTTGGCACGACTGGGTTTGTATTGGCGGTTGGTGCGCTGACCCTGATTTTTTCCCCAGAAACTGGAACTTTCGCTCCGACGAACGGCGCTGACGCCGCAGCCTGGATTCAAGCAGTGGGTTCGATTCTTGCCATCGTCGGTGCTTTTTTTGTCGGCAAGCAACAAGCCATAGAAGCAGCGAAACTGGCTGAGAAGCTGCGCAAAGACGCTCGAACTCAGACACTCGATGGCTACGTGGCGATCGTGCTCAATCTCTTCCAAAAGTTGGAGCGACTTGAACATGCATTGGGATACGATCAGGTAAGCGCATTCCGAACGGCGTGGGTTTGGGTTCAGCGCATGGAGTTCAAGGTAGCCCTTGAGGCGTTCGACCGCATGCCTGTCCACGATTTTGCCGATGTTGGGAAAATCGATGCGGCATTTTCTATCCATGGGGCCGCTGCTGAAGCATATGCCGAAGCCAACAAAGTTATGGCTGTTTGGAGTGCCGACAATGATCCAATTTTCATGGAGGCCTATCGAGAGTTGCAAGAGCACACCCGGGTCTACGCAAGCCTCGCACGCAACCAGCATTCGAAATTGCGATGAGAGCGCGGCCGACTGATCGTTCCAGCGATCTATAAGCGTTGACGACTGCATAGCTCGCACAATATGAATGCAACGTTTTGGTGCGCATGCGCATGCGCAAGAAGCTAATCTCCAGGCCCGGGAAAAATCTACGCAAACTGCCCTGCGTGCAAACAGCTCTATCAACTTGCCGAAGATCGTCGGGTAGACGAAGGATGGTAGTCGTGAACGCATCACCGCACCTCCTGCCGGTCTAACCCCCCCCCCGCCGCCAGTTCTGGTCCGAGAAACGCATACTCAACTGGCGCTGATTTGGCCTGGCCGAGCATGTCGGGACGAATCCGCAACCTAGAATTGCCAACCAATTTGGCGGCCAGTTCCAGCCATATATGATCGGGATTCCCCAACCCCAACCATATGTGGAAGGAACTGACCATGACGACACAAGCAGGACTCCAACGCAGAATCCTCGACACGCTTGCACGCGTGAAAGTGGGTACACCGAGCGCTCCAGCCGATACCGAAACGGCATGGGAAGAAATACAAGCGTTCGCAGGTGACGACGAGATCATCGCAGCTCTGCTGGAGTTGGAAGAGAAAGGCCTGGTACGCAGCGGCGTAACGCGAGGAGTGGACGGCGAGTGCGCCATAAGTACGGGCGTGCTGGCCATCACGGATTACGGTCGCCAAAGTCTGGCGCGCTGAATTTCTTACCCCAGCCGATCACGAGGTAGCCAAACGGTCGGCTCCACTCCGTCACACCGGCTGGCGGGATCGAGCCAGGAATAATCTCGGCCAACTCATATGTGAATCGCCCTGCGGCATCGCTAACGGGGCGAAAGGTGGCATAACCAATGTGATTGCCAGCGCCATCACGTAGGCGCATGCCCAAGAGCGTCGGAGCTTCAGGGCGCATTTTCGGGCCCTCTATCACCAATCGAACGCCACCGCGGCCGGCAGGCTCGAGCCAGGCGTTCATATCGAGGTCTGCGTAGGTTCGGAATTCACGCATTGGAGGCTCCTTGCTGCGAATGGGCGCCCTGCCCCTTCCCCTTAAACTGGCTGCCCTCACACAAACCATCCTTGAGAAAGGAGCTGGGCATGGGCGTGAAATTCTTCTTGCCGGACGCGGCAGACGCAGAAATGGCCGAACGGCAGTACGCGCTGTTCATTCAGGATGCCTCCGCATATGGCCACCTTCGCCCCGAGGCGCGGGTCTATTCCCTAGTGTTTCATCACAATGGCAAACCGTTCCAAGCGACTGTTGGCGAGCCGATTGCAGGCTGGCGCGATCCGGTCGGCCGAGTCCTCGCCATAGTCGAATCACGACAGCTTGTGTACGTGCACACAGAAAGAGGAGTCGTACGTGGAGACGGGCCGATCCTCGCAGGCCATCCAGACGATTGCCGCGATCGCCAATGGTTCGAGGACTTTCCTCCTCGGCGGCAACAGCAGCCTTGATCAGGCACCGGCGGTACGCGAGGTCACGCATGGCTCGGCTCCTGCGGCGCGGCCGTGGCCAGCTCGGGCGCCGGCTCGAAGGCTCCGGGCCGCACAGCCTGCAGGTACATGCGGCGCGCAGGCGGTATTCCTTCCTTGCGCCAATCGGAGACCGATGGCGGCTTCACTCTGCACAGGCGGGCGACGGCTACGGTGCCACCCAGCGCGTCGATAATTTGGGAGTCGGGGTGTTTAGTGTTCACTCCAAGATTATTAGGCTTGCCTTAAATTTAGTCAAGACATGCCTAATGGAATTAAAAGGCATACCTATTCATTTTCCACTTAGGATTGCCGAATGAGCACACTCGCACAACGTCTCAGAGAAGCAATGGACCAGACCGGCGTAAAGCAGGTGGACATTGCTCGCGCAGCGAACATCAAACCGCCCTCGGTGGCCGACTGGCTCAACGGAAAGACCAAGAACATTCGCGGTGCGAATTTGGTTAGCGTTGCACAGCTGCTCAATGTGAGTGAGGCTTGGCTGGCAGACGGCAAGCTGCCCAAAGAGCGAATGCTCGATTCAGATTGGCCATTTCCGCGAATCCCCAAAGAGCTGTATTACCAGCTCACCGTATCGCAGCGCGATGGGATTGAAGAATGGGTACTCAAGCAAGTCGAAGCTTACGTTGGAACGCCGTCCACAGCATCGAAGGCACAGAGTGCATGAGCCATGCCTCATTTTTTGACTGGTAAATAGACATAGCCACTTCTGAGTGGCTTTCTTTTCGTCTTAAAATTAGGCATGCCTATTGAATGATTGTTAGGCTTGCCTTAATTTCTCCTCAACACCTCCCCACCCCGGGGAGGAATGGGAGAACAGCAATGCAAGCAAAGATCATGGGTAAAGACGGCAAAGGCCGCTGCGTGCGTTCGTTGCGGTGCGCACTAGCCGCGGCGATGAAGAAAATCCCGAAGCACCTGCGCGCCCAGCATGGCGACGTGCTGCGCCAAATGCGGTCGCTCAACCTAAAAGCCAAGAACGCACCGGCCCGTTACGCGCGCCGTGCGGCCCTGCACGCCTCTGCCTGACCACCCGCCCCGGGTGCCGGGGCTAGGAGACCACCATGGAAGTTACCCAAACCGTCAGCGCATGGCTGACGCCCACCAGCCTGATCTCGCCCGACGAAATCACCGATCCGAACAAGGTCCGCCTCAGCGACCTGTCCTACACCAACCTGGACATGACCGATTGCGGCTACACGCTCATCGGCAAGGCCCGCATCACCCTGACGCTGCCTGACCGCGAACGACTGATCGATTCCAGGGTGGCGTCGATGCGCGCGGAAGTGAAGAAGATCCGCGCCGAGGCCGAGGCGAAGGCCAGCCACATCGAAAACCAGATCAGCAACCTGCTGGCGATCGAGTTGAGCCCGGCGCCGGCATCTGAATCTGACCGCGCCAAGGGGAACTGACATGTCCAGCATGACGATTCCCACCCCGTGCGGCACGTCCGCGATTCTTCGCCCCTACAACGATGAGGAACGGCGCGCAGAGCTGATGCGAGACCTCGGCGGCGACGTGCATCTGGCGCTGTGCCGCGATCAGTTGATCCACCGCGAATACGACTTCAGCCAGCGCGCCGCCGAAGCGCTCTACGCCGCGACCGAAGGCAACCAGCTCGCCGAGGATGGGTTTGCATTGGCGGTGCGCGCGGTTATGAATCGGGCCCCGTTGGCTGCGGTGGGGGCCTTATTTCACCTTTGGGTCAGTGTGGCAGTCCGACAGTTGACCTCCGACCTCGCGGACCGCTGCGAGGACGGCCAGCGCGTGACCTTCGGGGCCCGCCAATGACCGCCCTACTCCTCTTCATCCTGGGCGGCCTATGCGCCGCCTATCCCCTGGGCCTGCTGGGGGATGCCTGGATGGCCTACCGGCGGAGGTCTGCATGATCCGTCGGCTGCGCAACCTCTGGCACCGCGCCCGCCTTTCCGGCCGTGACCTGGACTTCGCCGGCGTCGCCGCGATCTTCGCCGGCGCGGTGGTGCTGCTGGCCAGCGGCATGGTCGGCCCGACGCGGGATGCCCACTCCCCCACTCCCACCGCCCAAGACGGGCGCCCGACGGCATACGCCGCGAAGGACTGATCGTGAACGCTATTTCTGAACCTATCGCCCTGGACCGCACCCGCTTCCTCGGCGGCACCGACATGGCCGCGCTGTACGGCGTCAGCAAGTGGAAGACGCCCCTGCAGGTGTGGGCCGAAAAGACCCGCCGTGACGCCTATCGCGAAGACGACCCCGCCAAGACGAAGGTGCTCAACCGTGGCAAACGCCTTGAGCCAGTCGTGGTGGCCATGCTGCGCGAGGACTACGGCCTGGACGTTGTCGCCGTGAACGAACGCTACACGCACCCCGACCACAGCTTCCTGTCGGTCGAGATCGACTTCGAGTGGCGCGTCACCGAGCAGGCCCTGGCGGCATTCCCCTGGCTCGCGCCGCTCGAGCTGGGCTCGATCCAGAACGGCGAGGTCAAGACCGTGCATCCGTTCGTCGCCCACGAGTGGGGCGACATGGGAACCGACGACGTGCCGATTCACTATGCGGCGCAGTCCATGACCGGACTGGCCGTCACCGGCCGCGAGGCGTGCCTCTACGCCACGCTGGTAGGCGTGGATGACCTGACCTTCTACGCAGTGCGCCGCGATCAGGAGACGATCGACGCGATGGTCGCCAAGGCCGTGGACTTCTGGACCAACCACGTCCTGACCGACATCCCGCCCGATCCCGAAACGTTCGACGACCTGAAGTTTCTCTACGCCCGCGACAACGGCCAAGCGATCGAGGCAACCGACGAGATCCTGGCCCAGCTCGCCGAGTTTCGCGAGCTCGGCGACCAGGCCAAACGCATCGAGGAACGCCGCGACGAGCTCAAGTTCGGCATCCAGACGTTCATGGAGCCCAACGCCATTCTGACGGCCAAGGGCGAGCCAGTCGCCACCTGGAAAAGCCAGTCCGCCAGCCGCCTGGACGGCAAGGCCCTCGCGCTGGCTCACCCCGATATCGCCGCCGCCTACCGCACCACTTCCGAAACCCGAGTCTTCCGCCTGAAAGGAGCGAAGAAATGAGCGCATCCAAATTGAAAGCCGTGGCCACCGGCCAGGCACAGTCCCAGCAGCTGGCCAGCATGAAGCCGAAGGACCAGATCGCCCACCTGCTGGAAAAGCGCAAGGGCGAGATCCAGAAGATGCTGCCCAAGCACCTTTCCGCCGACCGCCTGCTCAAAGTCGCGCAGATCGCCGCCACCACCACGCCGGCTCTGGCTGAATGCGACATCCCGTCGCTGGTGGGCGCCATCGGTCAGTGCGCGCAGATGGGGTTGGAGCCGAACACCGTTCTGGGCCATGCCTACCTCGTTCCCTTCAACACCAAGCGCAAGGACGCCGGCGGCAATGAGCGCTGGGTGAAGTCGGTGCAGGTGATCGTTGGCTACAAGGGCCTGATCGACCTGGCCCGCCGCTCCGGACAGATCGTGAGCATTGCCGCCCACGAGGTCTGCGAGAACGACACCTTTGACCTGGTGTACGGCCTGGACGAGAAGCTGGAACACCGGCCGGCCATGGGCGAACGTGGCGCCGTCACCGGTTTCTATGCCGTGGCGAAGCTCGTAGGCGGCGGCCATGCCTTCGAATTCATGAGCCTGTACCAGATCGACCAGATCAAGGCGGCAACGCAAAGCAAGGGCGCCTACGGCCCCTGGAAAGACAACTTCGTGGAGATGGGCCGCAAGACCGTGATTCGCCGGCTGGCCAAGTACCTGCCGCTGTCCATCGAATTCCAGAAGGCGACGGCCCTCGACGAGATGGCCAGCAGCGGCCGCGACCAGCACCTGGACGACAACACGCTCGACGGCGATTTCATCTTCGCCCAGCCCGAGCCTGGGGCCGACCAGGCAGAGGAAGGTGCCGGCGCGCCGCAACAGGTTGCCTATGACCCGGCGCCTGTGCTGGCGCAGATCACGAGCGCCACAAACATCGACGCCCTGGACCTGGTCGCCGACGGCTTCCGCGACGCACCGGACGAGCACTACGACGCGCTCAAGAAGGCCTACGACGCCCGCCGAGCGGCGCTGGATTCGGCCGCTTAACCGTTCTCCCTGGGCGGCGCCTCACCAAATGGAGGCAACCCCTGGCGCCGTCCGCCCCATTACCCAGCGATATCAAAACCCATAGGTGAACACATGGGAGCATTTTGCGTATACGGAATGACCGAGCAGCTCGCGAAGAAAGCCGCCGAGCGGGCTTGGCAAAAATATAAGGAATCCATGACCGCGGATGTTCGCGCATGCCTGCGGCCATCCGACCAGGCCGACTGGATCAAGGTCAAGACGGAGTACCACCTGGCCAAGGGCAATCCTGTGCAGCTATCGGCACCGTTCGATGCGCCACAGTTCGCCCGCGAGTTCATCAAACTCGCCGCGGCCACCGGCCGGACCTCCCGGCTGTGCATCATGCAGCGCGGCCCGAAGCTCGACAAGCACGGAGCGCCCCGTATCAGCAAGGCCACCAAGCGCCCGATGATCACCTGGGTTCCCTATCCGCGATAGCGCACACGACGTATCACCTATCCCTATCGGAGCCTACATGGCCAAGAAATCCAAAGACGTGTACGGCGCGGACGGCCAGAGCAATCTGCTCACTTTCGATCCCGCCAAGCTGACTCTCGTCACCGACGAATCCAGCCCACTCTATGACAAGCGCGTACATCTGCCCGTGAACGAGGCGCTGGCGCGAAACATCGACTACCAGGGCGTGCTTGAGCCCGTGGCGGTTTCCAAGAACCCAGAGACGGGCGACACAGAGGTCGTGTTCGGCCGGCAGCGAGTGAAAGCCGCCGTGCTCGCCAACCAGTGGCGCCGAGAACGCGGCGTGTCAGAGCGACTGATTCCCGGCATCGTCTACACGGGCAAACGCGAGAACGCCCTGGACGCGATCGTTAGCGAGAACGAAGCCCGTACCGCTGATACGCCGCTGGGGCGCGCCGAGAAGATGCGCCAGCACCTGGCCTTGGGCAAGGGTGAAGATCAGATTGCGGTCATCTACAACTGCACGGTTACCACGGTCCGCGACACGCTGGCGCTGCTGGATAGCCCTAAGGCCGTGCAGAACGCCGTCGAGGCAGGTCAGATCACCCTCACCCATGCCAAGGCACTGGTGAAGCTCAAACCCGATGAACAGCGCGCCAAGGTGGCCGAGCTGATCGCGGCCGGTAAGAACGCCACGCCCCACCAGCGAAGCCTCAAGCAAGCTGCGGTGATGGGCGAGCGGCCCCGCGTGAAATCTCGGAAGCAGATCATGGCCGCCTTGGAAACCGCCCAGGGCGACTATGCCACCGCCCTGCGCTGGGTTTTGGGCGAGGAAGGGGAAGCGGCATGACCACTCAATCGTATTGGAGCGGCCATGCCCCCGGCTACAGCCTCGCAGTCGAGAGAGCCTTTATCGCATTCCGCGCAGCCGAGGCGGCATTGCTGGAATCCCTTAAACGTTCCTATCCCCTAGATGCCGAAGTGCGTGTCGTCCATCACCGCGGCTCATTCCTCGGCGTAGTCACCGGTTGGGATGCGCGCGGAGTGCGAATTGTGGTGTGCAACAAAGCATCCGGGAAGTGCGCCAAGTGGTGGGCTGCGCATGTGGAACTAGCCACCAAACATCCCCCGTCGGGCGCCACCGGCATGACTATCGACGCAGTCATTGACTCACAACGCCGGGCTGAACCGTGATGGCTAAGAGACTGACAGCGCTAATTGCCTTTCGCTTTTTGCTCGGCAATGTATCGCTCTCCATCTGCGATCGCTTCCTTCCGGCTTGCAAAAGATGTCTTCCCTTTCATTTGGATAAACGACACATCAATAGGGCTGATTCGCTTGTTGTACGAAACGACCCACACGAATGTGCCGTCCTCCTTTTGGACCACTTCGATAGGTTCCCATTGAGCCTGCGAGTCCATATGACCCTCCCTGTTCTTGCCGAAGCTTAACCCGCGCCTATTGGAGCGTCAGCATGACCACCCCAACCAACACCACCCTGACGGCCGCGCTACCCAGCGAACGGCCGTTCGCCAAGACTGGATTGGAAGCGAAGCAAATACCCATCCGGATCTTGAACCAAGAACTGGCGAACCCCGACTTCAACAGCATCCCGGCGATACCACTTTTCTTCAGGTTGCATGAAGAGCGGCCATCCGACTTGAGCCAGCTTCTCAAGAAGCGGGCTCAACTCAGCCACCTCAATCTCGAAATTCACCCCTCTACCCAAAGGTGCCTCGAGCGGCGCGGTGATCCACTTCCTGCCATCTCCGAGCTCTTCAAGCATGACCTGGGAGCCATTGAGGTCCAAATATACGAAGCCCTCTTCATCTCGACTATAGGCAATGGAAAAGCCGCAGAGATCTACCCAAAACCTTTTACTCGCCGCCATGTTGCTGATGATCAATTCCGGCACAAGCTTCGCACGACGAAATTCCAAGTTCAGCCCCTTCGAAAGCAGTTGAGATATCTGCTCGCATCATACCCGCGCGATCGACAGGGCGATGAAATGACCGGCTCGAACACGAGAGTCCAGGCAGAACAACGGCGCCGGCGCCTCAGATGCTATCCCTGGTGGTGGGTAATGGAATTTAGGAGGACCCGATAAGTGTCGGACGTACAACCGCGATTCATACGAATGGGAAAAGCGCCCGCCTACCTCGGTATGTGCCGCAGGGTGTTCAACCAGGACGCACGCCCTTTTCTGCGTGAAATCACCATCGGAAAACAAGGAATCGCCTTCGACCGCGTAGAACTCGATCGCTTCGCCGACGAGTATGCCGAGCGCATGGCGATTGACAAGGCAGCACCTGCGGGCAACGATAGCCCTCGCAGCGAGCGCCGCCATAGCAATGGAGCATCAAGCTTATGGGGCAAAAAACAATCACCGGCCTCACGCTCAAAGACGGCCTCTGGCACATCGACAAAGTCGTCCGCGGGGTTGGCCGAATTCGAGGCAGCACTGGCACAAGCACGCGCGCAGACGCGGAGCAATTCCTCCTCTCGCGCATCGCCGAAGCCCAGGCGGCCCAAGCCGCGAAACGCCACGGCCGCCGCACCTTCCGTGAAGCCGCGACCCGCTATTTGAAGGAATATGCGCAGCAGCCATCAATTTGGCATACCGGCATCTATCTCAAGCAGCTCGATTCTTACATCGGCGAGCTGTACCTGGATGAAGTGGACGATGAAGCCCTGCAGCCCTATATCGAGGACCGGCTGGAATTGGGCCGCGCACCGCGGACGATCAATATCGCGCTGCAGCGCGTCGTGAGGGTGCTCAACGTCTGCGCCAGAAAATGGCGCGACGAGGACCGCAGACCCTGGCTATCGGTTGTACCCATGATCGAAATGCTCGGTGAAAAATCGCGCCGGCAGCCCTACCCCTTGTCTTGGGAGGAACAGGCCATGCTGTTCAAGGAGCTACCCGACCACCTTCAGGCCATGGCCTTGTACAAGGTGAATACCGGGTGCCGCGAGCAGGAGGTCTGCAAACTGCGATGGGAGTGGGAAATCCAGGTGCCCGAGCTGGAAACCAGCGTCTTTCTGATCCCCGCTGATTTTGGTGGACGGTTTGAAGATTCGGGCGTCAAGAACGGCGAGGAACGCCTGGTGGTGCTGAACGACGTGGCCAGGTCAATCATTCGCAAGCAGCGCGGCCTGGATCCCGAATGGGTGTTTCCCTACGAGGGCCGCGCGCTGCACAGGATGAACGACACCGCCTGGCGCAGTGCGCGCAAGCGCGCTGCGGAAAACTGGAAGACGTCGCACGGCGTCCCAGCGCATCCAGGCTTTGGACGTGTCCGCGTGCATGATCTGAAACACACTTTCGGTCGTCGCTTGCGCGCGGCTGACGTGCCGGAAGAGGATCGCAAGGCACTACTGGGCCACACCGATGGAAGTATCACTTCGCACTACTCGGCGGCCGAGCTGACCAAGCTGGTCGAGTATGCAAATCGCATCGCGGCAACCGACACGCGCAGTCCGGCGTTGACGGTGCTCAAGCGAGGGGCGGTAACCGGGAAGTCCCCACAAAAGTCCCCAGAATGAGAAAGGGGGTTAGTGATTACTATCACTAACCCCCTAGGGTATTGCTGGTCGGGACGGCGGGATTCGAACTCGCGACCCCTTGCACCCCATGCAAGTGCGCTACCAGGCTGCGCTACGCCCCGAAAGAAAAAGAGTATAGCAGACCTAAAAATTGTTTGCACGCATTGGTGCAAAAAAAGTGCCGAATACTCAAAAAAATTTGCGTGCCTTACGCGATGCCGGCAACACTCACAGGCAAGGCTCGCGCATGGCGCGGGGCCATCAACTCGGATAGACGACGGTGCAATGCACCGCCATGCTCAGGCCGTGGCGTTGACGCTCACCGCATTGTCGTTCGAAGCCGTCGCGGCCGAACCCAGGGCCTCGGCCAGCATCGCCGACACATCGCCCAACTCGTTGCGCAGGGCCTGCATCTCGGCGCCAGTCAGACGCACCGCGGCGTCCTGATCGTGCGGCGTGTCGCGCGCATCGCCCAGGCGGTTGCGCGCGCCGCTGATGGTGAAGCCCTGCTCGTACAGCAAGGAACGAATACGACGGATCAGCAGCACTTCGTGATGCTGGTAGTAGCGGCGGTTGCCGCGCCGCTTGACCGGCTTGAGCTGCGTGAACTCCTGCTCCCAATACCGCAGCACATGCGGCTTGACGCCGCACAGGTCGCTGACCTCACCGATGGTGAAGTAACGCTTGGCGGGAATGGGCGGTAAGGTAACGGTGGATTCGGTACGTGTCATAAGAGAATTCTATGCCGCGATGCGTCGAGTGCCGATAACAATTACCGACAAAGCGTATCACTCCTCGGCATCTGGCGCTGCGGGAGTGGCCTGCTCCACCACGCTCTTGAGTTTCTGACTTGCGTGGAACGTGACCACGCGGCGTGCGGCGATAGGGATGGTCTCGCCGGTCTTGGGATTGCGCCCCGGGCGGGGCGGCTTGTCGCGCACCTGGAAATTTCCGAAGCCCGAAAGCTTGACGGAATCTCCGCGCGCCAAGGCGTCGCGGATTTCCTCGAAGAAGGTGTCGACGATGTCCTTGGCCTCGCGCTTATTCAGGCCGACCCGCTCAAAGAGCAGTTCGGCCAGCTCGGCCTTGGTCAGGGTACGCGGCTCGGCAAGCATACTGTTCCCCATGGTTCAAGCGCGCTGGCGCGCGCCGTGGGCACTGACCAAAGCGTCTTTGATGCGCGCCAGGCAATCGGCCACTCGGGCTTCGTCCAGTGTGACCTCAGTGTCCTGTAGCCAGAAACGGAACGCAAGGCTTTTCTCGGCCACGGGCTGTTCGCCCTGGGCCTTTTCGCGCCAGACGTCGAACAGGCGCACGTCCTGCACCACGGCCAGTTGCGGATCGGCCTTGACCGTCGCCGTCACCGTGTCCAGCATGGACTGAACGGTCACGGGCGCGTCGACCCAGAGGGCCAGGTCGCGCACCACCACCGGCTGGCGCGACAATTCGCGCACCTGCGGCAGTTCGCCTTCGGACAGGGCATCCACGTCCAGCTCGAACACCACCGGCGCGTGTGCCAGGTCTGCCTGCTGCGCCCAACGCGGATGCAGCTCACCGATCCAGCCGACCTGCTTGCCATCCAGCGTGACGCGGGCGCTGCGGCCCGGATGCAGCGCGGGATGCGCCGCCGCTTCGAAGCGCAGGCGCGCGCCGCGGGCGCCGAACAACGCCTGGACGTCCATCTTCACGTCGAAGAAATCGACCTGTCGGGTGGGTACGCCCCACTGCTCTTCCACCGACGGGCCCCACGCGGCGCCCGCCAGCTTGAGCGGCTGGCGCACGCCGGCCACTTCCAGCGGACCGTCCTGCGCCGCGTCATCGCGCGCGAAGACGCGGCCAAGCTCGAACAGGCGCACGCGCG
Source organism: Achromobacter dolens (assembly GCF_902859745.1). GTDB lineage: Bacteria > Pseudomonadota > Gammaproteobacteria > Burkholderiales > Burkholderiaceae_B > Achromobacter > Achromobacter dolens. The sequence goes on along the minus strand of NZ_CADIJW010000011.1, from coordinate 47,235 downwards.
TCTGCTTGCGGTTGGCGTTGTGGCGGATGTTGGCCACCAGGCCGGCGATCAGGCTCGAACGCATCACCGACAGGTGGCTGGCGATCGGGTTGACCAGCTTGACCGGCGTGTCGTTGCCCGCGTAGTCGCGTTCCCACTCGGCTTCGACGAAGCTGTAGTTGACGACTTCCTGGTAGTCCTGCGCGGCGGCCAGGCGGCGCAGCGCGTGCGGACCACGGCGCACTTCGGGTTGCGAGAACATCTTGGCGCGCGCCAGCGGCGGCACCGTGGGAATGTTCTCGAAGCCGTAGATGCGGGCCACTTCTTCGATCAGGTCTTCCTCGATCTCGAGGTCGAAGCGATACGACGGCGGAGTGACGATGAAGTCATCGCCATCGAGCGTGAATTCCAGCCCCAGGCTGCCGAAGATCTTGGCGACTTCGGCCTGCGTGACGGGCACGCCCAGCAGGCGGTGGCAGCGCGCCAGGCGCATGCGAACCGGCTCGCGCTTGGGCAGGTTGACGATCTGGTCGTCCAGCGGACCGGCCTGCCCGCCGCAGATGTCGACGATCAGGCGCGTGATGAATTCGATGTGCTGCGGGATCGTGGCGAAGTCCACGCCGCGCTCGCCGCGGTGGCTGGCCTCGGAACTGAACTTGAAGCGGCGCGCGCGGCCGGCCAGCGATTGCGGCCACCAGAACGCGGCTTCCAGGTAGATGTTCTGCGTGTCGAGCGTGACCGCCGTGGCCTGGCCGCCCATGATGCCGGCCAGGCTTTCGACCTGATCGCCGGCCACCACCACGCCGACCTTCGAATCCAGCGTGACGGTCTGGCCGTTCAGCAGCTCGAGCGTCTCGCCTTCGCGCGCCCAGCGCACCGACAGGTCGCCATGGATCTTGTCCAGGTCGAACACGTGCGAGGGACGGCCCAGTTCCAGCATGACGTAGTTGGAGATGTCCACCAGCGCCGACACCGAACGCTGGCCGGCACGCTCCAGGCGCGTCTTCATCCACGCGGGGGTCTGCGCGCGGGCGTTCACGCCGCGGATCACGCGGCCGCCAAAGCGTCCACACAGGTCGGGCGCCTCGATCCTGACCGGACGCAGCTCGTCCAGCGTCACGGGCACGGCCTTGGCGGTCGGCACCGACAGCGGCGCGCCGGTCAGCGCGGCGACTTCGCGCGCCACGCCCAGGATCGACAGGCAATCGGCGCGGTTGGGCGTCATCTTCAGCGTGAAGAGCGTGTCGTCCAGGTCCAGCGCTTCGCGGATCGACTGGCCCGGCGCCATATCGGCCGGCAGCTCCAGCAGGCCGGCATGGTCCTGCGACAGGCCCAGTTCGCGCGCCGAGCACAGCATGCCCGACGATTGCACGCCGCGCATCTTGGCCACGCCGATCTTCATGCCGCCGGGCAGTTCCGCGCCGACGCGGGCCAGCGGCACCTTCAGGCCGGCGGCCGCGTTGGGCGCGCCGCAGACGATCTGCAGCAGCGCGCCGGAGCCGTCATCGACTTGGCAGACGCGCAGCTTGTCGGCATCGGGGTGCGGGGCGATCTCGACGATGTGCGCGACCACCACGCCCGTGAACGCGGGCGCGGCCGGCACGGTGTCTTCGACTTCCAGGCCGGCCATGGTGAGCCGGTGCGCGAGTTCATCGGTTGCGATCGGAGGATTGACCAGCGTACGCAGCCAGGATTCGGGAAATTGCATGATCTAGCCGTCTGTTATTCGTTGAACTGGCGCAGGAAGCGCAAATCGCCTTCGTAGAACTGGCGCAGGTCGTTGACGCCGTAGCGCAGCATCGTCAGGCGCTCCAGGCCGGAACCGAAGGCAAAGCCGATGTAACGCTCGGGGTCCAGGCCGAAGTTGCGCACCACCTGCGGGTGCACCTGGCCCGAGCCGGAGATCTCCAGCCAGCGGCCGCGGTTCGGGCCCGAGGTGAACATCATGTCGATTTCGGCCGACGGCTCGGTGAACGGGAAGAACGACGGGCGGAAACGCACGACGAGATCGTCGCTTTCGAAGAAGCAACGCAGGAAATCGGTGTACACGCCCTTCAGGTCGGCGAACGAGATGTCCTCGGCGATCCAGAGCCCTTCCACCTGGTGGAACATGGGCGAGTGCGTGGCGTCGCTGTCGACGCGGTAGGTGCGCCCCGGCGCGATGACCTTGATGGGCGGCTTGTGCATGCGGGCGTAACGCACCTGCATGGGGCTGGTGTGCGTGCGCAGCAGCAGCGGCAGGCCGTCGGCGTCTTTCATGTCGACGTAGAACGTGTCCTGCATGGAACGCGCCGGATGGTCCAGCGGGTTGTTGAGCGCGGTGAAATTGGTCCAGTCGTTCTCGACTTCGGGGCCGTCGGCCACGTCAAAGCCGATGGAGCGGAAGATCTCTTCGACACGCTCCCAGGTGCGGATGACCGGATGGATGCCGCCCGGCACGCGGCCACGGCCCGGCAACGATACGTCAATGGTTTCGGACGCCAGTCGGGCATCCAGTTCTGCTTGCACCAGGGCCGCGCGGCGCAGGTTCAGGAGCTCTTCGACCTTCTGCTTGGCCTGATTGATGCGGGCGCCCATGTCGCGCTTCTGCTCGGGATCGAGCTTGCCCAGGCCCTTGAGCAGGACCGTCAGCGCGCCGTCCTTGCCCAGGAAGCGGGCCTTTGCGTTTTCGAGCGCGGCGGCATTGTTGGCCGCGGCGAACAGTTCCTGCGCCTGGGAAACCAGGTCGTCAACCGATTGAGTCATGAAATCCAGCCTTCAAAACGCAAACGGGGCCATTACAGCCCCGTTTGCAGCGATGCGCGATGAGTTAAAGCGCGCGATCAGGCAGCCAAGGCAGCCTTGGCTTGCTGCACGATGGCGGCAAAGCCGGCCTTGTCGCGCACGGCCAGATCGGCCAGGACCTTGCGGTCGAGTTCGATCGCAGCCTTCTTCAGGCCGGCGATGAACACGCTGTAGCTGACGCCGTGTTCGCGGACGGCGGCGTTGATACGCGTGATCCACAGCGCGCGGAACGTGCGCTTCTTGTTGCGGCGGTCGCGGTAGGCGTATTGGCCAGCGCGCATGACCGCTTGCTTGGCGATACGGAACACATTACCGCGGCGGCCACGGTAACCCTTGGCGGCGGAAATGACTTTCTTGTGACGTGCGCGGGCGGTAACGCCGCGTTTGACGCGAGGCATAGTAGATCTCCCTTATATCAAGCGAAAGGCATCATGGCTTTCACGGAAGCCACGTTGGTCTCGTGAACCGCCGCCGAACCGCGCAGTTGGCGCTTGTTCTTGGTGGTCTTCTTGGTCAGGATGTGACGCTTGAACGCCTGACCACGCTTGATGGATCCGCTGCCGCGAACCTGAAAGCGCTTTGCGGCGCTTTTCTTGGTTTTCATCTTGGGCATGATGATTCCCTAAACTGAACACTATTGTTGATTTACATGACGCGAGGTGCTTGTCGCAAGGCGGTTGGCGCCGCGCTCGACCATCAAGGCGAGCACGTTCGACCTACACCATTGCGGCAAAACTTGATGACCTCTTGCCACTTCTGGGGGTACTTCCACTGCTGAGGTACTGCAACTTTCCCCGATGGCCCGGGCGAAAAAAATTGCCTGGATCCGGGAAAGCCTTTGATTATATGGTGATTTCCCTGGTTTTGTCGAGCCGGATCGGGTCTGGCGGGCAGGCGCACGGAAACATTCCGGGACGGAACCCATCCTCCCTGCCGACGGCAATGGCCTGCCCTGCGCATCATGCCCCCGGGCGCCGGTATTGCACCGCCTGCGCGACATGGTGCGTCGCCAGTTCGTCGGCGGCCTCGAGATCGGCGATGGTCCGGGCGACACGCAAGGCGCGATGCATGGCGCGGCCAGAGCCCGCCAGCCGACGCATGGCCTGCAGCAACAGGTCGCGGGCCGGCGGCTCCAGCGGGCAGTGGCGCTCCAGTTCCGCGCCGGCCAACGCCGCATTCGGCTTGCCCTGACGCGCCATCTGGCGCTCGCGGCAACGCGCCACGCGCGCCCTGACCGGCTCGGACGCCTCGCCGGGCGGCCCCTGCAGGCTTTCCAGGTCGGCCGGCGGCAACGCCACATGCAGATCGATCCGGTCGAGCAGCGGGCCTGAGACCTTACCGGCGTAACGCGCGACCTGGTCGGGCGTGCACTGGCAGGCCCGGCGCGGATGGCCGCGCCAGCCGCAGGGGCATGGATTCATCGCGGCCACCAGTTGGAAGCGGGCGGGAAACTGCGCCGTCTGCAGCGCCCGGGCGATGACCACCCTGCCCGTCTCCAGCGGCTCGCGCAGCGCCTCCAGTGTGCGGCGGCTGAATTCCGGCAGTTCGTCGAGAAACAGCACCCCATGATGGGCCAGACTGATCTCCCCCGGCCGGGGCCGCCCGCCACCGCCCACCAGGGCGATGGCGGACGCCGAGTGGTGCGGCGCGCGGAACGGCGGCGTGCCCATCCTGACCGGTGGCGCGCCCGCCAGCGCGGCCAGGGCCGCGACCTCGAGCGCCTGCGCGCGCGCCAGCGGCGGCAGCAGGCCCGGCAGGCGCGCAGCCAGCATGCTTTTGCCGGCCCCGGGCGGCCCTATCATCAACAGGCTATGGCCGCCCGCCGCCGCGACTTCCAGCGCGCGCCGCGCCCCGGGCTGCCCGCGCACGTCCGCCAGGCAGGGCATCGGCGGCGCCTCGGGCCAGGTGTCGGGCAAGGCGTCCGGCAGGCGGCAATGACCCGCCACGTGTGCCGCCACGTCCGCCAGACTGCGCGCCGACAGCACGCGCAGGCCCTCGACCCAGGCCGCCTGTCCGGCGCTGCCGGCGGGCAGGATCAAGGTGGCGCCGGGGGATTCCCGCGCCACGCTCAATGCGATCACCAGGGCCGCCGCGACCGGCACCAGCGCGCCGGTCAGGGACAGCTCCCCGGCGAGCACCAGACCGGCCAACAGTGGATCCGGCGCCGGCATGTTGGCGGCCTCGGTTGCCGCCCCCTCGCCCGGCGGCGCCAGTTGCCCCGCGGCCAGCAACAGGCCGACGGCGATGGGCAGGTCGAAACGGCCCGATTCCTTGGGGATGTCGGCGGGGGACAGGTTGACCGTGATGCGGCCCGCGGGAAAATTGAAGCCGCTGTTGATGATGGCCGCGCGCACCCGCTCGCGGCTTTCGCGCACCTCGGTGTCGGGCAGGCCGACCACGTTGAAGCTGGGCAGTCCCGGCCCCAGGTGGGTTTCGACCCGCACCGCGTGGGCGTGCAGGCCGCTGAGGGTGCGGCTGGCGATTACGGCTAGGGTCAAGGCAGTCTCCGATGGCAGTCGAAGACGAGTATGGCGAAAACAAAAACGGCCGCGCAGGCGGCCGTGGCAAAAGTGTCCCGCGCGGATCACTTGTCCAGGGCAGACAGGCGCGACTCCAGTTGCTCGACGGTGGCAGCCAGTTGATCAACGCGGGCACGCGTGCGCGCCAGCAGATCGGCCTGCACATCGAATTCCTCGCGAGTGACCAGATCGAGCTTCGAGAATGCCTGCGTCATCATGGCGCGGACGTTGCGCTCGACATCCGCGGCCGGGCTGCGGGCGATCAGGTCGGAAATGTTCTTCTGGATGTCTTCCATCCACTGGGTGCGATTGTTCATAGCGGCCTCACGATGTTCTTGGTGCCTCAAGTGTAGTGCTTTCCACAAGCCGGGCAGCGGGCAAAAAAAAGGGCGGGCCGCATGCGGTGACCGCCCATCAAAGCACAGGAGAAAACCGGGCCGCCTTGGGGGCAGCCCCCTACCAACATCGTTACTCGCAGCCCATCTGCTTGGCCGACTGCGCGAACAGGTCGGCCGATTGCTTGCACTGGGACGCCAACTGCGTCTTGTCGCTGATCGTGGCCCACTGCGTCTTGGCCGCGTCGAGCTGCTGCTTGAAGCTGGCCGCCGCGGGGTTGGACGCGCCCAGCTTGTCCATGCACGCGCTGACTTTGGTCAGGTAGGCGTCGCATTCGGCGGGCAGGCCGGCGGTGGAACTGGCGGCCGGGGCCGAACTGGACGGCGCGGGCGTGGAGGCCGGCGGCGTGGCGGCCGCGGGCGGCGTGCCCGGCGTCGTGGTCGACGGCGCCGGCGTGGTCGATGCCGCGGGCGGCGCGGCCTTTTCATCGCTCTTGTTGCAGCCGGCCAGGGCGGCCAGCGCGGCGGTCAGCGCCAACACGGCAAAGGTCTTGCGTTGGATCGTCATCATTCCTCTTTCCTTTCTTGCTTTTCGTCTTTGTTCAGAGAGCCGCGACGCCGGTGTCTTTTGCCGCGGCCGATCAGGCCCAGATACCGCCATGAGCTGGACTTGATTCTTCTTCAGCCTACCTTTGGCAACAAGCTTATGCGTGTAAACCCTCGTATCACGCCCCGCCCCCGTTTTGACGGTGCGTCCGAACCGCTTTCAAACGCCTGACATCTGCGCCATGCGCCGCCCGAAGCCCGGCCAGCAACGTTCAGCGGCCTGTCGGGGCAGACCGCGGCCACGGTTGCCACGCATCCGGCAAACGCGACAAAGGACTACCGCGCCGGCATCAACTCGCAACAAATGGCGGCGGCAAAACATATTCCGTTGCATTCCTCACTTTGCCCGGCCGTGCACCAACTTGAGGCTGATGTCGAGTGCATGAAGCACTATATTGGTGCAATCAGGCACAACAAATGCGCCTGCCTTTCCGCTTTCCGGGCACCGGGCCGCATGGCATGGAATTTGCTTGATTGACGATGCCAACGTGCAACCATGAGAGGAAATGCCATGAAACTCATCATCGCCATCATCAAGCCCTTCAAGCTCGACGAAGTGCGGGTGGCTCTATCCGGAATCGGCGTCCAGGGCCTCACCGTTACCGAAGTGAAAGGGTTCGGGCGCCAGAAGGGCCACACCGAGCTGTATCGCGGCGCGGAATACGCCGTCGACTTCCTGCCCAAACTGCGTGTCGAGGCCGCCGTGCCCGACCATCTGGTCGACCAGGTCATCGAAGCCATCGAACAAGCCGCCCGCACCGGCAAGATCGGCGACGGCAAGATCTTCGCCGCCCCCCTTGAACAAGTGATCCGTATCCGCACGGGCGAAGCCGGCGAAGCTGCGCTGTAGACAAATAAGAAAGACTCATTGGAGCCTGAAAATGGATAAAGCAGATATCTCCTGGTTGCTCGTCTCTACCCTCCTCGTATTGATGATGGCCGTACCCGGTCTGGCGATGTTCTATGGCGGCCTGGTACGCAGCAAGAACGTGCTGTCGGTACTGCTGCAAGTGTTGTGCACGTTCGTGCTGGGCCTGGTCCTCTGGTTCATCTACGGTTATTCCCTTGCCTTCACCGAAGGCAATGCGTTCTTCGGCGGCCTCTCGCGCGCCTTCTTCTCGGGCATGTTCAACCCGGCGGACGGCAAGTACGCCATGTCGAACTCGCTGACCGAACTGCTGTTCGCCTCGTTCCAGGCCACGTTCGCCGGCATCACCTGCGCACTGATCGTCGGCAGCTTCGCCGAACGCGCCCGCTTTTCGGCGGTGCTGGTGTTCACGGTGATCTGGTTCACCTTCGCCTATATTCCCATCGCGCACATGGTCTGGTTCGCGTCCGAAACGGCGCCGGGCCTGCTCAACGCCAAGGGCGCGCTGGACTTCGCCGGCGGCACCGTGGTGCACATCAACGCTGGCGTGGCCGGCCTGGTGGGCGCCTATGTGGTCGGCAAGCGCGTCGGTTATGGCCGTGAAGCCATGCAGCCGCACAACCTGCCGATGACGTTCGTCGGCGCCGCCCTGCTGTGGGTGGGCTGGTTCGGCTTCAATGCCGGTTCCGCCCTGGCCGCCAACGAGAACGCCACCCTGGCCTTCTTCAACACCATGATCGCCACCGCCGGCGCCGTGCTGGCCTGGCTGTTCACCGAATGGGCCATCAAGGGCAAGCCCTCGATGCTGGGCGCCGCCTCCGGCGCCATCGCCGGCCTGGTGGGCATCACCCCGGCGGCCGGCCTGGTCGGCCCGGTGGGCGCGCTGATCATCGGCGTGATCGCCGGCATCGTCTGCGTCTGGGGCGTCAATGGCCTGAAGCGCCTGCTGCGCGCCGATGACGCGCTCGATGTGTTTGGCGTGCACGGCGTGGGCGGCATCGTCGGCGCCCTGCTGACCGGCATCTTCAACGCCCAGGTCCTGGGCGGCCCCGGCCTGGCGGAACCCGGCATGATCCTGGGCCAACTGTGGGTGCAGCTCGAAGGCGTGCTGCTGACCATCGTCTGGTCCGGCGTGGTCGCCTGGATCGCCTACAAGATCGCCAACGCCCTGTGCGGCCTGCGCGTGCCGGAAGACCAGGAACGCGAAGGGCTGGACGTCACCAGCCACGGCGAATCGGCCTACCACAGCTGATCGTCACCTCCCGCCCGCTGCCGGGCGGGGCCATGGGAAGCCCCCTCTTTGCAGGGGGCTTTTTTTCGTCCGGGCAATGCCGTTTAAGGCCGGACCAGACGCAAGCGGCCTGCACCTCCAAGGTGCCCCCACCGCGCCCGCCGGCGCAAAAAAAAGCCCGGCGCATGCGCCGGGCTTTCCGTTCGTTGGGGCAATGCCCCGGCGTCAGTGGCCCTCAGGCCAGATCGAGCGTATCCAGATCCACCGGCAAGGCCCGGTTCAAGGCGCTGGCCACCTTCACGCGCAGCGCATTGGTGTGCGCCCGGCGCACTTCCCGTTTCACGTCCAGCAGTTGCTGTGGATGCATAGAAAACTCGGTCAGGCCGAGCCCCAGCAGCAACCGCGTCATGCGCGAATCGCCGGCCATTTCGCCGCATACCGCAACCGGCTTGCCGGCTCGCTCGCCAGCATTGATGGTGTGGGCCACCAGCCGCAGCACCGCGGGATGCAGCGGATCGTAAAGGGACGCCACGTCGTGATCGCCGCGGTCGATGGCCAGCGTGTACTGGATCAGGTCGTTGGTGCCGATCGACAGGAAATCCAGCGCCTGCGCGAAGGGTTCGATGGCGATGGCGATGGCCGGCACCTCGACCATGGCGCCCACTTCCATGTGCGCCGCGTAGGGCTGGCCGCGCGCATCCAGCTCGCGCCGCGCCGATTCGATGGCGGCACGCGTCGCCACCACCTCGTGCATGTGGGCGATCATCGGGATCAGCAGGCGCACCGGCCCGTGGGCCGAGGCCCGCAGAATGGCGCGCAACTGCGTCGCGAACATCTCGGGCCGCGCCAGGCAGTAGCGGATCGCGCGCTGCCCCAGCGCCGGATTGGTGGCCACCGTGGCCTCGCCGTCCAGCGTCTTGTCCGAGCCGATGTCGAGCGTGCGGATGGTAACGGGACGGCCGGCCATGACCTTCACGACGGACGAGTAAGCCTCGTACTGCTCTTCCTCGCCCGGCAGATCCGGACGCCCCATGAACAGGAATTCGCTGCGGAACAGGCCGATGCCGTGCGCTCCGGCAGCCAACGCCAGCGCGGCCTCTTCCGGCAGCTCGATGTTGGCGTGCAACACGATATCGATGCCATCGAGGGTGACGGACGGCTCATCGCGCAGCAAGCTGAGTTCGGCGCGCTCATCGGCGTAGGCGGCCTGGCGGCGGCGGTATTCCTGCAGGATGCGCTCCGACGGATTGACCACCACGGCGCCGGCGGCGCCGTCGATGATCAGCATGTCGCCGTCGCGCACCAGCTCGCGCACGTTGCCCATGGCCACCACGGCCGGCACGCCCATGCTGCGCGCCACGATGGCGGTGTGCGAGGTCGGCCCGCCCAGGTCGGTGACGAAAGCGGCGAAGCGCCCGCCGCGCAGGCGCAACATGTCGGCCGGCGAGATGTCGTGCGCCACCACCACCAGCGCCTCGTCGCCGCCCATGTGCGACATGTCCGGCAGGATGGCCGAGGTGCCGGACAGCACGTGCAGCACCCGCTCGATCACCTGGCGCACGTCCGCGCCGCGTTCGCGCAGGTATTCGTCTTCCATCGCGTCGAACTGCTGGCCCAGGATCTGGCCCTGCGTGGTCAGCGCCCATTCGGCGTTGTAGTGCCGCTCGGCGATCAGCGCCAAAGTCTGCTCGGCCAGCAGCGGATCGCCCAGCAACAGACTGTGCACATTGAGCATCGCGCCCAGCTCGCGCGGCGCATCGGCCGGCAGGGTGTCGGCCAGTTGCCGCAATTCCTGCTGGGCCGAGGCCAGCGCCTCGGTCAGGCGGCTGCTCTCGGCCGGCACGTCCTCGGGCGCGATGCGGTAGTGCGCCACTTCCAGCGCCGCCGCGCCCATGACCACCGCGCGGCCGATGGCGTAACCGCGGGCCACGCCTTTGCCGTACAAACAAATAACGGGGCTGGCAGAGCCAGCCCCGTCGTGCTTGTCGACCGCGGCGCCGGCCGCGGACATGCCGGCCCCGACATTGTCAGGGCCGGCGGATTCGGAAGCGCCGCTATTCCTGTTCACCGAATTTGCTATCGAACAGAGTTTCAATTTCGGAGAGCGCCTGCTCGGCATCGCTGCCCGAGGCCTCCAGCTTGACCGTCACGCCCAGGCCGGCGGCCAGCATCATGACCCCCATGATGCTCTTGGCATTCACGCGCTGCGCGCCGCGCGAGATGAAGATCTCGCTGGAAAACTTGCTGGCCAGTTGCGTCAGTTTGGCGGCCGCCCGCGCATGCAAACCCAGTTTATTGCTGATGACAATGTCTGTATTAGGCATAGGATTTATGGTGACCGCGGCATCACACCGCAGTTGGTGATTGCAGCAAATTGTCCAAGCGCTCTTCGGCTTGAAATATTAGCCGAAATAATAGGACAAGTTCCTGCCCGTCAGTCTACCCGCAAGACCCCTTGCACCCCGCCCGCCAGCGCCTTCTCACGGGTCTCGGCCAGCGAGAGATTCCGGTAGGTCAGCGCGCGCAGCAACATGGGGGTATTCAGGCCCGCCAGCACACAGCACTGGATACCCTGTGCCTGGGCGTCGGCCACCGCCCGCTTCGAGATATTGGCGGGCGTCGCGCCGATCAGGTCGGTCAGCACCAGCACGCCAGCGCCGTGATCCTGCTCGAGGATGTCCTTGAGCACCGCCGGCGCCAGGTCGTCCGGCCGGTCCTCGGGCTGGATGTCGTGGATCGCCAACATGCCGTCGAGGTTGCCCATGACGTGGCTGGCGCATTCGCGCATGGCCGCGCCCAGGGGCGCGTGCACGACAATGACAATACCCGTGGTCATGACAGGTTCCAGGAAGGTCAGGCCGCGGCCGGAACCGAGGCGCCGGCCGCCACCGCTTTTTCGAGCGCCTGGACGAACATGCCCGCGACGTCGAAACCGGTCTGTTCGGCGATTTCCACGAAACAGGTGGGGCTGGTGACATTGACCTCGGTGACGTAGTCACCGATGACGTCCAGGCCGACCAGCAGCAGGCCGCGCGCGGCCAGCTTGGGCGCGACGGCCTCGGCGATCTCGCGGTCGCGCGGCGACAGCGGCTGCGCCACGCCCCGGCCGCCAGCGGCCAGGTTGCCGCGGGTCTCGCCGGCCAGCGGGATGCGCGCCAGCGAATACGGCACCGGTTCGCCGCCGATCAGCAGGATGCGCTTGTCGCCCTTGACGATCTCGGGAATGTAACGCTGCGCCATGATGGTGCGCGCGCCGTTGTCGGTCAGCGTTTCCAGGATGGCGTTGAGGTTGGGGTCCTTGGGCTGCAGGCGGAACACCCCGGTGCCGCCCATGCCGTCCAGCGGCTTGACGATGACGTCGTGGTGCGTGTCGTGGAAGGCCTTCAGGCGCGCCATGTTGCGCGTCACCAGCGTCGGCGCGGTGAACTCGCTGATCTCGGTGATGGCCAGCTTCTCGGGATGGTTGCGGATCGCCGCGCCGCTGTTGAACACCTTGGCGCCTTGCGCCTGGGCGTATTCGAGCAGATGGGTGGAATACACGTATTCCATGTCGAAAGGCGGGTCTTTGCGCATCACCACCGCGCCGAAATCGGCCAGCGGCAGATCCTGGGACGCCGATTCGCGCCACCAGTCATGGCCGTGCAGGTCGGCGTCTGCCACCAGCTCGATGGGCGTGGTGACGGCCTTGACCGTGCCGGTCTCGATGTACAGGTCGCCCTGCATGGCCACGCTGAGCGTATGGCCGCGCGCCACCAGGGCACGCATCATGGCGACAGAACTGTCCTTGTACGCCTTCAAGAGCGGCAAGGGATCCAAAACGAACAAAACATGCATCGCGACACCCCGAACGTACGCCGCCTTCCCTTTCGGGAAGGCGGCTATCTATGACATCGTAGCGCAGAGCCGCCCAATAAGCGAACCCGCCGAACATGGGCTGGACGGCGGGTCGCGGGGCAAGAGCGGCCAGGCCTTCCCGGACGGGAAGGCCGGCAGGAGCCTTATGCCGCCGATTCCGGCTTGCCCGCGGGGGCAGCCTTCTTCTTGGGCGCCAGCACCATGACCATCTGACGGCCTTCGAGCTTCGGCATGGCTTCGACCTGGGCCAATTCCAGCAGATCGTCGCGCACACGCTCAAGTACCCGCATGCCCAGTTCCTGGTGAGCCATTTCACGGCCACGGAACCGCAGCGTCACCTTGGCCTTGTCGCCTTCCTCGAGGAAGCGGCGCAGGTTGCGCAGCTTGACCTGGTAGTCGCCCTCGTCGGTGGCCGGACGGAATTTGACTTCCTTGACCTGGATGACCTTCTGCTTCGAACGAGCTTCGGCCTGACGCTTCTGCTCTTGGTACTTGAACTTACCGTAGTCCATCAAACGGCAGACCGGCGGCTCGGCGTTCGGCGCGATTTCCACCAGATCCACGTCGTTTTGCTCGGAAAGACGGAACGCGTCGGCAATCTTGACGATGCCCAGCTGTTCTCCGTCCAGACCTATCAGGCGCACCTCGGGGACGCGGATTTCACCGTTGATGCGATTGGCTTTTTCAGTGGCGATGTTGAAAGCTCCTAGAAATGTTAAGCAGCGCTGCCATCGGGTTGATTGACGTCGCGGCGGGTGGATACGTCTTCGGACAGGCGGGCGACGAAGTCGTCGAACGCGATGGCGCCGAGGTCCAGACCGCCCAATCCGCGTACGGCGACGGTACCGTTTTGCTTCTCCTTGTCGCCGACGACGAGGATGTACGGCACCTTCTGCAGGCTGTGCTCCCGAATTTTACGAGTGATTTTTTCACCGCGCAAATCGGACTCTACTCTAAAGCCTTGTTTTTTCAGGCTTTGCGTGATTTCAGCCGCATAATCGGCCGAAGGTTCGGAAATGCAGCACACCACGGCCTGCACCGGCGCCAGCCAGGGCGGCATCGCGCCGGCGTGGTTTTCGATCAGCATGCCGATGAAACGCTCGAGCGAACCCAGGATGGCGCGGTGCAGCATCACGGGCGGACGGCGCTGGTCGTTCTGGTCCACGTACTCGGCGCCCAGGCGCACGGGCATGGAGAAGTCGACCTGGATCGTGCCGCACTGCCAGTGGCGGCCGATGGCGTCCTTCAGCGTGTATTCAACCTTGGGGCCGTAGAACGCGCCCTCCCCCGGGGAGATCTCGAATTCGCAGCCGGTGCGGCGCAGGCTTTCCATCAGGGCCTGTTCGGCCGTGTCCCAGACCTCGTCCGAGCCGATGCGCTTTTCCGGACGCGTGGCGACCTTGTACAGCACTTCGGTGAAGCCGAAGTCGCGGTAGACCTTCTGCAGCAGGGCCGTGAAATCGGCGCATTCGTCCTGGAGCTGGTCTTCGGTACAGAAGATGTGGCCGTCGTCCTGCGTGAAACCGCGCACGCGCATCATGCCGTGCAGCGAGCCGGACGGTTCGTTGCGGTGGCACTGGCCGAATTCGCCGTAGCGCAACGGCAGCTCGCGGTACGAGTGCAGGCCGGCGTTGAAGATCTGCACGTGGCCCGGGCAGTTCATGGGCTTGAGGCCATAGACGCGGTTCTCGGACTCCGTCGTGAACATGTTTTCACGGTAGTTGTCCCAGTGGCCCGTCTTCTTCCAGAGCGAGATGTCGAGGATCTGCGGCGCCTTCACTTCCTGGTAGCCGTTGTCGCGGTAGACGGAGCGCATGTACTGCTCCACCTGCTGCCACAGGGCCCAGCCCTTGGGGTGCCAGAAAATCAGACCCGGCGCTTCGTCCTGGAAGTGGAACAGGTCGAGTTCGCGGCCGATCTTGCGGTGATCGCGGCGCTCGGCCTCTTCCAGCATGTGCAGGTAGGCTTCCTGTTCTTCCTTGGTGGCCCAGGCCGTGCCGTAGATGCGCTGGAGCATCTCGTTCTTGCTGTCGCCGCGCCAGTAGGCGCCGGCCACCTTCATCAGCTTGAAGACCTTGAGCTTGCCGGTGGACGGCACGTGCGGGCCGCGGCACAGGTCGATGAAGTCGCCTTCGCGATACAGGCTGAGCGGCTCGTTCGACGGGATCGAGGCGATGATCTCGGCCTTGTACTTTTCACCGATGCCCTTGAAGAACTCGACGGCGTCGTCGCGCGACCAGACTTCGCGCGTGACGATTTCGTCCTTCTTGGCCAGTTCGGCCATCTTCTTCTCGATGGCCGTCAGGTCTTCGGGCGTGAACGGGCGCTTGTACGAGAAGTCGTAGTAGAAGCCGTTGTCGATCACGGGGCCGATGGTGACCTGCGCGTCCGGGAACAGCTCCTTGACGGCGTAGGCCAGCAAGTGGGCCGTGGAATGGCGGATCATGTCCAGGCCGTCGGCGTCCTTGGCGGTCACGATGGCCAGGCGGGCGTCGCCCTCGATGCGGTAGCTGGTGTCGACCAGCGTGGAATCGGCGCCTTCAAAGGTCACGCGGCCGCCCAAGGCGGCTTTGGCCAATCCCGCGCCGATCGATTGCGCCACTTCGGCGACCGTGACCGGTCCCGGGTATTGGCGCTGCGAACCATCGGGCAATGTGATCTGTACCATCGGGAGTGCTTCCTGGGGTTCTTGGGAAAAATACGAAATTCAGAAACGACAAACGCGGCTGGTAGCCGCGTTCATTTGGTTGTCTTGCTGAGTCTTACCGCTGACCTGACACGGTGAAACCCGACGCACGAAAAACTAACGCGACATAGGGCGAAAGTTCCGGGTCGTAGTTCGTGCCAGCGGGAAAAACATGATGCTCGGGCCTTCGGAATTGACTTGCGGTGCGCAGCGCCGGGATAAATGGCGTGCTTATCGTTGCCGATTGTAGCACCCTTTGGGCCTATTTCGTGACATTTGCGCGACAAAAGGGGCGGCTGATGGCGCGAACATGGCCCGTCGGCGAGCGCAGGAGGGAGCAACCGAGCCCCTCAGGCCAGGTTGCGGCTGTCGGCGATGGCGGCCAGCGCATGCAGCACGCCCTCTTCCCAGTGCGGCGCGCGCAGCCCGAAGGTGCGCTCCAGCAGGCGGCAGTCCAACCGGGAATTCAGGGGCCGACGCGCCGAGGTGGGATATTGGTCGGACGACACCGCCTGGATATCGCCCGGCGTCAGCGTCACCGCCAGACCGGCGCGCCGGGCCTGCTGCGCGATGAAACAGGCGTATTCGTGCCAACTGGCGTCGCCGGTGGCCGCCATGTGGTACAGGCCGAAGGGAAACTCTCCCCCGGCCGGCCGCGCCAGATAGCGCGCCACGACCTGCGCGGTGGCATCCGCGATGTACGCGGCGCCGGTGGGCGCGCCGCGCTGGTCGCTCACGACGCGCAGCGCTTCCGGCTGGCGCAGCGCCATCAGCATGGTCTTCAGGAAGCTCTTGCCGTACACGCCGTAGACCCACGACGTGCGCAACACCAGGTGGGCCGGGTTCAGCGCCCGCACCGCCTGCTCGCCGGCAAGCTTGCTGCGGCCATAGACGTTCAACGGCGCGGGTTCGTCCCGCTCGTCGTAGACGCCCGCCTTGGCGCCGTCGAACACGTAGTCGGAAGAATAGTGGACGATGAGGGCGCCGCGGTCGGCCGCCAGCGCGGCCAGTTCGCCCGCGGCCTCGGCGTTCACGCGCATGGCGCGTGCCGCGTCTTCCTCGGCGCGCTCGACCGCGGTATAGGCGGCCGCGTTGACGATGACGTCAGGCTTCTCGCGCCGCACCAGGCGCGCGATCTGCAGGGGATAGGTCAGGTCGCAGTCGGTCCGCCCGACCGCCGTCACCACGCCCAGCGGAGCGAGGCTGCGCCGCAGCTCGAAGCCGAGCTGGCCGTCCCTGCCGATCACGAGAATTTTACTGGGCATCCGCCGTCCGCCGCCTCGCCAGTCCTGCGCCACGGGCTGGCAACAGGCCGGCCCGGAAATGCTGCGATTTTATGCCTTGCGGGCAAGCCCTCGCGAGGCCGATTTAACGTCGCGCATCGCGACCTCTTGCATCGCTTAGTCTGATTCTCTCTTAGTTTTCGTCTGTATGGCGCCGTAAGACCATAAGCTTCGCACTCGAATTTCGGACTGGTTACGGCGTGTGCGCGGCCCCGCCTCTTGGGCGCCCCCTCTGCGCACCGATGTGTGCCTTTCCATTCTGTGGAGCCTAGATGAATACTCCCTCAGCGCCGGACAACGCCGTCTCGTCCGAGCCGCGATCCCCCGATGCGGTTGACCGCCCCAATTCCCGCAAGCACCTGCTGCTGTCACGCCCGCCCCCCGTCATCCGGGTGGCGATCCTGGACGACCACCCCGTCGTGGCGCTGGGCCTGGGCGCCTACCTCGACGCCCGCCCCGGCTTCCGCGTCATCCACCAGGAAACCTCCGCCCGCCGGCTGCTCGACAAGCTGGCGACCACGCCATGCGACATCGCCCTGATCGACTTCTACCTGCCGCAGGAACCGTGGGACGGCGTCAACTACCTGCGCCGGCTGCGGCGCTACCATCCGAATCTGGCGATCATCACTTTCTCGGCCGGTAACCGCCAGGAAACCCAGTACGCCGCCTTCCGTGCCGGGGCCAACGGCTACCTGGCCAAGCAATGGGGCATGCTGCTGCTGCCCGAGATGATCCACGGCGTCCTCAGCAAGAAGAACCCGTTCCTGTCGGTGCACGAGGGCAAGATCCGGCCAGTGTCGCCGCGGCCGCCGCACGCCTTGCTGACGACGTCGGAAGTTGAAGTGCTGCGTCACATCAGCCAGGGCATGTCGGTCACGCAGATCGCGATGCGCCTGAAGCGCAGCAAGAAGACCGTCAGCACCCATAAGCGCCGCGCCATGCGCAAGCTGCAGCTATCGGACGACCTGGCGCTGGCCCTGTACCTGCGGGAAAAGTTCGCCGAATAGCAACGTGGCCGACGCGAGGTCGGCCACCGTTTCATGGCGAGGCGCCAGGCGTCTCAGATGATGCGCGAATAGCTGGCGCTGGTGCTGACCGTGCGCAGATAGCCGTCGAACGCCATGGCCACGGCCCTGACGAAGTACCAGCCCAGGCCGGTCACGCGCAGTTCGCCGGCCCGCAGGTTGACCAGGCCGAGCTCGGCCAGGTTGGCCACCTGTGACAGCTCCGGCCCGAAGTAGTCGCCGAACCGCAGGCCATGGCGCGCCTCGACGCGGGCGAAATCCACCCGCCCCTGGCACATGATGTCCATGATGACTTCACGTCGCGCGAGGTCGTCGGCGCTGAGCGCCAGGCCCCTCTCGATGGCGAAGCGGCCGGACTCGATCGCGGCGTAATAGCCGTCCAGGTCCTTGGCGTTCTGGCTGTAGGTGTTGCCAATGCGGCCGATGGCCGATACGCCCAACGCGACCAGGTCGCGGTCGGGCTGGGTGCTGTAGCCCTGGAAGTTTCGGTGCAGCTCGCCGCGCTGCTTGGCGATGGCCAAGGCGTCGGTGTTGAGCGCGAAATGATCCATGCCGATGTAGGTGTAGCCCTGCTTGAGGAAGCCTTCGATGGCGGCGCTCAAGAGGCCGACGCGCGTGGCGCGGTCGGGCAGGTCCAGCGGATTGATGCGGCGCTGCGGCTTGAAGCGTTCGGGCAGGTGGGCGTAGGCGTAGAGCGCGATGCGGTCAGGCCGCAGCGCGCTGACCTGCGCGATGGTTCGGGCGAACGATTCGGTGGTCTGCAGCGGCAGGCCATAGATCAGGTCGACGTTGACCGAGGCATAGCCCAGCGTGCGGGCGCTGTGCATCAGGTCGCGCACGTCCTCGAACGACTGCACGCGATGGACCGCCACCTGCACCTTGGCATCGAAATCCTGCACGCCGAAACTGAGCCGGTTGAAACCCAGCTTGCGCAGCCGCTCCAGCCGCTGGGGCGTGGCGGTGCGGGGATCCACCTCGATGGAGATTTCGGCATCGAGCTCGAAGCGGAAGGCGCCGCGCAGGTCCGCCATCAGGCGATCGAGCTCTTCGTCGGACAGGAAGGTGGGCGTGCCCCCGCCGAAATGCAGTTGCGATACCGGCACGCCGGGACCCAGCTCGGCCACGTGCAGCGCGATTTCCCGCGCCAGCGCGTCCAGGTAGCGGGCGGCACGGTCGTGATGGCGGGTCACGACCTTGTTACAGGCACAGTAGTAGCAGACCGAGTCGCAGAACGGGATGTGCACGTAGAGCGACAGCGGCTCGGTCGTACAGGAATCGCGGCGCTGGCGCAGGGCCTGGCGGTACTGCTCGACGCCGAAATCGCCGCGGTAGCGATCCGCCGTGGGATAGGAGGTGTAGCGGGGTCCGTTCTTGTCCAGGCGCGCCAGCAACTGGGGCGGAAAGAAAGGTTCGGCGGCGGCGGCCGCAGGATCGGCGAAGGCTGGGCGTAGGGCGGCTTGCATACCTCGAATTATTCGCTTGTGCCGCCCCACCCGCCTTGATCTTGCGCAAACGCGCCGCCCCGTAGAATGGCGGGATTCTTCATTACAAGGACATCCTCGTGGAAACCGAACTTGACGGCCGCCTGCTCGCCCTGCGGCAGGCGATGGCGATCGCCATCGCCCTCTCCACCCGCGGCAGCCCCCAGGCCACCGACATGGCGCTGGAACTGCTGGGCGACCTGAAGACGAACCTGGACAACGCGCCGTCGGACAGCCCTTTCGAGCAACCCGAATGGGTGCTCGGCGCGCACGACGAACTGGAAGGCATCGCGCGCCTGGTGCGGGCCTTCACGCAGACGCCCGAACCGGACAGCGACGGCGCGTAAGGCCCCCTCCGCCTGACCCTTTCCGCGCCACCTCGCCCCGCGGCTAGCGCTCGGGGCCGGCGCCGCAAGCCGCGGCAGGCGGCTTGACGCGCCAATGCAGATTGGGGAACCCGCCCCCGACCGGCTCGAACCCCTCGGGCGACACCCGCGCCTTGCTCAACTCCAGCGCGCCGCAGTCAGCCACCAGGTGGGCGCCGACCCACGGACTGAATCGCAGTTGCCCGTTGATCAGCACCAGCGGCCTTTCGGGCAGCCGCAGCGACAACGCGCCCGATTCTTCCCAGGGACCGGAAATGACCCGGACCGGCCCGCCCAGCGCGCTCACGGCGCGGTCATGCAGCGCGTCCGCCAACGCCTGCGCATCGAAGTAGCGCCAATCCGTCGGGCGCCGCAGCAGGCCCGCGCCATTGGGCGCCGTCAGTTCCACCCGCAGCATCAGCAGCAACTGGATGACGCTGAACACCAGCGCCACGCGGTACGGCCGGAAGGGCCCGCGCCAGGCCGGGCGCGCCCATTCCATCGCGGCCGGCACAATG
The DNA here is from genome assembly GCF_902859745.1 of Achromobacter dolens. GTDB lineage: Bacteria > Pseudomonadota > Gammaproteobacteria > Burkholderiales > Burkholderiaceae_B > Achromobacter > Achromobacter dolens. The sequence continues at coordinate 27,700 of NZ_CADIJW010000011.1, read as the reverse complement.
AAGAGCAGGAACGGCGTGCCCCAATGCAACTGGATGTGCGATCCCGAGATCAGGGCCATGACGCTGACAAACACCAGCGGGGTCAAACCGAACGACAGCAGCAGGGCGCGCCCCGGATCGCCCGCGACGGCGTCCGGCGGCGCGGCATGGCGTCGTCGCTCGCGGCTGCCCGCCAGCCACAGCACTCCCAGGAACAGCCAGGCCGGCAGGGCCCGGTTCAGCAGTTGATCACCCCACCACTTGGCGACCTCCTGCCCTCGGGCGAGCCACGGCAGGCCAGCCGCCAGCGACGATGACATGGCGTAGTTCAACGGCTCGAAGTCATGATGGATCAGCCAGATCAGATGCGGCGCGAACACCGCCAAAGCGGTCAGGCCCGCCACCTGCAGGCCGAAGACGTGCATGGGATCGCGCCACGCCTTGCGGATGCACCAGAACACCAGCACCGCCAGTCCGGCGACCGCGATCTGGTACTTGGCCAGCGCGCCCAGCCCCAGGCAGGCGCCCAGCGCGAGCCACCAGCCGATCTTGCGAGTCGTGTAGGCCTTCCAGCAGGCCAGCGCACAACCGGCCACCAGCGGGATCAGGACGATCTCGTGGTTGTAGAAGTACAGCCGGCCGTTGTAGAAGGTGACGCACAGGCCCGCCAGCGCGGCGGTGGCGGCATGGGCCTCGCCGCGCATGTCGCGCAACAGGCGCCACATCAGCGCGAACGCGCCCAGCGCACAGGCCGCGCCCATGACATACGTGGCCCAGGCGGTCCCACCCAGCAGTTGCACCACCGGCCACAACAGCCAGGTCGGCAGCGGCGGATGCTTGTAGTAACCCCACTCCAGGCTGCGCACCCAGATGAGTTGCTCGATGTTGTCCGTTGGCGGGGCCAGCACGGCCCGGTCCAGCAGCCAAAGCCAGGCACCCGCGAACACCAGCATGCCGATTCCGACCCGCCAAGGATTCGGCTTCCAGGCCTCTTCGCCATTCCGTCGCACGCCACACTCCCCGTCATGGCGTCCGCAAAGCCCCGCCGCCTCGCCCCGGTTTCCGGAACGCAGGGATTATCGGATCCGGACCACGTCACGACGTTGACGATTTGTCCGGCAATTGTTCGAAAACTGTAAAGCGCGGGGCCGGAACCCCATCGCCTAACTGGCCTGACCACTGGATAGGAAGAGGGGGAATCCCTCTGATCGTTTTCCCTCAATAAAGCGATTTTTACTTTTATTTCAAGGACACGATGCCTATATTGGTGGCCTGACCACCAGACCATTCGTACCGCATCACCACGATGAACACCTTCCAAGCCGTTGCCGTCACCCGGCTCTATCGCATGATCGCCGACCAGATCGCCGGACGGATCCGCGCGGGCGATTTTCCGCGCGGGGGCCGGCTGCCGTCGGAGCGCGAGCTGGCCGAGCAATTGCAGGTCAGCCGCGCCTCTATCCGCGAGGCGCTGATCGCCTTGGAAATCGAAGGCTATGTCGAGGTGCGCGTCGGCACCGGCGTGTTCGTCACCGCCACCCGTGAAAGCGCCGCCCTGCCCGCCATGGCCGGCCAGGCCGCGACGCAGCAGGACGACATCGGCCCCTTCGACCTGCTGGAAGCGCGCATGCTGATCGAACCCGAATGCGCGGCGCTGGCGGCGCAGCAGGGGTCGGCCGCCCAGCTCGCCGCCATCCGCGGCGCCCATGAGGCCATGTCGCTGACGGATGCCCCGGGCTGGCATGACCGCGAGTTCCACGGCGCCATCGCCGCCGCCTGCGGCAATGCGGCGCTGGCGGCGTCGGTGGCCCACCTGTGGAACCTGAGCCTGGCCAGCCCGGTGTTCAGCCGCATGCAGGACTACTTCGTCAACACCAAGGTGTGGGCCGTTGCCCACGCCGAGCACCAGCGCATCCTGACCGCCATCCTGGCGCGCGATCCGATCCGCGCGCGCCATGCCATGCATGCGCACCTCATCGGCATCCTCGCCCGTCTGCGGGAAGACTTCGGCGACGACGACGGGAGCATCCGGCCCGATATCTAGGCTCAACACCGCGACCCGCCGGCGGCGCCGTCCGCCCCCTGCCACGAAACCCAAACCCGCGCCCGGCGCGGGCAGCCCCCTCCCGGGAGTGTTTGCATGACGGTTGTATCCCCCCTGCCGCGCAACGGCGGACAGATCCTGATGCAGCAACTGCGCATCCACGGCACGCGCCGCATCTTCATGATTCCAGGCGAGAGCTACCTGCCCTGCATCGATGCGCTGAACGAGCACCGCGGCGCCATCGAGCCGGTGGTGTGCCGCCAGGAAAGCGGCGCTGCCTACATGGCCGAGGCCTACGGCAAGCTCACCGGCGAGCCCGGCGTGTGCTTCGTGACCCGTGGCCCGGGCGCCACCAATGCCAGCATCGGCGTGCATACCGCTTTCCAGGATTCGACGCCGATGATCCTGTTCGTCGGCCAGGTCGGCAACGACTTCTACGAACGCGAAGCCTTCCAGGAGATCGACTATCGCCGCATGTTCGGCCAGATGGCCAAGTGGGTGGCGCAGATCGATCGCACCGACCGCATCCCGGAATTCGTGGCGCGCGCCTACGCCACCGCCACCAGCGGCCGCCCCGGCCCGGTGGTGCTGGCGCTGCCGGAAGACACGCTGTGGGGCACGGCGGCGGTGGCCGACATGCCGCGCTACCACCGCGTCGCCGCCGGCCCTGGCAAACCCGACCTGGACCGCATGCGCCAACTGCTGGACCAGGCTGAACGGCCCGTCATGGTGCTGGGCGGCAGCGGCTGGAACGCCGACGCGATCCAGCAGGTCGCCGCTTTCGCCAAACGCTTCGAATTGCCCGTGGCGACCGCCTGGCGCCGGCTCGAGTGCTTTGACCAACGCCATCCCAACGCCGCTGGCCAGATGGGCTGGGGCATGACCGACGCGCTGCGCGCCCGCATCAAGATGGCCGACCTGATCCTGGCGGTCGGCACGCGCCTGGGCGAAGCCACCACCGAGGGCTATCAACTCGTCGAGAGTCCCTTGCCGCGCCAGGCGCTGATCCATGTCTATCCGGACCCGCAAGAGCTGGGCCGCGTCTACGCGCCGACGCAGGCGATCGTCGCCAGCGTCGCCGGCTTCGCGCAGGCGCTGGCCACGCTGCAACCGGCCCACGCCATGCCGCGCGGCGCCGCGGTGCGCGCGGCCCACGCCGAATACCTGGATTCGCTCGAACCGTTGCCGTCACCCGGCCCGCTGGGCCTGGACGCCGTGGCCGCGCTGGTCAACCAACGCCTGGCGCCGGACGCCTGCGTCACGGTGGGCGCGGGCAACTACGCGCTGTATCCGCACCGCTATCGCCAGTTCACCGGCCCGGGCACCAGCCTGGCGCCCACTGTCGGTTCGATGGGCTACGGACTGCCGGCGGCCGTGTCCGCCAAGCTGGAGCACCCGGACAAGACCGTGGTCTGCTACGCCGGCGACGGGTGCTTCCAGATGAACCTGCAGGAACTGGGCGTGGCCCAGCAGTACCGGCTGGGCATCGTGGTGCTGGTGTTCAACAACGGCATGTGGGGCACGATCCGCGCGCATCAGGAGCGCGAATTCCCGGGCCGTCCGATCGCGCTGGATTTCGACAATCCCGATTTCACCCAGATCGTGCGCGGCTATGGCGGCTACGGCGAGGCGGTCGAACGCACCGAGGACTTCGCCGCGGCTTTCGACCGTGCGCTGGCGTACGCCGAGCGCGAACGCCGGCCCGCGCTGCTGGAAATCCGCTACGACGCCGATGGCATCGCCCCCGGCCAGACGCTCACCGCCATCCGCGAGGCCGCGCTGGCGCGCCAGGCCGCCGCATCCACCCACTGACCCGAACGAGGCTCCCCATGACTTCATCCCTGTCCGTCAACGGCAACCGGCTCTGGCAATCCCTGATGGATCTGGCCGAGATCGGCGCCACGCCCAAGGGCGGCAACTGCCGCCTGGCCCTGACCGCGCTCGACGGCCAGGGCCGCGATCTGGTCACCGGCTGGATGCGCGACGCCGGCCTGACGATCCGCGTGGACCAGGTGGGCAATATCTTCGCGCGCCGCGCCGGCCGCAACGACGCGCTGCCCCCGGTGATGACCGGCAGCCACATCGACACGCAGCCCACCGGCGGCAAGTTCGACGGCTGCTTCGGCGTGCTGGCCGGCCTGGAAGTGATGCGCACGCTGAACGATGCCGGCGTGCAGACGGAGGCGCCGCTGGAGCTGGCCATCTGGACCAACGAGGAAGGCTCGCGCTTCGTGCCGGTGATGATGGGGTCGGGCGTGTTCGCCGGCAAGTTCTCGCTGGAGACGGCGCTGAGCGCGCGCGACGCCAAGGGACTGGCGGTGCGCGACGAGCTGCGGGCCATCGGCTACGCGGGCACGGAACCGGTCGGCGGCCGCCCGGTGGATGCCTATTTCGAGGCTCACATCGAGCAGGGTCCGATCCTGGAGCACGAAGAAAAAGTGATCGGCGCGGTGACCGGTTCGCTCGGCCTGCGCTGGTACGACGTGACCGTGACCGGCATGGAAATGCACGCGGGCCCCACGCCCATGGGCATCCGCCGCGACGCGCTGTTCGCCGCCAGCTATCTGCTGCAGGCCGTGGTCAACATCGCCAACGCGCACCAGCCACACGGGCGCGGCACCGTGGGCGAGATCCATGCCCACCCCGGCTCGCGCAACGTGATCCCGGGCCAGGTGCGCTTCACCACCGACCTGCGCCATGAGGACGAGGCCACGCTCACGCGCATGGACCAGCAATGGCGCGACGCCTGCCGCGAAGTCGCCGAGAAGCACGGCGTGCAGGTGGACGTGAAGGACGTGCAGTACTTCCGCCCCACCCCGTTCGATCCCGATCTGGTGGAGAAGGTGCGCCAGGGCGCCGCGCGTCGCGGCCTGCCGGCCATGGACATCGTCACCGGCGCGGGCCACGACGCCGTCTACATGGCGGCGGTGGCGCCCACCGCCATGATCTTCGTGCCGTGCAAGGACGGCATCAGCCACAACGAAATCGAAGACGCGCAGCCCGCGCACCTGGAAGCCGGCTGCAACGTGCTGCTGGACGCCATGGTGGCCCGCGCCAACGCCGCGCGCTGAACCGAGGACCTCGTCATGACCCTGCATACCCTCGACTACTGGCAAGCCCGCGCCGCTGCGCTGACGCTGCGCGGCCAGGCCTACATCGACGGCGCCTACGCCGACGCCGCCGACGGCGCCACCTTCGCGGCCACCAGCCCGATCGACGGCCGCAAGCTGGCCGATGTGGCCGCCTGCGGCAAGGCCGATGTCGACCGCGCCGTGGCGGCCGCCCGCCGCGCCTTCGAGGCCGGCGTCTGGTCCGGCCTGGCGCCGCGCGAGCGCAAGACGCGCCTGGTGCGACTGGCGCAGCTCATCACGGAACACAGCGAGGAGCTGGCGCTGATCGAGACCCTGGACATGGGCAAGCCGATCCGCGATGCGCTGGCCTTCGACCTGCCCGAAACCGCGCATTGCTACGCCTGGTATGGCGAGGCCATCGACAAGCGCTACGACGAGATCGCGCCGACGGGCGGCAATGCCCTGGCCACGGTCACGCGCGAACCGCTCGGCGTGGTGGCCGCCGTGGTTCCCTGGAACTATCCGCTGCTGATGGCGGCCTGGAAGGTCGCGCCGGCACTGGCCGCGGGCAACAGCGTGATCCTCAAGCCGGCCGAGCAGTCGTCGTTGAGCGCATTGCGGCTGGCGGCGCTGGCCGAGCAGGCCGGCATTCCCGCCGGCGTGTTCAACGTGGTGCCCGGCACCGGTCCGGTCGCCGGCAGCGCGCTGGGCCTGCATCCGGACGTGGACTGTGTGGCCTTCACCGGCTCCACCGCGACCGGCAAGCGCTTCATGAGCTACTCGGGCGAATCGAACCTGAAGCGCGTGTGGCTCGAATGCGGCGGCAAGTCGCCCCATATCGTCTTCGAGGACTGCCCCGACCTGGATCGCGCCGCGCTGATCGCCGCGCTGGCGATCTTCTCGAACCAGGGCGAAGTCTGTATCGCCGGCTCGCGCCTCTACGTGCACGACGCCATCTACGACACCTTCATGGAGAAGGTGGCCAGGCATGCCGCCGAGATGCGGCCGGGCAATCCGCTGGATCCGGCCACGGCGCTGGGCGCCATGGTCGACGAACGCCAGACGCGCTCGGTCATGGCGCGCATCGCGGCCGGCCAGGCCGAGGGCGCGACGCTGCGCATCGGCGGACGCCAGTTGCACACCGACAGCGGCGGCTTCTACATCGAGCCCACCATCTTCGATTGCGCCGACGCCTCCAGCGCGTTGATCCGCGAGGAGATCTTCGGCCCGGTGCTGGCGGCGCAGCGCTTCCGTACGGAAGACGAAGCCATCGCATTGGCCAACGATTCCTCGTACGGCCTGGGCGCCGGCCTGTGGACCGCCAACCTGGGCCGCGCGCATCGCCTGTCGCGCCGCCTGCGCGCCGGCCTGGTGTGGGTCAATTGCTATGCCGACGGCGACATCACGGTCCCGTTCGGCGGCGTCAAGCAGTCGGGCTTCGGCCGCGACAAATCGCTGCACGCGCTGGACAAGTACAGCGACCTGAAAACCACCTGGATCGACATCACCCAATAGCGCGGCCGCCGTGCACCTCGTCTATCGCCGCATTGGTGCGCGGCGCCGTCTCTGCACTCATACGCAGCATTGTTGTAGCAGCTCCACCCCGCAGTTCCCCGAGAAACAGGTGGCACGAGGTTTGCTTGTCATAGCCGGCACACGCCGCGTGACGCGCGGCCACCTGACAACCCTCTTCCAGCCCGGAGGCTCGCAGTGAAATCGAAGACTTGGTTCTCCCTCAGCATCGGCGCCCTGATCCTGGCGGCCGCCTTGCCCGCCACGCAGGCGCTGGCCCAGACCAAGGGCGGCACGCTCAACATGATCGTCCAGCCCGAGCCGCCCGTGATCGTCACGGCCATCAACCAGCAGGGTCCGACGCAGTTCGTCGCCGGCAAGATCTATGAAAGCCTGCTGACCTACACCACCGACCTCAAGCCGCAACCGGGCCTGGCCAAGTCGTGGGAGGCCTCGAGCGACGGCCTGACCTACACCTTCCACCTGCAGGACAACGTCAAGTGGCACGACGGCAAACCGTTCACCGCCGACGACGTGGTCTTCACCCTGTCGGACATGCTGCCCAAGACCCATGCGCGGGCCCGCGTGATCCTGAACAAGTTCGTCGACTCGGTGCAGGCCACCGATCCGAAGACCGTGGTCATCAAGCTGAAGTCGCCGTTCCCGGCCTTCATGCTGATGTTCGAGCCGGGCTTCGCGCCGATGATGCCCAAGCACATCTACGCCGGCACCGACTACATGACCAACCCGGCCAACCAGAAACCGATCGGCACGGGCCCGTTCATGTTCAAGGAATGGAAGCGCGGCGAATACATCAAGCTGGCGCGCAACCCCGATTACTGGAAACCCGGCAAGCCCTACCTGGATGAGCTGGTGTTCAACGTGATCCCCGACGCGGCCTCGCGCGCGGTGGCGTTCGAACGCGGCAGCGTCGACGTACTGCGCGGCGGCGACGTCGACAACGTCGACATCAAGCGCCTGCGCGCCCTGCCCAAGGTCGAGTACACGACGGCCGGCTGGGAGATGTTCTCGCCCCAGGCCTACCTGATCTTCAACATGCGCAAGCCGCCCTTCGACAACCTGAAGGTGCGCCAGGCGGTGATGGCCGCGATCAACCGCAACATGGTGGTCAACAACATCTTCTTCGGCCTGGGCAAGGTCTCGACCAGCCCGTTCGTGACCACCGAGATGTTCTACGACAAGAACATGCCGCCGATGCCCTTCGACATGAAGAAGGCGCGCGCACTGATCAAGGAATCGGGCATCAAGCCTGGCGACTACACCATCCGCCAGTTGAGCTTCCCGTACGGCTCGACCTGGGACCGCCTGGGCGAATACACCAAGCAGGCGCTGGAACAACTGGGCTTCAAGGTCAACCTGGAATCGACCGATGCCGGCGGCTGGGCCAGCCGCACCGGCAACTGGGACTTCGACCTGACCACCAACTTCACCTACCAGTACGGCGATCCGGCGCTGGGCGTGCAGCGCCTGTACATCTCGTCCAACATCGTCAAGGGATCGCCGTTCGCCAACGTGCAGGGCTACAGCAACCCCGAGACCGACAAGCAGTGGGAAGCCGCCGCGTCCGAGGTCGACCCGGCCAAACGCCAGGCGCTCTACACGCAACTGCAGACCACGCTGGTCAATGAAGTCGCCAACGGCTTCCTGGTGGACATGGAGTTCCCCACGCTGTATCGCGCCAACGTCAAGAACCTGGTCAAGACGGCCATCGGCCTGAACGAATCGTTCGACGACGTCTACATCGAGAAGTAAGCGCCGCAAGCCGCAAGCGCAGCCAACCCCGGCTCGCTTGCGGCGCCCGGCCGCGCGACGGACGTCCGCGCCCGTCCACGGAGGACCCTGAGCATGAAATTCCTGTCTTTCCTGGTTTCACGCATCGGCAAGGCCCTGGTGGTCGTGCTGGGCGTGGTCATCATCAATTTCTTCCTGATCCGCCTGGCGCCCGGCGACCCCGCCGCCGTGCTGGCGGGCCAGGCCGGCGCGGGCGATGCCGCCTACGTCGAGCAACTGCGCGTCGCGTTCGGACTGGACAAGCCGGTGCTGACGCAGTTGTTCCTGTACCTGAAGGGCGTGGTCCAGCTCGACCTGGGCTTTTCCTACCGCAACCACGTGCCGGTGCTGGACCTGATCGTCGAACGCCTGCCCGCCACCTTTCTGCTGATGTCGTGCGCCTTCGTCTTCTCGATCGTGCTGGGCGTGCTGCTGGGCGTGGTCGCGGCCAAGGCGCGCTACCGCAACAAGCGCCGCTGGATCGACAGCTCGGTCATGACGGGCGCGCTGCTGCTGTATGCCACGCCGCTGTTCTGGCTGTCGTTGATGGGCATCCTGCTGTTCTCGGTGGTGCTGGGCTGGCTGCCGGCCTTCGGCATGGAAACCGTGGGCGCCGGCCTGACCGGCTGGGCACGCGCGGCCGACATCGCGCAGCACCTGATCCTGCCGACGGTGACGCTGGGCTGCTTCTTCATGGCGGTGTACGTGCGCCTGACGCGCGCCTCGATGCTGGAGGTGATCGGCATGGACTTCGTCAAGACCGCGCGCGCCAAGGGCGTCAGCCCCGGCCGCGTGATCCGCGCCCACGTGCTGCGCAACGCGCTGCTGCCGGTGATCACCTTCGCTGGCATCCAGCTGGGCCAGATGGCCGGCGGCGCGGTGCTGACCGAGACCGTGTTCGCCTGGCCCGGCATCGGCCGACTGATGTTCGACGCGCTACTGCAACGCGACTACCAGCTACTGCTGGGCATTTTCCTGGTGACCTCGATCATGGTGGTGGTGTTCAACCTGTTGACCGACGTGCTGTATCGCCTGATCGATCCGCGCATCAGCGCGGGCGCGCAGCAAGGAGCCGCGGCATGAAGCAATTCGCCCGACGCTATATGCGCAACTACGGCGCGGTGGCCGGACTGGCCATCGTGCTGGCCGTGGTGATCGTGGCGCTGGCCGCGCCGCTGCTGTACGAGGATTCGCCCTGGATGATGGTGGCCGATCCGCTGATTCCGCCCTTCACCGACGCGGCCTACCCCTTCGGCACCGACATGCTGGGCCGCGACATCACCGCCGGCCTGGTGTGGGGCGCGCGGGTCTCGCTGATGGTGGGCCTGCTGTCGACCGCCGTGGCCCTGGTGTTCGGCATCGTCGTGGGCGCCATCGCCGGCTACTGCGGCGGCCGCGTCGACGACGCGCTGATGCGCTTCACCGAGTTCTTCCAGACCATCCCGCAACTGGCGATGGCGGTGGTGCTGGTGGCGATCCTCGGGCCCTCGATGTATTCCATCATGGGCGCGATCGCGGTGGTGTCCTGGCCGCCGGCGGCGCGGCTGGTTCGATCCGAGTTCATGACGCTCAAGCAGCGCGAATTCGTGCAGGCCGCCATCGTCATCGGCCAGACGCCGGCGCGCATCGTCGGCACGCAGATCCTGCCGAACGCCATGTCGCCCATCATCGTCTCGGCCTCGTTCATGGTGGCCACCGCCATCCTGACCGAATCGTCGCTGTCCTTCCTGGGGCTGGGCGACCGCAACGAGATGAGCTGGGGCTTCATGATCGGCGCGGCCCGCACCATGATCCGCGAAGCCTGGTGGATGAGCGTATGGCCGGGCGTGGCCATCCTGCTGACCGTGCTGGCCATCAACCTGATCGGCGAAGGCATGAACGACGCCCTCAACCCGCAACTGCGCAAGCGCGGCGAATAGGAGACCGGCATGAACGCTTCCCCGCCCCTGCTGTCCATCCAGCACCTCAGCATCGCCCTGCCCCGCGGCGGCGACCGCCCGTTCGCGGTGCAGGACGTGTCATACGACATCCACGCCGGCGAGATCCTCTGCATCGTCGGCGAGTCCGGCTCGGGCAAGTCCATGAGCGCCAACGCCATCATGGGCCTGCTGCCCGACTACCTGACGCCGCAACAGGGCCGCATCCTGCTGCGCGGCACCGACCTGCTGCGCCAGGACGAAGCCACCCTGCAAGGCATGCGCGGCAAGGACATGGCCATGATCTTCCAGGAACCGCTGTCGGCGCTGAATCCGCTGATGACGGTGGGCGAACAGATCAACGAGGTCATGCGCGTCCACAACGCCTACCCCGGTCCGGAACGCATGCGGCGCACGCTGGAACTGCTGGCCTTCGTCGGCCTGCCGGATCCGGCCACGCTCTACCACGTGTACCCCTTCCGCCTGTCGGGCGGCCAGCGCCAGCGCGTCATGATCGCCATGGCGCTGGCGCTGGAACCGGCGCTGCTGATCGCCGACGAGCCGACCACTGCGCTGGACGTCACCACCCAGGCCCAGATCCTGGCGCTGATCGCCCGCATCCAGAAGGAAAAGGGCATGGGCGTGATGTTCGTCACCCATGATTTCGGCGTGGTGGCCGAGATCGCGCACCGGGTGGCGGTGATGGAAAAAGGCGTGCTGGTCGAACAGGGCCCGGCCGAGGAGGTGCTGAACCGCCCGCGCCATCCCTACACCCAGCGCCTGATCGCGGCGGTGCCGCACCGGCGCGGCGAGGAACGCGCCGCCGCCACGCCGGAACAACCGGTGCTGGAGGTCAAGGACCTGAGAAAGACCTACGTCGTCGGCCATGGCTGGCTGGGCGGCAAGCGCGAGGTGCATGCGGTCGACGGCGTCAGCTTCAGCGTGCGGCGCGGCGAGACGCTGGGCATCGTCGGCGAGTCCGGCTCGGGCAAGTCGACCATCGGCAAGTGCCTGCTCAAGCTGGTCGGCATCAACGGCGGCCAATTGATCTTCAATGGCCAGGACATCGCCGCCATGCCGGAGTCGCGCTTCCGGCCGCTGCGAAAGGACATCCAGATGATCTTCCAGGATCCCTTCGCGTCGCTCAACCCGCGCCATACCGTGGGCCGCATCATCAGCGACGGCCCGGTCGCCAACGGCGTGCCGCGCGCCCAGGCCGAGGCTCGCGTGCGCGAGCTGCTGTCGCTGGTGGGTCTGGACCCGTCGGCGTTCGACCGCTACCCCAACCAGTTCTCCGGCGGTCAGCGCCAGCGCATCGGCATCGCCCGCGCCCTGGCGCTGGAGCCCAAAGTGCTGGTGGCCGACGAATCGGTATCGGCGCTGGACGTGTCGGTGCAGGCGCAGGTGCTGCAACTGCTGCACGACCTGCAGCAGCGGCTGAAGATCGCGCTGGTGTTCATCACCCACGACCTGCGCGTGGCCGCCCAGATCTGCAATTCGGTGCTGGTCATGCACCGGGGCAAAGTGGTGGAATACGGATCGCCCAGCCAGATTTTCGACAACCCGCAGCACGCCTACACGCAACAACTCATCGCCGCCGTGCCCGGCCAGCACTGGGATCCGACCCAGGCGCAGGCCGCGGCCTGAAGCGGCCATCACAACCAGGAGACTCGCATGCAACGCCCGCCCGCCGTGCCCACCGTCCAGATCGACAACGACCAGGTCACCGTCACCGAATGGCGCTTTCCGCCCGGCGGTGAAACCGGCTGGCACCGTCACGGCATGAACTACGTGGTGGTGCCGCAGACCACCGGTCCGCTGCTGCTGGACACGCCCAACGGCCAGGTCACCAGCCAGCTCACCACCGGCGTGTCCTACTACCGGCCGGTGGGCGTGGAACACAACGTCATCAACCCGGGCGACACCGAATTCGTGTTCGTCGAGATCGAGATCAAGCAGCCGGGGCAGGCCGCGGCCGGCGGCTGCTCGCACTGAGGCGCAAAGGAACACCATGAAGGCGTTTTTCTCGGAAGAACAACTGCTGCACACCCCCCAGCAGTTCATGCGGCTGGGCCGCATCAGCGCCCCCACCGACCTGCCCTCTCGCGCCCACAGCCTGCAAGGCGCGCTGGCCGCCCGCGGCATCGCGGTCGAGACGCCGCCCGACTACGGCCGCCAGCCGCTCGAGGCCATCCACAGCGCGGACTACCTGGACTACCTGGAAACCGCCTTCGCCCGCTGGCAGGCGCTCAAGGCCCCGGGCGTCGACCCCGGCCCCGAAGTGCTGCCGAACCTGTCGCCCTACTACAGCGGCCGCGTCGAAGCGGCCGGGCGCGGCCCCTGCCCGTCGCCGTCGATCGTGGCGCAGACCGGCTACTACCTGAGCGACCTGTCCTGCCCCATCGGCCCGCACACCTGGCGCTCGGCGCTGCGCTCCACCCACAGCGCGGTGGCCGCGGCCGAGCACGTGGCCGCCAGCGGCGGCGCGGCCTATGCCCTGTGCCGGCCATCGGGCCATCACGCCCATCGCGACCGCGCCGGCGGCTTCTGCTACCTGAACAGCAGCGCGGCCGCCGCCGCCCGGCTGTTGCAGAGCTGGTCCAAAGTGGCGGTGCTGGACGTCGACGCGCACCATGGCGACGGCACCCAGAACATCTTCTACCAGCGCGCCGACGTCATGACGGTGTCGCTGCATGCCGATCCCGCCGGCTACTACCCGTTCTACACCGGCTATGCGCACGAACGCGGCCACGGCGCCGGCGAAGGCTGCAATCTCAACCTGCCGCTGCCTCACGGCGCCGGCAACGACCCGTTCCTGCGGGCGCTGGACACGGCGCTGGCGGCGCTGGCCGGCTACGGGCCGCAGGCGCTGGTGCTGGCGCTGGGGTTCGACACTTACAAGGACGATCCCATCAGCGTCCTGAAACTGGACATCGACGCCTACCGCGACATCGGCGCGCGCGTGGCCAGCCTGGGCGTGCCCACGGTGGTGGTGCAGGAAGGCGGCTACATGGTGCAGGCCATCGGCCCGGCGCTGGACGCATTCCTGCAAGGCCTGGCCCGCGCCTGAACCCCGCCATGGCCATCACCTCCGCCACGGCGCCCGGCGCCATCCCGGCCGCCGGTTCACGGCGGGCCGGCATCCTGCTGTTCTTCGCGGCGCTGGTGGCCTTCGCCACTTTCGACGCCGGCTCCAAGCAGATGCTGATGCGCTACCCGGCGCCGTTCCTGAACATCATGCGCTATCTCGCCGTGGCGACGCTGGCGCTGGGGCTGCTGTGGCGCCATGGCTGGCCCGACCTGCGCGCCGCGCCGCAAAAGCCCCTGCTGATCCTGCGCGGCCTGATGCTGGCCACCGTCGGCACCTGCTTCATGACGGCGCTGATCTGGATGCCGCTGTCCGAGGCCACGGCGATCTACTTCACCTCGCCCCTCATCATGGTCGCGCTGTCGCCCTGGCTGCTGGGCGAACGGGTGCGGCCGGTGCAATGGATGGCGGTGGCGGCCGGCTTCGCCGGCATGCTGCTGATCGTGCGGCCGGGCGCCGATCTGCCTGCGCTGGGCACGCTGCTGATGGCGGTCTCGGCGATCAGCTACGCCATCTTCCAGGTGCTGACCCGCAAGCTGTCTGGCAAGGTGGCCGGACCGGTGCAATACGCCTACACCGCCTTCATCTGCCTGATTGTCACCGCCCTGCCCGCGCCGTTCTTCCTGCCGGATCCCTGGCCCGACCTGACGGACATGGCCTTGATCGTGGGCCTGGGCGCCTGCAGCGGACTGGCGCAGATCCTGCTCATTGCCGCGTTCCAACGCGTCGCGGCGGCCACGCTGGCGCCGCTGAACTACTTCCAATTGCTGCTGGCGGTGGCCTTCAGCACCTTCTGGTTCCAGCGTCCGCCCGACGCGCTGGCGCTGACCGGCATCGCCATGATCATGGCGTCCGGCGTGTTCCTGGCGCTGCGCCGCGCCGGCTGAGGCGGAATCAGGTGGTTTCGCGCCGCACCAGCGTGAAGCCCAGGTCGATGTGGCGTTGCTCGATGGGCTGGCCGGCCAGGTGGCGCATCAGCAAGAGCGCCGCCTCGCGGCCGATCTCGTAGCGCGGCGTGGCGATGGTCGACAGCGGCGGCGTGGTCCAGGCCGTGCCCGCGAAATCGTGGAAGCCGACCAGCGCCATCTGGTCCGGCACGCTCACGCCCAGGCGGCCGCACTGGAACACCGCGCCCTGCGCCAGGTCGTCATTGCAGAAAAACACCGCGTCGCAATCGGGATGTCCGGCCAGCAGCGTTTCCAGCAGCGCCGCCCCCAGCGCGATCGACGACTTCTCGGGCGTCATGATCTCCAGCGCCGGATCGTACAGGCCGGCGTCGCGCAACGCCTGCCGGCAGCCTTCGCAGCGCCGCAGCGAGCGCGGATCGAGCTGGGCGCCAACGATGCCGATGCGCTTGCGGCCGCGTTCGACCAGGTGACGGCCGGCGGCGTAGCCAGACTCGAACTGAGAAAACCCGACGCTCATGCCGTCGCTGCCTTCGAGCGTCTCGATGGTGTGGACCGTGGGCATGCCCTGCGCCCGCAGCAGTTCCCAGACCCCCGGGTTGTGGTCGATGCCGGTCAGGATCAGGCCATCGGGCAGGTGCTGCAGGTACTTGCGCAGCAACACCTCCTCGGCATCGGGCGAATACCCGGTGACGCCGATCAGCAGGTGGTAGCCCTGCTCGTCCAGCACTTCCTTGATGCCGCTGATGATGTCGACGAACACCACGTTGCTCAATGACGGGATCAGCACCACGATGGTCTGCGAGCGCGCCGACGCCAGCGCACTGGCCGCGTGGTTGGGCACGTAACCGAGTTCCTGGCAGACCTCGGCGATGCGCTGGCGCACGGCCTCGGCCACTTTGTCGGGGGTACGCAAGGCGCGCGACACGGTGATCGCGCTGACCCCGGCACGGCGCGCGACCTCTTGCATGGTCACGCGCCCGGCGCGGGTGCTGCGGGGCTTTCGGATGGACATCGGCCGTTCTGAGCGGTTGGCGAGCACGTAGTCTGACCTAAAGATCGGGGCTTGCCAAACCAAAAATGTTAGCGCTAACATCAGCCTCGCGATATCCATAAGAATTCCGGAAAACGGAGAGGAGACAAGCATGCATGGTTCCCCCAAGGGGCGGCCCGGCGTCGCCCCGTTGGCGCGCGCGGCCGACTGGTGCGCCAGGTTGCAGACCTGGCTGATGGCCGCCTGCCTGGTGGTCATGGTGGTGTTGCTGTTCGGCAATGTCGCCATGCGCTACCTGTTCAATTCCGGCATCAACGTGTCCGACGAAATCTCCCGCCTGGCCTTCGTCTGGATGATCTTCCTGGGTTCGGTGCTGGCGTTGCGCGACCACCAGCACATCGGCGTCACGATGCTGGTGGACCGCTTCGGCCCCGCCGCCCGCCGTGTCTCGCACGTCGTCTGCCAATTGCTGGTGCTGTGGATGCTGTGGCTGCTGGCCGATGGCGGCTGGGCACAGACCGTGATCGGCCTGGACACCCGCCTGCCGGTGACCGGGATGCCGCTGGCGGTATTCAACGCCGCCGCGCTCTATGCAGCCGTCGCGATGGGGCTGTTGACCCTGGTCGACCTGATCCGCGTGCTGGCCGGGGGCCCGTTGCCCGCCGAATCCAGCCCCGAAGACCCGCTGGTCTGACCCTTCCCCGCCCCTCGCTCGGACCCGCCCACATGATCCTGACCGTCTTCCTGCTGGTGCTGCTCGGCTTCATCGCCCTGGGCATGCCGATCGCGTTCGCGCTGCTATTGAGCGCGATCGCCATGATGTTCCAACTCGATTTCTTCGACACCCAGATCCTGGCGCAGAACATGCTGTCGGGCGCCAACAGCTTCACGCTGATGGCGGTGCCGCTGTTCATGCTGGCCGGCGAACTGATGAACGCCGGCGGCATCTCGCGCCGCATCGTCAACCTGGCCAGCATGTTCGTCGGCCATATCCAGGGCGGGCTGGGCTACGTCGCGATCTTCGCCAGCGTGCTGCTGGCGGCGCTTTCCGGCTCGGCCGTGGCCGACGCCGCCGCGCTCGGATCGCTGCTGATCCCGATGCTGCGCGAGAAAGGCTACGACGCCGGCCAGGCCTCGGGGCTGATTGCCGCAGGCGGCATCATCGCGCCGATCATCCCGCCGTCGATCTCGTTCATCATCTTCGGCGTCGCCACCAACGTCTCCATCACCAAGCTGTTCTTCGCCGGCATCGCCCCCGGCCTGATGATGGGCATGACATTGGTGGCGGTGTGGACCTGGGTGGCGCGCAAGCACGGCGCCATCAAGCCCGCGCCGCGCCAGCCCTGGAGCGCCCGGCTGCGGGCGCTGCGCGAATCGGCCTGGGCGCTGCTGCTGCCCGTCATCATCATCGGCGGCCTGCGCGGCGGCATCTTCACCCCCACCGAAGCGGCGGTGGTGGCCGCCGTCTACGCGCTGCTGATCAGCCTGTTCGTCTACCGCGAGATCGGCCTGCGCCACCTGCTGCCGCTGTTCATCAACGCCGCCCGCACCACCGCCGTGGTCATGTTCCTGGTGGCCGCCGCCATGGTGTCGTCCTACATGATCACCCTGGCCGACATGCCGCAGGACCTGATCGCGCTGCTGGAACCGGTGCTGGACCATCCCAAGCTGCTGATGTTCGCGCTGTTGGTGCTGCTGACACTGGTCGGCACGGTCATGGACCTGACGCCCACCATCCTGATCCTGGCGCCGGTGCTCATGCCGGTCGTCACCCAGGCCGGCATCGACCCGGTGTATTTCGGCGTCATGTTCGTCATGGTGGGCTGCGTCGGCCTGCTCACGCCGCCGGTCGGCACGGTGCTCAACGTGGTCTGCGGCGTCGCCCGCATCAACATGGAAACCATCTGCAGGGGCGTGTGGCGCTACGTCGTGGCCTACACGCTGCTGCTGGTACTGCTGGTGATCTTCCCCGAACTGATCACCGTCCCCGCGAGCTGGATGCACTGAGGCCCGTACACAGAGGCGCCGACCCGGCGCCATTCAGAAGAAGCCAAGGAGGAACAACCATGAACATCCGTTTCAAGACCCGCCTCATCGTGCTGGCCACGGCGCTGTCCTGCGCCTTCGCCGGGGCCGCCGCGGCCGCCGACGTCAAGCCGCGCCTGATCCGCTTCGGCTACGGCCTGAACGAGGACAGCGTGCAGGGCCGCGCCGCGCGCCATCTGGCGCAGGAGCTGGAGAAGATCAGCGGCGGCAAGCTCAAGATGAAGACCTTCGGCTCGGCCAACCTCGGCTCGGACGAACAGATGCAGGGCGCGCTGGTCGGCGGCGCGCAGGAAATGATGGTCGGCTCCACCGCGCCGCTGGCCGGCATGGTCAAGGAATTTGGCGTGTTCGACCTGCCGTTCCTGTTCAACAGCGAAAAGGAAGCCGATGCGGTGCTCGATGGGCAGCTTGGGCAGGACCTGCTCAAGAAGCTGGAAGCCAAGGGCCTGGTGGGGCTGGTGTATTGGGAAAACGGCTTTCGCAACATGACCAACTCCAAGCACCCCATCGTGCGCGCCGAGGACATGCAAGGCATCAAACTGCGCGTGATGCAGAACCAGATCGCGCTGGGCGTCTTCAACACCCTGGGCGCGAATGCCGTGCCGATGCCGTTCTCGGAATTGTTCACGGCATTGGAAACGCGCACGGTCGATGGCCAGGAAAACCCCATCACCACCATCCAGAGCAGCAAGTTCTACGAGGTGCAGCCCTATCTGACCATCACCCGCCACGTCTACACGCCCTGGGTGGTGATGGCATCCAAGAAATGGTGGGACAAGCTGTCGCCCGACGAACAAAAGCTGGTGCGCCAGGCCGCCGAGGCCTCGCGCGACTTCGAACGCAAGGACAGCCGCGCCGATTCGCTCAAGGCGATGGGCACGCTGGAAAAGGCGGGCATGAAGATCAACACCGTGTCGCCCGAGGAGGTGGCGCGGATGCGCGAGAAGGTGCAGCCCGTGGTCGACAAGTACACCCAGGAACTCGGCCCGGACCTGGTCCGGCAACTGAACACCGAGATCAGCAAGGCACGCAATTAGGTCCCCGGCGCGCCCTCCGGCGCGCCACGCATCACCGAAGCACACGAGGCACCCATGACCGACACTCCCCGCAAGCTGCGCAGCCAGAAATGGTTCGACGATCCCGCCCACGCCGACATGACGGCGATCTACGTCGAGCGCTACCTGAACTACGGCCTGACGCGCCAGGAACTGCAATCGGGCCGCCCCATCATCGGCATCGCCCAGACCGGCAGCGACCTGGCGCCCTGCAACCGCCACCACCTGGCGCTGGCCGAGCGCGTCAAGGCCGGCATCCGCGATGCCGGCGGCATCCCGATGGAGTTCCCGGTGCATCCGCTGGCCGAACAGGGCCGCCGCCCGACCGCGGCGCTGGATCGCAACCTGGCCTACCTGGGCCTGGTCGAGATCCTGCACGGCTATCCGCTGGACGGCGTGGTGCTGACCACCGGCTGCGACAAGACCACGCCCGCCTGCCTGATGGCGGCGGCCACCGTCGACATTCCCGCCATCGTGCTGTCGGGAGGCCCCATGCTGGACGGCTGGCACGACGGCCAACGGGTCGGCTCCGGCACGGTCATCTGGCACGCCCGCAACCTGATGGCGGCGGGCAAGCTGGACTACGAGGGCTTCATGACGCTGGCCACGGCGTCTTCGCCGTCGGTGGGCCACTGCAACACCATGGGCACTGCGCTGTCCATGAACTCGCTGGCGGAGGCGCTGGGCATGTCGCTGCCCACCTGCGCCAGCATCCCGGCGCCCTATCGCGAACGCGGTCAGATGGCCTACGCCACCGGCCTGCGCATCTGCGACATGGTGCGCGAGGACTTGCGCCCGTCCCATATCCTGACGCGCGAGGCCTTCGAAAACGCGATTGTCGTGGCCTCGGCGCTGGGCGCGTCCAGCAACTGTCCGCCGCACCTGATCGCCATGGCGCGCCATGCCGGCATCGACCTGAGCCTGGACGACTGGCAGCGGCTGGGCGAAGACGTGCCACTCCTGGTGAACTGCGTGCCCGCCGGCGAACACCTGGGCGAAGGCTTCCACCGCGCCGGCGGCGTCCCCGCCGTGATGCACGAATTGCTGGTCGCCGGCCGCCTGCACGCCGAATGCGCCACCGTGTCCGGCAAGACCATGGGCGAAATCGCGGCCAACGCCAAGACGCACGACACGGACGTCATCCGTGGCTGCGACGCGCCCCTCAAGCATCGCGCCGGCTTCATCGTGCTTTCCGGCAATTTCTTCGACAGCGCGGTCATCAAGATGTCGGTGGTGGGCGAAGCGTTCCGCCGTGCCTATCTGTCCGCGCCCGGCGACGAGAACGCCTTCGAGGCGCGCGCCATCGTGTTCGAGGGCCCGGAGGATTACCACGCGCGCATCGAGGACCCCGCGCTGAACATCGACGAACACTGCATTCTGGTCATCCGCGGCGCCGGCACGGTTGGCTACCCCGGCAGCGCCGAAGTCGTCAACATGGCGCCGCCCTCGCACCTGATCAAGCGCGGCATCGACTCACTGCCCTGCCTGGGCGATGGCCGCCAGAGCGGCACCTCGGCCAGCCCGTCGATCCTGAACATGTCGCCCGAGGCCGCGGTGGGCGGCGGCCTGGCCCTGCTGCGCACTGGCGACCGCATCCGCGTCGACCTGAACCAGCGCAGCGTGATCGCGCTGGTGGACGAGGCCGAAATGGAACGGCGCCGGCAGGACCCGCCCTATCAGCCGCCAGCGGCGCAGACGCCGTGGCAGGAACTCTACCGGCAACTGGTGGGCCAGTTGTCCACCGGCGGCTGCCTGGAGCCGGCGACGCTGTACCTCAAGGTGGTCGAGACCCGCGGCGACCCGCGCCACTCGCACTGACAGCGGGCGTCAAGCCTTGAAGAACTGATTGAACGCCGCCCATTGCGTGAACAGGGCGGGCCACGCATGCACCAGCGAGTCCGGCTTGCCCATGCCCCAGCCGTGCTTGCCGGCCGCGAAAATATGCATCTCGGCCGGCACGCCCAGGCGCCTTAACGCGCCGAACATCAGCAGGCTGTTGTCCACCGGCGCGATCGGATCGTCCTGCGCCTGCGCCAGGAAGGTCGGCGGCATCAGCGCCGTCGCCAGATGGTCCACCGAGAACGCCGCGCTCTGCTCGGCGGAGGGGTGGTCGCCGACGATCGAACGGCGCGCATGGGTATGGTCGAACGGCGGCATGAACGTCAGCACCGGATAGATCAGCCCGGCAAAGTCGGGCCTCGACGACAGCTTGTCGGCCTCGTCGACCGGCTGGTAGCGCGCCACGCCCGGGGTGGCGGCGGTCATGCCCGCCAGATGGCCGCCCGCGGAAAACCCCAGCACGCCAATATGTCCGGTATCCAGGCCGAACGCCTGCGCCGACGCGCGGATCACGCGCATCGCGCGCTGGCCGTCCTGCAGCGGCGCCACGGCGGGCCAATGCTCGCCGGGCAGGCGGTACACCAGTTCAAAGGCGGTCACGCCCTGCGACTGCAGCCACAGGCTGGCGGGTGTGCTTTCCGTGCCCCGCTCGATGTGGGCATAGCCGCCGCCCGCGATCACCAGCATCGCGCTACCGTTGGGACGCTCCGGCCGGTACACCACCAGCCGTGGCCGCGACACCCGCGTGACCGAGCCCTTGGCGCTGACCTTCTCGGCCTCTTGCGGACCGGGTCCGCCAGGTGCGCGATTGTCCGGCCACAGGTCGATGCTTTGCTGGCCGCTGGGCGCGGCGATGGCCATCGCCGGTTCGGTCATCATGCCCAACGCGGCGCTTGAAAGGCCGGCCAACAGGAGTTCTCGTCGTTTGATATGCATGGATCTTCCTCGCGCGCCCACAGGGCCGGGCGGGCGACACACCCGCCGGCCCGGCGGCGCTGCAAGCCATTTAAGCAGAGAAAGACACCCGCCAAGGCAGGCGGCAAAGTCAGGTTGGTTTCGACGCGTTACGCGCGTCGCCAGCTTTCAATAAGGCCTCAGGCGCCTGCCGCCGGGCCATCCCGATCGACGCGGGTTTTCATTTCGGAATCAAGCGATTGCGGCCGGGGACGCGTCAGCACATAAGCGGCGCTTGCAAGGAAAAACAGCCCCACGCCGGATGCAAGCCAAAGCGACGGCTTCGCGCCCCACCAGAACAGGCCATAACCCACCGCCATGCCGAGCGACGCATAGCATTTGCCCTTGCGCGACACCGCGCCCTGTTCGCGCCAGGCGCGCAGCGACGGCCCATACGTCGGACTGTCCAGCAGCCAACGCTCCAGGCGCGGCGACGAACGCGAAAAGCAACCCACCGCCAGGATCAGGAAAATCGTCGTCGGCATCACCGGCAGGAACGCGCCAATCACGCCCAGCGCCAGCATCACGCAACCCAGGATCAGCCACAGTGCTCTCATCATGATGAGGTGCAGGATAACGCAGTTGCATGCGCGCGCCACGACGCCGTCAGTGCTGCGCGGGCTCCGGCATCTTCGCCCGCAGCATCTCCAGGAACTGCGGATTGCCGCGCCCGCCCGCCTGCCGCGCCTTGGCGACCATGGTCCAGGCATCCGCGTACTGGCCGTTCCAGTAGTACGCCGTGGCCCACGAGTAGTACAGATAGCCCTTGTCCGGCTCCACCCGCTCGCCATTGCGATACAGGGCATCCGAACGCGCGATCATGGCCGCGCGCTCCGGGCCGGTCAAGGTCGGATCCTGCGCCGCGCAACGCGCGGCGATGCGTCCGGCATCGGCATAGATGCCACGGAACGACGGCGGCTTCAGGACCAGCGCTTTCTCCATCATTCTCATCGCGTCGCAGAACCTGTCCTGGTCGTGCAGCACCGCCGCGAATCCCGTGTAGACGCCGGGATTGTCCGGATTCATCAGCCAGGCCTGATTGAAGCGCCGCGTGGCCATGCCCAGTTGGTCCGCCTGGTAGAACCGGAAGCCCTGCTCCACCCACGCCTGCGCCGCGCTGGCGCGCGAGCCGAAGGCGCTCGTCGCGTCCGCGATCAGCTTGTCATCCGCCGCCTTCACCGCCGGCGCGGAACGATCGACACCGCCATACATCGGAATCTCGTCCGCGCGCGGCTGCTGCGCGACCGGCGCGGTGGCCACGCATCCCGACAGCGACAGGCAGGCGCTCGCGACGGCAAGCTTGAACGGTAAGACGCGCATTGATTCCCCCTGGTGAGGCCCAAGACTATCACCGAAACCGGCGCGGCTGGATTGCGCCCGGCGCGCTCTAGTCATCTAGATGTCACCAGGGAGCGATATCGTCGCTCGCTCCCTGTCCACGAAGGCATCCCATGCTCACCCTGCCCATCATCGAGAACCTGTTCGCCCACCACGGCGCCGCTTACTACGGCGGCGAGGCCATCAGCCAGACCGAGCACGCGCTGCAATGCGCGCAACTGGCCGAGCAGGCCGGGGAGCCCGAAGCCGTGATCGTCGCCGCACTGCTGCATGACATCGGCCACCTCATGCTCGCCGAGAGCATCACCGCCGACATGCGGCACCAGGAAATCGCCGCCGACGCCCTGGCCCCCCTGTTCGGCGACGATGTCACCACCCCGGTGCGCCTGCACGTCGCCGCCAAGCGCTACCTGGGCGCGATCGAGCCGGCCTACCTGAATACATTGTCGCCAGCATCCGTGCAAAGCCTCGAACTGCAAGGCGGCGTCTTCACGCCGGTCCAGGCCGAAGCCTTCGCCACCCAGCCGCACGCCCTGGATGCCGTGCGGCTGCGTCGCTACGATGACCAGGCCAAGGTGGTCGGTTTATCGACGCCGAGGCTGGGACACTACATGGAAATGGCGGGGCGCTGTTTGCGGACGCGCTGAACGGCCAACGCGCGCCGGATTGAATGACAACCCTGGCGCACGTTATCCCCGGACTGTCTGCGGGTCCGAAATATGGTCCCCTTATATGGCAGGCCATGAAGAAAGAACCAATCATTTGACGCGGCGTTGATCCGACCAAACGCCAATTCAAATCGCGCCGTTCAAAACGCGCCCAGGTTCTTTCCGGAGATAACGTGAACAATCCCGCCCTGCAAACCATGATGTACGACGCCAATCGTAAAAGCGTCGGCGTGGCCTATCTGCTGTGGTTCTTCCTGGGCGGCTTTGGCGGTCATCGCTTCTATACCGGCAGGGCCGCCAGCGCTGGCGCCATGGTCATCCTCACACTGCTGGGCATCGCGCTCAGCGTGCTCGGCGTGGGTTTCATCATGCTGCTCGCCGTCAGCGCCTGGGCGATCGTGGATGCCTTCCTGATTCCGGGATGGATCCGCAGCATCAACATGGAACTTGCGGCGAAACTCACGAGCGGAGCGTTGCCCCGATGACAGCGCATTTGGCCGGCAGCGCATTTGGCCGGCAGCGCATTGGGTCGACAGCGCATTTGCCAGCGGCACGACCCGTGCGCATCGAAAAATCCCTGTTGACCGGCGGCCATCCTTCTTTATCGGTAAATCTCGACAAAGCGGGCTCGACAAAGCGGGCTCGATAATCACGTGATTGATATTGCCGCCGTCGCGGGACGAGGCGGGAAATATCCAGGCAAAAAGCAAAAAGCAAAAAGCCGCGAAAGTCTCAGACTATCGCGGCTTTTCAGGTGGTGCATGACTAGCTCTATCACGCACTCACTTTGCAGGAATTTGGTAGGCGGTATTGGAATCGAACCAACGACCTCCACGATGTCAACGTGGCGCTCTAACCAGCTGAGCTAACCGCCTGCAAAGAAGAAGAATTATATAGTGCTTTTTTAAACTCTGCAAATCGTCTTTTCAGATTTTTTGCTGTTTTTATTGCGTTTCATAAGCGTTGCGAGCGTTCACTCGCATTATCTTCAAACGCAATGGCCGGGCTCGAAAACGCATTTCAACGCACCCGCCAGCACTACAAACTTCCTATCTCTTCGCGTCTGCGGCATGCACCGCAGCAACGAAGAACGAGATTCTATCAGAACTTTTTATTCCTTGCTCGACTTCGACGCCACTGCTCACATCGACCGCCCACGGCCGCACGGATTGCACCGCGGCGGCGACGTTGTCGGGGTTCAGCCCCCCGGACAGGATGAGCGGACGGGACACGGAATCGGCCTTCACGTCGGCGAGCAGGCTGTAGTCAAAGCCATGGCCGCTGCCGCCATAACCCGCGCTGTAGCTGTCGAACAACCAGCCGGCCGCTTCGCCATAGGCGCGGCAATAGGAGGCCAGGTCCTCGGGCGTCGCCAGGCCCGGCGCGCCCGCGCGAAACGCGCGCAGATAGCGGCGGCCATAGCGGGCGCACTGCTGCGGCGTCTCATCGCCGTGGAACTGCAGCAGTTCCGGACCGGCCTCGTCCAGCACGGCCTGCACATCGGCCGGATCGGGATTCACGAACAGCGCCACCACGTCGACGAAGGCCGGCACGGCGCGGCGCAGTTGCGCGGCGCGGGTCGGCGTGACATAGCGCTTGCTCTTGGGATAGAAGACGAAACCGATCGCATCGACGCCGGCTGAGACAGCAGCGTCGATGTCTTCTTCGCGGGTCAGGCCGCAGATCTTGATGCGTGTGCGCATGGAGTTCATCGCTTGCGTCGCCCAGCGCGACGGATGCGGTCAGTATAAGGCGAGCCGGCCCGCGCCCCGACGCCTGCCGGGTCAAGGCAACCCGCCGGGCCTCACCCTCCCGGCTGCGCCAGGTTGGCCATGAGCGAATCGAATCCGCCCTCGGCCACGCGAAACCAGGGAATGTCCTTGTCACGAAAGGCGGTCATGCTCTCGTACAGCTTCTTGAACATGGGGTCCTTGGCGCTCAATTCCTGATAGAGCTTGAGCGCGGCCTCATGCGCGGCCTGCAGCATTGGTTTGGGAAAGGCCTTGAGCTGCGCGCCGCGCTGCACCAATCGGCGCAGCGCATCGGGGTTGCCGGCATCGTACTTGGCGATCATGTTGGCGCTGGCCATCTGCGAGGCCAACCCGAGCGCCGCCTGGTAGGCCTTGGGCAGCTCGTCATGGGCGGTCTGGTTCACGTAGAGCGACAACTGCAACGTGCCCGCCCACCAGCCGGGAAAATAGTAGTTCCGAGCGACCTTGTAGAGCGCCAGGCTCTCGTCGTCGTGCGGACCGATCCAGGCCACGGCGTCGACGCCGCCCTGCTCCAGCGCCGCGTAAGTCTCCGCGATGGGCAGGTCGACGGGCTCGGCGCCCATGCGGGCCAGCACCTGGCGGGCGAAGCCGCCTGCCTTGATCTTCAGGCCGCGCAGGTCGTCCAGCGTCTTGACCTCGCCCCGGAACCAGCCTCCCATCTGCGCGCCGGTGAATCCGCAGGGAAAGTTCAGGATGCCGTATTTGTCGAACAGTACCCGCGTCAACGCCAGCCCTTCGCCCTGGAGCATCCAGGCATTCATCTGCCGGGTGTTCAGGCCGAACGGCACGCCGGCATCGAAGCACAGCGCAGGATCGGTGTCGAAAAAGCGCGTCGACGCGGTGTGGCCGCAGTCGACGATGCGATGCTGGACCGCGTCCAGCACCTGGCCGGCGTCGACCAAGTCGCCGGCCGGGAAAATCTCGATGCGGAACTTGCCATCGGTGACGTCGCTGACGTAGCGCGCCACGTCCTCGGCGCCAGCGAACAGGGTCGGTGATTCGTTCGGAAAGCTGGAGGCCAGCCGCCACGAGACGGCAGGCGCTTCCTGCGCGTAGACGGGCGCGGCAATCACCACGCCGCTCGCGGCTCCCAGGGCGGTTCGCTTCAAAAACGCACGGCGTTGCATGAGACAGTCCTCCTGTGGGCGCCCGCGGCGTCCGGCTAGGACGCGCTGCCCGGCGCCTGCGTGAAGGGCGCCAGCAGCACAGCCCCGCCGTCCAGGTCATCCAGGCCGAATTCGTCCGGATACTCGATGGCCGACAGATACAGGCCATCGGGGGAAAAAGTGGGCGCGCCGCGCCGGCGGTCGCGCCACGACAGCAACTGCGCCATCCAGTCCACCGACTCGCGGCCCTGGCCGATCTGCAGCAGCGCGCCCATGATGTTGCGCACCATGTGATGCAGGAACGCATTGGCGCGCAGCGTGAACACCAGGAACGGTCCGCGTTCTTCGATATCGAGCCGGTGCATCACGCGCACCGGATGCTTGGCCTGGCACTGCGACGAACGGAAACTGGAAAAATCGTGCTCGCCCAGCAAGGCGCCGGCGGCCGCGCGCATCGCCTCGACATCGAGCGGGTGGTGGCACCAGCCGGCGCGGCCGGCCCACAGCGCCGGACGCACGCGCCCGCGCCAGAGCAGGTAGACGTAGGTGCGGGCACGGGCGGAGAAGCGAGCGTGAAAATCGTCCGATACCGCCTTGGCCCATTGTACGGAAATGGTCGGCGGCAGGAACGCGTTGACGCCACGTACCCACGACTCCATGCGGCGCTGCAGGGGCGTGTCCAGATGAACCACCTGCATCGCGCCATGCACGCCCGTATCGGTGCGACCGGCGCAAATGGTGGGTACCGCCTCCGCCACGCCGCAGAACTGCGCCAACGCGGCTTCCAATGTGTCCTGCACCGTCTGCCGGTGCGGCTGGGTCTGCCAACCCTGCCAGGCGGAGCCGTCGTATGCCAGCCCCAATGCAACTCTAGACATCGTTCAAACCCGAGGACCGCTGACCGGGCGCGGTTCGTCCGTGGGCGGCTCATCCAGGTCGAGGCTGATGGAATCGAGCTTGCGGTTCAACGCCGCCGTATCCAGCGCCGGCTCGTTGTAGGCGTAGGTTTCCTCGTCATCGTCGCCGCGCCGCGCACCCGCGCGCCGCAGCACCCAGGCGATGGCGAAGGCGATCAGCGCCAGGACGGCGGTGACGATAACGAGAAGATTGTCGGCCAGCCAGGCCGGCATGGAAGAAGTCAAATCCTTATCCTTGGTGTTGCTGGCCGCCGCATCAGCGGCCGCCTTGTCTTGTTGCGCGGCGGCCGTCGACGCGCCGGGGGTACCGGCGGCGCCTGGAGCACCCGAGGCGCCAGGCGTGCCTGCCGCGCCCGTGGCGCCGGTTGCGCCAGCGGCCCCCGCGATTCCCGTGGCGCCGGCCGCCCCTGCGGCGCCTGTCACGCCCGATGCGCCCGAAGTCCCTGTCGTGCCAGTCGCGCCAGCCGCGCCCGAAGCGCCTGCGGTCCCAGCCGCGCCTGCCGAACCTGAAGCGCCTGCCGCACCACTTGCGCCTGTCGCGCCCGAAGCGCCTGCTGTTCCGCTTGCGCCGGCCGGACCAGGAGCACCTGCGGCGCCGCTTGCGCCTGCCGCCCCCGGCGCACCAGCGGCACCCGTCGCGCCCGGCGTGCCAGTCGCTCCAGCGGCGCCCGATGCGCCCGTTGCTCCCGAGGCCCCCGCAGCGCC
>NZ_CADIJW010000010.1 GCF_902859745.1 Achromobacter dolens | reverse complement strand
TGCGCCGATGATAGTGGACGGACGTCTGTGAAAGTAGGTCATCGTCAGGCTTTTATTGCTCAGAACCCCGCAGGCTAACGCCTGTGGGGTTTTGTCTTTTGGGGCGCGCCACACCCTGAAAAGAAACCCCCATGCGGCTTGCGCCGCACGGGGGTTTTTGTTGGCCGGGACAATGCGTCAGAGCGGTGCCGTTCCGGTGTAGTCCTGACGGTCAATGCCGTGACGCTGCAGCTTGTCGTAGAACGTCTTGCGAGGAATGCCCAACGCTTCCAGCGTTGCGCGGACGTCGCCCCGGTGGGCGGCGAGCGCTTCACGGATGAGCTGGGCTTCGAAACGCTCCATCTTTTCCGGCAGGGTGCCGGCGCTGATTGCGGGTTCGGGGGCCGTGGCGGTGGGGGTGTTCAGCACGCCCAGGACGAAGCGTTCGGCGAAGTGTGCGAGTTCTCGCACATTGCCGGGCCAGTCATGTGTCAATAGATGGCGCTTGATGTCCGTGGGCATGTCGGGAATATCGCGTTGGAAGCGGCGCGAGGCATGACCGAGGTAGTGGGCCAGCAGCAGAGGGATGTCCTCGCGGCGTTCGCGCAGCGGCGGAATGCGGATGGTGACCACATTCAGGCGGTAGAACAGGTCTTCGCGGAATTTGGCGCGAACGGCCGGGCTGCCCAGGTCTTCCTTGGTGGCGGCGACGACGCGCAGGTCCAGGTTGCGGACTTCGTTGCTGCCCAGCGGGGTGATCTGTCGCGATTCGAGGACGCGCAGCAGCTTGACCTGCACCGCCAGGGGCATGCTCTCGATTTCGTCGAGGAACAGGGTGCCGCCGCTGGCGTGCTCGATGCGGCCTATGCGCCGCTTCTGCGCGCCGGTGAAGGCGCCGGCCTCGTGGCCGAACAGCTCGCTTTCGATCACGCTTTCCGGTAGCGCGCCACAGTTGATCGCGACCAGCGCGCGATGCCGCCGGCGGCTCAGGCGGTGCAGGGCGGTGGCGACCACTTCCTTGCCGGTGCCGGTTTCGCCCTCAACCAGCACGTCGACGTCGGCGTCGGCGATGTGGCGCAGCGTCTGCTTGATGCGCTGCATGGCCGGGGTGGTGCCTATGAAGGGCACTTCGTCGGCTTCGACCGCGAACGCGGCCTCGCGCAGGCGGCGGTTCTCCAGCACCAGGTGACGCTTTTCGGCTGCGTGTGAGATGGCGGTGACCAGGCGATCCGGGGGATAGGGTTTGGCCAGGAAATCATAGGCGCCGTCGCGCATGCATTGCACCGCCATGGCGATGTCGCCGTGGCCGGTGATGAGGATGACGGGGATCTCCGGGTCGATGGCCCGCAGGCGCTGGAACAGTTGCAGCCCATCGATGTCGGGCATGCGGATATCGGTGACCACCACGCCGTCGAAGTCGCGATTGATCGTGGCGAGCGCGCCGCGCGCGCTGGCATGGGCTTCGACCGCGATGCCGTGCAGTTTGAGCGTCTGCACGTTGGCGCGGCGCAGGTCCTCGTCGTCGTCAATGAAGGCGACACGTGGTGCGGCGGGCTTGGCGCGGGGATCTTCCAGCAGGGCGGCTCCAGGCATGGCGCCTGGCGGCAGGGGCTGGGAGTGGTCGGTGTCAGGTACGCGGGTCATGGATCGAAGGCGGCGCTTTGCGCAGCGTCAGGGTGAACATCGCGCCGCGGCCGGGGCCGTGGGGCGCGGGGAAAATGGCATCGCCGGGATGGGCGGCACGCAGGTCGCCGCCGAATTCGGCGACGATGTCGCGTGAAATCACCAGGCCCAGCCCCAGGCCCTCGGCCTTGGTGGTGTGAAACGGCGTGAACAGGCGCGCGCTGGCTTCGGGCGACAGGCCCGGGCCGTTGTCGTTGACGAACAGTTGCACCGAGGCGCCCATGTCCTGCAGTGCGATGATGATGCGGCCGTCGGCCTGGCCTTCGAGTGCATCCATGCCGTTCTGCAGGAGGTTCACCAGCACCTGCTCGAGGCGGATGCGGTTGGCCTGCACCAGGTAGTCTTGTTCCACAGGCGGGCGTTGCAACACTACGCGCTGGCGCCTGGCCCGTGGGCCGACCAGCAGCAGTGCGCCATCCAGCGCCTCTTTCAGGCTGGTGGGGCCGACCGAGGCGCCTGCCTTGCGCGAGAACGCGCGCAGCTCGCCGGTGATATGGCCGATGCGGTCGGTGAGCGAGGCGATGGTGCCCAGGTTTTCCTGGACGGAGGCCGGATCCTGGCGGCGTAGGAATTCAGCGGCGTTGTCGGCATAGGCGCGGATCGCGGCCACCGGCTGGTTGATTTCGTGCGCGACGCCGGCGGCAACCTGGCCCAGCAGCGCGAGCTTGCTGGCTTGCACCAGTTCGTCCTGCATGGTGTGCAGACGCGCCTCGGTGCGCTGGCGTTCGTCCATTTGCGCCAGCAGTTGCTGGTTGACCTCGCGCAGTTGCGCGGTGCGCTCTTCGACCTGGGCGGCCAACTGCTGGCGTACCGCCATCTGCTGGGAGGCGCGTTCACGGTTGCGATGGCGGCGGTAAAGCAGGATGCCGATGACGGCGGATAGCACGCCTTGGGCCAGCAGGGCGCCCAGTTGCGCGTTGGCGGTGGCGCGGTTGAGCGCCGACTGCACGGGGGACAGCAGGTGCAGCGTCCAGCCCGGCGATTCGACGATGGGGAGTGTGGTGTGCAGCAGCGGCGCGCCGGCCGGAATCTGTGGCAGGGCTTCGGCCGATCGCAGCAGTTGGCCGCCACTGATCGTCGTCGGGGCGGGCCGCAAGGGCAGCGGCTGGAACATGGCGTCGCCGAACTGCAGGCTGGTGCGCAGGGTCTGGGCCAGGTCGGGCGTCAGCGGCTTGAGCACACGGAAGCGCCAGTCGGGCACGCTGCCCAGCAGCACGACGCCATGTTCGTCGGTGACGAAGATGGGCGCGTTCGACTGGCGCCAGTCGGCTTCGAGGTCACGGAAATCGACTTTCAACACCACGACGCCCAGCATCGTGCCGCTGGTGTCGTCGACCCGCCGCGACAGGTAAAGGCCGGCTTCGTGGCTGATGGTGCCAAGCGCGAAGTGCTCGGCGGATCCGTGCGCCACGGCGCCGCGAAAGTAGGGCCGGAACTGGTAATCGACGCCGACGAAGGTGGCGGGTTCGCGCCAGTTGCTGGCGGCGATGGCGTAGCCCGTCTGGTCCAGGACGTAGATCGCCGAGGCGCCCACGCCGCGGCTCAGGCTGTCGAGTTTTTCGTCGAGCGACTCGATCTGCGCCGCTGTGGGGTTCTGCAGCGTGGCGCGCAGGTCGACATCGCGAGTGAGGACGAAGGGCAGCGCACGGAATTTGTCCAGGTTGTTGCGCAGCAGGGCGGCGTTGATCTGGCCGGCGCTGCGGGCCTGCAGGTAGGCTTCCTTGAGAGCGCCGTCGCGCGCCCATTCGCTGGCGGCATGCAGGATACCGAACACCACCGCCACGACCGCCAGAATCAGAAGCGCCCACGGCCAGGCCTGACGGCGGCGGGACGCGGCGGCATCCGCTTGAGCGGGCGCAGCGGCGGACGCCTGCTGGGAGCGAGGACGAGTGGGCATGGTGGTGTGCGGTTTTTCGCACATTTTAGCGGAGTTCTGTGCGGTATTTCGCCAATCTTTTCGGCGGCAACCCCTGTCAGCCGGAAAAAGCACAATTGAATCAAAGGCTTGAGTTCTATATCCGATCAACCGTGGCTTGGCACGCCATTTGCATATGACAGTGCAAGCCCGGCGATATTGCTCATCGGGTGAAATCGGCCTGCGGAGATACGCAAGGCTTTAAAAGAGATAACGCCCCCGATACCCGCTGCGCATCGTCGCATGGAGCCTGGGGCCCTGGTGGGGACAAATCCCGATGATCGAAGTGGATCAAGGCGCGCCTGCGCGCAAGCTCAAGTTCTATCAAATTCTGTATGTGCAGGTGCTTTTCGCGATCGTGATCGGCATCCTGCTGGGCTATTTCAAGCCCGACCTCGGGCAGGCCATGCAGCCCCTGGGTGACGGCTTCATCAAGCTGGTGAAGATGATCATCGCCCCGGTGATCTTCCTGACCGTGGCGACCGGCATCGCGGCCATGAGCGACCTCAAGAAGGTCGGGCGCGTGGCGGGCAAGGCCATGCTGTACTTCCTGGTGTTCTCGACCCTGGCCCTGATCGTGGGCATGGTGGTGAGCCACATCGTGCAGCCGGGCGCCGGCATGCACATCAATCCGGCCACGCTGGACCAGAAGGCGGTGTCGGGCTATGTCGCCAAGGCGCATGACTCGACCATCACGGGTTTCCTGCTGAACGTCATCCCCACCACGATCTTCAGCCCCTTCGTCGGCGGCGACATCCTGCAGGTGCTGTTCGTGGCGGTGCTGTTCGGCATCGCGCTGGCTCAGGTCGGCGAGCGCGGCAAGCCGGTGCTGGACTTCCTGACGGCGCTGGCCCAACCGATCTTCAAGCTGGTCGCCATCCTGATGAAGGCCGCGCCCATCGGCGCATTTGGCGCGATGGCGTTCACCATCGGCAAGTACGGCATCAAGTCGATCATCAACCTGGCGATGCTGGTGGGCACCTTCTACGCCACCTCGGTGCTGTTCGTGGTCGTGGTGCTGGGCCTGGTGGCGCGCTACAACGGCTTCTCGATCCTGAAGCTGGTGCGCTACATCCGCGAAGAACTGCTGCTGGTGCTGGGCACGAGCTCGTCGGAAGCGGCGCTGCCGACGCTGATGCAGAAGATGGAACGCGCCGGCTGCTCGAAGTCGGTGGTCGGCCTGGTGGTGCCCACCGGTTATTCGTTCAACCTGGATGGCACCAACATCTACATGACGATGGCGGCGCTGTTCATCGCGCAGGCCTGCGACATTCCGCTGTCGCTGGGTGACCAGATCCTGTTGCTGCTGGTGGCAATGCTGAGCTCCAAGGGCGCCGCGGGCGTGACGGGCGCCGGCTTTATCACCCTGGCCGCGACGCTGTCGGTGGTGCCGACAGTGCCGGTGGCCGGCATGGCGCTGATCCTGGGCGTGGACCGCTTCATGTCGGAATGCCGCGCGCTGACCAACCTGGTCGGCAACGCCACCGCCGCGGTCGTGGTGGCGCGCTGGGAAGGCGAGTTGGACAAGGACCAACTGCATGCGGCGCTCGAAGGCGAGGCGCCGGCCGCGCAGCCGCAGGCGATGGCGCGGGTGTCGACGTCGCAGAGCTGATCGCCGCCTGACCACGTCAAAAAGCCCCCGGGACCGCACGGCCCGGGGGCTTTTTTCATGGGATTGCGCGGAATCAGGGAATCGCGATGCCCGCGGCCCGCAACAGGTTGGCGGTCTCGAATAGCGGCAGGCCCATGACGCCGGTGTAGCTGCCGTCGATGCGCGCGATGAAAGTGCCCGCCAGGCCCTGGATGCCATAGGCGCCGGCCTTGCCGTAAGGCTCGCCGCTGTCGCAGTAGCGCGCGATTTCGTCAGGTTGCAAGGGGCGCATCTGCACCTGGGTGATCGAAACCGCTTCCAGCAGGCGATCGCCCGTCCATAGCGCGACGGCGGTGTGGACCTGGTGCGTCTGGCCCGACAACGCCTGCAGGATGCGGATGGCGTCGTCGCGGTCGGCGGGCTTGCCCAGCACCTGGCCGTCGAGGATGACGGTGGTGTCGGCGGCCAGCAGCGGCAAGGCCGGCAAGGCTTGCGCGCGCAGCCAGTCGCGGCCGCGTTCGGCCTTGTCGCGCGCGGTGCGCTGCACGTAGTCGGCGGCGCTTTCGCCGGGGTGCTGGGGTTCGTCTTCACCGGGCGGCGCCGGCACGCGCAGCACGTCGTGCGCGAGGCCGATCTGCGTCAGCAGTTCGCGCCGGCGCGGGCTGGCGGAGGCGAGGTACAGGCGTGCGGGAGGGGGGGCGTCAGTCATGGGAAGCGGCGCGCGCCAGGCTGGCGTCCGGCGTCATGCCTCAGGCGCGATGATAGGGATGGTTGGTCATGATGGCCCAGGCGCGGTAGAGCTGTTCAGCCAGCACCACGCGCACCATGGGATGCGGCAGCGTTAGTGACGACAGGCGCAACTGGCCGCTGCACGAAGCCTTGAGCTCGGCATCCAGGCCGTCGGGGCCGCCGACCAGGA
This sequence comes from Achromobacter dolens, assembly GCF_902859745.1. Lineage (GTDB taxonomy): Bacteria > Pseudomonadota > Gammaproteobacteria > Burkholderiales > Burkholderiaceae_B > Achromobacter > Achromobacter dolens. Next base: position 128,050 of record NZ_CADIJW010000010.1, on the reverse strand, counting down.
AGGCGACGTCCTGGCCACCGGCGCGCCATTGCTCCAGCTTTTGCGACAACGCCATGGTGGTGAGGTCGCGGCCGCGTTCGTCCAGCGCCAGGCGTAGCGCACCGGCCGGCAGCGCGGCCTCGATGCGCTTGGCCTCGGCGGCCATCATCTGGGCCGGGGTCTTGCCAGTCGTGCGAGGCTCGGGCTTGATCTCGCGCAGTTCCAGCGCGCAGTCGGGGGGCAGGCGCTTGGCGTAGTCATCCCAGGCGGTCTGCACCCAGTCCGGCATGCGCGTGCCCACGGCGGCGACGATCAGCTTCACGCCGCGCCTCAGTCGTCGGTGCTGTCGTAGGCGCTATCGCTGGCGACCGGCGCGACCCGGGTGGATTCGGGCAGCAGTTTGACGCGCACCGGCTTGCCGCCCCAGATCTCTTCCAGGTTGTAGTACTGGCGGATGGCGGGCTGCATGATGTGGACCACGACATCGCCAAGGTCGACCACGACCCATTCGCCGGTGTCTTCGCCTTCGATCGTGATGCCGGACAGGCCGAGCGCGCGGCCGCGGTCCGACACGCTGGAGGCCAGCGCGCGGGTCTGCCGGTTGGAAGTGGCGCTTGCAATCACGACGCGATCGAACAGGCTGGTCAGATGCGTGGTGTTGAAGACCTTGATGTCTTGCGCCTTGACGTCTTCGAGGGCGTCGATGACGGCGCGTTGGAGTTTCTGTATATCCATAGCTGCAAATATAACCCGCTGACGGACGGCGAGTGCCGGTTTCCGTGGCGCTGCGCGCCAGGGCGGGATGGGTTTATCGGTAAAGATGGTGCGCCGCAATATAGGCGGCGACCGGCGCGGCCAGCAGGCCGTCGGTCGGTTCGCCCCGGGCCAGGCGCTCGCGGATCTGCGAGGCCGAGACCGGCATCGGGGCGAAAGGCAATTCTTCGAGCTGGCGTCCCTGGCCACGCAGCCAGTCGGCCAGTTCCGCCGGCGGCGCCAGCGGCGTGCCGGGGCGTGTGGCCACCGCCAGGTCGACCAGGCTGGCGATTTCGCGCCATGACTGCCAGGTGCAGAAATTGGCCAACTGGTCGGCGCCCAGCAGCCAGACATAGCGGGCATCGGCGGGCAGGGCGCGCAGGGTGTCGATGGTGTAGGTGGCGCCGCCGCGTTCGAGTTCGATCGGATTGACCGCCAAGCCATCGTGGCCGGCGATGGCCAGTTCCAGCATGGCGCGGCGCTGGTCCGCGGTGGCGTGCAAGGCGGCGCGCTGCCAGGGGTTGGCCGCCGGGATCAGTTGCACTTGCGCCAGGCCGAGCGCCCGCAGCGCGTTGTCGGCCAGCGCGACATGCGCGACGTGGACGGGGTCGAAACTGCCGCCCAGGAGCCCGATACGCTTCACACCCAGTCCCGCGGCGTCAGGTAGGCAGCCAGCTCGGCCTCGGGCGTGCCCGTCTCCGGCTGCCAGTCGTAGCGCCATTGCGCCAGCGGCGGCATGGACAGCAGGATCGACTCGGTGCGGCCGCCGGACTGCAGGCCGAACAGTGTGCCGCGGTCGAACACCAGGTTGAATTCGACGTAGCGGCCGCGGCGGTAGGCCTGGAAGTCGCGTTCGCGTTCGCCGTAGGGCGTGTGGCGGCGACGTTCGACGATCGGCAGGTAGCTGTCGAGGAAGGCGTCGCCGACCGAGCGCGTCAGGGCGAACGAGGCGTCGAAGCCGGGAGCGTTCAGGTCATCGAAGAAAATGCCGCCGATGCCCCGGGTTTCGTTGCGGTGCTTGAGGAAGAAATACTCGTCGCACCAGCGCTTGTAGCGCGGGTAGTAGTCGGCGCCATGCCCGGCCAGGGCGTCGCGGCACACCGTGTGGAAGTGGCGCGCGTCTTCCTCGAAAGGGTAGTAAGGCGTCAGGTCGATGCCGCCGCCAAACCAGAACACGTCGGCCTCGTCATGGCCGTGACGGGCCGCGGCGACGAACATGCGCACGTTCATGTGCGTGGTGGGCACGTACGGGTTGCGCGGGTGCAGCACCATCGACACGCCCATGGCTTCCCAGGAGCGGCCAGCCAGCTCGGGCCGGTGCGCGCTGGCCGACGGCGGCAGCTTCGAACCCTGGACGTGGCTGAACAGCACGCCGGCGCGCTCGAACAACTGGCCGCCTTCGAGCAGGCGCGACAGGCCGCCGCCGCCTTCGGGCCTGACCCATTCGTCGCTGCGGAAGGGGCCGCCTTCGGCGGCCTCCAGCGCGGCGACGATGCGGGCTTGCAGGCCGGTGAGGTAGCCGCGGACGTCGGCGACGGGCAAGGCGTTCATCGGCGCTTCCGGTTACGCGTTGGACTTGGGCTTCTGCTGCGACGGCTTGAGCGCGCGCCAGCCGATGTCGCTGCGGTACTGGCGGCCGTCGAAGTGGATGCCGTCGATGGCTTCGTACACACGGTCGCGCGCCATCTTGACCGAGTCGCCCAGCGCCGTGACGCACAGCACGCGGCCGCCGGTGGTCTGGGTTTCGTCGCCTTCCAGGCGGGTGGCCGCGTGGAACACCATGCAGTCGTCGGCGTCGGCGGGCAGGCCGCGGATGACGTCGCCGGTGCGCGGGGTGTTGGGATAGTTGTGCGAGGCCAGCACCACGCCCAGGGCGGTGCGGCGGTCCCAGGTGATGTCGGCCTGGTCCAGCGTGCCCTCGACGGCGTGCTCGAGCGCGTCCAGCAGGTCGCTCTTGACGCGCATCATGATCGGCTGGGTTTCCGGGTCGCCCATGCGGCAGTTGAATTCCAGCGTCTTGATGTCGCGGTCGGGATCATCGCCGGGGGCGATCATCAGGCCGGCGTACAGGAAGCCGGTGTAGGGGATGCCGTCGCGCGTCATGCCCTGCACGGTCGGCAGGATGATTTCGCGCATGATGCGGTGGTGCAGCTCGGGCGTGACGATCGGGGCGGGCGAGTAGGCGCCCATGCCGCCGGTGTTCGGGCCCTGGTCGCCGTCCTGCAGGCGCTTGTGGTCCTGGCTGGTGGCCAGCGCCAGCACATTGCGGCCGTCGCACATGACGATGAAGCTGGCTTCCTCGCCGACCAGGCATTCCTCGATGACGACGCGCGCCCCGGCTTCGCCCATGGAGCCGTCGCCCAGCATGGCGTCGACGGCGGCGTGGGCCTCTTCGAGCGTGGCGGCGACCACCACGCCCTTGCCGGCGGCCAGGCCGTCGGCCTTGATCACGATGGGGGCGCCTTCCTGGTCGATGTAGGCATGCGCCTGGGCCGGGTCGGTGAAGGTGGCATAGCGCGCGGTCGGGATGTTGTGCCGGACCATGAAGGCCTTGGCGTAGTCCTTGGAGCTTTCCAGTTGCGCGGCGGCCTTGGTCGGGCCGAAGATCTTCAGGCCGCGGGCGCGGAAGACGTCGACCACACCGGCGGCCAGCGGCGCCTCGGGGCCCACGACCGTCAGTGCGATGCCTTCGCGCTGGACGAAATCGGCCAATTCCTCGGCATTGGTGAGCGGGATGTTTTCCATCTGCTCGGCCCGTTGCGTGCCGCCGTTGCCCGGCGCCACGTACACCTTGTGTACGCGGGGGGAGCGGGCCAGTCGCCAGGCGAGGGCATGTTCGCGGCCGCCCGAGCCAATTACCAGGAGTTTCATTGTTGCGTGATTCTTAAGGTTGCCAGTCGAGTGTCGTCAGACACCTGCCCGAGAAATAGGCCACGGATCCGGGCGGGCCCGGATCCGGTGACAGCGCGGCGCCTGGAAGGCATAAGCCCGCAGCGCGCCGGGGTAATGGAAAAAGACTGCGGAAAGTTACTGCGCTTCGTCGAAAATGACGGTGGTATAGACTTCCTGCACGTCGTCCAGGCCTTCCAGGGCGTCGAGCAGCTTCTGCATCTTGATGGCGTCTTCGCCGGCCAGTTCGGTTTCGTTCAGGGCCTTCATGACGATGCCGTCGACTTCGGCCTTCAGGCCGGCGTCGTCGAACGCCTTGCGCACGGCGGCGTAGTCGGTCGGGGCGCAGATGACTTCGATCACGCCTTCCTCGTCGGTGGCGACGTCTTCGGCGCCGGCCTCGAGCGCGGCTTCCATGACCTTGTCTTCCGGCGTGCCGGGGGCGAACACGAATTGGCCGCAGTGCTTGAACATGAAGGCGACCGAGCCTTCCTGGCCCAGGTTGCCGCCGTTCTTGGCGAAGGCGTGGCGCACTTCGGCCACGGTGCGGGTGCGGTTGTCGGTCATGCAGTCGACGATGACCGCCGCGCCGCCGATGCCGTAGCCCTCGTAGCGCACTTCTTCGTACGCTTCGCCGTCCGCGCCGCCCGCGCCGCGCTGGATGGCGCGCTGGATGTTGTCCTTGGGCATGTTGGCGTCGGTGGCCTTGTCCCAGGCCATGCGCAAGCGCGGGTTGCTGTCCGGGTCGGGGCCGCCGGCGCGCGCCGCCACGGTGATTTCACGAATGATCTTGGTCCAGAGCTTTCCGCGTTTGGCGTCTTGACGGCCTTTGCGGTGCTGAATATTGGCCCATTTGCTGTGTCCGGCCATGGCTTCCCAGGATAAATTGTCTGCAAAAACGGCATTTTACCGTGCCGGCGGCCTCCGCGCCCGGGAGCGGGCCGCCTGTGTCCATATTGCCACGCGCACAAGCGTCATCGCAGGCTCTACACTTGGGCATCTGAGTCATTCCGGTCCGGAGAGCAGTCCATGCCCAATCCCATCGTCATCGCCAAGAACGCGCAGACCGAATTGGCCCTCTTGCCCGCCCTGGCCAACCGCCACGGCTGCATCACTGGCGCCACCGGTACCGGCAAGACCGTCACCCTGCAGGTGCTGGCCGAATCCTTCTCCCGCATCGGCACGCCGGTCTTCATGGCCGACGTCAAGGGCGACCTGACCGGCATTTCGCAGGCGGGGGCGGCCAGCCCCAAGCTGCAGGAGCGGCTCAAGAACCTGGGCCTGGACGAGCCGGCCTGGGGCGCCAGCCCGGTCGCGCTGTGGGACGTGTTCGGCGAGCAAGGCACGCCGGTGCGCGCCACCATCACCGACATGGGGCCGCTGCTGCTTGCGCGCATCCTCGAGCTGAACGACACCCAGGAAGGCGTGCTGACGCTGGTGTTCAAGGTGGCGGATGACGAAGGCCAACTGCTGCTGGACCTGAAAGACCTGCGCGCCATGCTGCAGAACGTCGCCGACCGCGCCGCCGAGCTCAAGACCCGCTATGGCAACGTGTCCGCCGCCAGCGTCGGCGCGATCCAGCGCGGCCTGCTGGCGTTGGAGTCGCAGGGCGCCGAGAAATTCTTCGGCGAGCCGATGCTGGACGTCGCCGACCTGATGCGCACCGACGCCCAGGGACGTGGCATCGTCAACGTGCTGGCCGCCGACAAACTGATGCAGGCGCCGCGGCTGTACGCCATCTTCCTGCTGTGGCTGCTGGCCGACCTGTACGAGAAACTGCCGGAAGTGGGCGACGTCGACCAGCCCAATCTGGTGTTCTTCTTCGACGAGGCGCACCTGCTGTTCAACGACGCGCCGCCAGCGTTGCTGACCAAGATCGAACAGGTGGTGCGGCTGGTGCGTTCCAAGGGCGTGGGCGTCTATTTCGTGACGCAGAACCCGCTGGACATTCCGGACACCGTGCTGGGCCAGTTGGGCAACCGGGTGCAGCACGCCTTGCGCGCCTTCACGCCGCGCGACCAGAAGGCTGTCAAGACCGCGGCCCAGACCATGCGGCCCAATCCGGGACTGGATATCGAGGCGGCCATCACCGAACTGGGCGTGGGCGAAGCGCTGGTCTCGCTGCTGGATGCCAAGGGCCGCCCGATGCCGACCGAGCGCGCCTGGATCGTGCCGCCAGGCAGCCGCATCGGCCCGGCCACCGACGCCGAGCGCCTGGCCCTGCGCCAGGGCAGCCCGATGTCGGCCAAGTATGACAAGGCCATCGACCGCGAATCCGCTTACGAAGTGCTGGCCGGACGCGCCGCGGCCCCGGCCGATCAGGCGTCCGGGAAGGCCGCGCCGACGCCGACTGCGGGCGGCGCGCCGGGCCAGGCGCAGGGCGGCGGCCTGATGGACAGCCTGAACGATGTGCTGTTCGGCTCCACCGGCCCGCGCGGCGGCAAGCGCGATGGGGTGGTGCAGACTTTCGCCAAGAGCACGGCGCGTTCGATCGCGACGCAACTGGCGCGCGGCATCCTGGGATCGCTGCTGGGCTCCAAGACGCGTCGCTGAATTCTGTATTCCATCTCCGGAACAAACTGTACCCGGCGCTGTAACGTCGGGTAGTACGTTGTTTGTAACTTGGGGTATTGCGTTACCGCCATTTATGCCTATGATTCTGGGCGGTGCAATCCAGGATTACAAAGGAAACGGTGGTGGCAAAAAAACACAAGATTGCGGTGATCCCAGGGGACGGAATCGGCAAGGAAGTCGTTCCGGAAGGCCTGAAAGTGCTTGACGCCGTTGCGTCGCGCTTCGGCATTGATTTCCAGTGGGACCACTTCGACTGGAGCTGCGATTACTACGCCAAGCACGGCAAAATGATGCCGGACGATTGGCAACGGCAGATCGGCCAGCATGAAGCGATTTTCTTCGGCGCCATCGGCTGGCCCGCCACAGTGCCGGACCACGAGGCGTTGTGGGGCTCGTTGTTCAAGTTCCGCCGCGAATTCGACCAGTACATCAATCTGCGCCCGGTGCGCCTGATGCCCGGCGTGCCTTCGCCGCTGGCCGGCCGCCAGCCCGGCGAGATCGATTTCTTCATCGTGCGTGAAAACACCGAAGGTGAATATTCCAACAGCGGCGGCGTCCTGTTTGGCGGCACCGAGCGCGAAGTGGTCATCCAGGAAAGCGTATTTACCCGCATCGGCGCCGAGCGCGTACTGAAATTCGCCTTCGAACTGGCCCGCAAGCGCGGCAAGCACCTGACGGCGGCGACCAAGTCCAACGGCATTTCGATTTCGATGCCATGGTGGGACCAGCGCGTGGCGGAAATGGCTGGGAACTATCCGGATGTCCGCTGGGACAAATATCACATCGATATCCTCTGCGCGCATTTCGTGCAGCATCCTGACTGGTTCGACGTGGTCGTGGCTTCCAACCTTTTCGGCGATATCCTTTCCGATCTCGGCCCCGCCTGCACGGGGACGATCGGCATCGCGCCGTCGGCCAACCTGAACCCCGAGCGCAAGTTCCCGTCCCTGTTCGAGCCCGTGCATGGCTCCGCACCCGATATCTATGGCAAAGGCATCGCCAATCCGATCGGCCAGATCTGGAGCGGCGCGCTGATGCTCGACTTCCTGGGTTATGACGCCGCCTCGGCGGCCGTGGTCCGCGCCATTGAAACGGTGCTGGCCGATGGCCCGCGCACGCGCGACATGAAGGGCACTGCGTCCACTGCCGAAGTAGGCGACGCCATTGCGTCGCTGATCGCGGCGACCTAGCGCGATGCGTTGACCGGGGCCCAGACCGTGGTCGATTCCATCGCCTCCCGCTCCGCCCCGGTGGGTGGCAGCCGTGCCGACCGTTTCGCCCGCAAGCTGTTCCGGATGTTGCGGTCGCGCACGCAGCGCCACAATCAGCACCTGTGGCCGTTCGTGCGCATCTGGCGCAATCCCGCGGGGGTGATCTGTGGTTTCCGCGCGTTCGGCCGCTCGGTGCCCATCACGCCGTTGGAGCAGGGGTACGACCCCGACGACGACGAGATGCACCTGATCCTGAGCGGGCCGTCGATCGCCGAGATTCCCTATGACCGCCTGGACATCCGGGCAGCCATGGGGGTGAATGGTTCGATCGCGCTGGCGCGCAAGTTCAATCTGCAGTTCAAGTACTACTGCATCATCGACCAGAATTTCGTGCGGGACCGCATCGATCTGGTGCGCGAGATCGTCGCCTGTGACCTGACGCTGTATGTGCTGCCCGACGTGCTGCGCTACATCATGCAGGGGATTGCGCAGGAAGAGATCCGCTGCCGCATCTGCATCATCGAGTTCATTTCCGAGCGCGCCTACCAGCGCAGCGCCGCGCCCGCGGTGCTCAAGCGCATGGTGGCCGCCTCGCCCGACCTGCGGCTGCTGGACGCCAAGCAGGGCCTGGGCTACAGCTTCGACGCGTCGCTCGGGGTGTTCGACGCGGATACGGTGGCTTACGTGGCGCTGCAGGTGATGATTTCGGGGGGCGCGCGCAAGGTCTATCTGCACGGCCTGGACCTGACACTGCAGCACGGCATGCGCTTCTACGACGAAGGCGAGACGCCGCAGGCCAGCCGGTTGGCGCGCAACTTCGCCCGCCTGATCGAGCCCTCGTTCCGCTTCGCCGCGCAGCAGTGGCGTGGGCGCGGCGTGTCGGTGATCAACCTGTCGCCGGTGAGCGCGCTGCCGCCGGAGGTGATCGAACGGCAGGACTGGCACACGCTGCTTAAACATTGAAAAAAGGCCTGGCATCCGCCGGGCCTTTTTTTGGGTGCGCGCCCTGTCAGGGACAGGGCTGGGCGGCGATCAGTGGGCGCCCGCCGCGGCTTCGGCCGCGCCGCCGCCACCGCCCGCCTTGGCCGAGCGTGGCCGGGCGAACCAGACCAGGCCAGTCAGCAACAGGAAGATCACCGCCGAGGCGTAGAACACATCCACCGCGGACATCGTGAACGCCTGTGCGTTGATCAGCCGGTCGACCGTGCTCAAGGCCTGCTGGTGCGACATGCCGACCGTGTTCTGCAGCACGTTGAGTGTCTGGTCAAACGCCTGCTGGCCGGGCCGCGCCGCCTCGGTCAATTGCACATGGTGCAGCGTGGCGCGGTTCTCCCACAGCGTAGTCGCGATCGAGGTGCCGAAGGCGCCCGCGGTCAGCCGCAGGAAGTTCGACAGGCCAGAGGCGGCCGGGATGCGCCAAGGCTCGATGCTCGACAGCGTGATCGACGTCAACGGCACGAAGAACGCCGCCATGGCCGCGCCCTGGATGATGGTCGGGATCATCAGCGTGCGCACGTCGGTCTGGGTGTTGAAGCCCGAACGCATGAAGCACACCAGCGCAAAGATCAGGAACGCCACTGTCACGATCTGGCGCGGGTCGCGCGTGGCCAGCATCTTGCCCACCATCGGCGTGAGCAGGATGGCCAGCAGGCCCACCGGCGCGGTCACCAGGCCGGCATAGGTGGCCGTGTAGCCCATGTAGCTCTGCAGCCACAACGGCAGCAGCACCACGTTGCCGAAGAACACGCCATAGGCCACCGCCAGCGTCAGCGCCCCGACCGTGAAGTTGCGGATCTTGAACAGGCGCAGGTCGACCACCGGATGCGCGTCGGTCAATTCCCAGATCAGGAAGAAGACGAATGCCACGAAAGCGATGGCGGCCAGGGCGATGATGGTGGGGCTGGCGAACCAGTCCAGTTCCTTGCCCTTGTCGAGCATGATCTGCAGCGCGCCAACCCACACCACCAGCAGCACCAGGCCGAGCTTGTCGATCGGCAACTTGCGGGTCAGCGATTCGCGGTTGCCGTAGATGCGCCAGCTGATCCATGCCGCCAGCAGGCCCACCGGCACGTTGATGTAGAAGATCCACGGCCAGGTGTAGTTGTCGGAGATCCAGCCGCCCAGCAGCGGTCCCGCCACTGGCGCCACCAGTGTCGTCATCGACCAGACCGCCAGCGCCATGCCCGCCTTGGACTTGGGGAAGCTGGCCAGCATCAACGTTTGCGATAGCGGGATCATCGGCCCGGCCACGGCGCCTTGCAGCACGCGGAATGCGATCAGCGCTTCGAGCGAGGGCGAGAAGCCGCACAGCCACGACGCCAGCACGAACAGCAGGGTGGATATCAGGAACAGCCGGACCTGGCCGAAGCGCTGCGTCAGCCAGCCGGTCAGCGGCACCGTGATGGCGTTGGCCACGGCGAACGACGTGATGACCCAGGTGCCCTGGCTGGAGCTGACGCCAAGATCGCCGGAAATGGTGGGAATGGACACGTTCGCGATCGAGGTGTCCAGCACGTTCATGAACACCGCCGTGGACAGGGCGATCGACCCGATGATGCGGGTGGCGCCTTCCAGTGGCGGGTAGGTCCCGGGCGGAAGTACGGTGGGCTCGGCGGGGGCGCCGCCGGCCGCGGGCTGAGCGGTGGTGCTCATGGGAAGATCCCCTTACTTGGCGCCGCGCGCCAAGCCCTCTTTGGCCACGGGCGATTGCGCCGCCTGCGGCGTGAATTCGTCGGAGGCGAGGTTGGCCTGGATGATCTTGCCGATCAGGGCGTCGACCTCGTCATGGGCCGGTTCGAACGCGCGCGTCGACCAGGCCGGTTCCTTGCGGGTGGCGGCGGTCAGCGCTGCGCCGTCCTGCTTGCCGACGTCGACTTCCACGTCCATCGACAGGCCCACGCGCAGCGGATGCGTCTTCAGATCCTCGGGATCGAGCGCGATGCGCACGGGCACGCGCTGCACCACCTTGATCCAGTTGCCGGTGGCGTTCTGTGCTGGCAGCAGGGCGAAGGCGCTGCCGGTGCCTGCGTCCAGTCCGGCGACGGTGCCGTGGTAGGTGATCGAACTGCCGTACAGGTCGGCCGTCATCTTGACCGGCTGGCCGATGCGCATTTTGCGCAACTGGCCTTCCTTGAAGTTGGCTTCGACCCAGACCTGGTCCAGCGGCACCACCGTCATGAGCGCGGCGCCCGGGGCCACGCGCTGGCCCACCTGGACGGTGCGGCGGGCGATGACGCCGCCCACGGGGGCGGGCAGGACCGTGCGCGATTGGGCCAGCCATGCGTTGCGCAGGCCGGCAACGGCCTGGCGCACGTCAGGGTGCTCGGCCACCGTGGTGCCTTGCGTCAGCGCCTGGTTGGTCGCCAGCTTGGCGCGCGAGGCGGCCAGCGCGGCGCGGGCCTGCGCCAGCCCGGATTGCGCGGTCTTCAGTGCGGCTTCGGCGTGCAGGATTTCCTCGCCGCTCACGCCGCCGGACTTGGCCAGTTGCTGGCGACGGGTGACGTCGCTCTGGGCGCGGGTCAGTTCGGCCTGGGCGCGTTGGATGTCGGCCTGGCGCAGGTCGACGTCAGCCGCCAGCGCATCGTTCTGGACATAGTAGGTGCGGACCTGGCGCACGGTCTGAGCCAGCTTGGCCTCGGCCTGTTGCAAGGCGACCTGTGTGTCGGCCGGGTCGATGCGCACGAGCGGCTGGCCGGCGGTGACGGTTTCGGTGTCGTCGGCCTCGATGGCCACCACGGTGCCGGGCACCTGTGGCGTGATCTGCACCAGGTTGCCGTGCACGTAGGCGTCGTCGGTGCTTTCGAAGTGGGCGCCGAACAGCGCCCACCAGATGCCGTAGGCGATCGCGATGAGGATGAAAACGCCGGTCGCGATCAGCAGCAGGCGTTTGCGGGCGGGATTGGTCGTGGGAGTGGCTGCGTTCATGACGTCTGAATCCGGAGCGTTCAATGAGTGGAGTTCGTGGCGGGCGCGGGCTGCTGCGCGGGGGCGGGGACGTAGCCGCCGCCCAGCGCGTTGGCCAGGTTGGCGTCGAGCTGATAGGCGCGGATGCGCAGGTCGGTGTCGAGCCGTGCCTGGGTCAGTACGCCGGTCTGCGCGACCAGGACGGTCAGGTAGTTGCCCATGCCGGCCTTGTAGCGGTTGACGGCCAGTTCATAAGCGGCCTCGATGGCTTCGCGCGCCTGGCGCTGCTGCGCTCGTTCCTGCTCCAGCAGGCGCAGGCCGTCGAGCGCGTCGGCGACCTGGTGCACGGCGTCGAGCACGGTCTGGTTGTAGTCGGACACGGCGAGGTCGGCATCGGCGCGGCGGCCGGCCAGGTTGGCGTTCAATTCGCCGCCGTGGAAGATCGGCAGGGTAATGGCGGGGCCGATGCCGGCGGTGCGGGCGGCGGCGCCGAGCAGGTTGCCGGTGCCGATGGCCTGGAAGCCGGCGAAGGCCACGAGGTTGACATTGGGGTAGAACTCGGCGCGGGCGCTGTCGATCTGGTGCCGGGCGGCCTCGGCGCGCCAGCGCGCGGCTACCACGTCGGGACGGTGGCCCAGCAGGTCCAGCGGTACGCTCGCTGGCACGCCGCCGGCGGGCGCGGTCAGCGCCGCTTCCACCAGCGACTGGCCGCGCTGCGGGCCGGCGCCTGCCAGTGCCGCGACCTGATTGCGCAGTTGCGCCAGCGTGGTCTCGGTCTGGGTCAGCTCGACCTGGCCGGCGGCCAGCGACGATTCGGCCTGCTTCACCTCGACTTGGGTGTCCAGGCCGGCGGAATAGCGGCCGCGGGTCAGCGACAGCACTTCCTCGCGCTGGGCCAGCACGCGCTTGATGACGTCGCGCTGGGCGAAGGCGTCCTGCAGGTTGAGATAGGCGCGCACGGTGGCGCTGGCCAGCACGTTGCGCGCTGCCTGCGCGTCGGCCGCGGCGGCGGCCTGCTGCGAGACCGCGGCCTTCAGGCGCGAGCGGTTCTTGCCCCAGAAATCGAGCTCGTAGCTGAAGTCCAGCGCCAGGCGGTTGTCGCTGACGACCGATCCGCCCAGCGGCGCCGGGTAAATGTAGTCGCTCGACAGGTGCTCGCGGTTCAGCGTGTAGTTGGCGTCCACGCGCGGCATCAGGGGAGCGCGGGCCGTGCTGACGGCGGCATTGGCCTTGGCCAGGCGCGCCTGGGCGGCAGTCATGGACGGGCTGTTGGCCAGCGCTTCGTCCATCAGCGCGTTGAGTTGGCTGTCGCCGTAGCGATGCCACCATTGCGTGTCAGGCCAGGCGACGTCCTGGGCGGTCAGGCCCAGCTTGGTTTCATTCAGGGCGGCCACCGGCTCGGGGCCGGGTTCCATCAGGGCACAACCGCTCAAGGCCAGCGCTAATGCGGTAGAAAGAAGGCGTTTCATCCTGACAATCTGCTGAAAGTAATTGATTAATCTGTATTTGCCTAGGCAAATATTACGTCAAATAAAACCCCTTTTGCAGGGGCGGGCGGCTCAAGCGGGCGTCGTCAGCGCTCGGGCGCGGAGGCGGAGCCGTTGGCGATCATGCGGCGCAGCAGGTGCATCAACTGCGTCACTTCGTCGGTGGAGAAACCACGCAGGTGGTGGTTCAGCACGCGGGCGATATTGGGCGGGATCGCCCGCGCCTTGGTTTCGCCCAGTTCCGTCAATTCGATCTTCACGACGCGCCGGTCGAGCTGGTTGCGGGCCCGTCGCAGCAGGCCTTTGGCCTCGAGCCGGTCGAGCGTGCGGGTCATGGCGCCGGTGTCGACGCCGTTGAGCCGGGCCAGTTCGGCGGGCGTATCGGCCCGGCCCAGGGCAACCATGGCGATCGGCCGCCACTGCATCGCGGTGAGGTCGAGCGGCGCCATTTCCTGGTCCAGCATGCGGTTCAGGGAGTTGGCCACCAGTTTGATCAGGTAGCCGGCGTTTTCTTCCATCATGCAGCGGGTATCACCGCGATAGTGAACCGGATTTTCGGAGGATTCAGGGCGTGACGAGGCATTCATGCAGCGGATTTTACTGCCCAGGCAGTAATTGTCAAGGCTGCTTTCGAGGGGCGCTTTCGGGGGCGGCCGGGGCCTTGCGCAGCCCGGACCAGACGATGGCGGCCACGATCAGGGCGGCGCCGGCCATCATGCGCACCGTCGGCTGCTGGCTGAACAGCGCCCAGGCGAAGGCGATGGCGTAGACCGGTTCCAGCGCGATCACCAGGCCGGCGCTGCGGGCGTTCAGGCGAGTCAGGCTGGAGACGAACAGGAAGTGCGACAGGCCGGTGCAGAACACGCCCAGCAGCGCCAGCCAGAACCAGTCCATGGCGGGCAGGGCGGGCAACTGGCCGACGGCGAACGGCAGCATCACCAGCGCCACCACCAGGTTTTGCCAGCAGGCGACCTGCATCGGATCCATGCCCGAGGCCGAGCGCCGATTGCTCAGGGCCAGCAGGGCGAAGGTCAGACCGGACAGCAGACCCCAGGCCAGGCCGATGGTGCCCTGGTCGGCCAGGTCGAACGACGGCGTGACCAGCACCAGGCCGGCCGTGACCAGGCCCAGCAGCAGCCATTCGGCCAACCGCACGCGTTCCCGGAAGATCAATCCCTCGAACAGCGTGATGAAGGCCGGGAAACTCGCGAAGCCCAGCGTGGCGATGGCGATGCCACCGACCTTGACCGAAATGAAGAAGGTGACCCAGTGGGCCGCCAGCAGGGCGCCCGCGATCACCAGCACGAACAATTGGGCTGGCGCCAGGGCGCCCAGCAGCGGGCGCCGGCGCATGCGGGCGAACAGGCCGAGCGAGATCACCGCGAAGACTGCCCGCCCCAGTGTGATGACTGCCGCGCTGGCCTGGATCAGCTCGCCGAAGACGCCGGTCAGGCCGAACAGGATGGCGGCGATATGGATGTAAGTCAGGGCGCGGTGTCGGGTCATTCGCAGGGAGAGGGCAGGGAACGGAAGGGGCGGAGCCGGTTCATGGCCGGCCGCGGCAGGCTGAAAATGCGCGCCAGGCGTGCAAATCCCGCGGCGCTGAATCTAAAATCATCGCATGAATCGCATTGCCAAGCTTTTGCCGGCCTCTCGTCCCTCCAGCCGCGCGGCCGGATTTTTCATGGCCGCGCTTGGCGCCATCCTGTTCTCCGCCAAGGCCATCGTCGTCAAGTTCACCTACCGCTACGGGATCGACGCGGTCACCCTGATCGCCTTCCGCATGCTGTTCGCCATGCCGTTCTTCGCGGCCGTGGCGTGGCACCAGTCGCGCCTGGCGGCTCGCGGCGAAATCGTGGTCATGACCTGGAAGGAACGCATCCAGGTCTGCCTGCTGGGCCTGTTGGGATACTACCTGTCCAGCTTCCTGGATTTCCTCGGCCTGCGCTACATCACCGCCAGCCTTGAGCGGCTGATCCTGTTCCTGTCGCCATCGCTGGTGGTGCTGATCTCGGCCTTCTGGTTCAAACGGCCGGTCGAGCGCCGGCAGTGGCTGGCGATGACGCTGTCGTATGCCGGCGTGGTGCTGGTTTTCGCGCATGATCTGAGCTTTGGCGGTTCCGCCGAGGTGCTGTTAGGGTCTTTATTCGTCTTCGGTTCGGCGCTCAGCTATTCTGTGTACCTGATTTGCTCCGGAGAACTGATCAAGCGTGTCGGGCCGACCCGGCTGGTGGCGTATGCCATGCTGGTGTCGTGCGTGGCCTGCATCGTGCAGTTCTTCGTGATCCATCCGGCCTCCGTGCTGGTGCAGCCGATGGGCGTGTACGGCTACTCGATCATCCATGCCACCCTGAACACGGTGGTGCCGGTCTTCATGCTGATGTGGGCGGTGGCGCTGATCGGCGCGCCGACCGCGTCGCTGCTGGGGATGCTGGGACCGGTGTCGGTGCTGTTCCTGGCGTCGTGGTTCCTGCACGAGCCCGTGACGGTCTGGCAGATGGCGGGCACCGCGCTGGTCCTGGCCGGGGTATTCGTATTGATGGGGGGCGGGGCCGCCAAGCCGCCGCCCGCCGCGCCGGGCGGCAGCGCGTCCGCGCGCTGACGTCCGAATTGCGTATTTGATTTTCAAGCTTGCGTCGCAACATTTCAATGAAAGGAGGCCAGCATGGCCAGCAATCTCGTCAAGGCAATTCGTATCGAGCAGCATGGCGGTCCCGAGGTCCTGAAACTGGTCGAAGTCGAGGTGCCGCCGCCGGCCGCCAATGAGGTCACCATCGACCAGCACGCGGCCGGGCTGAACTTCATCGATATCTATTTCCGCACGGGCTTGTATCCCCATCCGCTGCCGCATGGCCTGGGCTTCGAGGGCGCGGGCGTGGTCACCGCCGTGGGCGCCGACGTCAAGCACCTGAAGAAGGGCGACCGCGTGGCCTACGGCCAGAGCCCGATCGGCGCCTACGCCAAGGCCCGCAACGTGCCGGCCAACCAGGTCGTGAAGGTGCCCAAGGGCATCGGCTTCGACGAAGCCGCCGCGCTCATGCTCAAGGGCCTGACGGTGCAGTACCTGTTCCGCCAGACCTATCGCCTGCAAGGCGGCGAAACCATCCTGTTCCACGCGGCCGCCGGCGGCGTGGGCCTGATCGCCTGCCAGTGGGCGCGCGCGCTCGGCGTAAAGCTGATCGGCACGGTCTCCAGCCCCGAGAAGGCCGAGCTGGCCCGCGCCAACGGCGCCTGGGAAACCATCGACTATTCGCGCGAGAACGTGGCCGAGCGCGTGCTCGAACTGACCGGCGGCAAGAAGGTGCCGGTGGTTTATGACGGCGTCGGCAAGGACACCTGGGAAACCTCGCTGGACAGCCTGGAGCCGCGCGGCCTGATGGTCAGCTTCGGCAACGCCTCCGGTCCGGTGGCGGGCGTGAACCTGGGCATCCTGAACCAGAAGGGCAGCCTGTACGTGACGCGGCCGTCGCTGGGCGTGCACGTCAATACGCTGGAAAAGCTGCAGGCCGCCTCGGAAGAGCTGTTCGACCTGGTGCTGAAGAAGAAGATCAAGGTTCGCATCGACCAGCGCTACAGCCTGGAACAGGCCGGCGACGCGCAGACCGCGCTGGCCTCGCGCAAGACCACCGGCGCCACGGTGCTGATGCTGGACTGATCCGGCGCGCCCCTGGCGCCGCGGACAAGGCGGGACGCATGGCGCGTCCCGTTTTTTTTCGTGCGCACCGGGACAAATCTCCATGCACGGGCGGACAAGCCAGCGCGGTGGGCCGTTGCTATCCTGGCTTCACCCTATCCGTTGGAGCCTCACGCATGTCGTCCGCCCATCCCTCCGCCTCCGGCCGCCCGGAACTGGCCGCCATCCGGGAATACATGATCGTTGACGGCAAGCCGCTGCGCCAGGGGCAGGGCGACCCCATTGCCGTGCACGACCCGGCCACCGGCGAGGTCATCGCCACCCAGCTCGACGCCGGTCCGGCGCAGATCGACCTGGCGGTGCAGGCCGCGCGCCGGGCGTTTGCCAGCGGGCCATGGCGCGACATGCTGCCGGCCGGGCGCGAGCGCCTGCTGCTGAACCTGGCGGACCTGGTGGAACGCCACGGCGAGGAACTGGCGCGGCTCGAGACCCTGAACAACGGCAAGCTGCTGGGCGTGGCCCAGGGGCTGGAGGTCGGCTCCGGCGCGCAATGGCTGCGCTACATGGCGGGCTGGGCCACCAAGTTGACCGGTGACACGCTGGCGCTGTCGATCCCGTTCCCGCCCGGCGTGAAGTACAGCGCCTACACGCTGCCGCAACCGGTGGGCGTGGTGGCGGCGATCATCCCGTGGAATTTCCCCCTGCTGATGGCGATCTGGAAGATCGCCCCGGCGCTGGCCGCCGGCTGCACGGTGGTGCTCAAGCCCGCCGAGGAAACCCCGCTGACCGCCTTGCGCCTGGCCGAACTGGTGCTGGAGGCGGGCTTTCCGCCGGGCGTGGTCAACGTGGTGACCGGTCGTGGCGAGACCGCCGGCGCGGCGCTGGTGGCACATCCGGGCGTGGACAAGATCGCCTTCACCGGCTCCACCGAGGTCGGCAAGCTCATCGGCCGCGCCGCCATGGACGACATGAAGCGCGTGTCGCTGGAACTGGGCGGCAAGTCGCCCGTGATCGTGCTGGATGACTGCGACCCCGACGTGGCCGCGCAGGGCGCGGCCGCCGCCATCTTCTTCAACCAGGGGCAGGTCTGCACCGCCGGTTCGCGGCTGTACGTGCAGAAGGGCCTGTACGCCAAGGTGGTGCAGCGGCTGGCCGACCTTGCCGCCGGCATGAAGCTGGGTTCCGGTTTTGCCCCGGATACGCAGGTGGGGCCGCTGGTGTCGGCGCGCCACCAGCAGCGCGTGATGGACTACATCGGCATCGGCCGCGCCGAGGGCGGCAAGGTGCTGGCGGGCGGCGCCGCGGGCGAGGGCGCCGGCTATTTCGTGCGGCCGACGGTGTTCGCCGACGTGGCGCCCGGCGCCCGCATTGCCCGCGAGGAGATCTTCGGCCCCGTGGTGGTGGCGCAGCCGTTCGATACGCTCGACGACGCCGTGCGGCTGGCCAACGACAGCGCCTTCGGCCTGGGCGCCAGCCTCTGGAGCAACGACCTGACGCGGGTCCAGCGCCTGATCCCGCGCATCGACGCGGGCACGCTCTGGATCAACACCCACAACATGCTGGACCCGAACATGCCGTTCGGGGGCTTCAAGCAGTCCGGCATCGGCCGAGAGCACGGCCGCGCCGTACTGGACATGTACCTGGAGAAGAAGTCCGTTTGTATCGCTTACTAGACTGACGGCCGCGCGAGACAAGCCGGGAGATACCGGCGCGCGCGGCCGCGCAACCAAGGGGAAGTGCATGGCAGGCAAGACCAATTGCCGGGCTGGGGCGCGCACAGCATTGCTGCTGGCGGGCCTGGCCCTGGCGCAGGCGGCATGGGCCGGAGACCCGAGCGCGCGCGACTGGATACCCGCGCCGGTGGGCACCAACATCATCGCCGGCTATCTGGCCGGACTGCGCTCGTCGGGGCTGTATTCGGCGGGCAAGCGCATCGACGGCGCCTCGGTGGACGTGGACGCGCTGATCTACCGCCAGATGCATTACCGGGAGCTGTTCGGCAAGACCGTGCAGCTTGAGTTCATCGTGCCGATGTCGCGCACCACGATGGAACTGTCGGGCGCCCCGCGCGACCGCCAGACCGGCGTCGGCGATGTGACGCTGGGGTCGGCCATCTGGCTCTACAACAATGAGCAGACCAAGACCTGGTTTGCCTGGGAGCCGTTCGTGGTGGTGCCGGTGGGCCGCTACGACGGTTCGCGCCCGGACACGTCGCCGGGCAAGAACCGCTGGTCCACCATCCAGGACTTCTCGTTCGTCAAGGGCGTTGGCGAATCCACCTTCCTGGAGGCCATCGGCGAAGTGGAGATCTACGGCCGCAACAGCGACTGGATGAGCCAGACCCTCAAGAAAGACCCGTCCTTTCGCTTCTTCGCGCTGGCCTCGACCAATATCACGGACAACACCTACACCGGCATCCGCTACCGCTACGAGACCGGCGGCCGCGAGCGCGCCGCCGGCGAAACGGTGACCAGCCGCGCCCGCAACCACCAACTGGCGCTGGAGCTGACGCACCAGATCAACGACGCCAACCAGATCCAGATGCAGTACATCCACGACCTCAAGGTCGAGAACGGCCCGCGCATGCGGGGCGTGCAGATGCGCTACGTCTACGCCTTCTAGGAGCAACGGACATGACAGCAGGAGAGATCCAATGATTGCGCTTTGTGCCAACAGGGGCGCCGCGCGGGCGGGCAAATGGGCGCTGTGCGCGGCCCTGGCCGCGGCCGCCGGGCTTGCCCGCGCCGACCTGCCGGTCGAGGAGCTCAAGGGCGGCACCCGCCTGCCGCCCGCCACGCCGCACCGGCTGTACGTGATGGACGCGGTGTTCAATCACCTGGTCGACAGCCGCGTCAACATCTACGACGGCGACACCCTGAAATTCCTGGGGCTGGTGCCCTCGTCGTTCAACGGCCACATGACGGTGTCGGCGGACGGCAAGGACATCTACATCATGACCACCTATTACGAGCGCCTGAACCGCGGCAAGCGCACCGACGTGGTCGAGGCCTGGGACGCCGAGACGCTGACGCCCAAGTACGAGGTGCCGATACCCGAGAAACGCGCGCAGGCGCTGAACTACCGCAACTACCTGCAGCAGAGTTCCGACGGCGGCCTGTTGTTCGTGCAGAACGCCACGCCGGCCTCGTCGGTCACGGTGGTCGACCTGAAGACGCGCAAGTTCGCCGACGAAGTGACCGCGGCCGCCGGCTGCTGGAGCATCATCGTGCCGCCGTCGCGGCCGCGCAGCTTCGCCAGCATCTGCGGCGACGGCTCGTTCGTCACGGTCGACCTGGACGCCGCCGGCAAGCCGTCGGGCCAGCAGCGCAGCAAGCCCATGTTCGAGGTCGAGAAGGATCCGATCTTCACGCATACAGATCGCTTGGGCGACACCTTCTACTTCGTCTCATACAACGGCAACGTCTACAGCGCCGATTTCAGCGGCGAACAGGCCCGCTTCGGCGAGCGCTGGTCGCTGCTGGACGCTTCGGGCAAGGATCGCGGCTGGCGTCCCGGCGGCTACAACCTGCTGGCGGTGAATCGCGCCAGCAAGCGGCTGTACGTGGGCATGCATCCGAATGGCGCCGAGGGAACGCACAAGACGCCGGCGGCCGAGATCTGGGTCTACGACCTGGCCACGCACAAGCGGCTGGCGCGCATTCCCGGCAAGAACGCGTTGTCGATGTCCGTGTCGCAGGACGACAAGCCGCGCCTGTTCACCATCGACGGCGGCAATGTCAACATCTATGACGCGGCGCCAGCGGCGCCGGTGCTCAAGGGCACGATCCAGGGCGCCGGCGAGACGGCGCTGCAGGTCGAGCCGCAGCCGGGAGGCGCGCAATGACCGATCCCGTGCTGCTCTATGCCGCCAGCGCGGCGCTGGCCTGCGTGCTGCTGCTCGGCGCGCTGGAAAAACTCAAGGATATGGCGGCGTTCAGCGCTGCCGTGCATGCCTACGACATTTTGCCGACCGGGTTGGCCAGCCTTTTCTCGTGGGGCTATGTGCTGGCCGAGGCGCTGGCCGGCGCCTTGCTGCTGGCGCCGGGCCTGCGTGCGGCGGGGGCCGCGCTGGCATTGCTGGTGCTGGCCCTGGCGACGGCTGGCGTGGCCCTGAACCTGGCGCGCGGCCGCCGCGATATCGATTGCGGCTGCGGCGGTCCCGCCTTCCGGGGCGCGGCGGCGCGCGGCGCCGGGCTGTCCTGGTGGATGGTGCTGCGCAATGCCCTGCTGGCGTTGTGGACGCTGCCGGTGTTCGCCGCCGCGCAGGGCGCGTCACGCAGCCTCCAATGGACCGACGCCGCCTCGGTCTTCGGCCTGGCGATGAGCGCCGTGGCCCTGTATTTCACCGCCAACCACCTGCTGGCTTCGCACCTGAAGCTGCGGCACCTGCACATCTAGGAACAACGGAGCGACACGATATGGAAGCCTTGATCATTTCCAATTTTCTGCTGTGGGGCGTGGTGCTCTGCCTGCTGCTGGTCATCCTGGCGCTGTCGCGCCAGATCGGCGTGCTGTATGAACGCGTGGCGCCGATGGGGGCGCTGACCATGGACAAGGGGCCGGCGGTGGGCGAAGCCGCACCGCGCTTCGAACTGGCCGACCTGCTGGGCCGGCGCCTGACTATCGGCGAGCGCGGCCAGCACAGCCAACTGCTGTTCTTCCTGTCGCCGACCTGCCCGGTGTGCAAGAAGCTCTTGCCGATCCTCAAGTCGGTGGCCGGCACGGAAAGCGCGTGGTTGCGCATCGTCCTGGCCAGCGACGGCGAGATGCCGGAGCATCTGGCGTTCTACCGCCAGGCCGGGCTGGAGCGCTTTCCCTACCTGCTGTCGACCGAGCTGGGCATGAAGTTCCAGATCAGCAAGCTGCCGTACGCGGTGTTGATCGACGAGTCCGGCGTGATCCGCGCCAAGGGCCTGATCAATTCGCGCGAACAGTTGGAAAGCCTGTTCACGGCCAAGGAGCTGGGCGTGGCCTCGGTGCAGGAATTCCTGGCCGGCGGCGCGCTGGAAGAGACCCGCATTTCACGCAAGGAGAACGGCAATGCGCTGGTTGGATAAGCTTGGAGAGCGCGCCACGCGCTCCGTCGCCCACGCCACGTCGCGTCGCAGCGTGCTCAACCGCATCGGTCGCGTGCTGGTCGGCACCGCCTTCCTGGTGCCGGTGCTGCCGGTGGCCCGATCCGCGCCGGCGGCGGCCAAGAAGCCGCAGACCGACGAGACCGCCTGCGACTACTGGCGCTATTGCGCGGTGGATGGCTTCCTGTGCTCGTGCTGCGGCGGCAGCATGACCTCTTGCCCGCCGGGCACCTCGCCGTCGGCGGTGTCGTGGGTCGGCACCTGCCACAACCCGCTGGATGGCAAGGACTACCTCATCAGTTACAACGACTGCTGCGGCAAGACGGCCTGCGGCAAGTGCATGTGCGCCTCGGCCGAACGTGAGCGGCCGGGCTACCAGATGTTCCTGCACAACGACGTCAACTGGTGCATGTCCAACGAGTCGTCGATCTTCCACTGCACCACCTCCGTGATCGTGGGGTTGGCCAAGAAGAAGCCATGATGGACGCGGCGGGACGGGGCAGCGGGCGAGGGCGGTGGCGCGGGGCCGCTGCCGGGCTGGCCTGCGCGGCGATCGGGGCGGCGGCCGTGGGGGCGGCAGCGCTCGCCGACGAAGCGGTGCCTGCGGCCGCGCAGGCCGCCGCGGGGCCGCAGGCAGCGGCGAATGGCGTGCCCGGCGCCGACACGCTGAGGCAGGCCGCGCGCGCGGACTACGTGCTGCAATGCGCCGGCTGCCACCGGGTCGACGGCCGCGGCAGCACGCCGCACGGCATTCCCGATTTCCGCAATTCGGTGGGCGCCTTCACGCACCTGCCGGCCGGACGCGAATACCTGGTCCGGGTCCCGGGCGCGGCCTACTCGCAGTTGAGCAATGCCGAGTTGGCCAATGTGTTGAACTGGCTTTTGCTCACGTTCAGTCCAGCGCAATTGCCGGCCGATTTCACGCCCTATACGGAGAGCGAGGTGGCGGCGGCGCGGCCGCGCCGCTACGACGACGTGGTGCCGGTGCGCCATGGCCTGGCGCGCGAGCTGGCGGCGCTGGGCCTGGCGTTGTCCGACTATTCATATGGCAGCGCCCGCAAGCCCTGAGGCCGCGCGGCGCCCGGAGCCTGTGTGGGGATCCTGGCAGGGTGAGCTGGCCCTAGGGGTTGTCACGGATACTCCCGGCCGGGGGCTCGGTGATAGAAAGAAGACCGCCTTTTGTTCCATGCCGCGCGCCGGAGTCGCCATGTCCCACCCTCTCTTACGCAGCGCGCCCCAGCAGTTCCTGGATTGCGCAAGCTGGAAGGAAAACATCAGCAACACCTTTGTGCCGCTGGAGGTGTCGGCCGCCGATCCAAAGCGTTTTCGCAGCAGCGTGGCGGTGGATTCGCTGGGCTGGATGCAGGTCTGCGAAATGCGCACCGGCGCGCAGCGCGTGCGCCGCACGCGCTTGCTCGCGGAGCGTGCCGAGGCGTCCGGCTACAAGGTCACGCTGCAGCTCGATGGCCGCAGCGAGATCCGGCAGGCGGCGCGCACCGCCTTGCTGATGCCGGGCGAGTGGGGCATCTACGACACCACCCGTCCGTACGAAGTCGACGTCGACGACGACGCCCATTTCCTGGTGATGCAGGTGCCGGGCAAGCAATCCGAGGCCTGGCTGCCGGCCATGCGCAACGCGGTGGCGCGCAGCTTCAGCGCCCGCCACGGTTGCGGCCGCATGGCCATGGACCTCTTGCGGGTGGCGCTGAGCGAGCACGCCCATCTGTCGGACAGCGCGGCGCGCGATGCGGCCAACGCCGTCATGCAGATGATGGGGCTGGATATCAGCGAGCGGGCCGGCGGCGCGGGCGCGCTGGACCAACGCGAAATGCGCCAGGCGCAATTGCGCCGCGTGCAGCAGTACCTGATCGAAAACCTGCATGACCCGGACCTGTCCCCGGCGACTGCGGCCGAGGCCCTGCGCGTGTCGCGCCGCTATCTATACAACCTGTTCGCGCAGGCCGCTACGACGCCGGCCGATTTCATCCTCAGCGCGCGCCTGGAGCGTTGCCGCGACATGCTGGCCGACGCCGCGCAGACCGGGCGCCAGATCGGCGAGATCGCGTTTCGTCATGGGTTTTCGGATGCGGCGCGTTTCAGCCACGCGTTCCGCAACCGCTATGGGGTATCGCCGTCGGAATACCGGCGCCAGGGGCGCCTGCCGGGCGAATCGGCCTGATGCGGGAGCTACCGCCCGCGGGCGGGACGACCCGGCGTGATCAGAGGTTTTCCTCGTTGATGAGGTCTTCCTTGCCGTAGAACTTCACGCCGATGTGGATGCGCTCGCGCCCCTGCGCACGGCGGTGGCGATTGGTGTCGCGCAGCGAATAGACGCAGCCGCAGTATTCCTGCTGGTAGAAGTTCTCGCGCTTGCTGATCTCGATCATGCGCGACGAGCCGCCGCCCTTGCGCCAGTTGTAGGTCCAGTAGATCAGGTCGTCGTAGCGCGCGGCCGCGCGTTCGCCGCAGCCGTTGATCTGGTTCATGTCCTTCCAGCGCGAGATGCCGAGCGAGCTGGTGATGGTGTCAAAGCCATGCTCGTGGGCGTACAGCGCGGTGCGCTCGAAGCGCATGTCGAAGCAGGCGGTGCAGCGCTCGCCGCGCTCGGGGGCGTTTTCCATGCCCTTGACGCGCTCGAACCAGTTGTCCATGTCGTAGTCGGCGTCGATGAACTCGATGCCGTGCTGCTCGGCGAAGCGGATATTCTCCTGCTTGCGGATCTCGTACTCCTTGACCGGATGGATGTTCGGGTTGTAGAAGTAGATCGAGTAGTCGATGCCGGAAGCCGTCATGGCTTCCATGACCTCGCCGGAACAGGGCGCGCAGCACGAGTGCATCAGCACCTTGCGGCGGCCGGCGGGCAGGTCGAGTTTGGGGCGCACGAATTCGGACATGATTGAAAGCAGGCGGTAAGGCGTAAAAGTCCTTATTTTACGCTGAGTTGCCGCCTTGGCCTTGGGGCGGCGGCCCGCGCCGCCAGCAAGCCCTTGCCGCGGCTTACCCCAGCACCGCGTCCCATAGCTCGCGCACCGCGGCGCGTTCGGCCTGCAACTGGTCGGGCGCCACGCGGGCTTTCTCCACGCCCTGCATGCGCAACTGGTGCTGCACGCGCCGCAGCGTGCGGTAGGCGTCGCCGGCCCGGGCGGCCAGCGCCGGATCGATCAGCCCGGCCTCGCCGGCCAGGCGCAGCAGGGTGATGTTGCCCAGGTTGCGCACCAGCAGGGGATGGGTGCCCGCGTGGCACAGCACCAGGTACTGGGTCACGAATTCGACGTCGACCATGCCGCCGGCGTCGTGCTTCAGGTCGAACCTGTCGGTGCTGTTGGGATGCCCGGCGTTGATCTTCTCACGCATTGCCAGCACTTCCTGGCGCAGCTTGGCCGTGTCGCGCGGCATCACCAGTATGGCCTCGCGGATCTGCTCGAAGCGCTGGCCGACCCCGGCGTCGCCGGACGCGTAACGGGCACGCGTCAGGGCCTGGTGTTCCCAGGCCCAGGCGTGCTTCTGCTGGTACTGCTCGAAGGCCTCGACTGACACCGCCAGCAGGCCGGCGTCGCCGTCCGGGCGCAGGCGCAGGTCGACCTCGTACAGGCGGCCCGACGAGGTCATCGTGGACAGCCACGAGGTCATGCGGCGGCCCAGCTTGGCGTAGACCTCGGCGGCATCCTCGCGCGGATCGTCATACAGGAACACCAGGTCCAGGTCCGAGGCGTAGCCCAGTTCCTTGCCGCCCAGCTTGCCGTAGGCGATGACGGCGAAGCGCGGCGTGGCGCCTGCGATCTTGTTCACCAGCGGCCAGGTGCGGCGGATGGTTTCCGTCAGCAGCAGGTCGGCCAGCGCCGACAGTTGGTCGGCGAGCTTTTCAACGGTCAGCTCGCCTTCCAGGTCCTGCGCCAGCAACTGGAAGCTGGCCTGGCGCTGCACGTCGCGCATCAGGTTCATCTGGCGCTCGATGTCCGGGTCGCCATCGGGCAGGCGGCAGGCGTCGAGGTCGGCGGACAACTGGCGTGCGATCTGGGCGAAGTCGAGCGGCTCGAACAGCGTGCGCCAGTCGATCAGGCTGTCCAGCAGCAGCGGGTGCTGCGTCAGGTACTGGGCCGCCCAGGGGCTGGCCGCGACCATGCGCGCGACCCGCGCCAGGGTGTCCGGATATTCGGCCAGCAGGGCCAGGTAGGCGCTGCGCTGGGCGATCTTCTCGATCAGGTCGAACAGGCGCACCGCGGCGTCCAGCGGCGCGCTGGTCTGGCGCGCGGCGCGCAGCGCGGCCGGCAGCAGCGTTTCCAGGCGGCGCCGGCTGCTCTCGGGCAGGCTGCGCACGCGGTGGCTGCCCAGCAGCGTTTCGGCGCGTCGCAACAGGTCGTCGGCCTGCTCGCCGAAGGCCTGGCGGATCTGCTCGGCCAGGGCGCATTCCTCGTCGGGTTCGTCGGCGGGCGTGTCGGCGCCGGCATCGGCGGTGTCCTCCTTGTCCATGCCCACCATGCGGAACACGTTGCGGAAGGTACGCGAGACGAATTGGCGGTGCGCGGCCAGCGTGCTTTCGAAATCCTGCGGGCTCAGCCCCAGCGCGGCGGCCAGCGCGGCGCGCTGGCCAGGGTCGCCCGGCAGCAGGTGGGTCTGCTCATCCTCGCGGTATTGCAGCGCGTGTTCGGTGCGGCGCAGGAAGCGGTAGGCCTCCTCCAGGCGGCGCGCGTCGTCCTCGGGCACCAGCCCGGCGACCTGTTCGGCGTGCAGCGCCGCCAGCAGCCCGCGCTGCTGCAGCGCCGGCATGCGGCCGCCGCGGATCAATTGCGCCAGTTGCACCACGAACTCGATTTCGCGGATGCCGCCGTCGCCCAGCTTGATGTTGTTGGCGCTGTCAATGCCGTTGCGGGCCGAGGCGCGGCGCTGCCAGTCCTGGCGGATGCGCTCGCGCAGCGCGCGCAGCGCGGCCAGCGCGTCGAAATCGAAATACTTGCGATAGACGAACGGCACGCGCAGGCTTTCCAGTTGGCGGGCCTGGGCCGCGCTGTCGCTGCCCTCGAAGGCCTGGGCCGGCATCAGGCGGGCCTTGAGCCAGGCGTAGCGCTCCCATTCACGGCCCTGGCCGATCAGGTAGTGTTCCAACGCGTCCAGGCTCCAGGCCAGCGGGCCGGCGTCGCCGTCCGGGCGCAGGCGCAGGTCGGTGCGGAAGACCTGGCCGTGGGCGTCGACTTCGGACAGCACCGGCATCATGCGCCGCGTCAGGCGGCCATAGAACTCGTGGTGGCTGATGCGGCGCGGGCCGTCGGTGTCGCCCTCCTCGCCGTACAGCATGATCAGGTCGATATCGGACGAGACATTCAATTCACCGCCGCCCAGTTTGCCCATGCCGACGATCAGCATTTCCTGCGGCAGGCCGGTGGCCGGATCGCGCGGCACGCCGTGCACCGCGGCCAGGTCGGCGGCCACGCTGCGGTAGGCGGCGGCCACCGCCGCGTCGGCCAGCGCCGTCATCGCGCCCACCACTTCTTCCAGGGGCGCCTGGCCGGACAGGTCGCGCACGATCAGGGTGCTGAAGACGCGTTCGCGCAATTTGCGCAGCACCTGGCGGCACAGATCCACTGGCAGGACGTCGGGCGCGCCGGGGCCGGCGAGCTCCGCCTGCCATTGCGCCAGCCGCTCGGCTGTGACCGGCTGTTGCACCGCTTCGGCCAGCCAGGCGGCCAGATCCGGATGGGCGTCGAGACGGCGGCGCAGATGGCCGGACCAGGCGAGGGCGGGGGCAAACAGGGCGGGCATGGACATGGCGATCGGACGGAGACGAATGGACGCGTTTCAGGTATAAGTGGGGACGATACCGCAAGACTATTCTCCTGCCCACCGATCCGTGTCTGTTTCAAAAAAAGTGCTCTGCTGCCTGTTCTGGGCGGCGCTGACCGTGTACGGCGTCGTGGCCATCGGGCTCCTGGGCGTGCGCTATTGGGTCTTGCCGCGCGTGGACCAGTGGCGTCCCCAGATCGAAGCCTACGCCAGCCAGGCGTTGGGCGCCCGCGTCACGATCGGCGGCATCCAGGCGGACTGGCAAGGGCTCAATCCGCGCCTGGATCTTTCCTCGGTCCAGGTCTACGACGACCAGGCCGCGCCGGTGCTGACGCTGCCTTCGGTGTCGGCGGTGCTGGCCTGGCGCAGCCTGCTGACGCTGTCACCAAAGTTGGTGCGGCTACGCCTGGAACAACCCGAACTGACCCTGCGCCGCGATGCCGACAACCGCCTGTGGGTGGCGGGGCAGGGCATCGACCTGAATGCCAGCGATCACCGCTCGGACCTGGATCATCCGGCGCTGCGCTGGCTGACCACGCAGCGCGAACTGCTGGTGCGCGGCGCCCGCATCCGCTGGCAGGACGAACTGCGCCGGGCGCCTGAACTGGTCCTGAGCAATGTCGATTTCCTGGTGCGCAACGGCAGCCTGTCGCACCGTTTCGTGCTGCGCGCCGATGCCGATCCGGCGCTGGCGCGCAGGGTGGACCTGCGCGGCGAGTTCAACCGCAGCCTGTTCAGCGCCAGCGCCGCCAGTCCGGCCAACTGGAGCGGGCAGGTCTACGCTGCCCTGGATGACGCCGAGCCGATGGCCTGGGCGCCCTGGATGTCGCCGCCGGCCATCAAGGGGCGCGTCAGCGCCCGCGCCTGGCTGCAGTTGGATCATGGCGCCTTCACCAAGCTGACCACCGACGTCGCGGCGCGTGGCGTCGATTGGGCGCCGGCGCCGGATGGCCCGGCGGCGCGGGCCGGCTACGCGCAGTTCCGCATCGAAGGCACGCCGGGCGATTTCGTTCAGAGCGAGCAGGTGCCGCTGGCGCGCAGCGCGGGGGCGGCGGACCTGTCGGTCAGCGGCCGCGTCGAGCAATTGCGCGTGGCCTTGCCCGGCATCTTCGAACAGCCCGAGCTGGGCGCCAGCGAGATCGCGCTGGATGCCCACGTCAAAGGCGCCGACGCGCGCGACTGGTTTGTCGAGGTGGGCCAGCTGCGGGTCGTCAACGACGATCTCGACGTCCGCTTGCGGGGCCAGTGGCGCAAGGAAGGCAAGAGCGCCGCGGGCAGCGTCGACATGCGCGGCACGCTGGTGCGTGGCGCCATGAATGCGATCCACCGCTACCTGCCGCTGGAGGTCAATGCGGACGCGCGCGAATGGCTCGCGACCGGCTTGCCGGCCGGCCAGATGGAGTCGGCCGCCATCACCCTCAAGGGCGACCTGGACGAATTCCCCTTCGGCGCTCCAGGTTCCACCGGAGAGTTTGTCATCGCCGGCGCCTACACCGGCGCCAAGGTCGATTACGCGCCGGCCCGGCCGCATCGCAAGGGCTGGCCGATGCTGGAGAACCTGTCGGGCAACTTCCGAGTCGACAAGGTCGGGCTGGTGCTCGACAGTCCGGGCGGCGCGGTGGCCCATACCGGGCCGGGCCAGACGGTGACGCTGGGGGCGGTTACCGCCAGCATTCCCGACATGGAGCACAACGCCGAGTTGACGGTCAGCGGCGACACCAGCGGGACGGTGCCGGCCTACCTGGCGCTGTCGGACAGCTCGCCGCTGGGCCAGTTGCTGGACGGCGCGCTCGACGAGGCGCGCGGCACGGGCAACTGGCGCATGCCGCTCAAGCTGAAAGTGCCGTTGATGAACACCGACGACACCCAGGTCGAAGGCAAGATCCAATTCGCCGACAACACCTTCACTTTCATGCCGGAAATGCCGCTGCTCAGCCAGATGCACGGCGACCTGGAGTTTTCGGAAAAGGGCGTGCGCACCAAGGAAATCCGCGCGCAGTTCCTGGGCGGCCCGGTCAAGATCTCGGGCAGCTTGGCGCAGCCGACGGATGCCCTGCGCTTCGAGGGCGTGCTGGCCGGGTCCGGACTGACGCAGATCAGCAATACGCCGTCGATGGGGCGCTTTTCGGGCAAGACCGCCTACAAGGGCAAGGTCGGCTACCAGCGCGGCGGTTCGGTGGAGCTGTCGATGGAGTCCGACCTGACCGG
The DNA here is from genome assembly GCF_902859745.1 of Achromobacter dolens. Lineage (GTDB taxonomy): Bacteria > Pseudomonadota > Gammaproteobacteria > Burkholderiales > Burkholderiaceae_B > Achromobacter > Achromobacter dolens. The sequence goes on along the minus strand of NZ_CADIJW010000010.1, from coordinate 98,559 downwards.
ACTGGCCATCGACATGCCGGCGCCCGTCGGCAAGGCGGCGCCGCTGGCGCGGCCGCTCAAATTGCAATGGGGCGCGGCGCAGGACCGCGGCGCCAAGGGCCGGCGCTGGCTGACCGCCAGCCTGGGCGACAACATCAACGCGCTGTTCGAGCGCGATCCGGCCGATGCCGCGCCGTCGTACTTCGCGCGCGGCGCGCTCGGCATCAACCGTCCAGCCAGCCTGCCCGAGCGCGGCCTGAGCCTGAGCGCCAGCTTGCCGGAACTGGACATGGATGCCTGGGAGAAGGTGTCCGACGGTTTCGACCCGCCACCCGTCAAGGGACGCGCGGCGCCGCGGCCGCTGCTGCCCGTGGCCGAGCGCATCAGCCTGGCCACCGGCGTGCTGCGCGCCAGCGGCTATACGCTCAACGACCTGACCCTGTACGCCACCCGGCCGGCCCCGGCCCAATGGCGCGTGGATATCCAGTCGCGCCAGGCGGCGGGCTCGCTGTCGTGGCGCGAAGCCTCCGGCGCCATCGCCGGCCAGATCACCGCGCGCTTCAAGCACCTGGCGCTGGGCGGCGCGGACGACGCCAACGAGGCCGACACGGCGCTGTCCTCGGGCAACGACCTGTCGGACATTCCGGCGATCGACCTGCAGGCCAAGGAATTCCGCCTGTACGGCAAGAACCTGGGGGAGCTGCAGGTGCTGGGCACCAACCTCGAACGTGGCCGCCAGTGGCGCCTGGACAAGCTGTCGATCACCAATGACGCCGCCACCTTGAACGCCACCGGCGCCTGGCGCCTCGAAGGGCCGGACCGCGGCCTGACGGTGGATGCCACTGCCAAGTTCGAGAACGTAGGCAGCTTCATGGACCGCATCGGCTTCGAGCGCGTGGTGTCGGGCGGCACCGGCGCCGTCAAGGCCAATGTGACGTGGCGCAACTTGCCCTGGACCCACGATATCGCCGACGTCATCGGCGATGCCGAGATCTCCCTGGACAAGGGCCGCTTCATGCACGTCAATTCGCGCACGGCGCGCCTGCTGGAGCTGCTGTCGCTGCAATCGCTGCAGCGCCTGGCGCGGCTCGACGTCAACCCGACCAACCTGCTGCGCGACGGTTTCCCGTTCGACACCGTGCGCGGACAGCTCAAGCTGGCGGACGGCGCGCTCAAGACCGAGGGCTACAAGATCAACGGCCCGGTCGCCGCCATCGTGCTGGCGGGCGACGTCAATATCGTGCAGGAGCGCTGGAACCTGAAGGCGGTGGTGATTCCCAACCTGGACGCCAGCGGCGCGGCGATGGTGACGGCGCTGGCGGTCAACCCGCTGATCGGCCTGGGCGCCTTCGTGACGCAATGGTTGCTCAAGCAGCCGCTGGCCCGCGCCATGACCATGGAATACGCCGTGACCGGCAGTTGGGACGATCCCAAGATCGACCCGATCGACGACTCGGGCAAGCCGGCGCCCAAGCAGACACCCAAGCCGCGCAGCCTGGAAGAGTTCATCGAGCACTGATCCGGCGGCCGCCGCCACCTGACATTGGGATACAGACCGGATGGAGTCTTCGCATCGCCAAGTCCCGCATCCGCCTGGCAACCGTCGTCGCATTGACGAGTGTTTCCGCCTGGGCCCAGGCCCAGAACCTGGCCCTGCCCACCATTCCGGAGGCGACGGATGCGATCGTCGACATGCTCGCGGGCACCGGCCTGTCGCGCCCGTCCGAGGTCAAGCTGGGCACCTGCGTGGCCGCCGAGCAGGCCAGCCACCCGGGGCAGGTCGCCTGCACGGTGGCGGTGACGATGGGCGCCGCGGTCAACGAGAACCAGATGGACTTCTACAGGCAGGGCAAGACGTGGAAGGCCCAGCCCAGCATGTCCCAGGACAAGCTGCCGTTCCCCGATCCCAAGTTGCGCTGAACGACGGCCGGGCGGCGGATCGGTTGCGGACCGGCCGTGCGCGCCGCCGCGGATAGTGTGCGGGCCGACGGGCCCCCTGCGTGGATTCAATGCGGGCCGGCTCGAAACGCCGGCCCTGAAAGCATTTGGCGAGGACCGCCGTGGGGCAATCCTCGCCAGATCGATGCGTGCGCCCGGCGCGCCGGGCGGCGACGGCTTACTTCTTCTTCATCATGTCGAAGAATTCGGCATTGGTCTTGGTGGCGCGCATCTTGTCCAGGATGAATTCCATGGACTGGACTTCGTCCATGTCGTGGATGAACTTGCGCAGCACCCAGACCTTCTGCAGCAGGTCCGGCGCGATCAGCAGTTCTTCGCGGCGGGTGCCCGACTTGTTCAGGTTGATGGACGGGTAGACGCGCTTTTCCGCCAGGCGGCGTTCCAGGTGCACTTCGGAGTTGCCGGTGCCCTTGAATTCTTCGTAGATGACTTCGTCCATGCGGCTGCCGGTCTCGATCAGCGCGGTGCCCAGGATGGTCAGCGAACCGCCTTCCTCGAGGTTGCGCGCGGCGCCGAAGAAGCGCTTGGGACGTTGCAGGGCGTTGGCGTCGACACCGCCGGTCAGCACCTTGCCGGAGGCCGGCACCACGGTGTTGTAGGCGCGGGCCAGGCGGGTGATCGAGTCCAGCAGGATCACCACGTCCTTCTTCATTTCGACCAGGCGCTTGGCCTTTTCGATGACCATTTCGGCGACCTGCACGTGGCGGGTGGCGGGCTCATCGAAGGTCGAGGCGACCACTTCGCCGCGCACGGTGCGCTGCATTTCGGTCACTTCCTCGGGGCGCTCGTCCACCAGCAGGACGATCATGACCGCGTCGGGATAGTTGGTGGTGATGGCGTGCGCGATGTGCTGCATCATCACCGTCTTGCCGGACTTGGGGCTGGCGACGATCAGGCCGCGCTGGCCCTTGCCGATGGGGGCGAAGACGTCGAGGATACGGCCGGTGAGGTTTTCCTCGCTCTTGATGTCGCGTTCCAGGCGCAGCGGCTGGTTCGGATGCAGCGGCGTCAGGTTCTCGAACATGATGCGATGCTTGATCGCCTCGGGCGCCACGCCGTTGACCTTGTCCACCTTGACCAGCGCAAAATAGCGCTCGCCATCCTTGGGCGTGCGCACTTCGCCTTCGATCGAGTCGCCGGTGTGCAGGTTGAAGCGGCGGATCTGGGACGGCGAGATGTAGATGTCGTCCGTGCTGGCCAGATACGAGGTCTCGGGCGAGCGCAGGAAACCGAAGCCGTCGGGCAGGACTTCCAGCACGCCGTCGCCAAAGATCTGCTCGCCCTGCTTGGCGCGCCGTTTCATGATGGCGAACATCAGCTCCTGCTTGCGCAGGCGGTTGGCGTTCTCGATTTCCAGGCCAGCGGCCATTTCCAGCAGCTGCGAGACATGCAGCGCCTTCAGTTCGTTGAGGTGCATCGCGGTGAGTGTTGGGGGAAAAGTAAAGGAGGGTTCTGGCGGCGCGCCACGGACGGGCTCGCGCGGTATGGAAGCAGCGCCGCCCCCAGGGCGGCGCCTTCGTTCACAGCACGCAGTTTACAACGCGCCGTCCAGGAATGCGGTGAGTTGCGACTTCGACAGCGCGCCAACCTTGGTGGCGGCAGCCTGGCCGTCTTTAAAGAGCATGAGGGTGGGGATGCCACGGATGCCGTACTTGGCGGCGGTGCCCTGGTTTTCGTCCACGTTGAGCTTGGCGATCGTCAGGCGACCGGCGTATTCGGTGGCGACTTCTTCCAGGATCGGGGCGATCATCTTGCAGGGGCCGCACCAGGCAGCCCAGTAGTCCACCAGCACCGGCTGGCCGGACTTCAACACATCGGCATCGAAGCTCGCGTCACTGACGTTCTTGATTTGGTCGCTCATGATGGTGATTCTCGGGTTCGGCAGCAAAAGGCGAAAAGAGGGACGCCTTGCCGTTGTTCTTGTTTGTGGATTGGATTAAAGCATACCACTGTCAAAAACAACAGGCATACCACTGTTTATAACAACAGTATTCGCCGCTTTTGTGTAGGATATCGCGGCGCAGTTATCGCGATCCGGGGCGTTGAACCGGGATCCGCTGGCTGTGTCTCTATCGTCATCCTACCGAATTCGGAGCTGGTCAGGTCGTGCGCATCCCACCCGGAGCCGCGCAGAATCTGGGCTTATCCGTAAAATGTCGGTTTTTTTCCACAGATGTTGGGGATAACTTGGCCACTCCACGTTACAACGAGGCGTCCATCCGCGTCCTGAAGGGGCTGGAGCCCGTGCGGCAGCGCCCGGGCATGTACACCCGCACCGAAAACCCCCTGCACATCGTGCAGGAAGTCATCGACAACGCCGCGGACGAGGCCCTGGCCGGTCACGGCAAACAGATCCTGGTCACGCTGCACATCGATGGCAGCGTCTCCGTCGAGGACGACGGCCGCGGCATTCCCGTGGGCCTGCACCCCGAGGAAAACGCCCCCGTGGTCGAGCTGGTCTTCACCCGGCTGCACGCGGGCGGCAAGTTCGACAAGGCTGGCGGCGGCGCCTACGCCTTTTCCGGCGGCCTGCACGGCGTCGGCGTGTCCGTCACCAACGCCCTGGCCACCCGCCTCGAAGTGGTGGTCTGGCGCGACGGCGCCGTCAATCGCCTGGTGTTCAAGGGCGGCGACGTCGCCGAACCGCTGGCGCCCTACGACCAAGGCGGCCGCAAGAAATCCGGCACCCGCGTGCGGGTCTGGCCCGACGCCAAATATTTCGACAGCCCCAATATCCCGCTGGGCGAGCTGACCCACCTGCTGCGCAGCAAGGCCGTGCTGCTGCCGGGCGTGAAGGTCTCGCTGGTCAACGAAAAGACCGGCGACACCAAGACCTGGCAGTACCAGGACGGCCTGCGCGGCTACCTGTCCGAGGCGCTGGCGGGCGCGGAACTGATGGTGCCGTTCTTCGAGGGCCAGCAGTACGCCGGCGCCGACCACGAAACCTTCGCCGAAGGCGAGGGCGCCCAATGGGTGGTGGCCTGGACCGAGGACGGCAACGCGGTGCGCGAGTCGTACGTCAACCTGATCCCGACGCCGGCCGGCGGCACCCACGAGTCGGGCCTGCGCGAAGGCCTGTTCGGCGCCGTCAAGGGCTTTGCCGAACTGCACAGCCTGCTGCCCAAGGGCGTGAAGCTGCTGCCCGAAGACGTGTTCGCTCGCGCCAGCTTCGTGCTGTCCGCCAAGGTGCTGGACCCGCAATTCCAGGGTCAGATCAAGGAACGCCTGAACAGCCGCGACGCCGTGCGCCTGGTGGGCGGGTTCGCCAAGAGCGCGCTCGACCTGTGGCTGCACAGCAATGTCGAATACGGCAAGAAGCTGGCCGAACTGGCCATCCGCCAGGCGCAGGCGCGCCAGCGTTCGGCGCAGAAGGTCGAAAAGCGCAAGAGTTCCGGCGTGGCGGTGCTGCCCGGCAAGCTGACCGACTGCGAATCCAGCGATGCCGCCCGCACGGAGGTCTTCCTGGTCGAGGGCGATTCGGCCGGCGGCTCGGCCAAGATGGGCCGCGACAAGGAATTCCAGGCCATCCTGCCGCTGCGCGGCAAGGTGCTCAATTCCTGGGAGGTCGACCGCGACCGCCTGTTCGCCAACAACGAGATCCACGACATCTCCGTCGCCATCGGCGTCGACCCGCACGGCCCGGGCGACACGCCTGACCTGTCGGGGCTGCGCTACGGCCGCATCTGCATCCTGTCCGACGCCGATGTCGACGGTTCGCACATCCAGGTGCTGCTGCTGACGCTGTTCTACAAGCACTTTCCCAAGCTGGTCGAGGCCGGCCACGTCTACGTCGCCAAGCCGCCGCTGTTCCGCCTGGACGTGCCGGCGCAGGGCAAGCGCCCGGCGCGCAAGATCTACTGCCTGGACGAAGGCGAGCTGGAAGCGGCGCAGGACAAGCTGCGCAAGGAAGGCTCGCGCGAAAGCAGTTGGTCGGTCAGCCGCTTCAAGGGCCTGGGCGAAATGAACCCCGAGCAGTTGTGGGAAACCACCATGAATCCGGACACGCGCCGGCTGCTGCCGGTGGGCTACGGCGACCAGACGCCTGAAGACACCACCCGCATGTTCGACATGCTGATGGGCAAGGGCGAGTCCTCGCAACGCCGCGCCTGGATCGAAGAGAAGGGCAACCTGGCGGAGCTGGACATCTGATGTCGTTGCCCTCGTCCCCGCCGCCGTCCGCCGCCATGGCGGTCGACCTGACCGCCGACGACTACGCCGAATTTGCGGCCTACGTGTACAAGCGGCCCGAATTGCGCCGGCGCCGCTACCTGTCGCACCTGCGTTTCGCGGTGTTGATGGTGGTGGTCCTGCTGGGCTACCTGGTCTGGCAGACCTGGGACGGGCACGGCCCGAACTGGGGCCTGCTGCTGCCGGTGTACTTCGAGGGGTTGGCGGTCGGCCTGGGCATCCTGGCGCTGCTGGCGCTGGCCTACGAGTTCGTGCTGCCGGGCCTGGTGCGCATGAACACGCGCCGCATGCTGGCCAAGCGGCCCGACGGCTTGTTCCTGGGGCGCCACCAACTGGTGTTCGGCGCCGACGGCATCGAGGACAGCATTGCCGACGCCTCGGGGCGCATCGACTGGGGCGACGTGCGGCGGGTCGAGGAAACGCCGCAGCATCTGTATGTCATCCTGGGGACGCTGCAAGGCGTGATCATTCCCAAACGCGGGCAGGACGCCGCCACCCTGGACGCGGTGCGCGCCCAGTTGCGTGAGCACGTGGCCGATACCCAGTTGCTGGGCGCCGCGCGTCCCCAATGACGCCGTTTCAATGAATTTGTCTACCTGAAACCATCATGACCGACAGCAATCAACAAGGTTTGTTCGACGCCGCGCCCGACGGGGGCGGCGATGCCGCCATCACCCTGGCGCGCTATGCCGAACAGGCCTATCTGGACTATGCAGTGTCCGTGGTGCGGGGCCGCGCCCTGCCCGACGTCGGCGACGGGCAGAAGCCCGTGCAGCGCCGCATCCTGTTCGCGATGCAGGCCATGGGACTGGGCGCGGGCGCCAAGCCCGTCAAGTCGGCCCGCGTCGTCGGCGACGTGCTGGGCAAGTACCACCCGCACGGCGACCAGGCCGCCTATGACGCCATGGTGCGCATGGCGCAAGACTTCTCCCTGCGCTATCCGCTCATCGATGGCCAGGGCAACTTCGGCTCGCGCGACGGCGACAACGCCGCCGCCATGCGCTACACGGAAGCGCGCCTGACGCCGATCGCCAAGCTGCTGCTGGACGAGCTCGACGAAGGCACGGTCGATTTCGTGCCCAACTACGACGGCAGCCAGCAGGAGCCGCAGATGCTGCCGGCGCGCCTGCCGGTGATGCTGCTGAACGGCGCATCCGGCATTGCGGTCGGCATGGCCACCGAGATCCCGCCGCACAACCTGCGCGAGGTGGCGCAGGCCTGCGTGGCGCTGATCAAGCACCCGCAACTGCCGGACGCCGAGCTGTTCGGCATGATCCCCGGCCCGGACTTCGCCGGCGGCGGCCAGATCATCACGCCGGCCGCCGACATTGCCCAGATCTACGCAGGCGGGCGCGGCTCGCTCAAGGTGCGGGCGCGCTGGCAGTTCGAGGAAATGGCGCGCGGCCAGTGGCAGTTGGTGGTCACCGAGCTGCCGCCGGGCACCTCGTGCCAGAAGGTGCTCGAAGAGATCGAGGAAATCACCAACCCCAAGGTCAAGAGCGGCAAGAAGAGCCTGACGCCCGAGCAGACGCAGGCCAAGGCCGTGATGCTGAACCTGCTGGATGCGGTGCGCGACGAATCCGGCAAGGACGCCGCCGTGCGCCTGGTGTTCGAACCCAAGACCTCGCGCGTCGACCGCGACGAGTTCGTCAACACGCTGCTGGCGCAGACCAGCATGGAAAGCAGCGCCTCGGTCAACCTGGTCTGCATTGGCACCGACGGCCGTCCGCGCCAGAAGGGGCTGCGCGACATCCTGACCGAATGGCTGGCGTTCCGCACCAATACCGTGCTGCGCCGCACCCGCTTCCGCCTGGACAAGGTCATCGACCGCATCCACGTGCTGGAAGGCCGCATGGTGGTCTACCTGAACGTGGACGAGGTCATCCAGACCATTCGCGAATCCGACGAGCCGCGCGCGGCCTTGATGGAGCGCTTCAATCTGTCCGAGCGGCAGGCCGAGGACATCCTGGAAATGCGCCTGCGTCAGTTGGCGCGCCTGGAAGGCTTCAAGATCGAGCAGGAGCTCGAGGACAAGCGCAAGGAGCAGGTTGCGTTGCAGGAACTGCTGGATAATCCCAACACCCTCAAGCGTCTGTTGATCAAGGAAATCGAGGCCGACGCCAAGCAGTATGGCGACGACCGCCGTACCCTGATCGAGACCGCCGAGCGCGCCGTGCTCGAGACCAAGGTGCTGGACGAGCCGGTCACCGTGATCGTGTCGCAGAAGGGCTGGCTGCGCGCGCGCCAGGGCCACGGCCACGATGCCTCGCAGTTCGGTTTCAAGCAGGGCGACGATCTCTATGGCGCCTTTGAATGCCGCACCACTGACACGCTGATCGCCATGGGCGACAACGGCCGTGTCTACTCGGTGCCGGTGGCCGGGCTGCCTTCGGCGCGTGGCGACGGCCAGCCGGTCACCACCATGATCGACCTGGAAAGCGGCACCCGCATCGTCCACACCATCGCGGCGGCGGCCGACAGCCGCTGGTTGCTGGCCACGCGCGGCGGCTATGGCTTTGCCGCCAAGCTGTCGGACATGACCAGCCGCCAGCGCGCCGGCAAGCAGTTCATCACGCTGGAGGCGGGCGACGAACTGTTGCGTCCGGTGCCGCTGTTCGAGGGCGCCACGCAACTGGCGCTGCTGTCGCAGAAGGGCAAGTTCCTGGTGTTCGGGCTGGACGAGGTCAAATCGTTGTCCGGCGGCGGACGCGGCACCATCCTGATGGGGCTGGATGGCGCCGACAAGCTGGATCAGACCGTGCCGATCGGCGCGCTGGGCCTGCGCGCGGCGGGCATCTACCGCAACAAGCACACCGAGGACATCCTGGCGGGCGCGGCGCTGGCGGTGTACGTGGGCAAGCGCGCCCGCAAGGGGCGGGCGCTGGACGTGCGGCCCAAGCAGCCGCTGCTGTCGCCGGTGCTGGGCTGACCGCGGCCGGTCGGCGCCATCGATGAACGGCGGCCCCTGGGGGCCGCCTTTTTTCTGGGGTGCGCTTGACCGTGCTCGCGTCGCCGATATTTAATAGATAGACCAATCAGTCTATTAATAAACACCTTCGCAGCATGCGCAAAATCGATCCCGCCCGGCAGCAGGAGCGGCGCCGCCAGATCCTGGCCGCCGCCGCCGAGTGTTTCGCCGAAAACGGCTTTCATGCCACCTCGACCGCGCAGATCTGCGCGCGCGCGGCGATGAGCCCCGGCAACCTGTTCCACTACTACGCCAGCAAGGCCGAGATCATCGAGGCGCTGATCGCGTCCGACACCGACACGCTGCGCGAACGCCGCGAGGCCGGCGACGCGGGCGATGCGCGCGCCGCGCTGACTGGCTGGGTCGACGCAAACCTGGCGCAGTACCGCGATCCCGGTTTCGTCCGCCTCGGCATGGAAATCCTGGCCGAGGCGGTGCGCAACCCCCGGGTGCACGCGTTGGTCATGGCCAACGAAAGCGAACGCAAGGCGTCGCTCGCGGCGCTGCTGGCGGCGGTATGGCGGGACGTGCCGCCGGACGCCATGCCGCGACCCGTGTCCGAAATGGCCGATCTGCTGTTGCTGCTGCTGGACGGCATCTATAGCCGTTCGGTGGTGGATCCGCGGTTCGACGCGGCGGCCGGCGGGCGGTTGCTCGACGCGGCATTGCAGGGTTGCCTGCCGCCGGCGCCCGGCGCGGCGGGAGGGCGGCCATGAGCGTCCCCCTGAACGCTCCTGCCAGCGCCGCTGCTGGCTCCGCCGCGACCGCGCCGCAGCGCCTTGCCCATGTCGACGCGCTGCGCGGCTTCGCGCTGTTCGGCATTCTTGTCGTCAACATCGGCGTGTTCGCCTCGCCGTTCTACGCCAACGGCATCACCGACCCCGGCTTCTCGGGGGCGTGGGACGTGGCAGTGCGTTGGCTGGTGGCGTGGTTGTTCGAGACCAAGTTCTACCTGCTTTTCTCGTTTCTGTTCGGCTACAGCTTCACCTTGCAGATGAGCGCGGCTGAACGCGGCGGCGCCGCGTTCGGGCCGCGTTTCCTGCGGCGCCTGGCCGGCCTGGCGCTGCTGGGGCTGGCGCATGCGGTACTGTTCTACCAGGGGGACATCCTGCTGACGTACGCGGTGCTGGGGCTGCTGTTGATGGCCTGTCGCCGCATGGAGCCGGGGCGCGCCTTGCGCCGCGCGCTATGGCTGATCGGACTGGCGTCGCTGGCCTGGGCCGTGTTGGGGGCGTTGAGCCTGCTCGATCCCGCCGGCACCGTCGAATTGAGCCGTGCCGCCAATGGGGTTTCCGTGGCGGATGCGCAGGCCGCCATCGAGGCCTATCGCGGCACCATCGGCAGCACGGTCGCCCGCCATTGGCATGAGCTGACCACCAGCATCTGGGGCGTCATCCTGCTGGTGCAGGGACCGTTTGTCTTTGCCATGTTCCTGGTCGGCTACGCGCTGGGTCGCCGCCAGGCGCTGGCCGATCCGTGGCGCCAGCCGCGCGCGTTGTGGCTGCTGTGCGCGCTGGGAGCGTTGCCCGGGCTGGCCGGGTCCGCCGCTTATGCGACCTCCGCCTTGCCGTCGATATCCCCATTGTGGGAAACCCCGGGCCTGGCCATGGGCCTGTTCACGGCGCCGCTACTGAGCATGTCGTATGCGGCGGCGTTGCTGTTGGCGATGCGCACGCGGCCGGGCGCGGCGCTGGCGCGCACGCTGGCGCCGGCCGGCCGCATGGCGCTGAGCAACTACCTGATGCAGTCGGTTGTGTGCGCCTTCCTTTTCACAGGCTGGGGCCTGCGCCTGACGGGCAGCGTGTCGCCGGGGGCGGGCCTGGCGATCGCCGTGGCGATCTTTCTGGCGCAGTTGCCGCTGTCGGCGTGGTGGCTGCGCCGCCACGCCTACGGCCCGGTCGAATGGCTGCTGCGCGCGCTGACCATCGCCGCCTGGCCGGCGTGGCGCCGGCAGTCGGCGCCAGGGGCCGGCTAGGTCGCCTGCGGCTCAGCGGCCACTGTCGGCAATGGCGGCGTCGATGGCGCCAGCCAGGCGTTCGGTCAACTGGTCCAGTTCGTCGTCGGTGATGATGAAGGGCGGGGCCAGCAGCACGTGATCGCCCTGGCGGCCGTCGATGGTGCCGCCCATCGGATAGACCATCAGGCCGCGCGCCATGGCTTCGCGCTTGATGCGCGCATGCAGCGACAGAGCCGGGTCGAAGGTCGCCTTGCTGGCGCGGTCCTGCACCAGCTCCACGCCCATGAACAGTCCGCGGCCGCGGATATCGCCGACGTGCGGATGGTCGCCCAGCGCCTGGTGCAGGCGCTGGCGCAGCCCCTCGCCCTGGGCGCGCACGCGCGCCAGCAGGTTGTCGCGCTTGATCACCTGCTGCACCGCCAGCGAGGCCGCGCACGCGGTGGCATGGCCCAGGTAGGTGTGGCCGTGCTGGAAGAAGCCGCTGCCCTGCTGCATCGCCTGCACGATGCGTTCCTGCGCCATGACCGCGCCGATCGGCTGGTAACCGCCGCCCAGGCCCTTGGCGATGGTGATCAGGTCGGGCGTGATGCCTTCCTGTTCGACGGCATACAGCGTACCGGTGCGGCCCATGCCGCACATCACCTCATCGGCGATCAACAGCACGCCGTGGCGGTCGCAGACCTCGCGGATGCGGCGGAAATAGCCCGGCACCGCGGTCACCGCGCCCGAGGTCGCGCCCACCACCGGCTCGGCGACGAAGGCCATCACGCTGTCGGGGCCGAGACGCTGGAAGGTCTGCTCCAGTTCCTGCGCCAGCCGTTCGGCGTATTGGTCATCGGTTTCGCCAGCCGTTTGGTCGCGGTAGGCATAGCACGGCGACACGTGCGCCACGTCGATCAGCAGCGGCGCGAACTGCGCCCGGCGCCAGGCGTTGCCGCCCACCGCCAGCGCGCCCAGCGTGTTGCCGTGGTAGCTCTGGCGCCGGGCCACGATGTGGCGGCGCTGGGGCTGGCCGATCTCGACGTAGTACTGGCGCGCCATCTTCAGCGCGGCCTCGATCGCCTCCGAGCCGCCGGAGACGAAGTACGCATGCGAGGTGCCGGCCGGCGCGTCGGCGACCAGCGTCGCGGCCAACCGCTCGGCGACCTCGGTGGTGAAGAAGCTGGTGTGGGCATAGGCCAGCGCGTCGATCTGCGCGTGCATCGCGGCCTGCACGTCGGGATGGTTGTGCCCCAGGCACGAGACCGCGGCGCCTCCCGAACCGTCCAGATAGGCGCGGCCGTGCTGGTCATAGAGCCAGGCGCCCTGGCCGCGGACCGCGACCGGGGGCGTGCTGCGCAGGGAACGATGAAGGACTCGGGTATGGGTCATGATGAGGAACTCCGGAGCGGGAAGGGCGGATGACGGATGGCGAAGAGGTGGGAAGCGGCGCGCGGCGGGGTCATTCCGGAGCCGGCGCCGCGCTGCGCCCGCGCGGCGGCTCGCGCCAATAGGCGCCGTCGGCCTGCAGCCGCGCCTCGATCTCGTCCAGGCGTTGCAGCACCGCCTCGCCGCCGCGGGCCGCGAGCCGCGCGATCAGGTGTTCGGCCAGGCCCAGCAGACCCGCGGTGCTGTGGAAGAAGGACGCGGGATCCCGCGCCTCGCCGTCATCCGGCCCGGTGTCGGCGGGACGGGTGAAGCGCAACACATGGCGGGCGGCCCGCGCCACCGGGCTGGTGTCGCTGTCGGTCAGCGCCAGCACGGCGACGCCGCGGGCGGCGATCTCGCGGGTCAGGCGCACCGTCGCGGTCGGATAAGGGGCCTGCGATATCACCACGAGGGCGTCGCCGGCCTGCAGGCTGTCGGCATCCTCGGCCGCGGCGCCGCCCAAACCATCGATCAGGATGCCGTTGCGGCGCAGCAGGTGGTAGGCATAGCGCATCTGGAAGGCGACGCCGAAGGCCGAGCGCGTCCCCAGGAAGCCGACCTGGCGCGCCCGCAGCAAGGTATCGACGGCCGCGTCGAACGCCATCGCGTCGTTGGCTTGCCAGACCGAGGCCAGGGCCGCCGTCTGCCATTGCGTCAGCGCATCCTGCCCCGTGCCGCCGGCCGGGTGGGCGTGCGCGGCCTGCAGACGCGCCGCGCGCTCGCGCAAGCCGTTGTCGGCGGCGCCGGCCAAAGCGCGTTGGAATGGCGCGCGAAAGGCCTCGTAGCTGTCATGCCCGGCAGCGCGCGCCAGGCGCAGCATGGTGGCGGGGGAGACGCCCACTGCCTGCGCCTGCCGGCGCATCGACCACAGTCCCACTTCGGCCGGATTGGCCAGCACCCAATGCGCCGCGCGCTGCAATTCGGCGGGCAGGGTGGCGCTGAGGCGGCGCAGGTGGTCTTGCAGGGGCGCGATCATGGCGGAAAAAGTGAAAGGAATAAAACAAATGCTACCGCTGTCTGGATAAAAATAAAACAGATGTTTTATTTGCGAAATGTAGAACGATTCCCGCAAATCGTAACGACCGCCGTTCCCGGGAACGCCCCCGGCGACTTGACGACGGAATGCGCGGAAATGATTACAAAATGAGGGTCGATCCGGTTTGACACAGGGATAGGTCACCCATATCATTCGTATAGAAATCAATTTAGCTGAACTAATTCAGTCATGAATAAACAGACCGTAACCGACCCCGCGCAGCAATATGACCTGCGCATCCTGCGGGCGCTGCGCCGGATCACACGATCCATCGCGTTGCATTCGCGCCAGTTGTCGGCGGTGAGTCATATCACCGCGCCGCAGCTTATGTGCCTGCGCACGGTCATTGCCAATGGGCCGATGACGGCCACGGCGATCAGCCGCGAGATCCATGTCAGCCCCAGCACGGTCGTCGGCATTCTCGACCGCCTGGAGGACAAGGGCCTGATCCGCCGCGAACGCGGCCGTGAAGACCGCCGCATTGTTTTCGTGACTGCCACCGACGCCGGCCGCGAGGTCGCGCAGCAGGCGCCGTCGCCGCTGCAAAAGCACCTGGCCGACGCGCTCAACGCGTTGCCGGAGCTGGAGCAGGCCACCATCACCCTGTCGCTCGAGCGCATCGTCGCGCTCATGGAAGAAGAGAGCGGGGTGGCGACGGAACCCCAGGGCGACGCGTCGTCGCCCATCCTCGAGGTGCCCACCGGTGGCGCGCCTCCCGAATCAGGATTGGTTGTATGAGAGCAAACGAACTGCACGACACCATTACGAACTCAAGTGCCGTGGCGCCGGCGGCGGGCAGCAAAACGCATCTGTTGCGTGAGCCCCGCCGCAGGGACGGCGCCGCGATCCACCAGCTCATTTCCGAGTGCCCGCCACTCGACCTCAATTCCCTATACGCGTACCTGCTCCTGTGCGAGCACAACCGCGGCACCTGCGTCCTGGCCGAAAGCGCCGGAGGACGCATCGATGGATTTATCTCCGCTTACGTGCTTGCCGACCGGCCCGACGTGTTGTTCGTCTGGCAGGTCGCCGTGCACACCCGCGCACGCGGCCAACGGTTAGGCCGCGCCATGCTTCGGGCGCTCTTGCAACGCGAGGGGCTCGCGCATGTTCGTCATCTTGAAACCACGGTGGCGCCTGACAACCAGGCCTCGCGCCGCACCTTCGCCGGCCTGGCCGGCGAACTGGGCGCCCACGTCTCCGAGCAGCCGTTCTTCGATCGGCAACTGTTCGGCGGCGCGGACCATGACGACGAGATGTTGTTGAGGATAGGCCCGTTCACCTTGCCCGCTCCCTAGGCGGCAACGCGGACCTGTCGAAAACCGGGATGGCTTTGACGCATCCGGATGCGCCTGGCGCATGCGGAAGGGATCTGGCCGTCTGTCAACTTATGAGATGAAAGGGAGGAATAATCACATGGACTTGAAAATCTTCGACCGGATGGAGTCGGAAGTACGGGGCTATATCCGGTCGTTTCCCGTGATCTTCAGCCAGGCCAGGGGATCGACGCTGGTGGATGAGGACGGTGGCGAGTACATCGACTTCTTCAGCGGCGCCGGCACGTTGAACTACGGCCACAATAATCCCATCTTCAAGGAAAAGCTGCTCGAGTACGTGCAGGCGGACGGCGTGGTGCATGGCCTGGACATGGCCACCAGCGCCAAGAAAAGCTTCCTCGAGGCGGTCGACCGCGTGCTGCTCAAGCCGCGCAACTGGCAATACACCCTGCAGTTCACCGGCCCCACCGGCACCAACGCGGTCGAGGCGGCGCTCAAGATCGCGCGCCAGGTGAAGGGGCGTCCCAATGTGATTTCCTTCACGCACGGCTTTCACGGCGTCAGCGGCGGCTCGCTGGCGGTGACCGCCAACATGAAGTTCCGCGACGCCTCCGGCTACCCGCTGGCCAACACCACCTTCATGCCCTATGACGGCTACTTCGGCCCGGACGTGGACACCATGGCCTACCTGGAGCGCATGCTGGAAGATCCCAGCAGCGGCATGGACAAGCCCGCCGCCGTCATCGTCGAGACGGTGCAGGGCGAGGGCGGCGTCAATGTCGCCACGCTGCGCTGGCTCAAGGAACTGGACAAGCTCTGCAAGCGCCACGACATGCTGCTGATCGTGGACGACATCCAGGTCGGCTGCGGCCGCACCGGCACCTTCTTCAGCTTCGAGGCCGCCGGCATCCGCCCCGACATCATCACGCTGTCCAAGTCGCTGTCGGGCTTTGGCCTGCCGATGTCGCTGGTGCTGATGAAGCCCGAGCTGGACGTCTGGAAGCCCGGCGCCCATAGCGGCACTTTCCGCGGCAACAACCTGGCCTTCGTCACCGCCACCCAGGCGCTGGAAACCTACTGGACCAACACCGCGTTCACCGCCGAGATCCAGCGCAAGGAGCGCCTGGTGCGCGACTGGCTGGAAAACCTGGTGCACAGCTATCCCAACGCCGGCCTGTCGGTGCGTGGCCGCGGCCTGATCCAGGGCCTGGTCAGCAATGCCACCCCGGCGCTGTCCAACCGCATCGCCGCCAACGCCTTCAAGCGCGGCGTGGTCATCGAGACCTCGGGCGCGCATGACGAAGTGCTCAAGCTGCTGCCGGCCCTGACCATCGAGGAAGAACTGCTGTCCAAGGGCCTGGAAGTGATCGAGGCCAGCGTGGCCGACGCGCTGGCCGAAGAGGGGCAGTCCGCCCGCATCCTGAAATTTGGAGGAAAACGTCAATGATCGTACGCAATGTCAAAGATGTGATCGGCACCGCCGACGAAGTCCGCACCGATACCTGGGTCAGCCGCCGCGTGCTGCTCAAGAAGGACGGCATGGGCTTTTCCTTCCACGAGACCACCATCTTCCCGGGCGGTCGCACCCACATCCACTACAAGAATCACCTGGAGGCGGTGTGGTGCATCGAGGGCGACGGCTCCATCGAGACGATTGCCGACGGCAAGAAGTATGAACTCGGCCCGGGCGTGGTCTACGCGCTGAACGAGCATGACGAGCACTGGCTGTGCGGCGGCAAGGAGCCGCTGCGCGTCATCTGCGTCTTCAACCCGCCGCTGACCGGCCAGGAAGTGCACGACAAAGAGGGCGTCTACGCCCTGCCTGAAGCCGAAGCCCAAGCGGCCTGATACAAGGAGGTTCGCATGATCTCACCTGCGCAGGATCCGTACGCCTCCCGTACGGATCGCAGTTCCGCCATCATTTCCCGCCAGGATCCGGTGGTCTACGGAGAAGGCAAGTACGCCAACGCCCTGAGCGGCGAACAGGTCGGCAGCTATGAGCGCGATGGCTTCCTGCTGCTGGAGGACGTGTTCTCCGAAGCCGAAGTGCGGGCGCTGTCGGCCGAGGTCGAGCGCATGACGCGCGACCCGTCGATCATCCGCCGCGAAGAGTCGATCACCGAGCCCGGCAGCAACGCCGTGCGCTCGATTTTCATGGTGCACGTGCTCAACCCCGTGCTGGCGCGCCTGGTGCGCGATCCGCGGCTGGTCAATGTGGCGCGCCAGATCCTGGGTTCCGAGGTCTACATCCACCAGTCCCGCGCCAACATGAAGCCCGGCTTCAAGGGCAAGGAGTTCTACTGGCACTCGGATTTCGAGACCTGGCACGTGGAAGACGGCATGCCGTCGATGCGCGCGCTCAGTTGCTCGGTGCTGCTGACCGAGAACAATGATTGCAACGGCCCGCTGATGCTGGTGCCGGGTTCGCACCGGCAGTTCATCTCGTGCGTCGGCGAAACGCCGAACGAGCACTACAAGCAGTCGCTGAAAAAGCAGGAATACGGCGTGCCGGATCCTGTCAGCCTGCAGTTGCTGGTCGAGCAGGGCGGCATCCGCACCATGACGGCCAAGGCCGGCTCGGTGGTGTTCTTCGACTGCAACACCATGCACGGTTCGAACAGCAACATCTCGCCGTGGCCGCGAGCCAACGTGTTCATGGTCTACAACAGCATGGAAAACACGCTGGAGCCGCCCAAGTACGGACTGACCCCGCGTCCCGAGCACATCGCCACCCGCAAGGCGTTCAAGGCGGTCACGCCGCTCGATACGTTGAAGCTGGTCGGCAGCTAGCGCGGCACGTTGTCCGCGGCGGATGCTTGCCGGCGCTGGTCGGGGCGTGGCCTGGCCGGCCGCGCGCGGGGGCGACCCATGCCGTTCCCGCTGCGCGCTTTCCCGTGAGGGAAAGAACGCCCGCGCCGCTTGCATGCGCCGCAGCCCAGGCCGTTCGGCCTGGGCTTTTTTTCGTCGTTCCGCTATGCTCTGCCGTCTTTCCCTGCCGGAAGCCGCACCATGTCCGCCCGCATCCTCAGTCTGCATATCTACCCCGTCAAATCCTGTGCCGGTATCGACCTGTCCGAGTCGCCGGTGGACCGCGCGGGGTTGGCCCACGACCGTCGCTGGATGCTGGTGGGGGCGGACGGCCATTTCATGACGCAGCGCCAGTGGGCGGCCATGGCCTTGATCCGCACTGCGCTCACGGCCGACATGCTGCGGCTTTCGGCGCCCGGCATGCCCGACCTGGACGTGCCGCTGGACGGCTCGGCGCTGCAGCCCGGGGTCGAAAGCGTGGGCGTCTGGAAGGACACGCTCGACGCGCGCCGCGAGAGCGAGGCGGCGGCGCAGTGGTGCTCGGATTTCCTCAAGACGCCTTGTCGCCTGTACAAGGTCGACACCGGCGCGACGCGGCCCGCCAAGCCGGAATGGGTCGACAAGTGGGCCGAAAGCCATCCAGACCTGGCGCAGACGTTCGGGGGAGATCACTTCTTCGGCTTCGCCGATGGCTTCCCGTTGCTGGTGGCGAACCAGGCGTCGCTCGATGACCTGAATGCCCGCCTGCAGGCCAAGGGCGTGGCCCCGGTGCCGATGGATCGGTTCCGTCCCAACATCGTGGTGCAGGGCGACTGGGAGGCCTTCGAGGAAGACCATACCGCCATGATCACCACGGGCGCGGTCAGCATGGCGTTCGTCAAGCCTTGCACGCGCTGCTCGATTCCCGACATCGACCAGCGCACCGCCGTGCAGCACGACGAGCCGGGCCGCACACTGGCGGGTTATCGCAATCTGGAGATCGGGGTGGTGTTCGGCCAGAATGCGATTGTCGATGCGCCGGCCGGCGCCCGCCTGAAGGTGGGCGACGCGGTCGAGATCGAACTGGATTTCTAGCCCGTCGCCGCCCCGGCGCGCGGCCGGGGCGGCGGCATCCGCCCGCTGATCAGGCCGAGGACAGTTTGAGGCCGATCAGGCCCACGACGATCAATGCCACGCTGGCGATGCGCAGCCAGCTGATGGATTCTCCGAACAGGATGATGCCGGCCACGAAGGCGCCGACGGTGCCGATGCCGACCCATACCGCGTAGGCGGTGCCCAGCGGCAGCGTCTTCATCGCCAGCGCCAGCAGCCAGAAGCTGATGAGCATGCCGCCGACAGTGACGGCCGACGGCACCAGGCGGGTGAATCCGTGCGTGTATTTGAGGCCGACGGCCCAGACGATTTCGAACAGGCCGGCCAGGATGAGGATGATCCAGGTCATGACGACTCCTACTTGAGAGGGGTCGTCCCCGGATTGGTGCGCCCGCGGCAATGGCCAATGCCGTCGTTGCCGATGGCAAATGCCGCCATGTGGCGGCCAGCGCAGCAACGGGCCGTCCCGTCGCGGCAAAAATTATAGAATACCGGCTTCCGACGGCAAAACCGGGTGCCGTTCGGCTGCATGCCCGCAGGTGCGCGCCATCCGCGGGTGTTTCGCATTCATCGCATCACTTCGCGTTCCGGCACGCGAAACCAGGATATTCCCATCATGCAACGCATCATGCTGCGGGCGAAGCTGCACCGCGTCACGGTCACCGAAGCCGACCTGCACTACGAAGGGTCTTGCGGCATCGACGAAGACCTGCTGGACGCCGCCGGCATGCGCGAGTTCGAACGCATCGAGCTCTACAACATCAACAACGGCGAACGCTTCGACACCTACATCATCAAGGCGGCCCGCGGCAGCGGCATCATTTCGCTCAATGGCGCAGCCGCGCGCCGGGCGCAGGTCGGCGACCTGATGATCATCTGCACCTACGGTCCCATGTCCGAAGAAGAATCCGCCACCCACAAGCCGCAGGTCGTGCTGGTGGACGACGCCAACCGCGTCAAGGAAATCCGCAAGTTCCCGGCCTGAGGCCGGGCCGGGCGGCGCGCCGCGGGCGGGTCCCGCGAGCGCCGTCAACCCTGATCCCCCCTGATACGTTTCATCATGAGCTTCCAGGTCATCATCCAACCCAGCAAGCATCAATTCCCGGTCGAGCCCGGCCAGACCGTGCTCGACGGCGCCCTGGCCGCGGGCATCGTGCTGCCCTACAGTTGCCGCAACGGCGCCTGCTCCACCTGCAAGGGCAAAGTGGTGTCCGGGGAGTTCGACGCCGGCCAGTACCCCGCGCAGATCCTGTCGCCCGAGGAACTGGCCGATGGCTACACCCTGTTCTGTCAGGCCCGGCCCGCCTCCGATCTGGTGGTCGAGTCCACCGAAGTGCGCCTGGCCAGCGACATCCAGATCCGCAAGTTGCCTTCGCGTGTGCAGACGATGGAACGCGCGGCGCCGGACGTGATCGTGCTCAAGCTGCAATTGCCCGCCTCGGAGCAGTTCCGCTACTACGCCGGCCAGTACATCGAAGTCATCCTCAAGGATGGCCGTCGCCGCAGCTATTCCATGGCCGGCGCGCCGCACACCGGCAGCCCGCTGGAATTGCACATCCGTCACCTGCCGGGCGGCGTGTTCACCGACCACGTGTTCGGCGCCGGCGACACGCAGATGAAAGAGCGCGAGATCCTGCGCCTGGAAGGCCCGTTCGGTTCGTTCTTCCTGCGCGAAGACAGCGACAAGCCGATCATCCTGCTGGCCAGCGGCACCGGCTTCGCGCCGGTCAAGGCCATCGTCGAGCACATGATCCACAAGAACATCCGCCGGCCGGTCTCGCTGTACTGGGGCGGCCGCCGCCCGCGCGACCTGTACATGGACGAACTGGCGAAGTCGTGGGCCCGCGACCTGCCGGATTTCCGTTACGTGCCCGTGGTGTCGAACGCGCTCGAGGAAGACGGCTGGAGCGGCCGTGACGGCTTCGTCCACGAGGCCGTGCTGCAGGACATCCCCGACATGTCGGGCCATCAGGTCTACGCCTGCGGCGCGCCGCCGATGGTGGACGCCGCCCGGCGCGAATTCAGCGCCCAGTGCGGCCTGCCTCCGGAAGAGTTCTACGCCGATGCCTTCACGTCCGAGGCCGATCTGGCAAAGGCCGCGCCCTGAATCAGCAGGACGGCGCATGACGCAAAAGGGAAGCAATCCGGCGGTGGCGGGTTCCTTCCCTTTTTTTGATGGAATCGGCCGTAGGCGGGGGCGGGGCGCCGGGGTAAACTGCGGTGTCATCTTGGCAGCGGCTTGCCGCGGGAGGCGGACATCGTGTCCGCGGGCTCAGCGGGTACGCAGGGAGCAATGCGGGCATGAAAGTAGCGGTATTGGGTAGCGGCATCATCGGAATCTCCAGCGCCTGGTGGCTGAGCCAGGCCGGCCACGACGTCGTGGTCATCGACCGCTGCACCGGACCCGCCCAGGAGACCAGCCTCGCCAACGGCGCACAGATTTCGGTTTCCTATGCGGAGCCCTGGGCCAATCCACAGGCGCCCCTGAAGCTGCTCAAGTGGATGTTCCAGGACAATGCGCCGCTGCTGTTCCGCCCGCAACTGGACTGGCGCCAGTGGATGTGGGGCCTGGCCTTCCTGCGCGAGTGCCTGCCGGGCCGCCTGGCGCCGAACATCCGCGCCATGGTCCGCATGGCCGAATACAGCCGCGCCACGCTGCGCGGCATGCGCGCCGAGCTGGGCATCGAATACGACCACCTCGAGCGCGGCATCCTGAATTTCTACCGCGACCAGCACGAATTCGAGAACTCGCAGCGCGCTGCCGGCCTGATGCGCGATTTCGGCGTCGAGCGCCGCGTCGTCTCGACGGACGAGGTCATCGCCATCGAACCGGCCCTGGCGCCGCATCGCAACACCATCGTCGGGGGCGACTACACCCCCGAGGACGAAAGCGGCGACGTGCATCTGTTCACCGTCGCGCTGGCCGAACGCTGCGCGCGCGCCGGCGTCGAATTCCGCTACAGCACCCGCGTCACCCGGCTCATCACCGAAGCCGGGGCGGTCAGCGGCGTCGAACTGATCGAGCCCGACGGCCGCTACGGCGCCCTGGCGGCCGACGCCTACGTGGTGGCCATGGGCAGTTTCAGCCCGTCGCTGCTGCGCCCGCTCGGCATCCCGTGCAACGTCTACCCGGCCAAGGGCTATTCGGCGACCTTCCCGGTCCTGAATCCCGGTGGCGCGCCCACGGTCAGCCTGACCGACAGCAGCCACAAGGTGGTGTTCTCGCGCCTGGGCGACCGCCTGCGCATGGCCGGCACGGCCGAGCTGTCCGGCTATTCGCGCGGCCTGAATACCGGTCGCTGCGAAGCCATGACGCGGCTGGCCCGCGAACTCTTTCCCGACGCGCTCGATTTCGAGCGCGTCAGCTATTGGTCGGGCCTGCGCCCGTCCACTCCCTCGAACGTGCCCATCATCGGCCGCAGCCGCATTCCCAATTTGTATATCAATACCGGACACGGTACTCTCGGCTGGACGATGGGCGTCGGCTCGGGCCGGGCACTGGCCGACCTGCTGAGCGGACGTCGTCCAGAACCGGAATTCCCTTTTCTTGGTCTATGAACCTATGAAGAAATTGCAATTGGCGGGCATTGCCCGCGCGATGTTCGCCAGCCGGCGCACATGGGTCTTTGGCGCCGCCATGGCGGTCGCGGGCGCGGTCCATGCCGCTCCCGTCGAAATCCAGGTCTGGCACACGCTGCCGGACGCCAACAAGGCCGAGTTCGAGAAGCTCGCCAAGCAGTACAACAAGGAGCAGGACCAGGTCAAAGTGACCCTGCGCGCCTTCGCCTCGCAGGCGCAACTGCAGCAGGAAGCCACCGCAGCGGTCAAGGCCAAGAAGGCCCCCAACCTGGTGCAGTTGAACGACAACCACTCGCCGGAAGTCGTGGCTGAACACAAGGCCATCCTGCCGATGTACGAATTGCTGGCCAAGTATCCGGTCAAGGACTTGAACTGGTTCGTGCCGGCCACCAGCAGCTTCGTGCGCGACGGCAAGGGCCGCCTGCTGGCGTTCCCCTGGATGGCCGAAGTGCCGGTGATGTTCTACAACACCGCCGCCTACAAGAAGGCCGGCCTCGATCCCAACAAGCCCGCCCGCACCTGGACCGGCCTGCAGGGCGAGCTGTTGAAGCTGCGCGATGTGGCCGACCTCGACTGTCCCTACGCCTCCAGCGACCAGGTCTCGATTCACCTGGAAAACCTGGCGCCGGTAAACAACCAGCAGTACACCAGCAACAACAACGGCCTGGACGCGGTCACCAAGAAGAGCGCGGCGCCGGCGATGCAGTTCGACACGCTCTACATGCGCCACATCTCGCTGATGGTCAGTTGGAAGCGTTCGCTGCTGTTCATGGCGCACACCGCCGACAACAGCGCCGACAAGCTGTTCGCCAAGGGCGAATGCGCGGTGCTGACGGGCAACTCGGGCTCGTTTGGCCAGTTCCTGAACACCAAGTCGCTGGCCTTCGGCGTGGCGCCGCTGCCTTATTACGACCAGGCCACCCAGACCGGCGGCCAGCCGTTCGTGAGCGGCTCGGCCCTGTGGGCCCTGGATGGTCGTCCCAAGGACGAGGAAAAGGCCACGGCGCAGTTCCTGGCCTGGCTGTCCAAGCCCGTGATCGCGGCGGAATGGCATCAGCGCACCGGCTACCTGCCGCTGACCGAAGCCGCGTTCCGCGCCTCGGACGTGTCGTTCTACAAGAGCATCCCCGGCGCGCAAGCCGTGGTGGCCTCGATGAGCACCCGCCCGGTCGCCAACAGCCGCGGTTTCCGCATGGCCAACTACGACCGCATCGAGCCCGTGTTCAACCAGCAGCTCAACGACGCGCTGGAAGGCAAGACGCCGCCGGTGTCGGCGCTGAACAACGCCGCCAACCAGGCCCGCGCCATCGCCACGCAGCGTTGATCGCAGGCCCGTCGGGCAGGCGCCCCGGCGCCGCCCGGCCATCCGAAAGCCCGGTTTCCGAACCGGGCTTTTTTCATGCCCGTGACCCTCGGCGCAGAGGGGGCGGGTTTGCGCGGCGCCGGCGGGGGAGGGATGGATTGCTCCCTGCGTACATGCCGGTCTGTGAGGATGGCCGGCACGCCTGCACCATGATGGCGGTGCGGTCCGCTTCCGGGCCGCCGTCTTTACGAGGGTGGCGTGGATGGTACGAAGATTCTTCCTGGCGGCGGGGCTGGCGGGCCTGGCTGGATGCGCGGCCTGGCCGTCCGCTCGGCCGGCGACCGAGGCGGCCTGGCGGTCGGCCGCGGCCGCGTCGCGGGAGTACGATTTCGGTTGGCGGCTCTCCGGCGATCCGGCCGTGGCGCCGTCGCAGGTGTTCGACGACGGCCGCGAAATCTGGCTGCAATTCGCGCCGGACCAGCCTGTGCCGGCCATTTTCGGCGTCGATCCCGGCGGCATGCGAGTGCTGCCTTACGCGCGTCGTGACCCCTATCTGGTGTTGGCCGGCTGCTGGGACGCCCTGGTGTTCCGCGGCGGGCGGCTGGCGGCGCGGGCGCGCCGCGCGTCGCGTCCGCTCCAGGAAGGCCGCGACGCCTGCGGGTCGTCCCCGACGGCGCAAGGCGCCGACAACCCTCTATAATCAAAGATTCGCCTAAATTCTGCTTCATCCACGATGAAATCCTCCGAGATTCGCCAGCAGTTCCTGCAATTCTTCAAGTCCAAGGGACACACCATCGTTCCTTCGTCGTCGCTCGTGCCGGGCAACGATCCGACCCTGCTTTTCACCAATTCGGGCATGGTCCAGTTCAAGGACGTCTTCACGGGCAAGGAATCGCGGTCGTACACGCGTGCCACGTCGTCGCAGCGCAGCGTGCGCGCCGGCGGCAAGCACAACGACCTGGAGAACGTGGGCTACACCGCCCGCCACCATACGTTCTTCGAAATGCTGGGCAATTTCAGCTTTGGCGACTACTTCAAGCGCGACGCCATCCAGTACGCCTGGGAACTGCTGACGCAGGTCTACAAGCTGCCGGCCGAGAAGCTCTGGGTCACCGTCTACCAGGAAGACGACGAGGCCTATGACATCTGGGCCAAGGAAGTCGGCGTGCCGGCCGAGCGCATCATCCGCATCGGTGACAACAAGGGCGCGCGCTACGCGTCGGACAACTTCTGGCAGATGGCCGACACCGGTCCCTGCGGCCCGTGCTCGGAAATCTTCTACGACCACGGCCCCGAGATCTGGGGCGGCCCCCCGGGATCGCCCGAGGAAGACGGCGACCGCTACATCGAGATCTGGAACCTGGTGTTCATGCAGTTCGAGCGCGACGCCGCCGGCAACATGCCGCGCCTGCCGCGTCCCTGTGTCGATACCGGCATGGGCCTGGAGCGCATCGCGGCCGTGCTGCAGCACGTCCACTCCAACTACGAAATCGACCTCTTCCAGAACCTGATCGCCGCCGCCGCGCGCGAAACCGGCGTCAAGGACCTGGCGAACAATTCGCTCAAGGTCATCGCCGACCACATCCGCGCCTGCTCGTTCCTGATCGTCGACGGCGTCATCCCCAGCAACGAAGGCCGCGGCTACGTGCTGCGCCGCATCGTCCGCCGCGCGCTGCGCCACGGCTACAAGCTGGGCCAGACCAAGCCGTTCTTCCACCGCCTGGTGCCCGACCTGGTCGCCGAGATGGGCGAAGCCTATCCCGAGCTGGCTGCCACCGCCGAGCGCGTGGCGCAGGTGCTCAAGCAGGAAGAAGAGCGCTTCGGCGAAACGCTGGAACACGGCATGCGCATCCTTGACGGCGCGCTGGCCAATGTGCCCAAGGGCGGCCAGTTGGACGGCACCACGCTGTTCACGCTGTACGACACCTACGGCTTCCCGGTAGACCTGACCGCCGACATCTGCCGCGAACGCGAAGTCGACGTCGACATGGCCGGCTTCGAAGTCGCCATGGAACGCCAGCGCGACCAGGCGCGCGCGGCCGGCAAGTTCAAGATGGCCGAAGGCCTGAGCTACGAAGGCGCGGAAACGCGTTTCGAAGGCTACGAAAAGCTCGAACTCGACAACGTCAAGGTCACGGCCCTGTACGTCGACGGCACCCAGGTGCAGCAGGTGCAGGCCGGCCAGAGCGCCGTGGTGGTGCTGGACGCCACCCCGTTCTACGCCGAGTCCGGCGGCCAGGTCGGTGACACCGGCCTGCTCGAAGCGGTCGGCGTGCGTTTCGCCGTGGGCGACACGCTCAAGATCCAGTCCGGCGTGTTCGGCCATCACGGCACGCTGGAAGAGGGCAAGCTGGCGGTCGGCGACACCGTGCTGGCGCGCGTGGACGCGGTGCGCCGCGCCCGCACCGTGCGCAACCACTCGGCCACCCATTTGATGCACAAGGCCCTGCGCCAGGTGCTGGGCGCGCACGTACAGCAGCGCGGCTCGCTGGTCGACCCCGACAAGACCCGTTTCGACTTCGCGCAGGACGCGCCCCTGACGGCCGAGCAGATCGCCCGCGTCGAGGCCATCGTCAATGCCGAGATCCTCGCCAACCAGCCCACCGTGGCTCAGGTCATGGCCTACGATGACGCCGTCAAGGGCGGCGCCATGGCGCTGTTCGGCGAAAAGTACGGCGACACCGTGCGCGTGCTCGACATCGGTTTCTCGCGTGAACTGTGCGGTGGCACCCACGTCAGCCGCACTGGCGACATCGGCCTGTTCAAGATCGTGTCCGAAGGCGGCGTGGCCGCCGGCGTGCGCCGTATCGAGGCCATCACGGGCGACAACGCCCTGGCCTGGGTGCAGAACCAGAGCGCGTTGCTGGCCCAGGTGGCCGGCATGCTGCGCAGCACGCCGGCCGACCTGCCGGCCCGCATCGCGCAGGTGCAGGACCAGGTCAAGCAGCTCGAAAAAGACCTGGAACAATCGCGCAGCAAGCTCGCCGCCAGTGCCGGCAACGACCTGGCCAGCTCCGCGGCCGTCGAGGTCAAGGGCATCAAGCTGCTCGCCGCCAGCATCGGCGACGTCGACCCCAAGGCCCTGCGCGGCATGGTCGACAACCTGAAAGACCGCCTCAAGCCCGCCGTGGTGCTGCTGGCCACCGGCTCGGCCGACGGCAAGATCAGCGTCGTCGGCGGCGTCACGGCCGACCTGACCAACCGCATCAAGGCCGGCGACCTGGTGGGCTTCGTCGCCAGCCAGGTGGGCGGCAAGGGCGGCGGTCGTCCGGACATGGCCATGGGCGGCGGCACCGATCTGGCGGCGCTGCCTGCCGCGATCGCCAGCGTGCAGAAGTGGGTCGATGAGCGCCTCTGACATAGACAACGCGTCAGGCGCCACGGCGCCGTCGTTCGACCAGGAGGTGGATGCCAGCGGCCTGACCTGCCCCTTGCCCATCCTGCGCGCCAAGAAGGCCCTGGCGCAGATGGAAAGCGGGCAGGTGCTGCGTGTCGTCACCACCGACCGCAACGCCATCCGCGATTTCCAGGCCTTTTCGCGCCAGACCGGCAACGTGCTGGTCGCGCAACACGAGGCCGACGGTCGCGGCGTGCATTTCCTGCGCCGCCGCTAGCCACGCAGTTGCGCGCGACACATGAAAAAGGCCAGCCTCTCCCCAGGCTGGCCTTTTTTGTCGGCGCTCGTCGCGCCTTATTTATGAATCGCCGCTGCCACGGCTTGCGTGATGGTGAAGTCCACCAGGTCGCCTTCCTTGAGCTGCGCCAACCGGGCCTGCAAGGCGGGGTCCTGCACCTGGATCGTGCGCAGGCCGCCTTGCGGACCCTTCAGTGTCACGAGATTGGCGCTCTTGTTGATGTGCCAGATTTCCGCGGTGATGGTGGTCTGCCGGCCCATCGCGCCACCCGGCTTGGCGCCCTTGGCGCTACGCGTGGCGGCGGTCTCGGTGACCACCTCCGGCGCGCCGGAACCCGCGCGCCGCACGTCGATGGCGACCGATTCGTAATAGTCCAGCGTAAGCGAATCGCCCGGCTTGATTTGCTTGAAGTTGCGCACGTTAGGTCCGGCCTGGATATCCACTACGTTGCCATTGGCGCCCTGCAGGGTGATGGTGCGGGTGGCGGGATCCACCGCGGTGACCTTGCCGGTGGCGGTGGTCAACGCGGCGCCGACCACCCGGGCCTGGGCCGCCATCGGCAGCGCCAGCATGCCCGCCAGCAAACCTGTTGCCGCCAGGCGCGCGACAGGGGTGAAGACAGTTTTACGGTTCTTCATGGTGTAGCACCCTCCGGTAGAGGAAGTTGTGGGAAAACGCTGGGGAGAAACAGGGCGCGATCAGCCCCTGCGAAAACGGGGACGTTCGCGCGGGCATGCGGTGCGTGAGGGCGTGGAGGGGCGACGCCGTTGCGGCGCGGCCGGGGGGAGCGGGCTTGCGGATGTGGCGTAGGATGACATTCCGATCTCTCCAATCGGGGAAATGCTTCACACGCACTTGCAAAGGGTGCCGGTCGGGCGGCGCGCCCCGGACGGCAACGCCGCCGGGCGATTTTCATGCGCCCCGCCGCAGCACGGCGGCCCGTGACGGGCTACACTCTGTCTGCGGCGGGCTCCGGCCCGGATTTTGTAGAATACCCGTATGTGGTGCATATGTGGTGTTTTCGCGTATAAATCGCGCCGCGCCTTCCGATATTCAGCATGCGCATTTGCCAGTCGGCTTGTTTAAGTGCTAGAATTTCCCGTTTTTCACAACTAATTCAAGGGATTACCTATGGTGGTGATTCGCCTGGCCCGCGGTGGGTCCAAGAAGCGTCCGTTCTACAACCTGGTGGCCACCGATTCGCGTAACCGTCGCGACGGCCGTTTCATCGAGCGCGTGGGTTTCTACAACCCCGTCGGCAACGAAGGCGCGGAAAACCTGCGCATCGCGCTGGATCGCGTGCAACACTGGACCAGCAACGGCGCCCAGCTGTCGCCGGCCGTCGAGCGTCTGGTCAAGGACTACTCGGCCAAGGTTTCCGCCGCGGCTTAATGCCTGCGTCGCACGCCTGAACCCTGCTAGTTTCTAGCTACGCTGTACGAAACCGATAGCCCGATACATGTCTGATGCCGCACATTCCAACGCGGCGCCTGCGGACTTGATCGAGTTGGGCCGCATCAGTGCGGCCTACGGTGTGAAAGGCTGGGTCAAGGTGCAGCCGCATTCGGCCAATGCCGAAGTGCTGCTCTCAGCTTCTCAATGGTGGTTGACTCGCCCTGTGCCTGAATTGGCGCGGGGCGCTGTCGCGTCTGCGCCCGTCGCATACAAGGTCGTGCAAGTCCGTTCGCAGGGCGCCACCGTGGTGGCCCAGTTGGCCGGCATTGCCGACCGCGACCAGGCCGAAGCGCTGCGCGGTTATTCCGTGCAGGCGCCGCGGGGTTCCTTCCCCGCGCCCGAGGAAGACGAATACTACTGGGTCGATCTCATTGGCTGTTCGCTGTACACCACGGCGGACGGCGACGCCGCGCTCATTGGCGTGGTGGACGAGGTCCTGGATAACGGCGCTCACGCCGTCTTGAAGGTCTTGCGCCAGAAGGTCGGAGCCGACGGCCCCGAAACCTTGCTGAACGCCAAGGGAAAGCCCGCCGAAATGCTCGTTCCGTTCGTGCGCGCGCACATCCAAGCCGTCGATCTGGCCGCGCGCCGCATCGACAGCGACTGGCCCGCGGATCTCTGATGCGCATCGATGTCGTGACGCTCTTTCCCGAGATGTTCGGGGTGGTGCGCGACTTCGGCGTCACCGGCCGGGCCCATGCCCAGGGCCGGTGGGCGCTGCATGCGTGGAATCCGCGAGATTTCACCACTGATCCCCACCGTACCGTGGACGACCGCCCCTATGGCGGCGGCCCCGGCATGGTGATGATGGCGGCTCCGCTGGAAGCCGCCGTCAGCGCCGCCCAGGCGGCGCGCGCGGCCCAAGGCCTGGGGCCGGCCCCGGTGGCGCTGCTCGCGCCCGTGGGCAAGCGTTACGATCAGGCCGGCGCCGAGGCGCTGGCTGCCAGCGACGGCCTGATTCTCATCTGCGGTCGCTACGAAGGGGTCGACCAGCGCTTCATCGAGCGTTGTGTCACCCACGAAATCTCGCTGGGCGACTTCGTCTTGTCCGGCGGCGAGATCGCGGCGCTGGCCGTGATCGACGCCGCGGTGCGCCTGTTGCCGGGCGTGCTGAACGACGGCGACTCCGCGTTGCAGGACTCCTTCAACGACACGCTGTCCGGCCTGCTGGACAGCCCGCATTACACGCGCCCCGAAGTCTACGAGGGCGCGCCCGTGCCGGCGCCGCTGCTCAGCGGCCACCATGCCAACATCTCGCGCTGGCGCCGTGAACGCTCGCTGGCGTTGACCGTTGCGCGACGTCCCGAGCTGATCGAGTCGGCCCGCGCCCAGGGGTGGCTGTCGCTCGCCGACGAGCGCTTCCTGGCCGAGCTGGCCGGCGAGCCGTTGCCGCCGCTGCCCGCCAAGCGCCGCCGCGGATCCAAGCCCAAGGCTTCCTGAGCCGGCAGGCGCATCCCCCCCCCAACTCAAGCCGGCTTTCTTCGCAAGCCTTTTCCC
This sequence comes from Achromobacter dolens, assembly GCF_902859745.1. Classification (GTDB taxonomy): domain Bacteria; phylum Pseudomonadota; class Gammaproteobacteria; order Burkholderiales; family Burkholderiaceae_B; genus Achromobacter; species Achromobacter dolens. The sequence continues at coordinate 68,419 of NZ_CADIJW010000010.1, read as the reverse complement.
ATTTTCCAAGACCCGATCAGCCTAGGGATGCTCCTAGGTTGTAGCGACTCGGCGCGCTCCTTAGTATTGAAAATTACATAAAAATGAAATTTTCATATGAGCCGATCCTCTCCCGTGCCGCGTGATGCCGCCGCGCTCTCCAAGCCAGCGCTGGCGGCGGGTCGCCCTGAGTCCGCCGTCGACATGTGGCTGGGCCAGCAGTTGCGCCAGTTGCGCAAGCAGCACGGCCGCTCGCTGGCGGACGTGGCGCAGGCCTGCGGCATGTCGCTGGGGCTGCTCAGCCAGATCGAGCGCGGGCTGAGCTCCGCGTCGGTCAAGACGCTGCACCAACTGGCGCGCGAGTTCGGCGTGTCGGTCAACGCCTTGCTGCGCAACGCCGAGCACACCGAAGGCGAGGACGGCGGCCGCGTCGCCCGCGCCGGCACGCACCGCTATATCGACCTGCGCGAGAAAGGCATCGTCAAGGAGATGTACACGCCGCCCGCGTGCCGCAGCATGGACCTGTGCCGCGCCACCATCGAGCCCGGCGGCTCGACCGGCAACGAACTGTTCGTGACCGGGCAGGGCGAGCAGATCGGCGTGGTGCTCAAGGGCGCGCTCGAACTCTGGGTGGGCGACCGCGTCGTGCTGCTCAAGGAGGGCGACAGTTTCTGCTATGCCAGCAGCACGCCGCGGCGCTGGCGCAATCCCGGCTCGCAGGTGACCGAAGTCATCTGGGCCATCTCGAATATCAATCAAGCCGCGGGGGATACGACGCAACCGCCGCCTTGAGCGCGCGGGCAGTGAATCGGCGCGATGACACTGGGGATCATCCGCCTTCCGGGCACGCTCCGGAACGCTTTGCCTAGATGAGGAAATGTCATGAAATTCAAGACTCTGGTTGTCTCTGTATTCGCAGCATTGTCCACGGCCACGGCCGCGCAGGCCCAGACGGTGTTGAAGGTGGGATCCACGCCCACCGGCAGTCCGTTCACTTTTCTTGACACCAAGACCAACTCCATCGAAGGGGTGATGGTCGATATTGTGAAAGCGGTCGGCAAGGAGGCTGGCTTCGAGGTGCAGATCGAGCCCATGGCGTTTTCGGCGCTGATCGGTTCGCTGACTTCCAAGCGCATCGACATCGTCTCGGCGGCCATGTTCATCACGCCGCAGCGCCAGCAGGTGGTGAGTTTCTCGGAGCCGGTCTATCGCTATGGCGAAGGCCTGATGGTGCTCAAGAGCGACAACAAGGAATACAAGTCATTCGCCGACATGAAGGGCATGACGGTGGGGGTGCAGGTCGGCACCGCCTTTGTCGAGCCGATCCAGAAGAGCGGCGTGTTCAAGGAGGTGAAGCTCTACGACAATCCGCCGGACATGATGCGCGACGCCAACGCCGGCCGCATCCAGGGCGGGTTCATGGACTATCCCATCGCCGCCTACATCCTGACCCAGGGCAACTATCCCAACCTGAAGATGGCGCAGTCCTACCAGCCCACCGTCATGGGCAGCCTGGGCCTGGCCACGCGCAAGGACGACACCGCCTTGCTCGAACGCATCAACAAGGCGCTGGCCAAGCTCAAGGCCGATGGCGCCATCGACCAGATCCTGAAGAAGTGGGGGCTGGGCGGCTGACGGCCGTTTGATGGCGGGCGTGGCGCCGCGGCAGGCGTCCGCCCGGACTGCGCGCCCTGGCGCGCGGACCGGCCGCGTCCGGGGTTTCCGGAGGCGGCCCAGTTGGGGTGATTCGAGTCATGACGGAATTCTTCAAAGACGCGGCGGAATACCTGCCGATCCTGTTGCAGGGCGCCAAGCTCACCATCCTGGTGACGCTCGGGTCGCTGGTCCTGTCCACGCTGCTGGGGCTGGTGTGGGCGCTGATGCGCGTCTCCGGCAACAAATACCTGTCCAAGTTCAGCGCGGGCGTGATCAACCTGCTGCGCGGCATCCCGATCATCGTGCTGCTGTTCTACATCTATTTCGTGATGCCGGACATGGGCATCGCGCTGACGGCGGTGCAGGCGGCCATCATCGGGCTGGGCATTGCCTACTCGGCCTACCAGGCCGAGAACTTCCGCGCCGGCATCGAGGCCATCGACCGCGGCCAGATCGAGGCGGCCATGGCGATGGGCATGAGCTGGAGCATGACCATGCGCCGCGTGGTGCTGCCGCAGGCCGTCAAGATCGTGCTGCCGCCCTACGGCAACATCATGATCATGATGCTCAAGGACTCGTCGCAGGCGTCCACCATCACGGTGGCCGAGCTTGCCCTGCAAGGCAAGCTGATCGCCGTGTCGACGTTCAAGAACGCCACCGTGTTCTCGCTGGTGGCGCTGATGTACCTGGTGATGTGCGTGCCGCTGATCCTGCTGGTGCGGCATCTGGAAAAGAGGAGTGCCGCCAAATGATCGAACTCAAGGGCGTGCGCAAGAGCTTCGGGTCGCTGGAGGTGCTCAAGGGCATCGATGCCTCGGTCAGCAAGGGCGAAGTCGTATGCGTGATCGGGCCGTCCGGCTCGGGCAAGTCCACCATCCTGCGCTGCATCAACGGGCTGGAGCGCTACAACGCCGGCCGCATCACCGTGGATGGCGAACTGGTGGACTGCGATGCGGCCTCCATCGTTTCCATCCGCACGCAGGTGGCGATGGTGTTCCAGCGCTTCAACCTGTTCCCGCATCGCACCGCGCTGGAGAACGTGGTGGAAGGTCCGATCTACGTGAAGGGCGAGCCGCGCGCGCAGGCGCTGGAGCGCGGCCGTGAATTGCTCGCCAGTGTCGGCCTGGCCGACAAGGCCGATGCCCATCCGCCGCAACTGTCCGGCGGCCAGCAGCAGCGCGTGGCGATCGCGCGGGCCCTGGCGATGCAGCCGAAGGCGATCCTGTTCGACGAACCGACCTCGGCGCTCGACCCCGAGCTGGTGGGCGACGTGCTGGGCGTGATGCGCAAGCTGGCCGAGGCCGGCATGACCATGGTCGTCGTGACGCACGAGATGAGCTTCGCGCGCGAGGTTGCCGACCGCGTCATGTTCTTTGACGGCGGCGTGATGGTGGAGCAGGGCGCCGCCCGTGAAGTGCTGAATCAGCCGCAGCACCCGCGCACGCAGGATTTCCTGCGCCGCGTGCTGCATCCCATGTGAGGAACCATCATGTCGCAGACGCCGTTTCCGCTTTCCCCGTCGCTCTGGGCCGCCACCGCGGCGCCGCCGCCGGACACGCAGCCGCTGACGCAGTCCGAGCAGGCCGACGTGCTGGTGGTGGGCGGCGGCTACGCCGGCCTGAGCACCGCGCTGCACCTGGCCGAGCAGGGCGTGCGGGTGGTGCTGCTGGAAGCGCGCGAGATCGGCTTCGGGGGCTCGGGGCGCAACGGCGGCCAGGTCATTCCCGGCCTCAAGTACGATCCCGATGCGCTCGTTTCGATGTTCGGCGCCGAGCGCGGCGAACGCCTGGTGCGCTTCGCTGGCGCCACCGCCGACGCGGTGTTCAACCTGATCGAACGGCATGCCATGGACGTGCCGCATGTGCGCAGGGGGTGGATCCAGGGCGCGCACAATCCCGCCGCGCTGGAACTGGCGCACGCCCGCGCCGCGCAATGGGCGCGCCATGGCGCCGACGCGCAGCCGTTGGACCGGGCCGAGGTGGCGCGGCTGATCGGGGCCGACCGCTACCTGGGCGGCTGGGTCGACCGCCGCGCGGGCGCGGTGCAGCCGCTGAGCTATGCGCGCGGACTGGCCCGCGCCGCCCTGAATGCCGGCGCCGTGATTCATACCGACACGCCAGTCACCGGTCTGAAGCGCGACGGCGGCAAGTGGACCGCCACGACTCCCGGCGGCGCCAGCGTGACCGCCGACCGCGTGGTGATGTGCACCAACGCCTACGGCGCCGATCTGCTGCCGGGCTTGAAGACCTCGATCATCGACGCCAATACCTTCCAGGTCGCCACCACGCCGCTGCCGGAGCGCCTGCGCGCAGGCATCTTTCCGGAAGGCCACGTCACGTCCGATACCCGCAACCTGCTGCTGTATTTTCGCCTGGACCACCAGGGCCGCCTGCTGATGGGCGGGCGTGGGCCCTTCCGCGAGCCCAAGGGGCCGCAGGACTGGGCCCACCTGGAACGGGTGATGGTGAAGATGTTCCCGCAGGTGGCCGGCACGCCGTTCGAGTACCGCTGGTGCGGCCGCGTGGCCATCACCCGCGACTATCTGCCGCACCTGCACGAGCCGCAGCCCGGGCTGCTGGTGGATATCGGCTGCCAGGGGCGCGGCGTGGGCCTGCAGACCAGCATGGGCCGCGCCATGGCGCAGTACCTCGTCAGCGGCGACGCCAAGGCGCTGCCGGTGCCGTTGTCGCCCGTAAAGCCGTTTCCGCTCTATGGACTGCGCCGCCTGTACGTGAACGCCGTGGTCACCTGGTACCGGATGACCGACGGCGGCGTATAGGCCGATGCGATCAGGCCGCGCGAAAAAAAGCCCCGGAGAGGATCCGGGGCCCTTTGCATGAACGCATTGCCGGGCGATCAGTTGCCCAGCTTGCCGCGCTGTTCGCGCACCTTCTGCAGCGTCTCGCCGAATTGAGCCAGGCGGGCCTTTTCCTGCTCGACCACGGCGGCCGGGGCGCGTTCAACGAAGCTGGCGTTGGACAGCTTGCCGTTGGCCTTGGCGATCTCGCCTTCCAGGCGGGCGATTTCCTTGTCCAGGCGCACGCGCTCGGCGGCCACGTCGATCTCGACATGCAACATCAGGCGGCTGGCGCCCACCACCTGCACCGGCGCGCCAGCGTCGGGCAGGGCGTCCAGCACGTCCACCTGGCTGAGCTTGGCCAGCGCGGCCAGGTAGGGGGCGTTGCGCGTCAGCGTGGGCGCGTCGCCCTGGGCGCACAGCGGCACTTTCTGCGCCGGCGACAGGTTCATCTCGCCGCGCAGCGCGCGCACGGCCTCGACCTGGGCCTTCAGTTCGGCCACGTCGGCTTCGGCGGCGGTGTCCACGGCGGCCGGATTGGCCTGCGGGTACGGCTGCACGCTGACACTGTCTGCCACGCCTTGCTTGCGCTTGCCGGCCACCACCGAGACCTTCTGCCACAGCTCTTCCGTGATGAACGGAATGATCGGGTGGGCCAGGCGCAGCACGCCTTCCAGCACGCGGATCAGCGTGCGGCGCGTGCCCAGTTGCTGGGCCGGCGTGCCGGTCTGGATCTGCACCTTGGCCAGTTCCAGGTACCAGTCGCAGTATTCGTCCCAGACGTAGCGGTACAGCGCGTTGGCCACGTTGTCGAAACGGTAGTCGGCGAAGCCGCGGGCCACCTCGGCTTCCAGCGCCTGTAGCTGGCTGACGATCCAGCGGTCGACGAACGAGGTTTCGCCCGCGTCCGGACCGGTCAGGTCGTGGCCTTCGGTGTTCATCAGCACGAAACGGGTGGCGTTCCAGAGCTTGTTGCAGAAGTTGCGATAGCCCTCGCAACGCTTCAGGTCGAAGTTGATGTTGCGGCCCAGGGTCGCGTAGGCGGCCATGGTGAAGCGCAGTGCGTCGGTGCCGAAGGCGGGAATGCCGTCCGGGTACTGGCGGCGCGTGGCCTTTTCGATGGCGCCGGCCTGCTTGGGATTCATCAGGCCGTAGGTGCGCTTGGCCACCAGGCCGTCCAGGTCGATGCCGTCGATCAGGTCGACCGGATCCAGCGTGTTGCCCTTGGACTTGCTCATCTTCTGGCCGTCGGCGTCGCGGATCAGGCCGTGCACGTAGACGTGCTTGAACGGGATCTGGCCGGTCAGGTGCGTGGTCAGCATGACCATGCGCGCGACCCAGAAGAAGATGATGTCAAAGCCGGTGACCAGCACGCTGGACGGCAGGTAGCGCGCCAGGTCGGCCGTCTTGTCGGGCCAGCCAAGCGTGGTGAAGGGCACCAGGCCCGACGAGAACCACGTGTCCAGCACATCCGGATCGCGCTTGAGTTCGCCGGTGACGCCGGCGGCGCGGGCCTGCTGGACGGCTTCGGCCTCATCGTGCGCGACGAACACCTGGCCGTCATCCGAGTACCAGGCGGGAATCTGGTGGCCCCACCACAGTTGGCGCGAAATGCACCAGTCCTGGATGTTGTTGAGCCACTGGTTGTAGATGGTGGTCCAGTTGTCCGGGTAGAACTGGATGCGGCCGTCGGCGACGACCTCCAGCGCCACTTCGGTGATGCTCTTGCCCGGGTTGAGCGTGCCCTCGGGGGCCGGCTTGCTCATGGCGACGAACCACTGGTCGGTCAGCATGGGCTCGAGCACGACGCCGGTGCGGTCGCCCTTGGGCTGCATCATCTTGTGCGGCTCGACCTTGACCAGGTAGCCTTCGGCTTCCAGTTGGGCCACCACGGCCTTGCGGGCCTCGTAGCGCTCCATGCCCTGGAACTGCTTGGGGCCGTTTTCGTTGATGTGCGCGTCGAGCGTGAAGATCACGATCAGCGGCAGGTCGTGGCGCATCGCGCAGGCGTAGTCGTTGAAGTCGTGCGCGCCGGTGATCTTGACGCAACCGGTGCCGAATTCGGGGTCGACGAAGTCATCCGCGATGATGGGGATGTTGCGGTCGCACAGCGGCAGTTCGACTTCCTTGCCGACCAGGTGCTTGTAGCGCGGGTCTTCAGGGTGCACGCACAGCGCGCCGTCGGCCAGCATGGTCTCGGGGCGGGTGGTGGCGATGGTCATGCCGCGCAGGGTGACCGTCTGGCCGTCCTTGTCGACGATGGTCTGCGGACCGTCGACGAAGGGGTAGAGGATGTGCCACATGTGGCCGTCGGTCTCTTCCGACTGGACTTCCAGGTCGGACACGGCCGTCAGCAGCTTGGGATCCCAGTTGACCAGGCGCTTGCCGCGGTAGATCAGGCCCTGTTTATGCAGGCGCACGAAGGTCTCCACCACGCCGCGCGACATGCGGTCGTCCATGGTGAAGTACTCGCGCGGCCAGTCGGCCGAGGCGCCCAGCCGGCGCACTTGGCCGGTGATGGCGTTGCCCGACTTTTCCTTCCACTCCCACACTTTTTCGACGAATTTCTCGCGGCCGAGGTCGTGGCGGGAAACCTTCTGCGCGTCGAGCTGTCTTTCAACCACGATCTGCGTGGCGATGCCGGCGTGATCCGTCCCCGGAATGAAAACGGTGTCGTCGCCCAGCATGCGGTGGTAGCGGATCAGGCCATCCATGATGGTCTGGTTGAACGCATGGCCCATGTGCAGGGTGCCCGTCACGTTGGGCGGCGGGAACTGGATGACGTAAGGCTGATCTTCCGTCCCCGTTTTTACGTGCGACCCCGCGGCGAAGTAGCCGCGCTTTTCCCACTCGGCGTACCAGCGGGATTCGAGTTCGGCGGGTTCGAAGCTCTTGGAGAGTTCCGGGGAGTCGGTCGCGGCGGACGCGGCGTTCGGGGGAGCGGCTTGAGTCATTACAGGGTTCCGGCAGACAGGGCGCCCGGTCGATGGAAACGGGCAAGCAAACCGCTCATTTTAAGATGTAATGCGGTCGTATCGGCGTGTTAGAATACCGGGTTACTGTAAACCTTTTAGAAGTCCCTGAATTCATTGAGGTTTCGCCAAAAGTTCATTGAAAAAACGCTGCGAATTTCAGCGCAATGAATCGAGCGAAGCATTCGAGGTGGGACAGCCCGGGGGCAACCCCGGGATCACTCCGAAGGGTTGGCAGTGTCGAATCCCCGCCTTGGCACAGGCGGCCGGGACGGCCCGGAACGCGCTGTCAACGCAGTTGTTCCGAGTCGCTTGCGCGCCCATGGCGCGCTGCCGCTTGAAGGGTGACACCAACGAGCGCAGGCCACGCCAGGCAATCATAGAAACCAGTCAGTATCCGTTTTTGGAGTTCTCATGTCCGTCCAACGCACCCTCTCGATCATCAAGCCCGACGCCGTCGCCAAGAACGTCATCGGCCAGATCGTCGCCCGCTTCGAGCAAGCCGGCCTGAAGGTCATCGCCGCCCGCCTGGCCCAACTGTCGCGCGCCGACGCCGAGCGTTTCTACGCCGTCCACAAAGAACGCCCCTTCTTCAAGGACCTGGTTGACTTCATGGTCTCGGGCCCCGTGTTCGTGCAAGTGCTGGAAGGCGAAGACGCCATCCAGAAGAACCGCGACCTGATGGGCGCCACCGATCCCAAGAAGGCCGCCCCGGGCACCATCCGCGCCGACTTCGCCGACAGCATCGACGCCAACGCCGTGCACGGCTCGGACGCGCCGGAAACGGCCGCTGTCGAAGTGGCTTTCTTCTTCCCCGAAATCAACATCCACAGCCGTTGATTTCCCGGAAATTCCTTTAGCGTCATAGCAATACCCTGGTCATGGAATCCGTCGAACGAATCAACCTGTTGGGGCTGGATGGCTCCGCCCTGTCCGAACTCGTCGGGCAGTGGGGCGGCAAGCCGTTTCGCGCCCGCCAGTTGCAGCGCTGGATGCACCAGCGCGGCGCCGATTCGTTCGACGCCATGACCGACCTGGCCCGCGATTTCCGCGGCCAGTTGGCGTCCCGTTGCGTCATCGAGGCGCTGGCGGTCAACACCGAGCAGCGCTCGTCGGACGGCACCCGCAAGTGGCTGTTCGACGTGGGGCAGGGCAACGCCATCGAAACCGTCTTCATCCCCGAGGACGACCGCGGCACCTTGTGCATCTCCAGCCAGGCGGGCTGCGTGGTGAACTGCCGTTTCTGCTCGACCGGCCACCAGGGGTTCAACCGCAACCTCAAGACCAGCGAGATCATCGGCCAGTTGTGGTGGGCCAAGCGCGTGCTGGAAGCCGACGTCGGCACCGCGCGCCTGGAAGGCGCTCGCGCCACCGAAGACACCCGCGTCATCAGCAACGTGGTCATGATGGGCATGGGCGAGCCCCTGCTCAACTACGACCAGGTGCTGCCGGCCCTGCGCCTGATGCTCGACGACAATGCCTATGGCCTGTCGCGCCGCCGCGTCACGGTGTCCACGTCGGGCGTGGTGCCCATGATGGACCGCCTGTCGCAGGACTGTCCGGTGGCGCTGGCCGTGTCGCTGCATGCGCCCAACGACGCGCTGCGCGACGAGCTGGTGCCGCTGAACAAGAAATACCCGTTGAAGGAGTTGCTGGCCGCGTGCGAACGCTACCTGGCTTTCGCGCCGCGCGACTTCATCACGTTTGAATACTGCATGCTGGATGGCATCAACGATACCGACCAGCACGCCAAGGAACTGATACACATTGCCCGCCAGATCCGCTGCAAGCTCAATCTGATCCCGTTCAATCCCTTCCCCGCCTCCGGCCTGAAGCGTTCGCCTTCGGCCCGCGTCAAGGTGTTCGCCCAGCGTCTGATGGACGCCGGCATCATCACGACGGTGCGCAAGACCCGGGGGGACGATATCGACGCTGCTTGTGGTCAACTGGCTGGAGAAGTGCGCGACCGTACCCGCATCACCGAGCGGAACGCCGCGCAGCGCCAGACCATACCAATTAGACAGGTGCATGCATGACGCAGGATATCGCTTCTGCAGTTTCAGAGACGCCCGCGAGCGCGGGCGGTTCGGGCAATGTGGGCTCGGCGCTGCGCACGCTGCGCCAATCCAAGGGCTGGTCGCTCGACGAAGTGTCCAGCCGCATCAAGTTTTCGGCCAAGCAGATCGAGGCCCTCGAGAACGAACAGTGGGGCGATCTGCCCACCGGCGTCTCGCTGCGCGGCCTGATCCGCAACTACGCCCGCATGCTGGGCGCCGATTCGCAGGCAATCGTTGATTCGCTCGACCCCAAGGCCCGCGTCACCGGCCCGGTCAAGCTGAGTCCGGGGGCGCTGCATTCGGCCCATTCCATTCCCCAGTCCGGTGCCGACGACGATCGCGCGTCCTCGACCTCCTGGGGCTGGCTGATCGCCATCGTGCTGGTGCTTGCCGCCGGCGTCGCCTATGCCTTCTGGCAGGGCTGGCTGCCGCAGCAATGGCTGGCGTTCGACTGGCTTCCCAAGCTGTCCAAGTAAATACCGGTTTCGCCGATGCAAGATTCCTCTCTGCCTTGCCAGGATGCGCCGCCGCCCGCCGTGGGCGCGGCTCCCCGCCGCGCCACGCGTTCGGTGGCGGTGAAGTGGGGCGACCGCACGGTCATGATCGGCGGCGACGCGCCGGTGGTGGTCCAGTCCATGACCAACACCGACACCGCCGATGCCATCGCCACGGCGATCCAGGTCAAGGAATTGGCGCTGGCCGGCTCCGAGATGGTGCGCATCACCGTCAACACGCCCGAAGCCGCCAGGGAAGTCATGGCGATCCGCGAGCAGCTCGACCGCATGGGCGTGGACGTGCCGCTGGTGGGCGATTTCCACTACAACGGCCACAAGCTGCTGACGCAATTCCCGGACTGCGCCCAGGCGCTGTCCAAGTACCGCATCAATCCGGGCAACATGGGCGGCGGCAAGCGTCGTGACGACAATTTCGCCCAGATGATCGAAGTGGCCTGCCGCTACGACAAGCCGGTGCGCATCGGCGTGAACTGGGGCAGCCTGGATCACGAGCTGATGGCGCGCAAGATGGACGAAAACAGCCGCCGCGCCCAGCCCTGGGAAGCGCAGGCGGTGATGCGCGACGCGCTGGTGGTGTCCGCCATCAGCAACGCCCAGCGCGCCGAGGAACTCGGCCTGCGCCGCGATGCCATCATCCTGTCGTGCAAGGTCAGCCACGTGCAGGACCTGATCGCGGTCTACCGCGACCTGTCGGCGCGTTGCGACTATCCGCTGCACCTGGGCCTGACCGAAGCCGGCATGGGCAGCAAGGGCATCGTCGCCTCGACCGCCGCGCTGGCCGTGCTGCTGCAACAGGGCATCGGCGACACCATCCGCATCTCGCTGACGCCGGAACCGGGCGGCGACCGCGGCCGCGAGGCCGTGGTGGCGCAGGAGATCCTGCAGACCATGGGCCTGCGCGCGTTCACGCCCATGGTGGTGGCCTGCCCCGGTTGCGGCCGCACCAGCAGCACGTTCTTCCAGGAACTGGCCGATAGCATCCAGTCCTACCTGCGCCGGCAGATGCCGGTGTGGCGCGCCCAGTACCCCGGCGTCGAAAGCATGAACGTCGCGGTCATGGGCTGTGTGGTCAACGGGCCTGGCGAAAGCCGCCACGCGGACATCGGCATCAGCCTGCCGGGCACCGGCGAGGTGCCGGCCGCGCCGGTGTTCGTCGACGGCGAGCGCACGGTCACCCTGAAGGGCGACCACATCGCCGAAGAATTCCAGGCCATCGTTGAAGACTACGTTGCGCGTCGCTACGGCGCGCTCGCCTCTCATTAAAAGAAAGGGTGTGGCCGCGAGGCGCGCTTGCCGGCGCGCGGAGCGGCATGATCAAGATGACTCAAGCTTTCCAGAAAGTCGCCGCCATTCGCGGCATGAATGACCTGCTGCCAGGGGCCAGCGCCCGCTGGGAGCAATTCGAGGAAATCGTGCGCGGCTGGCTGCGCGGCTACGGCTATCGCAATGTGCGTACGCCCGTGCTTGAGCATACGCGCCTGTTCACGCGCGGCATTGGCGAAGTGACCGACATCGTCGAAAAAGAGATGTACACGTTCACCGACGCGCTCAACGGCGAATCGCTGACCATGCGGCCCGAGATGACCGCCGGCATCGTGCGCGCCTCGATCGAGCACAACCTGCTGTACGACCGCCCGCAGCGCGTCTACTCGATCGGCCCGGTGTTCCGCCACGAGCGCCCGCAGCGCGGCCGCTACCGCCAGTTCCACCAGATCGACGTCGAGGCCCTGGGCTTCGCCGGCCCCGATGTGGACGCCGAGCTGATCGTCATGCTGGCCCGCCTGTGGAAGCTGCTGGGCCTGACCGACGTGCGCCTCGAACTGAATTCGCTGGGCCAGCCGGCCGAGCGCGCCGCGCACCGCGCCGCCCTGATCGCGCACCTGGAAAAGCACGTCGACATCCTCGATGAGGATGGCAAGCGCCGCCTGTATACCAATCCGCTGCGCGTGCTGGACACCAAGAACCCCGCCATGCAGGAAATGGCCGACAGCGCCCCGCGCCTGTTCGACTTCCTGGGCGAGGAATCGCGCGCGCACTTCGAGGGCGTGTGCCAGCGCCTGACCGACGCCGGCATCGAATACCGCCTCAACCCGCGCCTGGTGCGCGGGCTGGACTACTACAACCTGACCGTCTTCGAATGGGTGACCGACCGCCTCGGCTCCCAGGGCACCGTCTGCGGCGGCGGCCGCTATGACGGCCTGATCGAGCTGCTGGGCGGCAAGCCCGCGCCGGCCGTCGGTTTCGCCATCGGCATGGAACGCCTGCTGGACCTGTGGGAGCAGAGCGTGCAGATCGAGTCGCCTGCCGAATGCGAGGTCTATGTCGTGCACCAGGGCGAAGCGGCGCAGCGCCTGGCCGCCCGGGTCGGCGAAGACCTGCGCGACGCCGGCCTGTCGGTGGTGGTGCATGCCGGCGCCGCCAGCTTCAAGTCCCAATTCAAGCGCGCGGACGCCAGCGGCGCCCGGGTTGCGGTTATCCTTGGCGCCGATGAAGTGGCTTCGCAGACCGCCAGCATCAAATTCCTGCGCGCCGACGCCCAAGGCGATGCCGCGCAGCAGCAAGTCCCGTTGGCGGGCTTGGCCGACGTATTGAATATCAAGGGTTAGGGCATGGCATACGATCTGGAAGAACAGGAAAAACTCGACGCGATCAAGGCGTGGTGGGCTCGTTACGGCACGCTGGTGCTGTCGCTGGTGGCCGCCGTGGCGGTGGCATGGGGCGGCTGGTGGGGCGCCAAGGCCTACCAGTCGCACAAGGCCAACCAGGCCATGGGTTATTTCGAGGCGCTCGAAGACGCCGCCCGCCTGGGTGGCGCCGATTCGTCGGTGCGCATCAAGGCCGCCGCGGCGACCTTGCGCGACCAATACGGCTCGACCGGCTACGCCGCCCGCGGCGCGCTGGTGGCGGCCCAGGCGCTGCAGGCCCAAAAGGACGTCGACGGCGCCCGCCAGCAGCTCGAGTGGCTGGCCAGTCAATCCAAGAACCCGTCCATGCAGGCCGTCGCCCGGCTGCGCCTGGCGGGTCTGTTGCTCGATCAGAAGCAATACGACGCCGCGCTGGGCCAACTGAACAACGCCCCGGCCGCGTTCGCCGCCTTGTTCGCCGACCGCCGTGGCGATATCCTCGCGGCGCAAGGCAAGCGCGAGGACGCGCGTGCGGCATGGCAAAGCGCCATTGATGGCCTGGGCACGGCGAATCCGCTGACCCAGGTTGTGCAACTGAAACTGGATGCCCTGAGCGGAGCGTGACTGTAATGCGTAAATTTGCCTTTGGCCGGACGTGGCGTGGCGCTGTTTGCCTGACGAGCTTGCTCGCCCTGGGCGGTTGCGGCCTGTTTTCCCATGACGACGGCCGTTACGACCCTGCTCCCCTGACCGAATACAAGGCCGGCATGTCGGTGCGCCAGGTCTGGTCGACCTCGATCGGCAGCGGCTCCGGCCTTGGCTTTGCGCCTACGGTGCTCGAGAACGCGGTCTACGCCGCCACGCCCGATGGCTCGGTCGGCAAGTTCGACCTGCAGAGCGGTCGTCCCATCTGGAAGTCGCAGGCCGGCGTGAAGCTGACCGCGGGCGCGGGCAGCGACGGCACCACCACGGCCGTGGCCTCCCCCGACGGCGACGTGGTCGCCTTCGACGACAGCGGCAAGGTCAAATGGAAGGTGCGCGCCACCAGCGACGTCAACATCCCGCCAGTGGTGGGTTATGGCATCGTCGTGGTCCGCAGCGGCGACTACCGCATCCAGGCCTTCGACGCCAATAACGGCGAGCGTCTCTGGAGCGTGCAGCGGCCCGGCCCGGCGCTGGCCCTGCGCAGCGCCGCGCAGATGGTGCTGGCCGAAGGCCTCGTCATCACTGGCCTGCCCGGCGGCAAGATGATGGCCATCGCCTCCGACAGCGGCAACGTGCAATGGGAAGGCACCGTCGCCACCCCGCGCGGCGCCAGCGACCTGGAACGCCTGACCGACGTGGTCGGCGCGCCACGCATCGCCGGCAATCTGCTTTGCGCGGTGGCCTACCAAGGGCGTATCGTGTGCTTTGACGTCACGGCCGGCGGCCGTCCGATCTGGGCGAAGGACTTCTCCAGCGTCAGTGGCATGACCCTGGATCAGCGTTTTGCCTACTCTGCCGACCAGAACAGCGTGGTCAACGCCTTTGCGCTGGACAACGGCGGCAATGTCTGGAAGCAGGCTGCGCTGAAGAATCGCCAGCTCACCGCGCCGGCCCTGCTGGGCGGCGCGCTCGCGGTCGGCGACCTGGACGGCTACGTGCATTTCCTGTCGCGCAGCGACGGCAGCCTGATGGCGCGCCTGTCGGTGGGCGGCGGTGCCATCGTTTCGCCGCCGCAGACGACTTCCCAAGGTGTGCTGGTCCAGACGGGCAATGGCAATCTCGTCCTGATCGGCACCAACTAAACCCTCAAGAACAAAGCCTTACACCGTGTCTTTCAAGCCTGTCGTTGCCCTGGTCGGCCGCCCCAATGTGGGGAAATCGACCCTATTCAATCGCCTGACGCGATCGCGCGCCGCGCTGGTGGCCGATTTTTCCGGCCTGACCCGCGATCGCCACTACGGCGAGGGCAGGGTGGGCGATATCCCCTTCATCGTCATCGACACGGGCGGTTTCGAGCCGGTCGCCAAGGACGGCATCCTGCTGGAGATGGCGCGCCAGACCCGGCAGGCCATCGCCGAGGCCGACGTCGTGGTGTTCCTGGTGGACGCCCGCGCCGGCCTGAACGCGCATGACCACGAGATCGCGACGCTGCTGCGCAAGTCGGGACAGCAGCGCGTGCTGCTGGCGGTGAACAAGGCCGAAGGCATGGGGGCGGGCGCCGCCATCGCCGAATTCCACGAGCTGGGTCTGGGGCAACCCTATCCCATCTCGGCGGCGCACGGTGACGGCATCGTCGACCTGATCGAACTCGCGCTGCAGGACCTGGCCGAGCCGCCGGCCGAGGAAGAAGAGCCGGCCGAAGAGGGCGAGCACGACCACCGCATCAAGCTGGCCATCGTCGGCCGTCCCAACGTCGGCAAGTCGACGCTGATCAACACCCTGATGGGCGAAGAGCGCGTGATCGCGTTCGACATGCCCGGCACCACGCGCGACGCCATCGAGATCGACTTCGAACGCGATGGCCGCCGCTACACGCTGATCGACACCGCCGGCCTGCGCAAGCGCGGCAAGGTGTTCGAGGCGGTCGAGAAGTTCTCGGTCATCAAGACGCTGCAGGCCATCGAGGCCAGCAACGTCGTGCTGCTGATGCTGGACGCGCAGACCGAAATCTCCGAGCAGGACGCCCACATCGCCGGCTTCGTGCTGGAAACCGGGCGCGCCGTGGTCGTGGCCGTCAACAAGTGGGATGGCCTGGACGGCGAGGAAAAGGAACGCATCGAGCGCGAGTTCATGCGCAAACTGCGCTTCCTGTCGTTCGCTCGCGTGCACACCATTTCGGCCCTGCGCGGCCAGGGCATCAAGCCGCTGCTCAAGTCGGTCAATGCCGCCCACGCCGCGGCCTTCGCCAAGCTGTCCACGCCCAAGCTGACGCGCGAGCTGCAAGCCGCCGTCGAGCAGCAGCCGCCTCCGCGCAAGGGCATCTTCCGTCCCAAGATGCGCTATGCGCACCAGGGCGGGCAGAATCCCCCGCTGGTGGTCATCCACGGCAACGCGCTGGACGCGGTGCCCGATTCGTACCGCCGCTACCTGGAAACCCGTTTCCGCAACGCTTTCGATCTGGCCGGCACGCCGCTGCGGATCGAATTCAAGTCTTCGCACAACCCCTACGCGCAGGAAAGCTGATCCATGAGCCGTTTCTGGAGTCCCGTGGTCGGGACGCTCAGTCCGTATGTGCCGGGCGAGCAGCCCAAGCTTCAGAACCTGGTCAAGCTGAACACCAACGAGCACCCCTACGGGCCGTCGCCCAAGGTGCTCGAGGCGATCCGCGCGGCGTGCGACGACACGCTCAAGCTCTATCCCGATCCGTCGTCCGACCGCCTGCGCCAGGCGGTGGCGACGGCCGTCGGCGTGGCGCCGGCCAGTGTCTTCGTCGGCAACGGTTCGGATGAGGTGCTGGCGCATGCCTTCCTGGCGTTGCTCAAGCACGAGCGTCCCCTGCGTTTTCCGGACATCACCTATAGCTTCTATCCCGTCTACTGCGGCCTGTACGGCATCGACTACGAAACGCTGCCGCTGACGGACGATTTCCGCATCGACGTCGAAGACTACCTGCCTGGCCGTCATGGCCAGGCAGGCGCCATCATTTTCCCCAATCCCAACGCGCCGACCGGCCGTGCGTTGACGCTGGCGGAGATCGAGCGCGTGCTGGCGGGCAATCCGGATTGCGTGGTGGTGGTGGACGAGGCCTACGTCGATTTCGGCGCCGAATCGGCTATTGCGCTGACCGCGCGTTACGACAACCTGCTGGTCATCCAGACCTTGTCCAAATCGCGTTCGCTGGCGGGCCTGCGCGTCGGCTTCGCGGTCGGCAGCCCGGCGCTGATCGACGGCCTGGAACGCGTCAAGAACAGCTTCAATTCCTATCCGGTGGATCGCCTGGCTTCGGCCGGCGCGGTCGCGGCGCTCGAGGATGTCGAGTATTTCGAACGGACCCGCCAGGCGGTGATCCAGACTCGCGTGCGGATGACAGCCGGCCTGGAGGCCCTGGGCTTCGAGGTGCTGCCGTCCAGCGCCAATTTCGTGTTCGCCCGGCACGCCTCGCGCGATGCCGCCGCGCTGGCCGCCGGCCTGCGCGAACGCAGCATCATCGTGCGCCATTTCCGCCTGCCGCGCATCGACCAGTTTCTGCGTATTACAGTGGGCACGGACGAGCAGTGCGAATTGCTCCTGAAAGCGCTCGCCGAGCTCGTCTGAACCCCAGCGCCAGGGCCTTTCCGGCGGAAAACTCTGGTGTCATCTTTTGCATCCGACACAAGTAGCACGGGCCGGGAAAACCCTGTAGAGTACATGCTTCGGCGTGCCCCACCTGTAAAAAGCGCGTCACCACTCAATAACAAACAAATGGAGCCTGGCCAATGAGCAATAAAGGGCAAACTCTGCAAGATCCGTTCCTGAACACGCTGCGCAAGGATCATGTGCCGGTGTCGATCTACCTGGTGAACGGTATCAAGCTTCAAGGGCAAATCGAATCTTTCGACCAATACGTGGTGCTGCTGCGTAACACGGTCACGCAAATGGTCTACAAGCACGCCATTTCCACCGTCGTTCCCGCCCGCGCCGTGAATTTCCAGGTGGAAGTCCCTGCTGAGTAATCTCGCTCCCGCAGTACCTTTTATTGCCCGCCAGGCGTTCCACGTCGGCGGGCATTTTCGCTTTGGCTCCAAAATGGTGCATGTATGCGCGCACTGATCATCAGCGTGGATCTGGGTGATCCCGACTTCGCCGCCCACGCCGAGGAATTCGCCATGCTGGCCAAGGGCGCCGGCGCGGAAATCGTCGGCACGCTCACGGCCCGGCGCGACCGCCCCGACGCCAAGTTCTTCATCGGTTCCGGCAAGGCCGACGAAGGCGTGGGCATGGCCCAGGCGCTGCTGGCCGACATCGTGCTGTTCGACCAGCCGCTGTCGCCGGCCCAGCAGCGCAACCTGGAACGGGTCTTCAACCTGCGCGTGGTGGATCGCGTGGCGTTGATCCTGGACATCTTCGCGCTGCGCGCCAAGAGCCACGAAGGCAAGCTGCAGGTCGAACTGGCCCAGTTGCAGCATCTGGCCACGCGCCTGACCCGCATGTGGAGCCACCTGGAGCGCCAGCGCGGCGGCATCGGCATGCGCGGTCCCGGCGAATCGCAGCTCGAAATGGACCGCCGCATGATCGGCGCCAAGGTCAAGACGCTGCGCGAGCGCCTTGACCGCGTCGAGCGCCAGCGCGTCACGCAGCGGCGCGCGCGGGCGCGCGGCGGCGCATTGTCGGTGTCGCTGGTGGGGTATACCAACGCGGGCAAGTCGACCCTGTTCAATGCCTTGACCCGCGCCGACACCTACGCGGCGGACCAGTTGTTCGCCACGCTCGACACCACGACGCGCCGCATCTGGATTGAAGGGGCGGGCAATGTGGTGGTGTCGGATACGGTGGGCTTCATCCGCGACCTGCCTCACGACCTGATCGCCGCGTTCCGCGCCACGCTCGAAGAGACCGTGCACGCCGATCTGCTGCTGCACGTGGTCGACGCCGCCAGTCCGCAGCGTGACGAGCAGATCTTCGAGGTCAACAAGGTTCTGGCCGAAATCGGGGCTGCCGCGATTCCCACCATTCTGGTATACAACAAGATCGATCGCGCTGGCCTGGAACCCCGGGCGGAGCGCGATGCCCATGGTACGATTGCGCGAGTATTTGTAAGCGCCACCGAGCGCGCCGGTTTGGACGCGTTGCGCGGGGCAATTGCGGAGACCGGACAGATTGTGGGAAACAATGCCTCGAATTATCAAACTCTTCAATCTGAATGACCCCGGTTGGGGTCGTGGAAACAATAATGGCTCCGAGCCGCCGCCCAAGCGGCCCCAAGGCAACGGAGACGGTCCGCCCGACCTCGACGAGGTCTGGCGCGATTTCAATAATCGCATCGGATCGTTATTCGGCCGCAAGGGCGGGGGCGGCAACAACCGCCCGGGTGGCAATCGCGGTGGCATGACGCCGCCGTCGCCGCGTGGCGCGCGCATCGGACTGGGAGTGATCGCCCTGGTCGCGGTCGGCATCTGGGCGGCCAGCGGCTTCTATATCGTCCAGGAAGGCCAGGTCGCGGTCGTCACGCAGTTCGGCAAATACAAGAGCACCTCACAAGCCGGCTTCCAGTGGCGCCTGCCGTACCCCATCCAGAGCCATGAAATGGTCAACGTGTCGCAACTGCGCACGTTCGAAGTCGGTTTCCGTGGCGGCGCCCGCAACAAGGTGCTGCCCGAGGCGTTGATGCTCACGACGGACGAGAACATCGTCGACATGCAGTTCGTCGTGCAGTACCGCCTGCGTGCCGATGGCGCGCCCGACTACCTCTTCATGACGCGCGACCCGGACGATTCCGTGCGCCAGGCGTCTGAAACCGCCATGCGCGAAGTGGTCGGCAAGCAGTCCATGGACTTCGTGCTGTACGAAGGTCGTACCACGGTCGCCACCCAGGTCCAGGCGCTGATGCAGCAGATCCTCGACCGCTACCAGACCGGCGTGCAGGTCAGCACCGTCGCCATTCAGAACGTGCAGCCGCCCGAGCAGGTGCAGGCCGCCTTCGACGATGCCGTCAAGGCGGGCCAGGATCGCGAGCGCCAGATCAACGAAGGCCAGGCCTACGCCAACCAGGTCGTGCCGCTGGCCAGCGGCCAGGCCTCGCGCATGCTGGAGCAGGCCGAAGGCTACCGCGCCAAGGTGACGGGCGACGCGCAGGGTAATACCGCGCGCTTCACCAGCATCCTCGGCGAGTACGAGAAATCCCCGGTGGTCATGCGCCAGCGCATGTATCTGGAGAGCATGCAGGACATCTTCACGCGCGCCAGCAAGGTCATGGTCGACACCAAGAGCAACAACAACATGTTGTATCTGCCCTTGGACAAGATCATGCATCTGGCCGCCCAGGATGCCAGCAAGTCCGCGGTAGGCAACCCCGGATCGCCCGCATTGGTCAGTCCGCCGCTCCAAGCGCCACTGCGTGGCGGCGCGGCGCCGGCGCCGCAACCCTCCGGCAGCAGCAATAGCAACGCGCTGCCCCGCGACCGCCAGTCGCGCTAACCCGGAGGATTCTTGATCATGCAACGTCTTATGCCCATCCTGGTTGGCCTGCTCATCGTGCTGGCCGCCCTTTCTTCCTGCGTGTTCGTGGTGCGCGAGCGCGACTACGCCCTGGTGTTCTCACTGGGTGAAGTGCGCAAGGTCATCAACGAGCCCGGCCTGTACTTCAAGGCGCCGCCGCCATTCCAGAACGTGGTGACGCTGGACAAGCGCATCCTGACGATCGAAACCAACGAAGCCGAGCGCATCCAGACTTCCGAAAAGAAGAACCTGCTGATCGACTCGTACGTCAAGTGGCGCATCGCGGATCCCCGCCTGTACTACGTGACCTTCGGCGGCAACGAACGCGCCGCGCAGGAACGCCTGCAAGCGCAGATCCGCGACGCGCTCAACGCCTCGGTCAACGTGCGCACGGTGCGTGACGTGGTCTCGACCGAGCGCGACAAGATCATGGCCGAAATCCTGACCAACGTCGCCAAGCGCGCCGAGCCGTTGGGCGTGCAGATCGTCGACGTGCGCCTGCGCCGCATCGAGTTCGCGCCCGAGATCTCGGAATCGGTGTACCGCCGCATGGAAGCCGAACGTACCCGTGTCGCCAACGAGCTGCGCTCGATCGGCGCCGCCGAGGGCGAGAAGATCCGCGCCGAAGCCGACCGCCAGCGCGAAGTGATCGTGGCCCAGGCCTACGCCAAGGCCCAGACGATCATGGGCGAGGGTGACGCCGCGGCCGCCGCGATCTACTCGCAGGCCTACGGCAAGAACCCTCAGTTCTACACGTACTACAAGAGCCTGGAAGCCTATCGCGCTTCGTTCTCGAAGCCGGGCGACGTGCTGGTGGTCGACCCCAGTTCCAGCTTCTTCCAGTTCATGAAGGATCCCGCCGGCCAGGCGCTGGCGCCGGTGACCGTGCCCGCCAAGTAAGGCGGCACCGCTTGCGGTATCCCGAAGCCCCTTGGCCTGCGCCAAGGGGCTTTTTCCTGGCGTGCCAGGCAGGGTCCGGTGGCCGCCTCCGCAATCGGGGACGGTGTTGCGCCGCTGGCTTTCCCGGCTGGCGCTGCCGCCTGAACCATGTACAATACCCCGTAAGCTAGAAAACATTCCGCAGCGGCTGAGCGGGCTTACGCCCCCTCAGCCGCTTTTTCGTTTGGGCGACGCCCACGCATCTCTAGGCGTTATTCAGGTAAACATTCATGGGTAACTGGTTGCTGCCCGAGAGCCTTGCCGACGTACTTCCGGCAGAGGCCCGGCGCATCGAGGAAGTGCGCCGCGAACTTCTCGATCTGTACCGCACTTACGGTTTCGAGCTGGTCGCGCCGCCGCTGGTCGAATACATTGATTCATTGCTGTCCGGCACCGGCAGCGATCTGGATCTGCGTACCTGCAAGCTGGTGGATCAATTGTCGGGCCGCACGCTGGGCGTTCGCGCCGACATGACGCCCCAGGTCACGCGCATCGACGCGCACTTGTTGAACCGCGCTGGCGTGACCCGCCTGTGCTACTGCGGCAACGTGCTGCATGCCCGCCCGGCGGACCTGCTGTCCAGCCGCGAGCTGCTGCAGATCGGCGCCGAAATCTACGGTCATGCCGGTTTCGAGGCCGACCTCGAAATCATCCAGCTAGTGCTGGAAACGGTGGCCATTGCCGGCGTGCGCAATCCGCGCCTGGTGTTGTGCCATCCGGGCGTGCTGCGCGGCATCGTCGAAGCCGATCCGGCCGCTGCCGCGGTCTCGCAGGACGTCATCCGCCTGATGCGCGAGAAAGACGTGCCGGGCCTGACCGAACTGGCCGCCCGCACCCCCGGCATGCGCGCTGAAACGTTGAAGGCGTTGCAGTTGCTGCCCAAGCTTTATGGCGGTCCCGAGGTGCTGAAGCGGGCCCGCCACGACCTGCCGCTGCTGCCGGGCGTCGTCGCCGCACTGGATGCGCTGCAGGTGCTGGTGGACGGCCAGCCGAACGTCGATTTCGGTGTCGATCTCGCGGACGTGGACGGCTACGGCTACCACTCCGGCGTCAAGTTCGCGCTGTATGCCGAAGGCTGGCGCGACGCGCTGGTGCGCGGCGGCCGCTATGACGACGTCAGCCTGGCGTTCGGGCGCGCCCGTCCGGCCACTGGCTTCAGTCTGGATTTACGCAAGCTGGCGGCGGGTTTGCCGCCGGCGGAACGGGCGCGTGCGGTTCGCGCGCCCTGGGGGCAAGCCCCCGCCCTGGTCGAGGCGGTCCGCCGTCTGCGCCGGTCAGGGGAAATCGTCGTTCAGGTATTGCCCGGTCACGAGCAGGATCAGGACGAATTCGTTTGCGATCGCGAGCTGGCGCTGCTGGATGGCGCCTGGACGGTCAGAACGCTGTGACTAACTCCCTCTCGTTAACGAGAGGGCCGCGGGGAGATTTCCGGATTTCCCGAGAAACTCGATATTGATTCGTAACATGAGCAAGAACGTAGTCGTAATCGGCACCCAGTGGGGTGACGAGGGCAAGGGTAAGATCGTCGACTGGCTGGCGGAATCCGTCCAGGGCGTGGTTCGCTTCCAGGGCGGCCACAACGCCGGCCACACGCTGTGGATCAATGGCAAGAAGACGATTCTTCGCCTGATCCCGTCGGGCATCATGCATCCCGGCGTCACCTGCTTCATCGGCAATGGCGTGGTGCTGTCGCCCGAGGCCCTGCTCAAGGAAATCGAAGAGCTCGAGGCCGCCGGCCTGGACGTGCGCTCGCGTCTGCGCATCTCCGAGATCTGCCCGCTGATCCTGCCGTACCACGTGGCCGTCGACAAGGCCCGCGAAGCGCGCAAGGGCGATGGCAAGATCGGCACGACCGGTCGCGGCATCGGCCCGGCCTACGAGGACAAAGTCGCCCGCCGCGCGCTGCGCGTGCAGGACCTGTTCAATCCCGCGCTGTTCGACGAAAAACTCGCCGAAGTGCTGGACTACCACAACTTCGTGCTGACCCAATATCTTGGCGCCGAAGCCGTGTCGGCCAACGAAGTGCGCGATCAGGCCATGGCGCTGGCGCCGGCGATCGCTCCGATGGTCGCGGACGTCTCCAGCACGCTGTTCGCCATGCAGCAGGAAGGCAAGCGCCTGCTGTTCGAAGGCGCGCAGGGCGCGTTGCTGGATGTCGACCACGGCACCTATCCGTTCGTCACCAGCAGCAACTGCGTCGCAGGCGCCGCTTCGGCGGGCGCGGGCGTCGGTCCGCAGTCGCTGGACTACGTCCTGGGCATCACCAAGGCCTACACCACGCGCGTCGGCTCGGGCCCGTTCCCCACGGAGCTGGTCGACGAGATCGGCACCCGCCTGGCCACCATTGGCAAGGAATTCGGTTCGGTCACCGGCCGTCCGCGCCGTTGCGGCTGGTTCGATGGCGCCGCGCTCAAGCGCTCGGTCCGCCTGAACGGCATCACCGGCCTGTGCATCACCAAGCTGGACGTGCTCGACGGCCTGGAAACCATCCAGTTGGGCGTCGGCTATCGCGTCAATGGCGAGTTCCGCGACGTGCTGCCCTACGGCGCCCATGCCGTGGCGCAAGCCCAGCCGGTGCTGGAAGAGCTGCCGGGCTGGAGCGAATCCACGGTCGGCATCACCGAGTACGACAAGCTGCCCGAGGCCGCCCGTCGCTACCTGGAGCGTGTGGCCGAAGTCTGCGGCGTGCCGATCGACCTGGTGTCGACCGGTCCCGACCGCAACGAAACCATCGTGCTGCGTCATCCCCTGAAGGGCTGACATCGGGTTATTATTCGCAAGGCCGCCGCCGGCTCATACCGGCGGCGGCCTTTTCGTATTTTCACGCAGGAGATCCTTGCCTATGAGCGCGCCAACCAGTGACGATAGCCATCTGTGGGTGACGTGGGACGACTACAACCGCTTGATCGAGCGCCTGGCCTTGCAGGTGCATCAGTCCGGCTGGGAGTTCGACAAGATTCTGTGCCTGGCGCGTGGCGGTATGCGCGTGGGCGACGTCATGTCCCGTATTTTTGATGTGCCGTTGGGCATTCTGGCGACCAGCAGCTACCGCGAGGCCGCGGGCACCAAACAGGGCGACATGGATATCGCGCAGTTCATCACCATCACGCGCGGCACGCTGTCCGGGCGGGTGTTGCTGGTGGACGACATGGTGGATACCGGCAAGACGTTCATGAAGGTGTACGACCACCTCAAGAGCCAGTTCGCCGACATCACCGAATTGCGCAGCGCCGTGCTGTGGTGGAAGGGGCACTCCCAGGCGCAGCCCGACTATTACGTCGACAAGCTGCCGACCAACCCCTGGATCCATCAGCCGTTCGAGGATTACGACAGCCTGCGTCCGCACCAGCTGGAAGCCTGGATCCGCAAGGGTTCCAAGGGCTGAAATCATATGGGGACGGATAGTCTGGCGATCCCCGCCACCGATGCGCGGCACGACCGTGCGAGGGCAGGGCGCCAGACGGTTCCCCGGGTAGTCAAAATAGCCATGACCATGCTAGAATCGCTGGTTATCGCTAAACCGAACTTGGCTTGTTACTCTTTAGGTAGTCTTTGGGTAACGCAACCGGCCCTGGAGACTTTTGCCAGTCAGCAGCCAGCCGGCCCTAGAGCCAGCCGATTTTAGGACTTTAGCGCTGCAAGGCTCTTGGCGCTGGCGCCTGGAAGCAAAGAGGTCGGCGGGCAGGGAATCCTGTACGCGGGGCTCTTGAACTCTTGGTCCGGACAGCATGCGCGATTACTATTGACGCGTGCATAGTCTGCGGCCTGAGCGTACAGGCGGTTCGCCGTCCGGAACCACGTGGCGTTGCTGGTAAGCAAGCCAGGTTTGTCATCAACTTTTGTTACCCTACAAGCAGGCCAATCACTTTATGCCTATCGTTCGACTGAAGGAAAACGAACCGTTTGAAGCCGCTCTGCGCCGCTTCAAGCGCACCATCGAAAAGACCGGTTTGCTCACCGAACTGCGTTCGCGCGAGTTCTATGAGAAGCCCACGGCCGAGCGCAAGCGCAAGCACGCCGCCGCTGTGAAGCGCCACTACAAGCGCATCCGTAGCCAGCAACTGCCCCCGCGCCTGTATTGATTTCTGATTCCCGAATCTATTGATTCCAGAATCATTCATCCAGGAACTACTCGCCCGGGTCGACGTTGTCGATGTTGTCGGGCGATACGTGCAGTTGCGAAAGGGTGGGGCCAACTTGCTTGGCCTGTGCCCCTTTCATAACGAAAAAAGTCCGTCGTTCACTGTCAGCCCCACCAAGCAGTTCTATCACTGCTTCGGTTGCGGCGCCCACGGCAGTGCCATCACCTTCCTGATGGAACATACGGGCGCCAGTTTCCCCGAGGCCGTGCGCACGCTCGCGGCTTCGGCGGGAATGACGGTCCCCGAAGAAAATCGCAGTCCCCGCCAGCAGCAGGAAACCGCGCGCCGCAAGGCCGAGGAGTCCCGCCATACGCAGGTGCTGGATGCCGCTCAAGCCCATTACCTGAAGCAGTTGCGCGCATCGCCCGCCGCGATCCGCTATCTGAAGCAACGTGGCCTGACCGGCGAGATCGCCGCGCATTTCGGCCTGGGCTGGTCCGGCACGGACCGGCATGGGCTGTCGCAGGTTTTTCCGAATTACGAGGATCCGACCCTGGTGGAGTCGGGCCTGGTCATCGAGTCCGAGGACGGCCGGCGCTACGACCGCTTCCGCGAACGGATCATGTTCCCGATCCGCAATGCGCGCGGCAGCCTGATCGGCTTTGGCGGCCGCATCATCGGCAAGGGCGAGCCCAAGTACCTGAATTCGCCGGAAACCCCGCTGTTTTCCAAGGGTCAGGAGCTGTACGGGCTGTGGGAAGCGCGTCAGGCGATCCGCCAGGAAGGTCAGGTCATCGTGGTCGAAGGCTATATGGATGTGGTCGGCCTGGCGCAGCAGGGTATCGCCAATGCCGTTGCCACGCTAGGCACCGCGACCACCCCGGATCACGTCAAGAAGCTGCTGCGCACCAGCGACAAGGTGATCTTCAGCTTCGATGGTGATGGCGCCGGCCGCCGGGCCGCGTGGCGCGCGCTGCAGGCGTGCCTGCCGGTGCTGCGCGACGACATCGCCATCCGCTTCCTGTTCCTGCCAACCGAGCATGACCCGGATTCGTATGTGCGCGAACTGGGCGCCGAAGCGTTCCGTGCTTGCCTGGGCGAGGCGGTGGCGTTGTCGCGCTTCCTGCTGGACGAGCTGGCCTCGCGCCATAACATGGACGAAGCCGAAGGGCGCGCCAGTTGCCTGCATGAGGCCAAGCCCCTGCTGGCGTCGATTCCGGAATGTGCGCTGCGCGTGCAGATCGAACGCGAGATGGCCAAGCTGGTGCAACTGACGCCGGAGGAAATGGCGCAGGTGCTGGCGCAGCAACCCGCCAAGCCGTTCGGCGCGCCGGCCAAGCCGGCCGCGGGCGAGGCGGGCAACGCCGGCGCACCGGCGCCGCAAGAGGGTAGCGTGCCGCACGAAGGCGGCTACGACTTCGCTGGCCACGATTTTCACGACATTCCCGCCGACGATGGCGAGTACGTGGACTATGGCCAATTCTCGTCGCCAGGCGGCGAATCAGGCGGTGGCTGGAGTGGCGGCGGTGGCAAGCAGGACTGGAAAGGCAAGGGCGATTGGAAGGGCAAGAGCGACTGGAAGGGCAAAGGCGACTGGAAGGGCGGCAAGGGCAACTGGAAGGGCAAGCGCGATGACGTCGGCGGCTTCGAAGGGCGCCGCACCATGCCGTCCCTGGCCAAGCGGCTGTTGAGTCTGTTGCTGGCCCATCCGGAACTGGTCGACTCCATGGGCGACCAGCAGCTTGAAGTCATCGACCACGGCCCCCATCTAGGATTGGTAAGGGATCTGATCATGCTGGCCCAATCCAGCGGCGCCCGCCATGTGGGCGCCTTGCTGGAAGCGGCCGAGCCGGACTCGGATCTCGCCACGGTGCTCAAGGGGCTGCGGGTCGACATTTTGTCCCAGGAAGATCTGCCGGATCCGCAAACCGAATGGGACGATGCGCTGCGGCGCATCGAATTCGATTCGGCGAAGGCGGAAATGGCCAAGCTGGCCGCGGCCGGCCTGGCGACCGAGGAGGCGCGCAAGCGCTACCTGGAGCTGTCGAGTCGGATGCTGGTGCTCAAAGGTGCCGGCATACGCTAAATGCGGTAAAATCAAGGGTTTTCCCGCCGCGGCATTGCCGCAAACCGTTGTGTGGCTGTAGTTGTTGGCTGTATTGCGATGAATCTTCGCTATCGCGCCAGTGTTGGGGCACGGTTGTGCGAAAACGACTGCGCAAGCGGCAGGAAAAAGAACGGCGGACGGAATCTATTTCCGTTGCTGGAATCTAATAGTTTTAGGGTTTGATGGGCAGGTCGGCTGAAGCGATGCCGGGCTGGCGGGCAAGGCGGATACCGGTTGAACGGGTCGGTCTGGGGTGGATGAGCCCCAAGCGCCAGCGCGAAAAAAAGCGGACGTGCGCATCAAATTTGTTACATAGTTAATTACTATAGCTGAGTGGTGAATCACGCAGTTCGGCGGCGGTTATCTTCGCGTCGCGTCTGAGGTTTGGGTGCTGTGTCTATCTAGCTGCCAAGGGCAAGGCCCGCCAGGCAAGCAACGCCTATTTATAGGCAGACAGCCCCCCTCGATGCCGGGAGTCCGCGGCTGGATGAAACCATGCACGCCAGGCGTTCAGCCGGTCACGGACCGCAATGACGCCAAGCGGGCTCGCAAGAGCTTGTGCCGCGAACAACGCAGCCGCAGGGGTTCCGCCGATTCACCAGTTTTACCCGCATGGATGCCGCGATGGGCCTTTGCCCGGCAGCGGTTTCATGCGGTGCACATGCCCGAACGGGTTGCGACGACCACGGAAGCGACTATGACCAAATCCACCGGCAAATCCTCCTCTGCAATTGATGCGACCGACACCCTGGCCACCAAGGCCAAGCGTGTCGTCAGCATGGCGGCGGAAAAAGCGCCCGCCAAGACGGCGGTGAAGGTCGCCAAGCCTGCCGCGAAGACGGCCGCCAAGAAGGCGGCTGCCAAGACGGCGGCGGCAGACAAGCCCGAGAAGGTGACCAAGGCGCGTGCCAAGAAGGCCGAGGACAAGCTCGCCGATCTGGTCGGCAGCGCGCGTCCGGTCCCCAGCGGCCGCCGCCCCGGCCGCCCGGCCAAGAATGCCAACAACGATTCCGACGGTTTCGACGACACCATGGACGGCGAAGGCGAAGTCCTGCCGGATCTGAAGCCGCCCAAGCGTGGCGGCAAGCGCGGCAAGGCCGATCCCAAGGATCTGATTGCCCGCGGCCCCGTCTCGGCCGAAGAATACGAAGCCCGCCGCAACCGCCTCAAGCAGTTGATCAAGCTGGGCAAGGATCGCGGCTACCTGACCTACGGCGAAATCAACGACCATCTGCCTGACGACCTGGTCGACGCCGAAGCCATCGACGGCATCATCAGCACGTTCAGCGACATGGGCATCGCGGTCTACGACCAGGCGCCCGATGCCGAAACGCTGCTGATGAGCGAAAACGCGCCGGTCGCGTCCAACGACGATGACGTCGAAGACGAAGCCGAAGCCGCGCTGACCACCGTGGACTCCGATTTTGGCCGCACCACCGACCCCGTGCGTATGTACATGCGCGAAATGGGCTCGGTGGAGCTGCTGACGCGCGAAGGCGAAATCGAGATTGCCAAGCGCATCGAAGACGGCCTGAAGCACATGGTCATGGCCATCTCGGCCTGCCCGACCACCATCAACGAAATCCTCGCCCACGTCCTGCGCGTGCGTGAAGGCCAGGCGCAGATCGACGAAGTGGTCGACGGCCTGGTCGATCCGGAAGACGGCGAAGAGTACGCCGGCGCCGGTGTCACCGCCGACGAAGACGAGAGCGACGACGGCCCCGCCGGCGGCATGTCCAGCAAGCAGTTGGAAGACCTGCGCGTGAAGGCGCTGGCCAAGTTCGACGAGGTCGGCAAGCAGTTCGACAAGATGCGCCTGTCGTACGAGAAGGACGGCTACAAGTCGGACGTCTACGTGCGCGCGCAAGAGTCGATCCAGAACGAACTGATGGGCATCCGCTTCACCGCCAAGATGGTCGAGAAGCTGGCCGACACGCTGCGCAACCAGGTGGAAGAAGTGCGCCAGCTCGAGCGCGCCGTCCTGCACACGTGTGTGGACCGTGCCGGCATGCCGCGCACGCATTTCATCAAGGTGTTCCCGGGCAACGAAACCAACCTGCAGTGGGTCGTCGACGAAGTGGCCGCGGGCCATCCGTACGCCGAAACGCTGGAGCGCCAGATTCCCGCCGTGCAGGAACTGCAGCAGAAGCTGATCGATCTGCAGACCCGCGTGGTGCTGCCGCTCAAGGACCTCAAGGACGTCAACAAGCGCATGGCCACCGGCGAAGCCAAGGCCCGCAAGGCCAAGCGCGAAATGACCGAGGCCAACCTGCGCCTGGTGATCTCGATCGCCAAGAAGTACACGAACCGCGGCCTGCAGTTCCTGGACCTGATCCAGGAAGGCAACATCGGCCTGATGAAGGCCGTGGACAAGTTCGAGTACCGTCGCGGCTACAAGTTCTCGACCTACGCGACGTGGTGGATCCGTCAGGCCATCACCCGCTCCATCGCCGACCAGGCGCGCACCATCCGTATCCCGGTCCACATGATCGAAACGATCAACAAGATGAACCGGATCAGCCGCCAGATCCTGCAGGAAACCGGCGCCGAGCCGGATCCCGCGACCCTGGCGCAGAAGATGGACATGCCCGAGGACAAGATCCGCAAGATCCTGAAGATCGCCAAGGAACCGATCTCCATGGAAACGCCGATCGGCGACGACGACGATTCGCACCTGGGCGATTTCATCGAGGACACCTCGACCCTCGCGCCTTCGGACGCCGCGCTGCATGGTTCCATGCGCGACGTGGTCAAGGAAGTGCTAGACTCTCTGACCCCGCGGGAGGCCAAGGTGCTGCGCATGCGTTTCGGTATCGAAATGAGCACCGACCAGACCCTGGAAGAAGTGGGCAAGCAGTTCGACGTCACGCGTGAGCGCATCCGCCAAATAGAGGCCAAAGCGCTGCGCAAGCTGCGTCACCCGAGCCGGGCCGACAAGCTGAAGAGCTTCCTGGAAGGGCAATAAGTTTCCTGGGCCTCTAGCTCATGCCTGGTTAGAGCAGCGGACTCATAATCCGTTGGTGCCGAGTTCGACTCTCGGGGGGCCTACCAAAGAAACATGCGGGTCTTGGAGCAATCCAAGACCCGTTGTCTTTTCCGCAATCCCGGGTCTTTTCCGCAAATCGGCGCAAGGTCATGTCGGTTCCGTGAAAGCGGTTGCCGGTCGGGTTGGCGCTTCCTGCGTTGACCGCACCCACGCGGCACAACCTGCCGGCGAGGCCGTGCCGCTGACGAAGAGCGCGCCGGAACGGTACAGCGCGAGGCCCTGGCGCATTGAAAGGCCCTTCATCACCCATACGCCGCCGGCCGTGTCAGCCCAGAGAATACGGGCCTGCGTACCGTTCAGGGCCAGCAATAGTCTGGCGGCTGACGCGTTCGGCATCAGTGCCACGACAGTTGTGTCGTTATCGCCACGTGGCGGAAACAGGTTCGCCGCCGCAGCCCCGACCAGTGCAACAAGCAGCAATCGTATCGACGCGTGTTGTCCGCGTTGCGGCGGGCTTCCCCCCGCAGAACGGCTGCGCCAGCCCAGGATAAACGGTATCAATCCGAACACCGCCAACCAGGTCAGGTCCCAGAACAGGGGCATATCCGAATCCATCCGAATTCGGTGAATGCCGGTGATCCAATGCGAGAACAGCGCGTCGACAATATGCCAGCCTCCGAAGCCCATCCAGAACGTCGGCCAGAGCGGCCGCATCGACGCCACTGGTGTGTTGGCGCGCGCATGATAGAGCGTCCACAAGCCGGCCGCGGCAATGACGTACATCAGAGCATGAAAGAACCCGTCGGCCGCAACCTGAACCCGTAGGTCCCCGAAGACTCCGGTACGGACAGCCGACAAAAGGTGGTGCCATTGCAATATCTGATGCAGCAGGATGCCGTCGAAGAAGCCGCCCATTGCAAAGCCGAGGAGGCCGCCCGCACGTCGCATTCGGCGGTCGGAAGTTGACAAAGTAGTGGCGGGAATAGGCATGTCCTACTCCGGGTTCTTTGGCCCTTGGCGTTTGGGCATCACGGCGGGCGTGTCATCGGCGGGTTTGAATACCCGGGCGCCCTCATCTGCGCGCGGGTTCGGCGATCCATCGAACTCGGTAGCCTTATGGCCATCGGGAGGGGTTTGCCGATCGCTTTCGGATTTGCTATTCGCTTTCTCCAATCCTCGTTGTACATCGGATGCAATATCGACTTGGTCTTCGTCGCTGGGTTCGGGGGCGGGTTGAACCGGCTTGCGCGGGTCGCGGTTGGGTGATTGGTCCATGGCTGTCTCCGTTGATAGCTCGTGGCATCATCGGCAAGCGGCATGCCCATCCGAATTCTGCCGGCGGCCATATGGCTTCTCCAGGAGTGACAGTCCAGGGACCAGGGTGGGTTTGCACGTCCGGCTCTGTGGCCGCTGGACGGTTCCAATAATTAACACGTTCGCAATCCTGGCCCAATCGGCCGACTGATGTAGTGCGGTAGCCGTCAGCGGAAGGGGCTCGGCAGGAACGGAACTTGCTCCACAGGTGGTCCCAATGGACGTCACCCCCGGGAGGGCAATATGGCGAAGAAAGCTGGCAACCTCGAGCAAATCCACGACCTTCTGTACCAAGCGCTTGAAACTGAACTGGGCGGAGAGCTTGTTTACAAGGCGGCGCTCGAATGTGCGGTCAACGACGACCTGCGCGAGGAGTGGCAGGGGTATTTAGACGAAACGAAGACGCACCAGCGCGTGTTGCTGACCGTATTCGAGGAGCTCAACCTTGACCCGAACGCGGCGGTGCCCAGCCGCGCTGTGGTCAAGCACCATGGCGAGAGCCTTGTTGTTGCGATCGAATTGGCGAAGTCGCAGGGAAATCCTGAGGCGGCTCAACTGGTGGCGGCGGAGTGCGTCGTGCTCGCCGAGACCAAGGACCACCAAAACTGGGAGCTGATTGGCCTGGTGGCGGAAAAGCTGTCCGGGCCGCAGGCGAAAGTGCTGCAGCGCGCTTATGACGCGGTGGAAAAAGATGAAGACCACCATCTCTATCACACGAAGGGGTGGGCCCGTGAGCTCTGGATTCAATCGCTCGGGTTCCCGGCGGTGCTGCCTCCTCCAGAGGAGGCCAGGAACGTGGAGACGGCGATAGGTGCGTCGAGGGCAGAGCAGGCGCGAGACAAGATGCTTTGACGTCCCGGGTGGCGCGTCCCGCGCCAGCGTGCTCGCAGGCGTGCGGGCGCCGCCGCGGGAAATCTCACGGCTCCGTAGTGTATCGTCGGTTTTCAGGCGGTTGCGCCGAATCGTTCGTTCCGTTTCAAACGACATCCATGACCGCTAACCCGTTCATCAAGCCCGGCAATCGTCTGACGATTCTCCTCGTCACGATTTTTGCCGCGGTGGCCCTCCTGCTGACGCGGGTTGACTGGCTGACGCTGGGGTTGGGACGGTATTGCATCTTCTGAACCGGGTTTCCAGTCCTGTCGGATGACCTGATCCGGCGCGTTCAGCGCGCCCGCCTGGTGCCGAAGGCTCGTGGCGCCCCTTTCCCTTTCCCGATTTCGCCTGCCCGACGGCTGGCGGGCGTTCTTGCGGCCGTCAGCGGCTGTCGGCCGATATTGGCGCGCGAGGCGAACGTACTGTTGAAGCGGGGGCTGGCGGTACAGCAGGATTGATTTATTTGGTTACATAAAAAGCAAAAATATTCACAATGGTTAAAAGTTCTCTCCAACTCTTGCCATACCGCGCGCCTATATTCCTGACTCGTAGCTAAATTTCACAAAAATGGCGTTTCAGTCGGTTTCGGCGATGCGATAGCCCCCGTCCGGCAAACAATTAGAGCCGATCTTACCAAGCCGCCCCTGCGATGCCCCCCGTTTTTGTTTCCTCGTCGCTCCCGCCGCCGCACGCCGCGCCTGATGTAACAGGGATCCGGCTTGCCATGCCTGCGGTTTTGGCCCGCGCGGCACGGCGGTTCGCGTTTCTCTGCTGTTGATTCCCATGCAAATTCTGCACACGCTCTCTGGCCCCAATCTGGGGGGATTGGAGTTTCGGGTCCTGGACCAGTCGCGTTGGCTGCAAGAGCAAGGCCACGCCGTGGCAATTGCCGCGCCGCCTGGGAGTGACACCCTCAAGCTGGCGCGTAGCTGGGGGTTGGCCACGATTGGCATGAATTTCAGTGCCCCTTATTCGTGGTCGGGTGTGCTCAAGCTGCGCCAACTCGTGAAGGACCTGCGCATCCAGATCATTGACGCGCATGGCACGCCTGATGCGAAAGCCAGCGCACTCTGCCGCGACCTGTGTTCCCTGGTGCGGACCTGGCATTTCTCCCGCCCGCTGCGCACGTCGTGGCGGCGACGGCTGGAGTGGCGCCTGGGTTGTCATCGCGTTATCACCACCAGTCAGGGCGGCGCCCAGGATATCGTCGCGGCGGGCTTTGCCGGGCATAAGCGGATCAGCGTGGTGGGCGAGTGGGCCGACCATGGATTCTTCGCCGACGTCGACAAGCGGGCGATGCGCCGCGCCATGCGGCAGGAGCTGGGCCTGGATCCCGCCTCGTTCGTGGTGGCCACCATCGGCATGCTTCGGCCCGACAAGCGGCAGGAGGATCTGCTGCGCGTGGTACACGCCCTGCGCCAGCGCGGCGTGCCCGCGCGGGCGCTGGTGGTCGGCATGCCCACGCGCGCGACGGCTGCCTACGGGCAGAAGCTGCATGACCTGGTCGCGGAACTCGGGATCGGCGACTCCGTGACCTTTGCCGGGCATCGGGAAGACATTTCGAACATCATCCATGCCGCCGACGCGATGCTGGTGCCATCGATCAACGAAGCCTGGTCGCGCGTTGTGCCGGAAGCCTATGCGTCCCGGTGTCCGGTGGTGGCCAGCGCAGTCGGCGGCCTGCCTGAGATTGTGCGTCCCGGCGACACCGGCTGGCTGGCGCCGGCGCAGGATGTCGCGGGTTTCGCCGAGCACCTGGCCTGGATCTGGTCGCATCCCGAGCAGGCCGCCAGGATCGCCGAGCAGGCCCGCACGTTCGCCGACCGGCATCTGATGCTGTCCCAGAAAATGGCGGAGACGCTCGACGCCTACCAGATCGCCATGGAGGATGCGCGCTCGGCCAGGAACGTGGAAGTGATGGCCTGAGATCGCGCGCGGAAAACGCGCGTCTGGAGGGCGGCTCCTGGTTGCGGCCGCCGTTTCATGTAAGCGGGCCGGTTGCCGATAGATCGGCAACCGGCCCGTGTCGCTTGCGCCCAGGAATTTTCCCGTCAGCGATCGCGTCGCCGCACCATCCGGCCGAAGCAGCGCATGACCGCGGCGACCGTGGTGGCTTCGCGCCAGTATTTGCGGCGCAGGGAACGCAGCGGCAGCCACCAGGGTTGGACCACCACGTTGTCGGCCCAGGCCGGGCGCCAGCGGGGCATGTTGCGGGGGCGGTCGACGATGGTGACCGTCGACAATCCACAGCATGAGGCCAGATGGCCGATGCCGGAATCGGTGCCGATGAACCAACCGGACTCGTAGACCTCGGCGGCGACGCCGTCGATTGACGGCGCTTCCACAAGGCCGGCATGGGCCTGTTCCAGCAGGGGTAGCCAGTGGGCGCGTTCCGCCGGCGCCAGCACGAAGACCGGCTCGTAGCCCATGGCACGCAGCCGGCGGGCGACGACCACGTATTTGCCTGGCGTCCAGCAGCGCTCCGCTTCGCTCGAGGTCGGATGCAGGATCACGCGCTTGTCGTGGCGCCGGGCCTTGAGGCGGGCCGGGGCCCGCAGGCCGTTGTCGTCGCTCCATTCCGTCAGGCCGAAGGCATCGACCGAGAAACGCCGGAATTCATCGAGGATGCCATTGGGCGAAGCGTGCTTGCGTGGCGCCGCGCGGATCTTGCCCCATTCCTTGGTGCTCAGGAAGCGGCGACAGACGCGGGTGAGGCCGTCGAACGGGCTGTCCGGATCCATCTGCACGATGGTGTCGTAGCCCGCCAGGCTGGTGATGTCCGCCGGCAAGGGCTGGATGTCGAAATCGGGAAACCATTCGCGCAGGGCGTAGCCGTGCACGCCGTAGACGGTGATGTCGCGGCCGGCCTTGCGCAGGTTGTTGGCGAGCGTCATCTGGTACAGCGAGTCGCCAAGGCGGTTGGAGAGGACCAGCGCCACATTGCCGGTCTGTAGGGAAGGGGCGGTGCTCACTTGCGGTTCATCCTCGTTGTTTTCGCTGCGGAGAATAACCGATTGTTTCTCAGGTTTGCGCCGGCCGGGCCCCGGCCGGCGTGTCAGCGGCGCGTGGGCTGGGCGGGAGTACGATTTCAGGCATGCCTACGCCTCCCCCCCAGCGAGCCCTGCTCTGGGTCGTCGCCGCCTGTTTCTTCATGCAGACGCTGGACACGACCATCGTCAATACCGCCTTGCCCGCAATGGCGCGCAGCCTGGGGGAGGACGTGCTGGCTCTCAAGCCGGTGGTGGTGGCCTATACGTTGACGATGGCGATGCTCACGCCGGCATCGGGCTGGCTGGCCGACCGGTTCGGCACGCGCCGCGTCTACCTGGCCGCGATCCTTGTGTTCGCGGTCGGTTCGGTGTTCTGCGGACTGGCCCAGACCCTGGCGCAGTTGACGATCGCTCGCGTGGTGCAGGGCGTGGGCGGCTCAATGTTGCTGCCCATCGGACGCCTGGCAGTGCTGCGGCGGGTGCCGGGCGACCAGTACATCTCGGCCCTGGCGTTTGTCTCGATCGCGGGCCAGATCGGGCCGATTTTCGGGCCGACGTTGGGCGGGCTGCTGGTGCAGGTGGCCAGTTGGCATTGGATCTTCATGATCAACGTGCCGATCGGCCTGTTGGGGGTGATGGCCGTGCGGCGCTATCTACCCGAGGATGCGCTGGCCGATGTGGCGCCGTTCGACGTGCTGGGCTGCGGGCTGCTGTCGCTTTGCATGGTGTCCTTCTCCCTGGCGCTGGACCTGCCCGCTGGCGAGGGCCGCACGGGCTGGTCGTCTGCGCTGTTCGCGTTGAGCCTGTTGACCGTGCTGCTGTATGTGGCGCATGCGCGGCGGCGCGACAACCCGCTGTTCGAGCTACGCCTGTTCCGTGAGCCCAATTTCAGCGTCGGGTTGGTCGGCAACCTGGTGTGTCGGGTTGGCAGCAGTGCGGTGCCTTTCCTGCTGCCCCTGCTGTTGCAACTGCAGTTGGGCTACACGCCGCTGCAGTCCGGGCTGATGATGCTGCCCGCCGCCATCGCGGGCGCCATCTCGAAGTCCTGGATCGCGCCGCTGGTGCGGCGCTTCGGCTACGACGCGTTCCTGCTCGCCAATACCGTGCTGGTCGGCGCCGCCATCATGTCGTTCGCCGCGATCTCGCACGATTGGCCATTGCCGCTGCAGATCGCGCAACTGGCGTTGTTCGGCGCGGCCAATTCCATGCAGTTCGCGGCCATGAACAGCGTCACCCTCAAGGGCCTGAACGCACGCGACGCGGGCAGTGGCAATAGTCTGTTCTCGATGGTGCAGATGCTGGCCATCGGCTTGGGGGTGACCATTGGCGGGGGGCTGGTCGGCGTGTTCTCGGGCGCGGATGATGCCCTGCCGGCCCGCGCGTTCACGCTGGCGTTCCTGTGTGTCGGCGCCATCACGCTGTTATCGGCTCTGGTGTTCCGGCGCCTGGACGCCGAGAGCCTGAATGGCTCGGGCCGGCGCGCGGCGGGCTAGCGCGTCGCCCCGCTCATGGCGTTCTGGCTCCCGCGATCCAACGGCGCAGAGGCGTCGAGTAATAGCGCGCCACCAGCCCACCCAGCATCGCCGAGAGCAGGATCGCCAGCACGCTGGCGGCGGTCAGCGCGCCGGCGCGCCACCAGGTCGACACGACGCCTCCCGAGTTGCGGCAGGACGCCGCCGCCAGCAGCAGGACCGGGAACATGTGCGTCAGATAGATCTCGTAGCTGTTCTGGCCGGCCCATCGCAATGCGGCGAGAAGCGGGTTGGGACGCGTCGGGCGAGGGTTGCGGGTCCAGCCGATCAGCAGGCAGGCCACGCCGATTTCCAACGCGGTCACATTCAGGCCCAGCGCGGTGAGCCCCAGCATGCCGGTGGCCTTGCGCAGGAAGAAAACCAGCACGAACAGCGTGGCGCCGACCAGTAACAGCTTGCGGGCTGGTCGGCCGCGGGCGGCGGGCCGCGCGGCATACAGTGCGGCCAGGCAACCGATGGCAATGCCGTCCATGCCGGCCAGGTAGGCGTGGTCGGCCCAGATCGCGTTGCTGGTGAAGGCGACGCGGGCGAACGGCCCGAGCGCGACGAACAGCAGTAAGACCATGACCAGCGCGCGCTGGCCCGCCGCCAGCGACAGCAGGCAGATCGCGGGAAAGGCCAGGTAGAAGACTTCCTCGATGGACAGCGACCACAGCACGTTCCAGGCCGCCGGCAGGTAGCCTACCTGCGCCTCCAGCCAATTCAGGTGCAACGTCAGCGCGCTGATGATGGCGCGCGCCAGGCTGGTGTTCTCGATGACGAATCCCGGCATCTCGATCGCATGCAGTATGGCCAGCAATGCCAGCAGCAACAGCAGGCAGGGATAGATGCGGGCGAAACGGCGGCGCAGGAACTCGCCCCAGCGGACGGCTTCGAGGCAGCCCCAGCGCTCGATGGCCGCGCCGGTGATGAGATAGCCCGAGATCACGAAGAAGATGATGACGCCGTAATAGCCGCTGCGATAGACGATATTGAAGAGGGCGGCGGGTAGCACCTTGCCCAGCAGGCTTTGTTCCTGCGGGATGTGGATCTGCACGTGCAGCAGCACGACGCTCAGGATCGAGATGCCCCGCAGGGCATCGATGGCGGGATTGCGGGAGGCGCCCCGCACGGGGCGCTCGGCCCTGGGCGGTGGGGCGAAAGCAGGCATCGATCAGTCTGGATACGGAAAGACGCCATGCTAGCCAGCGCACTGTGAGGGGATTGGGCGACTGTGTATAGATTTTGTAATGGCGGGGAAGCAATCTCCGCGATGCGCCGCAGCCCGCCAATGGAAGAGCGCCCCAGCTCGAGATGAGTCTGGGGCGCTCCTGCCCGGCTTCGCACGCGATGGGTGTCAGACAGCCCGGCAAGTCCAATCTACTGCCGCTCCAGAGGGGCGGCAATAGGGAAAACCCGATACAAATTAGAGGGTTACAACATTTTCTCCGCGCCATTCGCGAGAGAGACACGGCAATGACCGTTGCCTGGCGGATCGTCAAGGACTTGGGACGAATTCATCCAGCTCGGCATCCGCGAATTGTTGCGCTTTCCCCATCCACCGACACTGGATCCCTCAATTCATCGCGAGCGGAGATCGACAGTGTGGGGATACCTGAAGCGGCAAGCCGGACAAGGCATGACGGAGTACATCGTGGTCGTGGCCCTGGTGGCGGTTGCGGCGATCGCCGTCTACCAGTCGCTTGGCCAGGTGGTGCGGTCGCAGACGGCGGCCATGGCGCGGGAGCTGGCGGGCGAGGACGGCAGCGCGCAGTCGAACGCCGCGAGACTGGCGGTGCAAAAGGCGGCGGGCCAGACCAAGGCGCGTTCGCTCAAGTCCTTCACGGGCAATGCGGCGGCGGATCAATGACGGGCCTGGCGACGCGCGCGGCGCCGCGCACCGTTCAACGAGGCCAGGCGTTGATGCTGGGCGTGATGCTCGCGGCCACGGTCTCGGCGGCGCTGGTCATGCTGTATACGCTGGGGCGCACCGTCGAGGCGCGGGCGCACTTGATCCACGCCGCGGATGCTGCGGCCTACAGCGGCGCGCTGGAGCAGGCCCGTCAGATGAATTTCCTGGCTTATGCGAATCGCACGCAGATCGCCCATCAGATCGCGATGGCGCATCTGGTCACGCTGGGGGCGTCGCTGTCGTTCGCGCATACGCTTGCCGACCAACGCAGGCGTAACAATCCGCCCGCGCGCCTGCTGTCCACGCTGTTCGGTCGTGACATCGGACTGGCTTATGGCGCGGCACGCGCCGCACCCGGCGCGCAGGCGGCGTTGATGCGCGCCTATGCCGAGCATGACCGTGTCGTGCATCAGGTGCTCGAGGCGGGGGCCGCTTCGGCGGTGGCGGAGTTGCCTGCTGCGCGCGATCGCCTCATGCGGGCTGTGCTGCGCGAAAACTATTCGGCGGCA
The DNA here is from genome assembly GCF_902859745.1 of Achromobacter dolens. GTDB lineage: Bacteria > Pseudomonadota > Gammaproteobacteria > Burkholderiales > Burkholderiaceae_B > Achromobacter > Achromobacter dolens. Next base: position 29,474 of record NZ_CADIJW010000010.1, on the reverse strand, counting down.
GGCGCGGCGCCGCGGACAGGATCGGCGCGGGCCGCGGCCGACATGCCGACGATCCGCCTGTTGAGCGATGGCTGGCCGCAATTTCTCCAGCGTCGCGCGGCGTTGCCCGGTAGCGCCCTGCGTTCGGCCGTCGAGCAGGCCGTTGGGCGTTACGGCTTTCTCGCGGGCCGTGATGCGACGCGCGTCAGTTCCGCGACCGTGAATGCGCAGTGTCCGCTGGCGCGGCATCAACTGCGTCGCCGTGGCGCCACCTGGCTCGGTGCAGACGGGCGCTGGGGCGCGGTGGATACGCAGTCGTTCCATTCCCAGCGCTTCAACCGTTGGGCGGGGTGTTACTACCGCGAATATGCGATGGGCTGGGGCGTGGTGTCGGCGCCCGGATCCACGGGCCCGGATGGGCTGGAGTATGACGAGAATCCGCCTGACAATTTCACATCCCAGGACTTCTGGCACTGGGTGAGGCGGTCCACCACCTGGGACGTCCGTGGCGGCACAGGTAATCCTCTGGCCAATTCCCGTGCCATCGCACAACTGCGGCCTTGGCCCGGATCGGGTTTGCCTGGTTATTACGAGGTGGCGAGCGCGCGAGGCGCTGAGCACCTGCGATTTGCCGTGGCGGTCAGCGCGGCGCGCGGTGGGCTCGGGCATGTGGACTTCGCAGCGCCTGTGCGCACGCCTCGCGGCGCGAGCGCCGGTCCGGGTGCGTGGTTGAGGGTCACCAGTGCTGCCGAGACCTACTTCGCGCGACCCGAGCCGCATCCCGGCGATCCCGAGGAACCGCCGACGCTGTTTCTCCCGTATTGGCAGGCCCGGCTGGCTTCGGTGACGGCTGAAGAGGCCCTGCGGGCCCGGGAGGCGCCATGAAAACTCTTCCAGTATGGCAAAGCGGCCAGGCGTTGGTCGAGGCGTTGGCTTTGCTGCCCGTGTTGATCCTCTCCTTCATGGCGGTGGCGTGGCTGGGGCAGTTGCTGTTCACCGCGCAACAGGTTGGCGTTGCAAGCCGCTCGACCGCGATGGTCGCCGCCGCGGGCGGGATTGTTCCCGCGCAATCTGGATCGTTCGTTCTGGCCGGGCCGTCGGTCGATGCAGGGGATCCGCGATTGGCGCCTTTGCTGGCTGAGTGGCTGGGTGCCGAGGCCCGCTCGGTGTCGGTTACAGCACACGCCGACGTGGCGGGCGTAGGACCTTGGCGCGCGCTGCGTATCGAGCGGCGCATCCGTGTCGCAGCAGGCGCCGGCAACGCGGACGGCGACGACGATTTGCGTCGCCGTATCGGCGCGGCGGCGATTTCCTGGGCGCAGGCTGCGGAGCGCTCCCGGTCGCTGGCCCACGAGATCAGCGATCAGTTGATGATCGCGGATGGCCCCTGGCAGCGGCCGGCGCTTTCCCTGGATTGGCTGTCTTCCTGGGTCGACGTGGTGCCTGCGGAAGGATTGGCAGGAAGCGAGAGGGCGACCCGATGAGTGCGCGGCCATTCCCCGGCGGGCATTGGCATGGCCCTTCAGGCCGCGGGCGGTCGCGCGGCGCGCACCGGCGCTCTACGCCGTGCGTACGGGGCGCCTCGATATTGATCATGTGGGTGGCGCTGGCGTGGCCGGTGGCCTTCGCCGGAGCCGCTACGCAGGCCGGCCTCGCGTCATCGAACCCGGCATCTTTGGCCGGATTGCGCTTCCCTCCCGGTTCTCGGGTCGAACCCCTGGCGGATCGCATGTGGCTGAATGGCGCGCCGATGCAGGCATTGGTATTCGATGCGCCCGTCGATGTGCCGGAATTGATCAAAGTCTTGTCGCGCCAGCAACCCGCATTCAGCGATCTCCAGATACGGCAGGGACAGGCGATCCTGTCCGGCTGGGTCTGCGGCGCCTTTTGGGTGGCGCAATTGGGCAGCCCTGAGGGCGGTCGCAGCATCGGAAGCGTTTCGTCGATCACTCCGGTGGCGGCCGTCGTCACTGACGTGCCCGACTGGCTGCCGGCCGATGCGCAGCCGATGCTGGATTTCACCGTGCGGCAAGGGCGGGGGACTGTCGTTGAGTCGATATGGCGCCATTTTCTTGCGCCGTCGCGTCTGGCGCCGGTGTTGCGGCAGGGATTGCTGCGCGCGGGTTGGCAGGAGCTCGATAGGGGTTGGGCCGTCGCCTGGCAATCATGGCAGCAGCGCGGCGAGCGCTTGCAATGGATGTTGACACCGCTGGATGGCGGCAGTGGTTTGTGGATACGGCGGTGGACGCCATGACCCGCCGAGTCGTGCCTGGTGCGCGCCAGATAGCCATCTTCGCGCTGGCGTTGGCGGCCGGCCTGTTGTCCGCCTGGGCAGTGCGTGAACATGTGCGCCAGCGTGTCGAAGACCTGGAAGCAGCGGGACGTGTTCCGCTGGTCAGTCGCCTGGTCGCCGCGCACGATCTGGCAGCCGGCACGGTGCTGGAGGAGCGGCATCTCGCTGTGCGTGACATTCCGGGGCAGTGGGCGCCGGCGAGCAGCCTCGAGCCTGGCGCCATCGACAGCGTGCTGGGAATGCGGCTGGCGGGAGCGCTCACTGGCGGCGAACTGGTGCTCAATGGCTGCCTCGCCGCTGCGGATTCCCTGGTCAAGCCATCGTTGGCGTCGCGGCTCGAGGCGGGCCAGCGCGCCTTCGTGGCGCAGGCCGCCGATCTCGGAAGCCTGGCCGCGACGTTGCGGGCCGGAGACGCCATCGATGTATATCTGACGCTGCCGCGCCGCGGCCCGGGCGCGGTCGTGCCCGTGTTGCGAGGCGTGCGGGTGCTGGCCGCGACCGATGCCTCCGCGGTCGATGCAAACCCTCCGATCACGTTGGCGGCATCGGCGGATCAGATCGCCAGCTACCTCATGGCCAGACAGGCTGGCACGTTGACCGCCGTGTTGCGGAACGCGGCCGATGCCGTGGCCAGCGAGGCCATGCCGCCATCTGAATTGATGTCGCTGCTGGATGGCGGTCGCAAGTCCCGGCCGGCGCCGCGGGTGGTCATCCTGTATGGCGATCGCCTGGGCGAAGGGGCGGATGCAGCGATCGTCTCGTCAACGGACCTTGAATCGGAATTTCCATGAACGTCGGAATGATCGCGGCGCTGTCCGCAGTGTGCCTGTGGACAGTCGTATTTCCCGCATGGTCCGCCGGGCAGGCGCTCGACATGCAAGTCGGGGAAAGCCGCGTGTTGGCGGCGCCCGGCGTGACCCAGGTGGCCATCGGCAATGGCGAGGTGCTCAGCGCCGTCGCCACCGCGGGTCGCGAGGTTGTGGTTTTCGCACGCGCCGAAGGTATGTCGTCGGTCCAGGTGTGGGCCGACGGCGGCGTCAAGACCTACGCGGTCGAAGTGGTGCCGGCGGGGGCTCCGCGGTTGCGGGCGGAAATCGAATCCCTGTTGTCGCGCATTCCCAGGGCCCGCAGTTCGGTGGTGGGCGGACGCATCGTGATCGAGGGGGATGACCTGTCCGATGACGACCGTGACCGTATCGCCGCGTTGGCGCAGCGCTATCCCGAGGTCGTCGATTTCACGGGCCAGGTGGGGTGGGACAGCATGGTGCTGCTGGACGTGCAGGTAGTGGAGATCCCCTCGTCGAGGTTGCGCGAGCTCGGGGTCCGCTGGGACGGCACGACGCAGGGTGGCCTGAACGCCGCGCTGGCATGGGATGCCGGGTCGCTTGGCCGCATGGCGCGGCCCGGCGAGCAGGTGGTCCAAGCGCCGGCGCCGTTGTCATCCGCCGCAGGCTACTTCGGCGTCAATGCGCTGTTGTCGGCCCGTATTGCCGCGCTGGCCCAGAGCGGCGAGGCCGTCATGCTGGCGCAGCCGCAACTGTTGGCTCGCAGCGGCGCCAGCGCAACGTTCCTGGCGGGTGGCGAGGTGCCTTATGTCTCGACCGACTCGCGCGGCAATCCGACGACGCTGTTCAAACCCTACGGCGTATCTTTGCGGATCACGCCGCGCATCGATCGCAATGGCGTCATTCGCTCGCTGATCGAGGTCGAGGCCAGTTCCGTCGACATGGCGCTGACCGCCGCGGGCGGGCCGGCGCTGCGGACACGCCGGGCTTCCACCGAATTCAACGTGCGCTCCGGCGACACGCTGGTCATCGGCGGCTTCCTGTCGCGCGAGCGCGCTGACGATGCCAGTGGCATTCCCGGCTTGAGAGACATCCCGATTCTGGGCGCGCTGTTCTCGTCGCGGCGTTACCAACTGCGCGAGACCGAGCTGGCGATTTTTGTAACCCCGCGGATCGTGTCGCGCGACGAGCCCGCCATGGCGGATCGGGTGCGGCGTGCGCACGCGCTGGTTGACGCCGCATTTCCGCAACCGTCCCGGTTGGGAACCGCGTCGCGCGCGACCGCGGGCTGGAACACCCGCGCCGGGGCGGGGTCGCAGTGGGACGATGACGAGCCGAAGCCCGCGCCGGCCAACCAGGAGTAGCACCATGCTTGAAATCCAGATGACTGTTGATGACGCGGCCACGCGACGAATCGTGGCTGCGGCGCCCGTGCTGATCGGCCGCGGCGTCCACTGCGACCTGCGCATTGCCAATTGGCGCGTAGGCCGCCAGCATGCGCGGCTGCGGCGCGAAGCGTCGGTGGTCGTGCTCGAGGATCTCGGTGCGCTTGGCGGCACCTTCGTCAACGGCCTGCGCGTGGCGAGCCATGTGCCTGTGGGGGCGGGCGACGAGATCCTGATCGGTCCCTGCCGCTTGAAGGTGGCGCCCGTCACGCACGACGACGAGCGCAACGCGGCAGTGCCTGCGGCGTCACCTCCGCCGTCACCCCCCGTGCGGGGGGCAGCAGCGATACGCCTGCTTGTCCCGTCGTCGCCCTCCCTGCAATGGCGCCGCCGGCTGCACGCCGCGCTGCTGGGCGCGCTGGACCTTCGCCGGCGCGATGTGGCGGGTATGAGCGACGCCTCGCTGCGCGCCGAAGCCACGCGCCTGTTGACGCTGATCGTGGCCGAGGATGCCGGATTGCCGCTGGCCATCGACCGGGAGGCCCTGTGCCGCGAGGTACTGGACGAAGCGGTCGGGCTGGGGCCGTTGGAACCATTGTTGGCGGCGCCGGATGTCACCGAGATCATGGTCAATCGGCATGACGAAATCTACGTCGAGCGCGATGGCCGGCTGTGGCGCCATGCCGCAGCCTTCACCGGCGAACAGTCGGTGCGCCGGGTCATCGAGCGCATCGTTACTCCGTTGGGGCGCCGCATCGACGAAAGCTCGCCCATGGTGGACGCGCGGTTGCCCGACGGATCCCGGGTGCACGCCATCATTCCCCCGGTTGCATTGAAAGGCGCGAGCCTGACCATCCGCAAATTCCCGAAGCGCCGGCCGGAGATGGCGGACCTGTTGGCGGCTGGCACGCTCAGCGAGGCCATGGCGCAATTCCTTACCGGATGCGTACGCCTGCGCAAGAACCTGCTGGTCTCAGGCGGAACGGGAGCGGGCAAGACGACGCTGCTGAACGTTCTGTCCAACGAAATCCCGGAAGGCGAGCGCATCGTCACCATCGAGGACGCGGCGGAACTACGGTTGAGCCATGAACATCTGGTGTCGCTCGAGGCCAGGCCATCCAATCAGGAGGGGCGCGGGCGCATAGATATCCGCGAACTGGTGCGCAATGCGCTGCGCATGCGGCCGGACAGGATCGTGGTCGGGGAGTGCCGCGGCGCCGAGGCCTTCGACATGTTGACGGCCATGAATACCGGGCACGAAGGCTCCTTGACCACTTTGCACGCCAATTCCACCAGGGATGCGCTGGCTCGCCTGGAGTCGATGGTGCTGATGGCAGGGCTGGATCTGCCACTGGCCGTCGTGCGTGAGCACATCGCGGCCAGCATCGACATCATCGTGCAGCAGGCGCGATTGTCCGACGGGCGGCGCGTGGTGGTGTCCGTCGCCGAAGTCACCGGTATGGAGAGCGGGCGCATCCAGTTGCAGGAACTGTTCCGGCATGAGCGTCATGGCGGGTTCACCGGATGCGGGGTCGTGCCCAGCTTCGCGCAGGCATGGCAGGAGGCGGGCCACGGCCTGGATGTTTCCTGGTTCGCCGTTGACGGGGGGGCCGCGGACGCCGTTTGCGCGGCGCGTTCGTCGTGATCTGGCTCGCCGCTCTGGCGGCGACGGTGTGCGGCACGGCATTGGCCTGGAGCGTGCAGTGCTGGCTCGCACCGGTATTGCGGCGCTGGCGCGAGCATTACACGCACGAGGCGCAAGGGCGCCTCGGCGAGTTGTTCCTGTTTGTCGACCCGGCATGGCTATGGACGGGCGCGATGGCGCTGTCGGTCCTCGTGGCGGCGGTGGCCTTCATCGTCACCTCCAGCGCCGGAGGCACGTTATTGGCGGCAGCTTTGGTCCTGCGGGCGCCGCGCGTGTTGATGGACGCCTGGCGACGACGGCGTATCCGGCGCTTCGAACAGCAACTGCCGATGGCCTTGCTGATGCTGGCCTCGGCCCTGCGCGCCGGCATCGCCTTGACGCCCGCGTTGCGGCAGGTGGTGGCTCAAGGCGATGCGCCGCTGGCGCAGGAGTTTGCGCTGGTGCTGCGCGAGCAGCGGCTGGGCGTGCCTTGGGACGAGGCGCTGGCGCATCTGAACACGCGGATGGCGGCTGATTCGACCACACTCGTGGTGGTGGCAATGCGTGTCGCCGCGCAATCCGGCGGCGATCTGGCCGAGGCGCTCGACGGTATCGCGCAGGCGGTGCGGGCGGGATTGCAGTGGCAAGCGAAAGTGCGGGCCCTGACTTCGCAGGGCCGCATGCAGGCCTGGATCGTCGGCGGTTTGCCGGTGTTGCTGCTCGCGGTGCTGGACCGCTTGGAGCCGGACAGCATGGCGTTGCTCTGGCATACGAGACAAGGCTGGATGGTGCTCGCCCTGCTGGCGACGCTGGAAGCCGCGGGCGTCCTGCTGATCCGGCGGATCGTTCGGATCGATTTTTAAGAGAGGGTAGTGATGTGGCGATATCTGGACATGGTTGCCCTGGCGCTGGGCGGGGCGCTATGCGCGTGGCGGGTTTTGCGCTCCAGCGGACGCGGCATGCCGGTCGTCGCCAATTTGCCGGAGTGGTGGCGTCTGGCCTGGCCCGGGCTCGCGTGGACGGCGCCAGCGGTGGGGCGGTTTTGTCCGCGAGCCTGGCGGACACGCCTGGCCGCGATGGCCGCCCGGGCGGGGCTGCCTGCGACCGTGCACGGCGAGCACATCATGGCGCTGAGTCTGGCGGCCGCAATGGCGGGGACCGCGCTCGCGGGCCTGGCGATGTTGGGGTTGCGAGGCAGTGGCATGTTGGCCGGAGCGTCGCCGAGGGATTCAGGGGCCATTGGCTACTACATCGCGGGGGCCGTCGCCGGCGCGCTCATGGCGGGCGTGCAGCCGGCAATATGGCTCCGAGGCCGGATACGGGAACGCCAGCGCCGGATCGAACAGGGTTTGCCGTTCGTCCTCGAACTGATGGTCTTGTGCGTCGAGGCCGGCCTGAGCACGCATGGCGCCTTGCAAATGGCCGTCACGAACGGTCCCCGCGGGCCGTTGCGCGACGTCCTGGGCGAGGCGCTGGCGGACATGCGCGCCGGCGTGTCCCGGGCCGTTGCGCTGCAGGCCATGGCGGATCGCTGCGGCATTCCGCTGGTACGCCAGTGGACCGCGGCCCTGGCCCAGGCGGATGCACTCGGTATCAGCCTGGGGCCGGTATTGCGGGCGCAGAGCAGGCAATGCCGCAGCGAGCGCCAGTGGCGCGCCGAGCAACTGGCGCTGCAGGCGCCGGTGAAGATGCTGTTGCCGTTGATAGGCTGCATCTTTCCGTGCACGTTCATCGTGCTGGCGTTTCCCATCGCCGCGCGATTGCTGCAGGGGACCTGGTGAGCGCCCGCCTGCCGTGGCCCCGGGCACGGTTGCGGCTGCTGCGGGTCGGGAGCTGGCCAGGCCGGATGCGCGGATTGCTGGGGCGCCGGCCCCCGGGGCCGCGTTCAGGCCTGTTGCTGGCGCCTTGCCGGGCGGTGCATACCTTTGGCATGCGCCATCCCATCGACGTGGTGTTCGTGGCGCGCGATCGGCGGGTGGTGAAGGTGTGCAGGGCGCTGGCGCCCTGCCGGGTGGCGTTATGCCTGGGCGCCGTGGCCGTTGTCGAGATTCGGGCTGGGACTGTTGATGCCGAACACGGAGGTATACGACGGGTAGAAGCTGCAATAGAACACGCCTGCCGCGGCGATCGTGAAGGGAATCTGCAGCGTGCCGGCCAATTGTGGCGACAGGCCGAGGGCGACCAGCAGCCCGGAGCACAGGTCCAGGAACAGGGCGATCAGGACCCAGGTGGCGGCATAAACCAGGAAGGCCCACTTGTTGCGCCAGCAGGCGATGCCGGAAAAGAACAGCGCCTGCGTCAGTCGCAAGCCGTGCCAGGCGACCAGTACCGGCGCATACCAGAAAAGCGCCGCGATCACGATGTAGAGAATCGTGAAAACGATGAGCGGGGCGCGCAAGGCCATCAGGACGGGTTCCATGCTGTTTTCGATGGACGCGATGCGCATGCCTTCCGAAAAGGCGGCCGAGAACGGCAGGAAGGTGGCGAGCCCGGCCGCCAGGCTGACGGCCGCGTACAGCAGGCCCATCAGGAACAGCTTGCGGAACACTCCCGGCTGCTTGAGCGGCTTGGCCCACATCGAGGGCAGCATGACGCGGTCTGCCTCGACGTGTTTGCAGGCCGCCAGGCTCATCAGCGTGACCGACGGCATGAGGGCAATGAACAGGATCGGACCGACGATCTGCGCCGCGAAGGCAAAAATGACCAGGAGACTGTTGACCAGCGCCCAGGTGTACATGGCCAGGGGTTGCTTGCGGAACAGACGGAAGCCGTCTCGAACCCATTGCCAGCCGGAAGACGCGGGTAGGAATGCTGCTTGCATGGCTCTCTTGGGAAGTGATCTCTCAATAAGGGACGTGCTACCCCCAATTATGGGGGGCATAACGATTACGGCAATACCGGCAGGCCGGGGCGGTGGCGCTCTTGCAACACTCTTTCGAAATGGCGGGGGTCGTGCGGCTTGAGCGTCTGGGCCGGGCGCGGCAGGAAAAAGTCGTACAGGCGCGACAGCCAGAAGCGCAGGGCGGCGCCACGCAGCATCAGCGGCCATGCCTGGCGCTCGGCGTCCGTGAACGGGCGCACGCTGGCATAGGCATCGAGCCAGGATTCGACCAGTTCGGGGATAAATTCACCCGTATCGCGTTCGATGCACCAGTCGTTCACCCCGACCGCGACGTCGAACAGCCAGGTGTCGCAGCCGGCGAAGTAGAAGTCGATGATGCCGCCCATGAGCGGATCCTCGAAGGTGCCGGCAAACAGCACGTTGTCGCGGAATAGGTCGCAGTGCGCGGGACCGGCGGGCAGTGCCTGCCACGCGGGACTGGCGGCCGCGGCCTGTTGCGCGGCCAGCTCGGACTGCAGCAACTTCGCCTGGCCGGCTTCGAGGAATGGCAGAACCTTGGGTGCCGTCTCGGTCCACCAGGACAGGCCGCGCAGGTTGGGCTGCTGGATCGGGAAGTCCCGCGCCGCCAGGTGGGCACGGGCCAGGGTGGCCCCGGCCAGGGCGCAATGGGCGACGCCCGGGGCGGGTTCGTAGCCGCCGGGCAGGCGCGTGACGATCGCGCAGGGCTTGCCGTGCAGCGTGGTCAGGCGGGTGCCGTTGCGCAGCGTCTGCGGCTGCGGCACCGGAATGCCGCGGCTGGCCAGGTGGTACATCAGTTCGATATAGAACGGCAACTGGGCGTGCGTCAGCACTTCGAACAGCGTCAGCACGTATTCGCCGCGGCTGGTGTACAGGAAGTAATTGGTGTTCTCGATACCCGCCGTGATCCCCCGCAGCGAGACGAACTCACCCAGGTCGAAATGCCCCAGCAGGGCGCGTGCGTCGTCATCGGATACGGGGGTGAATACGGCCATTGATCTACGAGAAGAGGGGAGTTGGCGGACGTGTGCTACGGGCGCGGGCGCTCGCTTGCGCGCGGCGGCGGCGCAATTTTAGACCACATGGCCCGCGGGGGCGGCGCTATCGTCGGCCAGCTTGCCGGGCAGAATCCCGCCAAGCACCGTAAAATACCGCATCCCCTTGTTTTGACGAGTGATTCTTGGACTCCCCCGACTGGCGGCTTTGCGTCGCCCCGATGATCGATGTGACCGACCGGCATTGCCGCTATTTCCACCGGCTGCTGGCGCCGCGAGCGCGTCTGTACACCGAAATGATCACCACCGGCGCCTTGCTGTATGGCAACGTCGCGCGTCACCTGGACTTCGACGAGGCCGAGCATCCGGTCGCGTTGCAACTGGGCGGCAGCGAGCCTGACGCCCTGGCGCAGTCGGCCAAGTTGGGGCGGCAATGGGGCTACGATGAAATCAACCTGAACTGCGGCTGTCCTTCGGAACGGGTTCAGAAAGGCGCTTTCGGCGCCTGCCTGATGGCCGAGCCCGCCCTGGTCGCCGACTGCATCAAGGCGATGCAGGATGCGGTCGACATTCCGGTGACGGTCAAGCACCGCCTGGGGCTGGACTATGACGAGTCGTACGCCTTCGTGCGCGATTTCGTCGGCAAGATCTACGACACCGGCTGCCGGGTGTTCATCGCTCATGCGCGCAACGCCGTGCTCAAGGGGCTCTCGCCCAAGGACAATCGCGAGATTCCGCCGCTGCGCTACGACGTGGTGAGCCAGCTCAAGCGGGACTTCCCGGACTGCGTGTTCGTGCTGAACGGCGGGCTGGCCGATGCCGCGCAGTCGGTGCGCGCGGCCGCCGATTTCGACGGCGTGATGCTGGGCCGCGCGGCCTGGCACACGCCCCGGGTGTTGTCCGAAGTATCCCTGCAGTTGTGGCCGTCGGTGCGCCTGCCCAGCGATGCCCAGGTGGTCGACGCGATGATGGAATACGCCGCGCGCCAGGTGGCGCAGGGCGTGCCGCTACGGGTCATGACGCGGCCCATGCTGGGACTGGTGAATGGCCAGTCGGGCGCGCGGCGCTGGCGCCGCATGTTGTCGGATCCAGCGTTGCTGGCCGCGAACGATCCCGCGCTGATCTACGACGCCTGGCGCAGCCAGCGGCATGCTCCGCCGGAACGCGGCGCCGCGCTGGCGGCGGCGCCGGCGGGCGTCTGAACGCGCCTCCCTCCTGAATGCAACAACGCCCAGGCGGCCGCGAGGTCGCCTGGGCGTTGTCCATTGGACGATCGCCGCGGGCCGGCGATGACGCCGCCCGCCGGTGGCTCAGGACTGGGTCGACTCCGCGCTTTCGGCGGGCCAGTCGCGGATGTAGGCCTTGAGCATGTTGTTTTCGAACTGCTGGGCCGCCACGATGGCCTGGGCCATGTCGTAGAACGAAATCACGCCCATCAGCGTGGGGCCGTCCATGACCGGGATGTAGCGCGCGTGCTTTTCGAGCATCAGGCGCTGCACTTCGTCGGCGCTGGTGTTGGGCGATACGCTGACCGGCGCGTCGTCCATGATGGAACGGATGGTGGTTTCGCCCGCGCCGCCATGCGCGTGCATGTGGCGGATGATCTCGCGGAACGTCAGCATGCCGACCAGCGTGCCGAATTCCATGATGACGAGCGAGCCGATATCCTGCTCGCTCATGGTTTGCACGGCCTGGGACACGGGCATGTCCGGCGATGCCGTGTAAAGCGTGTCTCCCTTGACGCGCAGAATCTCGCTGACCTTCAACATCGGTTTCTCCTGGGCGGTGGTGCCCTGATTGCTATTTCTTGTTCGCTTCCAGCTGCAATACCGGGGCGACGCCATTTCCGGTATTTTGCGCTTCTCCGCAGACTTCTTCCAGCACGGGCGCATTTTCCCGGGAAATCACGGCTGCCGCGACCCGCAGGATTTCACCATCGTCGCGCACCCGCGGCTGGCCGCGATCGAGCAGGAAACGGTCTACCACCGGCGCCAGCGAGGTCTCGCGGGCGTCGCAGGTCAGCACCCAGAGATCGTCCGGGGTGCGTGTAACCAGGTTCATGTCACACAGCGTCTCCAGGACATCGTTCAGTTCGTCCTGGTGCAGTTTCAGTTTCGAGGCCAGTTGACCGGCCGGCAGGCCGGGGGGCGTGCGGGACTGGGCGCGGCGCAACACGCGCAGCACGTCCAGCGCATCGACGAAGGGGGCGCCGGCATAACGGTTGAATTCCCAGCGTCCCAGGCGGATCAGCGGCGCGCTGGCCGCCAGGGTGGCGCCCAGCAGCACCGCCAGCCAGGACAGATAGATCCACAACAGGAAGATCGGCAGCGTGGCGAACGCGCCGTAGATGACGGTATAGGTGGGAAACCGCGTCAGGTAGTAGGCGAAGGCCGACTTCATGACTTCCAGCGCGATCGCCGTGACGCAGCCGCCAATGAGGGCGTCGCGCCACAGCACCTGGCGGTTCGGCACCACCATGAACAGGGCGGCGAAGCCCAGGGCCGTCAGCACCAGCGGAATGAACGAGATGGCCACGCTGACGATTTCCGGCACGTCGCGCACCAGTCCCAGCGATTCGCGCGCCACGAACGAGGTGGCCCAGAGGCTGGCGCCGGCCACCACCGGCCCCAGCGTGATGACGGCCCAGTAGACCAGCGCCCGCTGCGGCAGCGGGCGCTGCCGGGTGACATGCCAGATGTCGTTGAAAGCCGTGTCGATCGTCATGATCAGCAGCAGCGAGGTCACCAGCAGGAACGCGCCGCCAATCGCGGTCAGGCGCGAGGCCTGGCGGGCGAACTGGTTCAGGTACTCCATGATGTTGTCCGAGACGGACGGCGGCATCAGGCTGTTGGCGAGGAAGTCCTCGAGCGCTACCCGGAACTCCTGGAACACCGGGAAGGCCGTGAACAGCGACAGCACCACGGCCAGCATCGGCACGATCGCCAGCACCGTGGTGAAGGTGAGGCTGGAGGCGACCTGCAGCAGCTTTTCCTCGTCGGCGCGCTGCGCGGTGAAGACAAAGGCACGCCCGACCCGCGCCGCCCACGATGCGCGCGGGGGCGGGGACTCGGGGGCCGCCGGCGAGGCGGCGGCAGGCTCGGCGGGGCGGTTCATCAGGCGATAATAGCAGCATGAACCCTGAACTCAACCCCCGCTTGCGCCTGGCGGCCTCGGTGTCGCTGTTCGCCCTGATCGTGCTGTGCGTCACCTGGGAAACGCTGGTGGCGCCGCTGCGCCCGGGCGGTTCCTGGATGCTGCTCAAGGCCTTGCCGCTGGTGCTGCCGCTGCGCGGCGTCGTGCGCGGCAACCTCTATACGTATCAGTGGGCCTCAATGCTGTCGCTGCTCTACCTGATGGAGGGCGTGGTGCGCGCCATGTCGGATCCGGCGCCGCTGTCGGTATTGATGGCGTGGGGCGAGATCCTGCTGTCGACGCTGTTCTTCGTCAGCGCCATTTTCTACGTGCGGCCGGCCAAGCGGGCCGCCAGGAGCCAACGCGCATGAGCGCCCATTCCCTGTCCGAACTGCAAGCCGTCAACTCGTTCGCGGCGCTGCCGGCCGCGTTCTATACGCGGCTGGAGCCGCAACCGCTGAACAATCCGCGGCTGCTGCATGCCAATGCCGAGGCCGCCGCGTTGATCGGGCTGGACCCGGCCGCGCTGCGGACGCCGGAATTCCTGCGGGTGTTTTCCGGGGCGCAGCCGCTGCCAGGCGGCGACACCCTGGCGGCGGTCTACAGCGGCCACCAGTTCGGCGTGTGGGCCGGACAGTTGGGCGATGGCCGCGCCCACCTGCTGGGCGAGGTGCGGGGGCCGGCGGGGGCTTGGGAATTGCAGCTCAAGGGCGCCGGCAAGACGCCGTATTCGCGGATGGGCGATGGCCGCGCGGTGCTGCGCTCGTCGGTGCGCGAATACCTCGCCAGCGAAGCGATGCACGGCCTGGGCATTCCGACCACCCGCGCACTGGCGCTGGTGGCCTCGGACGACCCGGTTTGGCGCGAAACCGTGGAAACGGCGGCCATCGTGACGCGCATGTCGCCCAGCTTCGTGCGATTCGGCTCGTTCGAGCACTGGTCTTCGCGCCGTCAGCCGGACCTGCTCAAGACGCTGGCCGACTATGTCATCGACCGCTACTACCCCGAATGCCGTGCCGTGCCCGCCGGCGAGGCGCCAAGCGACACCGCGCCCTACGTGCGCCTGCTGCGCGAGGTCACCCGCCGCACCGCGCTGCTGATGGCGGACTGGCAGGCCGTGGGGTTCTGCCATGGCGTCATGAACACCGACAACATGTCCATCCTGGGGCTGACCCTGGATTACGGCCCTTACGGTTTCATGGACGGCTTCCGGCTTGGCCATGTCTGCAACCATTCCGATTCCGAGGGCCGCTATTCCTGGAACCGCCAGCCGTCCGTGGCGCTGTGGAATCTCTACCGGCTGGGCGGCAGCCTGCATACGCTGGTGCAGGATGTCGACGCCCTGCGCGCGGTGCTGGACGAATTCGAGGGCGTGTTCACGCGCGCGTTTCATGACCGCATGGGCGCCAAGATGGGCCTGGCGGCCTGGCGCCCGGCGGATGAGCCGCTGCTGGACGACCTGCTCAAGCTGATGGACGCCAACCAGGCCGATTTCACGCTGGCCTGGCGGCGGCTGGCGGATGCTGTGTCTGGCAACCGCGCGCCATTCCAGGATCTGTTCATCGACCGCGAGGCGGCCGCGGGCTGGCTCGATCGCCTGCTGGCGCGCCACGCGCAGGACGGACGTCCGGCGACCGAGGTGGCCGAGGCCATGAATCGGGTCAACCCCCTATATGTATTGCGCAATCACCTGGCCGAGGAGGCGATCCGCGCCGCCAAGACGGGCGACGCGGGCGAAATCGAGACGCTGATGACGTTGCTGCGCGAGCCGTTCACGGCCCGCGCTGGCTACGAAAAGTACGCCAGCCTGCCGCCGGACTGGGCCAACGGCATCGAGGTCAGCTGTTCATCCTGATGTTCGCTGCGCGCGCGTATTGATGACAAAGCGGCCATTTTGAGGGCGTAAAACGCAGAAAATTGGCGCATTGAGACGAAAAATCGCGGTTTTTTTCTCTGCAAACATTCGTTTCCATTGTAAAAGTCGTAAGATTGTCGCCTGCGGGACACTCAGGATGGCATGCCTGTCACTGGGGCATTTGTCGACAATTTTCAATATAAAAGCACTCTGAATATGCCTGGCGCAGATGGTTTGCTGTGTATCGGCCTGCTTGAGGATGATGCGGACTTCCGGGAGGAGTTGGCGTTGGGCCTGGGCGGGTACGGTTTCCGTGTGGCGTTCGCCTGTGACAATGCCGCGGCGTTCTACCGTCGCTTGCAGGAGCAACCCTGCGATATCGTCATACTTGACGCCCATCTTCCTGGAGAGGACGGTTTTTCCGTCGCGACGCGCCTGCGCGCGTTGAGTCCGGTGGGGATCGTCATGCTGACGGGCCGCAGCGCGCTCGAGGATCGGGTGCGCGGCCTGGAAGGCGGCGCCGATGTCTACATGACCAAGCCCGTCGACCTGCTGGAGCTCAGTTCCGTCATCCGCAGCCTGGCGCGCCGCATGCGCCTGGCCAAGGCGCCGCGTCCGGCCGACGCCGAGACCCGCGCGGCGGCTGCCGACACCTCCTGGTCGCTGCAGGATGGCGGCTGGATCCTGGTGGCGCCGGACGGCGCATCGCTGCACCTGAGCGCCCAGGAACGGACCTTTCTCATGGCGTTGATGGATGCGGCCGGTTCGGCGGTCAGCCGACAGGCCCTGGCCGAGCTGTTCCTGCCGGACAGCCCGGGCGGGTTCGAGCTGCGGCGTATCGACGTGCTGGTGAGCCGGCTGCGCGCCAAGGCGCAGAGCGCCGGGCTGAAGCTGCCGGTGCTGTCGGTGCGCGGCCAGGGTTACGTGTTCGCGGCCTGAGCCTGCGCATCGGGCTCGGGAGGCCGGGCGGGCAGGGTGATGACGAAACGCGTCCCCACGCCCACTTCGCTGTGCATGACCAGCGAGCCGCCCTGGCTCTGGCAGATGCGTCGCGCCAGATACAGGCCGATGCCCATGCCCTGGGTTTCGCGATGGGCCGCGCGGCGAAAGCGCGGCTCGAAGATGCGGGCCTGTTCCTCCACGCCAATGCCGGGGCCGCGATCGGTCACGGCCACCCAGGCCATCGGCACGCCCTGCGCCTCGGTTTCGCCCGTCTCGATCCGGATCGGCTCACTGGCGGGCGAGTACTTGATGGCGTTGTGGATGAGGTTGCGCACCACCACGCTCGTCAGCGCGCGGTCGCAATAGACGGGCAGCGGCGCGCCGCCGGCCTGCAGCCGCAGCGCGTGGGCGGTATCGGGTTGCATGGCCGCGACGACGTCGCCCGCCAGCTCGGACATGTCGGTCTGCTCGCCGCGCGGAGTCCAGGCCTGTTCGCCGAGCCGGTCCTGGTTCAGCAATTGTTCCATCAGTTCCGTCATGCGGGTCACCGAGCGGTGGATCCGCGCCAGCCGGTTGTCGACGGCTTCACCGCTGCCCGACAGGATCATGTCCAGGGACTGCGCCGCCGCGCTGATGGTGGCTAGCGGGGCGCGCAGTTCGTGGGAGATCAGGGCGTTCATCTGCCGTTGGGCGTCCAGCGCGCCCGTCATTTCCACCAGCCGCAATTCGCCCTGGACCAACTGCTGGGCATCGTCCGTTTGCTGGCGGGCGGGATCCGCCTGCGTCCGCCGTTCCAGTCCCGCCAGCAGCAAGGCGGCCAGCGCCAGGAGCAGCCGCGCCAGCGGCATCACCGGCCCGCCGTCCGTCGACCCGGACCAGGCGTCGTGGGCCAGGATCCAGGCCGATGACAGATGTACCGCGCCCAGCGCCAGCGTCGCGGCGCGGCGCGGACAGGGGCGGGCGGCGACGGCCAGAAACCAGGCCGCCAGCACCACGCTGGCGGCGGCTCCGGCGCCGGCGATCAGGGTGGGCATCATGCCGTCATCGGAGTCATAGACGAAGATCAGCGCCAGCGCCGCCAGTCCGGTCAGCCCGATGCAAGTCCAGCGGCAGGCGGTGACCAGGCGCGCGGCGCCCGGCTGGCCCGCAGCGATGAGAGAAACGGACATGGCCAGCAACGCCGCGTACGAGCCCGCCTGCAGCGCGCCCGCCGGGAACAGTGTCGGTTGGGTGCGCAGGATGCCCTCGACCAGCGCGAAGGCCAGGCCGGCGCCGTAGATCGCGGCGCGGGTGTAGAGCCAGGCGATGGCGCTGGCTACGGCGCAGGCCAGCGCGATGCCGGCGGTAAGGCCGATCAGCAAATCGGCAGATGCGTGGCCGGGCGCGTCGGCCAGTGCCGCGCCGGGCCACAAGAGCAGGCCTGCCGGCCATACGGGCCACGCGGAGCGCGCTGCGCGCTGGGCGGCCGCGCGGTCAGCGCGGCATTGGCGCGAGCGCCAAAGGGTGCGAAGAAACAATCCTTCCGTCAACTAGGAACCCATTGTTGGTCAGGCGCGTGGTCGTTCGCGCGGGCGAAGTTTACGACAGCGCCGCGAATCGCGTGGACACCGATTTTCTCAAGCGTGGCGCGGGTGGCGTCGTCGGGAACGTCCTCAGCGTACACCGACATGCCGAGCGAGGCGGCGGTCGCCACGACGGTCGCGGCCAGGTGCTGGCTGCCCGGGCTGTGCAGAATGCCGGTAATGAAGCCGCCACACAGCTTGACGTACGAGAGGGGGTATTCGTGCAGGTGTTCCATCGCGCCGAATTGCCGTGACAGGCGCGACAGGCCGACACGGCCGCCGGCCGCGGTGACGATGCGGCACAGTTGGCGCATTTCGTCGCCCAATTCCACCAGCGCGCCCGCGTCCGTTTCGACGATCAGCCGCGGGGACAGGGCCGGCCGGTCCGCCAGCATGCGTTCCAGCCGCGACAGGAATGCGGCCTGCGCCAGCGAGGCGCGCGATACGTGCACCGTCAGCGCGGCGTCGTGGGTGTAGAGCCAGTCCAGGCCCAGGCGCACGGCCTGGATGTCGCATTCGGCCGATAGGCCCAGGCGCACCGCGGGCGGCATGAAGATCGCGGCCGGCACCGGATCGGCGCCGCGGCTATCGTGCAGCGTCAGGCTCGCTTCGTAATGCAGCACATCCCCGCGCACGTCCGTCAGCGCCTGCACCGTCAACGAGAAGCGGTGCTGTTCCAGAGCCGTGGAGAGCGCATCGTGCCAACTGTATTCGCCGATGCGGGTACTGTCGGGCGCCTGGCTGGCGGGGGCGATCTGGTCATCGTCGGCGCTCTCGGCGCACATCAGGGCGTGATCGAGCCTGGCCAGCGTGTCGCTGACGTTGTCGTCGGGCGTAAAGGCCGCCATCGCCAGCGCCCAGCGGCACCAGCCGTGCTTGTCCATGGGCACGCGCAAGGAGCGCAGTTCATGCCGGACCCGTTCGGCCAGCAGGCCGGCCTGGGGGGCGGACGTGCGCGGCATCAACAGGGCGAAGTCGGAACCGCCGATCCGCGCCAGCGTCATGGCGCCGCCGCCGTTGGCGTCCACCAGCCTGCGCAGCCGGTCGGCGGATGAGCGCAGCCACTGGTCTGTGAAGGCGCGCGACAGGTGCCGGTTGATCTGCGCCAGATCGCGTTGCCGGAACATCAGGATGTGGCCGCCGGTATCGGCCGCCTGGCCGGTCAGCGCCTGGCGGAAGTGGTCGATGAAATACTTGCGGTTTGGCAACCGGGTGACGGCGTCGCGCTGGATTTCGCTTTCGAGCGATTCGATGCGGGCGTTCTGTTCCTGCACCGTGGCGGCGGCCTTGCGCTGGGCATCGAGCAGCGCCTCGTCGATGCCGGCGGGCCCGCGCGGTTGCGGGTTATCCGCTTCGCCCCGCGCCAGTGGGCCGGCGCGGCCCAGGCCGTGCCGCCCGGTCTTCGCCTCGAGCCAGCGCATCAGGTTGGCGGCGAACAGTGTCCAGAACACGCCAGCGGCCAGGCTCAGGCCGATGACACGGACGCCGCCTTGCCACAGGGTGTCGCGCGCCGGCCGCGCGTCCGCCTGCACCGTGACCGTGCCCAGGCGCCGGCCATCCGGCCCCAGATAGGGGCGGGTGGCCGCGGGGGCGTCCATGGATAGCCAGGTGTCGCGCCAGTCGCGCGCAGCCCCCGCTTGCCCTTTCTGCGCGGGTTCGCGGCGTTCGGCCTCCGTGTCCCCGTTCTCACCGGAAATGCGCACCAGCGCATACATCCCGGCCCCGAACAGCTCGTCGGCCAACTGACGCTTGTCCTGCACGCCTCCCGGATCGTGCGACAGCGCCCAGGCCAGCGCGCTGGCGCCGGCCTGGCCCTGCTGGGCCAACTGGGTGTTGAGATAACGGTGGGCGGCCAGCATCCCCAGCGCCTGTGCGCCAAGCAGGATGAAGGCAGTCAGGAGAGCGGTGCAGAGGATCAGCCGGCGTAGTGTGGACATGGATTAGAGGTTCCCTTCGTGGCCCGCACCGTTGCCGGTGCCGTGCAATGCCGGCCTGCCAGTGAAAGGGGAGACGTCGGGCAGCGCAAGTGCCCTGACGGGAAAAATGCTGGATAAGAAACGTGACACACGTTACTAATACCTCAGTGTCGCCGCGCACGCTGTAATTCCGTATGTCACAGAACATACAGAATATTACGAAATCAACTGCGATATCAGACAACCTGTGCAATTATTTCGCTCGTGATAATTGCCCGGATGATAACTATTGAGACAGGCCGTATTAATTTTCGGGCTTCGGCTGTCGTAGTAAGGGCACGGCATGGCGCAAAGGACCGGCCAGCGACTGCTATCCAAGGACCGTCATGACCCCCAACGAGCAACCAGATCAGGGCAGGAATCGAAGGAAAGGGAGCGCGTTGCTCCTGAAGTGTGGCGTTTTTTTGCGAAAATAATGCATAATTTAAAAAATGTTACAGCCCTTGGGTTTCTTTCCGGACCACAACGCCAAGGGTTTCTAGATAGGGGGCTCCGTGCGTGAGAGTTACCTGCTCGCACTGTGCCTGACGCTCGTGGGCGCACTTGCAGCGATAAGTTTGTTTTTCGTCCGCCGGGAACGCGTCCTGCGCGGGCGATTGACGCGTGATGAATTGACCGGCGTCCTGAGCCAGCGGGAGCTGCATCGCCGCGCGCGCGCGTGGCTGGTCCAGTCGGAGCGGCAGGCTGGCCGGGGGGTGTTCGGCCCTGGCGGACCGGCGCAGGACCACCAGGACTCCCTGGGTATCGCGCGCGCCCGTTCGGGCTCGCGCGGCATTGGCGCGTTTTTCCTGGTCAGTTTTGACCAGTACGCCGAGATCAGCGCGATGCTGCGGGCCGGCGAAGACCAGGCCCTGCTGGTGATGGTGGCCGATCGGCTCAGCCTGTTGACCCGCGCGCTGGGCGGCATGGTGGCCCGCACGGGCACCGACACCTTCACCGTGTGCATTCCCGACGTCGATGAGGAGGGCGCGGCCCAGGTCTCGGCCAAGCTGCTCGAGGACCTTTCCGTGCCTTACGAGCTGGGTGGCCGCCCCCTGATCGCGGTGTTCCGCGTGGGGGCGGCGTTGTATCCGGACCACGGTCGCAGTGTCGAGGAATTACAACGTTGCGTGCAGGTGGCCATGGTGCCGCTCAAGGAGCGTGGCGGCCCCGGCTGGAACATGTTCGACTTCCGCATGCTGGCGCGTCAGCGTGACCAGCAGGGTCTGGAGAATGACCTGCGGCTGGCCTTGACGACTGCCTCGATGGACCAATTCGAGTTGTACTACCAGCCTGTCTGCGACAGCGGCACCGGGGTGGTGCAGGGCTGCGAGGCGTTGCTGCGCTGGCATCACCCCGAGCTGGGCAGCGTATCGCCGGCCGTGACCATCGAGCTGGCCGAACGCAGCGGGCTGATCGTGCCCCTGGGCGCCTGGATCCTGGAACGCGCCTGCTCACAGGCGGCGCTGTGGCCGGCGGCGTGGCGCGTGCACGTGAATCTGTCGGTCAAGCAGATGAACGAGGACGGCCTG
Source organism: Achromobacter dolens (assembly GCF_902859745.1). Taxonomy (GTDB): domain Bacteria; phylum Pseudomonadota; class Gammaproteobacteria; order Burkholderiales; family Burkholderiaceae_B; genus Achromobacter; species Achromobacter dolens. The sequence goes on along the minus strand of NZ_CADIJW010000010.1, from coordinate 8,575 downwards.
GTGCAACTGGTCTCCGACGTGCTGGCCGCGACCAAGCTGGCGCCGCGCAAGCTGGTGCTGGAGATCACCGAATCGATCTTCATCCTGCACTACGAGCGCCACGTGAAGATCCTGAACACTCTGAGGGCCAAGGGCATCGGCGTGGCGCTGGACGATTTCGGCTGCGGCTATTCCAGCCTGAACCATCTGCGGCACCTGCCGATCGACTGGGTCAAGATCGACCGCAGCTTCATCTCCGCTCTCGAATCCGATGCCGGCAGCCGCGAGGTGGTGTCGGCGTTGTTCGGATTGTGCCAGGCGATGCACCTGCCGGTGGTCGCCGAAGGCGTCGAGACCGAAGGGCAGCGCGAGATCCTCAAGTCGCTGGGTTGCCGCGTGATGCAGGGTTTCCTGCTGGGACGTCCCGCGCCCGCCGCGGAAATTCAGGCTTTGGCGTCGGCGGTGTCATAATCGGGGTTGCTTGCAAACCCCACCTGTTGATTTCCTATGCCCGGCAATACCCTCGGTACCCTGTTCACCGTCACGAATTTTGGCGAATCCCACGGGCCGGCGATCGGTTGCGTCATCGATGGCTGCCCGCCCGGATTGCCGCTGGAAGCGGCCGACATCCAGCACGAACTGGACCGCCGCCGCCCCGGCACCTCGCGTCACGTCACCCAGCGCCAGGAAGCCGACCAGGTCGAGATCCTGTCCGGCGTGTTCGAGGGGCTGACCACGGGTACGCCCATCGGGCTGCTGATCCGCAACACCGATGCGCGCAGCAAGGACTATTCCAATATCACCGACACGTTCCGGCCGGGCCACGCCGACTACGCCTACTGGCGCAAGTTCGGCCTGCGCGATCCTCGCGGCGGCGGCCGTTCGTCCGCGCGGCTGACCGCGCCGACGGTGGCCGCGGGCGCCGTGGCCAAGAAGTGGCTGGCCGAGCAATACGGCGTGAAAGTGCGCGGCTACATGAGCCAACTGGGCCCGATCCCGATTCCCTTCGTCTCTTGGGACGAGGTGCCGAACAATCCCTTCTACGCGCCCAACGCCGACATCGTGCCGGAGCTCGAGGCCTACATGGACCAGTTGCGCCGCGACGGCGATTCGGTCGGCGCGCGTATCGAGGTGGTGGCCGAGAACCTGCCGGCCGGCTGGGGCGAGCCCATCTATGACCGCCTGGATGCCGACATCGCGCACGTGATGATGGGCCTGAATGCCGTCAAGGGCGTGTCGATCGGCGCCGGTTTCGACTGCATCGCGCAGCGCGGTTCCGAGCATGGCGACGAGATCACCCCCGACGGCTTCGTCACCAACCACGCCGGCGGCGTGCTGGGCGGCATATCGACGGGCCAGCCGGTGACGGTGTCGCTGGCCATCAAGCCCACGTCCAGCATCCGGGTCGAGCGCCGTTCCGTGAACCGCGCCAACGAGCCGGTGATGGTGCAGACGCTCGGTCGCCACGACCCCTGCGTCGGCATTCGCGCCACGCCAATCGCCGAGGCCATGCTGGCCCTGGTGCTGATCGACCACGCCCTGCGCCACCGCGGCCAGTGCGGCGATCAGGGTTGAGGCCTGCGCGCGTCCCGTTGTTCCTGACTGTTGGAGGCTGACATGAGCCGTAATCGCTATCCGTTGCGCCGCTTGGCGGCGGCGCTGTTCCTGGCTGCCCTGGCGGGCTGCACCGGGATGAACACCACCCAGTCGGGCGCCATCGGCGTCAACCGGACGCAGTACATGTCCAGCATGGTGCCGTCTCAGGCGCTGGAGCAGGAAGCGAACCAGCAGTACGCCGACATCCTCAAGCAGGCGCAGGCCAAGAACCTGCTGGACCGCGACGCTCAGCAGGTGGCGCGGGTGCGAGCGATCTCGCAGCGCCTGATCGCGCAGACCGGCGTTTTCCGCCCCGACGCGTCCGGCTGGAAATGGGAAGTGCACGTCCTGACCAGCGACGAGATCAACGCGTGGTGCATGCCGGGCGGCAAGATCGCCGTTTACACTGGCCTGATCAACAAGATCAGGCCGACGGATGATGAGCTGGCCGCGGTGCTGGGCCACGAGATTTCTCACGCGCTGCGCGAGCACGCGCGCGAGCGCGTCTCGCAGCAGATGGCCACCAACCTCGGGTTGCAGGTGTTGTCGATCGCCACCGGATCGAGCGCCGCCTCGGACCTGGGCGGCAAGCTCAGCGACGTGATGTTCACGTTGCCCAACAGCCGCACCCACGAAACCGAAGCCGACCGCATGGGCGTGGAACTGGCCGCTCGGGCCGGCTTCGATCCGCGCGCCGCGGTCACGCTGTGGCAGAAGATGGGGGCCGCGGACAACGGCAGCGCACCGCCCGAGATCCTCTCGACCCACCCGTCGGCCGCCTCGCGTATCACCGACCTGCAGGCGGCGGCGCAACAGGTGCTGCCGCTGTACGAGCAATCCAAGGGCCGCGCGTCGCGCTAGGCATTGGTTGCGCCCCGGGCGGCGTCCTGCCGTCTCGGGGACTCACCATGGTATTGCCAGTACTAGTATATTTGGTGTGATTGTACTAGGTTCAGAGGCTGGGCATAATGCCTCACATGCCGCAGCGGCCGGCGTGGATGCGAGGGATTCGCTCCATGCGAGGCACGAGCCGGATTGTCTATTTGCTGAGCGCATCCATGGCCCAAACCCTTTACGACAAACTCTGGGACGCCCACATCGTCCACCAGGAATCAGACGGCACCTGTCTGCTCTATATCGACCGCCACCTGCTGCACGAAGTGACCAGCCCGCAGGCGTTCGAGGGCCTGGCCATGGCCGGGCGCAAGCCGTGGCGCAACGGCGCCAACCTGGCGGTGGCCGACCACAACGTGCCCACGATGAACCGCGCCCAGGGCATCGACGATCCGATCTCGCGCCTGCAGGTCGACACGCTCGACGCCAACTGCGACAAGTACGGCATCACCGAATTCCGCATGAACGACCTGCGCCAGGGCATCGTCCACGTCATCGGGCCGGAGCAGGGCGCCACCCTGCCGGGCATGACCGTGGTCTGTGGCGACTCGCACACCAGCACGCACGGCGCGCTGGGCGCGCTGGCGTTCGGCATCGGCACCTCCGAAGTCGAACACGTGCTGGCCACGCAGACGCTGCTCATGAAGAAAGCCAAGAGCATGCTGATCAAGGTCGAAGGCGAGCTGCCGTTCGGCTGTACGGCCAAGGACGTCGTCCTGCACATCATCGGCATCATCGGCACCGCCGGCGGCACCGGCCACGCCATCGAGTTCGCCGGCAGCACCATCCGCGCGCTGTCGGTGGAAGGCCGCATGACGGTCTGCAACATGGCCATCGAAGCCGGCGCCCGCTCCGGCATGGTCGCCGTCGACGACAAGACCATCGAATACTTCCGCGGCCGTCCGTTCGCGCCGTCGGGCGTGCTGTGGGATCACGCCGTGGCCTACTGGCGCACGCTGCACACCGACGAAGGCGCCAGGTTCGACACCGTGGTCAACGTCAACGCCCGCGACATCAAGCCGCAGGTCACCTGGGGCACCTCGCCCGAAATGGTGCTGCCGGTCGATTCGCGCGTGCCGGACCCCGACCGCGAAAAAGACGACGTGCGCCGCAGCGGCATGGAGCGCGCGCTGGAATACATGGGCCTCAAGCCCAACACGCCGCTGACAGACATCCGCGTGGACCGCGTCTTCATCGGCTCCTGCACCAACTCGCGCATCGAGGACCTGCGCGCCGCCGCCGTCGTGGCGCGCGGCAAGCGCGTGGCCTCCAACGTGCGCCAGGCCATGGTGGTGCCGGGCTCCGGCCTGGTCAAGCAGCAGGCCGAACGCGAAGGCCTGGACAAGATCTTCATCGAGGCGGGCTTCGAATGGCGCGAGCCGGGCTGCTCGATGTGCCTGGCCATGAACGCCGACCGGCTCGAGCCGGGCGAGCGCTGCGCCTCGACCTCGAACCGCAACTTCGAAGGCCGCCAGGGCCAGGGTGGCCGCACCCACCTGGTCAGCCCGGCGATGGCCGCCGCCGCCGCCGTGGCCGGCCATTTCGTCGACGTCCGCACGTTCCGTTAAGCGCCCACCGAGTACCGACATCATGCAAGCATTCACCACTCACGAAGGCCTGGTGGCTCCGCTCGACCGCGAAAACGTCGACACGGACCTCATCATCCCCAAGCAGTTCCTCAAGTCCATCAAGCGCACCGGCTTCGGCCCGAACCTGTTCGACGAGCTGCGCTACCTGGACCACGGCGAGCCGGGCATGGACAACAGCAAGCGTCCGCTCAACCCCGATTTCGTGCTGAACCAGCAGCGCTACCAGGGCGCCTCGGTGCTGCTGGCGCGCAAGAACTTCGGCTGCGGCTCGAGCCGCGAGCACGCGCCCTGGGCGCTGACGCAGTTCGGCTTTCGCGCCATCATCGCGCCGTCGTACGCCGACATCTTCTTCAACAACAGCTTCAAGAACGGCCTGCTGCCGATCGTGCTGTCCGAGCTCGAAGTGGCGCGCCTGTTCGACGAAGTGAAGGCCTTCCCGGGCTACAAGCTCAACATCGACCTGGATCGCCAGGTGGTGGTGGCGGCCGACGGCCGCGCCATGAAGTTCGACATCGAGCCGTTCCGCAAGTACTGCCTGCTGAACGGTTTCGACGACATCGGCCTGACCCTGCGCCATTCGGACAAGATCCGCGCCTTCGAGGCCGAGCGCCTGGCCCGTCATCCCTGGCTGGAAAGCCGTCCGATCGCCTGATCCGACTCATCCCATCGACCATAGGATCGTTTTTTCCATGACTCACAACATCGCAGTCCTGCCGGGCGACGGCATCGGCCCCGAAATCGTCGAGCAGGCCGTGCGCGTCCTGAAGGCGCTGGACGTGCCGTTCGACATCAAGCAGGCCGCCGTCGGCGGCGCGGCGTTCGACGAGTTCGAGCACCCGCTGCCCCCGGCCACGCTGAAGCTGGCCAAGGAATCGCACGCCGTGCTGTTCGGCGCCGTCGGCGACTGGAAGTACGACAGCCTGCCGCGCGAATTCCGCCCCGAGCAGGCCATCCTGGGCCTGCGCAAGGCGCTCGGCCTGTTCGCCAACCTGCGTCCCGCCATCCTGTATCCCGAGCTGGCAAGCGCTTCGTCGCTCAAGCCCGAGATCGTGTCCGGGCTGGACATCCTGATCATCCGCGAACTGACCGGCGACATCTATTTCGGCACGCCGCGCGGCGTGCGCTCGTCGCCGGATGGCGCCTTCAGCGGCGAACGCGAAGGCTACGACACGATGCGCTACGCTGAATCGGAAGTGCGCCGCATCGCCCGCATCGGCTTCGAATCCGCCAAGAAGCGCAACAAGAAGCTGTGCAGCGTGGACAAGGCCAACGTGCTCGAGACCTCGCAGTTCTGGCGCGACATCGTCATCGAAGTGGCGCGCGAGTATCCGGACGTCGAGCTGTCGCACATGTACGTCGACAACGCCGCCATGCAACTGGTGCGCAACCCGCGCCAGTTCGACGTGATCGTCACCGGCAACCTGTTCGGCGACATCCTGTCGGACGAGGCCGCCATGCTGACCGGCTCCATCGGCATGCTGCCGTCGGCCTCGCTGAATGCCGGCGGCCAGGGCCTGTACGAGCCCAGCCACGGCTCGGCCCCGGACATCGCCGGGCAGGGCATCGCCAATCCGCTGGCGACCATCCTGTCAGCCGCCATGCTGCTGCGCTACTCGCTGAACCTGGCGCCGCAGGCCGACCGTATCGAAGCCGCCGTGCGCCGCGTGCTGGCCGATGGCCTGCGCACCGCCGACATCTTCGAACCCGGCACCACCAAAGTCAGCACCTCGGGCATGGGCGACGCCGTCCTCAAAGCCCTGGCCTGATGCCTGCAAGGGACGCGCCCTTGCGGCGCGGTCCCGATTCCAGGGGCCGCCCGCGGGGCGGCCCTTTTTTCATGCCGGTGTTGCCGCCGCGCCGCGAAAGCGGGTTGGCTTTCATTGTGGCCCCGTTTTTTCAAGCTGCGCCGCAACATCCCTGCGTGCATTCTGATAAATTGTTGGATTCCTGCACGTTTTTTCACCACACCTTGTCCCCACCTTTAAAGAGCGATTGAAATGAATCAAGCAGTAGGCCTTGTCGGCTGGCGCGGTATGGTCGGCTCGGTGCTCATGCAACGCATGCGCGACGAGAACGACTTCGCACTGATCGAACCGGTGTTTTTCTCCACCAGCAACGCTGGCGGCGCCGCCCCCACTTGGGCGACTGGCGCGGGCCCGCTGCAAGACGCCTACAACATCGACGCTCTGAAAAAACTGCCGATCATCGTGACGGCGCAAGGCGGCGACTACACCTCCGAGGTCTACCCGAAGCTGCGCGGCGCGGGCTGGAATGGCATCTGGATCGACGCCGCCAGCACGCTGCGCATGGCCGATGACGCCATCATCGTGCTGGACCCGGTCAACCGTCCCGTGATCGACGCGGCGCTCAAGCGCGGCGTGCGCAACTTCATCGGCGGCAATTGCACGGTCAGTTGCATGCTGATGGGCCTGGCCGGCCTGTTCAACAACGACCTGGTCGAGTGGATGACCACCATGACCTACCAGGCCGCCTCCGGCGGCGGCGCGCAGCACATGCGCGAGCTGCTGACCCAGTTCGGCGAGCTGAACCACGCCGTCAAGCCGCTGCTGGACGATCCGGCCTCGGCCATCCTGGAAATCGACCGCGGCATCCTGGCCAAGCAGAAGGACGCGGCGCTGCCCCACGAGCACTTCGGCGTGCCGCTGGGCGGCAGCCTGATCCCGTGGATCGACAAGGACCTGGGCAACGGCATGTCCAAGGAAGAGTGGAAGGGCGAGGTCGAGACCAACAAGATCCTCGGCCGCGGCGCCGCCTTCGGCACCGCCGCCACCCCGATCGACGGCCTGTGCGTGCGCATCGGCGCGATGCGCTGCCACAGCCAGGCGCTGACCATCAAGCTCAAGCGCGACCTGCCGCTGGACGAGATCGAAGCGCTGATCGCCCAAGGCACGCAGTGGGCCAAGGTGATCCCCAACACCAAGGAAGAAACCATCCGCGAGCTGACCCCGGTCGCGGTCACGGGCACGCTGGACATTCCGGTGGGCCGCCTGCGCAAGATGTCGATGGGCCCGCAATACCTGAGCGCCTTCACCGTCGGCGACCAGTTGCTATGGGGCGCCGCCGAGCCGCTGCGCCGCATGCTGCGCATCGCGCTGGCCGAAGCCTGAGGCCTGGCGGGCGGCGCATGCCGTCCTGCCCCGTAGGCCGCTTCGACAAAGGCACCCGCGGGTGCCTTTGTCGTTTGCAGCGTATCGGACCGGGCGCCAATGTGCCCGCCAGCCAACGCCGATGCGCCTTTCAGGTTTGTGAAACGCGCTCGATCCATTACACTTTTCCGGTGAATTGAGGCTTGTTCTCACGTAATGGCGACGAACAGGTCCCGCCCGAAAATCGACGATAAGAACGGAATTCCAGCTTATGACCCAGCGTTCGCGCCAAGTGAAGCATGCCCGCCGTTTGAAGGCCCTCCAGTGGGCGATCGCGCTGGCGATCGGCGCGGGCGCTTGCAGTCCGGCGTTGGCGATGCGGGTGGGGCATTCGCGGGTGGTGTCGGCGCCGGGCACGCCGTTGCAGGCGCTGGTCGGGCTGCAGGAACTGACGCCCGACGAGGTGTCGTCGCTGCGGGTGTCGGTGGCCGACGAGGCCGCCTGGCAACGCGCCGGCCTGAAGCCACCGGCGCCGCTGGCCAGTCTGGTGGTGCGGGTCGAGGATGGCCTGGACCCGACCCGCAAGAACCTGCGGGTGCGGTCGACGCAGGCGCCGGCCGGCGGCGCGGTCGACCTGCTGCTCGACATCAGTTCCAGTTCGGGCCAGCGGCAGGTGCAGGTCAGCATCCTGGTGCCGCTGCGCGGCGCGGGCGCCGACGTCACGCCGGCCGCCGTGGGCACGCCGGGCCGGGCGGGTGGCGCGGCGGGGGCGGTCAACGTCAAGTCGGGCGATACGCTGTTCGCCATCGCCCAGCGCAATGCGGTGCCGAACGCCTCGATCTACCAGATGCTGGTGGCGCTGTGGCGCGCCAATCCCGACGCCTTCATCCAGAACAACATGAATCTGGTGCGCGCGGGTCAGAAACTGGTGATCCCCGATGCGGCCACGGTCCGCGCGGTGGATCCGGCCGAAGCGCGCCGCATCTTCAATGAACATGCCGAGGCGTTCGCCCGCTACCGCGCGCGCATCGGCGCGGCGGCCGGCGCCAATCCGTCGGTGGTCAAGGGGCAGGACGCGGCGTCCGGCACGGTGACCAAGCCCGGCGACACCGGCGTGGCGAGCGCCTCGCCGCCGCAGGACCGGGTGCGCCTGTCCTCGGGCCAGGCGCAGGATGGCGCGGCGGCGCAGGCCGATGCGCAGGCGGATCAGCGCACGTCCAACCAGCGCGCCATGGCGGATGCCGAGGGGCGCGTGAATCAGTTGCAGAGCAACGTCGATGAATTGAACAAGGCCGTGGGCGGGCAGGGCGCGTCCGGGTCGGGCGGCGGCGCCTCTGGCGCTGCCGGGGCATCGGGCCCCACGGGGGCGACCGGCGCTGCTGGGGCCACGGGCGCGGCCGGAGCGGCTGG
>NZ_CADIJW010000009.1 GCF_902859745.1 Achromobacter dolens | reverse complement strand
CGCAGCGGCAGCGCGCCGACGCGGCCGCCGCGCGCGACCGCGCCCGCGTCAACAACGGCGGCAGCGCCCTGCGTGACGCCGGCAATGGCGATCGCATGCGGCAGCAGGTGCAGCGGGGCGGCGAGTCCCGGGTCGCGCCACGCGGCGGGGGCGGAGGCTGGCATGGCGGAGGCGGCGGTCATATCGGCGGCGGTGGCGGACATTTCGGCGGACGGAGGTAGTCACCATGATCAGCGGAGTTTCGATGATGAATGCGCTCGTCCGTGCCCCCGGCCGGTGGTCGCGCCGGGCCGCCAGCGTCGCTTGGCTGGCGCTGGCGCTGCTGGCCACGCCCGTCGCGGCGCAAAGCGTCTATCCCACGCCCGAGGCCGCGGCCGATGCCTTTGGCGAGGCGCTGGCCACCAGCGACCCCGTGGCCCTGGCCAAGGTGCTGGGGCCGGACCATCGCCATATCGTGCCGGGCGGGGTCGGGCAGGACGATGTCTATCGTTTCCTGGCGGCCTGGTCCCGCAAGCACGAGGTGGTGGCCGACGGCGAACGCCGCGCCTGGCTGAGCGTGGGCGATTCCGGCTGGACCATGCCGGTGCCGATCGTGCGCGTGTCGCAGGGCTGGCGGTTCGACCCGGCCGCCGGCAAGGCGGAGATCGCGCGCCGCGCCATCGGACGCAACGAGCTCAACACCATCGACACCCTGCGCGAACTGCACGCGGCCCAGATCCGGTACCGCGACGGGGTGGGCCAGGGCCGCTACGCCGACCGGCTGGTGAGCCGGCCCGGCGCGCTGGACGGACTGTACTGGCCCCAACTGCCCGGTTACCCGGCGCAGGCCTATGGTCCGGACGCGCTGGCAATGGGGCCGGAGGTGCCGGTGGCGGATGCCTATTACGGCTACCGTTACAAGGTGCTGCCGGCGCGCGGCGGCGACGGCTATTGGATCCTGGCCTGGCCGGCCCGCTACGGCCATACCGGCATCGGCAGTTTTGTCATCGACGCGCGTGGCGAGCTGCGCGAGGCTGACCTGGGGCCGGCCACGGCACGCCGCGCGGCCACGCTCCAGGGCACCGATGTGTCGTTCGGAACCTGGAACAACATCACGCCGCAACCCATTGGCGCCAAATGATTTTTTACGATTGTTGCAGGTGTGGCGGCGCGAGCGTTGTAGCCGTGCCGCAACCTGGCTGTCGCATGGCCCGGACGGTCGGATTTACGGTTTTTTGACAGGCGGCTATGCCAAAATGGCGAGCGCTGGGATCGGTGCCCGATCCCCTTTTGTCGGACCTGGAAATTGAATCCCTTGCATTTTGTCCGCTGCGCCATCCTGGGCGCAGGGATGGCGCTCAGCGCCGCCGCGGCGTCGGCCCCGATCTTCGTCCTGAACTCCCTGGACGCCAACGTCAGCATCGTCGATCCCGCCACGTACACGGAATTGCGGCGCGTCCCCACGGGCAAGGAACCGCATCACCTGTATCTCACGCCTGACAAGAAGTCGCTGATGGTGGCCAACGCCACCGGCGACTCGATCACGCTGATGGATCCCAAGACCGGCGAGGTGCAGCGCACCCTGACCGGCATCGTCGACCCCTACCAGTTGCAGTTCTCGCCGGACATGAAGTGGTTCGTCACGGCCGCCAACCGCCTGGACCACATCGACATCTACGCCTGGAAGCCGCTGGAAAAGGGCTTCGACCTGAAGCTGGTCAAGCGCATCCCGGCCGGCAAGACGCCCAGCCACATCATGATCGACGCCAAGAGCACCACGGCGTACGTCACGCTGCAGGACAGCGACCAGCTCATCGCCATCGACCTGGCCACGCAGACGCCCAAGTGGACCGTTTCCGTGGGCAAGACGCCAGCCGACGTGTTCCTCACGCCCGACCAGAAAACGCTGCTGGTGGCGCTGACCGGCGATTCCTACGTCGAGGCCTATGACGTCAGCAAAGGCCCCGCCAAGCTGATCTCGCGCATCAAGACCGCCGCCGGCGCGCACGCCTTCCGCGCCCAGGGCGACCAGCGCCACCTGTTCGTCAGCAACCGCACCGCCAACTCCATCAGCCGCATCGACCTGCAGACGCTGGCCGTGGTCGACACCTTCCCGGTGCCGGGCGGCCCCGATTGCATGGACGTGCTGGCCGACGGCAAGACCCTGCTGGTCACGTCGCGCTGGGCCCGCAAGCTCACCGTGGTCGACCTGGAGCAGAAGAAGGTCGTCAAGCAGGTCAACGTCGGCAAGTCGCCGCACGGCGTCTGGACGCTGAACCATGCGCCGACCCGCTAAACGGCAACTGGCCGCCGCCGTCTGCCTGGCGCTGGCGGCGCAGGCCGCCACGGCGGCCCCCGCGTCCTGTGACAAGCCGGTCTACCTGACCTTCGACACCGGCCACATGGGCGTGGCGCCGCTGATCGCCGACGTGCTGGCGCGCCACCACGTCAAGGTCACGTTCTTCCTGGCCAACGAGCGCACGCTGACCGACGGCAGCAGCCTGGACGACCAGTGGGCGCCGTGGTGGAAGGCGCGCGCGGCCGAGGGCCACGCGTTCGGCTCGCACACCTACGACCACGTCTACTGGCAGGGCGACCTGCCGGACGGCAAGTTCCGCGTCAAGCCCAGCGCCGGCCCCGACACGGGCAAGCGCGAGACCTGGACCGCCGAGCAGTACTGCGCCGAGATCAAGCGCTCCGCCGCCCGCTTCACGCAGATGACCGGCAAACAGATGCTGCCGCTGTACCGCGCGCCGGGCGGCAAGACCTCGCCAGCCCTGTTGCGCGCGGCCAAGGCCTGCGGCTTCGAGCACGTGGGCTGGGCGCCGGCCGGCTTCCTGGGCGACGAACTGCCCAGCGACAAGTACCCCAACGCCAAGCTGCTGGACCAGGCGCTGCGCACCATCAAGCCCGGCGACATCCTGCTGGCCCACCTGGGCATCTGGTCGCGCCAGGACCCCTGGGCGCCCGCCGTGCTGGAGCCGCTGATTGAAGGCCTGCAGCGCAAGGGCTATTGTTTTGCCACTTTGGATACGCATCCCGCCTACCGCGACTGGATCGCCACGCATCACTGATCATGGATACGCTTAGTCAATGGTTCGGGAACTGCCAGCAATGGCTGTTCGAAACCCTGGTGCAGCCGGCGCTGTTCCACCTGGGCCTGAGCAATTTCATCGAGGACGGCTACGACGCCACCATGTGGCTGCTGGTCGGCCTGCTGCAGGTGGCCGTGCTGCTGCTGGTGTTCGGCCCGCTGCAGCGCCTGCGCCCGGTCGAGCCGGTCACCGACCGCCGCCAGATCGGCATCGACGTGCTCTACACGCTGATCCATCGCCTGGGCGTGTTCCGCCTGGCGCTGTTCTTCACCATCGATCCGTTCTGGGACAGCATCTTCGGGCAGTTGCACATCTGGGGCTTCGCGCCGTTCCAGCTCGACCAGTACTGGCCCGGCGTGACCGACCAGGCCTGGGTCAGCCTGATCATCTACCTGCTGCTGTTCGACCTGGTGGACTACCTGTACCACCGCGCCCAGCACCGTTTCGCGTGGCTCTGGGCGCTGCACGCGGTGCACCACAGCCAGCGCCAGATGACCATGTGGAGCGACGACCGCAACCACCTGCTGGACGACATGCTGCGCGACGTCGTGGTGGTGTTCGTGTCGCAACTGGTGGGCGTGCCGCCCGCGCAGTTCGTGGCGATCGTGGCCATCACGCAGCTTGCGCAGAGCTTCTCGCACGCCAACCTGCGCATGCACTTCGGCGCCGTCGGCGAACGCCTGCTGGTCAGCCCGCGTTTCCACCGCCATCACCATTCCATCGCCTATGACGCCTCGACGCCGGGCCCGGCCGGCGGCTACAACTTCGCCGCGCTGTTCCCGGTCTGGGACGTACTGTTCCGCTCGGCCCGCTTCGGCGTCGGCTATGGCCCCACCGGCATCCATGACCAGCAGCCGGAACTGGGCGGCCGCGACTACGGCCAGGGCTTCTGGTCGCAACAGTGGCTGGGCCTCAAGCGCATGGTCGGCCGCGACCGCGAACCGGCCGTGACGACGCCGCCATCGCGCCCGCCGGGCGCGGCCGAAGGCGCGTGACGCGCCGCGTTGCGCCGTCGCCAAAAAAAACCGGGCCTCAAGGCCCGGTTTTCATGTTCGCTCACCTGCGACCTGGACGCCGCTCATCGCAAGAATAGCCGCCCGCCCGCCGGGCCGCCCCAAGGGCGGGCAGCCCCCGCGGGGGGCAGCTAGCGCGCGAAGCGCGCGCGGCGTGGGGGCCCTTTCCTTCCGCCCGCCGGGCCGCCCCAAGGGCGGGCAGCCCCCTCGGGGGGCAGCTAGCGTGCGAAGCGCGCGCGGCGTGGGGGCGTTCACCCCTCATGGGTGGTTTCGCGCTTGATTTCGTCGTGGCGCCGTTCCATTTCCTGGCGCAGCTCGCGGCGCAGGCGGGCGGCTTCGAAGCGCTGCCTTTCCTCGAGGTTGCGCGGCGCCAGCGGCGGCACCGCGGTGGGGGCGCCGTTGTCGTCCACCGCCACCATCGTGAAGTAACAGCTATTGGTGTGGCGCACCAGCTTCCTGCGGATGTCCTCGGTGACCACCTTGATGCCGATTTCCATGGAGGTGCGGCCGGTGTAGTTCACCGCCGCCAGGAAGGTCACCAGCTCGCCGACGTGGATCGGCTCGCGGAACACGACCTGGTCGACGGACAGCGTCACCACATACTGGCCGGCGTAGCGGCTCGCACAGGCGTAGGCGACCTGGTCCAGGTACTTGAGGATGGTTCCGCCGTGCACATTGCCTGAAAAGTTCGCCATATCGGGCGTCATCAGGATGGTCATCGACAGTTGGTGGCTAAAGGCTTCGTCCATGGCGGGCGTTCTACTCGGCGACAAAACGCCTATGGTAGTGGCGAAACCCTGTCATATCGCCGTCCCCAGCAGGTTTGTCAGGGTTTCTTCGCGGGCGCGGGCGTCGGAGGCTGGGCGGCTGGCGCCGGCTCCGGTTGCGCCTCGGGTTCGGGCGCCGGCTCGTCGCGCACCGCGGGCGGCGGCGTCCACAGCCCGTCCAACAGCGCCGGGCCAGCGCCGTAGGCGCGCAGCAGCACGTAGACCGGGCCGCTGGCCGCCAGCGGCAGCCAGTTGGCCTGGGCGCCGGGCTCCGGCGCGGCGCGGCTGAGCACCAGGTCGAGCGAACCGTCGGCGTTGTATTGCAGCGGATCGCGGCTCCCCAGCGAGTAGCGGTCCACCGGATTGGCCATGGGCAGGCCCGAGCCGTCATAGGCGGCCAGCGACCACAGGCCGCTGGCCGGCGGCAACTGGCCGCTGTCGAAATGCAGCACATAGCGATGCGCGCCATCCAGCGGTCGGCCCAGGCTGTCGGCCGCCAGCAGCAACGCGGTCAGGTCCTCGGGCAGGCCCGAGCCCGGCTGGGCCTGGGCGGCCAGCGCGCGGCGCAGGTAGGCATTGCCGTAGACGCCCAGGCTGGCCGTCTCCAGTTGCCAGCCGTTGACGCTCTTGAGGGTGGCGCCAGCGGCGGCTTCCATGCGTTCGCGCGCCTCGCGCAGGCCGCGGCGCAGGCCCTGCTTGACCGGGTTGTCGAGCTTGTCGAAATCGAACGGCCGGCCGGGGATCAGCCCGACCCGGCGCAGCTTGGCCAGCACCGGCTGGTCGGTGGCGTGCGGCGGGTTGCGGCGCAGCAGCTCGGCGGCGCGGACGAAAAAGGCGTCGGTCGGCATGGCATCGACCTGCTCGCGCACCGGGGTCTTCAGATCCAGGGAGGGGTCGGCCTTGATCCGCTGCGATTGCGGCGGCAGGTTCCATTGCGCCAGCGGGGTCAGCGTGAAGCCGTCCTGCAGCGCGTTGACCGCGGCGTACTCGGCCGGGCCGTCGGCCTGGATCAGGACGCGGGCCCAGACGTAGGCGGTGGGCGCGTCGATGCGCGGCATGCCGGAGGGCAGCGTGCCGCTCCACCCCGGCGGCACGATCGCCGTGTTGCCGCGCGCCGTGCCGGTACTGCGCTTGCCCAGCGTGGCGAAGGCGTCGTTCCACATGTCCAGCAGGGTCAGGGTGTAAAGGCGGCCATGGCTGTCAGGCGTCGACAGCACCACGGGACCCGCCGTCAGGTCGAGCCAGGCGGCGCTGCGCAGCATGTCGGGGTTGGCCCAGGGCGCGGCTGCGCCGGGGCGGGGCAGGGTGCGCGTGTGCTGGAAGGTGTTGGCGGGCGCGCCGTCGGCGCCTTGCGCGGGGTGCGTGAACTGGCGCCGGGTCAGGTCGAGGGTCAGCAGCGGATAGAAGTACAGATAGCCTTCCATCGCCGCTTCGCGGGCGGACTCGGTGGCGGTGGCGGCGGGGCTCAGCGCCGGCGTGGCGGTCGCGGGGACGGGCGCCAGGCTCGGGGCGGCCAGCGACAGGGACAGGGCCAGGGGGGCAAGACGGCGCATCGGCGCTCCAACGGGAATGCGGGACGGGCGGAAAAGCGGGCCGGAACCCGCCGTCGGCAATGGTAGCAGTCCCGCGATCATCCAAAATCCGCGAAAAACGCCGATCCTGGGCGTAAATCGTTCTCATTGACCGATTTTGCGTTCCGGGGACGCAAGGCATGGCAACTCGCCCGCGCTGCGCCTATACTTGCTTGCAAATCCTTGGAAATCGTAGGGCTTTTCCCCGGACCGGCCCGCGCTTTCCCCTTATTCACCCGGAGAGGAGTGCTTCATGGTCAACATGAACCGCCGCCAGTTCTTCAAGGTGACCGGTACCACGCTGGCTGGCTCGAGCCTGGCATTGCTGGGGGTAGCCCCCGGCACGGCCATGGCCGAGGTGCGCCAGTACAAGCTTGCGCGCATGACGGAAACGCGCAACACCTGTCCCTACTGTTCGGTCGCCTGTGGTCTGCTGATGTATGGCCTGGGCGATGGCGCCAAGAATGCCCGCGCCAGCATCATGCACATCGAGGGCGACCCCGACCACCCCGTCAACCGCGGCACGCTCTGTCCCAAGGGCGCGGCCCTGATCGACTTCATCCACAGCCCCAACCGCCTGAAGTACCCGGAATACCGGGCGCCCGGTTCGGACAAGTGGGAACGGATCTCCTGGGACGACGCGCTCACGCGCATCACCAAGCTCATGAAGGCCGACCGTGATGCCAACTTCGTCGAAAAGACCGAAGACGGCAAGACGGTCAACCGCTGGCTGACCACCGGCATGCTGGCCGCCTCGGCAAGCAGCAACGAGGTCGGCTACATCACGCACAAGACCGTGCGCAGCATGGGGATGCTGGCGTTCGACAACCAAGCCCGTGTCTGACATGGCCCGACGGTGGCAGGTCTTGCCCCGACGTTTGGCCGTGGAGCGATGACGAACCATTGGGTCGACATCAAGAACGCGGACGTAGTACTGATCATGGGCGGCAATGCCGCCGAGGCCCACCCGTGCGGGTTCAAATGGGTCACGGAAGCGAAAGCCCATAACAAGGCGAAGCTGATCGTCGTGGATCCGCGCTTCACGCGCTCGGCATCCGTGGCGGACTTCTACGCGCCCATACGCACCGGCACCGACATCATCTTCCTGGGTGGCGTCATCAAATACCTGTTGGATCACGACAAGATCCAGCACGAGTACGTGCGCAACTACACCGACTTTTCCTACATCGTGCGCGAGGACTTCGCGTTCGACGCGGGCCTGTACTCCGGCTACAACGCCGAGAAGCGGACCTACGACAAGGCCAGTTGGGACTACGAGCGCGGCGACGACGGCTACGTCAAGACCGATCCGACGCTGGAGCATCCGCGTTCGGTCTACCAACTGCTCAAGAAGCACTACTCGCGCTATACCGAAGAGATGGTCGAACGCGTCTGCGGCACGCCGCGCGACAAGTTCCTGAAGGTCTGCGAGATGCTGGCGTCCACCGCCACCACCGACCGGGCCGCCACCATCCTGTACGCGCTGGGTTGGACGCAGCACTCGATCGGTTCGCAGATCATCCGCACCGGCGCCATGGTGCAACTGCTGCTGGGCAACATCGGCATCGCCGGCGGCGGCATGAATGCGCTGCGCGGGCACTCGAACATCCAGGGCCTGACCGACCTGGGCCTGATGTCGAACCTGCTGCCCGGCTACATGACGCTGCCCAACGAGCCCGAGCAGGACTACGGCAAGTACATCGCCGCGCGCGCGCTCAAGCCGCTGCGGCCGAACCAGCTCAGCTACTGGCAGAACTACGGCAAGTTCCACGTGAGCCTGATGAAGGCCTGGTGGGGCAAGGCCGCGACCGCCGAGAACAACTGGGCGTTCGACTACCTGCCCAAGCTCGACAAGCTCTACGACATGCTGCAGGTCTACGAGCTGATGAACCAGGGCAAGATGAACGGCTACCTGGCGCAGGGCTTCAACCCGCTGGCGGCCGCACCCAACAAGGCCAAGCTGAACGCCGGTTTCGCCAAGCTCAAGTTCCTGGTCATCATGGACCCGCTGGTCACCGAGACCTCGGAATTCTGGCGCAACGCCGGCGAGGCCAACGACGTCGATCCCAGGCAGATCCAGACCGAGGTGTTCCGCCTGCCCACCACCTGTTTCGCCGAGGAAGACGGCGCGCTGGTGAACTCCGGGCGCTGGCTGCAATGGCACTGGAAGGGCGCCGAGCCTCCGGGCGAGGCCAAGAGCGACATCGAGATCATGTCGCTGATCTTCACGCGCCTGCGCAAGATGTACCAGGAAGAGGGCGGCAAGTACCCCGACCCCATCGTCAACCTGTCCTGGCCGTACTCCAACCCGCAGAGCCCGACCGCGGAAGAGCTGGCCAAGGAATACTCGGGCAAGGCGCTGGTGGACCTGGTCGACCCCAAGGACCCGACCAAGGTCACGCGCAAGGGCGGCGAGCAGTTGGCCGGCTTTGCCGAGCTGCGCGACGACGGTTCCACCGCCAGCGGCTGCTGGATCTTCGCCGGCGCCTGGGGGCCCGGCGGCAACCTGATGGCGCGCCGCGACAACAGCGACCCGACCGGCATCGGCCAGACCCTGAACTGGGCCTGGGCCTGGCCGGCCAACCGCCGCATCCTGTACAACCGCGCCTCCTGTGACGTCGCGGGCAAGCCGTTCAATCCGCGCCGCAGCCTGATCTCGTGGAACGGCAAGGCCTGGGTCGGCGCCGACATCCCCGACTTCAAGGGCGATGAAAACCCCGACGGCGGCATGGGCCCGTTCATCATGAACCCCGAGGGCGTGGCGCGCTTCTTCGCGCGCGCCGGTATGGCCGAAGGGCCGTTCCCGGAACACTACGAGCCGTTCGAGACGCCGCTGGGCTACAACCCGCTGTACCCGAAGGCCAAGGGCGTCACCAGCAACCCGGCGGCGCGCGTGTTCAAGGACGACCTGGCGGCGATGGGCACGGTGGACAAGTTCCCCTACGTGGCCACCACCTACCGCCTCACCGAGCACTTCCACTACTGGACCAAGAACGTTCGCATCAACGCGATCCTGCAACCCGAGCAGTTCGTCGAGATCAGCGAGGTCATGGCCAAGGAACTGGGCATCGCCAACGGTTCGCGCGTGAAGGTGTCGTCCAACCGCGGCTACATCAAGGCGGTGGCGCTGGTCACCAAGCGCCTGCGCCCGCTGACCATCGAGGGCAAGACCGTCTATCACGTCGGCATCCCGATCCACTGGGGCTTTGTCGGCATTGCCAAACCGGGCTTCCTGACCAACACCCTGACCCCGTTCGTGGGCGACGGCAATTCGCAGACACCGGAATTCAAGTCGTTCCTGGTGCAGGTCGAGAAGATCTAGGAGAGCGCTCATGTCTATGCAATCCCTCGACATCAAACGGCGCTCGGCCACCACCACGCCGCCGCCCGGCATCCGCGAACCCATCACCGGGTCCGTGGCCAAGCTGATCGACGTCTCCAAGTGCATCGGCTGCAAGGCCTGCCAGAGCGCGTGCATGGAGTGGAACGACCTGCGCGACGAGATCGGCACCAACGTCGGCGTCTACGACAACCCGGCCGACCTGACCGAGCATTCCTGGACCGTCATGCGCTTCTCGGAATACGAGAACCCGCAGGGCGACCTGGAGTGGCTGATCCGCAAGGACGGCTGCATGCACTGCGAAGACCCGGGCTGCCTGAAGGCCTGTCCGTCGCCGGGCGCGATCATCCAGTACAACAACGGCATCGTCGACTTCCACGAAGAGAACTGCATCGGTTGCGGCTACTGCATCACCGGCTGCCCGTTCAACGTGCCGCGCATCAGCAAGAAGGACCACAAGGCGTACAAGTGCACCCTGTGTTCCGACCGCGTGGCCGTCGGCCAGGAGCCCGCCTGCGTCAAGTCCTGCCCCACCGGCGCCATCGTGTTCGGCACCAAGGACGACATGAAGCAGCACGCCGCCGAGCGCATCGAGGACCTGAAATCGCGCGGTTTCGAGCAGGCGGGCCTGTATGACCCGCAGGGCGTGGGCGGCACGCACGTGATGTACGTGCTGCATCACGCCGACCAGCCCGGGCTGTACCACGGGCTGCCGAAGGACCCGCAGATCAGCCCGATGGTCTCGCTGTGGAAGGGCATCGCCAAGCCGCTGGGCGTGGCCGCCATGGCGTTGACGGCGCTGGCCGGCTTCTTCCACTATGCCCGCGTCGGCCGCAACGAGGTCGACGAGGAAGACGAACGTCGCGCCGAACAGGAGATCCGCCATGAGTGACGACCGCCATCACCGCCGGATCAAGCGCTATTCCCCCGGCGAGCGCACCAACCACTGGATCATCGCCCTCACGTTCATCCTGTTGGCGCTGTCCGGGCTGGCGCTGTTCCATCCATCGATGTTCTGGCTCACCAACCTGTTCGGCGGCGGTCCCTGGACCCGCATCCTGCATCCGTTCATCGGGCTGGTGATGTTCTTCTGCTTCGTGGTGTTCGCCGGTCATATGTGGCGCCACAATCTGATGACCAAGGCCGACCGCCAGTGGCTCAGCCAGCTCAACGACGTGGTCGAGAACCGCGAGGACAAGCTGCCGGAAGTCGGCAAGTACAACGCCGGCCAGAAGCTGCTGTTCTATGTGCTGATCCTGTGCATGCTGGGACTGTTCGTCAGCGGCATCGTGATCTGGCGCGAGTTCTTCGCCTTCTATTTCCCGATCTGGGTGGTGCGCGCCGCCTCGGTGCTGCATGCCGTTTGTGCATTGGTGCTGATTTGCGCGATCATTGTGCATATTTATGCGGCGATCTGGGTCAAGGGCTCGCTCACGGCGATGCTGCGTGGCTACGTGACCGCGGGCTGGGCATGGAAGCACCACCGCGCCTGGTTCCGGGAACAAATCGGCAAGCAGTCCACGACGAAGTAAGCGGGCCTCGCGCGGCGGGCGCCACCTGGCGGTGGCGGCGCCGCCGGGTGGATCCCGCCCGATCCCACCGCACGGCTGCCTCCCCCTGTCGGGGCGGCAGCCGTGTTCGTTTATCTGGAGACGCAATTGCAGCGAATTCTTCCGCGCGGCGAGATCGAAGCGCTAGACCACAACACCATCCCCCGCATCCAGTTGCCGGCGCGCGATTCGGTTTTCGCGACGCGCGCGGCGCGCCTGCGGCAACTGGCCGTGGATAGCCCGGTGGCCGACTATCTGCTGCTGATGGCGCGGCTGGTCGACGCCCAGCACAATGCCCTGCGCGGCTGCAACGCGCCGCCGGCCTCGGAAGACCGCATCGCCCTGGCGCAGGCCCATGGCATGCCGCCGCTGCAGGCGGTGGGCTGGCCGCGCGACCCGCTGTGGCGCGACATCCTGCGCCAACTGGTCGACGAGGTCGCCGGCGGCCAGGACGTGCCGGCCGAGGCGCTGGACGTCTGCGCGGCGTTGCGCCGCGCGCTCGATGAAGACACCGAATCGCTCGAAGACCTGGCCGAGGCGGTGCTGTCGGAACAGCATCGCGGCGTCGACGGCGCCGCCGCGCCGTTCGTCATGGCCGCCCTGCAGGTGTACTGGACCGACCTGGCCAGCCGCTTCGACGAAAAGCAATTGCCGGTGGCCTCGCCCTTCGGCGTCTGCCCGGTCTGCGCCAGCCTGCCGGTGGCCAGCGTGGTGCGGGTGGGCGGGCAGTTCGAGGGCTACCGCTACCTGTGCTGCAGCCTGTGCGCGACCCAGTGGCACATGGTGCGGGTCAAGTGTTCGCACTGCGAGGACGTCGAATCCGTGGCCTACCAGGCCATCGAGGGCCGCGCGCCCGCCATCAAGGCCGAGACCTGCGACCGCTGCCATACCTACCGTAAGATCTTCTACCAGGACAAGGACCTGCACGTGGAGCCGGTGGCCGACGACCTCGCCAGCCTGATGCTGGACGTGCTGGTGGGCGAGGCCGGCTATTCGCGCGCCAGCGGCAATCCGCTGCTGTGGCACGGCGCCGAGGAGGAATAGCCATGACCGGGTTCGCCGCCGCCGCCGACATCCCCGCGCTCGACCGGCTGCTGAACGCGCCGGCGCTGGCCACGACGCTGGACACGCATGGCCGCACGCAGGTGGTGGCGGCCCTGCGCCAGCACCTGGACGCCCTGCGGCAGCGCGCCCTGGCCGGCGAGCTGCCGCGCGCGGACCTGGCGGAAGCCGCCGTGGCCGCCGCCGTCGACAGCGCCCTGGCGCGTGCCGCCGCCCCGCGTCTGCGCGCCGTCTACAACCTGACCGGCACCGTGCTGCACACGAACCTGGGCCGCGCGCTGCTGCCCGACGAGGCGGTGGCCTCGGTGCTGCGCGCGCTGACCACGCCCGCCAACCTGGAGTTCGACCTGGACAGCGGCGGCCGCGGCGACCGCGACGATTTGATCGACGACCTGCTGTGCGAACTGACCGGGGCCGAGGCCGCGACGGTGGTCAACAACAACGCCGCCGCCGTGCTGCTGATGCTGAACGCGCTGGCCGACCGCCGCGAGGTGGTGGTGTCGCGCGGCGAGCTGGTCGAGATCGGCGGCGCCTTCCGCATCCCCGACATCATGAAGCGCGCAGGCGCCAGGCTGGTCGAGGTGGGCACCACCAACCGCACCCATGCCGCCGACTACGAGAACGCCATCGGCCCGCGCACCGCGATGCTGATGAAGGTCCATTGCAGCAACTACGCCGTCACCGGCTTCACCAAGAGCGTCAGCGTGGCCGAGGTGGCGGCGCTGGCGCATGCGCGCGGCCTGCCGGCCACGGTGGACCTGGGCAGCGGCACGCTGGTGGACCTGACCCAGTTCGGCCTGCCGCGCGAGGACACGGTGCGCGAGACCATTGCCGCCGGCGCCGACCTAGTCACCTTCAGCGGCGACAAATTGCTGGGCGGCCCCCAGGCCGGCCTGCTGGTCGGGCGCGCCGACCTGATCCGCAAGATCAAGAAGAACCCGCTCAAGCGCGCCCTGCGCGTGGGCAAGCTGACGCTGGCCGCGCTTGAACCGGTATTGCAGCTATACCGCGCGCCGGAATTCCTGGCGCAGCGCCTGACCACGCTGCGCCTGCTGACGCGGCCACAGCGCGAGATCCAGCCGTTGGCCGAACGACTGCGCGGCCCGCTGGCGCATGCGGCGGGCGCGGACTACGAGGTCGAGGCGGTGCCGATGTTCAGCCAGATCGGCAGCGGCGCATTGCCGGTGGACCAGTTGCCCAGCTACGGGCTGGCGGTGCGCTATCGCGGCAAGGGCCGCCCCGGCCGCCATCTGGACCGCCTGGAGACGCGCTTGCGCAACCTGCCTGTGCCGGTGATCGGCCGCATCGCCGATGATGCGCTGTGGCTCGACCTGCGCTGCCTGGAGGCGCGCGACGAGGCCGCCTTCACCGCACAACTCGCCGACAGACTCGCTGAACCCTCTGCCGCGCCATCGGCGCCGCAATCCGCGGAGCCGCGCGCATGATCGTCGGCACCGCCGGCCATATCGACCATGGCAAGACCACGCTGGTGCGGGCGCTGACGGGGGTCGACACCGACCGTCTCAAGGAAGAGAAGGCGCGCGGCATTTCAATCGAACTGGGCTACGCCTACACGCCCCTGCCCAACGGCGACGTGCTGGGCTTCATCGACGTGCCGGGCCACGAGAAGCTGGTGCACACCATGGCGGCGGGCGCCAGCGGCATCGACTTCGGTCTGCTGGTGGTGGCGGCCGATGACGGCGTCATGCCGCAGACCCGCGAACACCTGGCGATCCTGTCGCTGCTGGGCGTGGCGCGCGGCGCGGTGGCCTTGACCAAGGCCGACCGCGCCGACCCGGCCCGGCTGGCGGCGGTGCGCGGCGAGATCGCGGCGCTGGCGGCCGACACCTTCCTGCGGGATGCGCCCGTGTTCGAGGTGTGCGCGGCGCGCGTCGGCGACGATGGCGTGGCGCGCCTCAAACAGCATCTGGATGACGCGGCGCAGGCGCTGGGCGCGCGCGACGGCGCGGGCCTGTTCCGGCTGGCGGTGGACCGCGTCTTCACGCTGGCCGGCCACGGCACCGTGGTCACCGGCACCGCGCACGGCGGCCGCGCCCGCGTCGGCGACGACGACGCCGACCTGCGCCTGATGCCGGCGGGCACGCGGGTGCGGGTGCGCGGCATCCACGCGCAGAACCAGCCGAGCGAGACTGGCGCGGCTGGCCAGCGCTGCGCGCTGAACCTGGCGGGCATCGACAAGAGCGCCATCACGCGCGGCGACTGGATTGCCGATGCGCGCTGCTTTCTGCCGTCGCGCCACGTCGATGTGGCCTTGACGCTGCTGCCCTCGGCCGACGCGCCGCTGCGGGCCTGGACGCCGCTGCACGTGCACATCGGCGCGGCGCGCCACGTGGCGCACGTGGTGCCGCTGTCGGCCGATGCCTTGGCGCCGGGCCAGTCGGGCTGGGTGCAACTGGTATTCGACGAATTGGTGTGCGCGATGCCCGGCGATCGCTACATCGTGCGCAATGCGCAGGCCACGCGCACGGTCGGCGGCGGCCGCGTGCTCGACCCGAACGCGCCGGACCGCAAGCGCCGCGCGCCGGCGCGGATGCAATGGCTGCAAGGCGTGGCGGACATGCTGGACGGCGGCGGGCTGCAACCGCTGCTGGCGCAGGCCGTGCTGGGGCTGGACGAGACGGCGCTGCAACGCCTGACCGGCAGGGCGGTGCGCGACCTGGCCGCGCCCGAGGGTGCGATCTGGATCGAGCCGCGCACGCCGCAGGGCGCGCGCACGTTGATCCTGGCCGCGCACTGGGAAGCGCTGCGGGCGCGGGTGGAGCAGGCGCTGGCGACCTTTCACCAGGGCGCGCCGGACGAACCCGGGCCGGACGGTTCGCGCCTGCGCCGCATGGCGCTGCCGGCGGCGCCGGAGGCATTGTGGCAGGGACTGCTGGATGATCTGCAGCGGCAGGGCCGGGTGTTGCGCAACGGGCCGTGGCTGCATCTGCCGGGGCACACCGCGGCGCTGGCCGAGGCCGAGGCGCAACTGGCGCAACGCCTGTTGCCGCTGTTGGCCGCGGGCGCCTACGACCCTCCCTGGGTGCGCGATCTGGCGCGCGCGCAGGGCGAGCCCGAGGAGCGCGTGCGGCAGGTGCTGCGCAAGCTGCTGCGGCGTGGCGAGGTGGCCCAGGTGGTGAAGGATCTGTTCTATCACCGCGAGCGGGTGGTGGAGCTGGCGGCGCTGGCGGTCGCGCTTGCCGGCAAACCCGAAGGGTTGAACGCGGCGGCCTTCCGGGATGCCACCGGCCTGGGGCGCAAACGCGCGATCCAGATCCTGGAATTCTTCGATCGGACGGGGCTGACACGGCGGGTGCGTGACACGCACGTGCTGCGCACGGACAGCGCGTATCTGGGGGCCGGGCAGGCGGTATCATAGGCGGGTTTTCGAGGAAGGCATCCGTGTCCGGTGGCACGGCCGGGCTTCAAACCCGGTTGGGGGCGTCAGACGTTCCCAGGTAGGTTCGACTCCTGCTGCCTTCCGCCATTCTTTTCCGCGATGGTCGTCCGGCCAGAAACAGGCGGACCGGTCTTGTATTGATGAGTCTGGTCCCTCTGGCCTCGTGATACGGCGTAGTGTACCGATCCACCCGCGCCTGTTGGACGATGGATCGAATATCGAAGACCAATGGCAAGACCCGGTTCAGGGCGCGAGGATTCACGCGCCTACGCATCACCGGATATGAACCACGTCGACCCCATTGCGCCACAGATCAGCCTGATCGTCCCCGTCTACAACTGCGAGCGGTATCTTGCCCACCAACTGGATGCGCTGTTGGGCGATGCCGCGATGGACGTGGAGGTGATCGCGGTCGATGATGGTTCCGCCGATGGCGGCATGGCGATCCTGCAGGCCTATGCCGCCAAGGATGCGCGCCTGCGCATCATCAGGCAGGCCCATCTCGGGCAGGGCGCCGCAAGGAATGCGGGCTTGCAGGCGGCGCGTGGCACCTGGATCGCGTTCGCCGACGCCGACGACGTACTGCCCGTGGCGGGGCTCGCGGCGTGGCACGAACAGGCCGTCTCACAGGATCTGGACGTGTTGGTCGGTAACGCATATCGGTTCACGGACACGCCGCCTCCCGCGCCCCGGCCCGCGGTCCTGACACGGCAACCGGTGGGGCGGACGATGGCCGGCACGGACTGGATCGTCCACTGCGTAGGCGTCGGCGAATGGCCGCACTACGTCTGCCTGCAACTCATCAGGCGTGACCTCATCCGCCGGCACGGGCTGGCCTTCGATCCCACGATATTCCACGAAGACATTCTCTGGACCGTTGACCTCGCCCTCGTGGCCAGGCGGATCGGCTTCGCGCCCGAGCCCGTGTACGGCTATCGCCGCAACCCCGATTCGACCACGCTCTCGCCGTCGCCCCAGGTCCGCCAGTGGCGCGGCGTCAGCTACGTCCATATCATCGGCACGCTGCTTGTCCGGTCCTTGCGGCGAGAACTCGACCGCGGCACCCGGATTTCGATTGTCCGCCATGCGCAGCATGAACTGCTGTGCTTCGTGGATCTGCTTCGCAAGGGCGTGGACAGTCCTCAGATGCGCGCCCACCTCGCGCGGGCCATGCTCGATCTTCGCGCCTGGCCGCGCCTGGTTCGCCACGCGCGCGGTTTCACCGATCTGCGGCGCCTGCTCAAGGCGTATTGGCGCCTGCGACGGATGGCCCGGGCCGCAAGCCCCGTCGCCGCGGACGTGGCCGCCAGCCGGTAGCCCGGCCCTACGCGCGCAACATCCGGGTGACGACGCCGCTGACGTTCTCCGCCTTCCAGTCCAGGGCGCCCAGGTGCCAGTGGCGGATGCTGCCGCCGCGGTCGACCAGGTAGTTGGCGGGCAGGCCGATGGCGTCCCATTTCTTGGAAACGGTGCTGTTGCGGTCGTGCAGCACCGCGCCGGCGACGGGCCATTTGGCCAGGAAGGTGGTGATCTTGCCGAGGGCCTCGCCGACGTTGACGGCGACCAGGCGCAGGCCTTCCTCGCGGTGGCGCCTGGCCATGGCCGACATCAGGGGGATTTCGTCGCGGCACGGGTCGCACCATGTCGCCCAGAAGCTGACGATAACGACATTGCCGCGCCAGTTGCCGAGTTTCTGTTCGCGGCCGGCGAGGTCGGGCAGCACCAGGGGCGGGGTGGCGGCGGTCCAGGGCGCCCAGTCGGGACCGGTGGCGAGCTTCAGGGCGCTGTCGCTGGCGGCGCCCGCCCAGGCGGGCAGGGCCGCCAGCGACAGGGCGGATTGCAGCAGTTGGCGGCGACTGAGCATGGCGTGACCTGCTCAGGCGGACAGGGGGCGCGCGGTCAGGGTGTAGCGGAAGCGGTCGGGGTCGAGGCTGTCCAGCCGGCCGTCGACGGTTTCGCCGTTGGGATACATCAGGAACGGCACCGGGCCGTGGGCGGAGCCCGGCAGGGCGACGTCGTGGCCGTGGTTGTAGGCGACCCAGTTCATTTCCCAGGCGCCGAACAGCATGACGCGGGCGCTGCGCACGCGCGGGTCGGTGGCGGGCAGGTCGCCAGGCGGCTCTTCCAACATGACCTTGCGCACGTCGGCCGGGTCGACCGGGATCCAGCCATAGCCGTCGGCGTAGAACTCGGCGCGGCAGTGCTGCGCGCGGGTGACGTCGCCGGCCTTGCCCAGGCTCCTGAAGCCGAGCTGCGAGTCGGCCACGCGCAGGCCGTAGGCATCGCGGGCGGGAATGCCCGCGGCGCGCGCCAGGGCGACGAACAACGCGTTGATGTCGGCGCATTTGCCGTTCAGATCGTTGGCGGTGAGCATGTAGCGCACGTCGCCGGTGCCGCAGCCGCGGGTGGAGGCGGTGCGGCAGGTGTTGTCGACCACCCAGTCATAGATCGCGCGGGCTCGCGCCAGCGCGCCCTGGTGGCCGCGAGTGATGCGGTCCGCAGTGGCCTTGACGATGCCGTCCGTGGGCAGCAGCGCAGTGGGCTGAATGAATTCGCGCAGGGTGGCGACGCTTTCGCGCGGGGCCCCTGACGGCGGCCGGGTCAGGTCGATGCGGCGGTTGCGGGTCTGGAAGCGGCTGGTCACCGTGACTTCCCGTGGCGCCTGGGCGTCGGGCCATTGCACCGCCAGCATGCGCACGTCGTAGCCTGGCGCCTGCGCCAGTTGCGCGCAGCCGCCGCCGCTGACCAGCCAGGCGCTTTGCGCGCCGCGCTGGTAGGACGTGTCGGTGGCGTAGGGCAGGGGGATCCAGAGGCGCGGATGGGCGCCGGGGTCCAGCACCTGGATGTGGGTGGTCAGTTCGAAGCTGCGCCAGTCGGCGCTGACGGGCGTCTGTTCGGCGCGCGCGGCCAGGGGCAAGGCCGCCTGGGCGGCGCACAGGGCGCCTGAGAAACGGAGGAAGAGTCGGCGATCCATATAGCCCTCACGCACGGTGAAGTTTGGCTGTCGGTGCGCCCGGTGGCGGGCGGCCGTCCGTTGCTGCCTGCTGCCGGATCATCATAGGGCCATTCGGGGGCGCGATGCTATCCTTTTCCCATCACTTACGGAGAGACTGACATGACCCAGGATGCAGCGTCCGCGGCGGTGCCGCGCTTGACTTCGCTCTCGCACGGCGGCGGCTGCGGTTGCAAGATCGCGCCCGGCGTGCTGTCGCAATTGCTGGCCCGTTTCGGGCCGGCCGCCAGCTATCCCAACCTGCTGGTGGGCACCGAGACGGCCGACGATGCGGCGGTCTACCGCCTCAACGACGAGCAGGCCCTGATCGCGACCACCGACTTCTTCATGCCGATCGTCGACGATCCCTACGATTTCGGCCGCATCGCGGCCACCAACGCGCTGTCCGACGTGTATGCGATGGGCGGCACGCCGATCATGGCGCTGGCGATCGTCGGCATGCCCATCAACGTGCTGCCGCACGACGTCATCGCCGACATCCTGCGCGGCGGGGAGTCGGTT
This sequence comes from Achromobacter dolens, assembly GCF_902859745.1. Lineage (GTDB taxonomy): Bacteria > Pseudomonadota > Gammaproteobacteria > Burkholderiales > Burkholderiaceae_B > Achromobacter > Achromobacter dolens. The sequence goes on along the minus strand of NZ_CADIJW010000009.1, from coordinate 133,030 downwards.
TGCAAGGACGCCGGCATTCCGGTGGCCGGCGGCCACAGTATCGATTCGGTCGAGCCGATCTACGGCCTGGCGGCCATGGGGCTGGTGCATCCGGGCCGCATCAAGCGCAACGCCGACGCGCGCGCCGGCGACGTGCTGGTGCTGGGCAAGGGGCTGGGCGTGGGCATCCTGTCGGCGGCGCTCAAGAAAAACCGGCTGGACGCGGATGGCTACCGCGTGATGATCGAGACGACCACGCGCCTGAACCGACCGGGCGCGGCGCTCGCGGCGCTGGACGGCGTGCACGCCATCACTGACGTCACCGGCTTCGGCCTGCTTGGCCACGCGCTGGAAATGGCGCGCGGCGCGGGGCTGACCGCGGCCCTGCGGCGCGAGGCCCTGCCGTGGCTGCCGGGCGTGCAGGCTTTGGCCGCCGACGGCGTGATCACCGGCGCCTCCGGACGCAACTGGGCCTCGTACGGCGAATCGGTACGGCTGGGGGCGGGCGTGACCGACGTCGAACGGGCATTGCTGACCGATCCGCAGACCTCCGGGGGCCTGCTGGTGGCGTGCGCGCCGCAAGCGGCGCAGGCGGTGCTGGACCTGTTCCGCGAGCAGGGCTTCGCCGACGCCGCGGTAATCGGCGAGATGACGGCGGGAGACGCGCTGGTGCGCGTGGACTAGCGGGTCTTGCGGCAACGCTGCCCGGCTTGCCGGCGGCCGGATTGCGATCGGCGCGCGGCGACGCGGCTCAAGGCCGCTCCGGGCGCGATGGCAGTTGGTGCTGCACCTGGTAGTTGATCTGCCATTGCAGCAGCGGGCCGTAGGCGTCGAGCCGGGCCAGTTCGGCGGCCTGCTCCGGCGTGGCGTCGCGCTCGTCCGCCAGCGCCAGGCCGGTGCCGTCCGCCCACGGCCGGATGCGGCCGGGACGGTCGCGCTGGTAAGCGCCCTCGCGCGTGATCAGCAGGCGCGGATTGTTGAAGCCGAAGCACCACTGCGGGTCTGGCCGCGCGGCCAGCAGGTCGCAGCCGCTGCGGAAATAGGGCGTGTCCGGCAGGCTCAGGTGATAGAGCGTCGGCAGGATGTCCTTGTGGCTGCCGGGACGCGACGGGTCATAGGTCGATTGCCCCCGATAGGCGGGTGGGACATACAGGTAGAACGGCACCGCGTGTGCCAGCACGGCGTCGCTGTCGAGCGCATAGTCGACGCCCAGGATGTTGTGGTCGCCGGTGACGGCGACAATGGTGCGGGCACCGCTCGGCGAGGCCTTCAGACCGGTCAGGAAGCGGCCCAATTGATCATTCGCGTAGCGCAACGTGTCGAAGGCTTCGTCCAGGCCGGTCCAGTTGGCGTAGTAGGGCAGCCGTTCGATCTCGCCCAGGTCGAGGCCGCCGCGTTGGCCGCCCTCGGGCACCAGGAAGGGCGGATGGTGGGTGGTGGACAGGGCCATGATGAGCAGGCGCTCGCCGTCGCGGTCGGCCCGCGCCAGTCGTTCGCCGATATAGCGGAACATGTATTCGTCCGGCACGCCCCAGACGCCGGGCTGCGCCTCGGGGTAGTGCTGCCGCAACCCCAACTGGTCGACGAACTCCTGCGCGCCCAGATGGCTGGCGAAGCGGCCCAGGTTGCGCCAGGTGGCCGTGCCCGAGGTGACGAACACCACGCGGTAGCCACGCGCCAGGAACGGCGCGAAGGCGTTGCTGGCGAAGGTGGCGCTGGCCGCCGACGACTGGCTCGTGGCAGGTATCGGGCTGCGCACCAGCAGGCGGCTGAGGCTGTCGATGGTGCCGTTGCCCTCTGACAGGAAGCGGTCGAAGCGCCAGTCCTCGCGCCAGTGCGGCCGCAGCGCGCCCAGTAGGTCGCGGCCGGGGCGGTCGTACATGTTCATGTGGTGGCCCATGCTTTCCATGACCTGCAGCACGATGTGCGGCGGCCGTTCGCGCGCCTGCGGGTTGGCGCCGGTCGTGGCCATGAAGGGCCTCAGGCCGTGGTCCGGCCGACCCAGGAAGCGCAGGTAGAGCCGCGCGCCCTCCTCGTCGGTGACGTTCGTGAAGCGCTTGTCGTTGTCGCGCTCGGACAGCGCCCAGAAAAAAGCCGAAATGCCGTTGGGCGCGATGTCGTTGAGCAGCCGCAGCGAGGAAATGCCCGTGTCGTCCTTGTTGAGCGGGAAGGTGCCGAGCGAGCCGCGGCAGGCCAGCACGGTCACGCCCAGGATCAGCAGCATCCGCAAGGCGCTGGGCGCCAGCGGCCGCCGCGCCAGGCGCGCGCGCAGCACCCGGGCGCGCCAGCGGCACGCCAGCCAACTGGTCGCGGCCAGCACCGCCGCCAGCAGCGCCAGCGTGCGCAGCACCGGATAGCCGTGCCACAACGTCGCCACGATGGCGCGGGTGTCGTCATCGATCAGGCCGAACACGAAGATGTCGATCGAGCGCGAGAAGGTGGCGAAGTAGCACACGCTCACCACCGTGCTGGCGGCGAACAGCGTCGCCATCACGGCGCCCAGGTAGGGCAGGCAACGCAGCCACAGCGCCTGCGCCGCCGGCCGCGCGGCCAGCAGCAGGGCAGCCAGCAGCGGCGCGGAGAACGCGATGGCCGCGACCTTGATGTCGAACAGCAGGCCGATCGCCAGGGTGCGGTTGATGTCCTGCGGCAAAGCGGCGTAGGCGCCCGGCGGCGCATAGGTCGCCAGCAGGTAGACGCGGCCGGCGCCTTGCGCCAGCACCGAGACCAGCCACGGCGCCAGCAGGATCAGGAAGGAACGCTGGAAGTTGATGAACCAGGCTTGCCAGGCGTCCGCGGAACGGAAGCGCTTCATCTGCGTCATGAAAGAAATGCGGGGCGTTGCCGCGAAACGGCGGCAACAGGCCGCGCCCGCCGTCGGGACGGTGGGTACGGGGTTCATTCGCAGGGGAGCTCGGAGCCGTGCGGGGATGCAGGCCGCAATCTACAGGAGGGGCAACGCGAATCTATGAAGGTTTGTATAGAACTTGTAGCGGGCTGCCCAGACCATCGGCCGGTGCGTTGGTCTGAAAAGGCCGGCATGTCCGCGGGCGAACCGCATTTGTCAGTCTTGTTCAGGGGTCAACAGGCGCGCGGTGGCCGCGGCCTGCTGCACCAGCCAGCGCGTCACGATCTCGGCGTCGGGGGTGCTGCGGCGCGCATTGCGCACCAGCCAGTAGGCGTGTTCGGTGGCATCGGCGGGCTGGCCGCCGATCGTGGCCAGACGCCGGTCCGCCAGCATCGGCGCGATCAGCGCCAGCCGCCCCAGCGCGATGCCATGGCCGGCCAGCGCCGCATGCACGATCTGGTCGTACTGGTTGAAGCGCAGCATGCCCTTTGGCCGCACGCGGCCCAGGCCGCGCGCGTTGAGCCATTCCGACCATTGCAGCCAGGGGCGGGTGGGGTCGTCGAATTCCAGCAGCACGTGCCGCTGCAGCTCGCGCGCGTCCAGGGCGCGGGCCTTGAGCGAAGGATGCGCCACCGGCACCACCGACTCGCCGAACAGCCAGACGGCGCCGTCCGGCACCGTGTCGCGCAGGCTGTAGCGAATGGCGATGTCGACGCTCTCGCGATCGATGTCGATGACGCGGTTGTCGGCCGCGACGCGCACGTCGATATTGGGATAGGCGGCCTGGAAGTCGCCCAGCCGCGGCAGCAGCCAGAGCGAGGCCACGCCGATGGTGGTGGTGACGGTGACCGGGGTGCGGCGCTCCGGCGCGCGCAACTGCTCGGTCAGGTCGCCGAGCTGGCTCAGCCATCCGTCCGCCATGCGGAACAACTGTGCGCCCTCGGACGTGAACGAGACGCTGCGAAAGCCCCGCAACAGCAGCGGCACGCCCAGGTGCGCTTCCAGCGCGCGGATCTGCCGGCTGACGGCCGATTGCGTCACGTGCAGGTCCTGTGCCGCCAGCGTGATGCTCATGCGCCGGCCCACGGCGACGAAGCCTCGCACCAGATCAAGCGGGGGAAGTTTGGCTAGCGGGTATGACATGCGTAAAACTCATGCGTAGGCGGCGGAAATGTCGCTTGTGCAATATAACGCCTGTGGCGTCCAATATGACTCAGACGACGGGCGAAGCGGCAACACGCCAACCGCGCCCGGCACGCTGGACGCCGTTGCGGCGGAGGATGCGCCATGATCCGGTTATGTTGCACTGCGGGAATGTCATTTCATTTGACCCGGGGTTCGACTATGCTGCTCAAGCGTGCCTCGGGCCTGCGTATCGAGTGTCATGCCGGCACGGTCTGGTTGTCCGAATACCGTTGCCCGGACGACAGCGTGCTGCGGGCCGGCGAGTCCATCACGGTGGACAGCGATCGAGACGTCGTCCTCAGCGGCCTGCCGGATGCGCGGGTCGCCCTGGTTTCCCAGCCGTTGGAGCTTGTGCCATGAATGCGCCCCTGTCCACCACGCCCAGCCTCGAGATGTGGTTCGATTTCGCCAGCCCCTACAGCTATCTGGCGATCGAGCGCATCGCCGGCCTGGCGGCGCAGGCGGACGTGCGCGTCGACCTGCGACCGTTCCTGTTGGGTCCGATCTTCCAGGCCCAGGGTTGGAATGACACGCCGTTCCGCCTGTTTCCCGGCAAGGGCGCCTACATGATGCGCGATATCGCGCGTCTGGCCGAAAAGTACGGCGTGCCCTACAACCGGCCGCGCCTGTTCCCGCGCATGAGCGTGCTGCCGGCGCGCATCGCGCTGCTGGGCGAGGACCAACCCTGGGGCCGGGATTTCTGCCTGGCGGTGTTCCGCGCCAATTTCCAGCGCGACGAGGACATCCAGGCCGAGGACGTGGTGCACGCGTTGCTGACCGAGCTGTCGCTGGACGCCGACGGGCTGATCGCGCGCGCCAAGTCGGAAGCCGCCAAGGAAGCGCTGCGCCGCCGGGTCGATGAGGCTCGTCACCTGGGCCTGTTCGGAGCGCCGACGTTCCTGGTGGATGGCGAAATGTTCTGGGGCAACGACCGCCTCGAGGACGCGCTCGAATGGACCCGCCGCGCGCCCGTCAGCGCCTGGGCCCCCGCGGCCGGCTGAGGCCGCCAGGTCCGCTTTTCCTCCAGGCCGCGGCCACGCGGCAATCTTGCAGAATTTCTCCGCCAACGCTTTTCCCACAATGAAAAACAGCAGCAGTCCGCTACGTGGCGCACCCATGCCGGGTGGCCGTTCGTTCACGCAATTCCGCGCCGCGCGCATCCGCCGCGTGTCGTTCCAGTGGCAACAGCAGGTGACCTGTGGCGCCGAGCCGGCACGCAAGGGCGGCGGACCGCGGCGTTCCTGACGCGCCATGCCCGCCGGGCGGCTCCGCAGGCCGGTTTCAGCCGCGCGTGACCGGGGCCACGTGGGCCCACTCGTCGTCGGAGTACAGCCGCGACCGCAGCAGGAAGCGTTGTCCTTCGGCGCTGTCGAGCGAAAACGCGCCGCCGCGTCCAGGCACGGCGTCGATGATGAGCTGGGTGTGCTCCCAGTAGGCGAACTGGTCCTCGCCCATGTAGAACGGGCAGCCTTCCAGTTCGCCCAGCAGCACGTCCGAGCCGCCGACGAGGAATTCGCCCTGCGCGTAGCACATGGGCGAACTGCCGTCGCAGCAGCCGCCCGACTGGTGGAACATCAGCGGGCCGTGCTTGGCGCGCAAGGTTTCGATCAGCGCGCGCGCCGCGTCGGTGGCGACCACGCGCGGAGTGGGTCCTGGCATGATGCAACTCCCGCGACGCCGCGCCGGCGCGGCGTGGACGACCCGGCATGGGTCGATCCGCGACGCACCGGCGGGCATCGCCCGTGGGTCAGAAGAAACCCAGTTTCTTGGGCGAGTAGCTCACCAGCAGGTTCTTGGTCTGCTGGTAGTGGTTGAGCATCATCTTGTGGTTCTCGCGGCCGATCCCGGACTGCTTGTAGCCGCCGAACGCGGCGTGCGCCGGATAGGCGTGGTAGCAGTTGGTCCAGACCCGCCCGGCCTTGATGGCGCGGCCCATGCGATAGCACGTGTTGGCGTCGCGCGACCAGACCCCCGCGCCCAGGCCGTAGAGCGTGTCGTTGGCCAGCGCCAGCGCGTCGTCGGCGTCCTTGAACGTGGTCACCGCCACCACCGGCCCGAAGATCTCTTCCTGGAACACGCGCATCTTGTTGTGCCCCTTGAAGACGGTGGGCTGCACGTAGTAGCCGCCTTCGAGCGCGCCCGGCAACTGGGCGCGCGCGCCGCCGGCCAGCACCGCCGCGCCCTCCTGCTTGCCGATGTCCAGGTACGACAGGATCTTCTCCAACTGCTCGGTGGAGGCCTGCGCGCCCAGCATGGTGTCGGCGTCCAGCGGGTTGCCCTGCTTGATCTCGGCAACGCGCTTGAGCGCGCGCTCCATGAACCTGTCGTAGAGCGATTCCTGGATCAGCGCGCGGCTGGGGCAAGTGCAGACCTCGCCCTGGTTCAGCGCGAACATGACGAAGCCCTCGACCGCCTTGTCGAGGAAGTCGTCGTCCTGCGCCGCCACGTCGGCAAAGAAGATGTTGGGCGACTTGCCGCCCAGCTCCAGCGTTACGGGGATGATGTTCTGCGACGCGTACTGCATGATCAGGCGGCCCGTGGTGGTCTCGCCGGTGAAGGCGATCTTGGCGATGCGCTTGCTCGAGGCCAGCGGCTTGCCCGCTTCCAGGCCGAAGCCAGTGACCACGTTGACCACGCCCGGGGGCAGCAGGTCGCCGATCAGTTCCATCAGCAGCAGGATGCCCAGCGGCGTTTGCTCGGCCGGCTTGAGCACCACGCAGTTGCCCGCCGCAAGCGCCGGCGCCAGCTTCCACGCGGCCATCAGGATGGGGAAGTTCCACGGGATGATCTGGCCGACCACGCCCAGCGGCTCGTTGAAGTGGTAGGCGACGGTGTCGTGGTCGATCTCGGACAGCCCGCCTTCCTGGCTGCGGATGCATGAGGCGAAGTAGCGGAAGTGGTCGATCGCCAGCGGGATGTCGGCGGCGCGGGCCTCGCGGATCGGCTTGCCGTTGTCCCAGGTCTCGGCGGTGGCCAGGCGTTCCAGGTTGGCCTCCATCACGTCGGCGATACGCATCAGGATCTGCGCGCGCTCGGCGGCTGGGGTCGCACCCCATTTGGGCGCGGCGCGATGCGCCGCATCCAGCGCCAGCTCGATGTCGCGCTCTTTCGAGCGGGCGTTGCGGCTCAGCACCTGGCCGGTGACCGGCGTGACGTTGTCGAAGTACTCGCCGTCGGCGGGCTTCTGCCATTTGCCGTCGATGAAGTTGTCGTACTGCGTCCTGAGGTCCAGGCGCGTGCCATAGGATTCGGGGGTGACGCGGGTCGCGATGTCCATGCTTGTCTCCGTATAGTCGGTGTAACGGCAGTCGGGTGCCTGCTTCGTATCAAGCAAACCGCGTGCCATGTCGGGGGACGCGGCTGGACAAGCGCGCATGCCGCGTGCGAAAGTAGATTGCCACGCGCCGGCAGGGGCGTGGGCGGCGTTTCGCCGCTACCGTGTGTCGCGTTTCGCGACACTGTCGCGGAACAGGTGTCGCAGAACACCGTCCAAGGAGACATGCATGGCCACTCAATCCGGTCGGCACCCGCTGACGCAAGCGCGCCAGCTGTTCAACCAGCAGGGCGTGGTGCCCGGCGGCCTGGTCGCCGAACCCATCCTGCGATCCTGGCGCCGCTGCGCCGACCTGGGTTTCGACATGCGCGGCAAGCGCCGCGCCGAGCCCATGACCGCCGCCGAATTGCGCGAGGCACGCCAGCGCAACGAGGCCTTGCGGCGGCTGTCCGAACCCGCCATGTCGCTGCTGCGCCGCGAAGGCGGCAGCGACGGCCTGGTGATCCTGTCGGACGCCCAGGGCCTGGTGCTGGACAGCGACGGCGACATCGATTTCGCGCAACGCGCCTCGCGCGTCGCGCTGATGCCCGGGGCGGCCTGGGACGAGGCCGCCGCGGGCACCAACGCCATCGGCACCGCGCTGGTGGAAGGCCGTTCACTGGTGGTGCACGGCGCCGAACACTATTTCGAACCCAACCGCATCCTGACCTGCGCCGCGGTGCCGATCACCGACAGCGAAGGGCGCATGCTGGGCGTGCTGGATCTTTCCAGTCCCGCGCGCGAGGTGCGCCCCGACGTGCTGGCGCTGGTGCGGGCCGCCGTCGACCTGATCGAGCACCGGCTGTTCGACAGCGCGCACGAACCCTGCGCGGTGCTGCGCCTGCATGCCGACCGTTCCGCGCTGGGCACGCCGGGCGAGGCCCTGCTGGCCTTCGAGGGCGATCTGCTGGTGGGCGCCAACCGCCGCGCCATGCAGGTGCTGGGCCTGGCGTCCACAGCGCTGGGCGTCTATCGCTACGCGGACCTGTTCGAGGGCGTCATGGAACAGGCGCCCGACGCGGCCGGGCGGGTGCATGCGCGCGGCGGCGCGGTCTACCACGCGCGCCTGCGCCTGCCCCGGTCGCGGCCGCCGGTCGCCCCGCAACCGGCGCTGCGCCTGCCGGCCACGCCCGCGCTGCCGGCGCCCCTGGTCCAGCGCGATGCCGCCAGTTTCGACGCGGCCACGCTGGGCGCGCTGGCGCGCGCGGTGCATCTGTCGGACGCGGGCGTATCGATCCTGCTGCAGGGCGAGACCGGCGCGGGCAAGGAGGTCTTCGCGCGCCAGTTGCATGCGCGCAGCCGGCGCGCGGCCGGCCCGTTCGTGGCGGTCAATTGCGCCGCGCTGCCCGAAAGCCTGATCGAGTCGGAGCTGTTCGGCTATGAAGACGGCGCGTTCACCGGCGCGCGCCGCCAGGGCAGCAAGGGCCTGCTGCGGCAGGCACACGGGGGCGTGCTGTTCCTGGACGAGATCGGCGACATGCCGCTGGCGCTGCAGGCGCGCCTGTTGCGCGTGCTGCAGTCGCGGGAGGTGTCGCCGCTGGGCGCGGCGCGGCCGGTGGCGGTCGACTTCGCGCTGGTGTGCGCGACCCATCGCGCGCTGGCGCACGATGGCCCGGACGCGCCGGTGCGCCCCGACCTGTACTTCCGGATCGCCGAATACACCGTGACGCTCGCGCCGCTGCGCGCCCGCCCCGACCTGCGCGAATTACTGCGCACGCTGTGGGCCGCGCAGGGCAGCGGGCCGGCGCTGCCGGGGGGCATCGAGGACGCGCTGGCGCAATACGCCTGGCCCGGCAACTATCGCCAGATGGCGGCGGTGCTGCGCACGCTGCACGTGCTGGCGGGCGCGTCCGGCAGGGTCGATGAAGAAATGCTGCCGGCGGACATCCGCGGCATGCCGGCGGCGCAGGCGGCCGCGGGCGCGGCCAGCCTGCAGGCCATGGCCGACGACGCGATCCGCGCGGCGCTGGCCGCGCACGCCGGCAACGTCAGCGCCGCGGCGCGCGCGCTGGGCGTGCACCGCAGCACCTTGTACCGACGCGCGGCGGCGCTGGGGCTGGCACGGCCAGGTTGAACGACGCTGCGTGAACGCGCATGCAAGAGCACGCATGCATCAACACGCAGGCATGAACATGCAAGGACGCCCTGGCGGGCCGCGCCCCGTATCGCGCGTGGCGCGGGACCGGCGGCGGCTCAGCCGACCACGCGCGCCAGCTCGGCGCCCGGGTCCGCGGCGCGCATGAAGGCCTCGCCCACCAGGAAGGCGTCGACCTTGTGCGCGCGCATCAGCTTCACGTCTTCCGGCTTGAGGATGCCGCTTTCCGTCACCACGCGCTTGCCGGCGGGAATGCGCGGCAGCAGATCCAGCGTGTTTTGCAGGCTGGTCTCGAAGGTGCGCAGGTTGCGGTTGTTGATACCCAGCAGCGGCGTCTTCAGCGTCAGCGCGATGTCCAGTTCCTCGGCGTCGTGCACTTCCACCAGCACGTCCATGCCCAGTTCCATGGCCAGCGTTTCCATCTCGCGCAGTTGCGTGGGCGTGAGCGCGGCGACGATCAGCAGCACGCAGTCGGCGCCCATCGCGCGCGCGGCGATGATCTGGTAGGGATCGATCACGAAGTCCTTGCGCAGCACCGGCAGCGAGCAGGCCGCGCGCGCCTGGCGCAGGTGGTCGTGCGAGCCCTGGAAGAACTGCACGTCGGTCAGCACCGACAGGCAGGCGGCGCCGTGCACGGCATAGGAGGCCGCGATTTCAGCCGGTTGAAAGGTGTCGCGCAGCACGCCCTTGGAGGGCGAGGCCTTCTTGATTTCGGCGATGACGCCGGCCTTGCCCTGCGAGATCTTGTCTTCGATGGCCTGGGCGAAGCCGCGCACGTCCTGGCGCGCCTGCGCTTCGCGCAGGACTTCGGCTTCGCTGCGCATCTGGCGGGCGGCGGCGACTTCCTCGACCTTGACGGCGAGGATCTTCGCGAGAATATCGTTCATTTCTGGAATTTCCGGGTATATGCGCAGAAATCTTCCAGCTTGGCTCGCGCCGCACCGGTGGAAATCAGTTCAAATGCTAGCGCTAACGCTGCGGGAATGGAATCGGCTTTATTGCCTGCGTAAATGGCGAGACCCGCATTCAGCGCGACGATGTCGCGGGCGGTGCCCTCGACATTGTCCAGCGCCTCTATGACAAGCTCGCGCGATTGCTCGCGATTGGACACCTTGATGCTGCGGTTGGACATCATGGATAGCCCGTAGTCCTCGGGGTGGATCTCGTACTCGCTGACCTTGCCGTCCTTGAGTTCGCCCACCATGGTGGCGCCGCCCAGCGAGGCCTCGTCCATGCCGTCCTTGCCATGCACCACCAGCACGTGGCGCGAGCCCAGGCGTTCCAGCACGCGCACCTGGATGCCGACCAGGTCGGGGTGGAACACGCCCATCAACTGGTTGGCGGCGCCGGCCGGGTTGGTCAGCGGGCCGAGGATGTTGAAGATGGTGCGCACCGCCAGTTCCTTGCGGACCGCGGCCACGTTCTTCATGGCGCCGTGATGGGCGGGCGCGAACATGAAGCCGATGCCGGTGGCCTGGATGCACTCGGCCACCTGCTCGGGCGTCAGCACCAGGTTGGCGCCCAGGGCTTCCAGCACGTCTGCGCTGCCGCTCGACGAGGACGCGCTGCGGTTGCCGTGCTTGGCGATCGGCACGCCGGCCGCCGCCGCCACGAACATGGCGGTGGTGGAGATGTTGAAGGTGTGGCTGCCGTCGCCGCCGGTGCCGCACATGTCGAGCAGGTCTTCGGGGTTGGGCGTGACCACCGGCGTGGCGAATTCGCGCATGACCTGCGCGGCCGCGGTGATTTCACCCACCGTTTCCTTTTTCACGCGCAGACCCATCAGCAGGGCGCTTGCGATCTGCGGCGACATCTCGCCGCGCATCAGCATGCGCATCAGATGCAGCATTTCGTCGTGGAAAATTTCGCGGTGTTCGATACAGCGCGTCAGCGCTTCGGAGGGGGAGATCGTCACGGTGCGTCCTTCTTAGGCGAGGTTCAGGAAATTGCGCAGCAGGGCGTGGCCGTGTTCGCTGAGCACGGATTCGGGGTGGAACTGTACTCCGTACAGGGGCAGCGTCTTGTGGCGCACGCCCATGATGTCGCCGTCCGGCGCCGTGGCGGTCACGGCCAGGCACTCGGGCAGCGTCGCCGGGTCGATGGTCAGCGAGTTGTAGCGGATGACAGTGTACGGCGTCGGCAGGTCGGTGAAGATGTCCGTCCCGGTATGCGAGATGCGCACGGTCTTGCCGTGCATGATCTGCTGGGCGCGGACGATGTTGCCGCCGTAGGCGGCGCCGATGGCCTGGTGGCCCAGGCATACGCCCAGGATCGGCTTTTTGCCGGCGAAGGCCTGGATGACGGGCACCGAGATGCCGGCCTCGGCCGGCGAGCACGGGCCGGGCGACACGCAGATGCGGTCGGGGTTGAGCGCGGCGATCTCTTCCAGGGTGATCTGGTCGTTGCGCGCCACGCGCACGTCCTCGCCCAGTTCACCGAAGTACTGGACCAGGTTGTAGGTAAACGAGTCGTAGTTGTCGATCATCAGCAGCATTTTTTTCTCCAGGCGGGCCGATTCGCGGCCCGGGGCGGTCATCGGGGCGGCGGGCGTCTCAGATGGGCTCGTCCAGGCCGTGCTGGACCTGCTCGGCGGCGCGCAGCACGGCGCGGGCCTTGGCCTCGGTCTCGGCCCATTCGGCTTCGGGGTTGGAGTCGGCGACGATGCCGGCGGCGGCCTGCACGTACAGCGTGCCGTCCTTGATGACGCCGGTGCGGATGGCGATGGCCACGTCCATTTCGCCGCCGTAGCTGAGGTAGCCGGCCGCGCCGCCGTAGATGCCGCGGCGCACGGGCTCGAGCTCGTCGATGATCTTCATGGCCTCGACCTTGGGCGCGCCGGTCAGGGTGCCGGCCGGGAACGAGGCGCGCAGCACGTCCATGCTGCTCATGCCCGGGTTCAGGTTGCCGGTGACGTTGGACACCAGGTGCATCACGTGCGAATAGCGCTCGATCACCATGGTGTCGCTGACCTTGACCGAACCCACCTCGGCGACGCGGCCGACGTCGTTGCGGGCCAGGTCGATCAGCATCACGTGCTCGGCCACTTCCTTGGGGTCGGCCTTGAGCTCGGCGGCCAGGGCGGCGTCTTCCTCGGGCGTGGCGCCGCGCTTGCGGGTGCCGGCCAGCGGGCGGATGGTGACCTGCGACTTGGGCGCGCCGTCCACCACCACGCGCTCCTGGCGCACCAGGATCTCGGGCGACGCGCCCACCACCTGGAAATCACCGAAGTTCCAGAAGTACATGTAGGGGGAGGGATTGAGCGACCGCAGGGCGCGGTACAGCGAGAGGGGGGAGTCGCGGAACGGCTTGGCGATGACCTGGCCGATCTGCACCTGCATCAGGTCGCCGGCGGCGATGTGTTCCTTGGCGCGGTGCACGGCCGCCAGGTAGTCTTCTTTCTTGAAGTCGCGCCGCTCTTCGGTCTGCATGCTGGCGTGGCTGTAGGGAATTTCCACCGGGCGTCGCAGGCGCGCGCGCAGGTCGTGCAGGCGCTGCTGGGCGCGGCTGTAGCTTTCGGGCTGGCCCGGATCGGCGTAGACCATCAGGTAGATGCGGCCGGCCAGGTTGTCGACGATGACCAGTTCGTCCACGTGCATCAGCATCAGGTCGGGCGTGCCGCCTTCCATGCCGGCCGGGAACGGCTTCACGGCGGGGCCCAGGCACGGTTCGATGTGGCGCACGGTGTCGTAGCCGAAGTAGCCGGCCAGGCCGCCGCAGAAGCGCGGCATGCCGGGGCGCAGGGCCACCTTGAAGCGGGCCTGGTACTGCTCGATGAAGGCCAGCGGGTCGCCGTCATGGGTTTCCACGACCTTGCCGTCGTGCAGCACTTCGGTGCGGGTGCCGCTGGCGCGGATCACGGTACGGGCCGGCAGGCCGATGAACGAATAGCGGCCGAAGCGCTCGCCGCCCACCACCGACTCCATCAGGCAGGTCATGCGGCCGGCCTGCGGGCCGGCGTGGGCCAGCTTCAGGTAGATGCCCAGCGGGGTGTCCAGGTCGGCGTAGGTCTCGGCCACCAGCGGGATGCGGTTGTAGCCTTGGGCGGCGAGGGCTTTGAATTCGATTTCGGTCATGGCGGGTCTCGTGGGCGATGGGTATCTGCTTGGGACCGGGCGCACAACAAAAAGCCCGGTCCAGGTTACTGGTTCCGGGCTTGGCTCTGTGTTCTACACAGTATCGGCGCTGGGAGGCGGGGACGCGTCCAGGGCCGGGAAGGGAATCATCGCCACCCGGAAGACAAACGCCACCAGCGCCACGAGGCGCCGAGCATTTGGTTCTGGATGGAAACGTTCATCAGGTGATAGCGGTTCGATAGTCAGGTATGCCGTCAAGGGCGCGGACCCCGGCTTCAGGCCTGGGCTTTCGCGGCGTTCTGGTTCTGATTCCAGAGCTCCACCCACTGGGCGGCGTTGACGAGCGTGTCCACTATACCATCGACATCGAGCTCGCGCACGTCACGGCCTTCGTTGTAACCGTAAGGCACCACCAGCACCTGGGTGCCGGCGCTGCGGCCGGCCTGGGCGTCGTTGATGGAATCGCCGATGGTGACGGCCTCGGCCACCGTCACGCCCAGCAGCTCGCAGGCGTGCAGCACCTGGTCGGGGTCGGGCTTGCGGCGGGCGCAGGTGTCGCCGCACACCACCGCGTCGAAGAACCCGGCCAGGCCGGTGCGTTGCAGCAGCGGCAGGGTGAATTCGGTGGGCTTGTTGGTGACCACGGCCAGTTTCAGGCCCTGGTCGCGCATGTGCTTGAGCCCTTCCATGACGCCCGGGTAGACCTGGGCGCGTTCGCCGTTGACCAGGTGATAGTGGCGGTAGAAGGCCTCGCGCGCCCGGGCGAAGTCCTCGGGCGAGGGGTCGGCGGCGTCCAGGCTGCCGGCCAGGCTGCGGCGCACCAGATTGTCCACCCCCTTGCCGACGAAGGTGGCCACGACATCCTCGCGCAGCGCGATCATGCCGAGTTCCACGCGCATGGCGTTGGCCGCGAAGGCCAGGTCGGGGATGGAGTCGAGCAGGGTGCCGTCCAGGTCCAGCAGCGCGGCGCGGAAGGGAGTCATGGCGGGGTTCCTCAGACGGCGGTGGTTTCGCCGATGGCGATCTGCTCGCGCATGGACTTGATGATGCCGGGGTAGTCGGGCTTGCCGAAGATGGCCGAGCCGGCCACGAAGGTGTCGGCGCCGGCGCGGCGGATTTCGGCGATGTTGTCGATCTTCACGCCGCCGTCCACCTGCAGCACGATTTCGTGGCCGCCAGCCTGGGTCCAGGCGTCGATGCGGGCGCGGGCCTCGCGCAGCTTGGTCAGCGCGCCGGGGATGAAGCTCTGGCCGCCGAAGCCGGGGTTGACCGACATGATCAGCACCAGGTCGACCTTGTCCATGACGTGGTCCAGGTACGACAGGGGCGTGGCGGGGTTGAACACCAGGCCGGCCTTACAGCCGTTCTCGCGGATCAGCGACAGGGTGCGGTCGACGTGGCGGCTGGCTTCCGGGTGGAAGCTGATGTAGTTGGCGCCGGCCTTGGCGAACATCGGCACCAGGGCGTCCACCGGCTCGACCATGAGGTGCACGTCGATCGGCACGGAAACATGGGGACGGATCGCCGCGCAGACCATCGGGCCGATGGTCAGGTTGGGCACGTAGTGATTGTCCATCACATCGAAATGGATCCAGTCGGCGCCGGCGGCGACCACGTCACGCACTTCCTCGCCCAGGCGGGCGAAGTCGGCGGACAGGATGCTGGGGGTGATGCGGGTGGTGGTAGACATGGTGTTCGGGGTGGGTGAAGGCATAATGTGCCATTATTGCAGCTTGCTCGTGCCACACAGGAAAGGACTGTGAAACCCTACGACCTGAGCGTCTCTGTCACTCCGCGCTTCGTGCCTGAACAGTCCGATCCCGGCGAGCAGCAATTCGTGTTCGCCTATACCGTGCGCATCACCAACACCGGGGAACATCCGGCCCAGGTGATCAGCCGCCACTGGATTATCACCGATGGCAACCAGCGCGTGCAGGAAGTGCGCGGGCTGGGCGTCGTGGGCCAGCAGCCCCTGCTGGCGCCCGGCGAGACCTTCGA
This sequence comes from Achromobacter dolens, assembly GCF_902859745.1. Lineage (GTDB taxonomy): Bacteria > Pseudomonadota > Gammaproteobacteria > Burkholderiales > Burkholderiaceae_B > Achromobacter > Achromobacter dolens. The sequence continues at coordinate 117,539 of NZ_CADIJW010000009.1, read as the reverse complement.
GTACACCAGCGGCTGTCCCCTGCCCACGCCGGTCGGGACGATGCGCGGCACCTACCATTGCGTCGGCGAGAACGGCATCCCGTTCGAAGTGCCGATATCCGAATTCGTCCTGGCCATGCCGCGCACGCTGCACTGACGGGGCGCGGTCATACGTTGTACGGTTTTCCATCTGCTCATGAAGCGCATTCTTAGCCTGTCCGTGCTGTCGGTCCTGCTGGCGGCATGTACCACCCCTTCCGAGATTCCGCCCGAATCCGGCGAACCCGGCGCGTCCGGCGCCCGCCCGGCCTCCGTCGACGGCCCGCTGGTGGTGCCGGCGCTGTCGTCCCTTCCCGATACGCCGCCGCGCGCCCTGGCCGGCAAGTACAAGGCCGGCACCTGGGCCGAGATGCCGGGCTGGACCAATGACGATCTGGCGCAGATCTGGCCCCTGTTTCTGCGCAATTGCAAGGGGCTGATGCGCCCGACCAGCGGCAACCTGGCCGCGCCGGCGCGCGCCACACCGCGCGCCTGGCAGCCGGTGTGCGCCGCGGCGGCTGATCCTTCGCGGGCGCCGGCCGCCAACGACCCCGAGGGCGTGCGCCGCTTCCTGCAGACCTACCTGCAACCCTGGCGCCTGAACGCGGCCGACGGCAAGCCGGCCACCAACACCGTCACCGGCTATTACGAGCCGCTGGTGCGCGGTTCGCGCCGCCAGGGCGGCAACTATCAATGGCCCCTGTACGCGGTGCCGGCCGACCTGCTGACCATCGACCTGGGGTCGGTCTATCCGGAACTGGCTGGCAAGCGCGTGCGCGGCAAGCTCGACGGCAAGCGCGTGGTGCCCTATGACACCCGCGCGGCCATCGAGTCGACCGGCCGCCGCCCGCCGGTGGTGGTGTGGGTCGACGACCCGGTCGACAACTTCTTCCTGCAGGTGCAGGGCTCGGGCCGCGTGCTGCTGACCGACGGCCCCGACAGCGGCAAGACCATCCGCGTGGCCTACGCCGACCATAACGGCCAGCCCTACGTGTCCATCGGCCGCTGGCTGGCGGACCGCGGCGAGCTGTCGGCCGACCAGGCCTCGATGCAGAACATCCGCGCGTGGGCGCAGCGCAATCCCAAGCGCGTGCCCGAGATGCTCAACGCCAACCCGGCGGTGGTGTTCTTCCGCGAAGAGCCGGTGATCGACCCCGAACTCGGCCCCAAGGGCGCCTATGGCGTCAACCTGGCGCCGAAACGCGCGATCGCGGTGGACGCCGGCTTCGTGCCGCTGGGCACGCCGGTGTTCCTGGCCACCACCTTCCCGGCCTCCGACCGGCCGTTGCAGCGCCTGGTGTTCGCGCAGGACACCGGCACCGCCATCCGCGGCGCGGCGCGCGCCGACTTCTACTGGGGCTACGGCGACGAGGCCGGCCAGCAGGCCGGGCGCATGAAGCAGCGCGGCCAGATGTGGCTGCTGTGGCCGAAACAGGCCGGGGAGCCGAGCGCAAGATGACACACCAGATCGTGGTTTGCGGGGCCGGCATCGTCGGCCTGTCCTCGGCCCTGGCGCTGGCCCGCCGCGGCCAGCGCGTGGCCCTGCTGGCGCCGCGCATGAGCGTGCCGCCGGCCGATCCCAACCATTACCACGCGCGCGTCTACGCCATTTCGCCCGCGAGCCAGCGTTTCCTGGCCGAGCTGGGCGTGTGGGACGCGCTGCCGTCGGCCCGCCTGACGCCGGTGCAGGCCATGGAGATCCATGGCGACGCCGATGGCCTGGTACACCTGAATGCCTGGCAGGCGGCCTTGCCGCAACTGGCCTGGATCGTCGAGTCCGGCGAGATCGAGCGGGTGCTGATCCAGGCCGTGCGCATGTTCGGCATCCCCTGGCTGGAAGACCGCTGCACCGGCTACCAGGCTGGCACGGTGGAAACCGAGAGCGGCGCCCGCATCCAGGCCGAATTGTTCGTCGGCGCCGATGGCGCCGCTTCGCCGCTGCGCACCGCCGCCGGCCTCAAGCACGACGCCGTGTCCTACCACGACACCGGGCTGGTGGTGAACCTGGACGCCGAGCGCGCCCACCAGGGCACCGCCTTCCAGTGGTTCCGCGACGACGGCGTGCTGGCGCTGCTGCCGCTGCCGGACACGGCCGACGGCCCGCAGGTGTCGATGGTCTGGTCGATGCGCGACGCGCAGGCCCGGGAGTTGCTGGCGCTGCCGGCCGAGGAGCAGGCCGCGCGGCTCGAATCGATGCTGGAACACGCGGCGCAGGGCCGCCTGGGCCGCCTGAAGGTGCGCAGCACGCTGCACGGTTTCCCGCTGACGCTGGAGCGCGCCCAGATGGTGGCGCCCGGCATCGCGCTGGCCGGCGACGCGGCGCATCGCCTGCACCCGCTGGCCGGGCAGGGCCTGAACCTGGGCCTGGGCGACGTCGAGGCGCTGGCCCGCACCGTGGCCGGACGCGAACCCTACCGCCAGGCCGGCGACCTGCGCGTGCTGCACCGTTACCAGCGCGCCCGCGCCGAGCCGGTGCTGGCGTTGCGGCTGGCCACCGACGGCTTGCACAAGCTGTTCGGCTCGCGCGCCACGCCGTTGGTGTGGCTGCGCAATGCCGGCATGCACTGGGTCGAGCGCGCGCCGCTGGTCAAGCGGCGCCTGATCGCCGGCGCATCGACGAATTAGGGACCGGTCCCCGGGGGGCGGAACCCGCCCGCGGCGGGCGTGTCTGATTCCCTGAAGGCCGGCCCGGGCCGGGCGCCGGATCGGTTACGCTTTCGGCCATCGAAGGCGAGACGTCACAAATACAGGAGTCCCCATGAATTTCCGTTTTTCCGCCGTGCTGGCGGCCTGCTTCATGGCCGCCGGGCTGGGCCTGTCGGCCGGCGCCCAGGCGCAGGCCAGCGGCGACAAGTCCGTCTCCACCAATTCGGTCGGCAAGGCGGACAAGGGCGGCAAGAGCTATTCCACCACCCAGGTGGCGCCGGCGGACCCCGTGGCGGACGCGGTCAAGGAACGTTTCAAGCAGCGCTTCACCGGCATGGACGTGACCGCCGTGCGCCGCACGCCCTACGGCCTGTTCGAGGTGCAGTTGGGCATGGATCTGCTGTACACCGATGAAAAGGTGACCTGGGTCATGGAAGGGCCGTTGATCGACGCCATGACGCGCCGCGACGTCACCCGCGAGGCGCAGGAAAAGCTCGGCTCCATCCCGTTCGACCAATTGCCGCTGGACCTGGCCATCAAGCAGGTCAAGGGCGACGGCTCGCGCAAGGTCGCCATTTTCGAAGACCCCAACTGCGGCTACTGCAAGCAGTTGCGCAAGACGCTCGAGGACGTCGACAACCTCACCGTCTATACCTTCCTGTACCCGATCCTGTCGCCGGACTCGAACACCAAGGTGCGCGACGTCTGGTGCGCGCCGGACCCGGGCAAGGCCTGGGACGACTGGATGCTGCGCGGCCAGAAGCCGGCCACCGCCAATTGCAGCGTGCCCGAGGACAAGCTGCTGGCGCTGGGCAAGCAACTGATGGTGCGCGGCACCCCCACCTTGTTCTTCGCCGACGGCACGCGCATCAGCGGCGCGCTGCCGCTGGACCAGCTCAAGGCACGACTGAACTGACCGGCGCGGGTCGCGTCGGCCGGGCGGCTGGCGCGGCGAGCGCCACGCCACCCGGAGACAGACTTGAAAATCGCAATACTCGACGATTACCACGACGTTGCCAAACGCTACGCGGACTGGGGTTCCCTGGGCGGCGACGCCGAAGTGCGGATCTTCAACAACTTCATCCCCGACGAGCAGGTCGAGGCCACGCTCGAACCCTTCGACGTGATCGTGGCCATGCGCGAGCGCACGCCGTTCCCGGCCGACCGCATCCGCGCGCTGCCCAACCTGCGCCTGCTGGTCACCACCGGCATGCGCAACAACGCCATCGACATGCCGGCCTGCGCCGCGCAGGGCATCGTGGTCAGTGGCGCGCCTGGCAGCGCCGACGCCAACACCGCCACCGCCGAACTGGCGTGGGCCCACATCCTGGGCCTGTTCAAGCACCTGCCCGCCGAAGACGCCGCCATGCGCCGCGGCATGTGGCAGACCGGCATGCCCGAGCCGCTGGCCGGCAAGCGCCTGGGCGTGCTGGGACTGGGCAAGTTGGGCGCGGCGGTGGCCAAGGTGGGCCTCGCGTTTGGCATGGACGTGGTGGCCTGGAGCCCCAACCTGACCGACGAGCGCGCCGCCGAGGCGGGGGTCACGCGGGTGGACAAGCACGAACTGTTCGCCACCTCCGACGTGGTCAGCCTGCACCTGATCCTGTCCGACCGCAGCCGCCACATCGTCGACGCCGCGGCGCTGGCCGCGATGAAGCCGACGGCCTACCTGGTGAACACCTCGCGCGCCGGGCTGGTGGACCAGGAAGCCCTGATGGACGCGCTGGTGAAGTTCCGCATCGCCGGCGCCGGCCTGGACGTGTATCCGGAAGAGCCGCTATCGCCCACCGACAGCGTGCGCGACCTGGACAACGTCATCCTGACGCCGCACCTGGGCTACGTCAGCCGCGAGAACTTCGAGGCCTTCTACCGCAATGCGCTGGAGGCCGTGAAGGCCTGGCGCGCCGGCCAGCCGGTGAGGGTGCTGAACGCCTGAGCGCCACTATGGAAAAGGCCCCGGTATTTCGCCCCTCGTGGGTCGGAACATCGGGGCCTTTTGCTATCCACGCCGCGCGCGGACAGGGCGGCGTTCAGCCGCGCGTGAAGGTCACTTTCTTTTCGACGATGCCAGCGGCGTCGGGCGTGGCGGGCGTATCGCCACAGGCTTCGTCCGCCTCATCCGACGGATCGACCGTGTCGAACGCGGTGTCGCCGTTGGCGTCCGGCACGCCGGTCGGCTTGAGGCCGACGAAGTCGAACAGGTCGCGGTCCATCAGGTGCGACGGCACCACGCGTGACAGCGCGTTGAAGACGTTCCACGAGCGGCCCGGGTGCTCCTTGTCCCATTGCTTGATCATGCGGCCGACTTCCTTGCGCTTCAGGTTTTCCTGGGAGCCGCACAGGTTGCAGGGGATGATCGGGAACTGCTTGAGTTCGGCGTAGGCGATCAGGTCGGTTTCCGGCACGTAGGCGAGCGGGCGGATGACGGTGTGGCGGCCGTCGTCGGACACCAGCTTGGGCGGCATGCCCTTGGCCTTGCCGCCGTAGAACAGGTTCAGGAAGAACGTGCCCAGGATGTCGTCGCGGTGATGGCCGAGCGCGATCTTGGTGGCGCCCAGTTCCGAGGCCACGCGGTACAGGATGCCGCGGCGCAGGCGCGAACAGAGCGAGCACATCGTCTTGCCCTCTTCGAGCACGCGCGTGACGATGGAATAGGTATCCTGCGTCTCGATGTGGAACGGCACGCCCAGTTCGGTCAGGTAGCGCGGCAGGATGTCGGCCGGAAAGCCGGGTTGCTTCTGGTCCAGGTTGACCGCGATCAGTTCGAACCGGAACGGCGCGCGCTTTTGCAACTGGAGCAGGATGTCCAGCATGGCGTAGGAGTCCTTGCCGCCCGACAGGCACACCATGACGCGGTCGCCCGCCTCGATCATGTTGTAGTCGGAGAGGGCGCGGGTGGTCTCGCGCGCCAGGCGCTTGGTGAGCTTGTTGCCTTCGTGGCGGGCCTTCTTGTCGTCGGGGCCGGCCACGGAGACGGCGCGGGTCGGCGCCGCCGCGTCAGGAGAGTCCGCCACGGTGCGGATGTCGGGGGAGGCGATATCGTTCATGGTCAACGCGAGATCTGGATTTCCACGCCCACCGCCGCACAGTCGGAGAAGGCCATGGGCTTGCTGATGCGCAGGCGCAGCGAGCGGATTTCATGGAAGTCGGCCAACAGGCGCGCGGCGACTTGTTCCACCAGGGTTTCGATCAGGTTCACGTGCGCCTGGGTGCATTCCTCGACGATGGCCTCGCGCAGGCGGCGATAGTCCAGCACGCTGTGGATATCGTGGTCGTCGACCGCGCGCTGGATGTCGACGTCGAACTCGGCATCGACGTGCAGCGGCTGGGTGGCGCGGCGTTCATGTTCGAGGATGCCGATGCGGGCGTCGAGCGCGAGCCCGGATAGGATGATGCGGCGAGTGGGCATGATGAAAACCTGGGTGGAATCCCGGAATTGTAAGGCGGCGGCGGACCGGGCCGGCGCGCTGGCTACAATTCGGCCATGGCCGGACGCCCGCGTGGGGGCGGCGACGGCAAACAAGGGATGAAATGCAACAGATGCACGATGCGGTCATTGTAGGCGGCGGCCCGGCCGGCGCCTCCTGCGCCCTCTGGCTGGCCCGGCTGGGCCTGGCGCCGTTGCTGGTCGAGGCAAGCAGCCGCCTGGGCGGCCTGGCCGTGGACAACCCCTTCGCCGACGACTGGATCGCGGTGCTGCCCGGCATGACCGGCCAGCAGGTGGCCGCCAATATCGATACCAGCGTGCGCGCCGCCGGCGTTCCGCTGCGCCTGGACACCCGGGTGACGGCGGTGCGGCCCTGCAAGGGCGGCATCGAGGCGACCCTTTCCGACGCCAATGGGGACGTATCGCTGGCGCGCGGCCGCACCCTGGTGATCGCCTCGGGCGTGCGCGCCAAGGGCTTTCCGGAACATCCGCCGGGCTCGCAGTGGCCGGGGGTGCTGATCGGGCCGGGTTCGCCGATCGTGGCGCAGGATTACTCCGGCCTGTCGGTGGCGGTGCTGGGGGGCGGCGACAACGCCTTCGAGAACTACGTCTATGTGCGCAACCGCGGCGCCCGCGCCGTGCACCTGTACGCCCGCAGCGTGCGCGCCCAGCAGCAGTGGGTGCTGCGCGCCGGCAAGGAAGGCGTGCGCATCGGTCCGTACCAGGTCGATCCGGCCACCCGCAGCGTCGACGGCCAGCGCTACGACCTGATCCTGGTGTTCTACGGCTGGGAGCCGCAGGCCGCGTTCGCCGACGGCCTGCAACTGGCGCGCGACGAGCGTGGCTACATCCGCACCGATTTCGCCACCGCCGAGACCAGCGTGCCGGACATCTACGCCATCGGCGAGGTGGCTCACCGCATGCATCCCTGCGTGGTCACGTCGATGGCGGACGGCGTGGTGGCGGCCAAGGCGATCCAGCGGCGCTGGGAACGCGCCGGGGAATAACGCCGGGGCCGTTGTGCGGCGCCGCTGACATCAGGCCCGTCGACGCCGCCATCGCGTCGCCGAATGTCCGACCCTGCAAACGGCCGGCATCGGGCGACGCGCCCGGGCCTCAGCGCGCCAGCAGGAATCCCAGCACCGCGTCGCGGAATTCATCCGGCCGCTCGATGTTGGACAGGTGCACCGCCTCCAACAGCAGCCACTGCGCGCCCGGCACGGTCGCGGCGATCTGTTCGCCATGGCTGGCGGCCGTGACGGTGTCGTCGCGGCCCGCGATCACCAGCGTCGGCCGCGGAATCAGCGCGATGGTGCGGCGCAGGTCGGCGTCGCGCACCGCGGCGAACGCGCCCGCCAGGCCTTGCGGATCGGTGTTCAGCAGCATGTCGCGGAAGGTGTCGATGACCGGCCCGCCGGCGCGCAGCATCGACGCCGGGAACCAGTTCGCCAGGAACGTCTCGGCGGCCTGTGTCATGTCCGGCGCCCGCAGCGTGGTGGCGATGCGTTCATCCCACTGCGGCGCGGGGCCGAGATAGGGCGAGGTGTTGGCCAGGATCAGGCGGTCGATGCGCTCGGGCGCATGCACGCCCAGCCATTGCCCGATGATGCCGCCCAGCGACAGGCCGAGGAAGTGGGCGCGCGTCACGTCCAGCGCATCGAACAGCTCCAGCACGTCGCGGCCGAGCCGGTCCAGCGAGTAGGCGCCGGCAGGCACGCTGGAATTGCCATGTCCGCGGGTATCGAAGCGCAGCACGCGGAAATGCCGCGCCAGCGCCGGCACCAGGTCGTCCCACATGTGCAGCGTGGTGCCGATGGAGTTGGACAAGGCCAGCAGCGGCAGGCCGGCATCGCCGTCCCAGCGGTAGGCGATGCGGGCGCCGTCGCCCGTGGTGATGAAAGTCGTGTCGGCAGGCATGATGAGCGTCCTGTTCATGAAGGAGATGCGAGGCCTGGAGCGGATGTCGCGCTCATCTGCCGGGCCGGGCAACGGGGTAGTCGTTGAAGACATCGTAGTTGCCGCCCGGCCTGAAAGAAATTACAAAGATCGCACAGTCACTGTAGGAAAACCTGACATGAGCGAGTTCACCCTGCACGACCTGCAGTGCTTTGACGCGGTGGTGCGGGCCGGCGGCTTCCAGGCCGCCGCCGAGACCCTGCACCGCTCGCACCCGGCGGTATTCGCCGCCGTGGCCAAGCTGGAACACCAATTGGACCTGACGCTGCTGGACCGCAGCGGCTACCGGGTGCGGCCCACCGCCGCGGGGCATTCGTTCCATCTGCGCGCGCAGCGCCTGCTGCGCGAACTGGCCGGCCTGCGCGCCCACGCCGAACAACTGGCGATGGGCCAGGAAAGCGAGTTGAACGTGGTGATTGGCGACTTCTGTCCACGCCCGCTGCTGCTGGGACTGTTGGGCCAGTTCTTCGCGCAATGGCCGGCCACGCGCCTGAACCTGCACTTCGAGGCCGTGACCGGGCCGTGGGAACGGCTGCTGGACGGCGATGCCGACCTGATCCTGCACCGCGTGGAGCCGGGCGAGGCGCGCGTCGAATGCCTGGAACTGGGCAGCGTGCCATTCGTGCCGGTGGCCGCACCCGGCTATCTGCCGTCCGCCCCGCGCGCGTTGCGGCCCGAGCACCTGTGCGACTACACCCAATGCGTCATGCGCGACACCGCCCGCCACACGCCGGCGCGCGATTACTTCATGGTGGAGGGGGCGCGTCAGTGCACCGTGGCCGACCACCTGATGAAGAAGGAGATCATCCTGCAGGGCCTGGGCTGGGGCCACATGCCGCGCTTCCTGGTGGAAGACGAGTTGCGCGATGGCCGTCTGCGGTCGCTGGCCAATCGTCACCTGCCCGGCAGCACCGAGACGTTGGCGGCCGCGCGCCGCGCCGACCGGCCGCAGGGGCCGGTCATGACGCGCTTGTGGGACACGTTGCGCGCGCACGCGCCCGCCATTCGACAGGCTGTGTCGCCGGTAAAAAAGCGCAAGCCCTGATCCCGCATCCGAAAGCCGCTTGCCCTGCCTGTCGCGCAGGTGGCGGCCACGCCGCTCAGTACTTGCCGGTCAGCAGTTCGCCGGCGTCGGGCACGCGCGTTTCCAGGTCCAGCACCTTGAGCATGCGATAGACCGTGGCCGCGGCGGCCGTCACCACCGGCAGGCCCAGGCGGTCCTGCACCGGCTGGATCGACGCCAGCGACGGCATCTGCACGCAGGCCGACAGCACCACCGCGTCGACGCCGCGCGTATCCAGGCGTTCGACATGGCTGGCGGGCGCCAGCGGGTCCTGCGCGCCCACCTTCAGGTTGTCGGCGATCTCCAGCGACAGGCTGTCGTGCACCTCGATGCCTTCGTGTTCGATGTAGTCCACCACCAGCTTGGTCAGCGGCTTCATGTAGGGCGTCAGGATGGCGACCTTGCGCGCGCCGATGGCGTGCAGGCCCTCGACCAGCGCGCCGGCGCTGGAGACGATGGGCGCGGGCGCGCCGTTGTCCACGGTGGCCTGGTGCAGCCGTTCCTGCGAGGCGCGGTGGTAGCCCAGGCCCTGCGCCATGATGGCCACCAGGCAGGCGTAGCCCAGCACGTCGACGCGCGCGTCCGACAGTTCCTGCGCGCAGCGGTCGGATTCGCGGTCCATCGAGGCCAGCTCGGCCGCCGTCACCTGCTTCATGCGCATGCGGCTGGAATGGAAGGTGAAGCGTTCGGGCGCGATGGTCTCGCGCCGGCGCAGCATGGCGGGGATCTCCGTTTCCATGGTGGTGTTGGAACTGGGAACGATCTGGCCGATGCGCAGGACGCGGGGCGACTGGGTCATGGCGGGTCTCCGGTAAGCGTTGTCAGCGCCCGGGAGGGCGCGAGAAGCCGATTCTGCTCGCCGCGAACGATAGTTTCCAATATAGTTTTTGTCTGGTTTCATATCTTTCGCAAATCATTGGCCGCCATGGAAATCCGCCAACTCCGTTATTTCGCCGTGCTGGCCGAAGAACTCAACTTCACCCGCGCCGCTGCCCGGCTGCACATTTCGCAGCCGCCGCTGAGCCTGCAGATCGCCCAGCTCGAGCGCGAGCTGGAGGTCCGGCTGTTCGACCGCACCAACCGGCGGGTGACGCTGACCGAGGCCGGCGCCGCGTTCCTGAACGACGTGCGCGCCACGCTCGCCGGCCTCAAGGACGCCACGGTGCGGGCGCGCGCCGTCGACCAGGGCAGGGCGGGGCGGGTCGAGATCGGCCTGTCCGGCTCGCACTTCCTGGGGCCGGTGCCGGCGCTGATCGCGCGCCATGCGCAGACCCACCCGCAGGTGTCGGTGCTGCTCAATGAAATGAATCCCGCCGCGCAGTTGGACGCGGTGCGCGGCCACCGGATCGACGTCAGCATCTCGCGCACCGCCGTGGACGACGACGAACTGCAATCGCTGGCGCTGTGGCCCGATCCGGTGGTGGCGGCCCTGCCGCCCGGGCACCGCCTGGCCGGGCGCAAGCGCCTGGCGTTGGACGACCTCAGGCAGGACGCTTTCGTGATGCTGCGCACCGAGACCTCGGCCTTCGCCCGCGAGCTGGCCGATACCTGCGCCCGCGCCGGCCTGGCGCAGTCGGTGGCGCAGCGCGTGGCCGAAGTGCCGGCGCAACTGGCGCTGGTGGCGGCCGGGCTGGGCGTGGCCCTGGTGCCGGGCTCGGCGTGCGGCCATTTCGGCGCGCGCATCGCGGTGTGCGCGCTGCCGGCCGCGGTCGGCAGCGGCACGGTCTACGCAGTCACGCGGCGCGACGACGGCAACCGCGCGCTGCAGGCGTTCCTGCGCACGGCGGGACAGATCGCGGCGCGCCCGCCGCGCTGAGACGCGCGCTCTTTTGCGCAGGCGAAGCCGCTCCTCCAGATTCCGGAATAGGCATTTCGCGGCATCGCGGCCACACTCTCCCGCACAAGTTGATTCGCACCAGGATCACGCAGGGAGACAAGCATGCTGCACCCGCAACGCTGGCTGGCCGCCAGCGCGCTGTCGCTCGCCATGGCGGGTCCCGCCCTGGCGGCGTGGCCCGAACGGCCCATCACCCTCATCGTGCCGGCTTCGCCCGGCGGCACCACCGACATCGCGGCGCGCCTGATCGCCGACAAGCTGGCCACGAAGCTGGGCCAGCAGGTCATCGTCGAGAACCGCGCCGGCGCCGCCGGCATCATCGGCGCGCAGACCCTGGCGCGCGCCAAGCCTGACGGCTACACGGTGCTGATGGGCAACATCGGCCCCAACGCCATCAACTACGCGCTCTACAAGACGCTGCCCTACAAGCCGGCCGACTTCGCGCCGGTGACGCTGGTGATTTCCGTGCCCAACGTGCTGGTGGTCAACGAGGCCTCGCCCGCGCACAGCGTGGCCGACCTGCTGGCGCTGGCTCGCAAGGACCCGGGCAAGGTGTCGTTCGGCAGTTCGGGCAGCGGCCAGTCGCCGCACCTGTCGGCCGAGCTGTTCAAGCAGCGCGCCGGCATCGGCGGCACGCACGTGCCCTACAAGGGCGCGGGCCCCGCGGTGGCGGCGCTGCTGGGCCAGCAGTTCTCCTTCATGATCGACAACCTGCCCAGCTCCATGCCCTACATCCAGTCGGGCAAGCTGCGCGCGCTGGCCGTCACCAGCGCGCGGCGCCTGGCGGAATTGCCCGACGTGCCGACGATGGCCGAGGCCGGCGTGCCCGACATGGTGGTCACCGCCTGGTTCGGCCTGGTGGCGCCGGCCGGCACGCCCGCCACCGTCATCGACACGCTCTATGCCGCCACCCGCGACGTGGTGCGCAGCCCCGACATCGCCGAGCGCTTTCGTGCCATGGGCGGGCAGGCCGGCGGCAACACGCCAGCCGAGTTCGCCGCCTTCATCGACCAGGAACGCACGCGCTGGAAACAGATCGTGGACGCCGCGGGCATCGCGCAGGAGCAATAAGTGATCGACAAGATTCAGGCTTGCATGAGGGATGCCGTGGCCGTCATTCCCGACGGCGCCAGCGTGCTGGTGGGGGGCTTCGGCGAGGCCGGCGTGCCGTACGAATTGCTGCACTGCCTGGCCGAGCTGGGCCGGCGCGACCTGACCCTCATCGCGAACAACGCCGGCACCCACGACCGCGGCATCGCCGCGCTGCTCAATCGCCGCCAGGTGCGCAAGATCATCTGCTCGCATCCGCGCCCGCCCAATTCAGAAGCGTTCGCCCGCGCCTTCCGCGCCGGCGAGGTGGAGCTGGAATGCGTGCCGCAGGGCACCCTGGCCGAACGCCTGCGGGCGGCCGGCGCGGGCCTGGGGCCGTTCTACACGCCCACCGGCTACGGCACCGAGCTGGCGCAAGGCCGCCGCCAGGAGGTGATCGACGGCGTCGGCTACGTGCTGGAGCAGCCGCTGCGCGGCGACTACGCACTGATCCGCGCGCACCAGGGCGACCGCTGGGGCAACCTGATGTACCGCCACGCCGCGCGCAATTTCAATCCCGTGATGTGCATGGCCGCCGGCCACGCCATCGCCCAGGTCGACGAGGTCGTGCCGCTGGGCGCCTTCGCGCCCGAGCACATCATGACGCCCGGCCTGTTCGTGAAAACCGTGGTGCGGGTGGAGACCTGACATGCCGACGATCACCCCCATGACCCGCCAGCAGGTCGCGCAACTGCTGGCCGGCGATATCCCCGACGGCTCGGTCGTCAACCTGGGCATTGGCATGCCGACCCTGGTGGGCGACTACCTGCCGCCCGACAAGGACATCCTCTTGCATAGCGAGAACGGCATCACCGGCATGGGGCCGGCCGCGGCTGGAGACGCCATCGATCCGGACCTCATCAACGCCAGCCGCCAGCCCATCACGCTGCTGCCGGGCGCCTCCATCACCGAACACACCGTGTCGTTCGCCATGATGCGCGGCGGCCATCTCGACTACGCCGTGCTCGGCGCCTTCCAGGTCTCGGAACGCGGCGACCTGGCCAACTGGAAGACCGACGCCGCCGACGCCATTCCGGCCGTCGGCGGCGCCATGGACCTGGCGGTCGGCGCGCGCCAGGTGCTGGCCATGATGGAACACCGCGGCCGCGACGGCGCGCCCAAGATCCTGCGCCAATGCCGCTACCCACTGACCGGCGCGCGCGTCGTCACACGTATCTATACCGACCTGGCCGTGATCGACGTTACGCCCGACGGCCTGCGCGTGCACGCCATGCTGCGGGGCGTCAGCGCCGACGATCTGCAGGCCGCCACCGAAGCGCCCTTGCGGTTTACCGACACGCCATCGGTCATCGCGCTCGATGCCGCCGGCGCGCCGCGCTACGTCAGGGGCTGAGGCAACCCACCCTGTCCGAGCCATCCCGGAGTCCGCCATGCACCGTCCCGTCCTAGCCGTCCTGGCAACCGCCAGCCTGTTGTTTGCCGCGGCGACCACCGTCCGCGCACAGCCCGCGGCGGCAGCACCCGCCGGCGCCTATCCCGACAAGCCGATTACGCTGCTGATCCCGTACCCGCCCGGCGGCAGCGCCGACATGCTGGCCCGCCCGCTCGGCGCGGCCTTGCAGAAGAAGTGGAACCAGCCCGTGGTGCTGGAGTACAAGCCGGGCGCCGGCGGCGCCATCGCCTCTTCGCAACTGGCGCGTGCCAAACCGGACGGCTACACCCTGCTGATGGTCCTGGCCGCCCACGCCATCAATCCCAGCCTCTACCCCTCGCTGCCCTACGACACCCGGCGCGACTTCGCCCCGGTCTCGCTGGTCGCGACCCTGCCCATGCTGGTCTCGGCCCCGCTGTCCACCCCCGCCAACAGCATCCCCGAACTCATCGCCTACGCCAGGCAGCATCCCGGCAAGCTCAGCTTCGCCTCCGCCGGCAACGGCAACACCAGCCACCTGGCCGCCGAGATCTTCAAGCACCGCACCGGCGCCGACATGCTGCACGTCCCCTACAAAGGCAGCGGCCCCGCCGTCGTCGCCCTGTTGGGCGGCGAGGTCTCCCTGATGTTCGACAGCATCTCCACCTCGCTGCCCCAGGTCCAGTCCGGCAAGCTCAAGGCCCTGGCCGTCACCGGCGAACACCGCTCCCCCTTGCTGCCCAACGTCCCCACCGTCGCCGAAGCCGTCCCCGGCTTCGTCGTCAACGGCTGGTACGGCATCCTGGCCCCCGCCAACACGCCACCCGCCATCCTCGACACCCTCAGCAGCGCCATCGCCGCCGCCATCAACACCCCCGACCTGAAGGCCCAGCTAAACAGCTACGGCTACGAAACCGTAGGCTCAACCCCCGCCGCCTTCGCCGACCACATCAACAAGGAACTCGACACCTGGAAACAAGCCGTCGAAGTCTCCGGCGCGAAGTTGAACTGAAGCACACGCGAGAGCGTCATCACAAATCGCAAGACACAACGTAAGCCGCAAAAGGCCGCCCGCGCGGCCGCTTTGCGGCGGGCCCCGCAAGACCCTCCCACCCCACACCTAGACGGCAAAAACGCCAAGCAAACAGCCCACCCCAGCAACGGCCGTTAAGTCTCAACGCGAGCGTGTGGCGGGGCAGGCGGGGGAGGGCGGGGCGTGTAGATGCGCCCAAGGGAAACCGAAGGGAGCCGAAGGCGTACGAGGTTGACGCAGGGGCAGTCCGGAGCGAAGGCTCCGGACCGCAATCGTAGCCCCGTCCTCCCCCGCCTGCCCCGCCACACGCGCCTAAAGAACCCCACCGCCCCAATGCAAAAAGAGCCTTCCAATAAAGAAGGCCCTCAAAAAAATACTCACCCAACCGACAACACACAATCCAGCGCCTCAGGCCCATTCAAACGAACCTGAAACACCCTCAACTCATCCCGCCTGAACACATGCACGCTCACGCGATCCCCCACCCGATACTGCCCCAGCAACACTTCGACGCCCGCGGCCCCTTCGACCTTCAAGCCATCGATCGCCACCAGCACATCCCCGGCAGACAACCCGCCCTTATGTCCCGCGCCGCCCTCCAGCACCGTCGCCAGCACCAGTGAATCCCCCTGCTTGCGCGTGCGCACATCCAGCGAAGGAATATTGACCGAGGCTTTCCATTGCAGCTTGACGCCTTGAGCGGCCAGCAGCTCCGCCAGCGGCACATCCGCCGTCCCGTAGGCATGCCGCGCGATGAAGCGCCGCGCATCCACCCCGGTCGCCTCCTTGATCAGCGCCGGCAGGCCATCCTCCGCCAACCCCTGCGCCTTGCCGCGATAGAAATCGCGCCCATACCGCTGCCACAACAGCCGCATCACATCGTCCAGCGAATGCGCGCCCGCAGACTCCTGGCGGATCAGCAGATCCAGCCCCAGCGCCACCAGCGCGCCCTTGGTGTAATAA
Source organism: Achromobacter dolens (assembly GCF_902859745.1). Taxonomy (GTDB): domain Bacteria; phylum Pseudomonadota; class Gammaproteobacteria; order Burkholderiales; family Burkholderiaceae_B; genus Achromobacter; species Achromobacter dolens. Next base: position 102,135 of record NZ_CADIJW010000009.1, on the reverse strand, counting down.
CTCACCAGCGCATTGGGCGAATTCTCGTCCTGCTTGTAATAGCGCGTCCACGCGTCGAACGAACTTTCCGCCACCGACTGCTTGTGCCGCCCCGGCGTGCGCGCCACGCTGGTGATGGTCTTGGCCAGTAGGCGCAGGTAATCGTTCTGCGTGATGACGTTGGAGCGCAGCAGCAGCAGATCGTCGTAGTAGGACGTGAACCCCTCGAACACCCACAACAGCCGCGTCAGGTCCGGCTGTGCCAGGTCGTACGGCACGAACGCCTGCGGCTTGATGCGCTTGACGTTCCAGGTATGGAAATACTCGTGGCTGACCAGCCCCAGGAAGCCGCGATAGCCTTCGCCCTGGCCCTGCTGGCCCAGCACCGGCAGGTCCTTGCGCGCCGTCATCAACGCCGTGCTGGCGCGGTGTTCCAGGCCGCCGTAGCCGTCGCCCGTCACCATCGTCATGAAGACATAGCGGTCGCTGCTGTCCAGGAAGGGCGCGCGCTTGCCGCGCGGTTCGAAAAAGGCGATCTGGGTTTCGCAGATCCTGCGTACGTCGTCGGTGATGCGGGCCAGGTCCAGGTTGGGCGCCACGCCCGTGAACACCAGTTCGTGCTCGGCGCCATGCGCCGTGAAGCTCGCCACCTGCGGCGTGCCCATTTCAACGGGATGATCGATCAGCGCGTCGTAGTCCGGCGCCAGGTACAGGCCGAAGCCATGGCGGCGCGCCGCGCCCGTGTGGCCGCGGGCCTCGGGCAGGCTGGTGTAGACCTTCCAGCCGTCGATGCCGCGCGGCGGCGCCAGGTCCACCAGGCAGGGCAGGTGGTCCTGTCCATGCACGCGCAGGAACACGCTGGTGCCGTTGAAGAAACCGTGGGTTTCGTCCAGGTGCGCGCCGCGCACCGACAGGTCCCAGGCGTAAACCGTGTACTCGACCCGCAGCGGGCCGTCGCAGGGCGCGGCCTGCCAGGTGTGATTGTCTATTTTGTCGACAGCCACGCGGCGATTGCCGCAATGGGCCGTCAGCGACTCGATCTGGCGCGAAAAATCGCGGATCAGGTAGCTGCCCGGAATCCAGGCCGGCAGCGACAGGCGCTGGCCGTCCGGCGAGGGCGCCTGGATGGTTAGGGTTATCCGGTAGCGGTGCCCCGCGGGGTCGTGGGGCGCGAGGCGGTAAAGTATGGGGAAAGCATCGGTTTTTTCCATGCGTATATCTTATTTCATCCCATCCTCTGGAGACAGGTAATGAGCGAGTCGTTTGTGCTGGTCGAAACCCGCGGCCGCGTCGGTCTGCTGACGCTGAACCGCCCCAAGGCGCTCAACGCGCTCAACGATCAACTGATGAACGAGCTCGGGGCGGCGCTGCTGGCTTTCGAGGCGGATGCGGACATCGGCGCGGTCGTCATCACCGGCAGCGAAAAGGCCTTTGCCGCGGGCGCCGACATCGGCGCCATGAAAGACTGGTCGTACATGGATGTGTACGGCAGCGAATACATCACCCGCAACTGGGAAACCCTCAAGCGCATCCGCAAGCCCGTGATCGCCGCGGTCGCCGGCTACGCGCTCGGCGGCGGCTGCGAACTGGCCATGATGTGCGACATCATCATCGCCGCCGACACGGCCAAGTTCGGCCAGCCCGAGATCAAGCTGGGCGTCATTCCCGGCGCCGGCGGCACCCAGCGCCTGCCGCGTGCGGTGGGCAAGGCCAAGGCCATGGACATGGCCCTGACCGCCCGCATGATGGGCGCCGAGGAAGCCGAGCGCGCCGGCCTGGTGTCGCGCGTGGTGCCGGCCGACAAGCTGATGGACGAAGCCCTGGAGGCCGCCACCGTGATCGCCTCGATGTCGCTGCCCTCGGTCATGATGGCCAAGGAATGCGTCAACCGCGCCTTCGAAGGTTCGCTCAACGAAGGCTTGCTGTTCGAGCGCCGCGTCTTCCATTCGCTGTTCGCGACCGAGGACCAGAAGGAAGGCATGGCCGCCTTCACCGAAAAGCGCAAACCGGACTTCAAACACCGTTAAGCCTTGTTACGCCGGCCCGGCTGCGCCGGGGCCGGGTATCCCGGGCGCGTGGCCCCGACGTCCGGCCCTGTTTTCCCGTGCGCGCCCTTTCCGGGCGCGTTTTTCATGCCTGCGCGGTCGGGTTGGCGCGTTGCGCCTTGAAACTTTTGGACAGCACCTTGTTGCAGTGATCGGCCCTATCCTGAAAAGGCGTCACTCTGAAAACGAGATGTCGCGCCAGAGAGGCTTGCCCGAACTGGTAAGCCCCAAGCGCGGCGGCTCGTCTGCAAACAATAGCAACAAGGAGCCTTGCATGCGTACTTCCCCCTTCAACCGCCGGTGGTCAGCCGCCGTGCTCGCGGGCGCCCTCAGCGCCTGCTTCATGACCGCTACGCAAGCGCAATCGCCGCAGCCGACGCTGCGGCTGGTATCGGAAACGCCGTATCCCGCCGCCAACGCGCCCGCGCCGCAGATGAGCGCGCAGGAACTGCGCGACATCGCGATCGACGCCTATGTCTACGCCTATCCGATGGTGGTGATGGAGCTGGCGCGCCGCAAGGCCACCGCGGTGCAGTCGCCGCTCGAAGGCAAGGCGCCCGTCAACCAGTTCGGCCACAAGGCCGCCTTCCCCGATCCGCGCGCCGCCGACACGCCCTGGCCCAGCGCCGACGCGCTGTATTCGAGCCTGTGGTTCGATGTCTCGCGCGCACCGCTGATCGTGCGCCTGCCCGACACCGGCAACCGCTACACCGTGCTCTCGGCGCTGGATATGTGGAGCGACGTGTTCGCCTCGCGCGGCACGCGCACCAATGGCCAGGGCGCGCAATCGTTCGCCATCGTCGGTCCCCATTGGGACGGTGTGCCGCCGCCGGGCGTGGACGTGATCCGCAGCCCCACCTCGACCGGCTGGCTGATCGGCTGGACCCAGACCGGCGGTCCGCAGGACTACGCCGCGGTCAACCAGATCCAGGCCAACATGTCGGCCAGCCCCATGGTGACGCCGGTGGCGCCGGCGCCCGGCCGCCATCGCGGTCCTGGCAGCGCCACGCCGTATCCGCAGACAGGTCCGGGCGTAGGCACGGCCCCGATCGGCAGCGACGTGCCGATGCCAATGTCCACCCCGGTGACGGTGGGCGAGGGCACGCCGGCCGAGCAGGCCGCGGGCCTGGATGCGGCGTCGTTCTTCACGCTGTTCTTCGACGTCATGCGCAACAATCCGCCGCATGCCAACGACACGCCGATTCTGGACCGCATGCGCCGCATCGGTCTGGACGCCCGCCAACCGTTCTCGTATGGCCGCTTGAGTCCTGCGGTGCAACAGGCGCTGACCGAGGCGCAGCCGCTGGCCGGCCGCCGCATCGCCGATGGCGTGTCGCGCCTGGCCACGCCGATGAACGGCTGGAACACCGTGCTCACCGGCATCGGCACCTATGGCACCGACTACACGCGCCGCGCCGCCATCGCCTATGCCGGCCTGGGCGCGCCGACCGCCGAGGACGTGCTTTATCCGGTCACGGTGGCCGACAGCAAGGGTCGCCCGCTCAACTCGAACGAGGACTACGTGCTGCATTTCGAGAAGGGCCAGTTGCCGCCGGCCAACGCCTTCTGGTCGCTGCATGTCTATAACGACAAGCACGGCTTCGCCGACAACCCGGCCAACCGCTATGCGCTGCGCAGCACCGACGGCCTGAAGTACAACGCCGATGGCTCCCTGGACATCTACATCCAGCGCCGCGATCCGGGCGAGCGCAAGCGCGCCAACTGGTTGGCGACGCCCGCCGCCGACGGCCAGTTCCTGCTGAGCATGCGCCTGTACTGGCCGCAGGATGTCGCGCTCGACGGGCAGTGGGCGCCGCCGCCGGTCAAGCGCGACTGACCGATCCGACGCGGCGCGGCTTTCGCCGCCGAGACGCGAACAACGGCCCCGCGAGGGGCCGTTTTTATTTGCCCGCCCGAGGTCCGCGCGACCCTTGGCGCATGCAAGGGCGCTCCGATTTCGCGTCCCCAATTTTTCACGCCGCGGGCGGCTCGGCGGATGCTGTTGCCGCCTTACAAACCGCCGAAAGTTCATTTGCTCGGGTAAAAAGAATCACGCTATACTCTGCGGGTTTGACGCTTGCGGGATAAGAACACATGGCAGGGATTTCGCCAGGGTTCTGACAGGGGCAAGGCTTGCGGTATGAGGCTTTAAGCGGGGAAGTTTGATGCAGCAGAACACAGTGCGGCACGAACCTGCGCGCGGTTGGGATGAGAAAACCCGGGATGCATCCTGTGGGTTGAATCAGCCCCTTGCGCAACAGGGCGAGGCACGCCAGGTTCTGGCGGATCAGGATCCGGTGGACCGGGTGCTGGTTCTCAGCGACGCGGACCGCGCGGCGCTGAATGCGCAGGCTGGCCGCGGACTCTTGTTGGCACTGGCGGCGCAAGGCGCCATGGGGCTCGCAGCAGCAGTAATAGCGGGGTTTGTCGGAGGGGCGGCGGCAGGTTGGTCGGCGCTGGCGGGGGCAGGAGCGTATTTCATACCCAATGCGTTGTTCGCATTGCGCCTGGCTGTCAGTGTTCGGGCCGGTAAGGCCAGTCCCTTTACCTTTCTCTCTGGTGAGTTGATCAAGTTGTTCGCAACGGCGTTGCTGTTGTGGCTGCTTTCGCGTGTGGCGCAGGACAGTCTCGTCTGGCCCGCCGCGCTGCTGGGCTTGATACTCACGCTGAAGGGATATCTCCTGCTTTTGATGTTCCGCAAGTTGTCATAGCGCGCCGGGTAGGTAACGGCAAACGGAATCGTGGAATCGTCCGGCTCGCAAGGGCTCGGGCATACAGCAAATAGGGTAGGATTCAAATGGCTGCTGCCAGCGACGTGTCGCCTCAGTCCGCTTATATTCAGCACCACCTGGTGCACCTGAACAATACGGGCGAAAAACAGACTGCAATTGCTCAGTTTGACATCATCAACTACGACTCGTTGTTCTGGTCCGGCCTGACGGGCCTGATCGTCATCTTCTTCCTGTGGCGCGCCGCCCGCCGTGCGACCGCCGGCGTTCCGGGCCGCTTCCAGGCCTTCGTGGAAATGATCGTCGACATGGTCGACGACCAGGCCAAGGGCATCGTCCACAATGCCAAGAGCCGCCTCTTCATCGCTCCGCTCGCCCTCACCGTGTTCCTCTGGATCATCCTGATGAACGCGCTGGACCTGCTGCCCGTCGACCTGATGCCGTCGATCTGGCGCCTGACCGGCCTGGGCGCGCACCACGGCGACCCCCTCTACTACCACCGCGTGCTGCCGACCGCCGACCTGAACGTGCCGATGGGCATGTCGCTGGGCGTGCTGCTGCTGATGTTCTACTACGGCATCAAGATCAAGCACCCGGGCGGCTTCGTCAAGGAACTGTTCACCGCGCCGTTCCATGCGCATGGCCTGGGCGCGCTCGTCCTGGCCCCGTTCAACCTGCTGCTGAACCTGATCGAATACGCCGCCAAGTCCGTGTCGCTGGGCATGCGGTTGTTCGGCAACATGTTCGCCGGCGAATTGATTTTCATGCTGATCGCCCTCTTGGGCGGTGCCTGGACCGGTTTCAACGGCGCCAGCATCGGCTTGGGAATCGGCCACGTGCTGGCCGGCTCGATCTGGGCCATCTTCCACATCCTGATCGTGTTGCTCCAGGCCTTCATCTTCATGATGCTGACCCTGGTGTACCTCGGCCAGGCGCACGAAGGCCACTGATCCCCCGAATTTCCGGCGTCGGCCTCCGGGCCGGCGCTGGATAGCAAGATCCTCTTGCATTGAGCAGTACCCCAATCTTTTATTTTTTTGACTTCAGATTTCTAACCAAGGAGTTGTCATGACCAACGTCGCTTTCGTTGCTCTCGCTTGCGGTCTTATCATCGGTCTGGGCGCTATCGGCGCTTGCATCGGCATCGCACTGATGGGCGGCAAATACCTGGAAGCTTCGGCTCGTCAGCCTGAACTGATGAACGCTCTGCAAACCAAGATGTTCCTGCTGGCTGGCCTGATCGACGCGGCATTCCTGATCGGCGTGGGTATCGCCATGCTGTTCGCCTTCGCCAACCCGTTCGTCGGCTAAGGCACGCCCGCCGGCGAAAAGGCGGGTCATGACGCTGGCGGCGATGCGGGCCTGAGCCCCGTCGCCGACCGGCAAAGTATCGAGTGCTCCGCGTTGCCCGTCCCGGGCGCCGTCGGAGCCGCAAGGTGTTAAAGGAACGACCGTGAATCTGAACGCGACGATCATTTTCCAGATGCTCGTGTTCTTCGTTCTGGGCTGGTTCACGATGAAATTCGTGTGGCCTCCTCTGACGAAGGCGATGGACGAGCGCCGCCAAAAAATCGCCGACGGCCTTGCCGCCGCGGAGAAGGGCAAGGCCGATCTGGCCCAGGCCCAGGCGCGTGTCAGTCTGATCGAGGCTTCTGCCAAGTCCGAAAACCACGCCCGCATCATCGAGGCCGAGAAGCAAGCCGCCTCCCTGATCGAGCAGGCCCGCCGTGAAGCGGAAGCCGAGCGTGCCCGCATCGTGGCGCAAGCTGCACAGGATGCCGCGCAGGAAGTCCAGCGCGCCCGTGATTCGCTGCGCGACGACGTCGCCGCGCTGGCCGTCAAGGGTGCTGAACAGATCCTCAAGCGCGAGGTTGACGCCCGCGCCCACGCCGAGCTGCTGAACCAGCTCCGCGCGCAGCTTTAATCCGGGACCGTCATGGCTGAACTTTCCACTGTTGCCAGGCCCTACGCCGAAGCCTTGTTCGCCGCCGCGCGCGACGACAAGGCCGGCCTGCAGGCTTGGGCCGACCTGGTCAGCGAGCTGTCGCAGGTCGCCTCCAACCCCGACGTGCGCGAGGCCATGGCCGATCCGCGTCTGGGCGACAAGCAGCGCGTCGAGCTGTTTACCGGCCTGGTGAAGGCCGAACTGCCCCAGGCCGCCCGCAATTTCATCGAGCTGCTGGTCGAAAACGACCGGTTGCTGCTGCTGCCCGAGATCGCCACGCAATTCGTGGTGCTGCGGAACCGTCACGACGGCACGGCGCAGGCGGAAATCACCAGCGCGTTCGAGCTGAGCGACGCCCAGGTCCAAGAACTGGTCGTTGCCCTCGAGAAGAAATTCGGCCTGAAGCTCAAGCCCGTCGTCACCGTCGACCAGTCGTTGATCGGCGGCGTGCGCGTGGCCGTCGGGGACCAGGTGCTCGATACTTCCGTACAAGCCCAATTGGCCCGCATGCGCGATACGCTCGCCGCTTAAAGGCAGCACTAACAGGATTCCAGGAGTCAATATGCAACTCAATCCCTCCGAGATCAGCGAACTGCTCAAGAGCCGCATCGAGGGCCTGGGCGCTTCGGCTGATGTCCGTACTCAGGGCACCGTCGTGTCCGTGACCGACGGTATTACCCGCATCCACGGCCTGTCCGACGTGATGCAGGGCGAAATGCTCGAATTCCCCAACAACGTCTTCGGTCTGGCGCTCAACCTCGAGCGTGATTCCGTCGGCGCCGTTATTCTCGGTGACTACACCGGCGTGTCCGAAGGCGACGCGGTCAAGACGACCGGCCGCATTCTGGAAGTGCCGGTCGGCCCCGAGCTGAAAGGCCGCGTGGTCAACACGCTGGGCGAGCCGATCGACGGCAAGGGCCCCGTGAACGCCAAGGCCACCGACATCATCGAAAAAGTGGCCCCCGGCGTTATCGCCCGCCGCTCGGTGTCGCAGCCGCTGCAAACCGGCATCAAGGCTATCGACTCGATGGTTCCCATCGGCCGCGGCCAGCGCGAACTGATCATTGGCGACCGCCAGACCGGCAAGACCGCCGTGGCCGTCGACACCATCATCAGCCAGAAGGGCAAGGGCGTCACCTGCGTGTACGTCGCCATCGGCCAGAAGGCTTCGACGATCAACAACGTGGTGCGCAAGCTGGAAGAGCACGGCGCGATGGAATACACCATCGTCGTGGCCGCCTCGGCTTCGGACTCCGCCGCCATGCAGTACCTGGCCGCCTACGCCGGCTGCACGATGGGCGAATACTTCCGCGATCGCGGCGAAGACGCCCTGATCGTCTATGACGACCTGACCAAGCAAGCCTGGGCCTACCGCCAGGTCTCGCTGCTGCTGCGCCGTCCGCCGGGCCGCGAAGCCTACCCGGGCGACGTGTTCTACCTGCACTCGCGCCTGCTCGAGCGTGCCGCTCGCGTGAACGAAGACTACGTCGAGAAGTTCACCGGTGGCGCCGTCAAGGGCAAGACCGGCTCGCTGACCGCGCTGCCGATCATCGAAACCCAGGCGGGCGACGTGTCGGCCTTCGTTCCGACCAACGTGATCTCGATCACCGACGGCCAGATCTTCCTGGAAACCGACCTGTTCAACGCCGGTGTGCGTCCCGCCATCAACGCCGGTATCTCGGTGTCGCGCGTGGGCGGTGCCGCCCAGACCAAGGTCGTCAAGAAGCTGTCCGGCGGTATCCGTACCGACCTGGCGCAGTACCGTGAACTGGCCGCCTTCGCGCAGTTCGCCTCGGACCTGGACGACGCCACCCGTCGCCAGCTCGAGCGTGGCAAGCGCGTGGTCGAACTGCTCAAGCAGCCGCAATACCAGCCGCTGCAAGTGTGGGAACTGGCCGTCACGCTGTACACGGTCAACAACGGCTACCTGGATGACGTGGACGTGGCCCAGGTGCTGTCGTTCGAAAAGGCGCTGAAGGACCAGCTCAAGGCCAAGCACGCGGCCCTGATCCAGCGCGTCGAAGACACCAAGGAACTGTCCAAGGATGACGAAAGCGAACTCGCCGCCGCCATCCAGGAATTCAAGAAGCACGGTGCTTTTTAAGAAAGTGATGGGTTAGGCGCGCAAGCGCCTCACCCATCCTTATCGGATGGTTGAGGCGCAAGCGACAACCCATCGGCCAGTCTTCACAGGAAAGCGCAATGCCCGGAATTAAGGAAATCCGAACCAAGATCAAGAGCGTGCAAAACACGCGCAAGATCACCAAGGCGATGGAAATGGTCGCCGCATCCAAGATGCGCAAGGCGCAGGAGCGGATGCGCGCGGGCCGTCCGTACGCCACCAAGGTGCGCGAGATCGCCGCGCACCTGATGCAGGCCAATCCCGAGTACAGCCACCCGTACCTGGTCGAGCGCGAAATCAAGGCGGTCGGCGTGGTCATGGTGACGACGGACAAGGGTCTGTGCGGCGGCTTGAACACCAACATCACCCGCGTGGTGTTGACGAAGCTGAAAGAGTTCGAGAAGAACGGCATCGCCGTTCAGGCGACCGCTTTCGGCAACAAGGGCGTGGGCGTGCTGTCCCGTATCGGCGCCAAGCTGGTTTCCCAGGAAGTGCAACTGGGCGACAAGCCGCAACTGGATCGCCTGCTGGGCGCGATCAAGGTGCAGCTCGACGCCTACCTGGAAGGCCGCATCGACGCGCTGTACGTGGCTTCGACCCGCTTCGTCAACACGATGAAGCAGGAGCCGCTGTTCCTGCGTCTGCTGCCCCTGGCCAGCGGTTTGGAAGATCCGTACCAGACGGGCGCCGAAAGCCTGGCCAAGACTTCGGAAGTGAAATCGGATTACAGCTGGGATTACATCTACGAACCCGACGCTCGTAGCGTGATCGACGACCTGCTGCAGCGTTACGTGGAAGGCCTGCTGTACCAAGCCGTGGCCGAGAACATGGCTTCGGAGCAGTCGGCCCGGATGGTCGCCATGAAGGCGGCGTCGGACAACGCCAAGAAGGTCATCGGCGATCTGCAACTGGTCTACAACAAGACCCGCCAGGCCGCGATCACCAAGGAAATTTCGGAAATCGTAGGGGGCGCTGCCGCCGTCTGAGGCAGGCAGCATCCCGTCAAAAGCTATCAAGCAAGGAATCGACATGAGCAACGGAACCATCGTTCAGTGCATCGGCGCCGTGGTGGATATTCAGTTCCCCCGCGATCACATGCCCAAGATCTACGAAGCGCTTACTCTGGTCGACGAGGGTTCCTCGTTCGCCGAAAAGGGTCTGACGCTGGAAGTGCAGCAACAGCTGGGTGACGGCGTGGTGCGTACCATCGCCCTGGGCTCCAGCGACGGCCTGCGCCGCGGCATGAAGGTCGCCGGCACCGGCGCCCCGATCTCGGTGCCGGTCGGCACCGGCACGCTCGGCCGCATCATGGACGTGCTGGGCCGCCCGATCGACGAAGCTGGCGAAATCCAGCACGACGAAAAGCGTGGCATCCACCAACCGGCTCCCCGTTTCGACGAGTTGTCGCCGTCGGTGGAACTGCTGGAAACCGGCATCAAGGTTATTGACCTGGTGTGCCCGTTCGCCAAGGGCGGCAAGGTCGGCCTGTTCGGCGGCGCCGGCGTGGGCAAGACCGTCAACATGATGGAACTGATCAACAACATCGCCAAGCAGCACAGCGGCTTGTCGGTGTTCGCCGGCGTGGGTGAGCGCACCCGTGAAGGCAACGACTTCTACCACGAAATGGAAGAGTCGAACGTTCTGGACAAGGTCGCCATGGTGTTCGGTCAGATGAACGAACCCCCGGGCAACCGTCTGCGCGTGGCGCTGACCGGCCTGACGATGGCCGAGAAGTTCCGCGACGAAGGCCGCGACATCCTGTTCTTCGTGGACAACATCTACCGCTACACCCTGGCCGGTACCGAAGTGTCGGCACTGCTGGGCCGTATGCCGTCGGCGGTGGGCTACCAGCCCACGCTGGCCGAAGAAATGGGCAAGCTGCAAGAGCGCATCACGTCCACCAAGACCGGCTCGATCACCTCGATCCAGGCCGTGTACGTGCCCGCTGACGACTTGACCGACCCGTCGCCCGCTACCACCTTCCAGCACTTGGACTCGACCGTCGTGCTGTCGCGTGACATCGCCGCCCTGGGTATCTACCCGGCCGTGGATCCGCTGGATTCGTCCAGCCGCCAGCTCGACCCGCAAGTCGTCGGCGAAGAGCACTACGCCGTGGCCCGTGGCGTGCAGCAGACGCTGCAGCGCTACAAGGAACTGCGCGACATCATCGCGATTCTGGGCATGGACGAACTGTCGCCGGAAGACAAGCAGGCCGTGGCCCGCGCCCGTAAGATCCAGCGTTTCCTGTCGCAGCCGTTCCACGTGGCCGAAGTGTTCACCGGTTCGCCCGGCAAGTACGTGCCGCTGGCCGAAACCATCCGTGGTTTCAAGATGATCGTGAACGGCGAGTGCGATGCGCTGCCGGAACAGGCCTTCTACATGGTCGGCTCGATCGACGAGGCCTTCGAGAAGGCCAAGAAACTGCAATAAGGAACCGATATGGCTACCCTGCATGTGGATGTCGTCAGCGCAGAGGAAGCGATCTTCTCCGGTGAGGCGAAGTTCGTGGTGCTGCCTGGCGAGGCGGGTGAGCTGGGCATCCTGCCCGGTCACACCCCGCTGATTTCGCGCATACGCCCCGGGACGGTCAAGATCGTTCGTGCCGACCAAGGCGAGGAAAACATCTTCGTCGCCGGGGGCATCCTGGAAGTGCAGCCGGGCAGCGTGACGGTCCTGGCCGACACGGCCATCCGTGCCGCCGACCTGGACGAGGCCCGTGCCCTGGAAGCGCGCAAGCGCGCCGAAGAGGCCCTGGCCAACGCCAAGGACAAGGCCGACATCGCGGTTGTCGAAGCCGAGCTGGCGATGCTGGCGGCGCAAGCCGTCGCCGCGCGCAAGCTGCGTCAAGGCGGTCGCTCGCACTGAGCGCACGACCTGCCGGGGTTCGCCCCGGATCCGGAAAAAGCGGCCCTGGGCCGCTTTTTTCATGCCCGCCTTTCGTGCTCGTTCGGCGGCGGCTTCCCTCGGTCGACCGCAGTCCCGCTTGCGCTCACTACGAATGGCCGGGCGTGTTCTGCAACGGTAGCCTGCAATCTTTGGAACACAAGCCAGGAGGGATTGCATGCGAGAAGCCATGGATTGCGGGGTGCTGCTCGCCCCGGGCCACGAAATCACCATGGGCCACTGGGTCGCGCGCGACCAGCCCCGGCTGGCGCGGGTGCGCCTGCACCTGGTGCCATTGCGCACGCCCGGTGGCGCGTCGGGCGGCCCCGACATCCATGCGCTGGCGGGGTTGGCCGTCGGTCTGCGGCGCTACGATCACTGCATCCTGCCGGTCGCGCCGGCATCGCTGGCCTGGACCCGCATGTCGCTGCAGCAGGCCGCCGGCGCGCTGGCCACGCCCATCCTGCTGTTCGTGCACGACATGACCGCGCCCGCCATCGAGGATCTGCTGCGGTTGGGCGCATCGGATTTCCTGGCCGCGCCATATTGCCTCGAAAGCCTGCGCGTGCGGTTGGGGCGGCTGGCCCGGCGCTCGCCCCTGTTGGCCGAGGGCTTGCGGGAACCCGAGGCGGCGTATGCCGCGGGCGGTGCGCTGTCGGCCGGCAAGCCATGCACCCGGCCGCCAGTGCCGCGGCAGGTGTTGCAGCAGGGGCTGGCGGGGTTGCGTTACCAACCCCGCCGCGACACCCAGGAGGCCTTCCGGCAGGCCAAGGCGCGGGTGGTTGATGGGTTCGAGTCCGACTACATCCGCCTGGCGCTGTCGCGTCATCATGGCAACGTGGCGCGCGCCGCGCGCGCTTCCAGCAAGCATCGGCGGGCGTTCTGGGCGCTGATGCGCAAGCACGGCATCGATGCCGCGCCGTATCGGCGCCAGGCCGCGATGCAGGCCGAAGGGGTTGGCGACGCCGGCTGAATTTGCCCGGTTTGCGCGCCGGCAAATGCCGTCCGCGCCGCCGCCATGCCCTGTCAGCTTGGGGCAGTAAAATCACGGCTTCCGATCATCGAGGATAGTCGTGTCTGCTTCCGTCTTGAAGAACGATGTGTTCTTGCGCGCGCTGTTGCGCGAGCCCGTGCCCTACACCCCGATCTGGCTGATGCGCCAGGCGGGCCGCTACCTGCCCGAATACCGCCAGACGCGGGCCCGGGCCGGTTCCTTCATGGGCCTGGCTCAGAACCCGGACTACGCCTCGGAAGTCACGCTGCAGCCGCTGGAGCGTTTCGATCTGGACGCGGCCATCCTGTTCTCGGACATCCTGACCGTGCCACACGCCATGGGCCTGGGCCTGGACTTTGCCGAAGGCGAGGGCCCGCGCTTCGCCCGGCCGGTGCGCACCGAGGAAGACGTGGCGCGCCTGGCCGTGCCCGACATGGACAGGCTGCGCTATGTGTTCGATGCCGTCAGCACGATCCGCCGCGACCTGGACGGCAAGGTGCCACTGATCGGCTTTGCGGGCAGCCCCTGGACCATCGCCTGCTACATGGTCGAAGGGCAGGGCAGCGATGACTATCGCCTGATCAAGACCATGCTGTATGCGCGGCCCGACCTGCTGCATCGAATCCTGGAAATCAACGCCGAGGCGACGCTTCAGTACCTGAACGCACAGATCGCCGCGGGCGCGCAGGCCGTGATGTTGTTCGACAGTTGGGGCGGCGTGCTGGCCGACGGCCTGTTCCAGCAGTTTTCGCTGGCCTACACCCGCAAGGTCGTGGCCGGCCTGACCCGTGAACACGAAGGCCGCCGCGTGCCCGCCATCGTTTTCACCAAGGGCGGCGGCCAGTGGCTCGAGGACATCGCCGCTTGCGGCTGCGACGCCGTCGGCCTGGACTGGACGGTGGACCTGGCCGCGGCGCGGCGCCGCACCGGCGATTCGGTCGCGTTCCAGGGCAACCTCGATCCCATGGCGCTGTTTGGCGGCGCCGAGGCCATCCGCGCCGAAGCGCGCCGCGTGCTCGACGCCTTCGGCCCGGTGGGCAAGGGCGGCCATGTCTTCAATCTCGGCCATGGCATTTCGCGCTTCACGCCGCCCGAAGCGGTAGCCGAATTGGTCGACGAAGTCCACCGTCACAGCCGTTCGCTCAGAGGGTAAGTGAGTGAACGCTTCGGCCCGCAGGGCCGGACATCGAGGCCCCCCGAGCGCAGTTGTGCACAGCAAGATCAGACTCGGGGAAAACCCTCTGGAAGCTATTTTACAATCTTGGAAGTTTGCTTAAGTCGATGTTTTTAATGGAATAAAATGGGTTTTCAACAGGGTTGCAAGAGTTGATGCAATCTTGCCTTATTCCAATTTCTGACGTTGCTCTCGCCTTTTCCCCAAAGTTATCCACAGACGGGGCTGGAATCCCGGCAGGGATTGCGGCGACAATCCTCTCTGGTCCGGGCGCCGGCCCGGTCCGCTCTTCCAGCCACCGTCATCGCGCCTTTCGGGCCAGTTCCGTTCATGTTCCGTTCCCTTCTCCATGTCTGAAGACTTCGCGCTGGTCGAATCCATGCCGGCCGCGCCTGCGGTGGTCTGCTGGGTGCGCGTTGCGCTAGACGTGCCGCTGCCCGGCCCGTTCGACTACCGGCACCACGAACCCGTCGGGGCGGGCCTGCGGGTGATCGTGCCGTTCGGGCGCCGCAAGTTGATCGGCGTGGTGGTGGACAACCCGGCAGAGCCGTCCTATGAGCCGAAGCAGATCAAGCCGATCGAGGAAGTGCTGCGCGACCTGCCTCCCTTTGACGAGGCCTGGCTGCGCCTGGCGCGTTTCGCCGCCGAGTATTACCAGCGGCCGTTGGGCGAGGTGATGCTGCCGACGTTGCCGCCGCCGCTGCGCAAGCCGACCGCCTATCAGGGCAAGCGCTCGGCCGGCGGCCCGGTGGCGCGGCTGGACGGACGCAAGCGCAAGGCGGTCCGCAACCCGGCCGAGGCCGACCAGCCCCCCGAACTGAACGATGCGCAGCGCGAGGCCGTGGACACCATCGCCGGACTCACCAAGTTCAAGCCGGTGCTGCTGTACGGCGTGACCGGCAGCGGCAAGACCGAGGTCTACCTGCGCGCCGCCGAGAAAGTGCTGGCCGCCGGCCGCCAGGTGCTGCTGCTGGTGCCGGAAATCAACCTGACGCCGCAACTGGAGGGCGCGTTGCGCGCCCGCCTGGAAGGCCTGGTCGGGCCGGACGGCCTGGCGGTGCTGCACAGCGGCCTGTCCGATGGCGAGCGCTTGCAGGCCTGGGCACGGGCGCAGCGTGGTCAGGCGCGCATGCTGCTGGGCACGCGCATGGCGATCTTCGCGCCCATGAGCGAGCTGGGCCTCATCGTGGTGGACGAAGAACACGACGCCTCGTACAAGCAGCAGGACGGCCTGCGCTATTCCGCGCGCGATCTGGCGGTGTGGCGCGCGCACGACCTGGACATCCCGGTGGTGCTGGGCTCGGCCACGCCGTCGCTGGAGACCTGGCAGCATGCCGAGCGTGGCCGCTACCTGCGGCTGGCGCTGCCGGCGCGCGCCCGCGCCAGTTCGCTGCCGGCCATGAAGCTGGTGGACACGCGCCGCCTGCAGATGAAGCACGGCATGTCGCCACAGTTGCTGGAGGCCCTTGGCGAACGGCTGGCACGCAAGGAACAGTCGCTGATCTTCCTGAACCGCCGCGGCTACGCGCCGGTGCTGCATTGCCAGTCCTGCGGCTGGGTCAGCAACTGCCCGCGCTGCACCGCGTTCACGGTGCTGCACCGCGCCGCCGGCCGCGGCCATCGCCTGCAATGCCACCACTGCGGCTACCAGGCGCCGGTGCCGCACGCGTGCCCGGAGTGCGGCGACCAGGACCTGGCGCCGATGGGCCGTGGCACGCAGCGGGTCGAGGAACACCTGGCCGAACTGTTCCCCGAGGCGCGCATCCTGCGCATCGACGCCGACAGCACCCGCAAGAAGGGCAGCGCCGAGGCCCTGTTCGCGTCGGTGCACGCGGGCGAGGTCGACATCCTGGTCGGCACGCAGATGGTGTCCAAGGGCCACGACTTCGCGCGGCTCGGACTGGTCGGCGTGCTCAATCCCGATTCGGCGCTGTTCGCGCACGACTTCCGCGCGCCCGAACGGCTGTTCGCCCAATTGATGCAGGTGGCCGGCCGCGCCGGCCGCCACCAGGGCAACGGCCAGGTCATCATCCAGACCGGCTACCCCGAGCAGCCGGTGTACCAGGCGCTGCTGCGCCATGACTACGCGGGCTTCGCGCGCCATGCGCTGCAGGAACGCGAAAGCACCGGCCTGCCGCCGTTCGCCTACCAGGCGCTGTTGACGGCCGAGGCGCGCGAGCTGGCGGTGGCGCAGGCGTTCCTGCAACAGGCGCGCGCGCTGCCCGAAGGCGAGTGGGCCGCCGACTTCCCGGGGCTGGACGCGATCATGCTGTACGACCCGGTGCCGCTGCGCGTGGTGCGGGTGGCCAACATCGAGCGCGCCCAGTTGCTGGTGGAAAGCACCAGCCGTCCGGCGCTGCAGGCTTTCCTGGCGTCGTGGTCGCACCACCTGCCGTACCTGGCCAACGAGGCCCGGGTGCGCTGGCAGTTGGAGGTTGACCCGCTGGAAATCTGACAGGCGCCGCGCATTCGTCCGTTTACTCTATGTCGTTCCCCTTTCCCCGACTCCCATGTCCGCACACGAACCCATCGGCCACGGCCTGAACCCCGCGCAGAAAGAGGCGGTGCTGTACCTGGACGGCCCCTGCCTGGTGCTGGCCGGCGCCGGCAGCGGCAAGACGCGCGTCATCACGCAGAAGATCGCCTACCTGCTGCGCGAATGCGGCTACATGGGCCGCAACGTGGTGGCGCTGACCTTCACCAACAAGGCCGCGCGCGAGATGGATGAGCGCGTCAAGACGCTGGTGGACCGCAAGCTGGGCAAGGGCCTGACCATCAGCACCTTCCACTCGCTGGGCGTGAAGCTCTTGCGCGAAGAGGCGCGCAACGCGGGTCTCAAGCCGACCTTCTCGATCCTGGACGCCGATGACGCCATGGCGATCATCCAGGAGCTGCTGGCCACCACCGACAAGGGCCGCCTGCGCCACGTGCAGGGCATCATCTCGCTGTGGAAGAACGCGCTGATGGAACCCGACGACGCCGCGCGCGAAGCCATCACGCCGGGCGACGTCGAGGCCGCCAACGTCTATCGCAGCTACGCCGCCACGCTGGCCGCCTACCAGGCCGTGGATTTCGACGACCTGATCCGCATTCCGGCCATCCTGCTGGCCAACAACGAAGAGGTGCGCACGCGCTGGCAGAACCGCGTGCGCTACCTGCTGGTCGATGAATACCAGGACACCAACGTCTGCCAGTACCGCCTGGTGCAGTTGCTGACCGGCCCGCGCGCCATGTTCACGGCGGTGGGCGACGACGATCAGGCCATCTACGCCTGGCGCGGCGCCACCATCGAGAACCTGGCCAAGCTGACCACCGACTATCCCAATCTCAAGCTCATCAAGCTGGAGCAGAACTACCGCTCGGTGCAGCGCATCCTGGCGGCGGCCAACCAGGTGATCGAGAAGAACCCCAAGCTGTTCGAAAAGAAGCTGTGGTCGGACCTGGGCGTGGGCGAGCCGATCGTCGTTTCGGCGATGGACGGCGAGGAGCACGAGGCCGAGTCCATCGCCATGAAGATCTCGGCCTCGCGCTTCGAGCGCCAGGCGCAGTGGAAGGATTTCGCCATCCTGTATCGCGGCAATCACCAGTCGCGCATCCTGGAGCAGGCGCTGCGCAACCTGAAGATCCCGTACACGATCGCGGGCGGGCAGAGTTTCTTCGACAAGGCCGAGGTGCGCGACATCCTGGCCTACCTGCGGCTGCTGGCCAACGACGAGGACGATCCGGCCTTTATCCGCGCCGCCACCACGCCCAAGCGCGGCATCGGCCAGGCCACTTTGCAGACGCTGGGCCAGTATGCCGCCACTCGCGAGCTGTCGCTGCTGGCGGCGGTCGATGAGACCGGGCTGGAAAGCCTGCTGGCGCCGCGCCAGCTCGAACCGCTGCGCACCTTCACCGAATTCATCCGCCGCATGCAGTGGCGCGCCGGCCGTGGCGCCACCGCCGGCACCGATGGCGCGCCCGCCGAACCCGCCGGCGTGATCCTGGACGACCTGGTGCAGGCGATCCAGTACGAACGCCATCTGTTCGAGCTGTTCGACGAACGCCCGGCGCAGACCCGCTGGCAGAACGTGCTGGAGCTGACCGGCTGGCTCAAGCGCAAGGCCGAAGAGGACAACATGTCGCTGTTCGAACTGGTGCAGCACGTTGCGCTGGTGACCATGCTCGAACGGGGCGAGGAAGAGGAGCCGGACGCGGTCAAGATGTCGACCCTGCATGCCTCCAAGGGCCTGGAGTATCCGCACGTGTACCTGGCGGGCGTCGAAGAAGGCCTGCTGCCGCACCTGGGCAAGGACGACGAGGTGGGCGATCCGGCGCGCGCCGCGGAGAACCTGGCCACCCGTATCCAGGAAGAGCGGCGGCTGATGTACGTGGGCATCACGCGAGCCCAGCGCAGCCTCAACCTGAGCTGGTGCAAGCGCCGGCGCCGGGCGCGCGAGGACCTGGTGCGCGAACCGTCGCGCTTCATCGAGGAAATGGGCCTGGATGCTCCGGGCATCCAGGAAGACGAGACCACCGCCGCCATGAATCCCAAGGAACGCATGGCCATGCTCAAGGCCTTGCTGAAGAAATAGCCCCGCAATAAATTACATGACGGGGGAGCGTCCAGGATCTATACCTGCCGCTTTGCATCATGGCGCTGACGATGAAGGATGACGTGCGTTACCAACCGGTGCCCGGCACGCCGGGCCTGGTGCTGGGCGTGGCGCGGCTGGTCGACTTCCAGTTCGACCGGCACTACCACGTCGATTACCACATCGGCCTGGTGACCCAGGGCGTGCAGCGCCAGACCTTCCGTGGCCGCAGCACGCTGCTGGGGCCCGGGGGCATCGCCCTGATGCCGCCCGGCGAGGTCCATGACGGCGCCGGCGTGGCCGACTATGGCCAGTCCTACACCCTGAAGACCTTCCGTCTGTCGCCCGACCTGATGCGCGATTTCATCGCCGAAGTCTCGGGCGGCGCATCCGACGAGCGGTTCCTGGGCACCTTGATCGAGGAACCCGCGCTGGCGGCCCGCTTCAAGGCGTTGCACGCTTCCTGGATGGCGGATGCGGCCGCCGGGCCGCTGGCGCACGAGTCCGCCTCGCTGGCCCTGATGGGGACGCTGTTCGCGCGCACGGGGGCGGTGACGCCCCAGGCGGTGCGCGGCGGCCTGTCGCTCGCGCACCAGCGGGTCGTGCGGGATTATTGCCAGGCCCACCTGGGCGACAAGATCGGTCTGGAAGACCTGGCGCGGCTCTGCGGCCTGAGCCGCTACCAGTTCCTGCGCCGCTTCGCGCTGTCGGTGGGGCTGACGCCGCACGCCTGGCTGACGCGGCTGCGCCTGGAGCGGGCCTGCGCCGCGCTGGCGCGAGCGCGCGCTCCGATCGCGCAGGTGGCGGCCGATGTCGGCTTCTACGACCAGAGCCATTTCAACCGCGCGTTCCGCACGGCCTATGGGGTGCCGCCCTCGGCCTACCGGCGCGCGGCCTGAGCGCGCCGATTCCCGCGTCGTCCTGGCGCTGGCGCGCGGCGCGCCGGAGGGACGGCGCGGGTCGTTATCGCACCAGCGCGCGCAACGCCGCCAGGAAGTGATCGACGTCCTGCTCGTGCGTGGTGACGACGTGACCAGCCGCGCCACGCCCGGGCCCCAGCGGTCGTGGTAGAAGCGAAAGCCCTGCGCCAGCAGGCCGTCAATGGCGGCGATCGGCAGCCGGCAGAACAGGATGTTGGCCTCGACCGGCCCCTGAAGTTCAACGCCCGGCAGGTTCGCCATGCCCGCCGCCAGCCGCGCCGCCATGGCGTTGGCCTGGCGCGCGTTGCGCAGCCACAGGTCGTCCGCCAGATAGGCTTCCATCTGTGCCGACAGCAGCCGCATCTTCGAAAACAGGTGGCCGCCGCGCTTGCGCCGGTAGGCCAGTTCTGCGGCGCGTCCGGGTTCGAACAGCACGATGGCCTCGGCGCCCAGCGCGCCGTTCTTGGTGGCGCCGAACGACAGCGCCGCGACGCCGGCCTTCCAGGTCATTTCCGCTGGCGTGCAGTCCAGGCTGACCAGGGCATTGGCGAAGCGCGCGCCGTCCATGTGCAGGGGCAGCCCGGCATCGCGGCAGACGGCGCCGAGGGCCCGGATCTCGTTCAGCGTGTACACGCTGCCGGTCTCGGTGGCCTGTGTGATGCTGACGCAGGCCGGCGGCATCGAGTGCACGTCTCCGGCCTTGTGGCGCGCTTGCTCCGCGAGCCGGGCGGGGTCGAGCTTGGAGGCCGCGCCCTCCAGCAGCGCCAGGCGCGCGCCGCCGCTGTAGAACTGCGGCGCGCCGCATTCGTCGTTGGCGATGTGGCTGTGCGCGTGGCACAGCACGCTGCCCCAGGGCGGCGTCAGCGCCGCCAGCGCCAGCGAATTGGCGGCGGTGCCGGTGGGCACCAGCAGCACGTCGACCTCGCGTTCGAAGATCTCGGCCAGGCGCCGTTCGACGCGCAGGGTGATGTCGTCGGCGCCATAGGCGGGGGCCTGTCCCTCATTGGCGCGCAGCAGCGCGGCCAGGATCTGGGGGCTGGCGCCGGCGGTGTTGTCGCTGGCGAAACCCTGTTGGGGCGAGGCGGCGGCGGGGGTGTCCAATACGGGGCTCCGGTGAAGACAGACAGGTCCTCACTATGCCCGCCGGCGCCGGGCCGGGCTTGTAGAAAATTGCGCCTCGCTCCTACACTGGGGCGGACCCGGCGAGCCCGCGCCGGGCCGGTTTTTCAAGGAGCGCATCATGTGCCGCTGGCTGGCTTACACCGGGAGTCCCCTGCAAATGGAGAGCGTGCTGTTCAAGGCCACGCACTCGCTGATCGACCAGAGCCTGCATGCGCGCATGGGCGCCACCACCACCAATGGCGACGGCTTCGGTCTGGGCTGGTACGGCCGACCGCCCGAGCCGCCGTTCCGCTACCGCAGCGTGCATCCGGCCTGGAACGACCGCAACCTGCGCGAGGCCGCGCGCGCCATCCATTCGCCGCTGTTCGTGGCGCACATCCGCGCCGCCACCGACACGCCGGCCCAGGAAACCAACTGCCATCCGTTCCGCCATGGCAACTGGCTGTTCGTGCACAACGGCGTGATCCGCGACTATCCGCTGCTGCGGCGCGACCTGATGCTGATGATCGCGCCGGCCTACTTCGGTTCACTGGAAGGGTCGACCGATTCCGAGGTGATGTTCCTGCTGGCGCTGACTTTCGGCCTGGAGGAAGACGCGCTGCAGGCGCTGGCGCGCATGGTCGGCGCGGTCGAGGAGACCGGCCGGCGCCACGGGGTGGCCCGGCCCATCAACATGACCGTGTGCGCGCTGGATGGCGAGCGCCTGATCGCGGTGCGCTATTCCAGCGAGCGCGATTCGCGCACGCTGTTCCACAACACCTGCGTGCGGCATCTGCGCGAGCTTTATCCCGACGACCCGAAGGTCGCGGCGCTGGACGATGACGCATTCCTGTTGCTGTCCGAGCCGCTGAGCGAGATGCCGGGCGCCTGGGAAGAGGTGCCCGAATCCACCGCCATCATCGCGGGCCGGGGCCGCGTCGAGCACTATCCGTTCGTGCCGGTGCCGCCGGGCGCCTGAATGCCATAGCGCGCCGCCGGCGTATTGCGCGACAGTTCCGGCCCCAGGGCCTGGCGCGCCGCTTCCAGGCGTTCCAGCAGGGTCGGGTCGGTCAGCGACGGGATGGTGACGAACTCGCCCTGGTCCAGGCCCGCCAGCGCGCTGCGCACCATGTCGTCCGCGCTCATCACGATGGCGGACGGCAACTCGCTGGCCGGCTTGCCGGCCTGGTCCCAGAACTCGGTGCCGGTGGCGCCGGGCAGCACCGCCTGGACGCGCAGGCCCTTGTCCGCCAGTTCGTGGCGCAGCGACTGCGAGTAGGCCAGCACATAGGCCTTGCTGGCGCCGTAGACGCCGTTGAGCAGCTCGGGGTGCAGGCCGACGATCGACGCGATATTGATGATGGTGCCGCCGCCGCGCGCCACGAAGGCGGGCGCGGCCGCCATGGTCAGGTGGGTGAGGGCGCTGATGTTCAGGTCGATCATGGCCTGCATCTGGGCGGCATCGGATTGCAGCAGCGGCGCCACCGCGCCGATGCCGGCGTTGTTCACCAGCAGGGTCAGCGAGTCGTCCTCGCGCAGCGCTTGCGCCACGCGTTGCACACCGTCGGTCCGCGACAGGTCGGCTGGCAGCACGCGCACGTCACGGCCGGTCTCGGCGCGCAGTCGCGCGGCCAGGGTTTCCAGGCGTTCGACGTTGCGCGCCACCAGCGTCAGGTCGTGGCCGCGATGGGCCAGGTGGTGGGCGTAGCGCGCGCCGATGCCGGACGAGGCGCCGGTGACCAGGGCGCGGCCGGGGGATTTGCCAGACGGGGTGTTGCTCATGAAAGACTCCGAAATGGGGACGGCTGGTAGTGCCGGTACCCTTGCAGAGTAGAACCGGGATGGAATATCCTCAATGACATAGAAACGTCTTTTCAGGACATACGATGAAAACGGACGGAACAGCCATGAAAACCATCGCGATCCTGTTGCACCCGGGCTTCCAGCTCATGAGCCTGGCGGCCAGCGCGGTCTTCGAGATGGCCAACCGCCAGAGCGGCGAACCGGCCTATCGCGTCGTCCTGGTGTCCGAGCATGGCGGCCCGGTGGCCAGTTCGCTGGGGTTTGCGCAGGACACGCAGAAGCTGGGGCGGCGCGCGTTCGACACCTTGATCGTCGCCGGCGACAACACCGGCGAGGGCGCGTCCGAGAGCCTGTTGCGCGCGCTGCGTGGCGCCAGCGAGCGGGTGCGCCGTTGCGCCTCGATGTGCACCGGCGCGTTCGTGCTGGCGCAGGCCGGCCTGCTCGACGGCCGCCGCGCCACCACTCACTGGTTCTATGC
The DNA here is from genome assembly GCF_902859745.1 of Achromobacter dolens. GTDB lineage: Bacteria > Pseudomonadota > Gammaproteobacteria > Burkholderiales > Burkholderiaceae_B > Achromobacter > Achromobacter dolens. The sequence continues at coordinate 79,388 of NZ_CADIJW010000009.1, read as the reverse complement.
GCGGCGCCTGCAGCGCGAGTATCCGCGGGTCAAGGTGGACGAGGACCGCATCTTCGTGGCTGACGGCCCGATCTGGACCTCGGCGGGCATGAGCGCCGGCATTGATCTGGCGCTGGCCATGGTGGAGGCGGACCTGGGGGCGGACATGGCGCGCGCGGTCGCGCGCAAGCTGGTGCTGACACAACGCCGGGCGGGCGGACAGTCGCAGTATTCGGCGTTGCTGGAGCTGGATGCGAAGTCCGATCGGGTGCAGACGGCGCTGGCCTACGCCAAGGCCAACCTGAAGGCCGAATTGTCGGTGGACGAGCTGGCGCGCGCCGCGCACTTGAGCCCGCGCCAGTTCAGCCGCGTGTTCCGCCAGGAAACGGGCCAGTCTCCGGCCAAGGCGGTGGAGCATCTGCGGTTGGAGGCGGCGCAGGACATGATGCAGTCCGGCCGTCATGCGGCCGAGGTGGTGGCGCGCGAAACCGGCTTTGGCGATCGCGACCGCATGCGCAAGGCGTTCCTGCGCGCGTTCGGCCAGTCGCCGCAGGCGATGCGGCGGTTGCTGCACGCCTGACGACGGCGTCGCGCGGACGGCCCGTGACGGGCCGCCCGATCAGTGCCCGGTGTGCAGCGCCGGGTTCAAGGTGCCCCAGGCGGCCGTGCGCACCAGCGTTTCGACCGCGCCGGTCTGCGAGTTGCGGCGGAACAGCAGTCCGTGCTGGCCGGCCAGCTCCACCGCCTTGACCACCGCGCCTTCCGGCGTCAGCACGCGGGTGCCGGCGGTGACGTAGCAGCCCGCTTCGACCACGCAGTCGTCGCCCAGCGAGATGCCGATGCCGGAGTTGGCGCCAAGCAGGCAGCGCTTGCCAATCGCCACGACCTGTTTGCCGCCGCCCGACATGGTGCCCATGATGGAAGCGCCGCCGCCGATGTCGGTGCCGTCATCGACGATGACGCCGGCGCTGATGCGGCCTTCGACCATGGAGGCGCCGAGGGTGCCGGCGTTGAAGTTGCAGAAGCCTTCGTGCAGCACGGTGGTGCCGGCGGCCAGGTGCGCGCCGAGCCGCACGCGGGCGGTGTCGGCGATGCGCACGCCGGCGGGCACGACGTAGTCGGTCATGCGCGGGATCTTGTCGACGCCGCGGATTTCAAGGATCTGCCCGGTGGCGCGCAGTTGCCAGCGCAGCGCGTCGACCTGGTCGACGGCGCAGGGGCCGGCGGAGGTCCAGGCCACATTTGCGAGCACGTTGAACAACCCGTCGAGGTTGGCGCCATGCGGCCGAATGAGTCGGTGGCTGAGCAGGTGCAGGCGCAGGTAGGCGTCGTGTGCGTCGGCGGGCGGCTGGTCGAGCGAGGCGATGGCGGTGCGCACGGCGACGATGTCGACTTTGCGCCGGGTGTCGCGCCCCAGCGAGGTGGGCACGTGCTCGCCGAGCGCGGCTCGCGCTTCTTCAGGCGTGAGGTGCCGGGTGCCGCCCGCGGGCGTCTTGTCGGTCAGGGACGGGCGCGGATACCAGGTATCGAGGACGGTGCCGTCGGCGGCGATCGTGGCCAGGCCGTAGGCGATGGCGCTGTTTTGGGGGTGTTCTTGCATGGGCTTTTTTTGGGATTCTCTTGGGAATATTCTAGGCGATGGGGGCGGGGCTTTCTATTCGGGGGCGGCGGGGCGCTTCGTAGGCCGCCCCTCGGGCAGGCGGCCGCAAGGGGCGTCTGCGCATTTGAAGGCGAGACGGGTGCGCTGTGCGCTGGTGTTGAGGGGTTTTCTATTTGGGCCGCGCATCAGGGGGAGGGGCGGTGGTGGGCGGCGCGATGGATGTCATGTTGCGCGTCACGAGTCTGCCGCGCCGCCCACAAACAAGTGTGGTGCGCGCAATCTCTCAGTCGTGCTCGACAGCGCCGCATCCACGCGCGCCAGCGTCAACGCGACGACGCAAGACGCCGCGTAAGCCTCAAAAGGCCGCCCGCGCGGCCGGCTTGAGGCGGGCCCCGCAAGATCCTCTCCCCACCCCTGATGGGCAATAGCATGCCAAGCACCCCATTCGCCCCAGAGCCCGTCACTAAGTCTCATCGTGAGCGGGTGTCGGGGCAGGCGGAGGATGGCGGGGCGTGTAGATGCGCCCGAGGGAATCCGAAGGAGTCGCCGAAGGCGAGGACGAGGATGACGACGGGGCAGGCCGGAGCGAAGGCTCCGGACCGCAATCGTAGCCCCGCCATCCTCCGCCTGCCCCGACACCCGCGGCTAAAGAACCCAACCCGCCGCAAAAAGAACTCTAAGCAAGTTCCTTCAACAACAACTCCCAGAACTTCAACCGCTGCTCCAACGTAGAAACCAAGATGTACTCATTCAGCGTATGCGCCCCGTCCCCATCCGCCCCAAGACCATCCAGCGTCGGAATCCCCATGGCCGAGGTGAAGTTGGCGTCGCTGCCGCCGCCGGTCATCGGCGCGTCTTCCAGCAGGAAGCCGGCGCGTTCCGCGTAGCCTTGCACCAGCGCCAGCAGCGCGGCGGCTTCCTCGGTCTTCACCATCGGCGGGCGGTTCAGTTCCACGTCGATGTCCAGTTCCACGTCCGGGCCCACCGCGCACAGCTCGCGCATACGGCGCAGCACGTCTTCGGCCGCGCCCATGTCGGGCACGCGGAAGTCCACCACGCAGCGGCACAGCGCCGGCACGGTGTTGGTGACGGTGCCGCCGGCGATCGTGCCCACGCTCACGGTGATGCCGCGCTCGTAGTCCGTCATCGCTTCCAGCGCCAGCACCTGGTGCGCCATTTCGCGGATCGCGCTGCGGCCTTTCTCGTGCTGCATGCCGGCGTGGGCGGGGCGGCCCTTGACGTTCAGGTTCAGCATGCCGGTGCCCTTGCGCGCCGTCACGCACTTGCCGCCGTTGGGGCGGGCCGGTTCGCACACCAGGGCGTACTTGGCATTGGCGGCGAAGCGTTCGATGTGCGCGCGCGAGGCATGGCTGCCGGTTTCCTCGTCGGGCACCACCAGGAAATCCACCGGCAGTTGCGTCGCGCCCGGGCGGGCCACGCTGGCCAGCGCCGTCAGCGCCAGGTAGATGCCGGCCTTCATGTCGTAGCTGCCGGGGCCGTAGAGGCGGTCGCCCTCGATGCGCACCGGGTTCTCCAGCAGCGTGCCGACCGGGTGCACCGTGTCCATGTGCGCCAGGATCAGGATGCCGGGGCGGGTGTCGCCAGCGGCGCGGTTGGTGGCGTACAGCAGCGGGCCGGTGGCGGGGCCGAGCGACGACAGTTCCACCGTCAGGCCGGCCGCGGCGGCGTAGTCGGCGATGATGCGGGCCATCGCGGCGATGCCTTCGGGGAAGTTCGAAGGCGATTCGCATTGCAGCCAGCTCTGGATGCCGGCGACGAGTTGTTCAGTGCGGGAAGTGGAGGACATGGCGATTCTGCTAGCGGAAATGAAAGGGAACGTTCAGGCGACCTGCTGGCCGGCCAGGCGGGCCAGTTCGGCGTCGCTCGGCATGCCGCCCTCGAACCACAGGCTGGCGCAGACCGCGGACATGGCGCGGCCGTCGTGGCCGATGCCGGGCACCACCTGCAGCGTCCAGTTGAACGGCACGCCGCGGCGCTCGGCTTCCTTGCGGCCGGCCTCGAAGTAGTTGTGGGCGCGGGCGAAGCGGTGCGGCCCCTGGCGCATGGCGGCCGGTTCCGACGGCAGGTTGGGGTCGTCGGTGGCGATGTCCTGGTCGCCGGCCAGGATCGTCATCGGGTACGCCAGCAGCTTGACCAGGTGGTCCTCGGTCAGGCCGACGCCGTCCATGCCTTCGGGGAAGGGGTAGTCGAAGGTCGGCAGGGTGTACCAGCCGGGGTTGCCGGCCACCACGGCCTTGAACGGCGCGTGCGACTGGCTGCTCATCAGGCGGTGCACGAACTGGCCGCCGGCCGAGTGGCCGAACAGGTAGACATTCTGGCCATCGGTGATCTCGGCGTCGATCATGTCGCGGATCACGTTGCCGACCAGCGCGTAGGTCCAGCCGTCGATGTGGCGCGGATTGCCGCCGGCCGAGAACACGCGGCCATTGTTGTAGCTTTCCACGCCCGGCCAGATCTCGTTGGAGAAGGTCAGCGCCACGATCAGCAGCTTGTGCTTGTCGGCGGCCTCGACCCAGAAGTCGCGGTATTCGTCGCCGTTGCGCAGCACGCCGTGCTGCACGATCACCACCGGGCGGTCCGGGGTGTAGCCGTAGGGGCGGTAGGTCTGCAGCTTGAACGGGCGATCGGAATTGCGATCCTCGTCGATATAGGTGATGGCGTTGCGGCCGGCATGGCCCATTTCGATGGCGATGCGGTCCACGTTGGACATGTCAGAGGGTTTCATGGCGTTCAGGCGGTGGCTTCGTTCAGGTGGCAGGCCGACCAGTGGCCCGGAGAGATTTCCTTCAGCGTCGGCGCCTGCTCGCGGCAGCGCGGCATGGCGTGCGGGCAGCGCGGGTTGAAGGTACAGCCCGACGGCGGATTCAGCGGCGACGGGATCTCGCCCTTGATCGGCGTGAACTTGCGGCCGCGGCGCGCCACGTCCGGCACCTCGGCCATCAGGGCCTGGGTGTACGGATGGTTGGCGCGCGCGAAGATCTCGGCCGAGGTCGAGATCTCGACGATCTTGCCCAGGTACATGATAGCCACGCGATCCGAGATGTGGCGCACCACGCCCAGGTCGTGGCTGATGAAGAGGTACGTGAAACCGTGCTGCTCGCGCAGGTCCATGAACAGGTTGATCACCTGCGCCTGGATCGACACGTCCAGCGCCGCCACCGGTTCGTCGCACACCAGGAACTTGGGCGCCACCATCAGCGCGCGGGCGATGCCGATGCGCTGGCGCTGGCCGCCCGAAATTTGGTGCGGAAAGCGGTCGCGGTACTCGGTGTCCAGGCCCACTTCCTTCAGGGCCTGGTCGATGCGCGCGGGAATCTCGGCCGGCGGCGCCAGCTTGTGCACCTTGAGCGATTCGCCCAGGATCTGGCGCAGGCGCTGGCGCGGGTTGAGCGAGGCCTGCGGATCCTGGAAGATCATCTGCACGCCCAGCGTGTAGGCCAGCTTGTCGGCGCCGCGCAGTCGACGCGCGTCCTGGCCCTGGTAGAGCAGGTCGCCTTCGGTCTGGCGGTGCAGGCCGGCAACGACGCGGCCCAGGGTGGACTTGCCGCAGCCGGACTCGCCCACCAGGCCGACGACTTCGCCGCGGCCGATGCGCAGGTCGACGCCGTTGACGGCATACACGGTGCGGCGGTCGATCGGGCGGCCGCCCAGGGCCAGGATGCGCTGGGCCAGGTCGGGACGCTGTTCGAAGCGCTTGTGGACGTTCCGGAGCTCGATGACGGGGGTATCGGCTTGACTCATGCTTGCTCGGCCTCGCGGGCGATCGGGACGTAACAGCGATAGCTGCGCGAACCTTCGGTGGTAACGGTGGGGGCTTGTTCGGTGCAGCGCGTGACCGCGTGGGTGCAGCGCGGCCGGAAGGCACAGCCCGACGGGCGGCCGGCCAGGCTGGGCGCCATGCCGTTGATCTGGTGCAGGCGCGCGCCCGGCGTGGTGGCGCCGGGCATCGAGTCCAGCAGGCCGCGGGTGTACGGATGGCGCGGCGCGTCCAGCACCTGTTCGACCGGGCCGCTCTCGACGATGCGGCCGGCGTACATGACCGCGACGCGGTCGGCCAGCTCGGCCACCACGCCCAGGTCGTGGGTGATCCAGATCAGCGCCGTGTTGTGCTCGCGGCAGATCTCCTGCATGCGGTACAGGATCTGGCCCTGGATGGTCACGTCCAGCGCCGTGGTCGGCTCGTCGCAGATGATCAGGTCGGGCTTGTTGAGCATGGCGATGGCGATCGCCACGCGCTGGCGCATGCCACCCGAGAACTCGTGCGGGTAGCTCTTCAGGCGCTTCTCCGGCGACGGAATGCCGACCATGGCCAGCGCCTCGCGGCAGCGTTCCATGGCCTCGGCGCGCGGCACGTCCTCGTGCGTCAGGATGGCTTCCATCATCTGCTCGCCGATGCGCAGCACCGGGTTGAGCGTCATCAGCGGGTCCTGGAAGATCATGGCGATGCGGTTGCCGCGCAACTGGCGCATCTGCTCTTCGGAGAGCTTGCGCAGGTCGTTGCCCTTGAACTTCACTTCGCCGTCGACGACTTCCCCGGGCGGATCGATCAGCCCCAGCAGCGAGAAGCCGGTGACCGACTTGCCCGAGCCGGACTCGCCGACCAGGCCCACGATCTCGCCGCGGCGCACGGTCAGGTCGACGCCGTCGACCGCCAGCCAGGCGCCGGCCTCGGTATGGAATGCGGTGCGCAGGCCGCGCACTTCTAGAAGCGTGTCACTCATATCATTTGTCCATTGCGCCAGTCGCCAAGCAGGCGGGAGGCCTTGCCCAATCGGGATGCCGCGGAGCCGGCTCCGCCGGTCCGCTGGCATGCCCCCTTGAGGGGGGAGCGCGAAGCGCTTCGGGGGTGGGTCATTTCCTCGGGTCCAGGCTTTCGCGCAGGCGGTCGCCCACGATGTTGATGGAGAGAATCAGCAGCAACAGCGCAATGCCCGGGAACAGGCTGATCCAGTAGTCGCCCGACAGCAGGTACTGGAAGCCGTTGGAGATCAGCAGGCCCAGCGACGGTTCGGTGATCGGCACGCCGACGCCCAGGAACGACAGCGTCGCTTCCAGCGCGATGGCGGTGGCGATCTGGATGGTCGCGAACACCATGACTGGGCCCAGGCAGTTGGGCAGCAGGTGGAACACCATGATGCGCCAGGCCGGGAAGCCCAGGTTGGCGGCGGCCTCGACGTACTCCTTGCGCCGCTCCTGCAGCGCGCGGCTGCGCATGATGCGGGCATAGTGGCCCCATTGCACCAGCACCAGCGCCAGGATCACCTTGTCGACCCCGCGCCCCAGCACCACCAGCAGCACCAGCGCCACCAGGATGGTCGGGAAACCCAGGATGAAGTCGACGATGCGCATCAGCACGGTGTCGACCAGGCCGCCGACGTAGGCGGCCACCAGGCCGACCGCGCCGCCCACGGCGGTGGCAAGCACCACGGCCGACAGGCCCACCATCAGGCTGATGCGCAGGCCATAGAGAATGGCGCTGAGCATGTCGCGGCCCTGGTCGTCGGTGCCGAGCCAGGCGATGCTGCCGTCCATCAGCGCCTGGCGCGGCGCCAGGCGGCCGTCCATCAGCGACAGGTTGGCCAGATCATAGGGATTCTGCGGCGCGAAGTAGGGCGCGAACACCACCAGCAGCACCAGGATGGTCAGGGCGATGACCGAGCCGCGCACGGTCGGGCGGGCCCGCAGTTTCTTCAGGATCGAGGCGCGCTTGGGCGTATCGGCCAGGGGCTGGACGGTACGGGTGCGGCCGGTATTGGGAGATTGAGCCATGGCGATTATTGAGCGGGGGTCACGAGCTGCACGCGCGGATCGAGCGCGGCGTACAGGATGTCCACAACCAGGTTGATGACCACGAAGATCAGGGTGACCAGCATCACGTACGCGACCACCACGGGCCGGTCGAGCTGGTAGACGCTGTCGATGAGCAGCTTGCCCATGCCGGGCCACGCGAACACGGTCTCGGTGATGGTGGAATAGGCGATCAGGCTGCCGAATTCCATGCCGATGACGGTGACCACCGGGATCAGGATGTTGCGCAGGATGTGGCGGCGCACGATGCGGCCGGGCTTGATGCCCTTGGCGCGCGCGAACTTCACGTAGTCCTGGCTGCGGGCCTCGACCACGCCGGAGGCGGTCAGGCGCAGCACCAGCGCGATGTTGGCCAGCGCCAGGTTGATGGCCGGCATGATCAGGTGCGACCAGCCGTCGGCCGTCAGGATCGACAGGCGCACGCCCAGCACCGTCACGGTGTCGCCGCGGCCGGTGGCGGGCAGCCAGCCGAGCCACACCGCGAACAGCAGGATCAGCATCATGCCCTGCCAGAAGTTGGGCAGCGAGAAGCCCAGCACCGACGACGCCATGATGCCGCGGCCCAGGGGCTCATCGCGGTACAGGCCGGCCACCAGGCCCAGCGGAATGCCGATCACACAGGTCAGGCCGATGGCCACGATCACCAGTTCGAAGGTGGCGGGGATGCGCTGCACGATCAGCTCGATGGCCGGGATGCCGTGCACGAACGAGGTGCCCAGGTCGCCGTGCAGCGCGCGCCACAGGAACCCTGTGTATTGCTGCCACACGGGCAGGTCCAGGCCGAGGCGGGCGATCATCGCCTCGCGCGCCGCCTGGCTGGCTTCGGGGCTGACCAGCAGTTCGATCGGGTCGCCCACGGCATACACCGCGAAGAAGACCACGACCGAGACGGCCAGCAGCACGAACAGACTCTGGATCAGTCTGCGTAGGATGAAAAGGGCCACGTGATATTTCCTTGGTGGGCTCGGGGTTGCAGGCGCCGGAAACGGCGATCTTAATTGGCGGGCTTGGCCGACATGGCCAGGGTGTATTGGTCGGCGCGGCCTTCGTACGTCAGGCCCTTGCGGAACGCCCAGATGCTGCTTTCGAAATGCAGCGGAATGCTGGGCAGGTCGGCCAGCGCCAGGGTCAGGGACTCCTGCAGCAGCTTCTCACGCACCGCCGGATCGACGGTGGTCAGGGCGCGCTTGAAGACCTTGTCGAAGGCCGGATTGTCATAGCCGCCGTAGTTGCTGGTGCCCAGGCCGTGTTCCTTGTCGAAGGCGCTGACCCAGTACTGCAGGAACGACGAGGCTTCGCCGGTTTCCGACGACCAGCCGCCCATGGCGAAGCTGAACTCGCGCTTGGCGCGCTTGGGAAAGTAGACCGAGCGCGTCATCGCGTCCACGGTCGTCTTGATGCCCACGCGCGACAGGTACTGGGCCACGGCCTGCGAGATCTGCGCGTCGTTGATGTAGCGGTCGTTGGTGGACGAGATGGTCAGCTCGAAGCCGTCCGGGTAGCCGGCCTCGGCCAGCAGCTTCTTGGCGGCGGCCGGATCGTACTTCAGTTCTGGCGGCGGCTGCAGCGTGCCGAACATGCCGTCGGGCAGGAACTGGTTGGCCGGGGTGGCGGCGCCGTCCATGATGCGGGCGGTAATGGCCTTGCGGTCGATCGCCATCGAGATGGCGCGGCGCACGCGCACGTCCTGCAGCGGGTTCTTGCCGTCGGCTGCGCGCACCATCGGGCTGGGGCTGCGCGCCACGTCGAACTGGAAGTACACCACCCGCACGGACGGCGTGATGACGTAGCGGAAGCCCGGCGTTTCCGAGATGCGCTTGACGTCGCGCGCGGCGGGATTCTCGATCAGGTCGAAGTCGCCGGCCAGGAGGCCGGTCAGGCGCGGGCCGGCGGCCGGCACCGGAATCAGGCGCACGTTCGGCCAGGCCGGCTTGTCGCCCCAGTAGGCGTCGTTGCGCGCCAGCTCGATGGCGCTGCCCTTGACGTACGACTTGAGCGTGTACGGGCCGGTGCCGATGGCGGATTTGCCGCTGTTGAAGTCGCTGATGGTGGGCCAGGGGCCGGTCACGCCGCAACCATTCTTGGGATCGAAGCGGATCGGGCCATGCTCGACGATGCCGCTCCACAGCATGGCGTTGCGGGTCAGGTCGTTGGGCAGCAGCGGGTAGGGCAGGTGGGTCTTGATGACCAGCACGTTGCCGTCGCGCACGTCGATGCTGGCCAGCTTCTGCACCACGCTCAGGTACGAGCCGCCGATCGACTGCTCGTTGTGGAACGCGCGGCACAGCGTGAAGATCACGTCCTGGGGCGTGAACGGCTGGCCATTGGAGAACTTCACGCCGTCGCGCAGCGTGAATTCCCAGGTGGTGTCGTCCACCGCCTTCCAGGCGGTCGCCAGCCGCGGCACCAGATTCATCTTGGCGTCCTGGCCGATCAGCGTCTCGAAGATGTGCGAGGTCATCGCGTCGTTGGGCGTGACCTGGTGGTAGTGCGGGTCCATCGCCGTGGGTTCGGACGACAGGCCGATCCGCAGCGTCTGCGGGGCCGACTGGGCCTGGGCCATGGCGCCAGCGGCCAGGGCGGCCGCCAGCGTACAGGTCGATAACGCGCTGCGAATGAAAACGTTTGCGGACATGCTGCTTCCCTTGGTGGTTTTTTTATGAGGCGGCGCGCCATCGAGGGCGCGCCGCGCGATGCATCAGACGATCGGTTGCGCCAGCCGCACCACCGTCACCCCGGCCCGCAGGTTGGCGGTCGACGGCATGATCAGGACGCAGTTGTCGTACGGCGTGGTCACGGCCTCGCCCTCGGACCAGCCGATGGCGGTGCCGGCGCGCGCCAGCGTCTCCAGGCCCTTCCAGGGCTCGGCGAAACGGAAGTCGGCGCTCTTGGCGGCGATTGCGTGGGTCACGCGCAGCGCGCGCTGCGCGCTGGCCTGGGGGGCGAACCAGGCGGCGGGCAGGTCGGCCTCGTCCACGGTGCCGGCCGCCACCAGGAAGCGCGCCATCTGATCGACCGCCACGCCGCGCGCCTCGGGCGCGCCATGGAAGCCGCATTCGATCAGCAGCGAGCGGGTGCCGTTGTCGCCGGCCTCGCCGAAACGGCCGTAGTCGCGCATGCGCACGCCGGCGGCATGGCCGGCGTCGGCGATGATCGTGGCGGGGTTGCCCAGCGACAGGGCCAGGTCGATGTTGCGCTGTTCCATGCCGGTCAGTTGCAGCGGCACGTCGGAATTGCTCATCGAGTGGAAGTCCAGCAGCCAGTCGGCCTGCGCCACCCACGGACGCAGGGCGGCGGCGCGGCGGCGTTCCTGGCTGATGGGCTGGGCCAGCTTGTCGTCGCTCCAGACGCGGTTCATGTCTTCGTCGACGAAGCGCGCCGGCGCGTAGTTGGCGGGGTCGAAGCGGTCGAACGCGGCCAGGTTGCAGAATGCCAGCGTCAGCGAACCACGGCGCGGGCGCAGGCCGGCGGCCAGCGCGTCCTTCAGGGCCCAGGCGCCGCACAGCTCGTTGCCGTGGACCAGGGCGCTGAGCATCACGCGCTTGCCCGGCGCGCCGGAGTCGAAATGCCAGACGCCGGGGGTATCCGTGTTGCCCACGCGCTCGGCCGCCAGATCCGGACAGGCGAGCAAAAAGGGACGCGGACGGGACGCGGTAGGGGACGAGGACATGGGAACTCCGATCAAGCGAGGGGGATTGTATAAGGGATGACGCCCGAAGGCGGTCAGGTGGCGGTCAGGCGCTCGCGTTGCGCGGCCACGGCCGCGCCCTGTTCGCCCAGGTCCCAGAACAGGCCGGCCATCACCGCCGCGCCTTCGCGCGCCACCGAGGCGAGCAGGTGTTCGTCGGGGCCATGCTGGCAACAGGCGGGATAGGAATGCGGCACCCAGATGGTGGGCAGCCCCAGCACGTCCGAGAAGGCGTCGTTGGGCACGGTGCCGCCCAGGTTCGGCAGCAGCGCGGGCGTCTTGCCGGTGGTGGCGGCCAGCGAGGCCACGGCCCAGCGCGCCCACGGATCGTCCGGGTCCAGCCGGGTGGCCGGCGTGCCGCGCCGCACGCGGACCTGGACCTGCCGCAGGCCCCGCGCGTCCAGGTGCCGGCGCAGGATGCCCTCGGCCTGGCGCCAGTCGGTGCCGACCACGAAACGCAGGTTGCAGGTGGCGCTGGCGCGCGGCGGAATCGCGCCTACCGGGTTGTCGGGATTGCCGGTCTTGTAGGCCAGCACTTCCAGCGTGTTCCAGCCAAACAGGCGCTCGGCCAGCGACAGGCCGGGCTCGCCCCAGTCCGGGTCGATCTCGGGTGCGTCGTCGTCCTGGCCGACCTGGATGTCCGCCAGCGCCTGGCGCACGGCGGGCGGAATCGCCGGCGGACGCAGGCCGTCGACCAGCAATCGGCCGCGCGCATCCACCAGGCTGGCCAGCGCGTTTGCCAGGATGATGCCGGGATTGGGCAGCACGCCGCCCCAGTTGCCCGAGTGGTGGGCGTGGCCGCGCAGGTCCACCGTCAGGTCGAACAGCAGCGTGCCGCGCGAGCCCAGGAACAGTGTCGGCAGGTCGGCCGCCAGCCGCGGCCCGTCGGAGGCGATGAAGACGTCCGCCGCCAGCGACTCGCGCCACGCGGCGCAGGCCTGGTGCAGGCCGGGCGAGCCGACTTCCTCGCCGCATTCCACCAGCATGCGCAGGTTGAAGCCCAGGCGCCCGCCGCGTTCGGCCCGCACCTGTTCCAGCGCCGTCATGTTGACGCAGTACTGTCCCTTGTTGTCGGCGGCGCCGCGGCCGTACCAGCGATCGCCCTCGGCCGTCAGGCGCCACGGCGCCAGGCCGGCGCGCCATTGCTCGTCATAGCCGCGCACCACGTCGCCGTGGGCGTACATCAGCACGGTGGGCAGGGCCGGGTCCTCGATGCGCTCGGCCAGCAGGAACGGCGGACCGCCGGCGACGGGGTTGTCCTCGACGCGCCAGGAACAGCCCAGCGCTTCCAGGCGCGGCGCGACCGCCGTGCGCAGGTAGTCGTGGAGCGCGGCGCGCTGGTCCGGGTTCTGGCTTTCGGTGCGGTGCGCGACCAGCTCCGCCAGGTCGCGCTGCAAGGCGCCGCTATCGGCATACGCGACCGCGCGGCCGATGGCGGCGGCGCGGCTGGCGCTCGTGACTGCTGCTGGCACGGACTTCCCCTTGTCTGGCAGGGCGCGTCATTGCGCACCCTGCTGAATCGTTGCGCAAATTCTAGGATCAGGGAAGCTTTCTCTACAATTAGAATATTTATCAGAAGCTTTGCAAAAAAGGCAAAGCTATTTTCATCGGCGTCAGGCCCCAGCGAGGGGGAAACATGCACGGCATCGCCCTGCGTTACTTTGTCGAGGTCGCCCAGGCGGGCAGCCTGAGCGGGGCGTCCGAACGCCTGCACGTGGCGGTGTCGGCCATCAGCCGGCAGATCGCCAAGCTGGAGGAAGAGGCGGGCGCGCCCTTGTTCGAGCGCGCCGCGCGCGGCATGGTGCTGAGCGAGGCCGGCCGGCTGCTGCTGGCCCACGCGCGCCGCACATTGCTGGAATCGGATTCGGTGCTGCAGGAGATCGCCGCGCTCAAGGGCATGGCGCGCAACGAGATCCGCATGGCGGCGGTCGAGGGCGTGGCGCGCATCTTCCTGCCGTCGGCCATGGCGCGCTTTCGCCGCGACTGGCCCGAGGCGCGCTTCGACCTGCACGTGGGCACGCCGGCCGATGTTGCGCGCCGCGTCGCCGAAGGCAGCGTCGAACTGGGCATGACCTTCAACGTCGAACGGCTCAGCGGCGTCAGCGTGCGCTATTCGCGGCGCGCGCCGGTGCACGCCGTCATGGCCGCGGGCCACCCGCTGGCCGGCCGCAAGAGCGTCAGCCTGCAGGACCTGGGCCGCTACCCGCTGGCGCTGACGGGCCCCGGCACCACCACCCGCCATCTGTTCGAGATGGGCTGCCTGCTGGAATCGGTGCAGCTCGAGCCGACCTTTACCTGCAATGATTCCTCGCCGCTGCATGGCTTCGTGTTCGGTTCCGACGCCATCATGCTCAGCGGCTACATCTCGGTGGCCTGGAGCCTCAAGCGCGACGAGCTGGTGGCGGTGCCGATCTCCAACGCCCAGTTGCAGTCGCGCACCTTGCAACTGCACGTCATGCAGGGGCGCCAATTGCCGCCCAAGACGGAAGCCTTCATCGACCTGTTGTCGCGCGAACTGGACGTGCTGCTGGCGCAAGGGCCGGGCGCCTGAGACCGTCACGCCCGTCAGGGGGGCGCGACGCGCATCCAAAGAAAAACGGCTGCCCGAAGGCAGCCGTTTTCATGTCGCGCGCGCCGGATTACTTGGCGTCGGGCTTGACCGAGGTGGCCAGCGTGAACTGGTCGCGGCGGCCTTCATAGGAGATGCCCTTGCGGAAGGCCCAGATGCTGCTTTCGAAGTGCAGCGGAATCAGCGGCACGTTGTCCAGCGCGATCTGGGTGGCTTCCTGCAGCAGCTTCTCGCGCTTGGGCGCGTCGACGGTGACGATGGCCTGCTTGTAGACCTTGTCGAAGTCGGCGTTGGTGAAACCGCCGTAGTTGCTGGTGCCCAGGCTCTTGGGCGAGTCGAGCGAGGCGACCCACAGTTGGAACAGCGCCGAGGCTTCGCCCGTTTCCGCCGGCCAGCCGCCCATCGAGAAGCTGAACTCGCGCTTGGCGCGCTTGGGGAAGTAGATCGAGGCGGTCATGGCGTCGACGTTGGTCTTGATGCCGACGCGGGCCAGGTACTGGGCCACGGCCTGCGCCACCTGGCCGTCATTGACGTAGCGGTCGTTGGTCGACGACAGCGTCAGCTCGAAGCCGTTGGGGTAGCCGGCTTCGGCCAGCAGCTTCTTGGCGCCTTCCGGGTCGTACTTGATTTCCGGGGCCTTGGGCAGCGCGCCGAACATGCCGTCGGGCATGTACTGGTAGGCCGGGGTGGCCATGCCGTCCATGATGCGGGCGGTGATGGTCTTGCGGTCGATGGCCATCGAAATCGCCTTGCGCACGCGCAGGTCCTGCAGCGGGTTCTTGCCGTCGGCGCTCTTGACGAACGGGCTCGGGTTGCGCGCCACGTCGGGCTGGAAGAACACCAGGCGGGTCGAGGGCGTGGCCACGAAACCGAACTTGGGGTTGTCCTTCAGGCGCTGCAGGTCGCGCGCGGCGGGGTTCTCGATCATGTCGAAGTCGCCCGACAACAGGCCGGTCAGGCGCGGGCCGGCGGCCGGCACCGGCACGAACTTCACTTCCTTCCAGTAGGGCTTCGGACCCCAGTAGTTCTCATTGCGCACCAGTTCGATGCCGGTGCCCTTGACGTACGACTTCAGGGTGTACGGGCCGGTGCCGATGGCGTCCTTGCCGTTGTTGAAGTCGGCCACCGTCGGCCAGGCGCCGGTCACGCCGCAACCCTTCTTCGGGTCGAACGTCAGCTTGCCGTGCTCGACGATGCCGTTCCAGATGATCGGCAGCGAGCGCGCCATTTCGGCGGGCATCAGCGGGAAGGGGGCGCCGGTCTTGATGATGACGGTGTGCGCATCCGGCGTCTGCACGTCGGTGATCAGCTTGGTCGTGTCCATGTAGGACTGCGACACGTTGGTCTCGTTGTTCAGCGTGCGGCAGATCGTGAACAGCACGTCTTCGGACGTGAACGGCTTGCCGTTGGAGAACTTGACGTCGTCGCGCAGCTTGAATTCCCAGGTCAGGTCGTCCAGGTTCTTCCAGGACGTGGCCAGCGCGGGCACCAGCTTCATGTCGGCACTGCGGCCCACCAGCGAACTGTAGACGTGCGCGGAGAACGCGTCGTTCTGCGTCATCTTGTGGTAGTGGGGGTCGGCCGAGGTGGGTTCGGCGGACAGGCCGATCTTCAGCGTCTGGGCCTGGGCAGCGGCCAAGGGAATGGCGGCGGCCACAAGGGCCAGGGTGGTGCGCAACTTCATGGTGACAACTCCGGATGGGGAACGAACCGGATCGTGCTGGCGGGGGGGAAACAGCGGCGGGGCCAACCGGGGGAACGCAACGTCGGCTGGGGGGCTTGCGGTGTTTTTGGCGCCAGGCACGACGGCAAGGGGCCGATTATCGATAGGGGCTTCGCGCGCTGTCAATGCGCGCCGGGCCGGCGTCAGGGTAAACGCCGAGAGGGGGAATAGCGGGCGAAGCCGTGCGAAAAATGCCGATCGCCCCAGTTCGAGGCAGTCCCGCTTCGGGACGGCTTCGCACCGGGGCGATCGAGTATTGCGTCGTGGAGGGCGTCGCGGGGGCCCCGCAAGTGGGGCCGGCGCGGCGCGATGGCGCCCGGTAATGAAGACCCGGGCACCGGGTCCGATGCAGCGGGCGCCGCGTGGGCGGCGGGCGTTGCACCGGCAGCGCGCCAGGCTGAATCGCGGGAGATCGGTCGCGACTCAGGCCGGCACGGCTGGTCTTACCACTGCGAACCGGAGAAGCGCGAGCTGGCGGCGCGGGCCTTGTTCATCGACTCGTTGACTTCGTCGATGAAGGCGAACACGCCAGCAACGGCGGCGGCGATCGCCTTGCCAGCCTTCTTCAGGTTGGTCAGCGGGTGGGAATTCGGTTGGTTCTCGAGGGCGCCGCGGAGCAGGTCACGCTCCAGCGCGTCGGTCAGGCGGGCAGTGTGGTTCAGGGTCAGTTCGCTCATGGTTTTCTCCAGTCCGTTTCGTCTTGGGGTAAACCATTATAGGGATAACCCTAAATCAAAAGCAACGCGTTTTTAGGGGAAAACCCTAGTATGTTGTAAAAATGTTTTTGCCGCCGGGGACTTAGGCGGTCGGCCCGCCGTTGCGCAGTCCCCGGGCGGCGTCCGCCAGTTCGCCCGCGGTCAGCCCGATCGGCCCGATGCCCCGGGCCACCAGGGCGTCGGCCGCCGCGCCGTGCAGCCAGACCGCGCCGGCCACGGCTTGCGCCAGCGGCAGGCGCTGGGCCAGCAGCGAGCCCAGGATGCCGGCCAATACGTCCCCCGTTCCGGCCGTGGCCAGGCCGGGGTTGCCGCTGGTATTGCGCCACCAGGTGCCGTCCGGCGCGCAGACCACGGTGCCCGCGCCCTTCAGGACCGCCCAGGCGCCGAAGCGCCGCGCCAGCGCCTGGGCGGCGGCGGGGCGGTCGGCCTGGATGCCGGGGGTGTCCAGACCGAGCAGCCGGCCGGCCTCGGCCGGGTGCGGGGTCAGCACCACCGGGCCGTCGCCCCAGTTGGGCTGGATGCCGCCGTTGGCCAGCAGGTTCAGGCCGTCGGCGTCCAGCACCAGCGGCGCGCCATGGCGCAACACGAACAGCTCGGACAGGGCGTTGGCCGCGCCCGGGCCGGCGCCGATGCCGCACCCGGCAACCCAGGCGGTCACGCCCCAGTCCGTGTCGAACAGCGAGCGCGCGTCGCGCAGCATCAGTTCGGGTTGCAGCGGATCGCAGGGCAGCGGCGCCGCGTCCTGGGCGAAGCCCACCAGCACCTTGCCGGCGCCTGTCTTGAGTGCGGCGCGCGCGGCCAGCAGCGCCGCGCCTTCCATGCCACGCCCGCCGCCCACCACGCCGACGGTGCCGAAACTGCCTTTATGGGTGTCCGGGTCGCGCACGGCGAACAACGCCGGCAGGTCGTCGCGGCGGATCTCGCCGGCAAAGGAGGGGGCGGGGGTGTTCATGGGCTGAGGCTCCGGGATCGGCGGCGGGCGCCTGGGATGGGGCTATCCACTATAGTGCCCCAAAACGCGCGGCCTTCCGCCCGCGCCACCGGAGACGACGATGACCGATATCACGCTGGAACACTATTCCGCCTACGAGTCCCTCAAGCTGCGCCGCCATCCCAATGGCGTGCTGGAGCTGATCATGGGGTCCAAGGACGGCAAGCCGGGCAAGCTGTCCACCGCCGACGACCGCATGCACCGCGAGCTGGCCGACATCTGGCGCGATATCGACACCGACCCCGATACCCGCGTGGTGGTGATCCGCGGCGAGGGCAAGGGTTTCTCGGGCGGCGGCGACCTGGACCTGGTGCAGCAGATGGCGGACGACTTCGACGTGCGCACCCGCGTCTGGCGCGAGGCGCGCGACCTGGTCTACAACATCATCAATTGCAGCAAGCCGATCGTCTCGGCGATGCACGGCGCCGCCGTGGGCGCGGGGCTGGTGGCCGGCCTGCTGGCCGACATCTCGATCGCCGCGCGCGACGCCCGCATCATCGACGGCCACACCCGCCTGGGCGTCACCGCCGGCGACCATGCCGCCATCGTCTGGCCGCTGCTGTGCGGCATGGCGCGCGCCAAGTACTACCTGATGCTGTGCGAAACCGTGAGCGGCGAAGAGGCCGAGCGCATCGGTTTGGTGTCGCTGTGCGTGGACGAGGCCGAGTTGATCGGCCGCGCCTTCGAGGTCGCCAACCGCCTGGCGGCCGGCTCGCAGACCGCGATCCGCTGGACCAAGTATTCGCTGAACAACTGGCTGCGCATGGCCGGCCCGACCTTCGATACGTCGCTGGCGCTGGAATTCATGGGGTTTGGCGGCCCGGACGTGCGCGAAGGCGTGCAGTCGCTGCGCGAGCGGCGGGCGCCGAACTTCAGGCCCGACTCGCCGTTCTGACAAGGGCGGTTGCCGGCCGCGTCCGGCCCCGCGCCGGGCGGGATCTGGCCAAGCGAGCCGGCCCAGGCGTCGCATACGGCGGCGCGGGCGCGCAAGGCGCCCGGCCGTGCCGGATTCACTTCTTGAAGAACGCCGCGAAGGCGGCCTGCGCCTCTTCCGTTTGCAAACGGGCGCGGAACTGCTGCGCCTCGTAATCGAGCGTGTCCTGGATCGCCTGCCGGTCCGGGCGCTTGAGCATGGCCTTGGTCAGCCGCAGCGCGGTCGGCGGTTGTTTCGCCAGGCTGGCGGCGGTGGCCTGCGCGGCCGCCAGGGCGCCGCCCTTGGCGGTGACCGCGGTGGCCAGGCCGGCCTCGCACGCTTCCCGCGCCGAGAATGCCTTGCCCTGCAACAGCCATTCGGCGGCCCGGCGGGCGCCGGCCAGGCGCGGCATCAGCAGGCTGGACGCGCCCTCGGGGCACAGGCCCAGCGCCACGAACGGCATGCGCAGCGTGGCGCCCTCGCCGATGTAGACGAAGTCGCAATGCTGCAGCAGCGTCACGCCGATGCCGATGGCGTAGCCCTCGACGGCGGCGATGACCGGCACGTCGGCCTGCGTCAAAGCGCGCAGGAAGGTCAGCCCGGCGCTGTCGCCGGCGCCGCGCTCGGCCTGGAAGTCACGCAGGTCGTTGCCGGCGGTGAAGTGTTCGCCGGCCCCGGCCAGGATCACCGCCGACACGCCGGTGTCGGCGCTGGCCAGCGCGAGCTGTTCGGTCAGCGCGGCGTAGGTGGCCGTGTCGAGCGCATTGCGGCGATCCTGGCGGTCGATCACCAGCGTCAGCACCGCGCCGTCGCGCGTGACCCGCAGTCCGGCGCTCATGCGAAGGTCCTGGCGGCCAGTTGCGTCTTGGCCTCGGCGTACTCGCGGCGTAGTGTCTCGACGATCTGGCGGGTCGGCTGCACGCTGCCGATGTTGCCCACGCCCTGGCCCGCGCCCCAGATGTCCTTCCACGGCTTGACGCGGCTGGAGCCGAAATTGGAGGCGCCGCTGTCCGGCTGCGGCAGGTTGGCCGGATCGAGGCCGGCGGCGCTGATGCTGGCCTTCAGGTAGTTGCCGGGGATGCCGGTGAAGAACGGGGTGTAGAGGATGTCGGCCGCGCTGGCCTCGACGATGGCGGACTTGTAGCCCTCGCTGGCGTTGGCTTCCTCGCTGGCGATGAAGCGCGTGCCCATGTAGGCGAAGTCCACGCCCATGGCGAGCGCGGCCAGCACCTGGGCGCCGGAGGTGATGGCGCCCGACAGGATCAGCGGGCCGTCATAGAAGCGGCGCACTTCGGACACCAGCGCGAACGGGCTGAGCGTGCCGGCATGGCCGCCCGCGCCCGCGCACACCAGGATCAGCCCGTCTACGCCCGCTTCCAGCGCCTTTTCGGCGTGGCGGATGGTGGTGACGTCGTGGAACACCTTGCCACCCCAGTCGTGGATGCCTTTGACCAGGTCGCCGGGCGCGCGCAGGCTGGTGATGATCAGCGGCACGCGGTGGCTGGCGCACACCGCCAGGTCCTGTTCGAGCCGGTCGTTGGACTGGTGGATGATCTGGTTGACGGCGTAGGGCGCGACCGCGGCGCCCGGATTGGCCTCGCGGTACGAGGCCAGCCCTGCCTGGATCTCGTCCAGCCAGTCGGTCAGCAGGCTCTGCGGACGCGCGTTCAGCGCCGGAAACGAACCGACGATGCCGCTCGTGCATTGCGCGACGACCAGCTTCGGGTTGGACACGATGAACATGGGGGCGCTGATGACCGGCAGGGACATCTGGCCATACAGATCTGTCACGAGGGAGTGGGGCATAACGGCGTCACGTGTGGTTTCGGGTTGAGCGCCCAAGCCGCGCTTGCGTGGCGGAAAGGGATGTGTCTACAATTACCTACCGACCGTCCGGTAATTAATTAATCTTTATTTAACGGCAAGCGCCGAACCGCTGTCAATGGAACGGAACCGCCCGCGGTCCGGCATTGCCTGCCTCGACGCCGCCTCACCAGGTTCCCTCATGGCGACTTCCGCAGCCCCCGCCACCAAACGCGCCCGCGCCGGCCGCCCGCCAACGCTGGCGGCGCCGCGCGAACGCATCCTGGCCGAAGCCGCCAAGCTGTTCGCGCGCAGCGGCTACGATGGCAGTTCGGTGTCGGACCTGGCCGCCGCCATTGGCGTGTCCAAGGCCGCCATCTATCACTACTTCACCACCAAGCAGGACATCTACGACGCCATCATCCTGGCGGTGCTCAATGGCCTGAACCAGAGCGTCGGCCAGGACGTGGCGCGCGCCGAGGGCGGCGCCGCCCGCCTGCGCGCCTTCATGGTCGGCCACGCCCGCTACTTCGAGCAGCACCACGCCGAGTTCGTCACCATGCTGATCGGCTATTCCGGCATGGCGCTGCCCGAGCGCGAGGACGCCGCCCGGCTGCGCGACGGCTACGAGAAGCGCCTGCGCGACCTGATCGCGCAGGGCGTGGCCGAAGGCGCGTTCCGGCCGCTGGACGTGCCCGCCACCGGCCGCGCCGTGCTGTCGATGCTGAACTGGATGGTGCGCTGGTACAAGCCAGGCCAGGGCGACAGCGCCGAGACCATCGCCGCCGGCTATTTCGATTTACTGGTTGGCGGCATGCGCCCCTGAGCGCCGGCCGCCCCGCACTCCCGAGAGACTCAGATCATGGCCCTGGATACCGAAACCCTGACCCTGTTGCTGGACGCCGTGCGCCGCTTCGTGCACGAACGCCTGATTCCCGCCGAGGATGAACTGGCCGCCAGCGGCCAGGTGCCGCCGGACATCGTCGCCGAAATGCGCGAGCTGGGCCTGTTCGGCCTGTCGATCTCGCCCGACCACGGCGGCCTGGGCCTGACGATGGAAGAAGAAGTGAAGGTGGTGTTCGAACTGGGCCAGACCTCGCCCGCGTTCCGTTCGCTGGCCGGCACCAACATCGGCATCGGCTCGCAGGCCATCGTGCTGGCAGGCACCGACGAACAGCGCGCCCGCTATCTGCCGCGCCTGGCCAGTGGCGAACTGATCGGTTCGTTCGCGCTGACCGAACCCGACGCCGGCTCCGACGCCATGGCGCTGCGGCTGTCGGCCGAACGCGACGGCGACCACTACGTGCTCAACGGCACCAAGCGCTACATCACCAACGCGCCCATCGCCGGCCTGTTCTCGGTGATGGCGCGCACCGCGCCCGAACGCCGCGCCAATTCCATTTCGTGCTTCCTGGTCGAAGCCGGCACGCCTGGCCTCATCATCGGCAAGCCCGACAAGAAAATGGGCCAGGCCGGCGCGCTCACCAGCGACGTGGTCTTCGACAACTGCCGCGTCCCCGCCTCGGCCCTGCTGGGCGGCGAGGAAGGCAACGGTTTCCGCACCTCGATGCGCGTGCTGGACAAGGGCCGCCTGCACATCTCGGCCCTGTGCGTCGGCATCGCCGACCGCCTGCTGCGCGACGCTGTCAAATACGCCACCGAACGCAAGCAGTTCGGCCAGCCCATCGCCGAGTTCCAGTTGATCCAGGCCATGATCGCCGACAGCCAGGCCGAACTCTACGCCGCCCGCTGCATGGTCCTGGACGCCGCCCGCCTGCGCGATCGCGGCGAGAACACCACCATGCAGGCCGCCTGCTGCAAACTCTACGCCACCGAAATGGTCGGCCGCGTCGCCGACCGCGCCGTCCAGATCCACGGCGGCGCCGGCTACATGTCCGAATACGCCGTCGAACGCTTCTACCGCGACGTGCGCCTCTTCCGCATCTTCGAAGGCACCTCGCAAATCCAGCAACTGGTCATCGCCCGCGAGGTCATCAAGGCCAACAGTTAAGCAGGGAGAAGGCGTGGCGGGCATCCACCGGCCACGCCCGATGGTCGTCACCAGAATGCCAAGCACACCGTCCGTCCCAGCGCCCGTCATGAGCCCTAAATGCAGCCCTTTGCGGTGTGGCGTGGGGAATGGGGGGCGTGTAGATGCGCCCGACGGAATCCGAAGGAGTCGCCGCAGGCGAGGACGAGGATGAGTAAGGGGCAGTCCGGAGCGAACGCTCCGGACCGCAATCGTAGCCCCCCATTCCCCACGCCACACCGCAAAGGGCGTCTAAAGAACCCACCCGCGTCCCCCCAAAACGACCACCCCAACACACCCAAGCCCCCACCGGCTAATATCCCCACTGACCTAATACTCTTTGGCGAAAAGATAAAAGATGTCGCAACGTCCCGCTCCCCTGACAGGCATCCGCGTCCTGGACCTGACCCGCGTTCTCGCCGGCCCCTGGTGCACCCAGAACCTGGCCGACCTCGGCGCCGAAGTCATCAAGATCGAGCGCCCCGGCGCCGGTGACGACACCCGCGCCTGGGGCCCTCCGTACCTGAAGGACGCGGCCGGCAACGACACCACCGAAGCCGCCTACTACCTCTCTGCCAACCGCAACAAGTTCTCCGTCGCCCTCGACATCGCCTCGCCGCGCGGCGCCGAGCTGGTGCGCGAACTGGCCCTGCAGAGCGACATCCTGGTCGAGAACTTCAAGGTCGGCGGCCTGGCCAAGTACGGCCTGGACTACGCCAGCCTCAAGGAAGTGAACCCGCGCCTGATCTACTGCTCGATCACCGGCTTCGGCCAGACCGGTCCGTACGCCAGCCGCCCGGGTTATGACTTCATGATCCAGGGCATGGGCGGCCTGATGAGCATCACCGGCGAGCGCGACGACCTGCCCGGCGGCGGTCCGCAGAAGGCGGGCGTGGCCGTGGCCGACCTGATGACCGGCATGTACTCCACCGTCGGCATCCTGGCCGCGCTGCACGAGCGCTCGGTCAGCGGCCTGGGCCAGCACATCGACATGGCGCTGCTGGATTGCCAGGTCGCCATGCTGGCGAACCAGAACCTGAACTTCATGACCTCCGGCAACGCGCCGCGCCGGGCCGGCAACGCGCACCAGAACCTGGTGCCGTACCAGGTATTCGCCGCCAGCGACGGTCACCTGATCGTCGCCGTGGGCAACGACAGCCAGTTCCGCAACTACTGCGGCGCCATCGGCCTGCCCGAGCTGTCGGCCGATCCGC
Source organism: Achromobacter dolens (assembly GCF_902859745.1). Classification (GTDB taxonomy): domain Bacteria; phylum Pseudomonadota; class Gammaproteobacteria; order Burkholderiales; family Burkholderiaceae_B; genus Achromobacter; species Achromobacter dolens. Next base: position 56,334 of record NZ_CADIJW010000009.1, on the reverse strand, counting down.
GTTTTTCCACCAACCCGCAGCGCGTCAAGAACCGCGAGGCGCTGGTGCCGCTGCTGGCCGAACGCATGGCCACCGGCGCGCGCGATCACTGGCTCGCCTCGCTCGAGGCCGTGGGCGTGCCGGCCGGCCCGATCAATACGCTCGACCAGGTCTACGAAGACCCGCAGGTGCTGGCGCGCGGCATGAAGCGCGAATTGCCGCATCCGACCGCGGGCACCGTGCCCATGGCCGCCAGTCCGCTGAAGTTCTCGGGCAGCCCGGTCGAATACCGCCGCGCGCCGCCCATGCTGGGTGAACACACCGCGCAGGTGCTGGCCGAAAAGCTCGGGCTGTCGGCCGCGGAAATCCAGGCGCTGGCGCAAAGCTCGTCCTGATCCGCCCGCGCCATCCCGTCGCCGCGCTGGGCGCGGCGCACACACCATTCCAATGACAGGCAGGAGAAGTTGATGACGGAGATTCAAACCATCGGCGTCGTGGGCGCCGGGGCCATGGGGCGGGGCATCGCCCAGATCGCGGCGCAGGCCGGCCTGCGCGTGCGCCTGTACGACACCAGCGCCGACGCCGTGGCCGCCGCGCGCGAGTCGCTGCGCCAGACCTGGGACAAGCTGGCCGAGAAGGGCAAGCTGACCGCCGCCGACGCGCAGGCCGCGCTGGCGCGCGTCGAGTCCGCCACGGCGCTGACCGACATGTCGCAATGCCAGTTGGTGGTCGAAGCCATTGTCGAGCGCCTGGACGTCAAGCGCGACCTGTTCGCCGCCCTGGAGGGCGTGGTGGCCGACGACTGCATCCTGGCCTCGAACACCTCGTCGCTGTCGATCACCGCCATCGCCGCGGCTTGCAAGCTGCCGCGGCGCGTCGCGGGCTATCACTTCTTCAACCCGGTGGCGCTGATGAAGGTGGTCGAGGTCATCGACGGCCTGCGCAGCGCGCCCGAGACCGGCGACGCGCTGGCCGAACTGGCGCGCCGCATGGGCCACACGCCGGTGCGCGCCAAGGACATGCCCGGCTTCATCGTCAACCACGCCGGTCGCGGCATGAACACCGAAGGCCTGCGCGTGGCGCAGGAATCGGTGGCGAGCTTCGCGCAGGTGGATGCCATCATGCGCGAGCAGGCCGGTTTCCGCATGGGCCCGTTCGAGCTGCTGGACCTGACCGCGCTGGACGTCTCGCATCCGGTGATGGAATCCATCTACCGCCAGTTCTTCGACGAACCGCGCTTCCGTCCGTCGCCCATCACCACCGTGCGCCTGGCCGGCGGCCTGATCGGCCGCAAGGCCGGCGAGGGCTTCTACAAGTATGTGGATGGACAGAAGCAGGTGCCGGCCGAGCCGCCCGTGCCAGCGCTGCCGCAGGGCCTGAAGGTCTGGGTCAGTCCGCGCCATCCGGAAGGCTACGCACGCGCCACCGCGCTGCTGGAAAAGCTGGGCGCGCCGCTGGTGTCCGGCTCCACGCCGGCGGCCGATGCGCTCATCATCGTCACGCCGTTCGGTGAAGACGTATCCACCACGGTGTCGGCGCAAGGGCTGGATCCTGCGCGCTGCGTCGGCCTCGATACGCTGCACGCGTTCGACAAGGCCAAGCGCCGCACCCTGATGGTGTCGCCGGGAACCGACGCCAAATGGCGCGATGCCGCGCACGCGGTGCTGGCCGGCGACGGCGTGCCGGTGTCGGTGGTCGAGGATTCTCCGGGCTTCGTCGCGCAGCGCATCGTGGCCATGATCGTCAACATCGCCGCCGATATCGCGCAACAGCAGATCGCCACCCCTGAGGACATCGACCGCGCCGTAACGCTGGGGCTGGGTTATCCGGTGGGGCCGTTGGCCCTGGGCGACGCGCTGGGCGCGGAGCGCATCCTGGAGATCCTGAAGAACATCCAGCGCGTCACCGGCGATCCGCGCTATCGTCCCAGCCTGTGGCTGCAACGCCGCGTGCAGTTGGGCATGTCGCTGCTCAAGACCTCGGCCGCCGACTGACGGCGCGACCCGAAACAAAAAGCCCCTCGAATGCATCGAGGGGCTTTTTTTCGACTGGCGCGGCGTCGCGTCCGGGTTATGTGCGGCTTACTTGGCCGCGTCCACCATGTATTGCACGGCCGCGCGGATGTCGTCTTCCGAGGCGTTGGCCGCGCCGCCCTTGGGCGGCATCGGCGGCTTGCCCTGCATCGCGACCTTGACCATGGCGTCCATGCCGGTCTTGATGTACGGCTCCCAGGCGGCCTTGTCGCCGAACTTGGGAGCGTTGGCCACGCCGGTGGCGTGGCAGGCGAAACAGACGCTCTTGTAGAGCTTCTCGCCAGCGGGGTTGACCGCGGCGGCCTGTTGCGGCGCGGGCGCGGCGGCGGGGGCGGGAGCCGGCGCAGCGGCAGCGGGCGCGGCAGCAGCAGGAGCCGCGGCAGCCGGTGCGGCAGCCGCGGGCGCGGCCGGCGCGGCGTCGGCTTCCTTCTTGGCGCCTTCTTCAGCGGGGGCGGCCGGCTCCGGCAGCGAGCCGCCGGATTTGTTGGCCATGTACACCACGGCGCGCGCAACCTCGAAATCGGACAGAGTCGGGTTGCCGCCCTTGGCGGGCATGCCGCCCTTGCCATGCAGGGCGACGTTCATCATCGCGTCGAAGCCGGACTTGATGAAGGGGGCCCAAGCGGCGTTGTCACCGACCTTGGGCGCGCCCGCCACGCCGGCGGTATGACAGGCCGTACAGACGGCCTGGAAGACCTGTTCGCCAGTCTTGAAGACCTTGGGCGCGTTGGCGTCGACCAGTTCGAATCCCGCGACGGGGGCGATGCGTTTCGTGACGGCTTCCGTGGACAGGGTATCGGAGCCGGCGCCGACCTTGGCGCCCGAGGCGACCATGTTCACCAGTAGGATGATGATGGCGATAGGCACCACGAAGGCCAGTATGACCGTGACGATCAGTTGCTTCGGGGTCTTGATGGGGGAGGAGTGCTCTTCTATGTGTTCCTGCTCGTTGCTCATGACCAAATCCTGCTAACGGGTACCGGGGCGCCTGGCGGCGGCAACAGAAAATCAGTACTGCACAAAGGGCGGCAAAAAGCAGACCGCCTTGCAAGCAAACGCTGGATTATATAACGGTGTCAGGGACGCGCGTCCAACGGACGGACGGGGTTTTCACGCAGTTTGCCCGGCGAATCGATCCACTTCATGCAGATTGCGCAAAACTAGGTACAATACCGCCTCCTTGCGCTGCGCCCGTAGTTCAATGGATAGAATGAGAGTTTCCGAAGCTCTTGATACAGGTTCGATTCCTGTCGGGCGCGCCATCAGCAACGTTGCGGCGCTTTGCGCCCACGCCCATGCCGCGTCGGCGGGCCGCCAGAAAATGCCAGCGCCATCATGCTGACTGGCCGGCGCCGAACTCCCCTCTTTCCTCGTATCCACGCCATCGCCTGGCCGCGTCCCGCTTTCCTGCCATGCGGGCGTCTCGTTGCCCGGTCTTTCCCGATTGACGCGGCGCCAGCGCGTTCCTTATCCTGCCCGCACCACCGGCTCCGCCGCATTGTCCGCGGTCGCCTGCTTCATCCACACGAGGCGAAACGTCGCAAGCATGGATTCCAGAGCAGAGAGCATCCGCAGCGCGGCATTGGATGCCGTGATCGAAGACATTTACGCAGCGGGACTGGGCGGGCACGGCTGGGACGTGCCGTTGCAGCGGATCCGGCAACTGGTGGACCGGCGTCTGGTGGTACTGATGGCGCTGGATTCCTCCTCGTTGCGGCCTTCGGTCAACGTCGCGGCCGGAGACGATGAGGCCTGGACGGCCACCTTCCAGCAAGCCTATGACGCTGCATTCTTCAAGGACGACCCGGTCGTGCCGGTGGCGTCCACCTGGCAGGCCGGACGCTGGTTCGAGGACACGCGGGCCTTTTCACAACGTGAGCGCCTGTCCCATCCTTATTACCAGGATTTCCTGCGGCCGCACGGCCTGGGCAGCCTGTCGGGGTTATTCCTGCACCGGGGCGCGTTCGATAGCGCCTATCTGAGCCTGAGCGGCGCCGCGGATTCGCGCGGCTTGTCCGACGGCCAGCGCGACGCCGTCAATATCCTCTATCCGCACGTCAGCCGGGCCCTGCGCTTGCAGGCGCGTGTCGGGGTTCTGGAAGCCCGGCTCGCCATCGCCGAATCCATGCTCGACGGGATCGATACGCCGCTTTTCATCCTGGACGAACAACGTCGGCTGATCCGCGCGAATCGGGCAGCCGAGGCGCTGATGGCGAGCGAACCCGCGCTGCGTTTCGTTGACGGCCGCTTCGTGAGCGCGCATGGCGCCAGCGAGGCCGAGTGGCGAGCCGCCTGCGCGGCCGGCGGCATCCAGTTGCGCAAGCGCTCCGGTGCGCCGTTGCCGCTGGCGTTGACGCCGGTTCCCGAGCGGTCGCGCCTTGCACGGGCGGCGCAAGGCCGCCTGACGCTGATGAGCGGCGTGGCCTTGGCCGCGCCAAAGGCCAAGACGGAGCGCCTGCGCTTGTTCCATGGATTGACCCGGGCCGAGGCCGAACTGGCGATGCTGCTTTGCTGCGATGGCTTGTCGCCGCGGGAGTGTGCCGAGGTGCGCGGCGTATCGCTGGGAACCGTGCGATTCCAACTGAAAGCCATCTATGCCAAAACGGGAATCAGACGGGCCGCGCAGTTGAGCGCATTGGTGTTGCAGGCGTAGGGATGGTAGCCCCGCCGTATCCCCAATCCTGGAGATGCGGGGGCGGCCGGATTGGGAATATCGTCCCAATCCGCTTACTGCGCTTGGAGGGCTTTATGCGCGCGCTTTCCTTCCGTATTGTGGTTCGTCCGCTTTTCTTCCTGTTCGGAATGCTGGCCGCGCACGCCGCCGTGGCCGCGTCCGCCTATTGCGAGGCAGGGATCCTGTTGTCACGCGTTGGCGAGGGCATCGGCGCCGACCAGTTCTATCGAACGGAGATATTCCAGGTTGAAAGGGCCGATGAGGCAACATGGAAAGCGCTCAGGGTCCAATGGATCGATTATCTCAAGGGCATAGGCAAGTACCGCGAGGATAACGGCGAACGCTACGGCAGCCCCCATTACTATCACTGCGCCATCGCGGGCCTGGGCGAGGACAAGGACGACAATGCATTGCGCACGGAATATGAGTATCGCCTTGGCAATCTGAGGAAAAACGGTTTTCCGCCGCAGATCGTCCAGTGGGCGCCGAAGTCGCCGCGGGCAGCGTCCGGCAATCCGCCGCCGGCCTCCCCTGCAAAACCCGTCTGCGAGGCGGAGATACGGCAAATCTATGGACCGAATAATGCCGCGGGCGCTGCGAGCGCGATAACTCGGCACAACAAGCAATTGAATGGCGCGACGCTGGCCGAGGCGCAGGAGGCGCTGCGCAAGTATGAGGCGCTGCAGGCTGGCCGGCAGGGAGCGGAGGCGCCCATGGTGGGCTGTCTGAAAACGGCCTGGGCGCAGAAGGTGGCGCAGTTGAGCAGGTCGTCGGCGCGCCAGGCCGACCGCAGGACCCCAACGCAGGGCGCGGACGCAAGCGCGGCCAAGTCAGGTCAAGGCACCCAGGCGCTCGCATACGGTCCCAATCGCAGTGATTGCCTGAAGCGCGGGCAGACATCCGATGGTTACATCACCTACACCAATATCTGCAAGGTGCCTGTGGCGGTCGGCTATTGCAACGTCTATGCCGCCAATGGGCAGCGCGATGGCACGGTCTGCCAATCGCGCGGCAGCGAGTTCTCGCGCACGAAGCGCACATACGTCACGCAAGGCCTCGGCCTTGAGCCGGGCGCCACGCATCGGCTGGCGTACCGCTACGCGACGCAGTCCACGTTCATCGTGGCCTGCATCGATGGGCAGCCGTTGATCGAATCGTTCGATTCGAGCCAGATCTCCGCGGGCAGCAAGGCGCAGACCGCCTGCTGGCGCTTTGCATCCCGTGGCAGGTAATTGCTGTCTTGCCGCAAGGATGTGACGGGCGGGGACGCTCGACGCAGATAACGTCGCGTGTAGTTGTTGCACGACAGATCGGTACTGGCGTTGGTTTCCAACGCATCAAGGATAACGACGGCTACAAGGACGACGGCTACAAGGAATCGAAGGTCGGCATGTCCAACGGCCAGTCGCTCAACAACTCCAACGTCGTGGCCAAGGACTTCAAGTGCTTTGCGGTCGAGGGTCAGTCGTCCAGCGACGGCACCGTGCCGATCTGCGCCAGGATGCGCGGCGATTCCATGTCGCCGGTTTCCTTGTCGATCATGACCTCGTAGGCGGCGACGCCGGCGAACTTGCCGGCCATGGAGTTGGCGATGCGGATGGCGCCGAACTCGCTGCTGGCGGGGCGGATTTCCCCGGGGGCGACACCATTGGCGGCGGCGCGGTAAGGGACGACGATGTATTGGACGACGTGGGTCTGGGCGATTTGAGCGGCTTCGGACACAGGAGTCTCCTGGACGACGTTGTGCGGGCGAGCGAAATGTAGCATGTTGCACTGTGTTTTTGTACAGTGTTTTTCGTCGCTCCAAAAATATTTTCGGGACGGGGCAGCCGCCCCAGGAAAACCCCTAGCGCGCAACGATTGCCCAAATGCCGGCTCGCCTCTAATATTTTCGAAAATCTTTTGATTTTTATAAAAAAGAGGCAAGGGATGGAAGCGAACAGGTACGACGCCTATCGGGAAGACACCGCCGGTCGCGCCAATGTGGCGGATTCACCGGAGCGCATCGCCTATTACCAGGATCTGGCCCGGCTCGAGACGGGCGCGCTCTGGACGGTGGCCAACAAGATCGAGCCCTGGGCGCCGCGTTCGGCGTCGGTGCCGGTGGTCTGGCGCTACCAGGACCTGCGCGGCCACGTGTTGCGCTCGGCCGAACTGGTGTCGCCCGAGGAAGCGGGCCGCCGCGTGATCTACCTGAACAACCCGGGCCGGCGCGACGTCGCCGCCGCGGTCGGCTGGCTGTATTCGGGCCTGCAGGTGATGCGGCCGGGCGAGCTGGCGTCGGCGCACAAGCATTCGCATTCGGCGCTGCGCTTCATCATGGAAGGCAAGGGCGCGTTCACGGTGGTGGACGGCCACAAGATGACGCTGGGCGCGAATGACTTCGTGCTCACGCCCAACGGCACCTGGCACGAGCACGGCGTGGCCGAGGACGGCACCACCTGCATCTGGCAGGACGGCCTGGACATTCCGCTGGTCAACGCGTTCGAGGCCGGCTTCTACGCCGTGCATCCCGACCTGAACCAGACCGTGACGCACCCGGTGGACGACACCAGCGCGCTGTGGGGCAGCGCGGCGCTGCGGCCGCAGACCACGGGCTGGACCAAGCCGTATTCGCCGCTGTTCAAGTACGAATGGGAACCTACCTACGAGGCGCTGCGCCGCCACGCGCGGGTGTCGGCCGGCAGTCCCTATGACGGCATCCTGATGGAGTACGTCAACCCGGCCACCGGCGGCCCGGTCATGCCGACCATCGGCGCCAGCATGCAGTTGCTGCGCCCGGGCGAGCACACCAAGGCCCATCGCCACACCGGCAGCTTCCTTTACCAGGTGGCCAAGGGCAGCGGCTTTTCGGTCATCGACGGCAAGCGCTACGACTGGACCGAGCGCGACATCTTCTGTGTGCCGTCGTGGGCCGTGCACGAGCACGCCAACCTGTCGTCCAACGACGACGCCTGCCTGTTCTGCTTCAACGACTTGCCGGTGATGCGATCGCTGGCGCTCTACCGCGAGGAAGCGGTCAAGGACAACGACGGTCACCAGAAACTGATCTAGCGGCCGGCGCCAATCCCATCGAATTTTCATCCGCCGCCCGGCGCAGGCCGGGCGCCTGTCTCAACTCGTCTTGAATTTCCTGGAGTTCCTATGCGCTTGGTAACTTTTCGCGCCCATCCCACCGCCGCCGCCCGCCTGGGCGCGCTGGCCGAAGGCTATGTGATCGACCTGGCCCTGCTGGGGCAGGCCGGCGGCGTGGCGCTGCCGGACGACATGCTGGCCTTCATCGACCTGGGCCCGGTGGCCGTGGCGCAGGCCTCGAAGCTGATGGAGTCGTACCGCGGCGCCTGGCCCGTGGGCACCGCGCTGCCGCAGGAGAACGTCAAGCTGCTGGCGCCGATTCCGCGTCCGCGCAAGAACATCTTCGGCATCGGCCTGAACTACGTCGAGCACGTGGCCGAATCGAGCCGCACGCTCGATACCTCGGCCGACCTGCCCAAGCAGCCGGTGATCTTCTCCAAGCCGCCCACCACCGTGATCGGCCCGGGCGACGCCATCGAGCACAACGCCAAGATCACGCAGCAACTGGACTGGGAAGTCGAGCTGGCGGTGATCATGGGCCGCCGCGCCACGCGCGTGGCCGAGGCCGACGCGCTGTCGTACGTGTTCGGCTACAGCGTGATGCTGGACATGAGCGCGCGCGACTGCCGCCGCGCCGGCCAGTGGATCTATTCCAAGGGCCAGGATACCTACGCGCCGTTCGGCCCCTGCATCGTCACGGCCGACGAGATTCCCGATCCGCAGGTGCTGGACCTGTGGCTGACGGTCAACGGCGAAAAGAAGCAGGGCTCGAACACGCGCCACATGCTGTTCAAGGTGCCGTTCCTGATCTCGGACATCAGCGCCGGCATCACGCTGGAGCCGGGCGACATCATTGCCACCGGCACGCCCGAGGGCGTGGGCGCGGGCCGCAAGCCGCAGGAGTGGCTGTGGCCGGGCGACGTGGTGGTGGCGTGCGTGGAAGGCATCGGCACGCTGCGGCATCCGGTGGTGGCGGTCTAGGCGAAATTCCAGCGCCCGCCACGAGACGGCGGGCGCGGCGGTCTCCAAGGGGAAAACAATGATCAAGCAAACCATGTTGGCGGCGGGCCTGGCCTGGACGCTGGGGGGCATCGCGCACGCCGCGGAGCCAGTCAAGATCGGCTTCATCGCCACGCTGTCGACGCCGGCCGGCTACATCGGCGAGGACGAGCGCGACGCCTTCAATCTGGCGATCAAGCAGGGCGGCGGCAAGCTGGGCGGGGTGCCGGTGCAGCTGGTGATCGAGGACGATGGCCTCAAGCCCGCCAACGCCAAGCAGGCGGCCGACCGCATGCTGCAGTCGGGCGTCAAGCTGTTCACGGGCGTGAACTTTTCGAATGTGCTGGCGGCGGTGGCGCCGGGCGTGGTCAAGTCGGGCGCGTTCTACGTCAGCCTGAACCCCGGCCCGTCGAGCTTCGCCGGCGAGAAGTGCGACCCGAACTATTTCGTGGCCTCGTACCAGAACGATGCCTTCCACACGGCGGGCGGCGTGGCCGCCAATGAGCTGGGCTACAAGCGCGTGGCGCTGCTGGCGCCCAACTACCAGGCCGGGCGCGATGCCATCGAAGGCTTCAAGCGCACCTACAAGGGCGAGGTGGTGGCCGAGATCTACACCAAGCTGGACCAGTCGGACTTCTCGGTCGAACTGGCGCGGGTGCGGTCGCTGGCGCCCGACGCCGTCTACCAGTTCCATCCGGGCGGCACCGGCATCAACTTCGTCAAGCAATACGCCGCGGCCGGCCTGAACAAGACCGTGCCGATGCTGATGCCGAGCTTCTCGATGGATGCGCGCATGATCAAGGCCACCGGCGACGCGGCGCAGGGCGCCTACATCACCGGCATCTGGTCGCAGGACTTCGACAATCCGCAATCCAAGGCCTTCGTGCAGGCGTTCAAGGAGGCCTACGGCCGCGTGCCCACCGATTACGCCATGCAGGCCTACGACACGGCCCAACTGATCGGCGTCGGCCTGAAGGCCACCGGCGGCGACCTGTCGCGCCAGGCCGAGTTCCGCGCCGCGCTGCGCAAGCCCGAGTTCGCCTCGCTGCGCGGCAAGTTCAGCATGAACACCAACCAGCATCCGGTGCAGGACCTGTACCTGATGCGCATCGAGAAGGACGCCGACGGCGGCCTGTCGCCGCGCCTGGTGCGCAAGCTGGTGTCCGATGACAAGGACGCCTACGCCCAATTCTGCAAGATGCCGTCATGACATTGCTCTTCGAACAGTTGCTCAACGGGCTGCAGTTCGGCGCGATGCTGTTCCTGCTCGCCGCCGGGCTGACCCTGATCTTCGGGATCATGGGCGTGGTGAACCTGACCCACGGCTCGTTCTACATGGTGGGCGCGTACTGCGCGGCCTACGCCATCGGCACCACCGGCTCGTTCCTGGCGGGCGTGCTGGCGGCGCTGCTGGGGGCGGGGCTGTACGGCCTGTCGGTGGAGGTGCTGGTGATCCGCAAGCTGTACAAGCGCGACCACCTGTACCAGGTGCTGGCCACCTTCGGCCTGCTGTTGTTCTCGAACGAGGCGGTCAGCCTGATCTTCGGCCGGCGGCCGCCGCTGGTGGGCATCCCGTCGTTCCTTGAAGGCGCGGTGACGCTGGCGCCGGGGTTCCAGTATCCGCTGATCCGGCTGTCGTTCATCGCGGTCGGCGCGCTGGTGGCGGTGGGGCTGTGGTGGCTGGTGAACCGCACCCGCATCGGCATGCTGATCCGCGCCGGCGCCGACGACCGTGAAATGGTCGATGCGCTCGGCGTGGATATCAAGAAGCTCTACACCCTGGTGTTCGGCCTGGGCGCGCTGCTGTGCGGACTGGCGGGCGTGATGGCGGCGCCGCTGCTGGCCGTCGAGATCGGCATGGGCGAGCGCATCCTGATCACCACCTTCGTGGTCATCGTGATCGGCGGCGTGGGCTCGGTGCGCGGCGCGCTGGCGGGGGCGCTGCTGGTCGGCATGGTCGACAGCATGGGGCGGGCGTTCCTGCCGCAACTGCTGGGCGCGGTGTTCTCGCCGGCCACGGCCGATCCGCTGGCGGCGGGCCTGGCCTCGGCCAGTATCTATGTGTTGATGGCGATCGTGCTGATCGCCAAGCCGGGCGGGCTGTTCCCGGCGCGAGGATGATGATGGCAAAGACACTTTCGAATCGCGCGCGCTGGGGGCTGGCCGGGCTGATCCTGCTGCTGGCGCTGCCGGGCGCGGCGGCGGCCACCGACACGCCCTTCCTGATCGGCGTGGTGACGCGCTTCCTGATCTACGGCCTGGCCGCGGTCAGCCTGGACCTGGTGATCGGCTACGGCGCGATGGTCAGCTTCGGCCACGCGATGTTCTTCGGGCTGGGCGGCTATGCGGTGGGCATCATCGCCTTCCACACCACCGAAGCCGGCCCATTGTTCGGCTGGGCCGGCAGCAACGCCGCGCTGGTGGTGTGGCCGATCGCGCTGGCGGTGTGCGCGCTGGCGGGCTGGCTGTTCGGCTACCTGGCGCTGCGCACGCGCGGCGTGCAGTTCATCATGATCACGCTGGCGTTCGGGCAGATGGTGTACTTCATCCTGGTGTCGCTGCAGTTCTACGGCGGTGACGACGGCCTGATGATCTCGCAGCGCAACGTGCTGCCCGGCCTGAACCTGGAGAACCCGCTGACGTTCTACTACGTCTGCCTGGCGCTGCTGACCCTCTGGACGCTGCTGTGCATCCGCGTCACCAACTCGCGCTTTGGCATGGTGCTGCAGGCGCTGCGCCAGAGCGAGCGGCGCGCCATCAACCTGGGCGTGGCGCCCACGCCGTATCGCCTGAGCGCCTTCGTGCTGTCGGCGGTGGGCACCGGGCTGGCGGGCGTGCTGTGGGCCAACTATGCCGGGCTGGTGACGCCCGACATGGCGGCCTGGACCAAGTCGGGCGAGCTGATGGCCATCGTCATCCTCGGCGGCGTGGGCACGCTGCTGGGTCCGATCGCGGGCGCGGCGGTGTTCCTGGGACTGGAGCAGATGCTGTCGTCGCTGACCGAGCATTGGCTGCTGTACATGGGGCCGGTGCTGGTGCTGGTCGTGCTGTGGGGGCAGAAAGGGCTGTTCGGTCGCTTGCTGGAGACGCGCCATGCGGATTGAGCCCACCCCCGAGGCGCTTCGCGCTTCCCCCTCCAGGGGGCATGCCGACGGACCGGCGGAGCCGGATCCGTGGCATCCCGATAGTAAGCCGACACCAGGAATGAACGAGACGAAAACCCTGCTGCGCCTGACGCAGCTACGCAAGGCCTTCGACGCGGTCGTCGCCACCAACGGCGTGGACCTGGACGTGCGCGCCGGCGAGATCCACGCCATCATCGGCCCGAACGGCGCCGGCAAGTCGACGCTGATCGCGCAGATCTGCGGCGAGATCCGGCCGGACTCGGGCACCATCGAGCTGGACGGACGCGACGTGACGGCGCTGCGCGCCTTCGAGCGGGCCCGCCTGGGACTGGGCCGCTCGTTCCAGATCACCGAGCTGTGCCAGGAATACACCGCGCTGGAAAACGTCATCCTGTCCAGCATGCTCAAGGGCGGCCGCGCCTTTGGCGCCTGGTCGGATCCGCGCCGCGATGCCGGCCTGAAGGCGCAGGCGATGCAATGGCTGACCCACGTCGGCCTGGCGGACCGGCGCCACGTGCGCACCGCCGACCTGGCGCACGGCGAGAAGCGCCAGCTCGAACTGGCGGTGGCGCTGGCGCGTTCGCCGCGCCTGTTGCTGCTGGACGAGCCCATGGCCGGCATGGGGCCGGAAGAATCCGCGCGCATGACGCGCCTGCTGCTGGGCATGAAGGGCGACTACGGCATCCTGCTGGTGGAGCACGACATGGACGCCGTGTTCGCGCTGGCCGACCGCATCAGCGTGCTGGTCTACGGCAAGGTGGTGTTCAGCGGCGCGCCCGACGAGGTGCGGCGCCATCCGGAAGTGCGCGCCGCCTACCTGGGAGAAGAACATGTTGAAGGTTGAGGGCCTGACCGGCGGCTACGGATCGAGCAAGGTGCTGTTCGGCATGGCCTTCGAGGCCGCCGAGGGCGAGGTGATCTCGTTGATCGGCCGCAACGGCATGGGCAAGACCACCACCATCAAGACGCTGATGGGCATGCTGCCGGCCACCGGCGGACAGGTCCAGTTCCGCGGCCAGAAGCTGGCGCGGCCCGCGCCGAGCGCGGTGGCGCGGCTGGGCGTGGGACTGGTGCCGGAAGGGCGGCGCGTGTTCGGCTCGCTGTCGGTGGAAGAGAACCTGGTGGCGACCTCGCGCGCCGCGCCTGGCGGCTGGGACCTGGCGCGGGTCTACGCGCTGTTCCCGCGCCTGAAGGAGCGCCGCGCGCAGTCGTCGCGCACGCTGTCGGGCGGCGAGCAGCAGATGCTGGTGGTCGGCCGCGCGCTCATGACCAATCCCAAACTGCTGATCCTGGACGAGGCCACCGAAGGCCTGGCCCCGCTGATCCGCCAGGAAATCTGGCGTTGCCTGCGGGCGCTGAAGGCCGAGGGCCAGACCATCCTGGTGATCGACAAGAACCTGCCCGAGATGGCGACGCTGGTGGACCGTCACTACATCGTCGACAAGGGCCGCGTGGCCTGGTCGGGCGCGCCCGCGGAACTGTCCGCGCAGCCCGACCTGGCGCAACGTTATCTCGGCATCTGACCGCAATAGGAGCACACGCATGTTGAACCTGCCCGTTTTCAAGGCCGCCGCCGTCCAGGCCGCCCCGGTGTTCCTGGACACCGACGCCACCGTCGACAAGACCTGCGCGCTGATCGCCGAGGCCGCCGGCAACGGCGCCAGCCTGGTGGCCTTTCCCGAAGTGTTCGTCTCGGCCTATCCCTACTGGAGCTGGGTGATGAACCCGGTGCAGGGCAGCCCGTGGTTCGAAAAGCTCTGCAAGAGCGCCATCGAGCTGCCGGGGCCGGAGATCCGCCGCATCGCCCAGGCCGCGCGCCAGCACCGCGTCAACGTGGTGGTGGGGGTGAACGAGCGTAGCCGGCATGGCGTCGGCACGATCTACAACACCATGGTCTTCATCAACGAAGAGGGCCGCGTCCTGGGCCGCCACCGCAAGCTGGTGCCGACCTGGGCCGAGAAGCTGACCTGGGCCCACGGCGACGGCGAGTCACTGCGCGTGTATGACACGTCCGTCGGCAAGCTCGGCGGCCTGGCCTGCGGCGAGAACACCAACACGCTGGCGCGCTTCTCGCTGCTGGCGCAGGGCGAGATGGTGCACGTCGCCAGCTATATCTCGCTGCCGGTGGCGCCGCCCGACTACGACATGGCCGAGGCCATCCGCCTGCGGGCGGCGGCGCATTCATTCGAGGGCAAGGTGTTCACGGTGGTGTCGTGCTCGACCATTTCCACCGAGATCCAGGACGCCATCAGCGCCAGCCATCCGGAAGCGCGCGAGATGCTGGCGCGCCGCAACAGCGCGTTTTCGGGAATATTGGGGCCGGACGGGCGTGTCATCGGCGAACCGCTGATCGACGACGAAGGCATTGTCTACGCCGAGATCGACCTGTCGCGCTGCATCCAGCCGCGCCAGATGCACGACATCGTCGGCCACTACAACCGCTTCGACGTGTTCGACCTGCGCGTGAACCGGCGGCCGCTGCAGGCGGCGCGCTATGACGACCTGGCCGAATCGGGCGCCGCCGACCTGGACGGAGACTTCGAGCCGTTGCCCGAGGCGCGCGGCTAGGGGCGACCGGGCCGCGGGTAGAATGGGCCGCCTGAGCGCCCGCCGGCCCCGGCCTCAAGGCCGCTGACATCTGGAGAGCACGTTGAAGCCAAGAATCAAAGCTTCCCGCCAGGACGAGCCCGGCGCCGACGGGAACGCCGAGGTAGAGGAAATCACGCTGTCCGAGCAGGTCTACCGCCTGCTCCGGCGCGACATCATGAGCGGGGCGTTCGCGCCGGGCCAGTCGCTGCGCCTGGAATTGCTCAAGCAACGCTACGGCAGCAGCTTTTCCCCGATCCGCGAAGCCCTGAACCGGCTGCGCAGCGAACGCATGGTGATCACCACCACCTCGCGCGGTTTTCGCATCGCGCCGCTGTCGGTCGAGGAAATGTGGGACGCCTGCGAGACCCGCATCCTGATCGATTGCGACGCTCTGCGGCGCTCGCTGGCCAACGCCGATGACGCCTGGGAGGCGCGGCTGGTCGGCGCCTACCACGCGCTGACGCTGGCGGCGCAGCGCGCCGGCGAGGCCGTGCCGCCCAGCCAGGAGCTGGAGGAATCGCTCGAGGCGCGCCACCTGGACTTCCACCACGCGCTGATCGGCGCCTGCCGCTCGCACTGGCTGCTGGACCTGTCCACACAACTGTATGCGCAGACCGAACGCTACCGGCGCCCGGCGCGCGCCGGCGCCACCGCCTACGGCCCCGAACGCAATGTCGACGACGAGCATCGCCAGTTGCTCGATGCCGCGCTCTCGCGCGACGTCGAAGGCTCGGTGGCGATGCTGGCGGCGCATTACCGCAAGACGGCGCAATTCATCGAACACATCATTTCCCAGGACGACAGGCAGGCCATTCATGCGTGACGCGGACATCGATCTCTTTTTCCCCACCATCGCCGAGCGCGAGGTGCAATACAACGCCCGCGAGTCGGTGGCGGACTTCGACGCCTGCGTGCGCCGCTACGCCGAGTCGGCCGCCGCGGTGAAATCGCGCCGCCCCGGCCTGCTGAACCTGCGTTACGGCATGGGTCAGGACGAGCGGCTGGACCTGTTCCTGCCGGCGGCGAACCGCGGCCCGGCGCCGCTGTTCGTGTTCATCCACGGCGGCTACTGGCGCGCGCAGCGCAAGGAAGACGCGCCGGTGATGGCAGAGGCCTTCAACGCGGCCGGCGCGGCGGTGGCGGTGCCGGAATACACCCTGGCGCCCGAAGCGACGCTGCCGGAAATCGTGCGCGAGATGCGCTCGGCGCTGGCCTGGCTGTACCACAACGCGGCGACGTACGGCGTCGATCCCGAGCGTATCTACGTCGGCGGCAGTTCGGCCGGGGGGCATCTGGCGGCGATGCTGGCCGCGCCCGCCTGGCCGGCGCGCTACGGCGTGCCGGATGACGTGGTCAAGGGCACGCTGGCGCTGAGCGGCCTGTTCGACTTGCGACCGCTGTGCGACGTGCTGCCCAATACCTGGTTGCAGTTGACGCCGGAGCAGGCCGCGCGCCACAGCCCGATCTTCAACCTGCCCGAACGCGCCGGCCCCATGTTGCTGGCCGTCGGCGGCCTGGAGACGCAAGGGTTCAAGAACCAGACCGAAGCCTTCGAGCGCGCCTGGACCGGCGCCGGCCTGCAGGCCACGCGCATCCCGACGCCGCATTGCAACCACTTCGACCTGGTGAACGAACTGGAGGACCCGGCCAGCGATCTGACCCGCGCCACCCTGGCGATGATGGGCCTGGCGTAAGCCTGAGCGCGTTCACGGACACGGGCGCGCCATGGCCGACCTGAAACTGCTCGAAGACCTGATTGCGCTGGCGCAGAGCGGCAGCTTCGTGCGCGCCGCCGAGGCGCGGCACGTCACGCATCCGGCCTTCGGGCGCCGGATCCGCGCGCTGGAGGCCTGGGCCGGCGCGCCGCTGGTGGAGCGCCAGCGCGTGCCGGTGACGCTGACCGCCGAGGGCGAGGCGCTGCTCAAGACCGCCACCCAGGTGGTCGAGCAGATGGGCCTGGTGCGCCATCGCATCCGCAGTTCCGGCGCGGGCGGCGAGGCGGTGCTGCGCATCGCTACCGGCCGCAGCCTGTCGCGTACCGTGGTGGGCGACTGGATCGCGCGGCTGCGCCATCGCGCGCCCAAGGTGCTGACCGAAGGCACGCAACTGGAGATTTCCACCGGCAAGATGGAAGACATGGCGATGCGTCTGGAGCAGGGCAAGGTCGACCTGCTGTGCTGCTACGAGCATCCGGCCCTGTCCATGCAGCTCAACCCGGTGCGCTATCGCTACATGACGCTGGGCACCGACAAGCTGGTGCCGGTCAGCCAGGCCGATGGCCGCGGCCGCGCCCGCTATGTGCTGAGCGAGGGCGGCCAGCCGGCGCCGCTGATTACCTACGCCGGCGGCCTGTCGATGGAGCGCATCCTGGGCGACAGGCTCGAATCCACGCCCTATGCGCTGACGCCGTTCGTGCGCATCGATTCGCTCGATGCCGCGCATGGCGCGGCGCTCAAGGGATTGGGCGTGGCCTGGCTGCCCTGGTCGATGGTGGCGGCCGACTGTCGCCGCGGCGTCCTGGTGTCGCTGGGCGGCCGCAGCGACGAGATCGCCTTCGAGGTGCGGCTGTACCGCTCGCGGGCGCGCCTGGCCGACCTCGCCGAGGCGGCTTGGGAAGCCACCGCCAATCGCAAGGCCTGAAGCGGCGCGTCATTGCTCGCAGGGGCAGGCCGGCGGCAATCTGAATTAGCACGGAAATGTGCCGACTTGGCACATCATGCCGCCGGCCCACGCGCAGAATGTCTCCCGAAACTCGAACGAGACGGCGCCGCCGTCCACCTCAGCACCCCAGGGAGAAATTCATGAAATTCGTTCCGCACGCCTTGCGCGGCGCGTCGGTCGCGCTCTGTGCCGCCGTTTCGTTGATCGCCTCGCCGGCCATCGCCGCCGGTTACCCCGACCACCCGGTCTCGTTGATCGTCGGCTATCCGGCAGGCGGCAGCGTCGACCTGACCGCGCGTCTGTTCGGCGAGGAGCTGGCCAAGCGCATCGGCCAGAGCGTGGTGGTCGAGAACGCCGGCGGGGCCGGCGGCACCATCGGCGCGCAGCGCGTGGCCCGCGCCACGCCGGACGGCTACACGCTGTTGCTCGGCTCGACCAATGAAATGGTGGTCGCCCGCATGATCAACAGCGCCGTCAAGTACGACGGCGCCAAGGACTTCACCGCCCTGGGCGTGATCGCCACGCAGCCCATGATGCTGGCGGCCAGCAAGAATTCCGGCGTGAAGACCGCCGCCGAATACCTGCAGAAGCTGCGCGCCGCCGCGCCGGGCAGCTTCAACTACGGCTCGTCCGGCGTCGGCACCACGCTGCACCTGGCCGGCGAGATGATCAACCAGGAAACCAATACGCGCGCTGAACATGTTCCTTACCGGGGCGTGTCGCCGCTGGTGACCGACCTGATGAGCGGCCAACTGGATTTCGGCGTGCTGGTGCTGTCCTCGGGCCTGCCGCAAGTGCGCGCCGACAAGATCGTGGCGCTGGGCGTGACGCAGCCCAAGCGTTCGGCGGTGGCGCCTGACATTCCGGCGCTGGCCGAGACCCCGGGTTTCGAGGCGGTCGACCTCAGCATCACGTTCTCGCTGTACGGCCCGGCCGGCCTGCCCGAGCCGGTGGCCGCCAAGCTGCGCGAGGCCCTGGCCGATACGCTCAAGTCGGAACAATTCCGCGCCAAGATGCTGGAGGCCGGCGGCGTGCTGGCGCAGCCGGATCTGGATCCGGTGGCCTCGCAGGCCGCCGAGGCGCGCAAGTACGGGGCGCTGGTCAAGGCGGCCAAGATCGAGGCGCAGTAATCATGGATTTCACGCTGCCCGTTCCCGATCTCGCCGCCGAGCGGCTGGGCAATACCGATACGCCGGGCGTCTGGCACTTCGACTCGGGCCTGCCCGGCCGCGCGCTGATGCTGTCCGCGCTGGTGCACGGCAACGAGCTGTGCGGCGCCTGGGCGCTGAAGGACCTGCTGGCCGCGGGCCTGCGGCCGCGCCGCGGCCGCCTGACGCTGGCGTTCTGCAACCTGCCGGCCTTCGACCGTTTCGATCTGGCGCGCCATGACGCCTCGCGTTTCGTCGACGAGGACATGAACCGGGTCTGGAGCGCCGAGCGCCTGGACAACCCCACGACCCGCGACCGCCAGCGAGCGGCGCAATTGCGGCCGTGGGTCGAGCGCGCCGATTGGCTGCTGGACCTGCATTCCATGCACGAGCCGGGCGCGCCGCTCTTGTTGACGGGCGTCCTGCCGCGCAATATCGCGCTGGCGCGGCGCCTGAAGGCGCCGCGGCACGTCATCGTGGACGCCGGCCACAAGGACGGCGTGCGCATGCGCGACTTCGCGCAGTTCGGGGATCCGGCGCGCGGCGACGCCTGCGCGCTGTTGATCGAATGCGGCTTTCACGGCGATCCGGCGGCCCGCGACGTGGCGCGCGACATGGTGGCGCGCATGCTGGTCGCGGCGGATGTGGTGGATGCCGCCGACATCCCGGCCGGCTGGCGGCAGCCCGACGCCGCGCAGAGGGTGTTGGAAGTGACCGACGCGGTGGTGGCGCCGTCGATGGACGTGAGCTTCGCGCAGCCCTGGCAGGGCCTGGAGACGCTGGAAAAGGCGGGATCGGTGATCGGCTGGGCCGACGGCCGGGCGATCGTTTCGCCTTATGACCGCTGCACGCTGGTGATGCCGTCGCTGCGTCAGCTCAAGCCGGGCGTGACGGTGGTGCGATTGGCGCGCGACTACGCGGGCTGACCACGCGAGCGGTGGGCGCGGCCTGAACGCCGCGCGTATCGCGCGGTCGCGGGCCGCGTGGCCGGGCCCTGGCCGTATCGCCGCCGGGCCGGCCGCGCATTACTTCTGCGGCGTGTAGCGCAATTCGTCGAGCTGGTAGCCCTGCGCGGTGGCGGCGGCCAGTGCGCGATCCAGTTCTTCCTTGGGCAGTTGCGGCGAGCGCGACAGGATCCACAGGTATTTGCGGTCGGGCGTGCCGACCACTGCCCAGCGGTAGTCCGGGTCCAGCCCGATGACCCAATAGTCGCCCTTGAACGGCTTGAAGAACGAGACTTCGAGCTTGGCGTTGTTGCTGCCTTCGACCACCGTGGCGGTGCCCGTGGCCGAGTCGATGTCGCCGTCCTTGGTGCGGCAGCGGTTGTTGACTCCCACGGTGCCGTCCGGATGCAGCGTGTATTCCGCGGTGGTGTCGCCCACGCAGTTGCGCTGGAAGAACATCGGGAAGTTGGCGATCTCGTACCACATGCCGGCATAGCGCTTCAGGTCGACCGACTCCACGGTCTGCATGGGCGGCGGCGCGGCGTGGGCGATTCCGGCCGCGCTGGCGGCGACGGCCAACAGTAATGTTGCAATGCGGCGCATGGGAAAGCCTCCTGATCCAAAACCCTAACGATACGCCTTATTTGCGCGGCGCCTTGAGCGCGGCGTGATAGCGCGCCACGTAGGTGTCGAAATCGACGTCGTCGGCTTGCTCGATGCGCCGCTGTTCGGCGCTGGAGTCGAGCGCGGCCTGGCGGTATTCGGCCGCCACGTCCGCCGGCAGCGGCTGGGCGCGCAGCGCCTGCGCATGCGCGCGGCTCTGGCGCAGCGAATAGTCGTGGAACGATTCGCCGCTGTCGGTCAGCGCGGCCAGCAGGCGCGCGGACGGCGTGGCGTCGGGCTGGCCCAGCTTGGCGCGCTGCGCGGCCAGGCTGTCGGCATAGGCGCTGCCGCCCAGGGCCGAGTCGTACAGGGCCGCGTACGGCGCGATCTGGTCCAGCAGTTCCTGGCCCCATTGCGCCAGGCCGATGGCCTTGCCGTCGCGGTCCAGTTGCAGGCCGGGCTTGCGGCCTTCCTTGACCACGGTGGCGAAGTTGTCGGCGCTGCGCTGACAGTAGCCGTTGGCGGGGAAGAACGGGCTGTCGGAGGCGGCGCAGAACAGCAGGAAGGCATCCACGAAGCGGCTGGTGTCGGCGTCGATGCCCACCGGCGATTCGGGGTTGATGTCCAGGCAGCGCACTTCCACGTACTGCACGCCGCGTTCGGCCAGCGCGGTGATGGGGCGCTCGCAGCGGCCGGTGGCGCGCTTGGGGCGGATGCTGGAGTAGTACTCGTTTTCGATCTGCAGCACATTGGTGTTGAGCTGGATCCATTCGCCGTTGCGATGCGTGCCGAGCTTCTGGTAGTCGGGCCAGGGCTGGGTGACCGCGTCGTACAGGCGGCCGAGGAAGGTGTCGAGATCGTTGTAGCAGAGCTTGAGCTGCGACTGCGCCTTGTTCTGGTAGCCCAGGTCGCTCATGCGCAGGCTGGTGGCGTAGGGCAGGTACAGGGTGTGGTCGCCCAGGCGCTGCAGGCCGTGTTCGCCATCGCGCAGGAAATCACGCGCCAGCGCCGGCGCCGCGCCGAACAGGTACATCAGCAGCCATGAATAGCGCGTGAAATTGCGGATCAGGCCGATGTAGCCGCGCGAGCGACGGTCCTGGTCGGTGCCGGGCTGCGTGTCCAGCACGGACCACAGCGCTTCGGGCAGCGAGAAGTTGTAGTGGACGCCGGCGATGCATTGCATGGTCTTGCCGTAGCGCTCGGCCAGGCCGCGGCGGTAGACGTGCTTGAGCATGCCGGTGTTGGACGTGCCATACCAGGCGATGGGAATGTCGGCCTCGGCCGGCAGGGTGGCCGGCATCGACTGGTTCCAGATCAGCTCGTGGTCGAGCACGCTGTAGACGTGACGATGCGTGGCGGTCAGCTCGGCCAGCAGGGCGTCGACGTTGTCGTGGGTGCCGGTGATCAGTTCGAGCAGCGATTCCGAATAGTCGGTGGTGACGTGTTCGTTGGTCAGCGCGGAACCGAGCCCGGCCGGGTGCGGCGTGCGGGCCAGGATGCCTTGCTCGTCGACGCGCAGGCCTTCTTTCTCGATGCCCCTCAGGGTCTGGGTCAGGAGCGAGCGGTTGGCCTCCAGGCGGGAGAGGCGTTGGGCGGCGGTATCAGTCACGGAATCTTCTCGATGGGGTCTGTCGCCGGATTTTACGGGGTGCTGGCCTCCTCTGCCGAGGGAGCCAGTACTGGGGACAGGGACAATTGCGCGGCGGTGCGCGCCAGCCACTCGTCCAGGTCGGCGTAGACCGGGTCGGCAATAGGGGCGGTTTCGTTGAAAATCTCGTGCCAGGCGGTGTCGTACCAGCGCAATGTCAGCAATTCGGCGGGCGCGCGCTGGGCGAACTGGCGGCTGCCCTCGGCCGCCACGATGGAGTCGTCGCCGGCCACCATCAGCAGGGTGCGGCAGGCCAGCAGGTGGGCTTCCCGCAGGGAATCGCGGCCGCCGTCATCGACGAAGCGGGCCAGCCGGCCGGTCATGCTGCGCCGCACCAGCGGATCGGACCGGTAGGCCTTGACCACCGCCCGGTCGTGCGAAATCCGGGCGGGCGCCAGGCCGTGGGGCACGCGCAGGTCGGGCGCGTGCAGGGACATCCAGGTCAGGGTGCGGCGCACCCACAGCGGCACGTTGACCACGAACGGCGGCGAACTGAGCACCAGGGCGTCGATCGGCGCCAGCCGCTGCAGCGCGATCCGCACCGCCACCAGGGCGCCCAGGCTGTGGCCCAGGAGGATCGGCGGGCGACCGTGGGCGGCGGTCCAGTCGGCCAGGCGTGCGACGGCGTCGGTCACCAGATCCTCCTGGCGCGCCAGCGTGGCGGGCCGGCCGCCGGAGCGGCCATGGCCGCGATGGTCATGGGCGCCCACGGTCCAGCCGCGGGCGGCCAGCCAGCGCGCCAGCCGGTCATAGCGCCCGGCATGCTCGCTCAGGCCATGCAGCAGGTAGATGCCGGGCGTGCCCGCGCCGATCACGGGCGAGGGCACATTCGGGGCGGCGGACCACACGTAATTGGCCAGGGGCGTGCCGTCGGGCGCTGGGGTCATCGAAATCGGCGACAATTTGGGGCTGTCCTCGAAATGAAAAGACCGTGGGGTCTTTACGGTAATGACGATTTCATCGCTGTTTCGTTTCATGTTCAAGAAAGCCGGGCCGATTGTTGTGTTGGCCCTGCTGGTCAGCGCCTGCTCGCCCCGTTACAACTGGCGCGAAGTGGACGTGGCGGACGGCCGGGTGCGGGCGGCGTTCCCGAACCGGGTGCAGACCGAGACCCGCCAGTTGCGGCTGGACACCCATACGCTGTCATTCACGCTGGCCACGGCCACCGTTGGCGAGGCGGTGTTCGCGATCGGATCGGCGCCCCTGCCGCCGGAGATCGCGGCGGATCCCGTGGCCAGGCAGGCGCTGGGCATGGCCCTGATGCGTTCGCTGTACGTCAACATGCAGGCGCCGCCGCCCACCGAGTGGCCGCCCTACGGGCAGGACATCGACGTGCAGGGCAAGGCCATGGGCAAGCCCGGCTGGCTGCGGGCGCGGGTGTGGGTGACCGACACCATGCTGATCGAGGCGGTGGCGGCGGGCACCGAGGCCAGCCTGCCGCAGGAGCGGGCGCGTGAATTCCTGAGGTCGGTCGTGGTCAAGCCGTGACGGCTCACACCAATCCCCGCCGGATCGCCGCCGCCACCGCGGCGCGGCGGCCGCGCACCTGCAGCTTGCGGCAGGCGTTGCGCAAATGGAAATTGACGGTGCTTTCGCTGATGTCCAGGATGCGGGCGGTTTCCCAACTGGTCTTGCCGGCGGCGCTCCAGAGCAGCGAAGCCGATTCGCGCGGCGACAGCCGGACGCTGAGCGGTGCAAGCGGGGCGACGAGAATGGGGTCGGCGGACATGGCGGCGGGGACGCGGGTTCCTGGCAAAAGACAACCCATGTTCCGGCTGGCCATCGGCCGTGGACAAGCGATGATGCCATTGCGTATCGCCCTTTGAATCTCTGACGGAATAAACGGATGCTGGCCATCGCGCAGTTCTATTTGTCGGCCATCGTGCTGATGTTGCCGCTCCTGTCGTGCGTCGGCATCGGCGTCTTCTGGGGCAAGCGCGACCTGCCGTTCGGCGGCGCCTTCATCACCACGCTGGTCACGTCCGTCACCACGCCGGCGCTGGTGTTCCACACCTTCGTCACGACCCACCTGGACGACCGCGCGCTGGCCGACGTGGCGGCCGCCACGCTGCTGGCGCTGCTGCTGTGCGCGCTGGTTTGCGCCCTGCTCCTCAAGCTGGGCCGCCTGCCGGTGCGCACCCTGTTGCCGACGGCGTTCCTGCCCAATGCCGGCAACCTGGGCCTGCCGATCTCGCAACTGGCGTTCGGCGATGCCGGCCTGTCGGTGGCGGTGGCGTTCTTCGCCGTCAATTCCTTCGTCATGCACACCATCGCGGTGCGGCTGCTGCCTGGCGTCAACACCAAGGGCAGTTGGAAAAGTCCGATCCTGCTGGCCTCGGTGGTGGCTGTCGCCATGCGCATGCTGCACATCCCGGTGCCGGCCTGGCTGATCGAGACCGCCCGCATGCTGGGCGCGGTGACGGTGCCGCTGATGCTGCTGAGCCTGGGCCACGCGCTGGCGCTGATCCCCGCCAACGGCGTGCGCGACGGCGCCAAGGTGGCGGCGATGCGGCTGGTGACCGGGTTGGGCGCGGGCCTGGCGATCGTGTGGATCCTCGATCTGGAGCCGGTGCTGGCCGGCGCGCTGACGCTGCAGATGGCCATGCCGTGCGCGGTGGTCAGCTACATGTACGCCAAGCGCTACACGGACATGGGCGACACCGCCGCCGGCGCGGTGCTGGTGTCCACTGTGGTGTTCCTGCTGTTGGCGCCGCTGATGCTCTGGTTCAGCCGCGCCGCCGGAATGTGACCCCTGGTGTCATTTTCCGGCGCTGATTTTCGCCCTTTGACGATTGCGCATTCTGGCCGTCCGATTCTAGAGGGCGCGCGCTTCTTTCGCCGCAGGCATTCGGATATTTTGCTAGTCCAATTGACCGTGATGGTCGATTCACTCAATTAATTTTGTGTGTCGGCCGCGCGGTCATTTCGCCCCTTCCAGATACCTAGAATCAACGCATTCCTCGTGATTCAGGTTCCGGCGACATCGCCACGGCCGATGTTGGAAATATCAAGATGCCTCAGTCCGTTTCCTTGCGGAAGCCCATCGCCCCTCGGGCGCCCCATCCCAATACGGAATCGTCTCCTCGCAAGATCTCCGTCGACTGTGGCGGGCTTCAGTCCCGCCACTGCGCGCGGGTCCTCTTGGCGTTGGCCGCGGCCTTCGCCTTGACCACGCCTGCCGCGGCGGGCGGGTTGCCCGACCTGCCGGCGCCGCAAGCCGGCGACAAGCGCGAACTCGAACGTGCCTTCGCTGCCTTCCTGCAGGAATCCGCGCGGGCCGAGCAGGCGCGGCGCGATGCCCGGGGCAATCCCATGATGGCCGCGGCGACCGGCACGCGCATGGGCGCGTCGAATCCAAACCTGACCGTGCCCGTGGGCGACGGCACCGTGTCGCTGGGGCGGGATTCCTTCGCGCTGTCCACGCCCGATTCGCGGTTCCGGGTCGGCGGCGGCGCCATGGACAACGCGCCGATCGGCCGCATCGAATACGCCCGGCTCATCACCGATCGTTTCGCCCTCGGTGCGAGCATGCAGCTCGGTGAATACCAGCGCGAACTGATTGGCCGCGGCATTTTCGTCGACGCCAGCAAGCAATACGAATTCGACGCCGCGGTGTCGCTGATGAAAGGCCGGCCGTCGTTCGATTTCGATTCCGGCAGCGCGCGCGTGCCGGTCACGCAACTGGCGGGCGTGCTGTCGGCGCGCCGCCTGTTCACGCCCGAGTCTGGCCTTGGCCTGCATGCGTTGGGCGCGTCCGCTTGGGGCGCGCGGGCGCACAGCCGGAACGACCTGTCGAGCCGCACGGTGCTCGAGGACTACGCCAACTACGCCCGCGTGCTCTACGACCCGCGCCGCATCTCCACCGGCCGGCTGTACGGCGCCAGCGTGGACCTGCAATACGCGCCGTCCTCCTCGCTGGTGCTCAGCTCGTCGCTCGGCCTGGAACACGAACGCTACCCGATGGGCGACGGCTCGGTCGAGAGCCGCCATCGTCCCTATCTCTCCGGCGGCGTGAAGTTCGCGCTCTACAAGGACTACCTGTTCGACATGCGCGTATCCACCGGCGTGTCGCGCGATCTGATCGCCAGCTTGTCGGGCGACAAGGCGCGCCTGTCGTTCGGCATGTCGCGCGGCCGCGATGGCGCGCTCAACAGCAAGACGGTCATGGTTTACGTCGACCTGATGAAACTGATTTCGCCGTCACGCCATACGGCCGACGATACCTCGCTGGCGCTGCGCGAGTCGATGCAGCAATACACCGGCGCCCGCTTGCTCGACAAGGCCATCACGCGTCCGGACCGCATTCCACAGACCTTCCTGGCCAAGGTCGACCGTACCGGGGTGCGGGAAGTCTTCGTCGAAAAGGCCGGCTTGCCGCCCGGCGCCGAGGTCAGCGCCGATGGCCAACGACTCACCATCGCCGTCGGCAGCGGCGCGCTGGTCCTGGCGTCGGTGCAGAAGAACGGCGCCGACATCGGCATTTCGCCGCAGTTTTCGGTGGCGCCCGAGCAGCTCGTGGTGGACCTGCCCAGGCTGCCGGTTCCCACGGCAACGGATGAATACCTGGTGCGCGTCACCGACGCCACCACGTCCGCCTACAACGTCAAGATCACGGTGGGCCGGAAATGACAAACCGCAAGAAGATCGTCCAATTTCTCAAGACGCCGTTCTACCTGGCGCTCTACACCCTGACGGGGGCCTGCCTGGTCCTCGCCCTGGCCTGGGTCGACCTCGCCGTCGCGCAGTCGCGGTTGAGCGTGATCAGCGTGGTCGTGCAAAAGGTCTCCGTCACGCCGCGGCTGGGCTTCGCGCAGGCGTCCGTCACGCTGACGGTCGGGGATGCCGTCGGCAACCCGGCACTCAGCGACCAGCCGGCCAGCAAAGGCGCCATCACCTATCGTTCGAGCGACGACGCCATCGCGCGCGTTGCCGCCGATGGCACGGTCACCGCGGTGGCGGCGGGCTCCGCCACCATCTCCGCCACGCAGGCGGCCGACCTGCCCGGGTTCGAGGCAGGCGCCGGCAGCTATCAGGTGACGGTGGCCGGGCCGCTGTCGGCCAGCGCCAATTTCACGTCGCGAAGCTGGCTGGTCGGCGTAGCGGTCGGCGCCGATGTGGTTCCGGTGAGCGGCGGCGGAGGTATTGGCAAGTTGCACTACGCCGTCACTCCCGCCTTGCCCGCGGGGTTGGAATTTTCCGTGGAAACCGGCGCCGTGACGGGTAGCGCCCTCGTCCCGTCGCCACTGACCGACTATACGGTGACAGTGACCGACAGCGGCACGCCGCCGGGGGCCGCCACGGCCCGGTTCAGCCTGGCGATCGGGGCAGCCTTGCTCTCCACCGTCAATCGTGCCACCTGGGTGGCGCAGGCGGGTGATCCGCTCAATGACACGCCGGTGTCGGCCGTGGGGGGAATCGGTACGCTCGGGTATGCGGTCGCCCCGGCGCTGCCGGCCGGATTGACAATGGATGCGTCGACCGGCGCCATCACGGGATCCGCCGCGATGGCATCGCCCCGGACCGAGTACACCGTGACGGTCACTGACGGGGCCTCGCCCTCGCATGAGGTCAGCGCCAATTTCACGCTGGAGATCAGGGGCTTGCTGACAGCGGTCGCCACTCCCTCGGGGACGACGGACGCCGTCGTCGGCCGCGAGCTCAGCTATCAGCCGGTGACCGCCGCGGGCGGCGTGGGAGCGCTTCATTATTCCGTTTCCCCCGCATTGCCGGCAGGGCTGGCGCTGGACGAGGCGACTGGCATGCTGACGGGGTCCGCCGTCGCGGTAGCGCCTCTGACTACGTACGCGGTCACGGTCACCGATAGCGATTCGCCGGCGCATACGGTCACGGCCTCTTTCATGATGGAGGTTGGTGAGACGATCTCGGTGACGAGCCGGGTCGATGCGATCTCCGTGACGGCGGGGGACCCCGTGACGGTCGCGGCTCCCGTCGAGGCCTCCGGGGGTGTCGGCGCGCGCCATTTCGAGATTTCACCTGCCTTGCCGGCAGGCTTGGCCCTGGATGCAAGCGACGGCGGCATCTCGGGTTCCGCCGTGGGCGAGTCTGCCGAGACCGTCTACACCGTCACTGTCAGCGACAGCGTTGGGCAGAGGGCCAGCTCGGCCTTCTCGCTCCGGGTTTTTCCGATCCTCCAGACCAATGTACCCAACGCCGGCGAAGTACATCGGGTACATGACACGGTTTCCTATACGCCGGCCCTCACCTGGGGCGGCGTGCCTCCGTATCGCTACAGCGTGACGCCGGCACTGCCGGCGGGCCTGGCCCTGAACGCGGGAACCGGCGCGATCACCGGGGTCACGACCACGCCGTCTTTGCTCGCCACATATACCTACACCGTGACGGACAGCGCCATGCCGGAGCATTCGGCGACGGGCACCTTTTCCCTGCTGGTCGTACCGGCGCTGACGGCGGCCACGGTGAAGCCGGCCGTTTCCATCATGGTCGACGCCGAAATCGTCGACGAGGCCCCGGTCAATGCCGTGGGCGGCCTGGGCCTGCTCCACTTCAGCGTGCAGCCCCCTTTGCCGGACGGGCTGCAAATGGAGGAGCGGAACGGCAAGATCAAGAATGTCCCCGGAACGCCGATCGCGGTGTCGCCTGCCACGGAATACACGGTCACGGTGACCGACAGCGCCGATCCCTTGCAGACCGTCACCGCCACCTTCACGCTCGCGGTGCATGGCAACCTGGCGGCCGCGCTCAACCAGCCGTACACCACGCAGGCCTTGAACGAACCGCTGACGGCCTATGCGCCAGTGACGGCGTCGGGCGGCGTCGGGTCGCTATCGTACGACGTGGCGCCGCCCCTGCCGGATGGCTTGACGATGGATCGGGCGACCGGCGTCATTTCGGGCACCCCGACGGTCGAGCAGTTGGACACCAACATTGCGCGCTACACCGTCACTATCAGCGATACCGCCTCGCCGGCGCACACGGTGCAGGAGCGCTTCGGCCTGCTGGCGTTCGAGCGGCCCACCGCGAACGTGCGGGTGCCTGTCAAGGCTTACATGATTGGCGACGCCGTCAGCTACAGCCCTGTGCAAGGAGGGGGCGCGGGCGGACGGAAGCTTGAGTACCGCATGCTCCATGGCGGCTTGCCGGCCGGCTTGACGATGGATTCCACGACCGGCGAGATAACCGGTACGGCGCTCGAAGTGTCGCCCTCCAATACCTTTGCCGTCGCGATCTCGGACCCCTTGGTGGAGGCGGTGCCCACCTCGGCCTTCTTCAACCTGGAGATCGCGCCGGCGCTGGCCGTGCAACTCACCTCGGACGCCCTGGCTGGACCTGCCGTGGGAGAGCCCGACGTGACGCTCGATTCTTTCGTGACGGTATCTGGCGGGGTCGGCGATGTCGCCATGACGGCAGCATTGGGCGTTGCCGACCTGCTGGAATTCACGAAAGCCGGAACGGACAGCCGCGCTCCGCGGAACCTGCGGGTCCGACCCGGCGCTGCGCCGGGCATGTCGTCGGCGATAAAAGTGACCGTGACCGATGCGGCCGGGCATGCGGTGAACAAGATTTTCACGGTCACCTGGCCTTGAGCGGTTGACTCCGTAGAGGTAGGGCCATTCGCCCCGGGAGTTCGGCCGGCGGCGGGGTGCGGCAGGCTACAGCAGGCCGTCGCGCAGTTGTTCCCGGATACGGAGCCACCAACCGCCGCGGGCCAGGGCGGCGGCATCACAGTCGCGCCAGGCCTGCTCGAGCCGGCGCAGCGCGGCAGGGCGGTCAAGGGCCGGCGTGGCGGGTGCTCGTGAGGCGGGCGGGCTCGCGCGCCGGCCCTGGCCCTGGCGCAACGCGTCGAGTCGGGCCTGCATCTCGGCCTGGGTGTACACGCGGGGCCCCGCATCGTCACGGCTGGCCGCGCGTTGGAAGCGTTGGAACGCGGCCAGGAAATGCAGGAAATGCGTGATGCGGCTGTTGATGAGGATCGGTGGCCCGTCCGCGCCTGCCGTCACCACGCGGCCATCCGCCGCGATTCCTATCCACAGCGCGTCGGCCCACGGTTCGCGCGCGATCACGAGGATGGCGGCGTTGCCGCCGGCGTGCATGCGGGGCGGCACGAACTCCAGCAGGGGGATGGCGGGCTCGGGCCGCAACGGCAGGCCGTGGTCGGCGAGCCAGGCGCGGCTGGAGGGATCGAGGCCCGCTGTCGCCAGCGTGGCCGCGTCCAGGTGGGTGGCGCCGCCGGCATATAGGCCGGCCAGATCGTCATCGGTCATAGCGAAGGGCGAGCAGGTCGAAGTGCGTCGGGTCGGCAGTGGGCGGGGCCCGTCCGGCCGCCGGGCAAGCCACCGCCGGGGAATATTCAGGCCACGCCCGACATGGCGCGCAACTGTGCCATCAGCGCTTCGGGGATTTCCACGCCATGCTTGAGCGCCTCGTCGCGCAGCTTGCGGCGGCGGTCGCCGGGCAGGCGCACGCCGTCGTCTTCCAGCATGGCTGCCACCAGCGTCTCGACGCGTTCGAGGTAGGCCTCGTTGCCCGCCAGCGCGCCCGGGTCGATGGCCATGAAGGCCTGCCCAAGCCGCGCGGGGCCGCCCGCGTCGACGAAGAACGACTCGGTCTCGAAACCGAAGTGCGAGCCGGTCAGGGCGCAGGCCAGCAGCTCGATGATCAGCGCCAGCATCGCGCCCTTGACGCCGCC
Source organism: Achromobacter dolens (assembly GCF_902859745.1). Taxonomy (GTDB): domain Bacteria; phylum Pseudomonadota; class Gammaproteobacteria; order Burkholderiales; family Burkholderiaceae_B; genus Achromobacter; species Achromobacter dolens. Next base: position 26,188 of record NZ_CADIJW010000009.1, on the reverse strand, counting down.
GGCGGGCAGCATGCTGCCGGCCAGGCCGGCCTTGGGATCGGTGGTGGGCTGGCCGTCGGCGTCCAGCGCCCAGCCCAGCGGGATCGGCTGGTTGTCGCGCGCCGCGATCATGAGCTTGCCGCGCGCCACCTGCGACAAGGACAGGTCGATGACGATGCGGCCGCCGCCGCGACGCGGAAAGACGGCGGCGATGGGGTTGGTGCCAAATAGCGGACGCTTTCCGCCCCAGGCCGGCATGGCGGCGGGCGAGTTGCTCAGCGCCAGCGCCACCAGGCCGGCATCGGCCAGCGCTTCCAGGTGATAGCCGGCCTCGCCGAAATGGTGGCTGTTGGCCACGCCGATGAAGGCCACGCCGTGTTCGCGCGCGCGGCGGCTGGCTTCGGCCACCGCCAGCGCGCATGCCGGGAACGCCAGGCCCGAGCCGGCGTCGATCAGCGCCGCGCCGCCGCGCTCGTGCACGATGCGCGGCACGGCGTTGCCGATGGCGCGGCCGGTGCGCAGGTGGCCGGCGTAGAACGGCACGCGCGACAGGCCGTGGGAACTGAGCCCCTGGCTTTCGGCGAAGACCAGCGCGCGGGCGGTGCTGTCGGCCATGGCCGGGTTGGCGCCCGCGGCGGCCAGGCTGGCCGCGGCCAGGTGTTGAAGTTCGTCCAGATAGATGTGAGCCATATCCTTCCTGTCAGCGAGGCGCGCCGCGTTTCATTGGGCGCCGCCGGTAAGCGCTATTGTCACACCGGCGGCCACCATGTCGGAAACGCGGGTGTTGGCTTCCTGCGTCAAGCCGGCAATATGCGGGGTCAGGATCAGGTTGGGCGCCCCGGCCAGCGGGCCGCCGGCCGGCAGCGGCTCCTGTTCGAACACGTCCAGGGCCGCGCCGCCCAGGCGGCCGCCGCGCAAGGCCGCCGCCAGCGCGGCCTCGTCGACGATGCCGCCGCGCGACGTGTTGATCAGCACCGCGCCCGGCCGCATTCGAGCGATGCGGGCGGCGTCCAGCAGATGGCGGGTGCCGGCGGTCAGGGGCACGTGCAGGGTGACGGCGTCGGCCTGCGCCAGCAGGTCGTCCAGTTCCAGCCGCGTGGCGCAGGTTTCGGCCCAGGCGGGATGGGTCGCCGGCAGGGCGGCGTCGCAGGCGACGATGCGTATGCCCAGGCCGGCCGCCAGCCGCGCGGTCAACTGGCCGATGCCGCCGAAACCCACCACGCCCAGGGTGCGCCCGTGCGCCTCCAGCCCCTGCGATAGGGCGGCCCGGGGCCATTGGCCGTCGGCCACGGCGGCGCTGGCGCCGTAGGCGCCGCGCAGCAGCGCCAGCAACGTGCCGATGACGTACTCGGCCACCGCGCGCGCGTTGGCGCCGGTGGCCGGCACCACCTGGATACCGCGCGCCGCGCAGCCGGGCAGGTCGATGTTGTCCAGCCCCACGCCCAGCCGGCCGACCGCCCGCAGCCGCGGCGCGGCCGCCAACAAGGCCGCGTCCACCTGGCTGCGGTTGCGCACGATGAGGGCGTCGGCCTGGCCGGCGGCGCGCAGCAGGGCGTCGCGCTGGTCCACCAGGTCGGGGGCGTAGCGCACGTCGAAGCGCTGGCGCAGCGCGTCGACCGCGGGCGCGTCCATGAATTCCGAGATAAGCACGTGCATGGCGGCTCCGGCGTCAGGCGATCTGGATGTTGGCGTCGCGGATGATCCTGGCCCAGCGGTCGACCTCCGACCGCAGGTAGCTGCCGAACTCGGCCGGTCCGCGCGGCTGCGGCACGAATCCCAACTGCAGCAGCGCCTGCTGCATCGCGGGCTGCGACACCTGCTTGACGATGGCTTCGCCGATGCGCTGCACCAGCTCCGGCGGCGTGCTGGCCGGCGCCATCACGCCGGTGAAGTTCTCCACGATCAAGTCCGGCAGTCCGGCCTGCGCCACCGTGGGCACGTCGGGCAGGTCGGCGCTGCGCGCGCGGGTGGTGATGGCCAGGGCGCGCAGCGAGCCGTTCTTCACATGCGCGAGCGATTCGGGGTAATTGGAAAACACCACGTCCAGGTGGCCGCCGATGAGGTCGGTCAGCGACGGCGCGCCGCCCTTGTAGGGCACGTGCATCAGCGGCGCGCCGGTCAGCTTCTGGTACAGCGCCAGCGTCAGGTGCGGCGGCGTGCCATTGCCGCTGGAGCCGGCGGCCAACGGCTTGGCGGCAGCCGCGCGGGCCAGGTCGTCCATGGTTTTGATGGGGCTCTTGGCGTTGACCACCACCATGATGGGTGACGAAGCCAGGCCGGCCACCGGCGCCAGGTCGCGGGTCAGGTCGTAGCCGGCCTTGCCGGCGAACAGCGTGGCGTTGGCGGCGTGCGACAGGGTGATGGCCAGCCAGGTGTAGCCGTCGGGCGCGGCGTGCGAGACGTGGGCAGCGCCAATGTTGGCGCTGCCGCCCGGGCGGTTCTCGACCACGATGTTCCAGCGTTCGGCATCGTTCAGCGCCTTGCCGACCTGGCGCGCTGCCACGTCGGTCAGGCCTCCCGGGGGAAACGGCACGACGTAATTGATGGGCCGTTCCGGCCAGGCGCCTTTCTGCGCCAGGGCCTGGCGCCAAGGGGCCAGCGCACAGAGGCCGGCCGCGCCCAGGGCGGCCAGCGCGCGGCGGCGCTGCGCGTCGTCGATCGGGGGGTGTTGCTCGCGATTCATCTGTCTTCCTCCTTGGGGGTGGCGCCCGGGTAGGAATGCTTACGCCTGTGCTGCCGTGGCGGCTTGCGCCCGGGTCTGCATGCTTTTGTGCGTGTGCTGCGAGGGAACTGCGGCACGGCGCGGGCGCCGTGTGCTGCCGCGGCGCGCACGGTCGGCGCGCGCCGCGATGAAACCGCTGCGGCAGGCGCGCATTGCGGAGCGCGCCGCGCCGGCGCCGTCAGGCGCTTTCGAAGATACGGGTCAGGACGAACTCGCGGTGTCCCAGGGCCTCGGCCGCGGTCCAGCGGCCGTTGGCGGTGGCCAGCATGCATTCGAGCAGCTTGTCGCCGGCCTGGTTCAGGTCGATCTCGCGCTGCAGCAGGCCGCTGGTGTCGACGTCGATGTGTTCCGACATGGTCCGCACCGTGCGCGGATTGGCGCAGATCTTGATGACCGGCAGGATCGGGTTGCCGATGACGTTGCCCTGGCCGGTGGGGAAGAAGTGCACGGCGTAGCCCGAGGCCGCGCACAGCGTCACCATCTCTGCCGCGGCCGAGGACGAGTCCATGAACCACAGGCCCGGGCCGTCGGGAATCTCGGCCTTGTCGATCACGCCGTCGACCCGGCACTGCTTGCCGATCTTCTGGATGTTGCCCAGCGCCTTTTCCTCGATGGTGGTCAGGCCGCCGGCGATGTTGCCCTTGGTCGGCTGCGATTCGGACAGGTCGCTGGTCTTCCAGCGGTCGATCATGGCCTGGTAGCGGTCGAACATGAACATGAAGCGTTCGCGCACGGCGTCGTTGGCGCAGCGCTCGGCCACGATATGCTCGCCGCCGGTCAGCTCCGAGGTTTCGCCGAACACCAGCGTCGAGCCCAGCGCGTAGAGTTTGTCGAAGGCGTTGCCCACGGTGGGGTTGGCGCCACAGCCCGAGGTGGTGTCGGACTCGCCGCACTTGGTCGAGACCCACAGGTCCGAAATCGGACACGTGCTGCGGGTCAGGGCGGTGGCGTAGTGCACGAATTCCTTGGCGCAGCGCGAGGCGCGCATGATGGTGTCGTGGTCGCCGTGCAGTTCGATGCTGAAGCCCATGACCGGCTTGCCGGTGGCGGCAATGCCATCGACCACGCGCTTGGTCCAGCCTTCCTCGATGCCGATCACCACCACCGCCGCGACGTTGGGGTTGCAGCCGGTGCCGATGAGGGTGCGGAAGTGCAGTTCCAGGTCTTCGCCGAATTGCAGGCGGCCGTAGGGGTGGGGCAGGGCCAGCGTGCCCTTGATGTTGTTGGCGACGGCCTCGGCCGCGGCGTTGGAGATGTCGTCCACGGGCAGCACGATGACGTGGTTGCGCACGCCGACCCGGCCGTTGTCGCGGCGGTAGCCCTGGAAGGTGGTCTGAGCATTGATGACGGACATGATGGTTTCCTGTGTGGGCGAAGGATCGGCTTACCAGCGCTTGGTCTTGATGTTGTGCACGTGGGCGTGCTGGCCGGCCTGGATCGGCGCGACCACGCGGCCGATGTCCACGCCGTACTTGTAGACCGTGTCGCCCACGGCCATGTCCTTCATCGCGACCTTGTGGCCGATGGGGATGTCCTGCGAGGCCCGCACATGGATGATCTTGTCCTCGTCCATGATCCAGGCATTGAGCTCCGTTCCGGCGGTCAGTCCTTCCACCACGGCGACCGCCACCGTGTCCTTGGCATCGTGCAATACGGCGTGAATCATCGTCTTCCTCTCCTGGGTGAGCGCCGCGGCGGAGTGCCGCGGGCGCTTCGGATCACAACGTCCGGCAAATCTTAGGGCGGGCTTTTTTGCATGTCAACTAAATCATATATATGAATTGTATGACTTGAGCGAGGCCCGCTCGCGCCGCTACACTGGAGGCCCGGATTTATTGCGATGCACCCATGAACACCAGCCTGTCATCGACTGTGCCTTTGGGCAGTCCCTTGTACGAGCAGGTCAAGCAGGCCGTGCTTGCCGCGCTGGCCCAAGGCGAATGGAAGCAGGGCGAGGCGATTCCGCCGGAAAAGAACCTGGCCGAGCGTTTCGGCGTGTCGATCGGCACGCTGCGCAAGGCGATCGACGAACTGGCCGCCGAGAACATCCTGGTGCGCCACCAGGGCCGCGGCACCTATGTGGCGGTGCACACCCGCAACCACCACTTCTTCAAGTTCTTCCGCATCCTGCGCCAGGACGGCCACAAGTCGTACCCGACCACCGAGCTGCTGCGCTTTCGTCGCGTCAAGGCCTCGGCCGAGGCGCGCGACAAGCTGGGGCTGCCGGCCGGCGCCTACGTGTTCGAGTTCCTCAACATGCTGTCGCTGAACGGCGACGTGGTCATGGTCGATGACATCTGCCTGCCGGAATCGCGCTTTCCCGGCATGACCGAGGCGCACCTGCGCGAGCGCGCCAGCACGCTGTATGCGCTGTACCAGGATGTGTTCGGCGTCAACGTCATCGCCACCGACGAACGCCTGCGCACCTGCCTGGCGGACCGCGCCCATGCGCGCTGGCTGGGCGTGGCCGAGGGCGCGGCGCTGCTGGAGATCCGGCGCGTGGCTTATTCGTACAACCGCCAGCCGGTCGAATGGCGCATCTCGCGCGTCAATACCGAACGCTACGAATACCTGGGCCATGAGCCCTGGGAGGCGGGGGCCTGAGGCGCCTGCCGCCCCGCAGCGGGAGGATGCGGCCGGCGGGGAAGGGGGCTGGCATTCCGACGCGGGCCTTCCCGCGATCACGGCGCTGACGGCCGCGGCCGTTCCCGGCCGCTTGCCGTCCCCGCCGCCAGCAGTGCTAGAATTCCTGCCGCACTATCCAATTTTCGGCGCCGATTTGCCTGATCCGCTTGCGGGCGCCTTCCAATAAATCCAGCTAAAGAGGTCCGTATGACCACTCCTGCCCAACATTTGGCCGGTGATTCGGCCAGCGCCGCGCTCGCGACCCTGCCCGCCGCCACTCTCACGCAGTCCGATGCCGCTGATCCCGGTTCCGTCGGACTGGTCGCTCCCGTCTTCCTGCGTTTCGACGAGCCGCTGCCGTTGCTCAGCGGCCAGTCGCTGGCCAGCTACGAGCTGGCGGTCGAGACCTATGGCACGCTCAATGCCACGCGCAGCAATGCGGTGCTGATCTGCCACGCCCTGAACGCCTCGCACCACGTGGCCGGCCAGGCCGCCGACAGCCCCAGCGACGTCGGCTGGTGGGACAACATGGTGGGTCCCGGCAAGCCGGTCGACACCAACGTGTTCTTCGTCATCGGCGTCAACAACCTGGGCTCGTGCTTCGGCTCGACCGGCCCGGCCAGCATCAATCCGGAGACCGGCAAGCCCTGGGGCGCCGCCTTTCCGGTGCTGACGGTGGAGGACTGGGTGCAGGCGCAGGCGCGGGTCGCGGACCACTTCGGCATCGAACGCTTCGCCGCCGTGATGGGCGGGTCGCTGGGTGGCATGCAGGCGCTGAGCTGGGCCATCACGCTGCCCGAGCGCGTGGCCCATTGCGTGGTCATCGCCAGCACGCCGCGCCTGTCGGCGCAGAACATCGGCTTTAACGAAGTGGCGCGGCGCGCCATCATCACGGATCCGGATTTCCATGGCGGCGACTATTACGCGCAGGAAACCGTGCCGCGCCGCGGCCTGTCGGTGGCGCGCATGATCGGCCACATCACCTACCTGTCCGACGACGACATGGCCGAGAAATTCGGCCGCGCCCAGCGCGAACCCGCCGCCAACGGCGCCTACCGCTACGGCTACGACGTCGAGTTCGAGGTCGAGTCGTATCTGCGTTACCAGGGCGAGAAGTTCACCCGCTATTTCGACGCCAACACCTATCTGCTGATCACCCGCGCGCTGGATTATTTCGATCCGGCGCGCAAGACCGGCGGCGACCTGGCGCGCGCGCTGGCGCCGGCCAAGGCGGATTTCCTGCTGGTGTCGTTCAGCACCGACTGGCGTTTCCCGCCGGAGCGCTCGCGCGAGATCGTGCGCGCCCTGCTCAAGAACGGCAGCCCGGTCACCTATGCCGAGATCGACGCGCCGCACGGACACGACGCCTTCCTGCTGGACGACGCGCGCTACCATGCCGTGGTGCGCGGCTATTACGAGCGCATCGCCCGCGAGCTGGCGTTGACCGGCGCCACCCAGACCGAAGGACGCTCCGCATGACTCCTGTGACTCCCCGTCCGGCCCTCGTTGCGCTGCGTCCCGACCTGGCGCGCATCGCCAGTTGGATCGAACCCGGCAGCCGGGTGCTGGACCTGGGCTGCGGCGACGGCGCGCTGCTGGCGCACCTGCGCGACCATCGCCAGGTGCGCGGCGCCGGCGTCGAACTGGACGACACCTGCGTCATCGCCTGCGTGCGGCGCGGTGTCGAGGTGATCCAGCAGAACCTGGAAGACGGCCTGGCGCTGTTCGACGACAAGCAATTCGATACCGTGGTGCTGTCGCAGACGCTGCAGTCGATGCATCGCACCGAGCACATCCTGCGCGAAATGGCGCGGGTGGCGCGCCATGGCGTGGTGTCGTTTCCCAACTTCGGCTACTGGCCGCACGGCTGGGCCATCCTGCGCGGGCGCATGCCGGTGACGGGCCAGATGCCGTACCAGTGGTACAACACGCCCAACATCCACCTGTGCACGCTGCGCGATTTCGAGCAGTTGGCCGGCGAACTCGGCCTGCGCATCCTGGAACGCGCCACCTTCAACGAGGGGCGCGAGATCAAGGCCTTTCCGAGCTGGCGCAGCACGCTGGCGGTGTACCGCTTCGCTTCGCCCTGACATTCTGAAACGCAGGCTGACGGCCCGGGCGCCAGCGCCTAAAATGCCGCAAGCCCGCCGTGCCCGCCCGTGCGCCCGGCCGGGCCGTTTCAGGAGACCGTCATTACCGCTGTATCCAACGTCTACACCAGTCCCCGCGTCGCGCCCCTGCTGGTCCTGGGGTTCGCCAGCGGATTGCCGCTGGCCCTGACCAGCGGCACCCTGCAGGCCTGGGCCACGGTGGCCGGCGTGCCCTTGCAGCAGATCGGTTTCCTGACCCTGGTGGGCACCGCCTACACGCTCAAGTTCCTGTGGGCGCCCCTGGTGGACCGCTATGCGCCGCCGCTGCTGGGCCGGCGCCGCGGCTGGATGCTGGTGACACAGGTGCTGCTGGCGCTGGCGATCATGGTCATGGGCACGCTGTCGCCGTCTTCGGCGCTGCAGACGCTGGCCCTGCTGGCGGTGCTGGTGGCGTTCCTGTCGGCCACCCAGGACATCGCCTTCGACGCCTATTGCACCGACGTGCTGCGCAAGGAAGAGCGCGGCGCCGGCGCCGCCATCAAGGTCATGGGCTACCGGGTGGCGATGATCGTCTCGGGCGGTCTGGCGCTGATCCTGGCCGACCAGTGGATCGGCTGGGGCAATACCTATGTGGTGATGGGCGGCCTGATGCTGCTGTGCGCGCTGGCGACGCTGTGGGCGCCCGAGCCGGAGCACGTGGCCAAGCCGCCGCGCAGCCTGGGCGAGGCCGTGTCGGCGCCCCTGCAGGAATTCTTCACCCGGCGCGGCGCCCTGGCGGTGCTGCTGCTGATCGTGCTGTACAAGCTGGGCGACGCCTTTGCCGGCGCGCTCTCGACCACTTTCCTGATCCGCGGCGCCGGCTACACGCCCACCGAGGTCGGCGCGGTCAACAAGGTCATGGGCATGGCCGCGACCGTGGTCGGCGCGCTGGCCGGCGGACTCATCATGTCGCGCTGGACGCTGTACCGCTCGCTGATGGTGTTCGGCCTGCTGCAGGCGGTGTCCAACCTGGGCTACTGGCTGATCGCGGTCAGCCCCAAGAGCATCTGGCTGATGGGCGCGGCGGTCGGGCTGGAAAACCTGTGCGGCGGCCTGGGCACGGCGGCGTTCGTCGGGCTCCTGATGGCCCTGTGCCGCCAGCGTTTCTCGGCCACGCAGTTCGCGCTGCTGTCGGCCTTGTCGGCCGTGGGCCGGACCTATCTGGCCGGGCCATTGACGCCGCCACTGGTGGAGCACCTGGGCTGGCCCGGGTTCTTCCTGGTGACGGTGGTCATCGCGCTGCCGGGGCTGTTGCTGCTGTATCTGCTGCGCGGCCGCATCGAGGCCATGATGCAGGACGGCGACGCCTGACGCCAGGCCCGCCTGGGCCCGGCGCCAGGGCGGGGGTTACGCCTCTTCGGTCAGGCGCACGATCAGCACGTCGCTCGGCAGGGCTTCCAGCAGGCGCTCGGCAACGCTGCCGATGGCCGTGCGCAGCAGGCCGGTGCGGCCATGGGTGCCCGTGACGACCAGGTCGGAACGGTGGTTGAACGAGTATTCCGACAGCACCGTCTCCGGCTGGCCGCATTCCAGCACCACCTTGGGCGGCGCCACGTTGGCCAGTTCCGGCGTTTCGGCGATGAATTCGCGCGAGCTCTGCTCGGCCGCGTGATAAAAGCTGCGGGTCACCGCATCGTCCGGCACGTTCTTGCCCTGGAACGGCACATCGTAGGCATGGAACAGCGTCAGGTCGGCGTTGGGCACCAGTTGCAGTGCGGCGCGCAGCGCCCGGCGCGAGCCGGCCGAGAAGTCGGTAGCCACCAGCACGTCGCGGTACGGCTTGCGCGGCCGGTTCTTGACCACCAGCACCGGCTGGCGCGCCTGGCGCGCCAGCTTCTCTACCGTGGTGCCCAGCAGCAGACGGCCGAGGGTCTCGTCGCGGGCGATGCCGGCGATGATCAGCGAGCAGCCGAAGCTGTCGGCGGTTTCCATGATGCGCACCAGCGGATCACCCGAGACCACCACGACTTCGGTGGCGACGCCGGCGTTGGCGAGGTCCTCGGCCAGCTCGCGTTCGGCCACCGCCTTGTGGTCGGCGGCCAGGCGGCGCCAGACCGGCGTGGTCAGGCGCGGCGACACGCCGTGACTTTCCATCACGTGCAGCACGACCAGCTTGGTATCGAGTTCCTTGGCCAGTTGCAGCGCGCGATCGAGGGCGCGATCGCCCCGCGCGCTGAGGTCCGTGGCCAGTAGGATGGGGCCAGGTTGTTGCGACATACGTTTCTCCCGATATGGGGCCCGCCGGTGGCTCCCGCTAGCCCGCCGGTGGCCGAAATCGCCCTTGCGGGCACATCCCCATTGTCCCGCCGGGGCATGGACAGGGGCTTGACCGATATCAACGCGCTTCCAGGGTAAGGGAGGATCCGGCGAGGAGCAATCGCCCGGGCCGTGGGCTGTCAATACAATGGGGCCTGCCGCGCCGCGGCTTCGTCCATCGCCCACCTGTTTCATGTTCTACGACCTTTCTCCTGCCCTGCTGCACACCCTGTACCTGGTCGCCATCGTGGCCGAAGCGATGACGGCGGCGCTATCGGCCGGCCGGCGCGACATGGACTGGATGGGCGTCTGCATCATCGCCTGCGTCACCGCGCTGGGCGGAGGCTCGCTGCGCGACGTGCTGCTGGGCCACTATCCGCTGACCTGGGTGGTGCACCCCGAATACCTGTGGATGACGGCGGGCGCGGCCTTGCTGACCGCCCTGATCGCGCCGGTGATGCGGCGCTTGCGCAGCGTGTTCCTGCTGGCGGACGCGCTGGGTCTGGTGGCGTTCACGGTCATCGGCTGCCAGGTGGCGCAACTGATGCAACTGCCGATCACGGTCGTGCTGATCAGCGGCATGATCACCGGCTGCGCCGGCGGGGTATTGCGCGACGTGCTCTGCAACGAGGTGCCACTGCTGTTCCGCAAGGAACTGTACGCCAGCGTGTCGGTGGTGACCGGCGGGCTCTACCTGGGCGCGCAGGCTCTGGGAATGCCGGCCAACGCGGCAGTGCCGGTGGCGCTGGCGGTCGGTCTGGCGCTGCGCCTGCTGGCCCTGCGCTTCAATTGGCAGATGCCGAAGTTTGTCTATCGGGACGACTGGCACTGAGCGGACCGCGCGCGATTTCCTGCAACAATTTTCCTATTTGTGTTTCAATAAATTTCTAGTATCTTGTCGCTGTCGCAATACTTGCATCACGCAGTACAAGGGGAGCCGATTGGACGTCAAAGCGCCCGCCACGATTCCGTACTTCCTACAGGAACAGATTCGTGAGTTGATAGTGGATGGCACTATCAGGCCCGGGCAGCCGTTGCGGGAACAGGAACTGGAGCAGCGTTTCGGCACCAGCCGCAGTCCCATCCGGGAAGCGCTGCGTCTGCTGGAACTGAGCGGCCTGGTGACGCATGTCCAGCGCAAGGGCTTCCGGGTCACCCTGTATTCCGAAACCCAGATCCGCCACCTCTACAAGTTGCGCGCGGAACTGGAAGCCTATTGCATCCGCCAGGTTGCCGAGATCGACGACATCTCGCCCCTGGTGGCCGAGCTGCGCAGCTATGACGAGGCGATCGCCGCCGCCATGGCCAAGCGCGACGTGCGCGCCTATATCGCCGCGCTGCGCGAGTTCTACCTGGCCGGCGCCCGTTTCACCGGCAATGCGCCGCTGGCGGACGTGCTGACCAAGCTGTACGAGCAGGTCGAGCCGCTGCGCTACCTGCTGGCCCGGCAGACGATGGCGTCGAACAACCTGCAGACCTACACCCAGGGCATCACGCAGGCGCTGGACAAGCGCGATTTCGACCGCGCCGCCGAGCTGACGCGCAACTACGTGATCGATGTGCTGCCAGGCATCCTGCGGGCCTACCACGAGGCCTCGCAGCAGGATGCGGAAGAGTCGGCGCCGCGCTTCGGGCGCGGCTAGGGCGGCTTAGCGGCGCGCCGGCGTGCGCACGGCGATGCCGGCCCGTTCCAGCGCTTCGCGGATGGCGCGGGCGAACACCAGCGCATTGGGCTGGTCGCCGTGGATACAGAGCGTGTCGGCCTGCACGGGCACGTCCTTGCCGTCGACCGAACGCACCTTGCCTTCCCGAACCATGCGCACCACTTGCGTCACCGCCTGGTCGACGTCCTCGATCATGGCGCCGGCGCGGGTGCGCGGCGTGAGCGAGCCGTCGTCCTGGTAGGAACGGTCGGCGAAGACCTCGTTGGCCGCCGCCAACCCGATGGCGCGCGCGGCGTCGATCAGCTTGCTGCCGGCCAGCCCGTACAGCAGCAGCGAGGCATCCACGTCCTTGACCGCCTGGCAGATGGCGCGCGCCAGGCCCTCGTCCTTGGCGGCCATGTTGTAGAGCGCGCCATGCGCCTTGACGTGGTGCAGCCGCGCGCCTTGCGAGGCGGCCACGCCGGCCAGCGCGCCGATCTGGTAGACCGTGATGTCGTAGGCCTCGTCCGGCGTGATCGGAATCGCGCGGCGGCCGAAGCCGACCAGGTCGTGCAGGCTGGGGTGCGCGCCCAGCGCCACGCCCTGCTTGAGGGCGGCGGCCACGGTCTTGCGCATGGTGGCGGGATCGCCGCCATGAAAGCCGCAGGCAATGTTGGCCGAGCTGACGAAGGCCAGCACCGCGGCGTCGTTGCCCATGCTCCAGGCGCCATAGCTTTCGCCCATGTCGCAGTTCAGGTCGATGCTTGTGCTCATGATGAGGTTCCTGTGGAGGTTCGGGCTGTTATTCGGGGGGCGCGTGCGAGCTGGCCTCACGGGTGGCCAGGTCCCAGCAGCGCGCGCAGCGGCGCCAGCGCGTCCAGCAACTGGGCGAAGGCGCGTTCGCGCTCGCCGTCCAGGCGTTGCGCCTCGTCGAGTTCGATCATGGCAAACCGCAGCGCGCGTCCCGGCGCATACTGCGCCAGCAAGGGCAGGTCGACGGTGGCGATCTGCGCGATCTTGGGGTAGCCCCCGGTGGTCTGACGGTCGGCCATGAGAATGATGGCCTCGCCGCCAGAGGGCACCTGCACGGTGCCGAAACTGGCGGCCTCCGACAGCATCTGGCGCGGCTGGCTCATGGACAGCGCCGGGCCCTGCAGGCGGTAGCCCATGCGGTCGGACTGCGGGCTGATGCGGAATTCCGCGCCGCCGAAGGCATGGCGGGAGGCTTCGGAGAATTCCTGCCACTGCATGCCGGGCAGGAAGCGGATGGTGTCGCGTTGCTTGTTGCCGAGCGCGCCGGGCAGGTAGATGCGCAGGTCCCACAGGGCCTTTCGCAACGCATCGAGGTCGCGGCCGGCAAGCGTGTGGCGCAGGCCGACCTGGTCGCCCTTGGCCAGCGCGCGGCCTCCGAAGCCGCCGAAGCCGCTGCGCAGATAGGTGGTTTCGCTGCCCATCACCGGCGCCAGCGCAAAGCCGCCGTGCACCGCCAGATAGGCGCGCACGCCGTTGGCTGGCCGCGCGCCAAAGGCCAGCGTGTCGCCGGCGCGGGCGACCAGCGGCCGGTGCTGGGGGATGTCCTGACCGTTGAGCGTGGCGCCCAGGTCGGCGCCCGCCAGCGCGAAGCAGGCCGGCGCGTCGAAGCGCAGCGTCGGGCCGGTCAGGGTCATTTCCAGCGTGGCGGGATCGCCGGTGTTGCCGGCGAGCGCGTTGGCCAGGCGATGGGCGCGTTCGTCCATGGCGCCGGCGGCCGGGATGCCCTGGTGCTGGTAGCCCTCGCGGCCGCGGTTCTGGAAGCTGGACAGCATGCCCGGCTTGATGACGGTGAGGCTCACGGCCGGCCCTCCCGCAGGCGTTCGAATTCATCGGGGGTGATGGGCACGAAGCGCACCGAGTCGCCCGGTTGCAAATACGCGGCGGGGTCGCGCGCGGGGTCGAACATGGTCAGCGGGGTGGCGCCAATGATGTGCCAGCCGCCGGGCAGACGGTTGGGGTAGATCACGGTCTGGCGGTTGGCGATGGCCACCGCGCCGGGCGGCACGGCGGTGCGCGGCGAGGCGCGCCGCGGCAGGTTCAGTTTTTCGTCGTGCACGCCCAGGTAGGCGTGGCCGGGCGCGAAGCCCAGCATGAACACCATGCTGCGCGGCCCGCTGTGCAGCGCGATGACGTCGTCGGGGGTCAGGCCGGCGGCGCGGGCGACGTCGTCGAGGTCGGGCCCGTGCTCGCCGCCGTAGCAGACCGGCACGTCGACCTCGCGGCCGGCGGCGGCGTCGGCCTGGATGCCGTCGCCCAGCAGCGCCTCGATGCGCGCGGCCAGGTCGGCGTAGGTGGGACCGTTGCCCAGGCCGTCGGGCCGGTAATGCACCGCCACCGCCACGAACGATGGCACCACGTCGGTCACGCCCGGCAGGCCGGCGTCGCGCAGCTTGCGCGCCGCCGCCAGGCAGGTGCGGCCGATGGTGGCGTCGATCTGGTCACCGAAAGAGACGATCAGGCAGCGGTCGCCCTGGGGCTGGATGCGCCAGGCGGTTTCGGCCGGAGAAGAAGTGTCTGATGTAGCGTTCAACGGCACGAAACCTGTAGAGACGGATTACTTGGCGAACAACGAATCCAGGTTCTTGAACGCCTTGAATTCCAGCGCGTTGCCCGACGGGTCCAGGAAGAACATGGTGGCCTGTTCGCCGACTTCGCCCTTGAAGCGGATGTAGGGCTCGATGACGAACTCGGTGCCGGCATCGGTCAGGCGCTTGGCCATGGCTTCCCATTGTTCCATGGAAAGCACCGCGCCGAAATGGCGCACGGGCACATTGTGCGAATCGACCGCGCTGGTGGCCTTGTGGCCGCACTCGCTGGGGGCCAGGTGGGCGACGATCTGGTGGCCGTAGAAGTTGAAGTCGATCCAGTCGGGCGAGCTGCGGCCCTCCGGACAGCCCAGCTTTTCGCCGTAGAAGGCGCGGGCTTCGGCCAGGTCGCGGACCGGGAAGGCCAGGTGGAACGGCGGCAGGTTGGTTTGAGCGGTCATGAAAAGCTCCGGATAAGGCGGAAAAGGTAATTCAGAATGCGGACCGTCACCATCGGGGCGTGTCCGGAATCGATAGTTTATGAATTGTTTTTTTGATTGAAAAACGATATTTTTTGTTTCTTAGCATCGAAAATATTGATCGTGATCAAAGAATTCAAGACCTTCATTGCCGTGGCGCGCGACGGCACCTTCACCGGGGCGGGCGCTCAGTTGGGCCTGACCCAGTCCGCGGTCAGCGCCCAGATCAAGCGCCTGGAGGACTACCTGGGCGTGGCGCTGTTCGACCGCAGCGCGCGCGCCGCCGTGCTGAACGACCATGGCCGCGAGATGCTGCCGCAGGCCGAGGAACTGGTGGCCATGGCCGAGCGCATGGCATCTTCGGCCGGGGCCGGCCATGTCAGCGGCTCGCTGCGCATCGGCGCCATCGCGTCGGTGCAGCAGGACCTGCTGGTGCGGGCGCTGGGCGAGTTCCGCGCCGGCTACCCCGACGTGCGGGTGCGGATCGTGCCGGGGGTGTCGCTGTCGCTGCTGGGACAGGTGGACGCCGGCGAGGTCGATATGGCGCTGCTGATCCGGCCGCCGTTCGCGCTGCCGCCGGAACTGGGCTGGCAGCCGTTGCTGCGCGAGGAAGTGGTGCTGGCCATGCCGGCCGCGATGGCGTTGGCGCAGTGGCGCGAGGTGTTGGCGTCGCAGCCCTTCATCCGCTACGACCGCGCGTCGTTCGGCGGGCGCGTGGTGGACCTGTTCCTGAAGAAGCAGCGCATCACGGTGCACGAGGCCGTGGAGCTGGACGAGATCGAGGCCATCGCCAACATGGTGCGCCACGGACTGGGCGTGGCGCTGCTGCCGCGCTTGCGCGGCCTGGATACGGATGGCCTGCGGCTGGTGTCGCTGGGCGATGCGGCGTTTCATCGCGAGATCGGCCTCATCGGGCGGTTGCCGTTCGACGCCGGCAGCGTCCGCGGCAAGATGGCCGAGTGCCTGGCGCGGGCGGCGGGGGCCACGTTGGCGCCCTGAGCCTGTCAGGGGGGTACAGTGTCGGGAACGCGATCGGCATTCGCGCCAGGACCGCCACCCACGCAGGACACCATGGCATCGACCTCACTGGAAAAACAGCTGCAATTCCTCCGCGAAATCGACCGGCTCAAGACCGTCGTCCGGCAATCGCCGCTGCTGGACCGCAGCCGCAAGGAGAATTCCGCCGAGCACTCCTGGCACCTGGCGCTGTACGCGCTGGTGCTGAGTGAATACGCCAGCGGTCCGGTGGATACCCAGCGGGTCATGCGGATGCTGCTGCTGCATGACGTGGTCGAGATCGACGTCGGCGACCATCCGATCCATGGCGGTTCGTCGGCGGCGTGGCAGGTCGAGCAGGAGGACAAGGCGGCCGAACGGCTGTTCGGCTTGCTGCCTCCGCCGCAGGGCGAAGAGTTCCTGGCGCTGTGGCGCGAATTCGAGCAGGCCGAGAGCGAGGACGCGCGCTTCGCCAAGGCGCTGGACCGCTTCCAGCCGCTGCTGATCAACGTGTTCACGGGCGGCGGCACCTGGACCGAGAACGGCGTGTCGCGCGAGCAGGTGCTGGCCCGCTACGGTCCGGTGATCCAGCGCGGCGCGCCGAAATTGTTGGACGTCTGTGAACGATGGGTGGCGGCGCATTTCGCGGGAAGTGCGCCGGCGGCGCGCGACGCGGCGGATTGAGCCGGCCGCCGGGGCCCACGGCTGGAAGTCGCTATTGCCCGGCGCGCCGGCGCCAGAGATAGAGGCCGCTTCCAAGGATCACGATCATGATCAGGTCGAGCGCGGCCCAGATCAGTTTGAGCGGCAGGCCGGCGGTGTCGCCATAGTGCAGCGGCCGCGAGAACTGCAGGGCGCGCAGATACCAGGGCATGTCCAGGACTGCAGTCAGCTTGCCCGTGGGGGCATCGACCAGGACGGCGTCGAACAGGTGCGCGCCGAGAGCGGTGTCACCTTTGGCCCACAGCAGATAGTGGCGGGGCAGGCCCAGGCTGGCATCGGGAAAGCGCAGCGATTCGACCTGCCTGCCCGGCACGGCGGCCCGCGCGGTGGCATAGGCCTGCTGCACCGAGGCCCAGGCCGTGGCGCTGGCCGGGGGGGTATCGATCCGGGGCGAAATCGCGACCTGGACCTCGTTCGACAGCCAATGGCGGAAGAAGGGAACCGCCAGTTCGTGCAGGGCGCCGGTCAGGCCCATCATCAGCGCCCAGGCCACGGTAACGATGCCCAGCAGGTTGTGCAGGTCCAGCCATTTCAGGCGGCGCGCGCGGTGGGCGCGGACGGTGCCGAAGGGCAGTTTTTTCATGTACGGGTGATACAGCGCCACGCCCGATATCACCGCCAGCGAGAACAGCAGGGCCATGGCGCCCAGGAACAACTGACCGGGCAAACCGCCATAGAGATCGATGTGCAGGCGCGTCATGAGCGTCACGATGCGGCTGCCCAGCCCTTCGTCCGAGTCGGCGATGGCGGCTCGCGGGGTGCCGTCGCGCGCATCGAACTCCAGGCGCAGCGACGGCGTCCCGGCGGCGGCCTGTGGCCCGGGGGCGAGCCCGAGCGTGACGCGGGGCGGATCGCGCAACACTTCCACGTCGACGACCCGGTGCGCGCGATGGCGCGCCCGCGCCGCATCGATGATGGCGTCGAGCGATGGCGCCGGCGTGCCCGGCGCGAGCGTGGGCCAGGGCGGAGAGGGGTCGAGCCAGGTCACGATCTCTTCATCGAAGATCAATGGCAGGCCCGAGAGGCAGACCACCAGCAGGAACAGCGTACAGGCCAGGCTGGACCATTTGTGGATCCGATACCAGGCTTTGCCGCGCCCCGCCGGCGCGCGCCGCGATGGGGACGCCGGCGGTCGCGCGCCGGGCGTGGCGCGGGCTTGCGGCCGCACTAGAATTCCGCGGTCACGGACAGCAGCAGGGTGCGCGGCGCGGCAACCGTCAGCCCTTCGCGCGCGGCCGATTGCCAGTAGTGCTTGTTGAACACGTTTTCCACCGTCGCCCGCAACGTCACCGGCGTGCGGTTGATGTTCATGGCGTAGCGCGCGCCCACGTCGAAACGGGTCCAGCCGGGCAGTTGCTGGGTGTTGGCCGCGTCCACGTACTGGGTGCTGGTGCGCAGCATGCGTGCGGTCAGGGTAAGGCCCTGTACGAACGGCGTGTCCCATTCCGCCGCCGCGTTGAACTGCCAGCGCGGCACCGCTGGCGCGGTGCGGCCATCGTTCAGGCCGCCTTCGGTCTTGGTCAGCACGCCATTGGTGTACGCCACGCCGCCCAGCAGGCGCACGCGCGGCATCAGTTCTCCCTGCAGCAGGAATTCGACGCCGCGGTTGCGCTGCCGGCCGTCGGCCTGGTAGCGCAGGGTATCCGGGTCGACGTAGGCGCTGGGTTGCTCGATCTGGAACGCGCTCAAGGTCGCCGCGACCGTGCCGAAGTCGTACTTGGCGCCGATCTCGTACTGCTTGGAGACGTCGGGCTTGAAGGTCTCGCCGGCGTTCACGGCTTCCGCTGGCGCCGTGCCGCCCTGGCTCAGGCCTTCGATGTAGTTGCCGTACAGCGACAGGCGCCGGGTCGGTTTGACCACGAGCGCGATGGCTGGCGTGACGGCCGACTTGCCGTAGTCCGAGGTTCGGTCGCCGGTGGCCGGGTTGTAGTTGACCGACTGGACGCGCTGCTGGCGCAGGCCGGCGGTCAATTGCACCGCGTCGTCCATCACGGACAGCGTATCGGCCAGCGCCACGCTGTACAGCCGCGTTTCGCTCGTCTTGCCCAGGTCGGTGGGCCTGGCGATGTTCGGCTTGGCCAGGTCGACGGGATCGTACAGGTCCGAGAACACCGTGGACGAGCGCACCCGCGCCGATGAATAGTCGATGTCGAGGAAGCTGGCGGACAGCGTCGGCTCGTGCTTGACCGGGCCGGTATCGAAGCGGCCGCGGATGCCGACCTCGCCGGTCTTGCTTAGCAGCCGTTCGTTGAGGCGGGCGGGCACGGATCCGATGCGGCCGGCCGAGTCGAGCATCAGCCAGGTGGTTTGCAGGCTTTCGAAGTCGTGCTTGCGGGCGCCCAGCGCGCCATAGACGGTCCAGTCATCGGAAAGGTCATACTCGGCGCGGACGTCGCCGCTCCATTCCTTGGCCTTCCAGTAGGTCCAGTCGGGGAAGAAGTTGCGCTTTGGGTCCGGCGCCCGGCCGATTTCCTGGCCGCCGCCGGGTGGGAACAGCAGGCCGCTGCGGGCATCGGTCACGCGGTTCTGGTAGTTGATGTCGCCATCGATGCGCAAGCGGTTGCCGCGATAGTCTAGGCCGAGCGAGACGGCACCCAGGTCTTCGCCGGCGCCGGAGATGTTCATGTCGCCGCCGCTGCGCAGCACGTTCAGCCGCACGCCGGTGCGCTCGTCCTCGCCGAAGCGGCGGGCGATATCCGCCTGCGCGCCGAACTGGTTGTTCTCGATGTACGACAGCGTCATGCGGTTAAGCGGTTCATCACCCGCGCGCTTGGGCACCAGGTTGATGGAGCCGCCGATCGAGCCGAACGGGGCCATGCCATTGAGCAGCGCATTGGGTCCACGCAGCACCTCGACGCGTTCGATGCCGATCAATGACGTGGCGTTGCGCGGCGAGATGCCGTACAGGCCGTTGTAGGCGACGTCGTAGTTGAACAGCGTGAAGCCGCGGACATTGAATTCGTCGCGACCCGCGCCGCGCGAATAGGTGTTGCGGACCGAAGGGTCGTTGACCAGTACGTCGCCAATGTTCTGCGCCTGCTGGTCTTCGATCAGCTTGGCCGTGTACGACGTCGCGCTGAACGGGGTGTCCAGGAAGTCACGGTTGCCCAGCAGGCCGATGCGCGCGCCGCGCGCCACGTCGCCGCCCGCGTACGCCTCGGGCAGCGCCGAGGCACTGGCGCCGCTCACCACCACGGCGGGCAGGGTGGTGGTGGCGGATGTCGCCGGGGCGGGCCGCAGCGCGTAGCCGCCCTCGGCCCGGCGCACGGCTTCCAGGCCGGTGTTGGCGAGCAGGGCGCGGAACGCGCTGTCGACGTTGTGGGCGCCGCGCACGCCGGGGCTGGTCTTGCCGGCGGTCATGTCGGCCGGCACGCTGAGCAGGATGTTGGCCTGTTCGGCAAAGCGGCTCAGGGCGCCCGCCAGTGGGCCCGCGGGCACGTCATAGGCATGAGTGGCGCTGACGGCGCGGGTCGCGTCCTGGGCATGGGCCGCCGGGGCCAGCGCGGTCATCAGGAGCGCGCCGAGCACGGTCTTGCGCAATACGCGCTGGAGGGCAACGGGCTGGGGCGATGAGGGAGTGGACGGCCCGGGACGGGCGGGGTGTTGCGGGCGGCGCATGGAGCGGTCTTCCTTGGAGCAGGGATGGGCAAGGAGAGGGCCGCGGCTTGCGCGCGCGGGGCGCCGTCTGGCTGCCCGGGGCGGGCCGGGCGGCCGGGACGCGGCACGGGTTTGCGCGGTCCTCTTTCCCTGTTGATCGGACGAGCAGCGGAAAAGCGAACCTTGGCGTGAATTTTTTTGAGAACCTTATTTCGGTTCGAGCGTCACCCACCATGGCAAGGTGCGCTGGATGCGGACCGGCAATTCGCGCTCGAGCATCGCCAGCGCGCGCGGCAGGTCGTTGGCGGGATAGCGGCCCACCACGCGCAGGCCGGCGATGCGGGGGTCCACGCCCGTGTAGCCGCGGTGATAGCGGCCCAGTTCCGCCACCAGATCGGCCAGCGACAGGTTTTCGGCCAGGATCACGCCGCGGGACCAGGCCTCGCGGGCCGGATCGGCCGGCACGGCCTCGGAGATCGCGTCGGCGCGGTAGCGCGCCTGTTCGCCGCTGCGTACCAGCGCTTCCTGCCCGGAGAGGGTGTGGATCCGCACCTGACCCCCGTAGACCGCCAGCAGGATGTCGTCGTCGGCCTGCCTGACCGTGAAGCGGGTGCCGAGGGCCTGCAGCCGGCCGAGGCGGGTGTCGACGAAGAACGGGCGTTGCCGCGCGTCCTTGGCGGTGTCGATCAGGATCTCGCCGCCGGCCAGCGCCACCAGGCGCTGCGTCGGGTCCAGGCGTACGTTGATGGCGCTGCGGGTGTTGAGCCAGACGCGGGTGTCGTCGGCCAGGACCAGTTGGCGTTGCTCGCCGATACCCGTGGCGTAGTCGGAGCGCCAAGCGGTCACGACCCCGGGCAGGGGCGTGAAGCGCCAACCCAGCCAGCCCAGCACGCCGACGCCACCCAGGGCGAGGATGCGGCCTGCCGCCCGGCGGCGGGTGGAAGGCCGCCGCGAGGCGATCTGCACGGCTTGCTCGGCGGCGTCGCGCTCGCCATCCAGGCGTAGCACGGCGAAGCGGCGGCTCACGGCCTCGACGTGTGCCCACGCACTGCGGTGTTCGGGGCGTGCGTCGAGCCAATGCTGCCAGGCGAGGCGTTGTTGCGCGCTGGTATCGGCGTTCTGCAGGCGCGCGTACCATTCGGCCGCGACCTTCAGGCTTTCATAATCCGCCCGGACCGGAAGGGGCGGTGCGGGCTGGATCGCTGCCGCCATGGCTAGTTCAACCCGGCGTCGATCAGCGCCAGATGCAGCATGGCCTGGGCCAGGTACTTCTGCACCATCCGCGGTGACACGCTCATGTGGTCGGCGATCTCGCGGGTGGACAGCCCGTGTATCTGTGCCTGGATAAAGGCCATGCGGGCTTTGTCCGGCAGGCGGCCGAGCCACTCGCCGACTTCCAGCAGGGTCTCGATGACCAGCGCCTGGTGCTCCGGCGACGGCGCATAGGCAGCGGGCTGCGCGGCCAGGCTGTCCAGCCAGGCCTGTTCCACCTGTCGGCGGCGCCAGAGGTCGGTACACAGGCCCTGCGCCATGGTGCGCAGGTAGGCGCGGGCGGCGCCGGCGCTGGCGAAGCCATCGGGCGCGGGCCGGACGATCAGGCGCAGGAAAGCGTCGTGTGCCAGGTCGGCGGCATCCGCCGCATTGCCGAGGCGGCGCCGCAGCCATCCCAGCAGCCAGCCGTGATGATCGCTGTAAAGAGCGTACAGGTCTTGCTGCACGGGGAGATCGGCGGCGGACATCGGACAGACCCAGGCGTGGGAGGACGCCTATTTCAATATGGATAGGAATGGTTATCGTTTATAACTGAAGTCCGATAGGTCGCGCAATGCCGGCAGACCCCGGCCCGCCTGACGCAGCCGCCGCGACCCATGAAAAAGGCCCGCGCGAGCGGGCCTGTTTTTGTCCAGAGCGCCTTTTACAGCCGGTCGCAACGTACCGTGATCGGGTGATCGCGCAGCGTCGTCATGACCAGGTCGTCGACCTGGCCTTCGACGTCGGTGATCACGTAGCCGATCTGGCCCTTGGTCTGCAGCGTCTGGCTGACGATGTTCAGGCCGTGCTGCGCCATCAGGTTGTCCAGCGTGCCGAGCGCGCCGGGGGCGTTGCGGTGCACGTGCAGGATGCGGGTGGCGCCGGCCGGCTCCAGGTAGGGCAGCTCGGGGAAGTTGACCGCGCCCTTGGTGGTGCCGGCCTGCAGGAAGCGCACCAGCTTCTCGGCCACTTCGCGGCCGATGTTCTCTTGCGATTCCTGCGTGCTGCCGCCGATGTGCGGAGTCAGGATGACGTTGGGCAGGCCGATCAGCGGGCTGGCCAGGGGTTCGTCGGCGCCCTTGGGTTCGGTGGGGAACACATCGAGGGCGGCGCCCGCCAGGTGGCCGGACTTGAGCGCCGCGTGCAAGGCGTCGATGTCGACCACGGTGCCGCGCGAGGCGTTGATGAGGATGGCGCCGCGGCGCATGCGCGCGATGGTCTCCGCATTCATGATGTTTTCGGTCGACTTGCCGCCGGGCACGTGCAGGGTGACCACGTCGGCCTGTTCCAGCAGGTCGTTGAGCGAGCCGGCCGGACGCGCGTTGCCCAGCGGCAGCTTGGCTTCGACGTCGTGGTAGATGACGCGCATGCCGAGGCTTTCGGCCAGCGTGCTGATCTGCGAGCCGATGTTGCCGTAGCCGACGATGCCGAGCGTCTTGCCGCGGGTCTCGAAGGCGCCGGCGGCGCTCTTGTCCCAGTGGCCGAGATGGACGCGGGCGTTCTTCTCGGGAATGCGGCGCAACAGCAGGATGGCTTCGCCCAGCACCAGCTCGGCGACCGAGCGGGTGTTGGAGAACGGCGCGTTGAACACCGGGATGCCTCGCTGCATGGCGGTGTCGAGGTCGACCTGGTTGGTGCCGATGCAGAAGCAGCCGACCACGCGCAGGTCGGGGCTGCCGGACAGCAGGGCGGCATCCAGGTGGGTACGAGAACGGATGCCCGCGACGTGGGCGCCGCGCAGGGCGTCCTGCAACTGCGCCGGCGGCAGGGCCGCGGCATGCGTGACGATGTCGGTGTAGCCGGCGGCTTCGAAGACGGCGCGGGCGCTCGGGTGGATGTTCTCGAACAGGACGATGTGTGCCATGACTGCCAGGGGTCGGGTGAAGAATGCGTTTTATTTATTGTGGCGCATTTTTGCTGCGGTGCAAGAGGTACCCATTGCCCGGGTGGGGATGAATTGTTTCAGGCGGGTGGCCGGGGCTTGCCCCGGCCCGGTGCTTCAACGATACGCCTGGAACACCTTGGCGCCGCCGCGCTTGTCCACCAGCAGGACATCATGCGGGGTCTTGCGGCCGCCGTATTCGGGGCCGTCCATGCCGGGTGAACCCAGCGGCATGCCGGGGGCGGCCAGGCCGGCGGCATCGGGCTTTTCGAGCAGCAGGCGGCGCACGTCGCTGGCCGGCACGTGGCCCTCGATGGCATAGCCGTCCACCACGGCCGTGTGGCAGGAGCCATAGTCGGCCATGCCGGCGTTGCGGCGCACCGCGCCGGTGTCCTGCACGTCGTGGGTGGTGACCTCGAAGCCGTTGTCGCGCATGTGCTTGACCCAGTCTTCACAGCAGCCGCAGGTGGGGGTCTTCCAGACCTGCACCTTGGGCGCGGACTGGGCCTGCGCGAGGAGCGGCGCGTACAGGGGCAGGGATAGCGCGGCCGCCAGCAGCAGGCGGGCAGGGGTGAGGATTTTTTTCATGGGTCTCCGCGAGAAGGATCAGAACCAGAAGCGCACGCCCGCCAGCACGGCGGCCTGCGAGCGACCTTGGCCGGCGGCGGAGGCATAGTCCGCGGTGCGGCCGAACTTACGTTCAAAGGATACCCCGACGTAGGGCGCGAACTGGCGCGTGACCTCGTAGCGCAGCCGCAGCGACAGCGAACCGCTGGACAGGCCCGAGCCGATGCCGCGCTCGGGGTCGTTGCGGCCGTAGGCGCTGGCCTCGATTTCGGGCGTGAAAATCAGACGTTGGGTAAGCAGCAGGTCATACTCGGCCTTCATGGCCAGCGCGGTGCGGCCGGACGGGCCGGCGTAGGCGGTGGTCTCGACCTCGATGTTGTAGGGCAGCACGCCCTCGATGCCGAGCGCGGCCCAGTTGCGCTTGGGGCCGGTGCCGAAGTCGCGCCGCGCGCCCAGTTGCAGGTCCCAGAACGGCGAGATGGCGTGGCTCCACAAGGCTTCGACCTTGGCTTCGGAGCCGCCGCCGCTTTCGCGCGCGCCTTCGCTCTTGAGCACCAGGCGGTCGGTGGCGCCGCCCCACCAGAAGCGGCCATCCCATTCCAGCGCGTTCTGGCCGTCGCGGTTGCGCGACCAGCCGAACTTGTCGAACAGCAGCCGCGATGAAGCGTCCTTGTCCATCATGTGCGGATGGATGCCGTAGCTGTCGTAGCCGCGCGGACCGGCGCCGTCGCTGGACGGCAGGCTGCCGACCGGCGGGGCGGCGGCGGGCGCGCCGTGGTCCATGCCGGGCATGGCGGAATGATCCATGGCGGGCGGCATCGCGGGCTGTGGCTTGGCGCCGTCGTGATTCATGCCTGGCATGGAGGAATGGTCCATGCCGGGTGGCATCGCGGGCTGGGGCGTGGCGCCGCCGTGGTTCATGTCCGGCATCGAGCCATGATCCATGCCGGCGTGGTCGCCCGTGGCCTGGCCGAGGGCCGGCTGGCTGGCCAGGGCCGCCAGCAGGGCGATGGCCAGCACGACATGGCGGAACGGGGGAAGGGAAGTGCGCATAGTCCGGTTTCTCATCGCCTACTCCACCACGACCGCCCTGAACATGCCGGCCTCCATGTGGTACAGCAGGTGGCAGTGGTAGGCCCAGTTGCCGCGCGCATCGGCGCTGACGCGGTAGCTCAGCCGCTGCGCGGGGTTGAGCGACAGGGTGTGCTTGCGCACCTGGAAGGCGCCGTCGGGCGATTCCAGGTCGCTCCACAGGCCGTGCAGGTGGATGGGGTGGGTCATCATGGTGTCGTTGACCAGCACGAAGCGCACGCGCTCGCCAAGGCGCAGCACGATGGGCTTGGCGTCGGAGAACGTCACGCCGTTGAACGACCACATGTAGCGTTCCATGTTGCCGGTCAGGTGCAGCTCGATCTCGCGGGTCGGCGCGCGGTTGTCGTCGGGTTCGCGGATCGAGCGCAGGTCGGCGTAGGTCAGCACGCGGCGGCCGTTGTCGCGCAGGCCGATGCCGGGGTCGTCCAGGCGGGTGGAGACCACTTCGGGCAGCATCGAATTGCCGGGGCCGCGTTCCTCGGGATAGGGGTGCCTGACCTCGACGATGCCGCCCTGGTCCGCGCCGCCGCCGTGGGAGCTGCCGTGGTCCATGCCGGGCATGGCGCCATGGTTCATGCCGGCCATCGCGCCGGCGGTCGCCTTCGGCATGGCGCCATGATCCATGCCGCCCATGTCGTGCTTCATGCCCATGTCCATCATGCCGAGCAACCGCGCGCGATCGACCGCGGGCACCTCGGCCTGCATGCCGGGGCGCGGCGCCAGGGTGGCGCGGGCGTAGCCGGAACGGTCCATGGCCTGCGAGAAGATGGTGTATGCGCGGTCCTCGGCGGGCTCGACGATCACGTCGTAGGTCTCGGCCACGGCGATGCGGAATTCCTCCACGTCGACCGGCCGCACGTCCTGGCCGTCGGCCGCCACCACCGTCATCTTCAGGCCGGGGATGCGCACGTCGAAGTACGTCATGGCCGAGCCGTTGATGAAGCGCAGGCGCACGCGTTCACCCGGCTTGAACAGGCCGGTCCAGTTGCCGGCGGGCGTCGCGCCGTTGGTCAGGAAGGTGTACGTGGCGCCGGAGACGTCCGCCAGGTCGGACGGGTTCATGCGCATCTGTTCCCACATCAGGCGCTCGGACAGCGCCGCCCGCCACCCCTTCTCGCCGGCCTCGCGGATCAGGCTCTCGACGCAGGGCTGGTTGCGGCTGTAGTAGTCGGGCATGGCCTTGAGCTTGTCGAACACCCGCATCGGGTCTTCGTCCGTCCAGTCCGACAGCAGCACGGTGTAGTCACGGTCCGCGGCGACGGGATCGGGCCGCTTCGGGTCGATGACGATGGCGCCGTACAGGCCGGTCTGCTCCTGGAACCCCGAGTGGCTGTGATACCAGTAGGTGCCGCTCTGACGCACGTCGAAGCGGTAGGTGAAGGTCTGGCCGGGATCGATGCCCGGGAAACTCAGGCCCGGCACGCCATCCATTTCCGTGGGCAGCAGGATGCCGTGCCAGTGGATCGAGGTCTGTTCGCGCAGGCGGTTGGTCACGTGCAGCGTGACCGTGTCGCCCTCGCGCCAGCGCAGCAGCGGGGCTGGCACCTGGCCATTGACGGTGGTGGCGATGCGGGCGGCGCCGGTGTAGTTGACCGGGGTTTCGCCGATCTCCAGGTGGAATTCGGTGCCGCGCAGTTCGGCGGGCGCGGCCGCGGCCTGCGCCGCGCGCGGGCCCGCGCTGGCGGCGCG
>NZ_CADIJW010000008.1 GCF_902859745.1 Achromobacter dolens | reverse complement strand
CGGCCGGCGCGGCCGCGCTGGGCGTCACGGCCGGCGCGGCAGCCACGGGCGCGGAAGCGGGTGCGGCGGAAGCAGGTGTGGAAGCGGGCGTGGCAGCAGGCGCAACCACGGGCGCCGAGGCCTGCGGCTGCGGCACCACGGCCGGCGACGGTTGCGGCACGCTGGCCGACGCCGGCGCGGGCACCTCGGCGGACGGCACCGGCAGGGTCACCTCTGGCGTCGCGACGGGCGCGAATTCGCGCGCCGGAACGGCGGGTTCGACGGGCTGGGCGGGGACCTCGGCCTCGGCTTGCGGCGCGATCCCGGCATCCACCTGCTCCGGCGGCGGCGCGGGCTGGGCCGGCGCGGCGGGCGGAGGGGATTTTTTCTTGAAGAAGCGGCTAAACATGGGTAACAAGTATATTCGTATCGTCGGGGGCCAATACCGGCGCACCCCTATCGTCGTGCCCGACGTGGAGACGCTCCGCCCGACGCCCGACCGGGTGCGGGAAACGCTGTTCAACTGGCTCAATCACCTGTGGGGCGGCGAATTCGCCGACAAGCAGGTGCTGGACCTGTTCGCCGGCAGCGGCGCCCTGGGCTTCGAGGCGGCCTCGCGCGGCGTGGCGCACGTGCAGATGGTGGAACGCGACAAGACTGCCGCGTCCGCGCTGCGGACACTGCGCGACAAGCTCAAAGCCGACATGATACGCATCCATGTGGGCGATGCGATGCAGGTCGTCGAAAGAATGGATGCCTCCCGCTTTGACCTCATCCTGTTGGATCCCCCCTTCGGACAGGGCTGGCTGCCGCGCCTGTGGCCTATCCTGCCCGGCATCCTGGCCGAGGGCGGATTGGTCTACGTCGAGGCCGAAAACCCCATCGAAGCGCCCGACGGCTTCGAGATCCTGCGCCAGGACAAGGCAGGCGCGGTCCACTACCATCTGCTGGAATTTGCTGCATTGCGCAAATAGATCAATAATCCGAGCTTCGGAGGATGGTGTACACCACTAATAACGGTACGGAGCTCGCATGATCATCGCTGTTTACCCCGGCACTTTCGACCCGCTGACCAGAGGCCACGAAGACCTGGTCCGCCGCGCCGCCACGCTTTTCGACAAAGTCGTCGTCGGCATCGCGCACAGCCGCAACAAGAAGCCCTTCTTCAGCATCGACGAGCGCGTGGATATCGCGCGCGAAGTGCTGGGGCACTATCCCAACGTGGAAGTGCAGAGCTTCGGCGGCCTGCTCAAGGACTTCGTGCGCGACCAGGGCGGGCGCGTGATCGTGCGCGGCCTGCGCGCCGTGTCCGACTTCGAATACGAATTCCAGATGGCTGGCATGAACCGCCATCTGCTGCCCGACGTCGAGACCCTGTTCATGACGCCGTCGGATCAATACCAGTTCATCTCCGGCACCATCGTGCGCGAAATCGCCCAGTTGGGCGGCGACGTCAGCAAGTTCGTGTTCCCCTCGGTGGAACGCTGGCTGCAGGAAAAGGCCAAGGAACGCCGCGAGCAATCCTGGCCGGGCTGAGCGCTGCCGCTCCCCGCCTCACCGAACCCTCCCGGAGGGCGCCTTGTGCGCCCTCCCTGCGTTTTGGCGGACGGCAAGCGCCGGGATGGGCAGGTCGGCGCCAGGGGCTTGCCGGGCGCCCGTCGGGCCCGGCAGTACAATTGCAGTATCCCTGCCGGATTCCGTAGCCACCCCATCATGGCCCTGACCATCACCGAAGAATGCATCAATTGCGACGTTTGCGAGCCCCAGTGCCCGAACGACGCGATTTCCATGGGCGAGGAATACTACGTCATCGACCCTGACCGCTGCACGGAATGCGTCGGCCATCACGACGAGCCGCAATGCAAGGTGGTCTGTCCGGTGGAATGCATCGAGCTGCACCCGCAATGGAATGAAGGCCAGGAACAACTGATGGCCAAGTACCGCCGCCTGACCGGTGCCGCATGAGCGACACCGCGCAACCCGTCTTCGATCCCCCCGCCACCCGCCCCAACGCCCGCCGCGACCTGTCCGCCTCGGCGATCGCGGCCGGCCTGGTCGCCGTGCTGGTCAGCTTCGGCGGCACCGCCGTGCTGATGGTGCAGGCCGGCCATGCCGCCGGCCTGGACGCCGCCCGCATCGGCTCCTGGATCGGCTCGCTCAGCCTGGTGCTGGGCCTGGGCGGCGCGGCCTACAGCCTGCGCACCGGCCTGCCCATCGTCATGGCCTGGTCCACGCCCGGCGCGGCCCTGCTGGTGACCGCGCTGGCCGGCGTGCCGTTCCCCGAAGCCATCGGCGCCTTCGTGCTGGCCGCCGCGCTGACGCTGGCCTGCGGCCTGTTCGGCTGGATCGATCCCATCCTGCGCCGCATTCCCGGCGAAGTCGCCGCCGCCATGCTGGCGGGCGTGCTGCTCAACTTCGGCATGGGCATCTTCACCAATGTCGGCAAGCAGCCGGCGCTGGTGCTGGCCATGTGCGCCGCCTACCTGGTGTGCCGGCGCTGGGCGCCGCGCTACGCGGTGCTGGTGGTGATGGCCGTGGCGGTCGCCATGGCGGCCGGCCTGGGCCTGATGCGGGTCGACCAGCTCGACTGGCACCTGACCGAGTTCGTCTGGACCACGCCCGTCTTCAGCATGCAGGCCGCGATCAGCCTGGGCGTGCCGCTGTTCGTGGTGGCGATGGCCTCGCAGAACCTGCCCGGCCTGGCCATCCTGCAGGCCGCCGGCTACCGTCCGCCGGCCTCGCGGCTGGTCGCCGCCACCGGCTTGCTCGGCCTGCTGGCCGCCCCGTTCGGCGCCCACAGCGTCACGCTGGGCGCGATCAGCGCGGCCATCTGCACCGGCCCCGAAGCGCACGCCGAACCGTCCAAGCGCTACATCGCCGCGGCCACCTACGGCGTCAGCTATTTCGCGCTGAGCATCGTCGCCGGCGCGGTGGCGGTGTTCTTCCAGGCGCTGCCGGCCGCGCTGCTGGCGGCGCTGGCCGGCCTCGCGCTGCTGGGCACCATCATGGGCGGCAT
This sequence comes from Achromobacter dolens, assembly GCF_902859745.1. Taxonomy (GTDB): domain Bacteria; phylum Pseudomonadota; class Gammaproteobacteria; order Burkholderiales; family Burkholderiaceae_B; genus Achromobacter; species Achromobacter dolens. Next base: position 163,013 of record NZ_CADIJW010000008.1, on the reverse strand, counting down.
GGCCGCCGCCATGGCCAACCCGCAACGGCGCGAAGCCGCGCTCATCACGCTGCTGGCGACGGCCTCGGGCTTCAGTTTCTGGGGTATCGGTTCGGCCTTCTGGGGCCTGGTGGCGGGCCTGCTGGCCCACACCGTGTTCGAATACAAACGCAGGCCGGCGGCCTGAAGCAGCCGCTTCATGCGTTGCCGATGACAAGCGCGTCGCGCAGCGGCGCGCCCCCGGACTTCCCGCGCCAGACTCAGTCCGGCCAGACCGACACAGGCGTGTCCGGATGCACCTTCAGGATGCGGCACGGCACCTGCACGAAATTCGAGATCCAGGCGGCGGCCAGCTCGCCTTCGTCGACCACGTCGATGACCTGCTCGCCGACCTTCATGCTGTAGCGCACGCTGTCGTCGTCCTCGATCACGTCCAGCGGAATATCCATGCGCAGCATGCCCGGCGCGCGCAGCACCAGGTAGCCCAGGCGCAGTTCCACCGCCACATCGGCCAGCCGCGGGCACAGCTCGCGGTTGAGCCATTGGCCCGAATCGTTGGCCACCAGCCATTGGCGATGATACGGCGCGGCCTCGGCCTGCGCCGTCACGCCGCACTGGGCGATGGGCTGGAAGGTGGCGGCGCTCATTTGCCCAGCAGGCCCTTCAGGGCCTTGTCCACCGCCGCGCCGCCCTTGCCGGTCACGGCTTCACGCAGCTTGTTTTCCAGGCTGCGCTTGAGGATGCCGGCGACGGCGTCCTTCCACAGCAGCGTGTAGGTGGGCTTCTCGAACGGACCACGCACGTGCACCGGAATCGTCACGTCCTTCAGGTCGATCAATTCCTTGCCTTCCGGGTCGGCCGCCGGATTGACGACGCGCGCGCGCGCCACCAGGTCCAGCTCGCTCTTGACGAAGTCGATGGTGGCCGGCTCGCCCTGCGTCACGCGCAACAGCGGCGACACGACGTTCAGGCGCTTGACGCTCGCCACGCCCTTGGTGAAGGCCAGGTCCGCATCCATTTCCGAGAACGCGGTCTGCTTGCTGGTGTCGGCCGCCACCGTTTCGTCCTGCGACTCGGGCTTGAGCGCGGCCTTCAGCTCGCGCAGCGTCTGCGCCAGGTTGATGCCCTTGACCGCGCCGTCGCGCAGCCGCACCTGCAGCGTGCCGCCCAGGCCGCTCTTCATGGCGTAGGCGTTGGCCCCGGCGGTCTTCAGATCCAGCGCCAGGCTGCCGGTGCCGCTCAGCACGTTACGCTGCGCCAGGTCCACCAGCAGCGGTTCGATCGAAATGCCCGCCAGCGACATCTTGGTCGCCAACTGGTTGCCCTGCGCCGCGTCCACCGACAGCGCGCCGGCCAGCTTGCCGCCGTACAGGCCGGCGGTCAGGCTGGAGATATCGAGCTTGCCGCGGTCCAGCTTGACGGCGGCGGCGACGTCATCGGCCTTCAGGCCGCGCACCACCAGCTTGCCGACCTTGAGCGTGCCGTTCACGCTCGGGCCGACCAGCGCCGACAGGTTGATCGAATCATCCGCGGGCGCGGCCGGCGCCGGCGCAACCGGCTTGTTCTCGTCCTTCTTGCCGTCGGCGGGCGGCTTGGCCGGCGCGGCCGCGGCCGCCGGCGGCACCAGCTTGTCCAGGTCCAGCGTATCCACGGCCAGCGCGAAATTCACCTGCGGCGCATCGCTCAGCTTGGCGATGTCGGCGGTCAGGTCGAACTTGCCGCCTTCCAGCACCGCGTTGATCTTGCTGCTGGCCGTGTCCTTGGTCAGATCGACATTGAGGCTGCCGATCACGGGAATCTGCAGGCTGCCCTTGGGCAGGCCCGGGTCGGTGATGTTGACATCGCCGCGCAGCGCCGCCAGGCTGCCCTGGCGCTGCAGCAGGTTCAGCGACAGCGGCGAGGCGAAGGTCAGCTTGACTACGCGCTCGCCCTTCTTGGAGGTGCTGTCGAGCTTGGCTTCCTTGATGTCGAGTTCGGTGGCGTTGCCGCTGATGCCGTTCAGGCCAAAGCTGGCGTCCAGCCCGCTGATGCGCACGCGGCCGGTCAGCGCCTCGCCCGTGGCCTGCGTCGGCGAAATGTTCAGCGCCGGCGCGTCCACGGCGAATTCGAACGGGCCGTCGGCCACGCCGCCCTTGGCGCGCACCGCCAGCTTCTCGATCTGCAACTGGCTCTTGTGCGGGTCGATCGACAGCTTGGGCATGGCCACGCTGGCGTCCACGTTGGTGGCGCGCGCGGCCGGATCGGTGACGTCGCCCTGGAACACGACTTCCAGCCCGGCCACGTCCAGCGCCGACTTCTGGCCGTTGAACGCCAGGTTGCCGCGCATCGCCAGGCTCTTGGCCTCGGCGCCCGGCAGCTTGCCGTCCATGCGCAGATCGAGCTTCTGCGCCGCGTAGCGCTTGGCGGACGGGTCCAGCGTCAGCAACGCCTGGCCGGTCAGGTTGGCGTCGATGCGCGGGTTGCCGCCTTCCAGGCGCGCCGTCAGGCGCACGTCGAACGGCTGGTTGAAGGTGACGCGGCCGGTATTGGCGTTGATCTTGGTCACGGCCACCGCCATGCCCGACATCTCATCCTGCAGCAGCACCTCGCCATCCTTCAGGTCGAGGCCGGCGATGTCGATCTGCATGTTGTTGCGCGACGGCGGCAGCGCGCCGCTGGTCAGCGCTTGCGCGGCGGTCTGCGCCGCCCCCGCGAGGGCCTCGGCGGGATTGGCGGGCGTAGCCACCACAGGCGCGGTGCCGCCGACCAGGTTGCTGAAATTGAACTGGCCGTCCTTGCCCCGCACCAGGCGCGCCTTGAAGCCGCTGATGGCGACATGGTCCACCACGAAACTGTTGGACAGCAGCGGCCAGACGGCCACCGCCAGGCGGGTGCTCTCGATGGAGGCGAAGGTCTCGGTGCTATTGACCTCGGACAGCGACACGCCCTGCACCGACAGGCCGATGCGCGGGAACAGCGACAGCTCGATCTCGCCGTCGATCGTGAGCGTGCGGTGATAGCGTTCCTGGACCAGCTCTTCGAGCTTGTACTTGTACGCGTTGGGGTCGAACGTCAGCAGAAAGATGGCCAGGCCAACGACGGCCACGACAACCAACACCACCAGGCCTATCAGAATGCGCTTGAACCACGTTTTCATTGCCGCCCCGTCGGTACCTCGACTGGTAATCCTTGAATGCCATCCGCCGCGTCCGGCGCGGGAATGGCGCTATGCCGTCGCGCCCGGCGCGAGGCTTACTGATTTATCCGTCTTCGATCGCGTGCCGCCGCGTGCGTCAGGCCAGGGGCCGATACGCCAAGCGGAGAGGAACTGCCATGGAAAGACCTGCTGAAGACGCCAGCATGACCAGCGTGCACATACCGCTATCGTAACAAATCGGGCCCACCTGCGCGCCGGGCGCAAAACTGACGGTTTTCTGTCTTGCGGATTGTAGAGCTAGAATGATTGACCCATCAATCATTGATACATCCAACAATGCCCGCCCCCGCCCCCAGCACCCCTTATTCGCCCGGCCAGGTGCTCCCCTTCCGGCAGACCCTGCTCGCCATGCTGGGCATGTGCTTCGTCATGATGATGGTGGCCATCGACCAGACCGTGGTGGGCACCGCGCTGCCCACCATCGTGGCCGAGCTCAAGGGCTTCGAGCTGTACGCGTGGGTGGCGACGTCCTACCTGCTGACCTCGGTCATCACCGTGCCGATCTTCGGCCGGTTGGGCGACTACTATGGCCGCAAGCCCTTCGTGGTGGCGGCGATCGTGCTGTTCACGCTGGCCTCGGTGCTGTGCGGCGCGGCCGACAGCATGTTCACGCTGGTGCTGGCGCGGGCCCTGCAGGGCGTGGGCGGCGGCATGCTGGTGGGCACCGCCTTCGCCTCCATCCCCGACCTGTTCCCGGACCCGCACGTGCGGCTGCGCTGGCAGGTCATGCTCAGTTCGGCCTTCGGCATCGCCAACGCGGTCGGGCCGACGCTGGGCGGCGCGCTGACCGAGCACTATGGCTGGCGCTCGGTGTTCTACGTGAACCTGCCCATCGGCATCCTCGGCCTCTGGTTCGTCGCGCGCTACCTGCCGCACCTGCGCAATCACACCACCGGCAAGGTGCGCCTGGACTGGCAGGGCGCGCTGCTGATCGCCGCCGCGCTGGGCGGCCTGCAACTGCTGGTGGAACTGCTGCCCAAGGAAGGCCTGAGCGCCACCATCGTGCTGCTGGGCGCCGGCAGCGCCGCCGCCTTCGGCCTGCTGTACTGGTGGGAGCGGCGCTGCCCGCATCCGCTGCTGCCGTTCGACATGTTCCGCAACCGCGGCCTGGCGATGCTGTTCATACTGGCGCTGCTGGTGGGCGTGACCATGTATTCGCTGCTGTTCTACGCACCGCTGCTGCTGCAGGGCGGCTTCGGCCTGTCGCCGCAGGACGCGGGACTGCTGATCACGCCGATGGTGGTCTTCATCACCGTGGGCAGCATCATCAACGGCCGCATCATCACCCGCATCCGCAACCCCAACCGCATGCTGTACGCGGGCTTCATCCTGATGGCGCTATCCTGTATGGGCATCGTCACCACCCACAACTACACGCCGCACGGCCTGATTGCCGCCTACATGCTGATGGCCGGCCTCGGCATGGGCTTCATCATGCCCAACCTGACCGTGTTCGCGCAGCAGACCGCCGGCCGCAGCCACCTGGGCATCGCCACCGCGCTGCTGCAATCGCTGCGCATGATCGGCGGCATGCTCGGCACCGCCGTGGTCGGCACCATGGTCAACCACAGCTATTTCAGCGGCGTTGAATCGACGCTGCGCGGCGCCTCGGCGCGCTGGCTGCCGCAACTGGACGACCCGCAGATGCTGGTCAATCCCCAGGCCCAGACGCAGTTCCTGGCACAATTGGCGCATCAAGGCCAGGATGGAACGTCGCTGATCGAGATCGCGCGGGTGGCGCTGGTCGGCGCCATCCACGAGGGGCAACTCATCGCCCTGGCGGTCGCGGTGCTGGCGCTGTGGTGCGTGCGGCGCGTCCCCCTGGTGCAATTGGCGCGCGTCTCCAAGCCGGAGCCCGCCAGCGTCGGAGAGTAGCTTTTGCCCAAACAACAACAGGGCCTGCAGGTCATCCAGCACATGGGCCAGACCTACCGCGTCATGCAGAGCGCCTTCAGCGGCCGGGTCGGCCACGCGCTGCCGCGCTGGCGCATCCTGCTGGCATTGCATGAATGCGGCCAGTGCTCGCAGAAGCACCTGGCCGAGCGCTGCCGCCTCGATCCCGCCTCGCTCACCCGCCAGTTGCAGGCCATGCAGAAACTCGGCTGGATCGCGCGCGCCGTGGATCCGAACGACAACCGGCTGACCAACGCCCGCCTCACGCCGGCCGGCCAGGCCGTGGTCGACGAGGCACTGCCCAAGCGGGCGGCCTTCTTCGACGAATCGCTCAAGGGCCTGTCGGCCGCCGACATCGACACGCTGAACCGGGTGCTGAACGTGCTGGAAGAAAACTTCCTGCGCGCGGCGGGTGGCGGCAAGGGCGAATAACGGCGCCGGGGCCGCCCGTGGCCGCGCTGCAAGCCCACAGGCAAAGGCCTTCCCACCGGCGCCGCTTCGCGCGGGCAATATGCCCATCATCGGTCCGTGACGTTGACACTCGGAAACGTTATTGAATAACATTCAATCAATCTATTGATTGTTGTTCACTTGCCGGAACCCGCATGCCTCCTGAGCTATTCCTTCGCGCCGTGCTGATCGGCGTCGGCGCCACCCTCGTCATGGACCTGTGGGCCCTGCTGCTCAAGCGCCTGTTCGGCGTGCCATCGCTGGATTACGCCATGGTGGGCCGCTGGCTCGGCCATCTGCCACAGGGACGGCTGACCCATCCCGGCATCGCGCGCTCGGCCCCCGTGGCGGGCGAACGCGCCATCGGCTGGATCGCCCACTACGCCATCGGCATCCTGTTCGCGCTCCTGCTGCTGGCGATCTGGGGACCGGCCTGGGCCGCGCGGCCCACGCTGCCTCCGGCGCTGATCGTCGGCATCGCCACCGTCGCCGCGCCATTCCTGATCCTGCAACCGGGCATGGGCGCCGGCCTCGCGGCGCGCAAGACGCCGAAGCCCGCGGTGGCGCGGCTGCGCAGCCTGATGGCGCATGCGTCGTTCGGCGTAGGCTTGTACTTGGCGGGATGGGCCGTGGCGCAGGCTCTGGGGGCCTGAAACGGCGCACGCCCCCGTCAACTCGGGCAGCCTTGCCTCGCGCGAATTTTGCCAATTCCGCCGAGGGCTTTTACAGTATCGGCCTGGATCACAGTCATCGAGGTATTCGTCCCATGCGCCATTGATGCCGCCGTCGCAATGACGGCCAGTCTCCACCCGCCCCCCGCTCGCAGGGGGAGTTCCTGGCATCCCTGGAAGCATCACGCATGACGACTCCGTATCTCACGCTGGAAGGTGTGTCGTATCTGCTGCCGGACGGCAGCCCCCTCTTTTCCGGACTCGACGAAACCTTCGACTCGCGTCCCACTGGTCTGGTCGGGCGCAATGGCGTTGGCAAGACCGTGCTGGCGCGGATCCTGGCCGGCGAGTTGCCGCCATCGAGCGGACGCTGCCTGCGATCGGGCAGCGTCTTCTATCTGGCCCAGCAGGTCTCCCCGCCGCCCGGCGCCACCGTCGCCAGTCTGGCAGGCGTGCAATCCACGCTGGAGGCGCTGGCGCGCATCGAGGCCGGCAGCAGCGCGCCGGAAGACTTCGAATGCGTCGGCGACCGTTGGGACCTCCGCCAGCGCCTGCACCACGCGCTGGAACGCGACGGCCTGGGCCATCTCGACGCCGCGACACCCGCCAGCAGCCTCAGCGGCGGCGAAGCCATGCGCGTCGCGCTGGCCAGCGCCATGCTGTCCGAAGCCGACTTCCTCATCCTGGACGAGCCCACCAACCACCTGGACCGCCGCAACCGCGAGGCGTTGATCGAACAACTGCGCCATTGGCCGCGCGGCCTGCTGGTCGTCAGCCACGACCGGCAACTGCTCGACACCCTGGCGCGCATCGTGGAGTTGTCATCGCTGGGCCTGCGCGGCTATGGCGGCAACTACGGCGTCTATGCCGCCAGCAAGGCGCAGGAACGCGCCAATGCGCTGGAGCGGCTGGAACACCGCAAGCTCGAACGCCGGCGCGAAGAACAGGCGATGCAGGCCCAGCGCGAACGGCAGGAGCGCCGGCAGGCGCGCGGCCAGCGGCACGGCAAGCAGGCCAACCAGGCCAGGATCCTGCTCGACCGTCAAAAGGGCCGCAGCGAGGATTCGGCCGGCAGATTGAAGCAGCAACACGCAGTGGCCCACGAACGCTTGGCGCAGTCCGTGCGCGAGGCCGCGGCGCAAGTCGAAAAGGACGCAGCGATCTCGCTGCACGCCCTGCCCGTCGCGCAGGCGGCGCAGCGGCGCGTGGCGCAACTGGACGACGTCACGCTGCCGTTCATCGCGGCGGCCACCCGCCATGTCAGCCTGCTGCTCGGCGGCCAGCAACGCGTGGCGGTCACCGGCCCGAATGGCTGCGGCAAATCGACCTTGCTGAAGGTGCTGGCGGGCCAGCTTGCGCCCCTGTCGGGCGAGAGGAAGGCTGCGCCCGAAAGCGTCTATCTCGACCAGCGGCTGGCCGGCCTGGCCTCGGAGCAGCCCGTGCTCGAACAACTGCAAGCCGCCAATCCCAACCTGGACGAAGGCGAACTGCGCACACGCCTGGCCCACCTCGGCCTGGATGCGCGCAAAAGCCTGGCGCCTAGCGGCTCGCTCAGCGGCGGCGAACGGCTGAAGGCGGCGCTGGCGTGCGCGCTCTACGCCGATCCGCCGCCCCGCCTGTTGCTGCTGGACGAGCCTGGCAACCACCTCGACCTGCCCTCCATGCTCGCCCTCGAAAGCCTGCTGCGCGGCTATGCCGGCGCGCTGGTCGTGGTATCGCACGACGAGGCGTTCCTGGACAACCTGGCGCTCACGGACAGGCTGCGGGCCACGCAACAGGGCTGGCTGCTGGAGCCCTGGTAAGCCTTCCGCCATGCCGACGCGTCGGCATGGCGGTGAAGCCCCGCGCACCGCGTGATCGCACAGCCTGATCCCGCTCTCGCGGCTGGCCCCCTTAAACAAGTCTTCTTTTGCCGACCCGTTGCGCATAGCGTGGGCCAACCCGGCCGACATCCGGCATATTCCCTGGCAGCCAATTGCATAAATAAAAATGCCAATCAATGGCGCTTCTTTTTTCCATATGAACCGGGATGGATTGTCATGCACCACCACTCGTCGGGCTCTTCCGTACTGCTTGGCCTGATCACGCTTGCCCTGGCCTCCGCGTCCGCCCCTCTCCAGGCGCGGCAGCCGGATGGCGCCGGCACCGCATCGCCCGGCCCCGCCACGCTGCCGGCCATTGAAGTGAGCGGCCAGGCAGACGAATCCACCGAGGCGACACGCGCCTATACCGTGCCCGCGACCCGCGCCTCCACCGGCCTGACGCTCAGCCCCAAGGAAACGCCCCAGTCCGTGTCGGTGGTGACCCGCCAGCAGATGGACGACCAGGGCATGCAGTCCATCGGCGACGTGCTGGGCAGCACCACGGGCATCACTTTCGTCGAAATGGACAACGGCGGGCGCACCACCTACCGCGCACGCGGATTCAACATCACCAACTACAAGGTCGATGGCCTGTCGGTCATCGGCGGGTCCTCGTTCAACAGCGGCGGCAGCGGCGCGATCAACATGGATCTCTACGACCGCGTCAGCATCGTGCGGGGCGCAAACGGATTGTTGGGCGGCACCGGCGACCCCTCCGCCACCGTCGACCTGGTGCGCAAACGTCCCGGCCGCGAGCTCGGCGCGAGCCTGACCCTGCGCACCGGAAGCTGGAACAAGAAGAATGCCGTCGGCGACATCAACATCCCGCTGGCGGCGGACGGGCGCGTGCGCTCGCGCCTGGTATTCAGCGGCGAGAACTCCGACGTGTTCCGCGACCACTCGAGCATCGAGCGGCAGGGGTTCCTGGCCAGCATCGCCATGGATGTGACAGCCCACACGCAGGTGGGCCTGGGCTTCCAGTACGAGCACAGCATCTTCCACGGCGCCTCATGGGGCGCCAACGTGCCCGCCTGGTTCGCGGACGGATCGCCGACCCATTTCCGCCGCAACGTCAACCTGGCGGCGGACTGGAGCAAGACCGACATGGAAGCGAAGACGCTGTTCGCCTCGCTCGACCACCGCTTCGATAACGACTGGAAGCTGCGCGCCGACTATGCCCACACCTCGCGCGCGGACCTGAACAACAAGGGCGCGGTCAAGGTCAACAACGGCAGGGTCCGCTGGCCCCATTGGAATCAGGACGGCAGCGGCGCCTACCTCAATGCCATCCATTCGGAGACGGAAGGCGAAACCGACGCGTTCTCGCTGGATCTCTCGGGCCCCCTGGAACTGTTCGGACGCCGGCACGAACTGCTAGTCGGCGTGAACGGCTCGCGCATGGACGAACCGTCGTGGACCTTCAACAGCAGCAACTGCAGCATCGACGGCATCGCCGGCTTCCGGGGCCGCTGCCAATACCGCACCGAGCTGCCCGTCGCGGACTGGCGCGCCTGGCGCGGCGACGAATACGGCAACATCCGCGCGTTCCGCACCGATGCCCGCCGCGTCACCCGGACCACGCTCTATGGCGGCTACGTCGCGGGCCGCTTCGAACTCGCTGACGACCTGACCCTGATCACCGGGCTGCGCCGCAGCGCCTACCAGATCCACAGTGACAACTACAACGCGGCGGGTGTCCGCGGCGCGCGCACCGGCGAAAACGCCGCCCACGCCTGGACGCCCTACTACGGCCTGGTCTACGGGTTGACGCCCAACTACTCGGTCTACGCCAGCTACACCGACGTATTCACGCCGCAGACCAGCAAGAACGAAAGCGGCGACACCCTCAAGCCCATCACGGGCGCCAGCTACGAGGCCGGCATCAAGGGCGAATGGTTCAATGGCGCGCTCAATGCCGCCGTGTCGGCATTCCGCAGCCTGCAGAAGAACGTCGCCCTGAAAGACGGCGACAGCTTGACGCCCGATGGCGACCAGGCCTACCGGACGGGCACGGGCGTCATCGTCAAGGGCGTCGACGCCGAAATCGCCGGCGCCGTGACGGCCGCCTGGAACGTCTATCTGGGCTACACCTATCTGGACGTCGGCAACACCGACACCGCCGAGCGCCCCGACCCGCGCCATCTGCTGCGGCTGAACACCACCTACCGGCTGCAGGGAATGCTGCGGGGGCTGACCATCGGCGGCGGCCTGACCTGGCAAGGCAAGACGGTGTCCGAGCCCTACCCTGGCCGGCCGGACGGCCGCGGCGGCTTCGACGACTCGCCGATTCCCCTGAAGGGCTATGCGCTGTTCAACGCGATGGCGCGCTACGACATCAACCGCCATCTGTCGGCCATGCTGAACGTCAGCAATCTGTTCGACAAGACGTACTACCGGCAGTATGGGTTCTATAACGGATTGATCTACGGCGAGCCGCGGCGGGTGACGTTGAGCTTGCAGGCGAAGTTTTGAATACTGCGCTACCGGTGTCGGAGCAGTGCGTACTCCACCAACCGCTTGCGCCGGTCCCTTACCGGCGCAAGCGGATTCGCGCCCTCGTCAGCCTCATATATTTTTAATGCCCGCAAGCATTCGGCGGTGTGCTTATTCATGCTCGCCTCCCAGTTCTCGCTCGATCTGTTCGATGCTAGGCAGGCTGGTTTGCAGTTCTTCAGGCAAGGATTCCAACAGTTTGTACTCAGCAATACCCATGGGTTGTGTTTTGTCACCCAAGGCGTATTCGGCCACCACCTTGTTTTTGCTCTTGCACAGCAGCAGGCCAATGGTGGGGTTGTCCTGTTCGTGCTTGACCTGACGATCCACGGTGGTGAGGTAAAAACCCAGTTGCCCCAGATGCTCTGGCCTGAAGGCGCCTCCCTTGAGTTCGATGACGACGTAACAGCGCAGCTTCAGGTGGTAGAACAGCAAGTCGATGAAGAACTCCTCACCCCCCACGTTCAGCAACACTTGCCGTCCAACAAAGGCAAAACCCGCGCCCAGCTCCAGCAGGAACTCGGTAACGTGTTTGACCAGGGCGTTTTCGATTGCCCGTTCCTGCGCTTCCTCGGTCAGGCCGAGAAAGTCAAAACGGTAGGGGTCTTTTAGCGACTCGCGTGCAAGGTCGGATTGTGGCGCGGGCAAGCGCGTGTCGAAATTGGTGACGGCCTGACCATTGCGTTCCAGCAGCCTGGCTTCAATCTGCATAACCAGCACATTGCGCGACCAACCATGCTCAATGGCCCGAGCAGCATACCAACGGCGGGCTTCATGGCTGGGCAGCTTGTCCAGCAACGCCAGTTGGTGATACCAGGGCAATTGTGCAAGCACCTCTTGCACAAATGAAGCATCCGGCCAGGCTTGGGCAAAGGCACGCATGTACTTGAGGTTGCGCGGGGAAAACCCTTTCATGTCAGGGAAAGCGGTGCGCAGATCATGGGCCAGCCGCTCAATGACCTTGGCTCCCCAGCCTTGTTCGGTCTGCCGTTGCAAGATGTCCTGACCGATCTGCCAGTAGAGCAGCACCAACTCGCGATTGACCGCACGCGCCGCCTGCTGTTGAGCCGTGGAAATGCGGACTTTCAGCTCTCCCAGCCAGTGGTCGTAGCCTTCGGGCACGGACATCAAGGAGGCGGGTTTGTCGCTCATGCTGCGTCCCCACCGGGGGCATTGAGCGCGGCCAGTAGTTCTGTCTTCAGCGTCCGTCGTGTCTCGGCGAGTCGTTGGGTGATTTGCTGGTATTCGGCCATTGGTTCATTCGGATCACCATACTCGACGGCTACTTCATGCGGGTCTTGCAGGAATAGCTCGTAAGCCGATGAGATCTTGACATGTGAATGCATCATTTCAAGACGAACACAGCCGGAAGGCAACACCAATTCAGCAGGTGTCGCATCACACAACGTTCAAACGGGGTAATTCTCCGACTCATTACCCACATTGGCGGATTCATTACCGCTATTCGACGGCCATCAAATAAGTGGCCGAATTGGACTTCACGCCCCCCTCAGAACGCCCCCAGTCAAAGCCGCGCGACGACAGACTCATCAACCCTTAACTTCAACGCAATCGTCCAGAGTCGGACGAGCGATTGGCACTCGGCAGACCATAGCAGGGGTGTGGAAGACCTTTCACAACCACCATGGACTGTCGAGCACCCAGCAATTAACTAAGAATGGACCGCCCCGATCAGACGTTGAACAAGAAATTCATCACATCGCCATCCTGCACGATGTATTCCTTGCCTTCCGCCCGCATCTTGCCCGCTTCCTTCGCGCCCTGCTCACCCTTGTAGGCGATGAAGTCTTCGTAAGCGATGGTCTGCGCGCGGATGAAGCCGCGTTCGAAGTCGGTGTGGATCACGCCCGCGGCCTGGGGCGCGGTGGCGCCGATCGGCACGGTCCAGGCGCGCACTTCCTTGACGCCGGCGGTGAAGTAGGTCTGCAGGCCCAGCAGTTTGAAGGCGGCGCGGATCAGGCGGTTCAGGCCCGGTTCTTCCATGCCCATGTCCGACAGGAAGGCCTGGCGGTCGGCGTCGTCCAGGTCGACGATTTCCGATTCGATGGCGGCGCAGATGGCGACCACCGGCGCGTTGCGGGCGGCGGCGAATTCGGTCAGGCGGTCCAGCAGCGGGTTGTTGGTGAAGCCGTCGTCGGCCACGTTGCCCACGTACATCGCGCGCTTGGCGGTGATGAAGCAGAGCTGGGCGATGTCGGCCTTTTCCTCGGTGGACAGGTCGAGCGCGCGGATCGGCTTGGCTTCGTTCAGTTGCGCCACGCACTTTTCCAGCACGGCGACGATGCGCTGCGATTCCTTGTCGCCGGAACGGGCGGTCTTCTGGTGGCGTTGCAGGGCCTTTTCGGCGGTCTGCAGGTCGGCCAGCGCCAGTTCTGTTTCGATGACTTCGATGTCGGCGATCGGGTCGACCTTGCCGGCCACGTGGATCACGTTGGGATCCTCGAAGCAGCGCACCACGTTGACGATGGCGTCGGTTTCGCGGATGTGCGAGAGGAACTGGTTGCCCAGGCCTTCGCCCTTGCTGGCGCCCGCCACCAGGCCGGCGATGTCGACGAATTCGACCGTGGCCGACAGGATGCGCTCGGGCTTGACGATCTCGGCCAGCTTCTGCAGACGCGGATCCGGCACCTCGACCACGCCGACGTTCGGCTCGATGGTGCAGAACGGATAGTTCTCGGCGGCGATGCCGGCGCGGGTCAGAGCATTGAAGAGTGTCGATTTGCCAACGTTGGGCAGGCCGACGATGCCGCATTGCAGAGCCATGGGAATCCTGTGTAAGTACGGTATTGATCGTTAACGTTCTAGTTTACCCCGCCGGGCGGCGCGGCATGATGACCGCGCCCAGGGGGACGGACGGCTCAACCGGCCGCCGTGGGGGCCCAGCGCATCACGGCCCAGATCAGCAAAATGGGGCCGGCGTTGAACATGGCGTGCAGCGCGATCGCCGCGCCGATGCCCCGGCGGATGCGGATCCAGCCCAGCACCAGGCCGGTGACCCATTGCGGCAGCACCAGCAGCGGCAGCAGCCAGTACGGCGTGTGGTTGAAGACGAAGTTGGTCAGGTGCACGGCGGCGAAGGTCAGCGCCACCAGGTGGAAGACCCAGCCGAAGTGTTTCAGGTAATGCCGCCGCCAGGCGGTGTTCCAGCCCTTGAGCGGCTCGGGGCGCGGCCGCAGCGACCAGCAGGCCAGCAGCACGAAGGCGGCCAGCAGCAGGCCGGTCCAGATGCGCGGGCCGTACAGCACCACCGGCAGCAACGCCGGGCACAGCCACAGCGCCTGCCTGGGACGTCGCAGGCCGTAGCGGAACAGCATTTCCTCGACCAGCGGGGCCCAGATCACCGCCGTCAGCCAGGGGATGTTGGCCGGGTCCAGCCGATGCGTGACGCCGCCGACGCCGGCCGCGGCGACCGCCACCGGCCCCAGGGCGAACAGGTTGATCAGCCACAGCACCGCGGCCCACGCCAGCAGGCGTCCGGGGCCGACGCCCGGCCACCAGTCCGACACCCAGCCGATCGCCGGCGTGCGGCCGGACAGACGCCGCAGCGGACGCGGCCGGCGCACGAAGCGCCAGAAATCCGCCAGCTCACTGCGGAAGCGCAGCTTGCGCGATTCGGCGGAAGCCGGAGCGCCGTCCATCAGGCGTCGTTGCCGCTGTGCAGCTGGCGGGTGGCCAGCGCGAAGTCGCCGGCCAGCATGGCGGGCACCACGGCGCGGCAGCGGTCGATGACCGCCTCGATCTCCTTCTGCTCCTCGCGGCGCGGCGGGTGCAGCACGAAGTCCGCCACCTGCTGCGCCAGGCCGAGCGTGCGCGGATGGCCGATGCCGATGCGCAGGCGCCAGAAGTTCGGGCTGCCGAGCGCGGCCTGGATGTCCTTCAGGCCATTGTGGCCGGCGTGGCCGCCGCCCTGCTTGAGTTTCACCTGGCCCGGCATCAGGTCGAGTTCGTCGTGCAGCACCAGCACCTGCTCCGGCGTCAGCTTGTAGAAGCGCGCCAGCGCCCCGACCGCCTGGCCGGAACGGTTCATGTAGGTGTTGGGCTTGAGCAGCAGCACGTTGTCGGCCCCCAGGCGGGATTTGGCCACCATGCCGAAGAACGACTTCTCCAGCGCGAACGAGGCGCGCAGGTCGTCCGCCAGGTGGTCGGCCAGCCAGAAGCCCGCGTTGTGGCGGGTGGTTTCGTAGTCGGGACCGGGGTTACCCAATCCCACGATGAGGCGTATGGGAATAGACATGATGGGGGGTGTTTAAACCAAAAAACCCTGCGCATGCAAATGCACACGCAGGGTTTCGGGCGCAAGCCGCCGGAAAGCCGAGGCTTTCCGACAGGACTTAGGCGGCGGGAGCGGCCGGAGCGGCGTCGGCGTCGTCGGCGGCAGCGCCACCCTTGACGACAGCGGCGGCCAGCAGCGGGTTCTCTTCACCACCGTGCGGGACGTAGGTCACGCCCATCGGCAGCTTGATGTCGGCCAGGTGGATCGAAGCGCCGGCCAGGATGTCGGCCAGGTTGACTTCGATGAACTGGGGCAGCGCCGACGGCAGGCACGTGATTTCCAGTTCGGTGGCGACGTGGCTGATGATCGCGCCGCTCAGCTTGACGGCCGGCGAGACTTCAGCGTTCACGAAGTGCAGCGGCACCTTGGTGCGCAGCGCCTGGTTGGCGTCGACGCGCTGGAAGTCCACGTGCAGGACTTGCGGCTTGTAAGCGTGCCATTGAACCGAACGCAGCAGGACCTGTTCGTCCTTGGCGCCTTCGAGCTGCATTTGCAGGATCGAAGCGTGGAACTCTTCCTTGCGCAGGGCGTGGTAAATCTCGTTGTGGTCGAGTTCGATGTTCAGCGGGGCAGCCGAACCACCATAGACGATGGCGGGAACGCGGCCCGCGCGGCGCAGGCGGCGGCTCGCACTCGAACCCTGGACGCTACGCGCAGTGGCAGTGAATTTCATGGAAAACTCCAAAAACAAAAAATGGCGAAGCGGACTTCACCGGTTAAAGACACGGCGCACAACAGGTGCGCCGTGTTGCTTGTGTCCTGCCGCGACCAGCAGGACACAAAAAACGGTGGGGGCTGACGTCAGTCGACGAACAGCGAGCTGACCGATTCCGCGTTCGAGATACGCAGGATGGTCTCGCCCAGGAGCGCGGCGCACGACAACTGACGGATCTTGCCGCTGGCCTGGCCTTGCTCGGAGAGCGGAATGGTGTCGGTGACGACCAGTTCGTCCAGTTCCGACGCCTCGATGCGGTCGATGGCGCCGCCCGATAGCACGGGGTGCGTGCAATAGGCGTAGACGGCGCCGGCGCCGCGGTCCTTCAGGGCCTGGGCCGCCTTGCACAGCGTGCCGGCGGTGTCGACCATGTCGTCCATGATGATGCAGGTGCGGCCGTCGACTTCACCGATGATGTTCATCACTTCCGACACGTTGGCGCGCGGACGACGCTTGTCGATGATGGCCAGGTCGGCTTCGAGCTGCTTGGCCAGCGCGCGGGCGCGCACCACGCCGCCGATGTCCGGGGACACGACGACCAGGTTCGAGAAATTGCGGCGCCAGATGTCGCCCAGCAAAATCGGACCGGCGTAGATGTTGTCCACGGGAATGTCGAAGAAGCCCTGGATCTGGTCGGCGTGCAGGTCCATCGTCAGGACGCGGTCGACGCCAGCCACTTGCAGCATGTTGGCCACGACCTTGGCCGAGATCGCGACGCGCGCCGAGCGCGGGCGGCGGTCCTGGCGGGCGTAGCCGAAATACGGAATGGCGGCGGTGATGCGGCCGGCCGAGGCGCGGCGCAGGGCATCGACCATCACCATGATTTCCATCAGGTTGTCATTGGTAGGCGCACAGGTGGGCTGCAGGACGAAGACGTCCTTGCCGCGCACGTTCTCGTTGATCTCGACCATCACCTCGCCGTCCGAGAAGCGACCGACGGTCATCTTGCCCAGGGACATATCGAGGTGGTTGACTACGTCCACGGCCAGCCGAGTGTTGGCCGTGCCCGTGAAGATCATGAAGCTATCGTTTGCCATGATGGATGATGCGATGGTCGTTTCGAGACACTAACGAGGTGATGCGAGAACCTGCTGGAACCGGAAAATAAAAAAGCTGCTGAACCCGGGCCAGTGTCTTACAGGCGTGTTCAACAGCTTTGTTATGTATTCGGTTGGCTGGGGAGGAAGGATTCGAACCTTCGCATGCCGGAATCAAAATCCGGTGCCTTAACCAGCTTGGCGACTCCCCAACTATCTTGCAATCCAATTCCGCAACGGATGTTCAGTCAACCCAGGACACGCCTGCACTAACCGGAACCGTGGATGCGTTGTGCTGTCTGTGTCATCTGCGTTTTTGCAGTTTGCTTCAACAGCGCCGCGCATTGTAGCGGTAATTTCCGTTTTCGCCAAAACGGCCTCCGACAGCTCGGAAAACTCGGCGTACAAACACGCGCCAGATCCCGACATGCGAACTTGGGTTCCCGTGTTTTTCAACACACCCTGCTCTGCAAGCCACCGCGATGCCCTGAGAACCTCAGGATAAAGTCGGTAGACCACCGGCTCCAAATCATTTTTCCCGAAGGAAAATGTAGGCGAAGCAAGAAAGTCCGCTATTGTGATGTAAGAAGAATCTCTTGTCAAATCGGGTGCGGAAAAAATTCCAACGGTCGGCACGCTCGCGTCCGGTTGCGCCACCAGATAGGCGCGCGCCGGCAGGTCCAGCGCCGTCAGTTTTTCGCCCACGCCCTCGGCAAAGGCGGACTGGCCGAACACGAACACCGGCACATCCGCACCCAGCGGCAACGCCAGTTCCATCAGCTCGCGCCGCGACAGCCCGGTGCCCCACAGGCGGTTCAAGGCGATCAGCACGGTGGCCGCGTCGCTCGAACCGCCACCCAGGCCGCCGCCCTGCGGAATGCGCTTTTCCAGCGCGATCTGCGCGCCCTGGCGCGTGCCGGTGGCCTGTTGCAGCGCGCGGGCGGCGCGCAGGGTGAGATCTTCCTCTTCGGACACGCCAGGCAATTCCGCGGCGCGGCTGATGACGCCATCGGCGCGCGCCTCGAAATGCAGCGTGTCGCACAGATCGATGAAGCGGAAGGCGGTCTGCAGCAGGTGGTAGCCGTCGGCACGGCGGCCCACCACGTGCAGGAACAGGTTGACCTTGGCGGGTGCGGGTACGTCGTAGAGGGTCACGGCGGATCGGGAAAAAAGACAGACGGGTCGATTTTAGCGATCACCCGGCCCCCGACGCCCCCCCTCGGCCACGGATCAGGCGATCTGCGGCGCGACGCGGCCGGCCAGGCGTTCGGCCGGGGCCTCGATCACCTGCCCTTCCGGCAGCTTGAACACTGCCACCGCGCCCGCCAGCTGGCGCGCCTGCTCTTCGAGCGCGCCGGCCGCGGCGGCGGCCTGCTCCACCAGCGCGGCGTTCTGCTGGGTCACGCCGTCCATTTGCGTCACGGCGCGGTTGACCTGGTCGATGCCGGTGGCCTGCTCTTCCGACGCGGCCGAGATTTCGCCCATCAGGCTGGTCACGCGCTGCACCGAATCGACGATCTCGCGCATGGTGGCGCCGGCGGTTTCGACCTGCTCGGAACCGACGCCGACCTTCTGCGCCGAGTCCTCGATGAGCTGCTTGATTTCCTTGGCGGCGGCGGCGCTGCGCTGGGCCAATGTGCGCACCTCGCTGGCGACTACGGCAAAGCCCTTGCCCTGCTCGCCGGCGCGCGCGGCTTCCACCGCGGCATTCAGCGCCAGGATGTTGGTCTGGAAAGCGATGCCATCGATCACGCCGACGATGTCGGAAATGCGCGACGAGCTGCCCTGGATGGCGCGCATGGTCTCGACCACGCTGGAGACGGCCTCGCCGCCGCGCTGCGCCACGGCGGCCGAAGCGGCGACCATGCGGTTGGCTTCGCGCGCGGTGTCGGCGTTCTGCTTCACGGTGGTGGCCAGCTCTTCCATGCTGGCGGCGGTTTCCTCCAGCGAGGCGGCCTGCTCTTCGGTGCGGCTGGACAGGTCGGCATTGCCGGACGAGATTTCGCGCGCGCCGACGTTGATCTCATCGACGCCGCGGCGCACCGTGGACACCGTGCGCACCAGGCTGTCCTGCATCGCGCGCAGGGCGTTGAGCAACGCGCCGATCTCGTTGCGGCCGCGATCGGCCACGCGGCGCGTCAGGTCGCCCTCGGCGATGCGGCGGAAGATGTCGCCGGCTTCCAGCAGCGGCCGCACGATCATGCGGCGGATCAGCACATGCGCGCCCACCGCCATCAACAGGCCCAGCACCAGGATGCCGGCCAGCAGGTACGAGAAGATCATGTGGAACAGCGAAATCTCGTCCATCACCTCCTGGCCGGTGGCCTCGGCGCGCTTCATGAAGGCGTCACGCTCGGACACCAGCAGTTCCTGCACCTGCTGCGTGCCCTGCTTGAAGTAGGCGTCCATGTCACCAGCCTCCAGCACCTTGCCGACGTTCTGCAGGTTGTTGCTGAGGTTGGTGTAGGCCTCGATCAGGTCCTTGGACACGACCTTCTCGTCGGCCGACAGGCCGCCGGCGAAGCCCTGGAAGGCGCGGTCGCCCGCGGCGATGCGCTGGCGCGCCAGGCGCAGCGCGGTGGTGTCGCTGGCATTGCCCTGCGCCACCCGGGTGGCGTAGCGGCTCAGGTCGGTGCGCGCCGCGACCAGCGACAACGCCGCCGTGTTGACGGCATTGACCTGTTGCGAGGAAAGGCGATAGAGCTGGCCGACGTCCTGGTTGGTCTGCCGCAGGGCGACGAAACCCATGCCGCCCACCAGCAACTGGAAAGTGAAAAACAGCGCGATGATCCCCAAGAGCATCGTCGCGATTCGCGTATTCCTGAACATTGGCATTCTCCGTAAAAAAGCGGCGGCGCGATCCGCGACCGCCGGCCTTGCATGCCGCGCGCAGGGGTCGTGCGCGCGGGGATCGGAGGATTATTCAGGCTAAACAGAATCTATCAATCAGTAACAGAGTCGGTTTTGCAACGCTTATTTGCCAAATTGAAGCCGGAGGGACGTGCTACCGACGGACGAGACAACGGCCCCGAAGGGCCGTCGCGCGGGTCATGAAGCGGCGGGAATCAGGGCTTGTTGACGACCAGCCGCACCATGATGCGGCGGCCAGGCTCCTGGCGCTCGAGCACCAGCATCTGGGGGCCGAGCGTGTCGTAGCGCGACAACCGCGCGCGCCAGCCCCCCTGTTCGAACGCCACGGGGCGGCCTAGCTCGTCGTTGGAGACATCGCTGGCCTCGGGCTGGCCCGGCAGCCTGCCGCGCAGCCAATCGCGCAGGCCGGACACCGGCATGCTGCTGCCCAAGGCGTCTTCGGCCAGGGCGTCGGGGTTATCGGCCACCAGGCGGGTGCCGTCGGCCTTGGTCAGGCTGGCCGCGCCGGGTTGGCCCTCGACGCGCGCCTCGGTCGATCCAAGCGGGTTGGTCAGGTCGAGCACGTAGCGACGGCCGTCGTCAGACCAGGAAAAACCACCCTGCACGGCATTCTGCCTGCCGCTTTCCTCGTTGACCGTGATGGCGAAACGGCCGATGCGCGAGAACGCATCCGGCGACGTGCCTTCAATGGGCTTGGGCGTGGTGGTGCAGGCCGCCAGCACGAACGCCAGCATGGCCAGCAGCGCCCAGCGCATCCAGCCCAGACTGCCGCGCAACGCTGCCGTCACAGGCTGACCCCCAGGCGCTTGATGACGTCGAGCACGGTCTTGTTCTTGGGATCCTTCTGCACTGCGGCGCGCAGCAGCTCGACCGCCTGATCGCGTTTGCCCTGGGTCCAGAGCACCTCGGCCAGGTGGGCGGCGATGTCGGCCTCGGGCCGCACGCCATAGGCGCGGCGCAGGTAATCGACCGCGGCGACCTGGTCGCCCATGCGGAATTTGACCCAGCCCATGCTGTCCAGGATGAACGGGTCGTTGGGCGACAGTTCCAGCGCCTGGGTGATGAGATCCAGCGCCTCGGGCAGGCGCTGGTTGTGGTCGGCCAGCGTGTAGCCCAGCGCGTTGTAGGCGTGGGCGTGCTCGGGATCCAGCGCGATGACCTGGCGCAACATGCGTTCGAGGTCGGCCAGGCGGTCCTGGCGCTCGTACAACATGGCCAGCTCGTACTTGATTTCGACGGTGTCGGGGAGCGCCTGGTCGGCCGCTTCCAGCACCGACACGGCCTGGCCGACGCGGTCGGCGTCGCGCAGGATCTGCGCCTTGGTCAGCACGCCCAGGGTGCGTTCTTCCTCGTCCTGGGGCGCGGCGGCGTCGACCATCTTGATGGCGTCGTCGATGCGGCCGGACTTGGCGCGCAGGGCGGCCTGGCGCATGCGCGCCGAGAAACGCAGCGACGGATCGTCGATGCGGCCGAGTTCGGCGATGGCTTCGTCGTACTGGCCCTGGTCTTCGGCGATGCGCGACAGCAGCACGTGGGCGTCGGCCGCCGCGGCGCCGGCGTCGGTGGCGCCCGGCACGATGGCGCGCTGGCGCTGGTTCTGCACGTCCAGGTACTGCTGCAGCAGCGTCTTGGCCTGCGGCAGTTGGCCGGCCTTGTAGGCCAGTTGGGCCTGCATGAAGAGCAGGTCGAAGTCTTCCGGCGAGCGCCGCGACATGGCCTGCAGCTCGGCCAGCGCGCCGCTGTAGTCGCCGGCGTCGGCCATCTGGCCGGCCAGCATCAGGCGCACCTTGCGGGCGTTGGGATTGCGGTTGATATAGGCGCGGGCATCGGCCTGCGCGCGCTGCGGGTCGACCTTGGCGCCGTACTCCAGGACGCGCTGGGCGGCCGGTTCGGACTTGGGATCGGCGGCCAGGGCGGCGCGTGCCTCCTGGGAGGCGCGCGGGTAGTCGCCGGCGGCGGAGGCCACGTCGGCCAGCGCCAGATGGGCGGCCGGCAGCTTGCGCACGCTGTCGCTGAGGGCTTCGTCAAGGATGCGCAGCGCCAGGCGGCGATCGTTCAGGCGGCTCAGCACGGCCAGGGCCTGGCCGATGGCGGCGGGCTTGTCGCGCGAGGCTTCGATGCGGTTGCGCAGGGCCTGCGACAGGCCCTTCGTCTGGCCATTGGCGGCGGCCAGCGCCAGTTCGGTTGAGCTGGCTTCCAGATCGTTGGGAGACAGGCGGGCCCAGACCCGGGCGGCGTCCAGGGCGCCCGGCAGATTGCCGCCGGCAAGTTGGAATTCCAGGCCGCGGCGCGCCAGGCGGGGATCGCCGGTGTCGCGGGCCAGGCCGACCATGGTGTTGGCGGCGGTGCCGTACATGCCGCGCTGGGCGGCGATTTCCGACGCCAGGACGCGGTAGAAGATGTCGGCGGTCAGCGAGACGTAGGGCAGTTGGCCCGGACGCAGGCGGATCACCTCGGTTTCTGGCTGGCGGTTCTGGGGCGCCATGCGGGGGCCGGTCGCATCCCGCGTCCGGCTGTCGGCGGCCTGGGCCTGAGGGGCCAGGGCGGAGGCCAACGCAAGCGCCAGCGCGGCAATCCCGATATTCATTTGTTTGAAAGACGACTTCACGCGGCCCGTCCGGTTGGTGGCACAATCTTCGTACACGCAATTGATGATCTTACACTGGCTCATGCCGGAACTGCCTGAAGTTGAAACCACGCGTCGCGGAATCGACGCTGTCATCACCGGCCGCCCCCTCACGCGGCTGATCGTCCACGAGTCCCGGATGCGCTGGCCCATCCCGGCCGACCTGCCCGCCCTGGTGGGTGGGCGCACCGTGCAGGAATGCGGCCGGCGCGGCAAATACCTGCTGCTGCGCTTTGACCACGGCACCCAGATCGTGCACCTGGGCATGTCCGGGTCGCTGCGCAGCGTGGCCCCGGGCGAATTCCTGCGCAAGCACGACCACGTCGAATGGATCTTCGACCAGGCGGTGCTGCGCCTGCACGACCCGCGCCGCTTCGGCGCCGTGCTGTGGCATCCCGAAGCGGACGGACCGGTCGAAAACCACCCCCTGCTGGCCAAGCTCGGCATCGAGCCGTTCGACCCGCGCTTCGACGGCGCCTGGCTGCACCACCACTTCAAGAACCACGGCGCCGCGATCAAGCAGGTGCTGCTGGCCGGCATGGCGGTGGTAGGCGTGGGCAATATCTACGCCTCCGAAAGCCTGTTCCGCGCCCGCATCAATCCCAAGACCCCGGCCAACAAACTGTCGCGCGCCCGCTGCGACCGCCTGGCGGACATGGTGCGCGCCACCCTGGCCGACGCCCTGACCTCCGGCGGCAGCACCCTGCGCGACTATGTCGGCGCCACCGGCGAGCCGGGCGCGTATTTCGAGATCCACGCGGCGGTCTACGAGCGCGCCGGCCAGCCCTGCCGGGTGTGCGGCACGCCGATCAAGCGCATCGTCCAGGGCCAGCGGGCCACGTACTACTGCCCGAAGTGCCAGAAGACCTGAGCGCGCACGCCAGCACATCCAATTCCCTGGGGCCGCCCGCGGCCTGAAAGGTTCCCCTCCGGGCCGCCCAGCGCGGCCCGGACGCATTTGGGCGCCCCCGCCCGAAATCCCAGGGAAATCCCTGCCAAAAAGGGTCTATTCGTTTATAGCAAACGTATTGCACAACCACTAACGCCACGCTATAGTCCCTCCACACACCCTATTCCTATAAAAGTGGAAGGAGCCTCCATGAGCAAGCAATTCGCTTCGCACGCCGACCTGGCCGACAAGGTCGTGTCGTTCGAAAAGCTGTCCGACAACGCCTATGCCTATACCGCCGAAGGCGACCCCAACACGGGCGTGATCATCGGCGACGAGGCCGTCATGGTGGTCGACACCCAGGCCACGCCGGTGATGGCGCAGGACGTCATCCGCCGCATCCGCGAAGTCACCGACAAGCCGATCAAGTACATCCTGCTGTCGCACTACCACGCGGTGCGCGTGTTCGGCGCCTCGGCCTACAACGCCCAGGAGATCCTGGCCAGCCGCGACACCTACGACCTGATCGCCGAGCGCGGCGAGCAGGACAAGGCCAGCGAGATCGGCCGCTTCCCGCGCCTGTTCCGCAACGCCGAATCGATTCCCCCCGGCCTGGTCTGGCCCACCATGACCTTCAAGGGCGAGATGACCGTCAACCTGGGCAACCTGGAAGTCAAGCTGCTGCAGGTCGGCCGCGGCCACACCAAGGGCGACACCATCGCCTGGCTGCCCGAGCAGAAGATCCTGTTCGCCGGCGACCTGGTCGAATACCAGTCCACCCCCTACTGCGGCGACGCCTACTTCCGCGACTGGCCCAGCACGCTGGATGCGCTGTCGGGCTTCGAGGCCGAAAAGATGGTGCCTGGCCGCGGCCCCGCGCTGAAGAACGCCACCGAAGTGCGCCAGGGCCTGGCCGGCACGCGCGCCTTCCTGACCGACCTGTACGGCGCGGTCAACCGCGGCGTGGCCGAGGGCAAGGACCTGAAGACGATCTACCGCGAGGTCTACGACTTCATGAAGCCGCGCTACAGCGACTGGGTCATCTTCGACCACTGCATGCCGTTCGACGTATCGCGCGCCTACGACGAGGCCACCGGCCACGTCCATCCGCGCATCTGGACCGACAAGCGCGACCTGGAAATGTGGGCCCAGCTGGAGGGCTGATCCCGCGCGGCCGGCTCGCCGGCCGCCGTTCCACCGATTGAAACGGCGCCGCACGGCCCGCCGGCCAGCGGCCGCGGGCAGCGCGCGGCGCCGCGCATAAAAACAAAATGACCCACACAGGAGACAACCGTGGGAGACATCGACTTTCAGGCGATGGAGTTCGCCTATGAAAAACACGCCGACCAGGCCGCCGCGACGCAGGCGCGCCATCCGGTGGTGGTGGTGGGCGCCGGCCCGGTCGGCCTGACCACGGCGCTGGACCTGGCGCGCCAGGGCGTGCGGGTGGTGGTGCTGGATGACGACTACCGCCTGTCCACCGGCTCGCGCGCCATCTGCTTTTCCAAGCGCACCCTGGAGATCTGGGACCGCCTCGGCGTCGGTCAGCGCATGGTCGACAAGGGCGTGTCGTGGAACGTGGGCAAGGTGTTCTTCCGCGACCAGGAAGTATGGCGCTTCGACCTGCTGCCCGAGCCCGGCCACCGCCGCCCCGCGTTCATCAACCTGCAGCAGTACTACGCCGAGGGCTATCTGTACGAGCAGGCGCGCCAGGAACCGAACATCGACCTGCGCTGGAAGAACAAGGTGGTGGGGCTGGAGCAGGCCGGCGACGGCGTGGTGCTGTCGATCGACACCCCCGAGGGCGGCTACGCGCTGCGCGCCGATTGGCTGGTGGCCTGTGACGGCGCCCGTTCGCCGGTGCGCAAGCTGATCGGCCAGGAAAGCCATGGCCGCATCTTCCGCGACCGTTTCCTCATCGCCGACGTCAAGATGAAGGCCGACTTCCCGGCCGAGCGCTGGTTCTGGTTCGACCCGCCCTTCCACCCGAACCAATCGGTGCTGCTGCACATGCAGCCCGACAACGTCTGGCGCATCGACTTCCAACTGGGCTGGAACGCCGACCCGGTCGAGGCCGTCAAGCCCGAGAACGTGCTGCCGCGCATCCGCGCCCTGCTCGGTCCGGACGCGCAGTTCGACCTGGAATGGGTCAGCGTCTACACCTTCGCCTGCGAGCGCATGGACAAGTTCCGCCACGGCCGCGTGGTGTTCGCCGGCGACTCGGCGCACCGCGTCTCGCCGTTCGGCGCGCGCGGCGCCAACAGCGGCGTGCAGGACGCCGAGAACCTGGCCTGGAAACTGCGCCTGGTGCTGGCCGGCCACGCGCCCGAATCGCTGATCGACAGCTACGCCGCCGAACGCGAGCATGCCGCCGACGAGAACATCCTGAATTCGTCGCGCGCCACCGACTTCATCACGCCCAAGAGCGACATCAGCCGCAGCTTCCGCAACGCGGTGCTGAACCTGGCCCGCACCCATGCGTTCGCGCGCTCGCTGGTCAACAGCGGCCGGCTGTCGCTGCCCGCCACGTACATCGATTCGCCGCTGAACAGCCCCGACAGCGACACCTTCGCCGGCCGCATGCGGCCCGGCGCGGTGGCGCTGGACGCGCCGGTGCGCGGATCCGGCGACTCGCCCTGGTGGCTGTCGCAACTGGGCGCGGGCTTCACGCTGGCGCTGTTCTGCGGCGACGCTCCGCCCGAGGCGCAGACGCTGCAGGCCCTGCGCGCGCTGCGCCTGGCGGCCGTGCCGGTCTCACCCGTGCTGGTGGCCAGCCCGGGGGGCGAGGCCGCCGGCTGGCCGGATGACCTGGCGCGGGTCATCGATGTCGAAGGGCTGCTGGCCCAGCGCTATGACGCGCTGTCCGGCACCGCCTACCTGATCCGCCCCGACCAGCACATCGCCGCGCGCTGGCGCGCCTTCCAGTCCGACGCGGTGGCGTCGGCCGTCAACCGCGCCATTGGCCGCGCCTGAATACGGAGGCCCTTTCCATGCTGATTACCGAAACCAACCTGGCCGCGCCGGACGACTTCTACGAAGCGCTGATCGACGCCCATCGCGACCTGAGCAACGAGCAGAGCCAGGAGATGAACGCGGCGCTGATCCTGCTGCTGGCCAACCACCTGGGCGACATGGCGGTGCTGCGCGAGGCGCTGGCGCAGGCCCGCGCGTCGGTCACGCCGGCGGCGAACCCACCGCAAACGCATTGACGATCAGGGCGCGCAACCACTGGTTGCCGCCATCGCGATCGTAGCGGCGCTGCCAGTACATATTGGTCTGCAGCGCCGGCACCCTCACCGGCGGCGTCATGTAGCGCAGGCCGAATGGCTGCGCGGCGCTCGCCGCCAGTTTTTCGGGCACGGTCGCCAGCAGGTCGGTGGCGCTGACGATGTACGGCACGGCCGAAAAATGCGGCACGCTGAAGTGCTCGGCCAGCGCGACGCCGGCCCGCTCCATCGACTGGTTGACCTGCCCATAGGGCGCGGCCCGCGACACGATGAGATGACGCTCGGCGCGAAACGCCTTCAACCCCATGCCGGGGTGGGCCGTGGGATGCGCCTGGCGAAAGAGCGTGGCGTACCCCTGCCGGAACAACATGCGCTGCAAGGTGCCCGCCCCCATCTCGTCGAAGGCGCCGATGGCCAGGTCGACCCGGCCAGCCTCCATCTCGCGCGGCAGGTCCGGCCCCTGCACCCGCACCGAATCGATGCGCACCTGCGGCGCGACCTGTACGCAGACTTCCATCAGGCGCGGCATGAAATGGATCTCGCCGACATCGGTCATGGCCACGCGGAAACGCCGCGTGCTGGTGGCGGCATCGAACGCCTCCTGGTCCTGCAAGGCCTGCGACAGCAGGGCCAACGCCTCGCTGACCGGGCCGGCCAGCCGCTGCGCGCGCGGCGTCGGCAGCATGCCCTGGGCGGTGCGCACGAACAGCTCGTCGCCGAACGCCAGCCGCAGCCGGCGCAGGGCGTTGCTGACCGCCGGCTGCGACAGGTCCAGCCGCCGCGCCACGGCGGACAGGTTGCGGTCCTCCAGCAAGTGCTGGAACAGGATCAGCAGGTTCAGGTCGACGTCGCGCAAGTCCGCCATCAGGCACCCCTACTATTCACAGAATTTATAGTTGCTATTTTTGCATTCCCGTAGCCATAGTGGGGGAATTTTCCGACAATGGCGTATCGACGTCGGAGCATTTCATCCGGCGCGCCACGACCAAGACCGCGCGGCCACGCATCGCGCGCCACCCAGGAGGATTCCATGGAACTGCACTACCAGACCGGTTTCGGCAACGACTGTGCCACCGAAGCCCTGCCCGGCGCGCTGCCGCTGGGCCGCAATTCGCCCCAGCAATGTCCCTATGGCCTGTACGCCGAGCAGTTGTCCGGCACCGCCTTCACCGCGCCGCGCAGCGAGAACCGCCGCTCCTGGCTCTACCGCATCCGCCCGGGCGCGCAGCACAAGCCGTTCGAGCCGTTTGGCGGCGTCAAGGGCTGGGAAAGCGCCTTCGGTCACGGCCCGGTCACGCCCAACCAACTGCGCTGGAGCCCCTTGCCCATTCCCACCGTGCCCACCGACTTCATCGAAGGCGTGAATACCTGGGGCGGCAACGGCGGCCCCGATGAACAAAGCGGCGTCGGCATCCACCTGTATGCCGCCAACCGCTCGATGCAGGGCCGCTATTTCTACAACGCCGACGGCGAGCTGCTGCTGGTGCCGCAGCAGGGCCGCCTGCGCCTGGCCACCGAACTGGGCCTGATCGACCTGGAGCCGCTGGAGATCGCCGTGATCCCGCGCGGCGTGCGCTTCAGCGTGCAACTGCTGGACGACAGCGCGCGCGGCTATATGCTGGAGAACTTCGGCGCCGCGCTGCGCCTGCCCGAACTGGGCCCGATCGGCTCGAACTGCCTGGCCAACGCCCGCGACTTCAAGACGCCGGTGGCCTGGTACGAAGACCTGGAAGGCGACTTCGAACTGATCGCCAAGTTCACCGGCGGCTTCTGGCGCGCCGCGATCGGCCATTCGCCGCTGGACGTGGTGGCCTGGCACGGCACGCACGCGCCGTACAAGTACGACCTGCGCCACTTCAACACCATCGGCTCGATCAGCTACGACCATCCGGACCCGTCGATCTTCACGGTGCTGACCGCGCCGTCCGACACCCCGGGCACGGCCAACATGGACTTTGCCATCTTCCCGCCGCGCATCCTGGCGATGGAGAACACCTTCCGTCCGCCCTGGTTCCACCGCAACGTCGCCAGCGAATTCATGGGCCTGATCCAGGGCGTGTACGACGCCAAGGCCGATGGCTTCGCCCCGGGCGGCGCGAGCCTGCACAACTGCATGAGCGGCCACGGCCCCGACGCCGAGACCTTCGAGAAGGCCTCGCGCGCCGACACCAGCACCGCGCACTACATCCGCGACACCATGGCTTTCATGTTCGAGACGCGGCGCGTAATCCGCCCGACGGCGCAGGCCTTGGCCTCGGTAGAATTGCAGGGCGACTATTACCGGTGCTGGCAGGGCCTGCAGAAGCATTTCGATCCCGCCAAAGCGTGACCGTTTTCTCTCCCGTCACGCCCGCCCACGGCGATGCGCGCAAGCGCATCGCCGTTTGGCTTTGGATTTTTCCGGCGCCCGCCGAGCCCTTATAAACACATTGAACGAGACATTCCTCATGACCACCGCCATCAACGAAACCCACGACCCGTCGCTCAAGAGCTGGGTTGCCAGCGCCAACACCGGCGCGTCGGACTTCCCGGTGCAGAACCTGCCCTACGCCGCGTTCCGCCGCAAGGGCTCGCAGGAGTCGTTCCGCCCCGGCGTGGCCATCGGCGACCAGATCGTCGACCTGGCGGCGCTGGCCGCCGCCAAGCCGTTCGAGGGCGCCGCCGCCGAGGCGCTGGCCGCCTGCCAGGGCGACAGCCTGAACGCGCTGATGGCCCTGGGCCAGGCCCACTGGAGCGCGCTGCGCCTGGCGCTGTCGCGCGCGCTGCGCGAAGGCGCCGCGCTGCGCGCCACGGTCGACCCGCTGCTGGTGGCCCAGGCCGACGCCGAATACACCACGCCCGCCCGCATCGGCGACTACACCGACTTCTACATCTCGGTGCACCACGCCACCGCCATCGGCAAGCAGTTCCGGCCCGACAATCCCCTGCTGCCGAACTACAAGTGGGTGCCGATCGGCTACCACGGCCGCGCCTCCAGCATCGGCGTGGACCAGAAGTTCCCCCGCCCGGTCGGCCAGACCCGCCCCGCCAACGAAGGCGAGGCGCCGCAATTCGGCCCGTGCGCGCGGCTGGACTACGAACTGGAACTGGGCATCTTCGTCGGCACCGGCAACGCCCAGGGCGACCGCATCAAGCTGGCGGACGCCGATGCGCACGTCTTCGGCCTGTGCATCCTGAACGACTGGTCGGCGCGCGACATCCAGGGCTGGGAATACCAGCCGCTGGGCCCGTTCCTGTCGAAGAACTTCGCCTCGACCATCTCGCCGTGGATTGTCACCATGGAAGCGCTGGAACCGTTCCGCACGCAATGGAACCGCGGCCCGTCCGAGCCGCAGCCGCTGCCGTACCTGGCCTCCGATGCCAACCGCGCCAAGGGCGCCTACGACGTGCAGATGGAAGTGCTGCTCACGACCGAACAGTCGCGCGCCGGCAAGCAGGCGCCGGCGCGGCTGTCGCGCAGCAACTTCCGCGATGCGTACTGGAATGTGGCGCAGTTGATCACGCACCACACGGTAAACGGCTGCAACCTGCAGCCGGGCGACATGCTCGGCACCGGCACGCTGTCCGGCCCGCAGCCCTCGGAGGCCGGTTCGATGCTGGAACTGAACCACGGCGGCAAGCAGCCGATCGAGCTGCCCTGGGGCGAAAAGCGCACCTTCCTGCAGGATGGCGACCAGGTCATCATGCGCGCCGAGTGCGTCAAGGCCGGCTACCCGCGCATCGGCTTTGGCGAATGCTCGGGCACCGTGCTGCCGGCGCGAGTGTAAGCGCGGTCCGTCAGGATCGGGGCGTGGCGGCCGCATCGGCCATCAACGCCTCGATCTCGGCGTCCTTGGCCTGCCACTGCTGGCCCAGCCAGTGGTGGAATTCGGTGCGGAAGGCCTTGTCGCGGCTGTAGTCGGCTTCGCAGAAGGCCGGCGGCACCGGCACCTGATGCATGCGCACCCGCACCGTGCCCATGCGGCCGCAGGCCATGTCCCAGAAGCTGGGCACGCCCGCCGGATAGGCGATGGTGACATCGATCATCGAGCGAAAGCGCGTGCCCATCGCGTTCAACGACACCGCCAGCCCGCCCGCCTTGGGCTTGAGCAAGTGGCGGTACGGCGAGCCCTGCGCATCGCGCTTGGCCGGAGTGAAGCGCGTGCCCTCGGCAAACACCATCACGCTGGTCGGCACCAGCGAGAACTTCTGGCAGGCGCGGCGCGCGGTTTCCTGGTCCTGGCGCCCCAGGGCCGGATTGCGGCGCAGGTCGGCCTTGCCGTGGCGCTTCATGAACGGAAAGTCCAGCGCCCACCAGGCCAGCCCGATCACCGGCACGTAGATGAGCTGCTGCTTGAGGAAGAACTTCAGCAACGGAATGCGGCGGTTCAGCGCGCCTTGCAGCACGAAGATATCGACCCAGGACTGGTGATTGCAGTTGACCAGGTACCAATCGGCGTAGCGCAGGCCGGCATGGCCGCGCACGTCCCAGGGCGCGCGCTGGATGCGCGAGAACCAGGCGGTGTTGACGCTGATCCAGGCCGTGGCGATGCCATTGAGGACGGGATCGATGCGGCGCCGCGCCGCGGCAAACGGCAGCGCCAGTTTCAGCAGCGCCAGGGGGAACAGCAGCAGGCACCAGAACAGCGTGCTGACGCCGATCATCATCACGCTGAAGACGCCAGTCAGCCAGGCCAGACGGCCGCGTGGCACGGGCCAACCGCGCCAACGCGCGGCCGGAGCGGACGCGGGCGCGTCGCTTGCGTCAGCGACAGGGGGCCGGCTCGGGCCGGCGAGCGGATCGGGAAAAGTCATGAGCGCGAGTGTGCGAGGACTGGCCGCGAGCCGGTTTGAGCGGGATCAAACCGGCCCCCGGGCCAGACGGGGCGAAGTCAAGGCAGGCGGTATTTCTCTTCGCGGTAGACCCAACTGGCCCACAAGGCATGCGCCAGCGCTTCCTTGCTCAAGGCCTCGTCCGCCGGTTCGACCGGCTCATAAGTCTCGTCCTGCCCGACCGGCGCGGCGCGATAACGGAATTCGCGCGGCGCCTTGGACGGCTCCAGCACCAGCAGCTTGTCGCCCTGCAGGTAGCCGAAGTTGTCGGCGTACTGCATCAGCGCGCGATTGGGATCGCGCTGCGTCAGGTCCGCGCCCAGCATCGGGTTGACGTTATCCAGCCCGATCAGCGACAGCAGCGTGGGCGCCATGTCGATCTGGCTGACGATGCGCTCGTCCTGGCGCGGCGCGATGCCCGCGCCCAGGATCAGGGCCGGGATCTGGAAGTGCCGCACCGGCACCGGGATCGAACCGTAGACGCGGGAATCATGATCGGCGATCACCAGGAACACGGTGTTGTCCCAGTACGGCGCCTTGCGCGCCTTGTCGAAGAACTGGCCCAGCGCCCAGTCGGCGTAGCGCACGGTGTTGTCGACGCTGGCCGGATCGCCCACCGGCTGGATGCGGCCCGCCGGATACTCCCACGGCGAATGGTTGCTGACCGAAAACGCCAGCGTGAACACCGGCTTGTCGCCGTCGGCGCGCAGCAGGCGGTCGACCTGGGTGAACATGTCTTCGTCGGACGCGCCCCACGAGCCTTCGAACACCGGATTCTCGAACTTCGGGCGATCGACGATCTCGTCAAAGCCATTGCCCAGGAAGAAGGCGCGCATGTTGTCGAAGTGCGACTCGCCGCCATAGACGAAGCGCGAATGGTAGCCATGCTTGCCCAGCACCTGCGCCAGCGTGAAGAAGCCGGTCTGCGAGCGCGGCAGCTTCACCACCGCATCGGCCACGCTGGGCAGGAAGCCCGCGGTGACCGCCTCGATGCCGCGCACCGAGCGCGTGCCGGTGGCGTAGGCGCGATGGAACATCCAGCCTTCCTTGCCGAGGCGGTCGATGTTGGGCGTCAAGTCCTTGCCGCCCAGGCTGCCGACATACTGCGCGCCCAGGCTTTCCTGCAGGATGATCACCAGGTTGAGCGGCTTGTCGCGCCGCACCGTGGCCTTCTGCTCGTGCAGGCTGGGATAGCGCGGATCCAGCGGCGCGCCCGTCAGGCCAGCCTTGTCGCGCACGATGGCGTTCATTTCGTCCACCGGCATCTTCGGATACATCGCGGCGGACGAGCGCTCGTCGCGCATGCGGTAGGCGGCATCGAACACGCTGTAGAGCGAGTTCAGGGCCAGCGAATTGACCATGGCATCCGAGCTGAACGCGACCTTGGCCGGGTTGATGGGGCGATGCTCCAGCGTGCCGCGCGCGCCCAGCACCACCAGCGCCAAAATCGCCAGCGATGCCAGCGGCCGCTTCCACCACGCCAGGAACGGATCGCGCACCCGCGTCGGGAACAACTTGACCGCCAGCCACGCGGCCACCAGCAGCACCACCAGGGCGGCCAGCAGCACGCCCTTGTAGCCCTGCCACAGCATCGAGCCGACTTCCTTCGGGTTGAGCAGGTAGATGAAATACAGGCGGTTCGGGCGCGTGTCGTATTCGGCGATGAACTGCGGCGTGGAGACTTCCAGCAGCACGTACAGCATCCACCAGACGCGGAACCACCAGGCGGCGACGCGCGCGGCCCACGGGCGGTGCCCCAGCCAGGGCGAAAACACCGCCGGCAGTGCGATCACCATGGACAGCAGGCAGACGTCGATACGCAGGCCGCCGAACAGCACCGGCCACAGGCCGCCGGCCGCCTCGACCCGGTCCCACATCCACAACGACAGGCCCAGCCGGCTCAACGTCAGCAGAACCAGCACGGACACGATGAAACGGAGCGTCAGGCGGCGCATGCGGCGGCCCTCCCTGGACGAATGAAATCCGTTGATGCGCCGCGCTTACCCTGCCCGCGATTACCCAGCCAAACCATGCCTGCCGTCCGGTGATTGAAAACGGCCAAGGTTAACGCGGATTGACGCGCCGCAGCGCCGCCGGCGGTCGGGCGCGCGCCAATGTCAGGCGATTGACACCCCTGTCATGTTGTACGACATCAGATTTCGCCTAAAAGGCGTCATTGCACCCGGCGCAGGCGCTCGCGGCTGTTGCTCAGGTGGGTGCGCATCGCGGCGCGCGCGCCTTCGGCATCCTGGCGCACGATGGCGCTGTAGATATCCTCGTGTTCCAGGTTGACGCGCGACAGGTAGGCGGCGCGGTCCTCGTGGGCGAACTTGGCCGAATTGATGCGGGTGCGGGGGATGATGGCCGAACCCAGGTGCGACATGAGGTCGGCGAAATAACGATTATCGGTGGCCTGCGATACCAGCAGGTGGAACTGGAAATCCGGCGTGATGGTGTCGCCGCCGCTGTCCAGCGCGGCCTTGAAGGCATCCAGCGCGCGCCGCATCTCGGCCAGTTGGACTTCGCTGCGGCGCACGGCGGCCAGGCCGGCGGCCTCGCTTTCCAAGCAGATGCGCAGTTCCAGCAGCACCAGCACGTCGCGCACCGTGGCGATGTCGGCGGGGTCGACGCGGAAATCGCCGCCGCCGCTGGGTTCGAGCGCGTAGGTGCCAACGCCGTGATGGGTTTCGACCAGGCCCGAGGCCTGCAGCCGCGACAGCGCTTCGCGCACCACGGTGCGGCTGACGCCAAACTGCCGCATGATCTCGGATTCGGTGGGCAGCTTGTCGCCGGGGCGGATCTCGCCGCTACGGATGCGTTCGGAGATGTTCTCCACCAGGCCCTGGGCCAGGTTCCGTGGACGACGCTGCGGCAGGACGGGGGTATCGACAGGAGCGTTCATCAGGGATTGTCCCAAAGCGGTTGCGTGGCGCTTGACTGCAAAAATTCGTGCTTATTATACTTTGGACTAGTTGTACGATAACGTACCAGGCGAGTCCACCCCACCGAGCGTTGCGCCATGAGCCTAGCTGTCGACCGCATGCCTGTCTCCCCCCGCTGCCATCGTTTGTTATTGACCGGCGCCGCCGGCAACCTGGGCCAGGTACTGCGGCCGCGCCTGAAAGCCTTTGCCGACGTCCTGCGGGTGTCGGACGTCGCGGCCATGGCGCCCGCCGCCGACGGCGAGGAAGTCGTGCCCTGCAACCTGGCCGACCCCGCCGCCGTCTCCGAACTGGTGCGCGGCGTCGACGCCATTGTGCACCTGGGCGGCGTTTCCGTGGAACGCTCCTTCGAGGAAATCCTGCCGGCCAACATCCAGGGGGTCTACCACGTGTATGAAGCCGCGCGCATCCACGGCGTGCGGCGGGTGGTATTCGCCAGCTCCAACCACGTCATTGGCTTCTACGAGCAGGGCGCGCGCCTGGACGCCGACGTGCCGCTGCGGCCCGACGGTTACTACGGCCTGAGCAAGGCCTATGGCGAAAACCTGTCGCGCTTCTACTACGACCGCTACGGCATCGAGACGGTCTGCCTGCGCATCGGTTCGTCGTTCCCCGAGCCGAAGGACCGCCGCATGATGGTGACCTGGCTCAGCTACGACGACCTGACCGACCTGGTGGTGCGTTCGCTGTTCACGCCCAATGTCGGCCACCTGATCGCCTACGGCGCCTCGGCCAACCGCGACAGTTGGTGGGACAACCATGGCGCCGCCGCGCTCGGCTTCGCGCCCAAGGACTCTTCCGAGATATTCCGCGCGCAGGTCGAGGCGCTGCCGCCGCTGCCGGCCGACGATCCCGCCGCGCGCTACCAGGGCGGCGCCTTCGTCAAGGCCGGCCCGTTCCCTTTTCCGCCGCGCTGACACCGGCCCCTTCCCACCATGGCGACCTCTGCCGAACGCATCGGGACCGTGCTCTGCGGCGTGGGCGAAAGCCCCGTGTGGCGCAGCGCCGACCAGTCGTTCCACTGGACCGACATTCCCGGCCGCGCGCTGTGGCGCTGGACGCCGGCCAGCGACCGGCTGGATCATTGGGCGCTGCCGCAGATGGCCGGCTGCATCGCCCCGCGCGGCGACGGCTGGCTGCTGGCGATGGAGGACGGGCTGTACGCCTGCGGCCCGCTGCAAGCCGGCCAGCCCTGCCGGCCCGCGCCGCTGGCGCCGGTGCGCCACGGCGTGCCCGGCATGCGCTTCAATGACGGCCGCTGCGACCGCCAGGGCCGCTTCCTGGCTGGCACCATGGTCATGGACATGGGCCTGGCCCGCAACGCCGGCAAACTGTACCGCTACGCCCCCGGCCAACCGCTGGAAGCGATCGTCGATGACCTGATCGTGCCCAACGGCCTGGCCTTCAGCCCCGACGGCAGGACCATGTACCTGTCCGACTCGCACCCGTCGCGGCAGGTGGTCTGGGCCTTCGACTACGACATCGCCGACGGCCTGCCGCGCAACCGCCGCGTCTTCATCCCGAAACTGCCGGCCGGTCGTCCCGACGGCGCCGCGGTCGATGCCGATGGCGGCTACTGGATCTGCGGCAACGAGGCCGGCCGCGTCTACCGCTACACCCCGGACGGCCGCCTCGACCGCAGCCTGGAGGTGCCGGCCGCCCGTGTCGCCATGTGCGCGTTCGGCGGCCCCGGGCTGGACCAGTTGCTGGTCACGTCGATCCGCCCCGCCGATGCCGCGCCCGATTCCATCGCCGGCGCCGTCTTCATCCTGCGCCCCGGCGCGCGGGGCCTGGAGGAAACCGCAAGCGCCGGTTAGCACCCGACCGCGGCGCCCCAAGCGCCCACGCACAAGTAGTGAGCAGGTCCGTACACATCAAAGAGCTTCGGGGCCGCAATGGCCCTCAACGAAACGCCGTACTCCCGACCGGAGGTAGACATGTTGCGCCCGACCCTGACCCGCGCCATCCTGGCCGCGGCCGCTTTGCTGACGCTGATTCCCGCCACCCGTGCCGCCGAGCTGCGCTCCGCGGACATCCATCCCGACGATTACCCCACCGTGCAGGCCGTGCGCCAGTTCGGCGAACTGGTCAAGCAGCGCACCAACGGCCGCATCACCGTCAAGGTGTATGCCGGCGGCGCGCTCGGCAATGAAGACGACTCGATCGAGCAGGTGAAGATGGGCGCGCTGGCCATGGCGCGCGTGTCCAGCGCCGCCATGCACAACATCTGCCAGACCACGCGCGTGCCGTCGCTGCCGTTCCTGTTCCGTTCCAAGGAGCATCTGCACAAGGTGCTCGACAGCGAGATCGGCGAGCAGATCCTGAAGTCGTGCGAAGCGGCGGGCTTTGTCGGCCTGGCCTGGTACGACAGCGGCTCGCGCTCGATGTACACACGCAACAAGCCGATCAAGACGCTGGCCGACGCCAAGGGCCTGAAAATTCGGGTGCAGCAGTCGGACCTGTCGGTGGCGATGGTGGAAGCCATGGGCGGCAACGCCACGCCGATGCCGATGGGCGAGGTCTATACCTCGCTCAAGACCGGGCTGGTGGACGCGGCCGAGAACAACTACCCGAGCTACGAAAGCGCGCATCACTACGAGGTCGCCAAATACTACGCGCTGACAGAGCACACCATGACGCCGGAAATGCTGATCTTCTCCAAGCGCCAGTGGGACAAGCTGTCGGCCGACGACCAGAAGATCCTGCGCGAAGCCGCGCGCGAGTCGGTGCCCTACATGCGCAAGCTGTGGGACGAGCGCGAGCAGAAGTCGCGCGCGGTGGTCGAGAAGGCCGGTTCACAGATCGTCGAGGTCGACAAGGCCTCGTTCCAGGCGGCGATGAAGCCGGTCTACGACCGCTTCGTCACCACGCCCGACATGAAAGACCTGGTCGCCAAGATCCAGGCCGTCCAATAAGGAATCCGCATGTTGGCTACCTCTACCAATGCCCCGGATGTCGCGGCGGGGGGCCGGGCGCATGCCCTGGCTGCCCCGCTGGACGCCTATTCCCGCGGCTGCGCCCGGCTGGCGCGGCTGTGCATGTGGACCAGCGTGTTCGGGCTGGTCTGCCTGATCGTCGCGGTCACCCTGCAGATCGTCGGCCGCCACGTCCTGAACAGCACGCCCACCTGGGCCGAGAGCCTGGCGCTGCTGCTGGTGCTGTACGTCACCATGCTGGGCGCGGCCGTCGGCGTGCGCGACGCCGGCCACATCGGCTTCGAGTCGCTGGTCGACGCGCTGCCGGCGGCGGGCCAGCGGCGCCTGAAGATCTTCATCCACCTGCTGGTGCTGCTGTTCGGCGCGCTGATGGCGTGGAACTGCGCCCTGCTGGCCGAATCCGTGTGGGCCTACAGGATTCCCAACCTGGGCATTTCCAATGGCTGGAAGTACGTGCCCGCGGCCCTGTCCGGCGTCCTGATCGCGCTGTTCTCGATCGAGCACGTCATCGCCCTGTTGCGCAACCAAAAGGTGGTACCGGCATGGCGCTGACCCTACTCTCCTTCACCTTCATGGGTTTCCTGGTGATCGGCGTGCCGGTGGCGTTCGCCATCGGGCTGTCGTCGATCACCGCGATCATGTACGAGGATCTGCCGCTGGCGGTGGCCTTCCAGCAGATGACCTCGGGCATGAATGCGTTTTCGTTCCTGGCCATCCCGTTCTTCATC
Source organism: Achromobacter dolens (assembly GCF_902859745.1). GTDB lineage: Bacteria > Pseudomonadota > Gammaproteobacteria > Burkholderiales > Burkholderiaceae_B > Achromobacter > Achromobacter dolens. Next base: position 125,392 of record NZ_CADIJW010000008.1, on the reverse strand, counting down.
TTCACCGGCGAGCTGATGCTGTACGGCGGCATCGCCGACCGCATCGTGGCCTTCGCCAAGTCTCTGGTGGGCCACGTGCGCGGCGGCCTGGGCATGTCCAACGTGGTGGCCTGCACGCTGTTCGGCGGCGTGTCGGGTTCGCCGGTGGCGGACGTGTCGGCGATGGGCTCGGTGATGATCCCGATGATGAAGCGCGAGGGCTATCACGCCGATTACGCGGTCAACGTCACCACCCACGCGGCGCTGGTGGGCGCGCTGATGCCGACCAGCCACAACATCATCATCTACACGCTGGCGGCGGGCGGCAAGGTGTCGATCGCGGCCCTGATCGCGGCCGGGGTGGTGCCGGCGCTGATCCTGACGCTGTGCAACCTGGCGGCGGCCTACTTCGTGGCGCGCAGCCGCGGCTATCCCGCCGGCACCTTCCCCGGCTGGCGCATCGTGGCGCGCTCGCTGGTGGCCGCGACGCCGGGGCTGTTCGTGGTGGTGCTGATCATCGTGGGCATCCTGAGCGGGGTCTTCACCGCCACGGAATCGGCCGCGGTGGCCGTGCTGTACGCGCTGGCGCTGACGATCTTCGTGTATCGCTCGCTGACCTGGGACCAGTTCGTGCGCGCCGCCAGCAAGGCGGTCAAGACGACCGGCGTGGTGCTGCTGCTGATCGGCATCTCGGCCACCTTCGGCTACCTGATCAGCTTCTACGGCGTGGCGGAGAAGACCGGCGAGCTGATGGCGTCGGTGTCCACCAGTCCGTGGGCGATCTTCCTGATGGTCAACGTGATCCTGTTCGTGCTGGGCACGTTCCTGGACATGGCCGCGACCATCCTGATCTGCACCCCGATCTTCCTGCCGATCTGCATGCAGTACGGCATGGGGCCGGTGCAGTTCGGCATGGTGATGCTGCTGAATTGCGCGCTGGGGCTGAACACGCCGCCGGTGGGCACCACGCAGTTCGTGGGCTGCGCCATCGGCGGGGTCTCGGTCGGGACGGTGATGCGGACCATCTGGCCGTTCTATGGCGCATTGCTGGCCGCGCTGGCCCTGGTCACCTACGTGCCGGCGTTCTCGCTGTGGCTGCCGGGGGTGCTGCTGAACTGAACGCCCGGCATGCGGGCCGGGCCGCCGGGCGCGGCCTGGCCCCGCAGCACCGGCCAGAAGAACAATGCGGCCAGCAGCCACATCAGGGCCGCCGACCACAGCGTCTGGCTCAGGAAATGCGCGCCCTGCAGGACGCGCACGATCGAGAATCCGACGCCCGCGGCGATGCCCACGGCCAGCCCCCACCAGCGCCATCCGGGCCGCTGCGCGGCCCAGCCGGCGAAATACAGGGTCAGCATGGAGTAACCGGCGCCGGCGTGGCCGCTCGGCAGCGCCCCGCCCGACTTGGCGCGATCCCAGGTCCACCATGACAACGGATACGGGGTGTATCCGCCCAGCGTCTCCAGATCATAGGGGCGCGGCAACGTGGTGTGGTGCTTGAGCTGCGTGACGGCCAACTGCCCCACGATACAGGTCACCGCCACCGCCAGCGCCGCGCCGCGCAGGTGGCGCCACGCGGGAATGCGGTAGCTGGCCGCGACCACGGCGATCGCGCCCAGCGCCATGCCGATGGGCAGGGCCAGCACCATGCGATGGCCGACGAGTTCGAGCCAGCGGTTGGTGTGCAGGGGGAAGTCGTCCAGCGGCGCGCTGAACAGGGCGCGGGCGATAGCCAGGTCCAGGCCCGAGGCGTTGACCCACCATGCCAGGCACGCCAGCATCAGCGTCACCCCGAGGACATGCGTGGAGAAGTAGAAGGCGGGCGTCGGCCGGTCGGCCGCTGGCGGATATAGGGGTGACATGTAGCGCGGGGGACGATGGCGGTCGGCCGAAGCAAGCAGCTTAGGCGGCCGATAGTCGAAAATTCGTCAAATTCGGCCTCGCCGGGACGGGGCCGGCGCCCCGTCAATCGCCCCCGCCGTCGCCCTACGCCGCGCCCCCCGCCGCGTCCAGGCGCAAGGTGAACCGGGTGCCGCGCTGCGGCCCCTCGCGCGACGAATCCACCGTCAGCGTCCAGCCCTGCATGTCGCAGACCCGCTTGGCGATGGCCAACCCCAGGCCACGCGCGGTTTCATCGCGTCCGGCAGTCCCCGAGTCCCGCAGGCGGCCGCTGTAGTAACGGCGGAACAGGAATGGCAGGTCGTCCGCGGCGATGCCCTTGCCGTCGTCGCTCAGTTGCAGCGCGCCATCGGCGCCCAGGCTGGCCGTGAGCGTCGCCGGCGCCGCGTGCTCGACCGCGTTGCGCACCAGGTTGCGCAGGACCGTCAGCAAGGCGTAGCGGTCGAGGATGCGGATGTGGTCCGCCGGGATGGCGTTGTCGAAACGCAGATCGGCCATGCCGGCCTGGGTTTCGTAGCCACGCCAGGCGTCCAGCATGCATTCGGACAGGTCGACCGGCTCGGGCGGGCGCATCTGGTCGCGGGCCATGGCGCGGGCGCTTTCCAGGCAGACGATGACGTCGTCGACGTTGTCGATCACCCGCGTCAGCCGTTGGCGCTGGTCGGGCGTCAGGTCCTGGGTCAGCAGCATCAGCTCGCTGTCGGAGCGGATCGCGGCCAGCGGCGTGCGCACCTCGTGGCTGAGGTTGCCAGCGAACTCGCGTTCGCGCGCGATCGAGCGGTCGACCTGGTTCTGCACCCGGTTGAAGGCCTCGATCAGCCGGCCCGCCTCGTCGTCGCGGGTCACGGCCAGGTCGGGCGCGCCCGGCGCCCACGTCGACAGGCGGTCGGTCAGTTCCAGCAAGGGGCCAACCGCCACCGCCTCCACCCGCCGCGACAGGGCGTAGGCCCCGACCACGCAGATCGCGCCGACCCCCAGCACGATCAGGCCGAAATCATGCACCCGCTCTTCGTTGTCGGTGGCGTCATACAGCAGGTAGACCTTGCCGTTGCCGGTGTCGGCCACCATGACGTGCCAGGTGTAGGCGCCGGGCTCGATCAGGTGCAGGCCGTTGTCGAGCCCGCGGATCTCCTCCGGCATGCCGACGGGCGCCTGGCCGTCGATGCTGAGCCAGGCGCGCATCGAGCCGCCCAGCTCGCGGGCGCCGCGGCGCGGCAGGAACTGGTCGCTGGTGCGGGCGTGCTGCACCAGACGGTCCATTTCGGTGTTGAGGATATCGTTCACCAGATCGTCTTCCATCTGGTCGAACGTCAGGTAGGCAAGCAGGGCCAGCGCCGTCACGAACAGCGCCACGGTGCCGGTCAACGCCCACACCACCCGTTGCGTCAGGGTCCCGCCGCCCGCGATCCGGCTCATGCGCTGCGCTCCCCCGTCACCAGGCGCCAGCCCGTGCCGTGCAGGGTCTCGATGCCGTCGAAGCCGGCGTCGGCCAGGGCGCGGCGCAGCAGGTGCACCTGGCTGCGCAGGGCGTCGGAAGACGGCGGCTCGCTGCCCCACAATTGCGATTCCAGCTCCTCGCGCGACACCACCCGGCCCGGGTCGCGCAGCAGCGCCTCCAGGATGATGATGGCCTTGCGCGTCAGGTGCACCGGCTTGCCGCCGATCGACACCATGCGGCTGCGGGTGTCATAGGCCAGCTCTCCGAACACCCGCACCGTGTCCACGGTCGAGCCCTTGGCGCGCTGGATCAGCGCCAGCAGCCGCGCCTCGACCTCGAGCAGCGCGAAGGGCTTGGTCAGGTAGTCGTCGGCGCCATGGGAAAAACCGGCCAGCTTGTCGTCAAGGCTGTCGCGCGCCGTCAGCACCAGCACCGGCAGCGGCAGGCGCCGGTCCGCGCGCACCGTGTGCAGGACCGCGTTGCCGTCCATGCCAGGCAGGCCGATGTCCAGGATCATGGCGTCGAACCGCTGCTCTTCCAGGCGCTGGAGCGCGGCCGGACCGCTGTAGGCCACGTCGGGCAGGAAACCGCGCGCTTCCAGGAAGGTGTAGAGATTGCCGGCGATGATGTGATCGTCCTCGACGATCAGGATCCGGTGATTCGCACCCGCTGCGGGACTGGCCGCCATGTTCTCGCTCCCCGTGGAAAGAAGGTTGTGCCGCCCCGCTCAGGCTTGCAGCACCTTGCCCGGATTCATCAGGCCTTGCGGGTCCAGCGCGCGCTTGATACGGCGCATCAGGGCCAGCTCGACCGGACTCTTGTAGCGCGGCAGCTCGTCGCGCTTGAGCTGGCCGACGCCGTGTTCGGCGCTGATGGAACCTGCGTGTGCATGCACGCTGTCATGCACCACGCCATAGATGTCGCCCTGCAGCGCCAGCAACTCGGTTTCGGTCTGGCCTGGCGCGCTGGCGACGTTGTAATGCAGGTTGCCATCGCCCAGGTGGCCGAAGATCACGTGGCGCACGCCCGGAAAGCGCGCCTGCAGCAGGCCATTGGTCTGGTGCACGAAGCCGGCGATGGCCGAGATCGGGATCGAGACGTCGTGCTTGACCGACTTGCCCAGTTCCGCCTCGGCCAGCGGAATGCTCTCGCGCAGGTGCCACAGCGCCTTGCTCTGCGCGACATTGGCGGCGATGGCCGCGTCGTTCACCAGGCCGGCCTCGATGGCCTCGCCCAGCACCGTCTCGAAGCGCTCGCGCGCATGCGCCTCGCTTTCGCTGTCGGACAGCTCCAGCAGCGCAAACCAGGGCGAGGCGGCGGACGCGCCCTCGAACGGCAGGCGCTGCTGGGGAAACAGGCGCACCACCGCCTGCAGGCAGTCGCCGCCCATCAGCTCGAAGCCGGTCAGCGCGGCGCCGAAGCCGGCGCGGGCCCGCGACAGCAGCTCGACCGCGTTGTCGATGCTGTCCAGCGTCAGCAGCGCGGTGCAGGACGCGACCGGCCGCGGGAACAGCTTGAGCGTGGCGGCGGTGATGATGCCCAGCGTGCCTTCACTGCCGATGTAGAGATCGCGCAGGTCGTAGCCGGTGTTGTCCTTGCGCAGGCCGCGCAGGCCGTTCCAGATCTCGCCCTCGGCGGTGACCACTTCCAGGCCCAGCGCCAGGTCGCGCGTATTGCCGTAGCGCAGCACCTGGGTGCCGCCGGCGTTGGTGGCGAGGTTGCCGCCGATGGTGCAACTGCCCTCGGCAGCCAGGCTCAACGGGAACAGGCGGCCGGCGTCGGCGGCGGCCTGCTGCACGGCCTGCAGGATGCAACCGGCTTCCACGGTGATGGTGTCGTTGTCGGTATCGAGCGCGCGCACCCGGTTCAGGCGCGCGGTGGACAACACCACGGCGCTGCCGGAATCGTCGGGCGTGGCGCCGCCGCACAGGCCGGTATTGCCGCCCTGCGGCACCACCGGCACGCCATGGCGCGCGCACAGTTTGATGGCGTCGGCCACTTCCTGCGTGGAGCCGGGCCGGACCACGGCCAGCGCCTGGCCGCGATAGCGACGACGCCAGTCCAGCGTGAAAGGTTCGGCATCGGCGCCGGTCAACACATGGGACTCGCCCAGGAGGGACTGCAATTCGCTCAACAAGGTCATAGGCGCCGCACGGAAATATCGCGCCGGGCCGCGCCCGGGCGCTGTTCAAGGTTGGTGCGGACTATTGTAGAGGCTGGCAGAGCCGAGGGGCCCGGTCTAGCCGACCGCCTGGTCCAGGCGCGTCCCCGTCAGGCCCGTGCAATAGGCGCGCGAGGCGATGCGGTTCATCAGGAACGCCCGGTCCACGCCCGCGGGGCCCGGCATCTCGGACAGGGCACGATAGGCGCGCCGCAGCGCTTCGCCGCGGGTCGCGCCGCACACCAGCAGGTGCGTGCACGGCATGTGGCGGTCGGCGCAACCGTCGATGCGCACTTCCAGCGCATGCGCCGCGACCGGTTCGAAATCGGCCACCGCGGCGCCCGAACGCGGCTGCGCCTCGGCGCGGATCACGCGGAACACGCCGCTGCGGTCATCCAGCGAAAAGGCCACCGTGCCCATGCCCTGCCAGGCGCGGTCCCGCGCCACGCTGGCGGCGACCCCGCGCAAGGCGCTTTCGACCGAGGCCGGCAGATGCGGCGCCGGGCATTCGGCGATCAACACGCGGGCGTCGCGCCAGACACAGCGCTCCCAGGCGCGGCCCGTGGCCAGCTCGCCCTCGGGCGATACGAATACATGGATGTCGAGCCGGCGTTCCCGCCCGGCGGCCGGCCCGGCGAAGTCCGTGGGCGGCCCGCGCCTGCGCCGGGCGCCGCCCGATGACGTGACTGTGGATACTTTGGCTCCCATGGGCCCCTCCGGTCTTTCTGGTCTCTCCGCTTGCATGACAAGCGTATCACCTTCGGATGAACAGCAAGTTCCATGCCACCGGCCGACAGGTCAGGAAAGGTCCGGTTCCGTTGCTCCGGCGCACCGGAACAAGGCGAAAAGGGAGTCGATCGCGCACCAGATCAGGGCGGCACGCGAACGCCCAATGGAGGATAATTCAAGTCCGTCCCCTGGAGCCGGCATGCGCCGGCATCCGGGTTTACCAGCAGGCCGTCACCATCCTGGACGGTCCCGCCGCTGCAAGCCGTGGCAAACGATAAGGATCCAACGTGGCCGACAACGTTCAATTCCCCTCCTCCGTCTTCAAGGCGTATGACATCCGCGGCACCGTCCCGGATCTGATCGACGCGCGCTTCGCCCGCTCGCTGGGCGCGGCGCTGGCTGCGGTCGCGCGCGACCAGGGGGTGCAGACGCTGGTGGTGGGCCGCGACGGCCGCCTGAGCAGCGAGATGCTGTCGCAGGCGCTGCAGGAAGGCATGCTGGAAGGCGGCGTCGATACCCTGGATATCGGACAGGTGCCCACGCCGCTGGTGTATTTCGCCACCCACATCATGCAGACCGGATCGGGCGTGGCCATCACCGGCAGCCACAACCCCCCCAAGTACAACGGCTTCAAGATGATGATGGGCGGCCGCGCGCTGTACGGCGAGGACGTGCAAGCCCTGGCGCGCCGCATGAACGGCGGCCCGGACGCGCCCGCGGCCCGCACTGGCGTGCGCCGCGAACTGGACCTGGTGGCCGCGTACATCGCGCGCGTCGCCTCGGGCGTGAAACTCGCCCGCCCCATGAAGATCGCGATCGACTGCGGCAACGGCGTCGCCGGCGCCATCGCCCCCAAGCTGTTCCGCGCCCTGGGCTGCGAGGTCACCGAACTGTTCTGCGAAGTGGACGGCACCTTCCCCAACCACCACCCCGATCCCGCTGAACCGAAGAATCTGCAGGACCTGATCCACTGCCTGGCCACCACTGACTGCGAGCTCGGCCTGGCCTTCGACGGCGACGGCGACCGCCTCGGCGTGGTGACCAAGTCCGGCCAGATCATCTGGCCCGACCGCCAACTGGTGCTGTTCGCCCGCGACGTGCTGGAACGCAATCCCGGCGCCACCATCATCTATGACGTCAAGTGCAGCCGCCATGTCGGGCTGTCGGTGCAGGCGGCGGGCGGCGAACCGCTGATGTGGAAGACAGGCCACTCGCTGGTCAAGGCCAAGCTGGCCGAAACCGGCGCGCCGCTGGCCGGAGAGATGAGCGGCCATATCTTCTTCAAGGAACGCTGGTATGGTTTCGACGACGGACTCTACACCGGCGCCCGCCTGCTGGAAATCGTGTCGCGCCATGCCGACGCCGGCGCGCCGCTGGAGGCCCTGCCGCAGGACGTCTCGACCCCCGAACTGAAGCTGGAAATGGAAGAAGGCCAGCCCTTCACGCTGGTGCAGGCGCTGCAGGAACAGGGCCAGTTCCCTGGCGCAACGCGCGTGGTCACCATCGACGGCGTGCGCGCCGAATATCCCGATGGCTTCGGCCTGGCCCGCCCGTCCAACACCACGCCGGTCGTGGTGCTGCGCTTCGAGGCGCAAACCGCCGAGGCGCTGGCCCGTATCCAAGGTGACTTCCGGCGCGAACTGGCTAAACTGGCGCCCGACGCCTCCCTGCCCTTTTAGAAAACATGCCACTGCTCAACAGCCCCGCCTGGACCCGCTTCGCCACCGCGGCACGCAACGCCGACCGGCGCGGCGAGCAACTGCGACTGATCAACGCCCCCGGGCTGCGCCTGGACTTGACCGCGCAGGCGCATTCGCCGGCATTGCAGGAGGCCGCGGCCGCGCTGCTGGAGCAGCAAGGCTTCGAGGCGGCGCGCGCGCGGCTGTTCGACGGCGGCAACGCCAACTGGACAGAGCAGCGCCCGGCCTGGCATACCGCGCTGCGCGCGGCCCAGCCGCCTGCCATGGTGGCCGCGGCCGTGCTGGCCGAACGTGAACGCGTGCGCCAGTTCGTGCGCGAGGCCGACGCCAACAAGCGCTACCGCTGCGTGCTGCACCTGGGCATCGGCGGCAGCGACTGGGGGCCGCGCCTGGTCAACCGGGCGCTGCGCTACGGCGGCATCCATCGCGAAGTCCACTTTGCCTCGAACGTCGATTCGCACTCGGTAGCCGACGCCATGGTGCACCTCGACCCGCACGAGACGCTGGTGATCGTGGCGTCCAAATCGTTCACCACCACAGAACCGCTGGCCAATGCCGAAGTCGCCATGAACTGGCTGCGCGACGCCGGCGTGGCGGATCCGATCAAGCAGGTGGTCGCCGTAACCGCCAACGTCGAGGCCGCGCTCAACCTGGGCATCTCGCCGGACCACATCTTCCAGATCTGGGACTGGGTCGGCGGGCGCTATTCGCTGTGGTCGGCCATCGGCCTGCCGGTCGCGCTGGCGCTGGGCAACGACACCTTCGACCAGTTGCTGGCGGGCGCCGCCGCCATGGACGAGCATTTCCACCATGCGCCGCTGGCCGAAAACGCGCCGCTGCAACTGGCCCTGGCCGGCGTGGTCAACCGCAGCGTGCTGGGCTTCGACTCGCTGGTCATCGCGCCGTACGATTCGCGCCTCTTCCACGTGGTCCCCTGGGCCCAGCAGCTCGAGATGGAATCGCTCGGCAAGGTGGCCACGGCGGACGGCAGCCCCACTGGCGTACCGACCGGTCCGGCCGTCTGGGGCATGCCGGGCACGGACTGCCAGCACACCTTCTTCCAATGGCTGCACCAGGACACCGCGGGCGCGCCCGTCGATTTCATCCTGTGCGAGCAGCCCGACCACGCCTATGCCCGCCACCACGAACTGCTGATCGCCAATTGCCTGGCCCAGCGCGCCGCGCTGCTGCGCGGCAAATCGTTCGAGGAAGCGCTCGCGGAGACCTCGCGGGTCGAAGCCGATCCGGCGCGCGCGCGCCTGCTGGCGCAGCACAAGGTGCATCCTGGCGGCCGGCCCTCGTCACTGATCGTGCTGCCGCACCTGGAGGCCTACACGCTGGGCGCATTGCTGGCGCTGTACGAGCACAAGGTGTTCGCGCAAGGCGTTATCTGGGGCATCAATCCGTTCGACCAGTGGGGCGTGGAATTCGGCAAGGCCCTGGCCAAGAACATCATCCGCGAGCTGGACTCGCCGTCGCAACAGGTCGCGCCGCAGGACCCCTCCACCCGCTTCTGGATCGACGCCATCGCGCGACGCGCTCCGGCGTAGCCCCCCCGCCACGGCGGCTGGCCCGGTGCTGCAGCGGCGCGCCAGGCCGCGCCGGGGCCGCTATGGACAGGACGCCATGACGGGCGAATAATGGCCCGTCGTCCTTCCCGGAGCGCCCCATGCCTACGCTAGCCCGCAGCCCCGCGCGTTTCCTGGCCGCCCTCGCCTTGTGCGCGGCCGCCTCCGCCCAGGCCCAGACCAACACGCAGACCCAATCCCTGGCAGGGATGGTTGCCGCCGCCAATCCGCTGGCCGCCGCCGCCGGACTCGACGCCCTCAAGCGCGGCGGCAGCGTAGTCGACGCCGCCATCGCCGTGCAGATGGTGCTGACCGTGGTGGAACCGCAATCGTCCGGCCTGGGCGGCGGTTCGTTGATGCTGGTGTGGGATCAGGGCAGCGCCACGCTGTCGGCGCTGGACGGCCTGGCCGCGGCGCCGGCGCGCGTCACCGCCAGCCTGCGCACCGACGTCAACGGCGACACCCTGCCGCTCAAGGACGTGGCGCGCTACGGCCGGCCGGTCGGCGTGCCCGGCACCGTGCGCGTCATGGCGCTGGCGCACCAGCGCTATGGCAAGCTGCCCTGGGCCAGCCTGTTCCAGGCCGGCATCCGCAGCGCCGAAGACGGTTTCCCGATGTCGCCTTATCTGCACGACAGCCTGCGGCGGCTGCCTCAGTTGGCCGAGAATCCGGCGATCCGCAAAATCTTCTACGACGCGCAGGGCCAGGTGCTGCCGGTCGGCGCCACGGTCCGCAATCCGCTACTGGCCGACGCGCTGCGCAAGGTCGCGGCCGATCCCGATGCCATCAACCACGGCGCGCTGACCGCCGACGTCCTCGCCGCCGTGGGCGCGGGCAAGTATCCCAGCCTGATGCAGGCGCAGGACCTGGCCGCCTATCGGCCGGCGGAACGCACGCCGATCTGCGGCCCCTTCCTGTCATGGAAAGTCTGCACCTTCCCCCCGCCCAGCTTCGGCGGCGTATCCGTGCTGCAGCAACTGGGCATGCTGGCGGCGCGCCGCATCGACACGCTCGCGCCCGGCTCGGCCGCGGCCGACCACCTGCTGATCGACAGCGCCCGCATCGCCCGCGCCGACCGGCTGGCCTATATCGGCGATCCGGACCAGGTCAAGGCGCCGGTGCGCCAGTTGATCGCGCCCGACTACACGCGAGAACGCGCCGCGCTGCTGTCCGCCAGGGCCGTGACGCACCCGCGTCCCGGCGTGTTCGCGGGCGTGCCGGCGCCGGCAGGCGCCGAGGCGCCCGGCACCACCGAGACCAGCCAGGTCGCCATCGTCGACGCGCAGGGCAACGCCCTGTCGATGACCACCACCATCAATCTGAACTTCGGCTCGTGGCTCATGCCGCACGGTTTCTTCCTGAACAACGCGCTGACCAATTTCTCGTCGGCGCATGGCAAGGGCGCGCCCAATGCCATGGCGCCCAACAAGCGGCCGGTCACCTCGATGGCGCCCACCATGGTGTTCGACCGCGACGGCAAGCTGGCGCTGGTCACCGGCTCGGCGGGCGGCGGCTACATCGTCGACTACATCGCCCAGGCCGTGGTCGGCACGCTGGCCTGGGGCCTGCGCCCGGCCGATGCGCTGGCATTGCCGCACGTGGCAGGCAACACCGGCCGCAGCCAGATCGAGAAAGGCCGCGTCCCGGAGCAAACCGCCGCGCGGCTGGCCGCGCAGGGCCACAAGATCGAACAGGTGGAAATGAAAAGCGGCGCCGCCGCGATCCGCGTGACGCCGCAAGGGCTGGATGGCGCCGCCGACCCCCGGCGCGACGGCGCCGCGCTGGGCCACTGAGGCCGCTTCAGGCGCTCAGGGTGTCGTACAACTCGACGTGGATGCGTGCCACCCGCTCGATGTTGAATTCGCGCTCGGCCAAGGCGCGGCCGGCCGCCCCCATCGACTGGCGCAGGGCAGCGTCCTCGGCGAGCCGCGCGATGGCGTCGGCCAGGGCCTGCGGGTCCCGCACCGGCACCAGCAGACCGGTCTCGTCCGGCTCGATCGCGTCACGGCAGCCCGGCACGTCTGTCGTCACCACCGCGCGGCCGCAGGCGGCCGCCTCGATCAGCGACTTGGGCAGGCCTTCACGATAGGACGGCAGCACGGCGATGTGCGACGCCGCATACAGCCGCGGCACATCCGAGCGCTCGCCCAACGCCTCGACGCAACCCTCGCGCTGCCAGGCCTCGACCTCGGCCGGCGTGGCCGAGGTCGGATTGCCGGCGTCCACGCCGCCCACCAGCCGCATGGTCACCGGCACGCCGCGCGCGCGCAGCAGCCGCGCCGCCTCGACGAATTCCCACACGCCCTTGTCGCGCAGCAGCCGCGCCACCATGGTGGCCACCACGGGCGGCGCCGCCGGCTCCGGCAGCGCCTGGCACAGATCCAGATCGACGCCGGCGCCGCGGATCAGCACCACCTGCTCGTCGCGCACGGCGCCCAGCGACTTGAGCATGTCGCGGTCGCTGGCGTTCTGGAATATCACCCGGCTGTTGGGATGGCCCAGCGCCAGGCGATACAGGCGCGCCACCACCGAGCGCACCAGACGCATCTTCAGGGAATTGGACAGGAACACGAAGCCCAGGCCGGAAATCGCGGCCACCATGCCGGGCACGCGCGCCAGGCGCGCAGCGATGCCGCCATACAGCACAGGCTTGATGGTCACCAGGTGCACCACCTGGGGCCGCAGCCGCCGAAACAGGCGCAGCAGCGCCAGCAGCGTGCCCAGCTCCTGCAGCGGATGCTTGCCGCTGCGCGTCATCGGAATGACGTGATGGGTCATGCCCAGCGCGACGATGTCGGCGACGGTCGGGCCGTCCATCGTGGCCACATGCACGTCATAGCCGGCGCGCTGCGCGGCCTGCGCCACCGGCAGCCGGTGCGACATGAAGAACGCCGGGTTGTTGACCACGAACAGCAGACGACGGGCGGCGCTCATGCCGATGCTCCGGACAGACGGCGCCACACCGCGGCGTAGCTTTGCACCATGCGCGCCAGGTCGAAATTCTCCAGCACCCGGGCCCGTCCGGCCTCGCCGGCCCGGCCGCGGCCGCGCGCCGCCACCTCGCGCAGCGCGGTCTCGATGCCGCGCGCCAGCGCCTCGGGCTGCTCGGGCGGCACCACCACGCCGGTGTCGCCGATGATGTAGGCTGCGTCGCCCACGTCCGTCGCCACGCAGTACGCCCCGCAGGCCATGGCCTCGGCCACCACGTTGGGGAAGCCTTCGGCGCAACTGGAGAGCACGTGCAGGTCCAGCCCGTTCATCACGGCCGGCACGTCGTCGCTCGGGCCGGCCAGCACCAGCCGTTCGCGCAGGTCGAGCTTGTCGACCAGCGCCATCAATTCAGGGTTGTCCACGGTCATGCCGCGTCCCACCAGCACACAGCGCAGGCCGCCGTCGCGGCCATCGCGCACCAGCGCCGCCACCGCGCGCAGCAGGTTGGCATGGTCCTTCAACGGGTCCCAGCGCGCCACGCAGCCGATCACTGGCACATCGCCGGCCAGGCCCCACTGGCCGCGCACCCGTTCCCGCGCTGCCGCGTCGGGCGCATAGCGCGACAGGTCGTAGCCGTTGGCGATCACCACCATGCGATCGCGACGATAGCCCTTGGCCGCATGCCGTTCGGCCGCGTCCTGCGCGGCGCAGACGATGGCGCCGGGCAGCACGCCCGACAGCAGCGCGCAGGCGCGCAGCACCATGCGGGCAGACCGGCTGCTGCGCTCGAGATGCGCGCCGGAATTGCGGATGCCCCAGGCGACGGCGCGCACGCCGGCCAGGCGCGCCGCCAGGCCGCCGATCAGGTCGGCGTGGTACATCCAGGTCTGCACGGCGTCGGGGCGGGCCGCGGCGATCAATCGGCGCAAGGCCAGGAAGCCTCCAAGCGTGATGCGGCCGCGCGGCATGTCCAGCGTTTGCACCGTCACGCCGGCGGCGCGCAGCCGCTCGCCGTAGACGCCTTCGTCGGTCAGCGACACGACGATGTGCTCGACCGCCTGCCCCGGATAGGTGGCCAGGCGCCACAGCACGGATTCGGCGCCGCCCTGCCCCAGGCCGGCAATCACGTGCACCACGCGCAAGGTCGCTCCGCTCATCGGCCTTCCCTCACCGCTTCGAACAATTCGTCCCATTCCATCAGCACGCTGGCCAGCGCATAACGCTGGCGCACCGCGGCGGCGCCGCGTTGGCCGAATTGCCGGCGCAACGTCACGTCGCCGAGCAGGCGGCGCAGCGACTCGCGCAGCGCGTCACGGTCCCCCGCGGGCACCAGCAGCGCGTCCTGGCCGTCACGCGTCATTTCGCGCGGGCCGCTGGGGCAGTCGAACGCGGCGCAGGGCAGGCCCAGCGCCATCGCTTCCAGCAGCACGTTGGGAAAGCCCTCGACCAGCGAACTGAGCACGAACGCCTGGCCCTGGGCCAATTCATCCCAGGGCGTTTCAGTGCGGCCCGGCAGGCTGATCCGCGACTGCAGCCCCAGGCGCGCGACCTGTTCCTCCAGCGCCCCGCGCTCCGGGCCTTCGCCCCAGATACGCAGGTTCCAGTCGGGAAAGTCCGGCGCCAGTTGCGCGAAGACATCGATCAGCAGGTCGAATTGCTTGTCGGTCACCAGCCGCCCCATCGCCAGCAGCGTGCGCGGCGCGCCGTCGTCATGCTGCGGCACCAGCGGCGCGTCCAGCAGCGGCGCGGGCAAGGGGTTGGGAATCACGGCCAGGCGCTTGATGCCCGGCACCTGGCGCGAGAACGGACCGGCCGTGTCGGCCGCCTGCACCGTCACCATGTCGGCGCGCGGGTACAGCAGGCGGCGCAACCGACGCCAGATCGTGCCGGTGGTGGTCTCGGCGACCGGGTTGGTCCGCTCGCAGACGATCAGCGGCACGCGCAGGCCACGGGTGGCCAGGATGGCGGCCACGTTGACGTTGGTCAGGAATGACACCACCACGTCCGGCGCGGTGTCGCGGATATGCCGGCGCAGCGTCAGCAGGCGCTTGAACGCCGCCATCGGCCCCGATACGCGCGTGCCGGCCAGGTCCGCCAGCCAGTCCAGCTTGACCTTGTCCGACAGCGGGTAGAAGCAGGTGCCCTTGGACGAATAGGTCGGCGTCAGGGTGACGTCGTCGCCGCGTTCGGCCCACGCGTTGACCAGCGTGGCGGCCACGCGCTCGGCGCCCCCGGCATGCATGGAACTGACCAGCATCAGTATCTTCATTCGTCAGCGACTCCCAACCGATCCTCCCTGTTCGCCACCGGCGCGGTAGCGGTCCAGCCAGGCCTGCATCATCAGCACGCCCCACAGATGGCTATCCCAATTGCGATGTCCGGACACGTGTTCGCGCCACTTGCGCAGGATGGGCTCGGGCTCGAACCAGCCTTCCTGGCGCAGGCGCGCCGGATCCAGCAGCGCCTCGGCCCAATCGCGCAAGGGGCCGCGCAGCCAGGCCGCCAGCGGCACGGCAAAGCCGCGCTTGGGCCGATCCACCAGCGCCTGCGGCACGTGGCGGTACAGCACCTGGCGCAACAGCCACTTGCCGGTGGCGCCGCGCACCTTGTAATGGTGCGGCAGGCTCCAGGCAAATTCATAAACGCGGTGGTCGATCAGCGGCACGCGGGTTTCCAGGCTCACGGCCATGGCGGCGCGGTCCACCTTCACCAGGATGTCGTCCGGCAGATAGGTCACGGTATCGAGCTTCATCATGGATTCGAAGGTCGAGCCGCGCATCGCCTGCGCGAACTCGGACACCGGTTCCACGCCGCCCTTGACCACGCGCGCCGGGTCCGACCAGTACGACACGAACAGGCGGTAGAAATCGCCGCGCGAATCGGCGCGCAGCAATTCGCCCAGCTTGCCGACCTTGCCGCGCCAGGCGCCGCGCCCCGGCAGGTGGGTCGAGGCGCTGAGCAGCGCGCCGGCCGGCGTGCGCAGCAACGACGGAATGCGCTCGCACTTCTGCCACCAGTTGTTGACACGGAAATAGCGCGAGTAACCGCCGAACAGTTCGTCGCCGCCGTCGCCGGACAGGGCCACGGTGACGTGCTGGCGCGCCATGCGCGTCACCAGCGAGGTCGGAATCTGCGACGAATCGGCGAACGGTTCGTCGTACATGTCGGCCAGGTTCGGCACCACCGCCAGCGCGTCGTCGGCGGTGACGTACAGCTCGGTGTGGTCGGTGCCCAGGTGCATGGCCACCGCCTTGGCGTGCTGCGCCTCGTCGTAGCCCTTCTCATGGAAGCCGATGGCGAAGGTGCGCACCGGCTGCGAACTCTGCGCCTGCATCAGCGAGACGATGGTGGACGAGTCGATGCCGCCCGACAGGAACGCGCCCAGGCTGACGTCGGACAGCATCTGGCCGCCCACCGCCTTGGACAGCACGCCTTCGAGCGCGTCGGTGGCCTGCGCGTCGGACTCGAACGACAGCAGCGATTGCGCCGCGGTGTCGGCGGCCTCGCGCGCCGACCAGTACACGCGCGGCTCGGGCATGCGGCGGCTGCGGGTATCGTCGGCGGTGAATTCGATCCAGGTGCCCGGGGGCAGCTTGGCGATGCCTTCGTAGATGGACTGCGGCGCCGGAATGTAGTTGTGCCGCATGAACGACGCCAACGCATTGCGGTTCAGGCTGCGGCCGAAACCGGGGATCGGCATCAGGCCCTTGAGTTCGGACGCGAACACCAGCTCGGCGCCGGAATAGCCGTAGTACAGCGGCTTTTCGCCCATGCGGTCGCGCGCCAGCACCAGCTTGCGCGAGGCGCGGTCCCAGAGCGCGATGGCGAACATGCCGACCGAGGCCTGCAGCGTGGCCTCGATACCCAGCGCGGTGAATCCGGCCAACAGCGTCTCGGTGTCGGAATGGCCGCGCCAGGACGGCGCCAGGCCCGAGGCCTCGAGCTGCTGGCGCATGTCCATGTGGTTGTAGATCTCGCCGTTGAACACCATGACGTAGCGGCCGCAGGCGGACACCATCGGCTGATGGCCGGCTTCGGTCAGGTCCTGGATCGCCAGGCGCACGTGCGCCAGCGCCAGCTCGGCGCCGGCGTCTTCCCAGAAGCCGTTGCTGTCCGGCCCGCGGTGGCGGATGCGGCGGCAGCTTTCCGCCAGCACTTGCGCCTTGTCACCCAGGGGGCCCCAAATTCCGACAATTCCACACATGATTTCAGGTTCTCGTGGTCACCGCAGCAACGGTGTCGCGCGCGGCCTAGCGGGCCGATCCGCGCACACCGTCAAAAAGTTCTTTCCATTGGCCCAGCACCCGCTCGGCGGAGAAACGCTCGCGCACCGCCGTGGCCGCTTCGGCCATGCGCTGGCGCAAGGCCTCGTCGCCCATCACCGCATCCAGCTCGCGGCACAGCGCGTCGACGTCGCCATTGGGCCGCACCAGCACGCCGTCGACCCCTTCGCGCACGATCTCGCGTGGTCCGGTATCGCAATCGAACGCCACCGCGGCCAGGCCGCTCGCCATCGATTCCAGCAAGGTATTGGACAGCCCCTCGAAGCGCGACGTCAGCACGTACAGGTCGGCGCTCTGGTACCAATCGCCCACGTTGCCCGCGCGTCCCGGCAGGCTGACGCGCTCCTGCAAGCCGGCCTCGCGCACCTGCGCTTCCAGGGCGCGGCGCTCGTCGCCTTCGCCCAGGATAACCAGATCCCAGTCCGGATGCGACGGGGCCAGCCGGGCATAGGCGCGCAGCAACAGGTCAAAGCCCTTGTCGGCATGCAGCCGCCCCACCGCCAGCAGGCGCTTGCGGCCGTCGCCCGCAGGCGGCGTCAGCGCCGGTTCGCCCTTGGGCAATGGCCAATGCACCGGATTCGGAATCACCGCCAGCCGCGAGCCCGGCACGTGCTGTTCGATCCATTGCGCGGTGCCGCGCGTCAGGGCCACCACGCGCGCGGCGCGCGGATAGGTCAGGCGGCGCAGGCGTTGCCAGAAGCCCGACAGGGTCTGCGACGGCGGATGGGTGTGTTCGGTGGCGATGACGCGGCACGACAGGCCGGCGCACGCCAGCACGGACAGCACCGACGCCGTGGTCATCATGCCGAGCACGATGTCGGGCCGGAATGCCTTGATCACGCGCCGCAGCGCGCGCACGCGCTGCACATTGCTCCAGATGCCGCGCAGGCCGCCGCCCTCGCCCGCTGTGTGCAGCACCTCGCGCCGCACCTTCGGATGCAGCGTGTAGACGTCGCCGTCGGCGCTCGCCTGCGTCACCACCATGACCTCGCGGCCCATGCCGGCCCAATGCGCGCTCAGGTCGGCGGCGACCCGCTCGGCGCCCCCGCCATGCAACGAATGGATGAACAGCAGCACGCGCAACGGGCGACCGGACTCGGGAGCGGCGGACATTCAGGCGGCCTCTTTGGGTTCGGCGCGGCGCAGGGCCACCACCAGATAGCAGGCATAGGACAGCACGTACATCAGGCTGGTGGCCAGCATGATGCCCGCGGCGCCCATCTTCGGCGCCAGCACCGTATTGAGCGCGGCTTTCAACGCGAAATTGCCGACCGCGATGGCGGCCATGATGCGATAGCGGTTCTGGCTGGCCAGCAACTGCACCAGGATCAGCACGCCGAAATAGAACGGCAACTGCAACAGGCCCCAGCGCAGCACATGCGCCACGGCCGCGGTATTCTCGGCGGTGAAGGCGCCGCGCTGGAACAGCACCGACACGCCCCAGGGCGCGAGCACCCAGCCGATCGCCACGGCGAGGCCGCCGGCCGCCACCATCAGCACCGACCATTTCAGCGCCATGCCGCGCGCGCGCGCCGTGTCGCCACGCGCCTGCACGTCGGCCAGCACCGGCAGCGCCGCGCGTCCGACCGACACCGCGCCGATCCCCAGCAGCAGCGACAGCAACCGGCTGGCGTAGCCCAGCGTGGCGTTGGCATTGGCGCCCAGGTTGGCCGCGGCATATTGATCCAGCGGACCGACGAAGCTCATGGCCACCTGCCCGATCAGCATCACACCGGCCGCGCTCATCAGTTCGGGCCAGTGCGGCGAACGCAGGGTCAGCCTGGGCGCGCCCCAGAAGCCGCCGTCGGCGCGCGCGGCCAGCCAGGCCAGCCAGGCGGTCTGGATCGCATAGCCCACCAGCGTGCCCCATAGCAGCGGCCCCACGCTTTCGGCGCTGGCCGCCAGCATCACCCACGCCAGGGTCGCCACCGCCGGCACGCTGTCCAGCAGCGTGTTGACGTGGCGCTCATGCGCGCGCAGGCGCGCCGCGCTGATACCCGCGATCAGCAATAATGCCGCCACGGGCGCGAAGGCCAGCAACAGTTCGCCCGTCATGTCGCGGACCCGGGCCGAGAGCCCCTGGCCCAGCGCGCCCACCACTTGCGGCCAGGCGAACCAGGTCAGCGCGGCCAGCGCGATGCCCGCGGCCGCCACCCAGCCCTGCAGCTCACGGATGAATTGCTCGCGTTCGGCGTCCTCGGCGCGGCGCAGCCGCACCAGCACCGGAATCAGCACCACCGACAGCACGCCCACGATCGTGACCGGCAGCCAGGTGGCCATCGTCATCGAGAACTGATAGGCGTCCACGGCGTCGCTGACGCCGTAGCGGTACGCCACCGCCATCTCCTTGATGGCGCCGGCGGCCTTGCCCAGCAGCAGGAACACCGCCACCCGGAACGCACCTTTGAAAATGCGTTGGTGGTCCGGGTGGATGCTGCCGAGTTTGCGGACGAGTGCTTTCAAATCAACGCAGGAATTGCGTGTACCAGGGCATCGCCACTTCCAGGCCCTGCAGCACGGTGTGCGTGGGCTGGTAGCCGAGCAGGCGGCCGGCCTTGCTGACGTCGGCCTGCGAGTGGCGCACGTCGCCCGCGCGGAAGTCGGCGTAGACGGGCTGCTTACCGTAAGTCACGCCCTGGTTGGCCAACGCCTGCACGAGGAATTCAAACAACTGGTTCAGGGTACTGCGACCGCTGACGGCCACGTTATAGACCTGATTACGGCCCTCGGCCGGCGCCATTGCGGCGAGGATGTTGGCCTGCACCGCGTTGTCGACGAAGCAGAAGTCGCGGCTGGTTTCACCGTCGCCGTTGATGGTGACGTCCTCGCCCTGGATCATCGCCGCCGTCCACTTGGGAATGACCGCCGCATACGCGCCGTTGGGATCCTGGCGCTTTCCGAACACGTTGAAGTAGCGCAGGCCCACGGTCTCAAAGCCGTAGGAACGCGCGAACACATCGGCGTACAGTTCATTGACGAACTTGGTGACGGCGTAGGGAGACAGCGGTTTGCCGATATTCTCCTCGACCTTTGGCAGGGCCGGATGGTCGCCATAGGTCGAACTGGAGGCCGCATACACGAACGATTTCACGCCGGCATCACGGGCCGCCACCAGCATGTTCAAGAAACCACCGATATTCACGTCGTTGGTGGTAATCGGGTCCTTGAGTGAACGCGGCACCGAACCCAGCGCCGCCTGATGCAGCACGAAGTCCACGCCTTGCACCGCGCGACGGCACGCATCCAGGTCGCGGATGTCGCCTTCGATGAAGGTCAGGCGCGCCCATTGTTCAGGCGTGACTGAGGCCTTCACTTCATCCAGGTTGTGCTGGTGTCCGGTGGCAAAGTTGTCCAGACCGGTGACAGTCTGGTCCAGCTTCAGCAGGGCTTCCAGCAGGTTGGAGCCAATGAAGCCAGCGCAGCCTGTCACCAGCCATTTGCGCGGCACTGCGGCCAGTTCCTGGGTGACGGTCTCGAAGCGTGTGGTCATGCAACGTCCTCCTTACAGGCGCAAATCGGATTCGGCAGGCGACAACACGTACTTCAGGTCATAAAGAATGTGTTCCGGCTTGCCCAGCTTGCGGATGCCGGCGGCACCCAAGTCTGCAAATTGGTGATGTGCGACACCCAGGATCACGGCGTCGTACTTGCCTTCTTCGAGTTTGGCGACCGGCGTGATGCCGTATTCGTGCACGGCTTCTTCCGCGTCGACCCACGGGTCGTACACGTCCACCTCCACGTTGTAGTCGCCCAACTCCTTGACGATATCGACGATGCGGGTGTTGCGCAGGTCCGGGCAGTTTTCCTTGAAGGCCAGACCCATCACCAGCACACGCGCGCCCTGCACGTGGATGCGGCGCTTGGTCATGGCCTTGACCAGTTGCGACACCACGTAGCTGCCCATCGAGTCGTTCAGGCGGCGACCCGCCAGGATGATCTCGGGGTGGTAGCCGATCGACTGCGCCTTGTGCGTCAGGTAGTACGGATCCACGCCGATGCAGTGGCCGCCCACCAGGCCCGGACGGAACGGCAGGAAGTTCCACTTCGTACCGGCCGCTTGCAGCACGGCCTCGGTGTCGATGCCCATCTTGTTGAAGATCAGCGCCAGCTCGTTGATCAGCGCGATGTTGACGTCGCGCTGGGTGTTCTCGATCACCTTGGCAGCCTCGGCCACACGGATGCTGGACGCCTTGTGGGTGCCAGCGGTAATGATCTGCTTGTAGAGCTGGTCCACCAGCTCTGCCACTTCCGGCGTCGATCCCGACGTGACTTTTTTGATGGTGCTGACGCGGTGTGCCTTGTCGCCCGGGTTGATGCGTTCGGGGCTGTAGCCGGCATAGAAGTCGACGTTGAACTTCAGGCCCGACACACGCTCGAGGACGGGCACGCAGTCTTCCTCGGTAGCGCCGGGGTAGACGGTCGATTCGTAGATGACGATGTCGCCGCGCTTGAGCACCGCGCCGATGGTTTCGCTGGCCTTGACCAGCGGGGTCAGGTCGGGCTGCTTGTACTCGTCGATCGGCGTGGGCACGGTAACGATGAACACGTTGGCCTGCCCCAGTTCGGCGCGGTCGGCGGTATAGGTCAGTTGCTTGGCTTCGGCCAGTTCGGCGTCGCTGACTTCCAGCGTGTGGTCATGCCCGGCCTTCAGGGCGTCGATCCGGCGCGTGTTGATATCGAAACCGATGACAGAGCGCTTCTTGCCGAATTCCACCGCCAGCGGCAGACCGACATAGCCGAGGCCGACGACCGCGAGCTTCACATCCTGAATACGCAACATAACTCTCCCTTCGCCGTAAAACGATTACGGCATTCTAAATAATATGGTCGGGTGACGAATGACAGGGTCCCCGACGGTGGTCGCCGGGGCACCCAATATTTAATCGGCTCGCAGGACGGAGGGCAACAGCAACCACCCCGGACGGCGCCACGACACCAGTCGCGCATACAGCCAGATATAGACGCTGGCGAACACCACCAGGCTGGCGCTGAGCGCCCAGGCGTTGTCCCACCAGATGGTGGCGGGCACCAGGCCAATCAGGGCCAGCACCCACATGTAGGGCGAGGCCAACGCATTGCACAGCGCCGGCACCGCATGGCGGCGGCCGCGGCTGAAGGTCACGCGCACCAGGCGGCGGAACACCAATTGATGCAGGTGCAAGGCATCCGGTTGGTCCACCGGCACGCCGCGCTTGAAGCGGCGGCGCCAGATGGAAAAGCCGGTTTCGAATACGGGGTAGAACAACACCGCCAGCGCGTAGAACGGCGACACCGAAGGGTTGCGCACCACCAGCAGCACGGCCAGCTCGGCCAGCATGAAACCCAGGAAGTACGCGCCGCCATCGCCCAGGAAGACGCGGCCGAACGGGAAGTTCCAGACCAGGAATCCCAGCGTGGCCGAAGCCAGCGCCGCGGCAATCAGGAAGATCGGCACATCGCCAACCTGCAGCGCGACCAGGCTGATGGACACCGCCATCAGCGTCGCGACCATGCCGGCCAGGCCGTTCATGCCGTCGACGATGTTCAGGGCGTGGGTACAGCCGCCCACCGCGAACATGGTGAACACCAGGGAAACAGGCCAGTACGAGAGGACATAATCCACCGGGGCCATGCCGACGCGGCTGACGCCACCCAGCAGCCACCACGCGATCGCAGCGGACAGGAAAGCCGCGAGCAGACGCTTGCTGGCGCCGATGTCCTTGGTGATGTCTTCGAGCAGGCCCGCCACGAACACGGGCAGCGCCGACACGAACAGGGCCGGCCACAACCAGGTCAGGGTCATGTTGTCGGGCCCGAGCACCAACAGGCCCAGGAGCGTGCCGGCCAGCACGGCCAGGCCGCCGACGCGGGGCGTGGCGCGCGAATGATTCGCTTGCGGCTTGTTGAGATCGCTGTCGCCGGTGAAGGCGCCATGCCAGCGCTCCGACGCCACGATGAGTCCCCCCACCATGAACGCGACCACGCATATGTACAGCCAGGTCACAGGGTCACCTCTGGTTGGTCTATCGAGACAGGCCGGCCATTATCAATGGCAGGTGTAACGCCCATATATGGGAGGGATAAGGAAGTGCAAATCACCGGGACAGAACGTAACGTCCGCAACCCCGACCCGGATACGTGCGGGCATCCCCGGTTCGCGGGAGATGCGGCAACGCGGCGGGCAGCGCGCGGAAATACGGATTTCATGCAGTAATTGTAGAGCTTTCCGCCTCCGCACACGCGAAATATCCAAGGGAAAACGCGGAGGGCGCCCAGGCATGATCGCGGCGCTTGCGCCTCGACTCGTCCGATGCGGATGGTCGGCAGCGGGCTTAAATGGGGACGCATTGATTCGGCTTAAAAAAAAGCCCGAGATCGTGAGATCTCGGGCTAAATCCACCAAAGGAGGAGGGTGGAGGAGACAACCGTGGCATGTTGGGAGCGGCTTTCACTCGCTGCGCTGTCGGGGTTCATTTTGCTTGGGTCTTGCTTTTGAACCGCGCCGACTGCGTTTCAACATCCGATGAGATGCATAGTATCGGGTTTTTTTGTGCGATGCAAGAATTTTTTTGAGCTCTGCGCACTGCACCATTTCACGTTGCATTTTTGCCGCAAACTCCTCGGCCGTCGCCCGCAAAGCCGCATACAGCAATGACCTCCAAAAACGAAGGGTTATTGCCGAAGGGGTAAACCCCGTACGGACTTACCCTAGCTGATTCCGGGTATTCCCGGCCTATGCCTTGCACCGGAAAGGTGCATGCGGCACCAATATGCTGCAATTATTGCGCATCGCAACATTTTCATGCCCCATGGGCAGGCATGCGGGCGCTGGCGGCGTCCGCCCCGGATGCCGGGCGTCGCGGTCAGACCCAATAGGCGGTCGTCGTCATGACCTTGGACATTGCCCGCATCGCGGCCTTGACCGGACCGGGCAGCGGCACGCCGCCCGCCGCCTCGGCACTGGCGCGGTGCTGCGCCTCGTCATCCTTCATCTTCTGCACGATCTGGCGCGAGCGGGTGTCCTGCTCCGGCAGGGTGCGCAGGTGCCCTTCCAGATGCGCCTCGACCTGCTTTTCGGTTTCGGCCATGAAGCCCAGGTTGCGCGGCGCGCCCGCATAGCCGGCCAGCAGCCCCAGCGCGAACGAGCCTGCGTACCAGACCGGATTGAGCAGGCTGGGACGGCTGCCCAGCTCCGTCAGGCGCTGGTTGCACCAGACCAGATGATCGACTTCCTCGCCGGCGGCTTCGAGCAGCAAGGCGCGCGGGCCGGGTTCACGGCACACCGCCGCCTGCCCGCGGTACAGCGCCTGGGCGCAGACTTCGCCCACGTGGTTGACCCGCATCAGCCCGGCCGCGTGGCGCTTTTCCTGCGCCGACAGGGTGTCCGGCGCCTCCTCGGCCGTGGCCGGATTGGCGCGGCCGGCGCTGGCGCTGCCGGACAGCACGCGCAGCGCCCGGTCGGCTTCCGCCAACAGCGCATCCAGCGGATTGGAACGACGCAGGAAGGCGGCGGGACCGGATTGGGGCAAGGTGGGGGACATGGACGGCTCCTGAATTTCCCGCACACCCCTGATGCGGGGCGGGGCTCTCATGCGGAATTGTACGCAACGGGTATCATCAGCCATTGACTGCGCTCAAGCACAAGGACCTGACAAATGGAATGCACGATCGACTGGGGCGGCCCCAACGGCATGCTCTTCACCGCCAGCACCGGCAGCGGCCACGTGGCCGTGATGGACGGCGCGGTGGACGGCGGCGGCCACAACCTGGCGCCCCGCCCCATGGAAATGCTGCTGGCCGGCACCGGCGGCTGCACCGCCTATGACGTCGTGCTGATCCTCAAGCGCGGCCGCCATGCCGTAACCGGCTGTAGCGTCAAGCTGCAGGCCGACCGCGCCGACGTCGACCCCAAGGTGTTCACGCGCATCCACTTCGCCTTCACCGTCACCGGCCGCAACCTGCCGCGCGCGGCGGTCGAGCGCGCCGTGCAGTTGTCGCACGAGAAATACTGCTCGGCCTCGGCCATGCTCGAAAAGACCGCCGAACTGACCTTCTCGGTGGAGATCGTCGATACCCAGGAAGCCCCCGCGGCGGCCTGACGCGGCCCGTTGCCGACGCCACCTCAGCCTTTTCAGATTCTGTACCCATGAAACAATACCTGGACCTCGTTCAAGCCATCCTGGACACCGGCGCGTGGCAGGAAAATCGGACGGGCATACGCACGCTGAGCATGCCGGGCGCCTCGCTGCGCTTCGACCTGCAGCAGGGCTTTCCGGCCGTGACCACCAAGAAGCTGGCCTTCAAGTCCGCCATCGGCGAGATGGTCGGCTTCCTGCGGGGCGTGCGCAGCGCGGCGCAATTCCGCGAACTGGGTTGCAAGGTCTGGGACCAGAACGCCAACGAAAACGCGCAATGGCTGGCCAATCCGTACCGCGAGGGCCCGGACGACCTGGGCCCGGTCTACGGCGTGCAGTGGCGCCAGTGGCCGGCGTACAAGGTGCTGGACGCGGACCGCGCCGGCCAGGTCGATGACGCCCTGGCGCGCGGCTACACCAAGGTGGCCGACCTGCAGGACGGCGGCGTATCCAGGGTGCTGCTCTATAAAGCGGTGGACCAGTTGCGCCAGTGCCTGGATACCATCCACGAGCGTCCGGGCGACCGCCGCATCCTGTTCCACGGCTGGAACTGGGCGCAGATCGAGGAAATGGCGTTGCCGCCCTGCCACCTGCTCTATCAGTTCCTGCCTAACGCGACCACCCGCGAAATCTCGCTGTGCCTGTACATCCGTTCCAACGATGTCGGGCTGGGCACGCCGTTCAACCTGACCGAGGGCGCGGCGCTGCTGCACCTGGTGGGCCGGCTCACCGGTTACACGCCCCGCTGGTTCACCTATTTCATCGGCGACGCGCATATCTACGAGAACCATCTGCCGATGCTGCGCGAGCAACTGACCCGCACGCCGCACGAAGCGCCGCGGCTGGTGCTGTCCGACCGCATCCCCGATTTCGCCCAGACGGGCCGCTACGAGCCGGAATGGCTCGAAAAGGTCGAGCCGGGCGATTTTTCGCTGCAGGGCTACACCCACCACGCTCCGCTGACGGCGCCCATGGCGGTCTGAGAGCGGCGAACGGCATTCGCACACCGGCCAAAGGCCGGGCGCGCAGGCGCCGGGCGCGCCCTCTCGCGCAGGTGAAGATTGGTGAGCTTCTGGAGGCGCGTTTTCGGTATAACCCATCCCTTAGCCTCGGACGCGCGGCAAGCAAGCCCTGCGCGTCTTGGTTTCTGAACGGCCCATGTCGCGCCGTGCCTGCCACTCGCCGCGTAGCCGGGCAAGCCGCCCGGCCTCGCCGACCGCCTGCAGTGCAGCGCCGCACCCCCCATCCAGACTAGTGAGTACGTAAATCGCCAGCGTCGACAGCAGGATCCTCTTGCGGCTCGTTTGCAACTGTTGACTACTAATTGATTTGAATTGAGGCCGGCGCGGCGGCTGTATGCGCTCAGGACAGGACCCCAAAAATGCTCGTTGGAACATATAACCCTTCGCTCGTCCTCGTATCCCTAGGGGTCGCCATCCTGGCGTCATACACGGCGCTGGGCATGGCCAACCGCGTCCGGGCCGCGAACGGACTGCCGGCGGCGCGTTACTGGCTGGCGGGCGGCGCGCTCGCCATGGGCATCGGCATCTGGTCCATGCACTTCGTCGGCATGCTGGCGTTCAACCTGCCGATCCCGATGGGCTACGACCTGCCGCTGACGCTCCTGTCGCTGGCGATCGCCATCGGCTGCTCCGCCTTCGCGCTGTGGATCGTCTGCAAGGACGACCTGCCCTGGCGCCGGCTGATCGTGGGCGCCCTGCCGATGGGCGCCGGCATCGCCGCCATGCACTATATCGGCATGGCCGCCATGCGCATGATGCCGGGCATCGTCTACGACCCTGCCTGGTTCGCGCTGTCCATCGCCATCGCGGTGGCCGCGTCGGGCGCCGCCCTCTGGATCACCTACCGCCTGCGCCATGACGGCCCGCGGGTGGCGCTGTCGCGGCCATTGGCGGCGGTGGTCATGGGGCTGGCTATCGTCGGCATGCACTACACGGGCATGAAGGCCGCCGGCTTTCCGGCCGACAGCATCTGCATGGCGGCGAACACCGGCATCTCGGCCGGCTGGCTGGCCATCGCGGTCACCGCCGTGACCTTGAGCGTGCTCGCCATCGCCCTGGTGGTGGCGGTGCTGGACAACCGCCTGGAAGCCCGCACCTCGGCGCTGGCCTCGTCGCTGGCCGAGGCCAACGAAGAACTGGTGCAACTGGCGCTGCACGATACCCTGACCAAGCTGCCCAACCGCATCCTGCTGGAGGACCGCCTGGAACAAGCGATCGAGAGTGCCAGCCGCCGCAAGGGCTACTTCGCGGTGCTGTTCTTCGACCTGGACGGTTTCAAGGCGGTCAATGACGCCTACGGTCACCACACCGGCGACGCCCTGCTGATCGACCTGGCCCAGCGCATCCGCCAGACGCTGCGCACCCACGACACCGTGGCGCGGCTCGGTGGCGACGAATTCATCGTGCTCAGCGAAGTGGTGGAACCAACCGACGCCGCCAACGTGGCGGACCGCCTGATCGAGGCGATCGCCCGCCCTGTCATGGTGTACGGCCATGAAGTGCTGGTGACTTCCAGCGTCGGCATCGCCATCTACCCCAACGACGGCGAGGACACCCACGCCCTGCTGACCAACGCCGACGCAGCGATGTACCACGCCAAGCGCCTGGGCGGCACCGGCTACAGCTTCTTCGAGCCGTCGATGAACGCCGACGCGCACGAGCAGATCGAACTGCTGCACGACCTGCGCCTGGCGCAGGAACGGGGCCAGTTCGTGCTGCACTACCAACCCAAGTACGAGGCGCCCGCCGGGCCTATCATGGGCGCCGAGGCGCTGCTGCGCTGGAACCACCCGACCCGCGGCCTGGTGGGTCCCGACCAGTTCATTCCGACGGCGGAAAAAACCGGGCTGATCCTGTCGATCGGCGAATGGGTCATCAACGAAGCCTGCCGCCAGATGCGCCAGTGGATCGATGCCGGCCAGGGCCACTGGACCATCGCCGTCAACATCTCGGCGCTGCAGTTCGCCCATTCCGGCCTGGTCGAGACCGTGCGCACCGCGCTGGCGCGGCACGACGTGCCGCCCTCCTGCCTGACGCTGGAAGTGACCGAATCGACCGCGATGCGCGACGCCGAGGCCAGCCTGACGGTGCTCAAGCGCCTGTCCGGCCTGGGCGTGACCATCTCGATCGACGATTTCGGCACCGGCTACTCCAGCCTGCTGTACCTGAAGCGCCTGCCCGCCACCGAACTGAAGATCGACCGCGGCTTCGTCAACCAGTTGGACAACGACAATGAGGACGCCGCCATCATCTCGGCGATCGTCGCGCTGGGGCAACAACTGAACCTGCGCATCGTGGCCGAAGGCGTGGAAACCACCGCGCAGCAGAAATTCCTGACGGGCCTGGGCTGCGATTCGCTGCAGGGCTTCCTGCTGGGCAAGCCGATGCCCGCCGACGAATTCCTGGAACACGCCTCAAGCTGAGCCGACGCGGACGCCCCGCTGCGACGCGGCGGATCTACCCGCCGCCCGCCCCTGCCGGCCAGATTTGCTACGCTTGGGGTCTTCCCGCCGGCCACGCCGGCTCCCCTTCCGAGCGCCCGCCCCCGCATGTCCGCCCGCCTGACCCTGATCGTCGCCTATTCCACCAACCGCGCCATCGGCCGCGACAATGCCCTGCCCTGGAAACTGCCGGGCGACCTGGCGCACTTCAAGCGCAGCACCCTGGGCCATCCCATCATCATGGGCCGCAAGACCTGGGACTCGCTGGGCCGCCCCCTGCCCGGCCGCGCCAACATCGTCATCAGCCGCAACCCCGTCTTCGAGGCCGCGGGCGCCACCGTGGTGCCGACGCTGGAGGCCGCCGTCGCCGCCTGCGGCGACAGCGCAGAGGCTTTCGTCATCGGCGGCGCGCAGATCTACACGCAGGCCCTGCCGCAGGCCAGCCGCATCCTGGCCACCGAAGTCCATGCCGAAGTCGAGGGCGACGCCTTTTTCCCGCTGCTGCCCGGCTTCCAGTGGCGCGAAACCGCGCGCCAGGCGCAGCCCGAGGAAAACGGCTACCGCTACGATTTCGTGACGTACGAACGCGCCTGAACCCGCCCTGGGGATGACCGCGGCCGGCGCGGCCGGCGCCGCCGCCGCGCCCGGCGGCATCGCAACGCCCGGCCGCAATGGCTACGCCGCGCCCTCGTTGCGCATGAAGCGCCACAGCGCCGGCGCTTCCGAATACGCCACGTTGAAACGCACCCACGGCGTATCGGCCTCGTCGGCCTCGAAATACGACCCCGGCGCCAGCCAGATGCCGTCCTTCAGCGCCAGCCCCGCCAGGCCGTTGGCGCCGCGCTCGCGCCATTGCCCGGCCACCTTGGCCCACAGGAACAGGCCCGCCTGGGGCCGCGCGTAGATCTCGAAACCATGCTGCGCCATCAACCCGGCCACCGTCGCGTGCGCCTGGGCCAGCCGTTCGCGGGTGCGCTCGATGTGCGCCCGGTAGCGGCCCTCGCGGATGACCTGGTGCACGATGCGTTCCATGATCTCCGGCGAGGTCAGTCCCACCGCCATCTTGGTGCGCGCGATATCGCGCGCCAGGTCGCGGTGCGCCACCACGTAACCGACCCGCACCGACGGGCTGATGACCTTGGAATAGCCGCCCAGGTAGACCACACGGCGGCCGCCATCGAGCGCCGCCAGCATGGGCGTGACGCCGGGCGCCAGTTCGCGGGAAATGTCGTCCTCGACCACCCACAGCCCGTGGCGCTCGGCCAGTTGCAGGATGCGGAAGGCGTTGGCCATGCTGATGCTGGCGCCGGACGGGTTCTGCAGGGCGGTGTTGACGAACAGCGCGCGCGGCCGGTGCTGCGACGCGGCCTGCTCCAGCGCCTCGCAATCCAGGCCATCCAGCGTGCGCGCCACCGGCACCACCCGCAGCCCGGCCAACCGCAGCATCTGCAACAGGTTGGCGTAGGCCGGCTGCTCGACCAGCACGGTGTCGCCCGGCCGCAGCAGCGTGCGGATCACCATGTCGAGTCCGTGCGTCACGCCCTGGGTCAGCAGCACCTGCGACACTTCCACCTCCATGCCCTGCGCGCTGAGCGTGGCGGCGATGGTCTCGCGCAGCGGCGCGTAGCCATAGGGATGGCCGTAGTTGGCGATGCGCATGGCCGGCACCCGGCCCATGTGGCGCAGCGCCATGTGCAGCCCCTCTTCATTGAGCCACTCGCCCGGCAGCCAGCCGCAGCCCGACTTGATGGGAATGGAGTGGTCCGCGAAGATGTCCGACAGCAGCCAGGCCGCGTTCAGCCGCGGCGGCTCCCAGGACTGCGGCTCGCCCCGGCGCGGCGGCGCGTCGGGCGAGGCCACGCGATAGCCGGCGCCGGGGCGCGCCGCCAGCCAGCCCAGTGATACCAGGCGGTTATAGGCGCTGGCCACGGTGAAGGTGCTGACCTGGTACTGGCGCGCGAAGTCGCGCACCGAGGGTAGGGACATACCCGGACGCAGCTCCTGCGCCTCGATGGCGCGCAGCACGGCGGCCACGAGCTGGTCCACCAGGGTTGGCGCCTGCCCCCGGGCACGCACGGGCTGGAAGTCGATCACGGCGCTATGCTATCTGTACAGTTGTCATGCTTGCAACTATACAGTTAGCCCGGTTTGCGCGGATTGTATATTTTCATTCCTCGCCGGACGTACCAGAATCAATCGCATCCCGCCGGCCGCCCGCCCGACACGCGCGCAGGCTCCGGCGCCTGTCCTTCCCCTGGAGCCGCCATGAACGCCCCCGCCGAGTTGCCCGACCTGTCCCATCTGTGGATGCCCTTCACCGCCAACAAGCAGTTCAAGGCGCATCCGCGCATGCTGGCGGCGGCCAAGGGCATGTACTACACCTCGGCCGATGGCCGCCAGGTGCTGGATGGCACCGCCGGCCTGTGGTGCGTGAACGCCGGCCACGGCCGCCAGGAGATCGTCGAGGCGATCTCGCGCCAGGCCGGCATCATGGACTACGCCCCGGGCTTCCAGCTCGGCCACCCGCTGGCCTTCGAGGCCGCCACGGCCGTCGCCAGCTTCATGCCGCAGGGCCTGGACCGCGTGTTCTTCACCAACTCCGGTTCCGAATCGGTCGACACCGCCCTGAAGATCGCCCTGGCCTACCACCGCGCCCGCGGCGAAGGCCAGCGCACCCGCCTGATCGGCCGCGAGCGCGGCTACCACGGCGTGGGCTTCGGCGGCATTTCGGTCGGCGGCATCTCGCCCAACCGCAAGACCTTCTCCGGCGCGCTGCTGCCCGCCGTGGACCACTTGCCCCACACCCACAACCTGGAGCAGAACGCCTATTCCAAGGGCCAGCCGGCCTGGGGCGCGCACCTGGCCGAGGACCTGGAGCGCATCATCGCGCTGCACGACGCCTCGACCATTGCCGCGGTCATCGTGGAACCCATGGCCGGCTCCACCGGCGTGCTGATCCCGCCCAAGGGCTACCTGGAAAAGCTGCGCGAGATCACGTCCAAGCACGGCATCCTGCTGATCTTCGACGAAGTCATCACCGCCTACGGCCGCCTCGGCGCGGCCACCGCCTCGGAATTCTTCGGCGTGACGCCGGACCTGATCGCGATGGCCAAGGGCGTCAGCAACGCCGCCGTGCCGGCAGGCGCGGTCGCGGTGCGCCGCGAGGTGCATGACGCCATCGTCAACGGCCCGGCCGGCGGCATCGAGTTCTTCCACGGCTACACCTATTCGGCCCACCCGCTGGCGGCCGCCGCCATCCTGGCGACGCTGGACATCTACCGCCGCGAGGACCTGTTCGCCCGCGCCCGCAAGCTGTCCGGCGCCTTCGAGCAGGCGGCCCACAGCCTGAAGGGCGCGCCGCACGTCATCGACGTGCGCAACCTGGGCCTGGTGGCCGGCGTCGAGCTGGCGCCGCGCGCCGGCGCGCCGGGCGCGCGCGCCGCCGAGGTGTTCCAGAAGTGCTTCGACAGCGGACTGATGGTGCGTTACACCGGCGACATCATCGCCGTCTCGCCCCCGCTGATCATCGACGAGGCCCAGATCGGCCAGATCTTCGAGCAGATCGGCAAGGTGCTCAAGGAAGTCGCGTAGTCCCCGGCGCGGCGCAGGCGCCGCGCCTCGCACACAATGGCGGGCGGCCCCGGGCCGCCCTCCGGCGTTTTCAAAGAACCCCGCTCCGAGCTTTCCCATGAAGAAGAACCTCTCCCACTACATCAACGGCCAGCCCTACGATGGCCGCAGCAACCGCTACGCCGACGGTTTCAATCCGGCCACGGGCGAGATCATCACCTCCGTGCCGCTGGCCTCCACCGACGAAGTGGCGCTGGCCGTGGCCGCCGCCAAGGCCGCCTTTCCGGCCTGGTCGGAAACCCCGGCGCTCAAGCGCGCCCGCGTGCTGTTCAACTTCAAGGCGCTGCTGGACAAGCACCAGGACGAACTGGCCGAACTGATCACGCGCGAGCACGGCAAGGTGTTCTCGGACGCCAAGGGCGAAGTGATGCGCGGCATCGAAGTGGTCGAATTCGCCTGCGGCATTCCGCAACTGTTCAAGGGCCAGTATTCCGATCAGATCGGCGGCGGCATCGACAACTGGAGCATGCGCCAGGCGCTGGGCGTGGTGGCCGGCATCACGCCGTTCAACTTCCCGATGATGGTGCCCTGCTGGATGTTCCCGGTGGCCATCGCCTGCGGCAACACCTTCGTGCTCAAGCCGTCCGAACGCGATCCCTCGGCCTCGCTGCGCCTGGCCGAGCTGCTGACCGAAGCCGGCCTGCCGCCGGGCGTGTTCAACGTGGTGCACGGCGACAAACAGGCCGTGGACGCGCTGATCGCGCACCCCGACGTCGAGGCCCTGTCCTTCGTCGGCTCGACCCCGATCGCCGAATACATCTACGCCGAAGGCACGCGCCGCGGCAAGCGCGTGCAGGCCCTGGGCGGCGCCAAGAACCACCTGGTGGTGATGCCGGACGCCGATCTCGACCAGGTCACCGATGCGCTGATGGGCGCGGCCTACGGCTCGGCCGGCGAGCGCTGCATGGCGATCTCGGTGGCCGTGGCGGTAGGCGACGTGGCCGACAAAGTCATCGAACGCCTGATCCCGCGCGTCAAGGCGCTGGTGGTCAAGGATGGCATGCAGGGCGACGCCGAAATGGGCCCGCTGGTCACGGCGCAGCACCGCAACAAGGTCATCGGCTACATCGAGGACGGCGTCGCCGCCGGCGCCGAGCTGGTGGTCGACGGCCGCGGCCTGAAAGTGCCGGGCGCCGAAAAGGGTTTCTTCCTGGGCGGCACGCTGTTCGACAAGGTCAAGCCCGCGATGAACATCTACCGCGAAGAGATCTTCGGGCCGGTGCTGTGCGTGGTGCGCGTGCCCGACTTCGCCGCCGCGGTCGAACTGATCAACGCCCATGAATTCGGCAACGGCGTGGCCTGCTTCACGTCCGACGGCGGCGTGGCGCGCGCCTTCGCCCGCCAGATCAAGGTGGGCATGGTCGGCATCAACGTGCCGATCCCGGTGCCGATGGCCTGGCACTCGTTCGGCGGCTGGAAGCGCTCGCTGTTCGGCGACCACCACGCCTACGGCGAGGAAGGCATCCGCTTCTACTCGCGCTACAAGAGCGTGATGCAGCGCTGGCCGGACAGCATCGCCAAGGGCGCGGAATTCACCATGCCCGTTGCCAAGTAATCCTGCCCACACCGCCCCGGCCCGCCAAGAGGCCGGGGTTTTGCCGAAAGACACACAACAAGGGGAATCCTGATGCGCATCGGGATAGGCGGCTTTCAGCATGAAACCAATACGTTCGCGCCCTCGCGCGCGGCGTGGGAGGACTTTGCCGACAAGGGCGGCGGCTGGCCGAAGCTGGTCAGCGGTCCGGCGATGTTCCAGGCCGTGGCCGGCGCCAACATTCCCGTGGCCGGCTTCATCGAGGCCATGCAACAGCACACGCTGCTGCCGGCCACGTGGGCCGCGGCCAGCCCGTCGGGCCCGGTCACCGAGGACGCGTTCGAACGCATCAGCGCCCTGATCCTGCAGGGCCTGCAAGCGGCCATGCCACTGGATGGCGTGTACCTGGACCTGCACGGCGCCATGGTCACCGAGCACCTGGACGACGGCGAGGGCGAGCTGCTCAAGCGCGTGCGGGCGCTGGTTGGCCCTGACGTGCCGGTGGTGGCCAGCCTCGACCTGCACGCCAACATGACAGCGGCAATGGTGCGTTACGCCGACGCGCTGGTCTGCTACCGCACCTATCCGCACATCGATATGGCCGAGACCGGCCAGCGCGCCGCCGCGCTGCTGGCGCGGCGCCTGGCCGGCGCGCCCCGTCCCTGCGTGGCGCTGCGGCAGTTGCCCTACCTGATTCCGCTGTGCTGGCAATCGACCGACATCGAGCCGGCGCGCAGCCTGTACCAGATGGTCGGCGACATCGAGGCGCGCGGCGCTCAGAGCGCGTCGCTGGCCACCGGCTTTCCCGCCGCGGACTTTCCCGACTGCCTGCCGGCGGTATGGGCCTACGGCGCCACCCAGGCCGAGGCCGACGCGGCCGCCGACACGCTGGCGCGCGCGGTGCTCGATGCCGAACGGGATTTTGGCGGCACCCTGTATTCGCCCGATGACGCGGTCACGACCGCCCTGCGCCTGGCGCGCGAGGCCAACGCGCCGGTGGTCATCGCCGACGCGCAGGACAATCCGGGCGCCGGCGGCAGTTCCGACACCACCGGCCTGCTGCGCGCGCTGATCCGCCACCAGGCGCGCGATGCCGCCATCGGACTGATCGTCGATCCGGAAGCGGCGCTGGCCGCGCACCGCGCTGGCGTGGGTAAATCGGTCCGCATTGCATTGGGTGGACACTCGGGTATTCCCGACGACGAACCGCTGGACGCGGAGTTCATCGTGGAGAAAACTTCGGATGGACGCTTCGATACGCATGGCGCGTTCTATCGCGGCTTCCACATGGACCTGGGCCCCAGCGCCTGCCTGCGCATCGGCGGCGTGCGCATCGTGGTGGCGTCCAACAAGGTGCAGATGGCCGACCAGGAAATGTTCCGCTTCGCCGGCATCGAGCCGCGCCGCGCGGCCATCCTGGCGGTGAAAAGCTCGGCGCATTTCCGCGCCGACTTCACCCCGATCGCCCACACGATCCTGGTTTGCGCCGCGCCGGGTTCCATGCTGATGGATGCGGCAAAACAACCATGGACACGGTTGCGTCCCGGCATCAGAATGGCGCCTTGCGGCCCGGTGTTTGCCGGCGCCGCGACCGACTGACCCTCGCTCGCCGCGCCCCGGGGCGCGGCGCGTTAACGACGTAGCGGCGAAACGCGCCGCTCACTACGCATACAAGGGGAATTTCATGCTCAAGTTCGTCCGCGCGGCCGCGTTCGCCGGCGCCACCCTGCTGATGGCCCATGGCGCCTACGCCGACACCGTCATCAAGGCGGTGATGCATTCGCCGCTGCGCCTGACCGATCCGCACGCCACCACCGCGTACATCACGACGTGGCATGGCTACATGATCTACGACACCCTGCTGGCCACCGACGCCGACAACAAGATCCAGCCGCAGATGCTGGAAAAGTGGGATGTCTCGGCCGACGGCAAGACCTACACCATGACGCTGCGCCCGGGCCAGAAATGGCATGACGGCAAGCCCGTCACGGCCGAGGACTGCGTCGCGTCGATCAAGCGCTGGGCCGCGGGCGACGGCATGGGCCGCACGCTGCTGAAATTCACCGACAAGATCGAAGTCATCGACGACAACAGCTTCCGCATCGTCATGAAGGAACCCACGGACCTGGCGCTGCGCGCCCTGTCCAAGCCGACCGGCACCGCGCCGTTCATGATGCCCAAACGCATCGCCGATCTGCCGATCGGCCAGCCGATCACCGACATGACCGGCTCGGGTCCGTTCAAGGTCATCGAGTTCAAGCCGGGCGTGAAGACCGTCTACGCCAAGAATGCCGACTATGTGCCGCGCAAGGAGCCCGCCAGCGGCCTGGCCGGCGGCAAGGTGGTGAACGTGGACAAGGTCGAGTGGGACGTGATGCCCGACGCCCTGACCACCGCCAACGCGCTGCTGGGCGGCGAGATCGACTTCGTCGAGCAGTTCCCGTACGACCTGCTGCCGATGGTCGAGGGCAACAAGGACCTGAAGGAAGAGTCGCTCAGCCCGGTCGGCTACTTCACGATGTACCGTTTCAACTTCAAGTACCCGCCCTTCAACAACAAGAAGATCCGCCAGGCCGCGATGTACGCCATCGGCCAGGAAGACGTGATGAAGGCGCTGGTGGGCAATCCCAAGTACTGGCGAACCTGCGCCTCGCTGTGGGGCTGCGGCACGCCGCTGGAATCGGACATCGGCAAGGACGTGGTGGTGCCCTCGAACATCGAGAAGGCCAAGGCCCTGCTGAAGGAAGCCGGCTATGACAACACCCCGATCCTGGTGATGCACGCCACCGACGTCGGCACGCTGTCGGCGCAGCCGGTGGTGATGGCACAGGCGCTGCGCAAGGCCGGCTTCAACGTCAACCTGGCGGCGATGGACTGGCAGAGCGTGGCGACCCGCCGCGCCTCGAAGGCGGCGCCGGCCGAAGGCGGCTGGAACATCCACAACACCAACTGGTACGCCACCGACGTGATGGACCCGGTGCGCTCGGCCCCGGCCGCGGCCAACGGCGACAACGCCTGGTTCGGCTGGCCCGACTTCCCCCAGGTCGAGGAACTGCGCACCAAGTTCGCGCTGACCTCCGATCCGGCCGAGCAGAAGAAGATCGCCGATGAATTGCAGCGCATCGGCATCGACGAAGGCCTGTACGTGCCGCTGGGCCAGATGTCCGTGCCCACCGTGTACACCACCAAGCTCTCGGGCCTGGTGCATGCGCCGGTGTTCGCGTTCTGGAATGTGAAAAAAGCCCCTTGACGGGCAAGTAGTTCAGGGGGAAATACATGCTGGCATTCGTCTCACGCCGGCTCCTCGCGACCATCCCCGTTCTGGTGATGGTCGCGGTGGTGGTCTTTGCGATATTGCGTCTGAGCCCGGGTGATCCGGCCATCATCATGGCGGGCGACGGCGCCACGCCCGAGCGGATCGAGCAGATCCGCCAGACGATGGGCCTGGACAAGCCGGTCGCCAAACAGTTCTTCATCTGGGGCGGCAAGTTGCTGCAGGGAGACCTCGGCACCTCGCTGATGTCCGGCGTGCCGGTCACCCAGCTCATCGGCCAGCGGCTCGAACCGTCGTTGAGCCTGGCGTTGCTGACGCTGGTATTCACGCTGGTCGTGGCGATTCCGCTGGGCGTGCTGGCGGCCTGGCGCCAGGGCCGGCTGCTGGATCGCGCCGTCATGGGCTTTTCGGTGCTGGGCTTTTCGGTGCCGGTGTTCGTCACCGGCTACCTGCTGATCTGGGCCTTCGCCATCAAGCTGGGCTGGTTCAACGTGCAGGGCTACACGCCGCTGGCCAATGGCTTCTGGCTGTTCCTGCACCGGCTGATCCTGCCGTCGCTGGCGCTGTCCACGGTGTATATCGCCCTGATCGCGCGCATCACGCGCACCAGCGTCATCGAGGTGATGGGCGAGGACTTCATCCGCACCGCGCGCTCCAAGGGGCTGACCGAGACCGGCGTGCTGCTGGGCCACGCGCTGCGCAATGCCGCGGTGCCCATCGCCACGGTGGTGGGCCTGGGCATCGCGCTGCTGATCAGCGGCGTGGTGGTGACCGAATCGGTGTTCAACATCCCGGGCCTGGGCCGGCTGGTGGTCGAAGCCGTGCTGGCGCGCGATTACCCCGTGATCCAGGGCCTGACGCTGTTCTTCGCCTTCGTCTACGTGTTCATCAATCTGGTTGTCGATTGCGCCTACACGGTGTTCGACCCCCGTATCCGATACTGAGGCCACGCCATGCAAACGCCAACCGACGCCGCCGCGCAAGCGGCCGCCGATCTTCCCGGCGGCGGCACGCCCCACGTCACCGCCTGGCGCCAGATCCGCCAGAGCTTCAAAAGCTGGCCGGTGATGCTGGCCCTGGTGGTGCTGCTCATCATTGTCGCCATCGCCCTGTTCGCCCCGCTGCTGGGCACGGTCGACCCGACGTTCATCAATCCCGGCGCGCGCCTGAAGCAGCCGTTCACCGACTACCTGTTCGGCACCGACGCCTTCGGCCGCGACGTCTGGTCGCGCGTGGCCTACGGCGCGCGCGTCTCGCTGATCGCGGGCCTGGGCGCCGCGGTCGTCAGCGTCGCCATCGGGCTCGTGGTCGGCGTCATCGCCGGCTGGTTCCGCTCGCTCGACGGCATCATCATGCGCACCATGGACGCCATCATGGCGATCCCCGGCATACTGCTGGCGATCGCGCTGGTGTCGGTCACCGGCGCCAGCCTGACGACGGTGCTGGTGGCCATCACCATTCCCGAGATCCCGCGCGTGGTGCGGCTGGTGCGCGGCCAGATCCTGACCGTGCGCGGCGAGCCCTACGTCGAGGCCGCGCTGGCGCTGGGCACGCCGCTGCCGCTGCTGCTGTGGCGCCACATGGTGCCCAGCACCATCGCGCCGCTGACCGTGCAGGGCACCTATGTGTTCGCTTCGGCCATGCTGACCGAGGCCATCCTCAGCTTCCTGGGCGCGGGCATCCCGCCCGAGATCGCCTCCTGGGGCAACATCATGTCCGAGGGCCGCATGTACTTCCGCATGCTGCCCGGCCTGATCCTGTTCCCGGGGCTGTTCCTGTCGCTGACCGTGCTCAGCGTGAACATCCTGGGCGACGCGCTGCGCGACGCCCTCGATCCGAAAATGGTGCGCAGGATCTGATGCCGATGACCTACTCTCCCACTCCCCCCGCGGGCGATACCTCGTCCGCCGTGCTGGCGATCCGCAACCTGTCGGTGGAGGTCGGCGGCGCCGGCAACCGCGTGGTGCGCAACCTGAGCCTGGACGTGCACGCCGGCGAAACCGTGTGCGTGGTCGGCGAATCCGGCTCGGGCAAGTCGGTCACCTCGCTGGCCGTCATGGGCCTGCTGCCGCCTGGCGTGCTGCGCATCAGCGCGGGTTCGATCCGCGTCGAAGGCGAGGACGTGGCCACCGCCACGCCGCGGCGCCTGCGCGAGCTGCGTGCCACCCGCATGGCCATGGTGTTCCAGGAACCCATGACGGCACTGAACCCCGTGCACACCGTCGGCAAGCAGGTCGATGAAGTGCTGCGGCTGCATCGCCGCATGTCGGCCGCCGAACGCCGCGCCAAGGTGCTGGACATGTTCCGCTCGGTGCACCTGCCCGACGTCGAGCGCATCTACGATGCCTATCCGCACCAGCTCTCGGGCGGCCAGCGCCAGCGCATCGTGATCGCCATGGCGCTGATCCTGGAGCCCAAGCTGCTGATCGCCGACGAGCCGACCACGGCGCTGGACGTCACCACGCAGAAGCAGATCCTGCTGCTGATCAAGGAACTGCAGGTCAAGCACCGCACCGCCGTGCTGTTCATCACGCACGACTTTGGCGTGGTGGCCGAGATCGCCGACCGCATCGTGGTGATGAACCGCGGCGACCTGATCGAAAGCGGCACGCGCCACGAAATCCTGGCAGAACCCAAGCAGTCGTACACGCGCCG
Organism: Achromobacter dolens; assembly: GCF_902859745.1. Taxonomy (GTDB): domain Bacteria; phylum Pseudomonadota; class Gammaproteobacteria; order Burkholderiales; family Burkholderiaceae_B; genus Achromobacter; species Achromobacter dolens. The sequence goes on along the minus strand of NZ_CADIJW010000008.1, from coordinate 86,034 downwards.
CCTGGTGTCGTCGGTGCCCAGCCTGGTGCCCTCGCACCGCGAAGCGCCCGCCGGCCAGCCGGTGCTGCACGTCAAGGGCCTGGGGCGCACCTACGGCGGCAAGCGCGCGCTGTTTTCGCGCCGCGCGCCGCAGAACGTGATCGCCGCGGCCGACGTCAACCTGACGTTGCGCAAGGGCGAGATCCTGGGCATCGTGGGCGAATCCGGTTCGGGCAAATCGACGGTGGCGCGCTGCATCGTGCGCCTGATCGAGCCCACCGCCGGCCACATGATGATGGGCGGCGAAGACCTCAGCACCCTGTCCGGCGCGGCGCTGCGCCCGGTGCGCCGCCGCATCCAGATCGTGTTCCAGGACCCGTACCGTTCGCTCAACCCGCGCCGCACCGTGGGCGAATCCATCATCGAAGGCCTGCTCAATTTCGGCGTGCCCCGCGACAAGGCCGAGCAACGCGCCGGCGAAACGCTGTCGGTGGTCGGGCTCAGCCCCGACGCCATGCGGCGCTATCCGCACCAATTCTCCGGCGGCCAGCGCCAGCGCATCTGCATCGCCCGCGCGCTGGTGATGGACCCCGAGATCCTGGTGGCCGACGAAGCCGTGTCGGCGCTGGACGTGTCGGTGCAGGCGCAGGTCCTGGAACTGCTCGAGCAGGTGCGCGAGCGCACCGGCGTGGGCGTGCTGTTCATCACGCATGACCTGCGCGTGGCCGCGCAGATCTGCGACACCATCATGGTCATGCAGCGCGGCAAGGTCGTCGAGACCGGCGCCGCCCAGGCCGTGCTGACCGATCCCCGCCACGAGTACACCCGCGCCCTGATCGACGCGGCGCCCGGGCGCGACTGGGACTTCCGCAATTTCCGGCCCGTGGCGGCCGGGCTGGCGGCCCCCGCCGCCTGAGGCGTCCCAATCAACCCAGGCATCCCACGCAATCGGAACCCGCCATGTCGCAACCGCATGAACTCTCGGCCCAGGAACTGCTGGCCGCCTATCGCAACAAGACCCTGTCGCCGGTCGAGGCGACCCGCTCGGTGCTCGACCACATCGCGCGCTGGGAACCGCACATCCACGCCACCTATGCGCTCGATCCCGACCAGGCGCTGGCGCAGGCGCGCGCTTCCGAGGCGCGCTGGATGAAGGGCGAGCCGCAGGCTTGCGGCGGCTACTCGCTGGACGGCGTGCCCGCCACCATCAAGGAAAACATCGCCACCCGCGGCGTGCCGGTGCCGCTGGGCACCGCCGCCACCGACCTGACGCCGGCCGCGGCCGACGCCCCGCCGGCGGCGCGCATGCGCGAGGCCGGCGCCGTGGTGCTGGGCAAGACGACCATGCCCGACTACGGCATGCTCTCCTCGGGACTGTCGAGTTTCCATGCGCTGACGCGCAACCCCTGGGACCTGAGCAAAAACCCGGGCGGCTCCAGCGCCGGCGCCGGGGCGGCGGCGGCGGCGGGCTACGGCCCGCTGCACATCGGCACCGACATCGGCGGCTCGGTGCGCCTGCCGGCCGCCTGGTGCGGCATCGCCACGCTCAAGCCCAGCCTGGGCCGCATTCCCATCGACCCGCCCTTCATGGGCCGCTGCGCCGGCCCCATGACGCGCGACATCGCTGACGCCGCGCTGATGATGGGCGTGCTGTCGCAACCCGACGCGCGCGACCACATGAGCCTGCCGTTCCAGGACTTCGACTGGCTCAACCTGGAGCTGGACGTGCGCGGCCTGCGCATCGGCCTGCAGCTCGAAGCCGGCTGCGGCCTGCCGCTGGACCCGGAGATCCGCGCCGCCGTCGAAGCCGCGGCCCGACTGTTCGAGTCGGCCGGCGCCATCGTCACGCCGCTCAAGCCGTGGATGACGCCGGAGATGCTGGACGGCGTCGACCGTTTCTGGCGCACCCGCTCGGCCATTGACCTGGGGGCCCTGCCGCAGGCACGCCGCGACAAGATCCTGCCGTTCATCCGCGCCTGGGCCGAAAGCGGCGGCGGCCAATCCGGCGAGGCCGTGTTCCGCAGCTACTACGAAACCCTGAACGTGCGCGCCAGGACCGTCGCCGCCACCGCCCCCTACGACTACGTGCTGTCGCCGGTGGCGCCGGTGGTGGCCTACAACGCCGAGTGGGCCGCGCCCACCAACGAAGTCGCCACGACCATGCACCACATCGGCTACACCCTGCCCTACAACATGAGCGAGCAGCCGGCCGCCTCGGTCAATTGCGGCTATACCAAGTCGGGCCTGCCGATCGGCCTGCAGATCGCCGGCGCGCGCTTCGACGATCTGGGCGTGCTGCGCGTGGCTCGCGCCTGGGAGCGCATGCGCCCGGCCCAGCAGCCCTGGCCGCAACCGCCCCGGGCCTGACGCCGTCCCGCTCCCCTTCCCCTTTGGCAACCCACAGGAATTTCCATGCGTTGGCTTCTGGCAATGATCAAGCACGAGACGAACACCTTCTCGCCCGTGCCGACCCCGCTCGCACGCTTTTTCCGCGGCAATCCTGAAATCCTGGCCGGCGACCGCGCCATCCGCGCCTACGAGAACACCGACAGCGGCCTGGGCGGCTACATCGAGGTGGCGCGCCGCGTCGGCGCCGAGATCGTGGTGCCGGTGGCCGCCGAGTCCTGGCCCAGCGGCCCGGCCAGCGCCGAGACCCACGAACTGCTGTGCAAGCGGGTGCTGGACGAGGTCCGCAAGGGCGGCTACGACGCCATCCTGCTGGACCTGCATGGCGCCATGGTGGCCGAGGGTGTGGAAGACGCCGAGGGCGACCTGCTGCGCCGCCTGCGCGAGATCGATCCCAACACGCCGGTGGCCGTGACGCTGGACATGCACGCCAACATCTACGCCGACATCGTCGACAACGCCACCGTCATCAGCGGCTTCCATACCTATCCGCACGTGGACATCCGCGAGGCCGGCGTGCGCGCGGCCAACGTCATCGTGCGCACGCTCAAGGGCGAGATCAAGCCCGTGATGACCTGGGGCGGCAAGCCCATGCTGCCGCACGTCATGTGCCAGGGCACCCACGCCGATCCCAACAAGTCGCTGCAGGAGCGCTGCCGCCAGATGGAGGCCGACGGCGTGCTGGCGGCCTCGGTGTTCGTGGGTTTCCCCCACGCCGACATCCGCGAGGCCGGCCTGAGCGCCGTGGTCTGTACGGACGCCAACCTGGCCCAGGCGGAGCAATACCGCGACGAGCTGCTGGACCGCGCCTGGAACGACCGCTCAAAATGGGTGTTCCATTCCGAGCCGCTGGCGCCCACCATTGCCCGGGCCAAGGCCATCGAGCAGGGACCGGTGGTGCTGCTGGACCACTACGACAACACCGGCTCCGGGGGCACCATGGACACCACCGCGGTGCTGGCCGAGGTGCTGCGCCAGGAACTGGACAACGTGGTGTTCTACGCCATCTGTGATCCCCAGGCGGCGCGCGAGGCCGCCACGGCGGGGGTGGGCAGCACCGTCACGCTGCCGCTGGGGGGCAAGGTCGACATGCCCGCCATCAATCGCCGCGGCGAACCGCTGACCGTGACGGGCCGCGTCAAGCTGGTGTTCGACGGCGTCTACCTGAACCGCGGCCCCATGTACCGTGGCGTGCGCAACGACACCGGCCTGACGGTGGTGATCGATACCGGACGGGTCGAGATCGTGGTGGTATCGCGGCACCAGGAACCCTTCGACATCAATTGCCTGCTGTCGGCCGGCATCGATCCGCTGCAAAAGCGCTATGTGGTGCTCAAGAGCCGGGTCCACTGGCGCGCCGGCTTCTCCGAAATGGCCACCGAGATCATCGAGTGCACCGGCGTGGGCGTCACCACCTCCGACTACGGCCAGCTCGACTTCAAGCACGTGCGCCGGCCGATCTACCCGCTCGATCCCCTGTAAAACACGCGTTGTCGACAATATGGCCGGCGCCCGAGGGCGCCGGCTTTCATTTTGAAATCTTCGGTAACGGCACGCACTGCAACTGGCTACCCCGCCTCGGTATACTCGCCGCGGGTCCTGACAGGCCGATGAATATGTCCCATTGCCCGCGCCGCTCGACGGCGCCGCGCCGCATGGACAAGACTCGACAATCAACGACAAAGCAAAACATGAAAAAGAGCGTAGCGATCACCTTAGCCGTGGTCATAGTGGGAGCGGGAAGCTGGGTGGGTGCTACCTGGTACACGGGCAAGCGCATCGAAGAAGGCGCGCAGCGCCGCCTGGCCGAGGCCAACGAGAAGCTGGCCAAGATCACGCCTTTGTTCGGCCTGCGCATCGACCAGATCAAATACGAGCGCGGCCTGTTCTCGACGCAGGCGCGCTACGGCGTGTCGTTCGTCAAGAGCGACAAGAGCCTGAGCGACATGCCGGACGGCATGCTGGAATTCGATGCCCAAATCGAGCACGGCCCGTTCCCCAAGAGCGCGCTGGCGCGCGGCGCCATCGCGCCCAAGCTGGCTTTCGTCCACGCCGAAATGGCCAAGACGGACAACGTCAAGCCGGTGTTCGAGCTGACCAAGGACGTCTCGCCCCTGGTCACCGATGCCATGGTCAGCTTTGGCGGCAGCACGGCATCGACCGCCCGCATCGCGCCGGTGAAGGTGACGCATGAGGGCAATTCGGTCGATTTCAGCGGCATGGAAATCACCGGCACGTTCGACCGCGGACTGGCCGCCATCACCGCCAATGCCAAGACCGACACGCTGGCGGTGGACGGCACCAAGGGCAGCGATCCGATCAAGATGGCGATGTCCGGCCTGACCATGGACGTCGACAGCCGCATGGGCAAGTTCGGCCTGTCGGTCGGCGACTCGGGCATCAAGATCAAGCGCATCGAAGTCATCAAGCCGGACGCCGACGCCAAGGTGATCCTCGACAACTTCAGCTACACCGTCAAGCTGGCCGAGGACGACAAGAACATCAACATCCAGGCCGCCTACCAGACCGGCGACATCAACGTCAACGACGTGCCGCTGGGCAACGGCCAGGCCGTCATCAAGCTGGCCCGGCTGGACGGCGCCGCGGTCAAGCAACTGTCCGATACCTACAACCAGTTGATGCGCCAATACATGGCCGATGCCCACGACGAGGGCCTGAACGACGAACAGTTCCAGGTGCTGCTGGATAACGCCGGCAAGCTGCTGGCCGGCAATCCGTCGTTCAGCATCGACCCGATCAGTTGGAAGACCGCCAAGGGCGAAAGCAAGCTGAACGTCACGCTGGACCTGGCCAATCCTCCCAACGTCAAGGACCTGACGCCGCAGGAAATCGTGGTCAAGGCCATCAAGCAGATCGACGCCACGCTGGTGATCTCCAAGCCGATGGTGCAGGACCTGATGGTGCAGTACGCCATCAAGAAGGACGGCATGCCCGCCGACAAGGCCGAAGCCGAGGCCGCCGACAACATCCGCAGCATGTCCGGCATGGCCGAGATGTTCAACGTCGGCAAGAACGACGGCGACAACATCGTCGGCAAGTTCCACTTCGCCGACGGCATGGGCGACCTGAACGGCAAGAAGATTCCCGCCGACGAACTGTTCTCGGGCCTGCTGGGCGCGACCGGCATGAACAGCGCGATGGACGATGACGAGGAAGAAGCCGAACCGGCCGCCGGCGCCACCGCCATGGACGACGAAATGGCCGCGACCAGCAACGCCGACGTGGTCAATGAGTTCGACGTCGACATGGTCGTCCATATGCTGGAAGACATGGGCTACACCACCCGCAAGACCGACGGCGACGAAGGTCCGGTGCTGATCCTGGACGCCAGCAATTCCGGCGCCACCGACCTGCGCCTGGAATTCCTGTGCAATGACTTCTCCGAGAAGTGCTACGACCTGGTCGCCACCGCCACCTACGCCAGCAAGAAGCCGGCCACGCTCAAGGCCATCAACGCCTGGAACCAGGAGTACCGCTGGACCCGCGCTTACCTGGACGACAAGAACCAGGCCGTGCTGCAGATGGACATGAACGCCGAAGGCGGCATCGGCAAGAAAAACCTGCAGATCCTGCTGAACACCTACTTCAGCATCACCGAGGAATTCGCCACCGCCATCACGGCGGCGCCGGCCAGGAAGTAAGACGGCCGCGAAAAAGCAAAACCCCCATCGTGCGATGGGGGTTTTTTTTGCCTGTCGCCAGGCAAGCCTCGATGACCCGCCCCAAGGGGCGGGCCGTCACGCGGCATCAGGCGTAGGCTTCGACCGGCAGGCAGGCGCAAACCAGGTTGCGGTCGCCATAGGCGTTGTCCACGCGCGCCACCGGCGGCCAGTACTTGGCCTCGCGCAGCGAAGCCACCGGGTAGGCGGCCTGCTGGCGCGGGTAGTCGTGCAGCCATTCCTCGGCCAGCAGCATCTGCGCGGTGTGCGGCGCGTTCTTCAGGACGTTGTCCTCGCGATCGCGTTCGCCGCGCTCGACCTGGGCGATTTCCTCGCGGATCGAGATCATCGCCTCGATGAAGCGGTCCAGCTCGGCCACGCCTTCGGATTCGGTCGGCTCGACCATCAGCGTGCCGGCCACCGGGAAGCTCATGGTGGGGGCATGGAAGCCGTAGTCCATCAGGCGCTTGGCGATGTCCTCGGCGCTGATGCCGCTGGTTTCCTTGAGCGGACGCACGTCCAGGATGCACTCGTGCGCCACGCGGCCGTTGCGGCCCGCGTACAGCACCGGGTAGTGGCCGCGCAGGCGGGTGGCGATGTAGTTGGCGTTCAGGATCGCGACTTCGGTGGCGCGGCGCAGGCCGTCGGCGCCCATCAGCGCGATGTACACGAACGGGATCGGCAGGATGCCGGCCGAACCGAACGGCGCGGCCGAGACCGGGCCGACCTTGGCTTCGCCGGGCAGCTTGCCCTGCTCGTTCACCACGCCGGGCAGGTACGGCGCGAGGTGCGCGCGCACCGCCACCGGACCGACGCCCGGGCCGCCGCCGCCGTGCGGGATGCAGAAGGTCTTGTGCAGGTTCAGGTGCGACACGTCCGAGCCGAACTTGCCCGGCTTGGCCACGCCGACCATGGCGTTCATGTTGGCGCCGTCCAGGTACACCTGGCCGCCGGCCTGGTGCACCAGGTCGCAGATCTCGGTCACGGCTTCCTCGAACACGCCGTGCGTGGACGGGTAGGTGATCATCAGCGCGGCCAGCTTGTCGCCGACCTGTTCGATCTTGGCGCGCAGGTCGCCCAGGTCGACGTTGCCGTTGGCGTCGGAGGCCACCACCACCACGTCCATGCCGGCCAGTTGCGCCGACGCGGGGTTGGTGCCGTGGGCCGACGACGGAATCAGGCAGACGTTGCGCTGGTGCTGGCCGTTGGCCTGGTGGTAGCCGCGGATCGCCAGCAGGCCGGCGTATTCGCCCTGCGCGCCCGAGTTGGGCTGCAGGCTGATGTTGTCGTAGCCGGTGATCTCGCACAGCGCGGCCGACAGGCGCGTGATCAGCTCGTCATAGCCCTTGCTCTGCGAGGCGGGCGCGAACGGATGCACCAGCGCGAACTCGGGCCAGGTGATGGGGATCATCTCGGCCGTGGCGTTCAGCTTCATGGTGCAGGAGCCCAGCGGGATCATGGTGCGGTCCAGCGCCAGGTCCTTGTCGGCCAGCTTGCGCAGGTAGCGCAGCATGTCGGTTTCCGACTGCACGCTGGAGAACACCGGATGCTTGAGGATGGCGCTTTCACGCGCCACCGCGGCGGGGATGCCGCCGGCCGCCTTGGCGTCCAGCGCGTCGATGTCCAGTTCGACGTCGTCGCGTTCCAGGCCGGCGGCGAACACGTTCACCAGCGCCTGCAGGTCGGCGGCGGTGACGGTCTCGTCCAGCGACACGGCCAGGCGCGCGCCGTCGACACGGCGCAGGTTGATGTGCTCGCACTCGGCGGCCGTGATGATGGCGGGCGTGGCCGGGCCGGTTTCCAGCAGCAGCGTGTCGAAGAAGGTGTCGTTGGCGACCTTGATGCCCAGCTTGCCGAGTTCGGCGCGCAGGATGGCGGTGTAGCGCTGCACGCGCTCGGCGATGCGGCGGATGCCGGCCGGGCCGTGCCAGACGGCGTACATGCCGGCCATCACGGCCAGCAGCACCTGCGCGGTGCAGATGTTCGAGGTGGCCTTCTCGCGGCGGATGTGCTGTTCGCGCGTCTGCAGCGCCAGGCGCATCGCCGGGTTGCCCTGGGCGTCCTTGGACACGCCGACCAGACGGCCGGCCATGTTGCGCTTGAAGGCGTCCTTGCAGGCCATGAAGCCGGCGTGCGGGCCGCCGAAGCCGAACGGCACGCCGAAGCGCTGGGCCGAACCGATGGCGATGTCCGCGCCCCATTCGCCGGGCGCGGCCAGCAGCGCCAGCGCCAGCAGGTCGGTGGCCACGGCCACCACCGCGCCCTGCGCGTGGGCGGTCTCGGCCAGCTTGCGGTAGTCGGCCACCGAGCCGGTGCTGTGCGGGTACTGCAGCAGCACGCCGAAGCACTCCGGCAGGCCATCGGCCTCGTCGCCGACGGCGATCTCGATGTCCAGGCCCTCGGCGCGCGTGCGCACGACCTCGATGGTCTGCGGATGCACGTGGCGCGAGATGAAGAACACCGGGCTTTGCGACTTGGCGCTGCGGCGCGCCAGCGTCATGGCTTCGGCGGCGGCGGTGCTTTCATCGAGCAGCGAGGCGTTGGAGATGTCCAGCCCGGTCAGGTCGGCGACCATGGTCTGGTAGTTCAGCAGGGCCTCCAGGCGACCCTGCGAGATCTCGGGCTGGTACGGCGTGTAGGCCGTGTACCAGGCGGGATTCTCGAGAATGTTGCGCAACACCACGTTGGGCGTCTGCGTGCCGTAGTACCCCTGGCCGATGTAGTTGCGGTAGACCTTGTTGCGGCCGGCGATCTGCTTCAGTTCGGCCAGCACGTCGGCTTCGCTGCGCGACGGCGGCAGCGCCAGCGGCGCCTGGCTGCGGATCTTGGGCGGCACGACTTCTTCGATCAGGGCGTCCAGGCTGGGGCTGCCGATGGCGGCAAGCATGGCGGCCTGATCGGCGTCGGAGGGGCCGATGTGGCGGGGGATGAAGTCGGTGTGGGTGTCTAGGGCGCGCGACATGGGGGATCTCGGGATGGCGGTGTCGTCGGGAGGGACGGACGGTGATGCATGGACGGGCGGCGGCGCCAGCGCCGCGCCCGCCCTGGCCGGCTTAGCCGTTGGCGACGGCTTCGTAGCCGGCGGCGTCCAGCAGCTTGTCGGCATCGGCGGCGTTGACCGGCTTGATCTTGAAGATCCAGGCGGTGAAGGCCGATTCGTTGATCAGGTTGGGGTTGCTTTCCAGCTCGTCGTTGAACGCGACGATTTCGCCGGCCACGGGCGCGTAGATGTCGGAGGCGGCCTTGACCGACTCGACCACGCCGGCGGTCTCGCCCGCGTTCAGCTTGGCGCCGACCTTGACGTCGCCGACGAAGACCAGGTCACCCAGTTGGTCCTGGGCGGTATCGGTGATGCCGACGACGAACACGTCGCCTTCGGCTTTGACCCATTCATGGGACTCGGTGTACTTGCGATCGGTGGGCAGACTCATGGGAACTCCTGGGGGGATTCGGATAAGGAAATGGTGTTGCGCGCCTCGCGCCGGCGGCCTGCGCCCCAAAAAGGGGCGGGCCTCCCGCGCGAAGCTTCGAGTTTACGAGTGTTCGACGGCTTTGCCGTTACGGACAAACGGCAGCTTGCAGACCAGGGCGGGCACCCACTTGCCGCGGATGTCGACCTCGACCGTGTCGCCCGCGACCACGCCTTGCGGCAGGCGGGCAAAGCCGATCGACACGCCCAGCGTCGGCGACATGGTGCCGCTGGTGAGTTCGCCCGTGCCGTTCTTGGCGCGCACCGCCATGTGGGCACGCATCACGCCGCGTTCCTGCAGCTTCAGGCCGACGAAGGCGGCGGGCGTGGCGAACTGCTCCAGCGCGTCGCGGCCGATGAAGCGGCGCTCGGGGTTCTTCAGGGAAACCGTCCAGGTCAGCGCGGCTTCACCGGGCTGGGTCAGTTCGTCCATGTCCTGGCCGTAGAGGTTCATGCCGGCTTCCAGGCGCAGCGTGTCGCGCGCGCCCAGGCCGGCCGGGCGCACGCCCTGGGCCGCCAGGTCGCGCCACAGTTGCACCGCCTCGGCGGCGGGCAGCACGATTTCGAAGCCGTCTTCGCCGGTGTAGCCGGTGCGCGCGACCAGCGTGTCGTCGCCGACGCGGGCGGCCACGAACGGGGTCAGCGGCTCGCTGGCGGCCTGCCAGGCGGGGCGCGCGGCCCAGACCTTGGCGCGGGCGTTGGGGCCCTGCACGGCGATCATGGCCAGGTCGCGGCGCGGCGTGATGGTGACGTCGAACTTGCCGGCCTGCCTGACGCGCTGCATCCAGGCCATGTCCTTGTCGGCGGTGCCGGCGTTGACCACCACGCGCCATTCATCGGCGGCGAAGAAATACACGATCAGGTCGTCGATGACGCCGCCCTGCGGGTTCAGCATGCAGGTGTAGAGCGCCTTGCCGGGCACGGTCAGCTTGGCGACGTCGTTGGCCACCAGGCGCTGCAGGAAGGCGTAGGCGTCGGGGCCGGTGATGTCGGCGTTGAGCATGTGCGAGACGTCGAACATGCCGGCGTCCTGGCGCACCGCGTGGTGCTCCTCCAGTTGCGAGCCGTAGGCCAGGGGCATGTCCCAGCCGCCGAAGTCGACCATGCGGGCGCCAGAGGCGATATGTTCGTCGGCCAGCGGGGTGCGTTTGAGGGGTGCGGACATGCGCGGGTACTCCGGAGCGGCAGCGTTGCCAGGGTTACGGAATGCCGCCGGCGGACGGGATGCGCCCACGCAACGGCTGAATCTTCCGCCCCTCTGTCCTTTTGCCTGAGAGTTGCCCCGCGTGGCGGGTTTGCACCTTCGGCGCCTGGGCTGCTCGCTATGTCCCTGATTGGGCAGCGGCGCCAGGTCTCTCCAGAGTGCTGCTTTGCCGCGTCCGCGCGGTGAAAACCGGGACAGGGCAAGCATGCGCGGTATGGGATACCTGAGCGATTCCGGGCGAATTGCGCCTTCGGCGGCAGCCGCGAACGGCCGCTCTCTCCCGCAACATGCGTGACAGCGCCGAAAGCATACCGCGAAACGCGGTTCCGTTGTTGATCCATGATCGCTGGCCGGTCGCCGCGCCGCGCCCGTGTCAGCCCAGCGCGGTGTCCAGCAGCATCATCAGCACGAAGCCCAGCATCAGCCCGCAGGTGGCGTAGACCTCGTGCCCCTTGCGGTGCGACTCGGGGATGATCTCGTGGCTGATCACGAACAGCATGGCGCCGGCGGCAAAGCCCAGGCCCCACGGCAGCAATGCCGTCGACCAGCCCACCACCACCGCGCCCAGCACCGCGCCGACCGGCTCGACCAGGCCCGACAGCATGCCCAGCGCCACCGCGAACGCGCGCTTGTAGCCGGCGGCGATCAGCGCCACCGCCACCACCAATCCTTCGGGGATGTCCTGGATGGCGATACCGGTGGCCAGCGCGGTGCCCCGCAGCGGATCGTTGCCGGCGTAGCCGACGCCGATGGCCAGGCCTTCGGGCAGGTTGTGCAGCGTAATGGCGAAGACGAACAGCCAGGCGCGGCGCAGGCGGTGCGCCTCGATGCCCTCGCGCCCCTTGATGAAATGCTCGTGCGGCAACAGCCGGTCCATCAGCAGCAGCGCCGCCGCGCCCAGCAGGATGGCGGCGCCCACCGTCAGGCCCGCGCCCCAGGGGCCGGCGCCCTGCGACTCGGCCGCCGCGATGCCCGGCGCCACCAGCGAGAACGCGCTGGCCGCCAGCATCACGCCGGCGCCGAAGCCGAACATGCTGTCCTGCATCTTCTGGGGGATGGTGCGCGCGAACAGGATCGGCAGCGTGCCCGCCGCCGTGGCGCCGGCGGCGACCATGCCGCCCAGCAGCGCGTCGGCCACGTGTGGCGCATTGGCATCGAAATAGACCCACGCCTGGTGCAGGCCCAGGCAGGCGACCAGCACCGCCAGCGTCCAGACGCTGACGCTGGTGGCCGCGGGCCGGATGCGATGACGGCTGAAGGTGTTCATGGTCCACTGCCCTCGCGCGATGCCGGCTCAGCCCACGGCGGCGGCGTAGCGGCGCGCCACCTCGGACCAATCGATCACATTGTAGAAGGCGCCGATGTATTCCGGACGGCGGTTCTGGTACTTGAGGTAGTAGGCGTGCTCCCACACGTCCAGCCCCAGGATCGGCGTGTTGCCCTGCATCAGCGGACTATCCTGGTTGGCGCTGCTTTCCACTGCCAGCTTGCCGTCCGGCGTCACGCTGAGCCAGGCCCAGCCGCTGCCGAAGCGCGTCAGCGCGGCCTTGGTGAAGGCATCGCGGAAGGCTGCCTGGCCGCCCAGCTCGGCATCGATGGCGCGGGCCAGCGCGCCGTCGGGCTCGCCGCCGCCGCGCGGCGACATGACCGCCCAGAACAGGCTGTGGTTGGCGTGCCCGCCGCCGTTGTTGCGCACCGCGCCGCGGATCGCCTCGGGCAACTGGTCGATGCGCGCCACCAGGGCGTCGACCGGCTCGTCGGCGGCGATGCCGGCGCCTTCCAGCGCGGCGTTCAGGTTGTTGACGTAGGTCTGGTGATGCTTGCCGTGGTGGATCTCCATCGTCAGCGCATCGATGTGCGGTTCAAGCGCGTCGTAGGCATAAGGCAGGGGCGGCAGGGTGTAGGCCAAGGCGATCTCCGTCGGGCAACGCCGCCGACAATGGCGAGCGTCTTATTTTTGAAAATACAAATGATAGGTATTTTTATTTGATACGACAACGATAACGTTGCAATGCCTGTCATGCAGGCAGGCTATGGGGTCGGACAGCCCTTGGCGAGCAGCACGAAGCGTGCCCGCGCCAACGGGCGGGAAACGCATTGGATGAAGCGCCAGAAACGGCTAGAGCGCCTTGCCGCAGGCCACGCCGGATGCCCAGGCCCACTGGAAGTTGTAGCCGCCCAGCCAGCCGGTGACGTCCACGGTTTCGCCGATGAAGTACAGGCCGGGCGTGGCGCGGGCCTGCATCGATTTCTGGTCCAGCCCGCGCGTATCGACCCCGCCGCGCATGACCTCGGCCTTCTTGTAGCCGGCGGTGCCGCTGGGCACCAGGGTCCATTGGTGGATGTCCTGCGCCAGCGCGCGCAGGGTCTTGTCCGGCGCATCGGCCAGGCGCAGCGCCGCCAGGCCCGGCTTGCCGCCCTGCTCCGCCAGTTGCAGCCAGCGGTCGGCCAGGCGCTTGGGCCACAGGCCGGCCAGCACCGTATGCATTTGCTGCCGGTTGCCGGACTTGGCCGCCAGCAGTTCGGCCGCCAGGTCGCGCCCCGGCGCCAGGTCGATGACAATGGGCTCGCCCGGCTTCCAGTAGCTGGATATCTGCAGGATCGCCGGGCCCGACAGGCCCCGATGGGTGAACAGGAGGTCTTCGAGAAACTCGCCGCGCGCCTTGCCCTGCCCCGTCGCCAGGTTGACCTCCAGCGCCACGCCGGACAGCTCGGCCAGCGGCTGCCAGTGCGCCGCGTCGAAGGTCAGCGGCACCAGCGCCGGCCGCGGCTCGACCACCTTCAGGCCGAACTGGCGCGCCAGCTTCAGGCCAAAATCGGTGGCGCCCAACTGCGGGATCGCCATGCCGCCGGTGGCCACCACCAGCTTGGCCGCGCGGATCACGCCCTGGCTGGTGCGCAGCTCGAAGCCCGCCTCGCCATGGGCCACTTCGGCCACCTGGCAAGCCATGCGCCACTGCACGCCGCCGGCATCGCATTCGGCGCGCAGCATCTCGATGATGGATTCGCTGGAATCGTCGCAGAACAGTTGGCCGCGGTGCTTCTCGTGCCAGGCGATGCGGTGGCGCCTGAGCAGCGCCAGGAAGTCCTGCGGCGTGTAGCCCGCCAACGCCGACCGGCAGAAATGCGGGTTGTCGGAGAGGAAATTGGCGGGCCCCGCGCCGATGTTGGTGAAGTTGCAGCGGCCGCCGCCCGAGATACGGATCTTCTCGGCCAGCCGTTCGGCGTGATCCACCAGCACCACGCGCAGGCCGCGCTGACCGGCGACCGCGGCACACATCATGCCAGCGGCGCCGGCGCCGAGAACGGCGACATCGAACATCAGGACTCCGGACCCGATCAGTCTTCGATCAGGCAATCAACGTAATAGCGCTTCTCGCCGTCCGGACCCACTTCGTCGGCCAGGCCGTGGATGTAGGTCTCGAAGCCCGGGAAGCGCTCGTTGAACTCGCGCGCGAACTGCAGGTACTGGACGATGGTGCGGTTGAAGCGCTCGCCCGGGATCAGCAGCGGGATGCCCGGAGGATACGGCGTCAGCAGCACGCCGGTGACGCGGCCTTCCAGCTTGTCGATATCCACGCGCTCGACCTCGCGGTGCGCCATGCGGGCGAAGGCATCGGACGGCTTGAGCGCCGGCACCATGTCGCTCAGGTACATCTCGGTGGTCAGGCGGGCCACGTCGCGTTCGCGGTAGGCCTCGTGGATCTGCTGGCACAGGTCGCGCAGGCCCATGCGCTCGTAGCGGCGATGGCCGCGGCAGAAGTCCGGCAGGATGCGCCACAGCGGCTGGTTGCGGTCGTAGTCGTCCTTGAACTGCTGCAACGCGGTCAGCAGCGTGTTCCAGCGGCCCTTGGTGATGCCGATGGTGAACAGGATGAAGAACGAATACAGGCCAGTCTTCTCGACCACCACGCCGTGCTCGGTCAGGTACTTGGAGACCAGCGCGGCCGGGATCCCGGTTTCGCCGAAGCTGCCCGACATGTCCAGCCCCGGCGTGATGACCGTGGCCTTGATCGGGTCCAGCATGTTGAAGCCTTCGGCCAGGTCGCCGAAGCCGTGCCAGTGGTCGTTCGACTCCAGGATCCACTCATCGCGGTTGCCGATGCCTTCGGACACCAGGCGGTTCGGGCCCCAGACCTTGAACCACCAGTCGTTCTTGCCGAACTCCGATTCCACCTTGCGCATGGCGCGGCGGAAGTCCATGGCTTCGCGGATGCTTTCCTCGACCAGCGCGGTGCCGCCCGGCGGCTCCATCATGGCCGCGGCCACGTCGCACGACGCGATGATCGCGTACTGCGGCGAGGTCGACGTGTGCATCAGGTAGGCTTCGTTGAAGACGTTGCGGTCCAGCTTGCGGGTCTCGGATTCCTGCACGATGATCTGCGAGGCCTGCGAGATGCCGGCCAGCAGCTTGTGCGTGGAGTGGGTCGCGAACACCATCGCGTCCTTGCTGCGCGGACGGTCCTGGCCGATCGCGTGCATGTCCTGGTAGAACTCATGGAACGAGGCGTGCGGCAGCCAGGCTTCGTCGAAGTGCAGCGTGTCGACGTAGCTGCCCAGGTGTTCCTTGATCATCTCGACGTTGTAGATCACGCCGTCGTAGGTACTCTGCGTCAGCGTCAGGATGCGCGGGTTCTTGTTCACGGCTTCGCGCGCGAACGGGTTGGCCTCGATCTTCTTGCGGATGCTGTCCGGATGGAACTCTTCCAGCGGGATCGGGCCGATGATGCCCAGGTGGTTGCGCGTCGGGCGCAGGAACACCGGGATCGCGCCCGTCATCGTGATGGCGTGCAGGATCGACTTGTGGCAGTTGCGGTCCACCACCACCACGTCGCCGGCGGCGACGTTGGCGTGCCACACCACCTTGTTCGAGGTCGAGGTGCCGTTGGTCACGAAGTAGCAGTGGTCGGCGTGGAAGATGCGCGCCGCGTTCAGTTCGGACTCGGCCACCGGGCCGGTGTGGTCCAGCAATTGGCCCAGTTCGTCGACGGCGTTGCAGACGTCGGCGCGCAGCATGTTCTCGCCGAAGAACTGGTGGAACATCTGGCCCACCGGGCTCTTCAGGAACGCCACGCCGCCGGAGTGGCCGGGGCAGTGCCAGGAATAGGAACCATCCTGCGCATACTTGACCAGCTCGCGGAAAAACGGCGGCGGCAGGCTGTCCACATAGCTGCGCGCTTCGCGGATGATGTGGCGCGCCACGAATTCGGGGGTGTCCTCGAACATGTGGATGAAGCCGTGCAGCTCGCGCAGGATGTCGTTCGGAATGTGTTCCGAGGTGCGCGTCTCGCCGTACAGGTAGATGGGGATGTCGGCGTTGCGGAAGCGCAGTTCGCCGATGAAGGTGCGCAGGTTCTTGATCGCGCTGGCCACGTCCTCGGGCGAATCCACGTCGAACTCTTCGTCGTCGATCGACAGGATGAAGGCGCTGGCACGGCTCTGCTGCTGGGCGAACGAACTCAGGTCGCCGTAACTGGTCACCCCGATCACCTCGACGCCCTCGGCCTCGATCGCCGCGGACAGGGCGCGGATACCCAGACCGGACGCGTTCTCGGAACGGTAGTCCTCGTCGATGATGAAGATGGGGAAGCGGAATTTCATGCAGGCGCTCCTGGGGGCAAGGCGAATCGGACCGGGTTGGCGGACGCGAGTGTACTTCTAGTGAAAAACCGTCTGATGACAGGCGGGCGCGAGGTTCCCGCCGGCGGCGGGAATGGCCGAATTGTAGGGCCGTTTTTCTCCAGGCCCTATGGTTTTCCCGAAGACCGTTGCAACGCGTCCGCGAGCGGCCGCCGCGGGGCGGCCGGGAGAGCGCCGGCCAAGGCTCCCGCGAGAAGCTCGCGCGGCCCTACCGCAGGGTGCGGGCCTCGCCCGCCTCCAGGGCCGCGATGAAGCGGTCGAAGTACGGCGGGATGGCCTCGGCGGCGCCGTAGCGGATGCGCCGCTCGACCTTGGCGATGGCGCCGAAGCAGACCTCGGCCTCGGGCTCGCCGCAGACCAGCACCACCGGGTCCTCGTCGTCGCAGACCTCGTACAGGCCGCCATGGGCGCGCCGGGCCACCTCGTAGAGGTAGGCGGCGGCGCCGACAGTCTGCATGGGAGTCAGTGGCAATGTGCCCACATGCGCGGCTTCGAGCGCATCGTCTAGCGCATGGACGCTCGACGGTGTGTAGTCGAGCCCGGCTCCGGCGGAACCGGCGGCCTGGACGAAATCTTCGGCGGCGTGGGCCACGCGGGCCACGAACTCTTCCTGGACCTCGTCGCGCTCGGCCTCATGGTTTATCTTGAGGAAACCGAACATCGTTGGCTCCTTTGTGAAAACCGCAAGCGGCGTTGCCCCATTATAGGCAGCCGGGGCGCCTATACTGCCCCAACCGTACCTTATTCCCAACAATCCGCGTCCCGTGACCTCCGCATCCGGCCTCCTCGTCAGACGTCTGATCCCCCTGGATGCCCAGGCGCTGCGCCAATTGCGCCTGGACGCCCTGCGCGAGACTCCGGAAGCGTTCGGATCGAGTTACGAAGAGGAACATACGCTGACACTGGAAGACATCCGCGGCTGGATCGCGCCGGCGGACGACAGCGCGATGTTCGGCGTGTTCTCGGAAACGGCGCTGGCCGGCATCGCCGGCGTCACCCGCCAGCGCAAGCTGAAGATGCGCCACAAGGCACTTATCTGGAGCGTCTACGTAGCGCCCGAGTGGCGCGGCCGGGGCCTGGCGCGCCTGCTCATGCGCGCCGCCATCGATCACGCCGGCGCCATGCGCGGCGTGCGCACGGTGCAGTTGAGCGTCACCGCCAACAACGCGGCGGCGCGCCGGCTGTACGCCAGCCTCGGCTTCGAGGAATACGGCCTCGAGCGCGAGGCGCTGTGCGTCAATGGCAAGCTCTACGACGAGGTACTGATGGCGCTGGCCCTGTCCGGCCGCTAGGCGGCGCCGTCAGGCGGCGCCGGCGCGGCGTCGGGAACCGTAGGCCCAGACCTGGTTGCGGCCGCCGTCCTTGGCCTTGTAAAGCGCCTGGTCGGCCGCCTTGATGACGGCGTCCGGCGCGCGCAACGTCTCGCCGCGCTCGGCCACCCCGATGCTGACCGTGACCCGCAACGGCCGCACATTGCGTCCGCGGCCGCCGCGCCGGCGCAGGCCGGCCTGGTCCGCCTTGGGCCGCGCCGGCTTGTCGCGCAGGCGCATCTGGTAGGCCTCGATCGCGCGCCGCACCGTTTCCAGGTGCGGCATGGCCTCGACGGCGGTCTTGCCCGGAAACACCAGCGTGAATTCCTCGCCGCCGTAGCGGTAGGCATAGCCGCCGCCCGGCACCCGGCGCAGTTGCGCCGCCACCATGCGCAGCACCTGGTCGCCGACGTCGTGGCCGTGGGTGTCGTTGAACGCCTTGAAGTGATCGACGTCGGCCATCGCCAACGTATAGACGCGGCCCATGCGTTGCAGGCGCTCATTGAGCGCGCGGCGGCCCGGCAGCCCGGTCAGTTCGTCGCGGAAGGCCATGTGATAACCCTCGTGCGCCAGCGAAATAGACAGCGATGTCAGCGCGGCGGAAGCCATCACGGCCAGCTCGATGGGATGGGCGCCGCCGCGCGGCAGCGCCCAGGCCATGCAGACGAAACCCAGCCATTGGCCAGCCTGCTGCGGACGGCCATAGCGCAACAGCAGCAGGGTCAGGGTCAGGCCGGTGACCAGCAGCGCCGCCAGCGCTTCGGCCGGGATGCCGAGCCGCGCCAGCATGCCCTGCACGGCGAGCGTGCCGAACCACTGCCCGGCGCCGTCCTTGCCGGCCAGCGCGATGGCCGCGGCGCCCACCGCCATCAGAGCGATGCGCGCGGCCAGGTCCCACAGCATGCCGGCGCGTTCCGGCCAGAGCGCGTTGATGGTGTAGGCCAGCGACCACCACACCAGCGCGGGCCCCAGCGCCCACGGCGCCTCGCTGGCAAGCGTCGGCCAGATGGCCACGGCCATCAGCACGCCGAGCATCAGCGCGAGCGTCTGCGAACGCTGGTACATCAGGCAGATCGCCGCGCCGACCAGCGCCATGACCCACGGCACGAACGGCACGATCAGCGTCAGCGCCGGCGGCCACTGGCGCCACAACAACAGCCCCACCGCCGCAATCACCGGCAGCGCAGGATAGAACAACAGGGGCAGCCAGGGGATATGGGGGTAACGCACGGATAGGCCTTGCTCACGCTTGCTGAGATGACGTCGCCAAATCGGCAAACACATATGTCATTTTACGGTCGCCCCCCCGGGTTCTTTAGCGCCGCGCAGGCCGCCGGCGCGATTGCAACGCGGCGTGCGCGCCATGCTATGTTGTGCGATCCCTTCTTGCGGAAAACCTCATGCGCATCCTGGTCAACATCGACGTGCCCGATCTCGAGGCGGCCATCGACTTCTACCGCCGCGCCTTCGGCCTGGCGCTGCATCGCCGCCTCGGTCCCGGGGCCGCCGAAATGCTGGGCGCGTCGGCGCCGATCTACCTGCTGGAAAAGGCCGCCGGCACGCCCGCCGCGAGCGCCGCGCGGCAAGCGCGCGACTACGCCCGCCACTGGACGCCGGTGCATCTGGATGTGGTGGTCGACGACGTCGACAGCGCTGTCGAACGGGCAGTGGCGGCGGGCGCCACGCTGGAGGATGCCCCGGTATCGCACGACTGGGGACGCATCGCCCACCTGAGCGATCCGTTCGGTCATGGCATCTGCCTGCTGCGGTTCCTGGGCCAGGGCTACGACGCGCTGGCGGCGGGCGCGCTACGCGACGTGCCGGTCACTCCCGCGGATTTCGAAGCCCTGCTGGCCATCCGCATCGAGGCCATGCGCGAGAGCCTGGAACGCCTGGGCCGGTTCGACCCCGAGCGGGCCCGCGCGCGCCTGCGCGATACCTTCCGGCCGGATCACACCTGGATCATCGAGCGCGACGGCGCGCGTGTCGGCTTCTACGCGCTGCGTCCGGACGGCGACGGCCTGCGGCTGGATCATCTGTATGTGGTGCCCGCGGCGCAGGGGCTGGGGGTGGGCGGCCAGGTGCTGGGCCGCTTGCTGCAGGATGCCGACCGGCGCGGCCTGCCGGTCAGCGTGGGCGCGCTGCGCGGCAGCGACTCGAACCGCTTCTATCGCCGCCACGGCTTCGCGCAGGTGTCGGAAAGCGAATGGGACATCGAATACCTGCGCCCGGCGCCAGGGCGCTCCTGACGGGCGTTCAGGCATGGCGGGGCGCGCCGGGCGGCGCCCCCCGCGGCTGACGATCAGGTGCGCGGCAACGTCACGCCGCGCTGGCCCTGGTACTTGCCGCCACGGTCGGCGTACGAGGTCTCGCAGACCTCGTCGCTTTCCAGGAACAGCATCTGCGCGCAGCCTTCGCCGGCGTAGATCTTGGCGGGCAGCGGCGTGGTGTTCGAGAATTCCAGCGTGACGTGGCCCTCCCATTCGGGTTCCAGCGGCGTCACGTTGACGATGATGCCGCAGCGGGCATAGGTGCTTTTGCCCAGGCAGATCGTCAGCACACTGCGCGGGATGCGGAAGTATTCGACCGTGCGAGCCAGCGCGAACGAGTTGGGCGGGATGATGCAGACATCGCCCTTGAAGTCCACGAACGAGCCTTCGTCGAAGTTCTTGGGATCGACGATGGTGGAATTGATGTTCGTGAAGATCTTGAATTCGTCGGCGCAACGCACGTCGTAGCCGTAGCTGCTGGTGCCGTAGCTGACGATGCGCCCGCCATTGGCCGTGCGGACCTGACCCGCTTCGAAGGGTTCGATCATGCCGGCTTCGGCCTGGCGGCGGATCCAGCGGTCGCTTTTGATGCTCATGGTGGCGAGAGTGCTTGGGGAAATGGAATGGGCGTCATTTTATCCCGAGCGCGCCGCCCCGTCCCCGAACGGGAACGGAACGGCCACGGGCGTCAATCGCCGAAGAAGGTGCGGTACACGAGCGCGATGCCGTTGACCGAGCCGCCCTTCAGGTCCAGCGACAGGCCACGCGCCAGCCGGTAGCTGGCGCGGCCGACCGTGTCACTGCCCGCCAGCGCCTGCTCGACGCTCAGCGTGATGCCGTTGGCGAACGACTTGCTGGCCACCAGGAATTGCGTCGCCAACTGGCTGTCGCTGTCGCGGTTGACGTCGCCGGCCACGGTGCGGTCGGGCAGGATGCTGCCCGAGCTGCCCAGGTTGCCGGTGCGCACGCTGACGTCGTCCAGCCCGAACTGCTTGTAGAAGGGCTGGCCGCCGCCCAGCAGCGCCGTGCCCACCGACAGCAGCAGCGCGGCGTCGCTGCCGCTTTCGTCCGGGCCCCGGCCCAGCAGCAGCCACGACAGCTTCTCGACGTCGCTGACGTCAGGGTACGACACCAGGTCGATACGCGGACGCTGGGCAGTGCCCACCACTTTTACGCCCGCTTCGACCTGCTCGCCGGTGCGCAGCGCCTCGATATCCAGCAACGGGTTGTCCAGGCGGCCCTGGAAGGTCAGCGTGCCGCGCCGCAGCCGCAGCTTCTGGCCATAGGCCTCGATGCCGCCGCCTCGGGTGCGCAGCGCGCCCACGCCGGTCAGGCGGCCGTCGTTCAGCAGGATCTGGATCGACCCCAGCAGGCCGGCGTCCAGCCCCATGCCGGTGATGTAGAAGCGCGGCCCCATGTCGAACTTCAGGTTCATGCTGGTCTGCAGCGGGGTCGACACGGCGCCGGGATCGTCGCCCGCGCGGCGCACCTTGACGTCGTCGTCCAGCGACGGCACGCCCTGCAGGATCTCCAGGCTGAACCAGCCGGCGTCCGCCTTCAGGTCGCCGACGATGTCGATGCGCGGCATCGCGGCGTTCAGGTCGACGGTGCCGGACACCATGGCATAGCGGTCCGAGCGCTGCAGCGCCGGAAAGCGGTACAGCGTCAGGCGCACGTTGCCGCCGCCGTCGATCAGGTTCCATTGCCCCTTGGCCTCGGCATAGCCGCCCTTGGCCTCGGGGTTGGTGGTGATCCATTCCTTGGTGCGCCATTCGGCCGGCATCACGCGCAGCGAGGCCGGGAAACGCAGGCTGTCGAGCACCAGCTTGTCGCCGTCCAGCCGCGCCGCCAGCGTGCCGTCGATCAGGCGCACGCCGTCGTCGATGCGCACCACGCGCAGCTTGTCGCCGCGGATCGCGCCGCTCGCGCTCCACTTGCCGCTGAGCGTGCCCTGGGCTTCCAGGTTGGCCTTGACCTGGCCGCCGACCTCCATGGAGTCGCCGACGAACAGGCCGACCCAGGCCAGATCGGTGATATCCGCATCCAGCCTGGCGCGGATCGGCTGGCGCGGATCGAGCGCCATGCCGCCCTTGGCGTCCACCGCCAGCACCGCCGTGCCATTGCCGGCGATCTTGCCCATCTTGTCGGTGGCCAGGTCCAGCTTGGCGTCCAGCCGGCTGGCGTTGGCCGAGGTCGGCGTGGCGGTCAGGTCCAGCACCAGCGCCTTCACCCCCAGCGGCACCGGCGGATCGCCCGGAATCAGCAGATCGCCATCGCGCCGCGCGATGCGGGCGCGGCCGGCCAGGCGGCCGTCGAATTTCAGGTCCCAGGACGCGTCCAGCGCGATGCGGCGCTGGCTTTCCGCCACCGTAGCATTGACGCGCTTCGGTCCCTTGTTCATCTTGGCTGCGGCCTCCGGGTCGACGGCGGCGATCACCTGCCGCGCCATCGCGGCGGTGATGACCAGGTTGTCGGCCTGGCCGGCGGTTTCCCAGCGCTTGGCGTCGCCGCGCGAGCCCTTGTGCGCGATCGCCAGTTTTTCCTTGCCCGGCAGGGCCACCCCCAGCACGGTCTGCCCCACCTGCCACTGCCATTGCGGCGCCACCGCCGCCGGCAGGTAAGACAGCGTCACGGGCCGGTCGACCGAAACGGTGAAGCCGGCGCTGTCGGCCGTCAGGCGCGAAACCGTGCCGCGCCAACCGGTCAGGGCGGCGTCGGCCGCCCCCGCCGCGCCTTTGCCCCAACCGCCAGCGAAGGCGAGCGTGGCCTGGGCCCGCGATTCGCCCAACACGCCGGGGCGCGGCTTGGGCGGGTTGTAGCCGGCGGTGATCTCGGCCTTATGGGCGGCGATGGTGCCGCCGAGCTTGCCCTTGAGGTCGGCGCCGCCCGGAATGCCGGGCCAGAATGCATCCAATTGCGGCGCCTGCGCGTCCAGCGTCAGCGCGCCGTCGGCCCCGCCTATCTCGCCCTGCGCCCGGATCCGGTTGGCGCCGAGCTTGAGATCGACGTCCAGGCCGTGGATGCGCAGTCCGGCCAGCAGATCCGCGGCGGGTGTAGCGGCGTCGGGCTTGACGGCGGCATCGGGCGCATCGGGCGCATCGGCGGCGGGCCTGACCGCGGCATCGGGGGCTCCCGGCGCGGCATCTGGGCCCGACGCCACGGCGCTGGCGCTGGCCTGCGGGCCGGCGGCGGGCGCGGCGATATCCACCTGGGCCTTGACCGCGCCCGCCAGCGCCTGCTTGTTCCAGCGCGCGCCGTCTTCGAAGCGCAGGTCGATCGCGGCCTGGCGCAACTGGCTGAGGTTCTCGAACTCGGCGCTCAACTGCGCGCTGGCGCTGACGATCGCCGGCGGAATCGCGTCACCCAGCCAGGGCGACAGGTCCAGGCGCCGGGCCCCCACGGTGCCGACGATGCGGTCGCGGCCCGGCTGGCCGTCCACCGCCCGCAGGTCCAGGCGCGCCGACAGCGTCGACTGGTCCGGCAGCCGCGCCTCGGCCCGCGCGCTGCGCAGCACCAGCGGCGTGCGCGGCGCCAGATCGGCCATCACCTCCAACGCCAGGCCGGCGCCGGTGCCATCCAGCTTGGCCTGGATGCCGTCCAGCGAGCCCGCCGCATCGGCCTGCAACATCACCTGGCAGGCCGGCGCCGGCGGGCCGACGAACGCATCCGTGGTCTTGGCCGGGGCGCCCTCAGGCGGCGTGGCGGAGGACGGCTTGGCGCCTGCGGCGGCGGCCTTGGCGGTTTCCCCCTTGGCCTTGCCGGCCCGGGGCTTGGCCGCCTCGGACGCCTTGGGCCGCTCCTCTTGCGGTTTCGCGGGTGGCGCGAACTTGCCGCTCAACTGGTCGGCCTGGCACAGCGGCGACGCCGACCCCGATCCGCGCGCCATCACGTCCAGCCGCGCGGCGAACGGCCAGGGGTCGGCCAGGCCCTGCAGTTCGGCTTGCCCGCTCAACTGCGCCTGGCCGATCTCATGGCCCACGCGCAGATTGGCGATGCGTAGCTGCGCGCCCTGTTTGCCGGCCGCGAACGTGGCGCTCAGGTCGCCCAGTTCGACCGGCAGCGGTTGGCCGTCCTGCAGCAGATGGAATTCACCCAGCGCCAACCGGTCCACCGCAATGTCCACCGGCAGCGCCGGCAGGCTGAAGGGTTCTTCGGGCTTGTCATTGGCCGGCGCGTCCTCGCTGGCGGTCAGGCCGATCTCGACATTCGTGGCCGAGAGTTCGCGCACATGCAGCAGCCGGTTGCCCAGCGCGCGCCAATGCACGCTCAGGCGCAGGTCGCTGATGCCGATACGGGTGCCGCTGATGTTCAAGTCGAGCCGCCCGACATCCAGCCCGCGCAGGACCGAGCCGCGCACGTCCAGCGCCTGGCCGTCCAGTTGCTGGGCGGCGGTGGTCAGCAGCAGGCGCGATCCGGTCTGCGAGGCCAGCAGCCAGAACACGAAGCTGCAGGCCAGCACGGCCAGCATCGCCAGCCCGGGCAACCACCAGACCAGCACATGGCGCAGGAACCGGCGCAGCCCCGTCAAAACGCGATCCCCAGCGAGAAGTGCAGGCGCAGGTCGCGCTCGCGCTGGCCGTAGGCCACGTCCAGGAACAGCGGGCCGGCCGGCGTGCGCACCCGCGCGCCCACGCCGTAGCCGACCGCCAGCGACATGTCGCCGAACGACTGCGCCGCGTCGCCCGCATCGACGAACACGCCCATGCCCCAGCGTTCGTTGAAGTAATGGTCGTACTCGATGCTGCCGACCACCAGCGTGGGCGCCCCCACGATGGCCTTGTCGCGCTTGAGGCCGATGCTCTGGTACTTGTAGCCGCGTATCGAACGCGCGCCGCCGGTGCGGAAGCCGAAGTCGTCCGGCACCTGGACATTGCCGTTGGCCCAGACGCGGCCGACCTCGCCGCGCACGGTCAGCACGTCCAGCTTGCCGATCGGCCACCACTTCTGGGCACGGAAACGCGCTCGGGTGTAGGGCTCGCCGGTATCCAGCGTCACGCCCACGCCGCCGCCCAGCGCGATCAGGTTGCCCTCGCGCGGATCGTACTTGTTGTCCACGTCGCGCCGCAGCCACTCGCCGGTGGCGGTCAGCGTGGGCAGCGAATATTCGTCGCCGCCGTCGATCTTGACGTCATCGTGCGCCAGCAGCAGGCCCCAGCGGGTTTCGTAGGTGACCCGGCTGTCGCCGGCGCCCTGGCGCTCCTGGCTGCGGGTGGCGCCCAGGGCATAGCGGGTCACCGCCAGGCCCTGGATGTCGGAATGCTGCGCCAGCACCCCGACGGAATCCTTGTAGCCGCGCTCGGTCGGGGGCAGCAGGATGTCGGTGTAGACGCGCTGCTGCAGCCGGTCCACGCTGAACCCCGACTCCATTGTCACAGGCTGGCCGAACACCACGTTCTGGCGGTAGAGTGATTCCAGCCGCACGCCGGCTTCGTCGTCGACGCCGATCGAGGCCGAGAAACGCTTGGGCGGCGCCTCGACCACGCGCACCTGCACCGGCAGCGTCACCTCGCCGTCGGAATCGTAGGCGGGCGGCGCCGGCGGCATGGCGCCGGACACCACCGGATCGCCCGCAGGCGCGGCCTCGGCGGCGTTGGCCGCGCCCGGCGCGCGGGCCCGGTCGGACAACGGCTCCGTCGTCTGCGCGTCGCTGCCCGGCTGCCGCAACGCCACGAAGGCGCCGCGAAAAAAGGCCGTGGACTGCAGGTCCTGCTGCCATTCGTCCAGGCGGTTCTGGTCATAGGGCGAACCCGGCGAATAGCGCACGTAGCGGGTGATGAGCTTGGGCGGCACCCGCTCCAGGCCCTCGGTGCTCAGTTCGCCCATGCGCACCTGCGGCCCGCTGTCGATGGTGACGCGCAGGGCGGCCGAGGCCGTGTCGGCCTGCACGTCGGCCTCGGAGGCCGTCATGCGGGCCAGCATGAAGTCGCGCACCGAGGTCTCGTCCAACAGGGTGGACTTGGCCTTGTTCCAGTCGGCGTTGATGAACGGCTGGCCCGGTTTGAGCAGCCAGTCGTCGCGCAGCTTCTGCACGCGCTGCGCGTATTCCGGCCGCGTGATGCGGCCGGTGAAGGTCAGGTCGACCGACGACACCGTGGTGCGCTTGCCCGGCACGATGCCGATGTCCCAGGTTTCGCCGCCGATGTCGGTCCCTGCCTCGAGCGTGACGGTGGGCGAGAAGTAGCCCTGGGTGGCCAGCGCGGCCAGCGTGGCGTCGCGGGCGCGGCGCCGCAGGCGGTTGATTTCGCCGCCGTCCTGGTCTTCAGCCAGGCGCGCGATGGCGCCCACCGCCTCGGTGATCGCCTGCAGCGCCGCCGGCGGCACGCCGCCGGGGTCCACGATGATTTCCGGGCGCTTGGCCACCGCCTCGCCCGCCACTACGCAAAGTCCAGCCAAGAAGGCCCGGGCCGCCCACCGCATGCGTTACGACGGCTGCTGCACGACGATGGACGGGAATTTCCCGGCCATGTCACGGGGCAGCGCCGCAACGCCGGCCGCGAGTTTACGGGCGATGGCGCGGTACAGGCCCGCCGCTTCGCTGCCAGGATCGGCCACCACGGTGGGGGTGCCGGCGTCGGTCTGCTCGCGGATCGCCAGCGTCAACGGCAGGCTGCCCAGCCAGGGCGTGCCGTACTGCTCGGCCATGCGCTGGCCGCCGCCTTCGCCGAAGATGTGCTCGGCATGGCCGCATTGCGAGCAGATGTGAATGGCCATGTTCTCGACCACGCCCAGGATCGGCACCTCGACCTTCTGGAACATGCGCAGGCCCTTGCGCGCGTCCAGCAGCGCGACGTCCTGCGGCGTGGTGACGATGACCGCGCCCACCACCGGCACCTTCTGCGCCAGCGTCAGCGCCACGTCGCCGGTGCCCGGCGGCATGTCGACGATCAGGTAGTCCAGGTCGCGCCAGTTGGTCTGGCGCAGCAATTGTTCGAGCGCCTGGGTCACCATCGGGCCGCGCCAGATGGCGGGCGAGTCGGCATCGATCAGGAAACCGATGGAGTTGGCCTGCAGGCCATGGCCGGTCAGGGGCTCCATGCTTTTGTTGTCCAGGCTCTCGGGACGGCCCGAGACGCCCAGCATGGTCGGCACGCTGGGGCCGTAGATGTCGGCGTCCAGCAGGCCGACCTTGGCGCCCTCGGCGGCCAGGGCCAGCGCGAGGTTCACGGCCGTGGTGCTCTTGCCCACGCCGCCCTTGCCGGAGGCGACCGCAATAATGTTGCGCACATTGGGCAGCGGCTTGAGCCCCTTCTGCACGGCATGCGCGGCCACCTTCCAGGACACGCTCACCTGGGCGCCGGGCGCGCCGGCGGCGGCCAGCGCCGCCACGGCGATCTCGCGCACCTGGTCGCGGACGGCGTCGGCCGGATAGCCCAGTTCCAGCGCCACGGCGACGCGGCCGCCATCGATCTGGATGTCACGATCTCTTACAGATACACCCAGGTCCAGGCCGGTATTGGGGTCGTGCGCGGCGCGCAGGGCGGCGCGCAGGTGTTCTATCGTTATACTCATGTCACTATGGTTCCGTAGGCAGCGCGGCGTCTGCGGGCCGCCATCCCCTAAAGGATAGCGGATACACGGGAACCTTTCGCTGCGTTTTGCATCCGACCTACATGACCAATACTCTTATCCGCTTCTTCCGAGCCGTCTTATTCGCCGCCCTGGCCCTGATCGGCATGGCAATGGCGCTGGTCTTCATGCTGTCCACGGCGATCGCCGTGGCGATCCTGTACGTGGTCGCCAAGGTGCGCGGCAAGCCTTTCGGCGTGCGCGCCTACTGGAGCCAGCGCCAGGGTGCCCGTCCGGGCCCGTTCCAGTCCGCCACCGCCCCGTTCGCCACGCAGCCGCGCGGCGACGTGATCGACGTCGAGGCCCGCGAGATCCGCTGAGCGCGGCATCGCCGGCGCCCGCCGCCTCCCGCGGCGGCCCGCGCCGCGCACTCGTGGCCGAACGACCGGCTCGCTGTTCCCCAACCCGCCTGGCGCCCGCGTGCGCGACCGGCGGGTTGTGTCGTTTCAAGGGGCCCGTCCCCCGCCCTGCGGGCGCATCGCCGCCATTGCCCTAAAATGGCCGGCCAACCCATTTTTCCCCTCAACCTCGACCGACAACCATGTCTCGCACCCTCTTTGTCACCACTGCGCTGCCCTACGCCAACGGATCCTTCCACATCGGCCACATCATGGAGTACATCCAGGCCGACATCTGGGTTCGTTCGATGCGAATGGCGGGCCACACGGTGCACTTCGTGGGCGCCGACGACGCGCACGGCGCGCCGATCATGCTGAAGGCCGAGAAAGAAGGCATCACGCCGCAGGCCCTGGTGGCGCGCTACGCCGCCGAGCGCCCGCAGTACCTGAACGGCTTCCACATCCGCTTCGACCACTGGCACACCACCGATTCGCCCGAGAACGTCGCGCTGTCGCAGGACATCTACCGCGCGCTCAAGGCGCAAGACCTGATCGAGACCCGCTCCATCGAGCAGTTCTACGACCCGGTCAAGGGCATGTTCCTGGCCGACCGCTACATCAAGGGCGAATGCCCCAAGTGCCACGCCAAGGACCAGTACGGCGATTCGTGCGAGGTCTGCGGCGCCGTCTACGCGCCCACCGACCTGATCAATCCGTACTCGGCCCTGACCGGCGCCACGCCGGTGCTGAAGTCGTCGGATCACTTCTTCTTCAAGCTGTCGGATCCACGCTGCGTCGAATTCCTGCAGCAATGGACCACCGGCAGCAACGCCCACGGCGGCAAGCACCTGCAGCCCGAAATGCTGGCCAAGACCCGCGAATGGCTGGGCGCCGAGGACGGCGAGGCCAAGCTGGGCGACTGGGACATCTCGCGCGACGCGCCCTATTTCGGCATCGAGATCCCGGACGCGCCGGGCAAGTACTTCTACGTCTGGCTGGACGCGCCGGTGGGCTACCTGGCCTCGCTGAAGTCGTACTGCGCGGTCAAAGGGCTGGACTTCGACGCCCTGCTCGACCCGGCCGGCAGCACGGAGCAGGTCCACTTCATCGGCAAGGACATCGTCTATTTCCACGCGCTGTTCTGGCCCGCGATGCTGAAGTTCGCCGGCCGCAAGACGCCGGACGCGGTCAATGTGCACGGCTTCATCACCGTCAGCGGCGAAAAGATGTCCAAGAGCCGCGGCACCGGCATCTCGCCGCTGCGCTACCTGGAACTCGGCATGAACGCCGAGTGGATGCGCTATTACATCGCCGCCAAGCTGAACGCCCGGGTCGAGGACATGGACTTCAACCCCGAGGACTTCATCGCCCGCGTCAACAGCGACCTGGTCGGCAAGTACGTCAACATCGCCAGCCGCGCCGCCAGCTTCATCACCAAGCACTTCGACGGCAAGCTGGCCTATGCGGGCGACACCGCCGCGCTGTCGGCCGAATACGCCGCGCAGGCCGAGTCGATCCGCGCCGCCTTCGAGGCGCGCGAGTACAACCGCGCCATCCGCGAGATCATGGCCTACGCCGACCGCATCAACCAGGCGTTCGACACGGCCCAGCCGTGGGTGTTGGCCAAGGGCATCGCCACCGCCGACGGGGCGCAGAAGGCCGCGCTGCAGGACATCTGCTCGCGTTCGCTGGCCGGCTTCAAGGCCCTGTCGGTGATGCTGGCGCCGGTGCTGCCGGCCCTGGCCGAGCGCGTCGCGCGCGAGCTGTTCGCCGCCGAGGCCGACTTCACCTGGGCCGACGCCGCCGTGCTGCCGCAGCGCGTGGCGCCGTTCAAGCACCTGATGCAGCGCGTCGAGCCGCAGATGCTGGAAGACCTGTTCGAGCCGCCCGCCGCCCCCGCCGTGATCCCCGGCGGCGAGCCGCTGGCCGAGACCATCTCGATCGACGACTTCGCCCGCGTCGACCTGCGCATCGCGCAGATCGTCAACTGCGAGCACGTCGAAGGCTCGACCAAGCTGCTGCGCCTGACGCTGGACGTGGGCGAAGGCCGCCACCGCAACGTCTTCTCCGGCATCAAGTCGGCCTACCAGCCCGAAGACCTGATCGGCAAGCTGACCGTCATGGTCGCCAACCTGGCGCCGCGCAAGATGAAGTTCGGCGTCTCGGAAGGCATGGTGCTGGCCGCCAGTCATGCCGACGAGGCGGTGGACGCCGGCATCTACGTGCTGGAGCCGTTCCCCGGCGCCAAGCCCGGCATGCGCGTGCGCTGATCCGCACACCCGAGCCATGCGAAAAAGCCCGCAATCTGCGGGCTTTTTTTCATGCGGCGGCGGCGCGCCGGTCCTCGCGGGACGGAATCAATCCTTGCTCGGCGCCAGCGCCGGGTCGAGCGAAATACGTTCGTCGAACACGAAGCACTTGCCGTCGAACCCCGGGCCGCCGGTTTCCTCGAAGTACTTGAGGATGCCGCCGTCGAGCTGGTAGACGTTGTCGATGCCGGCTTCGTTCATGTAGATGGCGGCCTTCTCGCAGCGGATGCCGCCTGTGCAGAAGCTGACCACGGTCTTGCCTTCCAGCTCGGCGCGATGCGCCTGCACCGCCGCCGGGAACTGCGTGAAGCGGTCGATGCGCCAGTCGATGGCGTCGCGAAAGGTGCCCTCGTCGACTTCAAAGGCATTGCGCGTATCCAGCATGACCACCGGACGGCCGCTGTCGTCGGTCCCCTGCTCCAGCCAGCGCGCCAGCGTCTTCGCATCCACACCCGGCGCGCGGCCGGCCTCGGGCCGGATCGCCGGGTGGTTCATGCGGATGATTTCGCGCTTGATCTTCACCAGCAGCTTGCGGAACGGCACTTGCGCACTGTGGCTGAACTTCACTTCCAGGTCGGCGAAGCGGGCGTCGCCGCGCAAGCCGCGCAGGAAGGTGTCGATGCCATCGACCGCGCCCGCCAGGAACAGGTTGATGCCTTCCTCCGCCAGCAGGATGGTGCCCTTCAGGCCCGCCGCCCCGGCCTCGGCCAATAGCCGGGCGCGCAGCTCGGGCAGCGCCTCCAGCGAGACGAATTTGTAGGCGGCGATATTGACGACGGAAGACATGGCAAAGCGGGGCAAAAAACGGCGAAGGCCGTAATAGTAATCGCTGCCCCGCGCGGCCCGCTTGTCGCGGGTCAAGCGCGGGCCCCGCCCTCCCGGCTCAGCGCCGCACGATTTCCTGTTCCACCACCGTATCCAGCACCCAGCGCAGGCCCGAGGCGTCGGCCGGCGGATTCGGGTCCCGGACCTCGACCACGCGCAGGCGATAGCGGATGCCGGGCTGGAAATTGAAGCCGGTGATGTCGCCGTACCAGAGCTGCCACGGCTGCGTCGGCGTGTCGCGCACCTGGTAGCACATGGCGCGGCCGGCGCCGGCGTTGCACGGCACGCGTTCGGCGTTGACGTAGACCAGCTTGGTCGCGCCCACCTGGCCGCCGGCGACCGGATCGAGACGGCGGCCAAAATCCAGCGTGTCGCCGTTGCTCAAGGCCCAGGTCATGCGCTGCGGATTGCTGGTGTTGTCGAACGAGGTGGCGGTGATGCGCGTCAGGCTGGCCAGGAATTCCTGTTCGAGCTTCATGTTGACCGGCGCGCAGGCCTTCATCGTCGCCACGGGGTTGGACGGGATGAGCAACTGGCCGTTGGCGACGGTGTAGGGCGCGCTGTAGGTATTGCAGCCGGCGAAACCGGTGGCCCGCGTGGCGCCCTGGTCATGGATGAAGCCGATGGTCAGCGGCACCGAATTGGAGGACGGATGCGGGATCTCGCGCAGCGCGCCGCCGGGGCGGGTCCAGCGCGCCAGGTCCCAGTTGGTCTGCGCCAGCACGTCGGAGGCGGCGGCCGGCTGGAAGCGCGGGTCGCGTCCGTCGGCGGTGCGTGGCGGCGCCGCGCAGGCCGCCAGCGTCAGGCCAAGCGCGCAAGGCGCGATCCAGCGCCAGGAAGTGGACAAGGACATGCAAATCTCTCCCGCAAGAAACCAGGATGCGCGCCGCGGCGCGCCCGCCGGACGGCCGGCAGCGCCAATTGTAGGCGCGGCACGGCCGCCCGCCCGGCGCCGGAAAACATACTGAAACACCTGCACATTCCCTGGAGGTCACGGAAGGGCGCGGTTGCCTCGGTCCGCTCCGGGGCGCAATCCACGTCCTGGACGGGCGCCACGCACGGGATCCGGCGTCAGGGCGTCGGCGGGTCCTGGCGCCGCTCGAATTCCAGCACGTCGCCGCCACGCAGGTTGAAGGTCAGGTGGCGCGGCGCGCCGCCGCTGTCCAGCGTGAACGTGTCGATCGCGCCCAGCCCGCGCAGGTAGTCGCTTTCGAGCGCGGCGCGGGCCGCCGGCACGCACGCCATGCGCGTGGCGGCGGGCGCGTCGATCGCCAGCTTGCCGCTTTGCAGCTTGTAGCTGCCCATGTAGCGATTGCAGCCCGAAAAGCCTTCGACCCGGTATTGCTTGCCCTGCGCCAGGAAGGTCAGGCGGATCGGCTCGCCGTTGTCGCCATGCGGAATCTCGCGCAGGGCGCCGCCGGACTGCGTCCAGCGCACCAGCTCCCAACTGGTCTGGGCCAGTGAATCCGCGCTGCTGGCCGCGTTGGCGGCGGCGGCGCCCTCGGCGCGCGCGCCTCCGGTCGATCCGGCGCAGCCGGCCAGCGCCATGGCCAGCATTCCGGCGCCGACCAGGCGGCAAGGCGTAGACAGGAAGGTAAACATGGACAGCACTCCTGAAAAGACACAGCCTCGACTGTAACCGCATGGGCTCAGCACGTCCCGTGCCCTCCTCCCGACAGCCGAATCCCAAAGCTGCACGCGGGGCGAGGCGCGTTACGCCGCGCGCTGGAAGGGGGTGCATCGTATGCCGCATGGCGGCGGGCCGCCGTGGCGCGCAGAATCGGCTGACGCCTCGCGCCCGGCCGGCAACGGCCCGGCTGACGACCAAGACAATTTCCGGAGACACGGCGATGGGCATGCTGAGAACTTTGCTGGCGCTGTCCGTCGTCCTGGATCACCTGGGCGGCGGCGCGACCGACTGGCTGGTGGGCGGGCGCCTCGCCGTGCAGCTTTTCTACGTGATATCGGGCTTTCTGATCTCCTATGTGCTGACCGCCACTGACCACTACCGCGACGCGCCCGGCCGGTTCTACGCCAACCGCGCGCTGCGCCTGTACCCGATCTACCTGGCCGTGGCCGTATTGACGCTGCTGGCCTATGCCGTCGGCGGCGAGGGGTTCTGGCGCGTTTACGACGGCCTGCCGCTGGCCGCCACGCTGTTCCTGGCGCTGTCGAATCTGTTGATCCTGGGCCAGGACTGGCTGATGTTCTTCGGCATCGACCACGGCGCGCTGGCCTTCACCGGCAGCTTCGCCCGCAGCGACGTGCCGCTGTACCAGGGCCTGCTGGTGCCGCAGGCCTGGACGCTGGGCGTCGAGATGAGCTTCTACCTGATCGCCCCCTTCGTGCTGCATTCGCCCCGGCGCCTGCTGGTCCTGCTGGCGGCGTCCCTGGCGCTGCGCGTGGCGCTGATCGCCAGCGGCATCGGCCTGAGCGACCCGTGGACCTACCGCTTTTTCCCCACGGAACTGGCGCTGTTCCTGGCTGGATCGCTGTCGCACCAGATGCTGCTGCCGCGCTGGCAGGCCTGGAGCCGCCGCGTCGCCTGGCTGCCCGAGCTGGGCACCGGCCTGCTGACGCTGTACGTGCTGGTGCATTTTTCGATCGGCATGCCGCATACGCTGCGCGACGGCCTCGCGGTGCTGCTGTTCGCGGCGCTGCTGCCGCTGGCCTTCCTGTTCCAGGCGCGCCATCGGCTGGACAAGGCCATCGGCGAACTCAGCTACCCGATCTACATTGGCCACGCGCTGGTCATTCTTTTTTTCGGCTGGCTGCTCGACGGCGCGCAACTGCGCCAGCCCGCCATGTTCACGGCCCTGGTGGTGACCGGCTGTATCGGCTTTGCCGCGTTGCTCAACAGCCTGATCGCCGATCCGGTGGAACGCCTGCGCCGGCGCCTGCGCACGACGCAGCCGCCAGCGGCGACGGACGCGGGCAACGCGCCCGAAGCGGCGCGCAGGAAAACGCCGCGACGGCGCGCCGCCGCCACCGCCGTGGGGACTATTCGCCGCGCGCCTTGATGTAGGCCGCCAGCACCTGTTCGATCTGGCGCTTTTCCTGTTGGCTCAGGCGCGCATAGGTCGCGTACGACACCGTCTCGAACGGCCAGGGCGGCTGCTCGGGATGATTGCTCGCATTCATGGCGGGCTCGGCATAACCGGGGTTGAGCATCGGCCCTTCGCCGGTGCTGAGCCACATGGGATTGACCCGCAGCGCTCGCGTCAGCTTGATGAGCGCGTCGCTGGAGGGCTGCTGGCGTTGGCCGCTCTCATAGTTGCCGATAGCGCTTTGCGACAGGTTGCTCGCGACCGCCAAGTCTTTCTGTGTCCATCCCTGAAGCATTCTTGCAGTGCGCAGACGATGGCTAAACGTGTCCAATCGATCAACCTGAGACATTAATATGAATTTATTTATTTGATTAAAACATCTCAATACTGCCGCCAAAGAAAGGGATTACACCCCAATTCCGGGGCTAATCCGTAAATCGCTGCGCGCTCCGCCGCCCGTTGCGGCGCGCCACCCGCGGCCAGCGCCAGGACCTGCGGCGGATCAAAAAAACCCCTTGCTATCATCGGTTTGCGCGCTGGCGTCGCCCCCGCTCCCGCCCGCCTCCTCCAAGGTCCGCAACCGCCAGGCCGGGGATTAAAAGCCGGCCCGAGTTTATGGGTATTCACCGATTAAAAATAGAAAATAATGTATCGGTAATACTTAATATTTTATTGTCGCAACTGCATAAAAAAACAGTGTTTCAAGGGCTTCGCGGGGTTATGCGGCGAGACCACTGTTACCAGCAGAAACTACAGAAACGTATCTTCACAAAAAAACACGCCCGTGTTTAAATGAAACACGGGCGTGACTTCCATGCGGAATCGGATCATCGGCGGCCTGCGCGCAGCGCGCTCAAGCCAGGCGCCGTCTCAGACCCCGACCGTAGCCTCAGCGGGCCGTGGCCCCGGCACGGATCAACAGTTCAGACCTTCGCCCGCCATCAGACAACATCGCCAGATGCCGCCACATCATGGCGCAGCAGAGGGAGAGGGGCATGACACGCAACGCAGGCGCAGGCGGGCATCCATGAACAATACGCTGGACGTCATCTTTCTCGGCCTGGAAGACGCCAGGCATGCCCGGCTGGTCGAAGCCCTGTCGCACCTTGGATTCAGCGTGCGCCGCTGCCATGACCTGGCCGACGTCTACGACCGCTATTCCCGGCGCCCGAGCCCGCTGATCATCCTGGAAGCGCCGCTGCCCGACATCCACAATGCCGCCGTGCGGCTGCGCGCCATCGACCGCGGCCTGGGGATCGTTGCGATTGCGCCCTTCGGCAGCGAAGAAAGCCGCATCCGCACCCTGCTCTGTGGCGCCGATGCCTGCCTGCCGCCCGATGTCACCGGCCTGGAACTGGCGGCCGTGCTGCAGGCGCTGGTGCGGCGCGCGGTGGGCCTGGACATGTCCGACCATATGGCCGACAGCGCCGCCGACGAGCCGCAGCAGGAAGCCTGGCGGCTGGTCAACAAGGGCTGGACGCTGATCAGCCCGAGGGGCTACAGCCTCGGGCTGACCACGGGAGAACGCGATTTTCTGACCCGACTGGTGAATGCGCCAGACCGCAAGGTCAGCCGCGATGCGTTCTATCCGGACGGCGCCGAGGACGCCGACGGCGCCATCACGCGGCGCCGCTTCGTCGACGTCATGATCAGCCGGCTGCGGCGCAAGGCGGCCGCCAATCACATGACGCTGCCGATCCGCGCCGTGCATGGCTGGGGCTATATGTTCGCGGCGGACATCACGCTGGAACTGGAACCGCGGGAGGGGGGAGAGGAAGGTCGTCCGGAAGGACAGGGAGACTGGCGCCGCTACACGCTGGATGCGAACGCGCCCTCTTACTGATACGCTACGGGCCAGGCGGCTGGCGCCAGGCGAAAAAAACGCGGCGCTGCCCCGAAGGTAAGACGCCGCGCTAAAACAACACGTGAGCCTGGAGTCATCAGCCGGCACTGATGCCTTCTACCTAGATCACGCGATTCCAACATTCGTGCCTCGTACAACTCACGCACGGGCTAGCCGTGAGCCCGGTTGGGGTCTCTAGTCCCCGCCCAAGCTGCAGCGTGATTAACGCCCGGGGATTTCGTCCGCCCTAGCAGCTGGCGGGCTAGTCGCCCGTATCAGCGGCGTTCCTTTCGGATAGCCGCGTGATGAACGAAGTTTAGGACGTCGGCCGCAATTCAAGTAATTCTTTGTTGATAGCCTTCTATACATATTGGATATAGCGAGCCTCGCGCCCAGGCCGATAGAATGCCGTCAAAGGACGCCCCCGCCATGCCCCCTCTGCTGACCCGCGCCGCGCGCAGATTGCGCCGCACCATCGCCCTCGTTCCGCCCAACTGGTGCCTCGCCATCCTGGTGGCGCTGGATGGATATGCCTTCATGCATCCGGTGCTGCGCGAAGTGCGCGCCCGCGAGTATTCCTTCTGGCTCGCGCTCGACAACTGGCATGACGTCATGCGGGTAGTCGGCCTGCTGGAGATCCCGCGGCTGGTGCTGGGCGTGGGCCTGCAGATCATCGCGCTCGGACTGATCCTGAAGGCGCGCATCGCCTGGGCGTTCTCGCTGGTGCTGCTGATCGGCATCGGCACCTTCGCCATCCTGGGCCACGACGGCCGAGCCGGGCTGGGCATCTATACGCTGGTGCTGGTGGTCGCGCTGATCGCGTACTGGCGCCGCTTCGACCGCGCCAGCGTCACCGCGGGCTCGCTGTTCGCGCTGGTCAGCATGGTGTCGCTGCTGATCTACGCGGTCTTCGGCACGCTCTACATGGGCGAGGAATTCAATCCGCCGATCAGGGACGCGGCCACCGCCCTGTACTTCTCGATCGTCTCGATGTCGACGGTGGGCTATGGCGACATCACGCCGCACAGCAACGCGGCGCGGCTGTTCACCGCGTCGATTATCATCCTTGGCATCACCGTCTTCGCCACCTCCATCAGCGCGATCGCCGGCCCGGTGATCGGCGGCAACCTGA
Organism: Achromobacter dolens; assembly: GCF_902859745.1. Taxonomy (GTDB): domain Bacteria; phylum Pseudomonadota; class Gammaproteobacteria; order Burkholderiales; family Burkholderiaceae_B; genus Achromobacter; species Achromobacter dolens. The sequence continues at coordinate 49,016 of NZ_CADIJW010000008.1, read as the reverse complement.
AACGGCTGGTCAAGGGCCGGTTTTCCAACGCCATGAGAAAAAACCACATCATCATCGCCGGCGCCACTCCCCTGGCCATGAGCGTCTACGACGGCCTGCGCCGTCGAGGCGATGAGGTCACGGTCATCGTGCCGCCCGGTACGCCGCAGGAATACCCGCCCGCCACCGACCTGATCGAAGGCGACCCGTCCAGCGTCGAGGTGCTGCGCAGCGCGGGCGTGGCCCGCGCGCGCTACGTGCTGGCGTTGCGCGAGGACGACGCCGAGAATGCCTTCATCGTGCTGGCCGCCAAGGAAGCCACCGGCGACCAGGGCGCCAAGACCGTGGCCCTGGTCAACACCAGCAAACACCTGGAGAAAATCCGCCGGGTGCAGCCGGACCTGGTGTTCTCGGTGCAATTGCTCGGCGCCGAGCTGCTCACTCGCGCCATCAATGGCGAGCCGCTGGACAGCCAGTCGATCACCGAGCTGTTCTTCGCCAAAGCCGCGCCGCAGGCCAAGGCCGGCTGAGGCCGCCCCTTGCGGCGATGGCGCGGCTACAGGCCCGCCGCCCCCTGCGCGCTAGCCGCAACGTTAGACGTTGCCCGATAACGTGACGGGCGGCCGCGCCGCGTTCTCGGCATACCAACGGACGAAGTCGGCCGAGCGCATCGGCCGCGCAAACAGGTAGCCCTGGATGTATGCCACACCGCGCGCCGTCAGGTAGGTGAACTGCTCCGGCATCTCGACGCCTTCGGCCACCACCGCCAGGCCCAGCCGGTGCGACAGCGTGATGATCACGTCGAGCACGGGCGTTTCCTCGCCGCCGGGTTCAATCGCGTGCACGAATCCTTTGTCGATCTTGAGGTAATCGACCGGGAATTTCTGCAGGTACGACAGTGAACAATGCCCCGTGCCGAAATCGTCGATGGCCACGAAAACGCCCCGCTCGCGCAACGTGTCGATATTCCTTCGGGCCTGCCCGCCGTCCGAGATCAGGCTGCGTTCGGTGATCTCCAGCACGATCAGCGAAGGCCGGATGGCGCCGCGGAAAGCCTGTACATCCGCCACCAGCGACGGGCTGGAGAGATGCTCCGGCGCCACGTTCACGGCGACGTGAAAATCCGGCGGCGTGGTCCAGCCCTGCATGTCGCGCTGGATCAGCCTGAGCAGATGCTGCGTCAGCGGCACGATCATGTCGTCGGCCTCGGCCGCCGCGATGAAGATGTCGGGCCGCACCGGACCGACGCCCGGGCGGGTCCAGCGCATCAACGCCTCGACGCCCTCGCAACGGCCGCTGCGGTTACCGTACACCGGCTGGTATTCGACATGGAATTCGTCGGCCGCCATCGCGCGGCGCAGTTGCTCCTTGAATGATTGCCGGCTCACCTGCAGGCGATAGGCGCCGAACGCCAGCAACGCGCCGCACAGCAGGGCCACCGGCAGATAACCCACCAGCAACTGCTGCCAGGCCTCCACCACGGTTTCGGCCGGCGCCATCACGCTGACGACCAGGTCGCCGCGACCGGCGACCGGCTCGGCCGACTCGAACAAGCGCTCGACGGCGGCCCCGCCCCATGCGTCGTTGCGGATGGGCGCGCCGCCGCCCAACGTGACCTCCATCTGGTAAGCCCCCAGCGACGACACCGCGTTGAGCAGGTCTTGCACGTAGCGCCCGTCGACCACCACCACGCCGCCCCGGCCGTCCTCGCCGGCCATGCCCAGCAACAGGGCCGAACGGTCGGGCGCCAGCGGTGTGCCGGCCACGCTGACGAACCATTGCGTCGGCGGCGTACCGACAGGCCAGCGGTGGAACGCGCCGGTCTCATAGTCCACCTCGCCCAGGGCCGACGAGCAATAGATGTGTTCTTGCTTGACCAGCAACAGCGAGCGGAAATACGGATTGAGCGTGCCCCAGCGGTACAGGTCGGCGCGCGCGGTCTGGCAGGGCTGCGCCGACAGGGCCGTGACGCGCGGCAGGATATCGAGGGCGCGGGCCAGGATCTGCTCGGTCTGCACGCGCACGATCCGCCCCGCCGTGGCGGCCTCGGCGCGTTCGGTGCTCAACGCGTGCAGCCAGGTCCAGCCGATGCAGCCGAGCACGGGCAGCACCAGGGCCAGCGCCACCGGGAAATAGCGCCAGGACGGCACGCGGACCGTCATTCCTGAAGTGGGCACATCGTCCTCGCAACGTCAGTCATGGGGAGACGCAAGGATACAGGCAGGCGCGGCCCGGCGCGCGAGTGCGCCGCAATAGCTCGAATGGATGTTTTTCCCATATACTGAATGATACTTATTATTATCATTTGGTATGTCCCATGGGAAAGCCGTCCGCCTTCTCCGTCCTCGCTTCCCTGTATGTGGACTATCGCCCGTGGCTGGTGGATCGGCTGCGCTTTCGCCTGCGCAATCATGCCGACGCCGAAGACCTCGCCTCGGAAACCTTCCTGCAGGTCGCCTCGGTCCGAGAACCGGTTCCGATCGCCGAGCCCAAGGCCTACCTGTCCACCATCGCGCGACGTCTCCTGTTCCACTTCTGGCGGCGCCGCGAACTGGAGCAAGCCTATCTGCAATGGCTGACGCTGCACGCAGCCGACAGCGCCCCCTCGCCCGAGTCCCAGGCCCTGGCGGTGGAAACGCTGCTGCGCGTCGACACCATGCTGGCCGGCCTGCCGCCCGCCGTGCGCGCGGTGTTTCTGTACAGCCAGTTGGACGGCTTGACCTACGCCGAGATCGGCCTGCGCATGGGCCTGTCGGTACGCACAGTGCAGCGCCACTTCGCGCAGGCGCTGGAACGCTGCCTGCGGGTGCAACGCGAGGAACGCGCATGACCCGCGAAGCCGATCGCCAGGCAGTGCAATGGATGGTGCTGCTCAGTTCCGGCACCGCCAGCGCCGCCGACCACAGCCGCTTTCGGCAGTGGCGTGAGGCGGCGCCCGCGCATGCGGACGCATGGCAGGCGCTGCAGGCCGGCGTCGGCCAGCCGCTGCAGGCGCTACGCGCGGCCGGCCTGTCGGCCACGCCGGGCTCGGCCGTGCGCGACTTGCTGGCGCGCGGCCCGTCCCGCCGCCAGTTTCTGGGCAAGACACTGGCGCTAGCCGGGGTGGGCGTCGGTGGCGCGTGGCTCGGTGCCCGCCTCTGGCGGGATCGCGGCGACTGGCACACCGACACTGCACAGCGTCTGTCGATCTCGCTGGACGACGGCAGCCGGCTGGAGCTCGATGCCCGCAGCAAGATCCGGCTCGAATTCAGCCCCCAGGTACGGCGTGTGCGCTTGCTGCGGGGCGCGGTGGTCGCTGCCATCGCCCCTGATGCCCACCGTCCGTTCTGCGTCACCACCGACGATGGCAACGCCTGGGCCCGCGGAACCGAGTACATGGTACGCAAAGAAGCCGACCACAGTGTCGCGGCAGTGCTGGCGCACGAGATCCGCATCACCACCCGCGCCGGCCACCAACTCGACCTGGCCCAAGGCCAGGTGGCCCGCTATGACGCCAGCGGCATCCGCCCGCTGGCGGCGGAGCGCGCTGCCTCCCTGGCGGCATGGCGTGAGGGACGGCTCGAGGTCCTGGACGCGCCGCTGGCCGCGGTAGCCGATGCACTGCGGCCCTACATGCCCGGCGCGCTGCACCTTTCCGAACGCGCCGCCGTCCTGCGGGTGCAAGGCGTTTTTTCGCTCGATCGTCCGGAACAGGCCTGGGCGGCGCTGGCCGCGACGCTGCGACTCAAGATCACCCGCTATGGCGGCTGGCTGACGTGGGTCGATCAGGCATGACGCGGTCCCCGCCGCGTTGAAAACAACTAATTACAAATTGCGTGTCCGGTTTTTCGCCGCCGATACACCTCCGGGTAAATCCACCCACTTGTGCTCTCCCGGAGATCCCCCGACATGCCCCGCCTCTCCCGCGCCAGTCTGCTCTTGACGGCCGCGTTGACCGCCCCCGCCGCCTTCGCGCAACCGGCGCGACTGGTCTACGACCTGCCTGCCGCGCCGTTAGCCACCACGCTCAACCGCATCGCGGTACAGAATGACCGCGTGCTGTCAGTGGACCCGGCGTTGATGCGGGGCCTGGACGCGCCAGCGCTGCATGGCAGCTATACGCTGGACGAGGCGCTGCGCCACGTGACCGCCGGTTCGGGACTGGAGCCCGTGGCACTGCCCGGCGGGGCGCTCACATTCAAGCGCAATGCACAGGCGGTGCCGATACTCACGCCGATCAGCGTCACCGGCGCCGCCGAGAACGCCTGGGGCCCGGTGCAGGGCTACGTGGCGCGTCGCAGCGCCACCGCGACCAAGACCGACACGCCCATCATCGAGACACCGCAGTCGATCTCGGTCATCACCGCGGACCGCTACAACACGCTGGGCGCCACCAACATCAAGGACGCCCTGGCCTACACGCCCGGCGTCTCCACCACGACCTATGGCTCGGACTCGCGCTACGACTGGGTGTCGCTGCGCGGCTTCGACGCCTATACGCCCGGCTTCTACCTGGACGGGCTGCCCTTGCGCAACAACGGCAACTGGGGCATCTGGCAGACCGAAAACTACGGCGCGGAGCGCATCGAACTGCTGCGAGGACCGGCATCGGTGCTGTTCGGGCAGACGGGCCCCGGCGGCCTGATCAACGTGGTGAGCAAGCGCCCGCAGGAGGAGCCGCTGCGCGAGTTGCAGGCGCAGGTGGGCGACCATCAGCGCCGCCGCCTCGCCGCCGACTTCACCGGCCCGATGGATGAAGACGGCAAGTGGCTGTACCGTTTCGTCGGCATGGGCCTGGACTCCGAACTGCCTGCCCATGGCATCGACAACGACAGGCTGTACCTGGCCCCATCGCTGACCTGGCGGCCGTCGACGGACACCACCCTGACGTTGCTGACGCAGTACGCGACCAAGCGCGGCGGCACCTACACGCGGGCCCGCCCGGCCGTAGGCTCGCTGGTGCCGACGCCGGCCGGCACGCACATCCCGGCATCGCTGTTCGTCGGCGAACCCGGCTATGACTACTTCAACCAGACCCAGTGGATGGCCGGCTACGAATTGGAACACCGCGTCAGCGATGCGCTGACGCTGCGCCAGAACCTGCGCTACGGCCACCTGGACCTCGATTATTCGGCGGTGCAAGCCAGCGGCTATGCCAGCGTCAATGACGACGTCACGGATCCTGCCAACTACCAGGTGTTGCGGCGCTCGGCGTTCGGCAGCCGCGAACATATCGCCAGCTTCAACGTGGACAACCAGGTCCAGACCGACCTGAGTCTGGGCAATTGGCACCACCGCATCCTGGTGGGCGTGGACTACCAGCGCAACCGCATCGACCAGGTCAGCTTCAGCGGTGGCAAGGCGCCCCCGCTGGACATCAACGACCCGAAGTACCGCCAGGGGCCGATCACGCGCGCCAAGCCCTGGATGGATGCGGACCTGACGCTGGCGCAGACGGGGGTGTACCTGCAGGATCAGATCAAATGGAACGAGCGCTGGGTCGCCACCCTGGGCGGCCGCTATGACAGCGCCGACAACAAGCTGCGGGACCGCCAGGACGGCACCACCACCCGCATCAGCAGCCACAAGTTCACCAGCCGCGCCGGCCTGGTCTACGTGGATCCGACCGGCTGGGCGCCGTACGTCAGCTATGGCGAGTCCTTCATTCCCACCGCCACCGTCGACTCCTCGCAGCGCAAGCCATTCAAGCCGGAGACCAGCCGCCAGTACGAGGCCGGACTGCGCTACCAGCCTCCCGGCACCAAGGACAGCTACAGCGTGGCGGCGTTCGACCTGCGGCGCCGCAACTACATTACCTACGACGCCGACTCCATTCCCCGGCAAACCGGCGAGGTCACGGTGCGTGGCGTCGAATTCGAGGCCACCGTGCAGCCGATTCCGCGCCTGAACGTGATCGCCGCGTATTCGTGGACACCCAAAGCCGCGGTCACGGCCAGCAGCAACCCCGATGAAATCGGCAGGCAGGCCACCGCCGTGCCGCGGAACCGGGCCTCGCTGTGGGTCGACTACCGCTTCGAATCGCGTATCAAGGTAGGTGTGGGCGCGCGCTTCACCGGCGCCAACTACGGTGATGGCAGCCAGGCCCCCAAACAGGTGCCGTCGTTCGTGCTGTTCGACGCAATGATCGGCTATGACATCGACCGCTGGAGCCTGGCGCTGAACGCTCGCAACCTGACCAACAAGACCTATTTCGCCAACTGCGGCTACGGCAATTGCTATTACGGCGATCCTCGCACCGTAATCGCCACCGCCAGCTACCGTTGGTAGTGACGGGCTACAGCAGGTCGCAGATCAGCGCCACATGCGCCTCGCGCCGCTGCGGCAGGTTGAGGCGTTCATCCGGTCCCAGCAGGATCGCCATGAAGATGGCGTGGACCACCGGCGACAGCAGCAGCCACGGGTGCCGCAACGCGGCGCCGTCACCGCAAAGGCCGCGCGCGCGGGCCAGTTCCAGCAATTGCGCGATGTCGGCCTGGTGGGCATCGGCGGTCTGTTCGCGCCAGCGGCGCGCCAGGTGCGGCACGCGCAGGCTTTCGGCCAGCAGCAGGCGCATGGCGGCGATCATGGCGGGGTTGGCGAGGCTGGCGTAGAGATGGTTGACGAGCCGCTCGGCCAGGTGGCGGGGGCTGGCCGAGCCTTCGACCAGGGCGCGGGCGTCGAGACGGGGCGGACAGAGGTAGCGCGCCAGCAGCGCCTCGAAGACCTCTTCCTTGCTGGCGAAGTGCGCGTACAGGCCTCCCTTGGACAACCCCGCGCGCAAGGCGATGTCATCCATGCGGGCGCCGGCATAGCCGGCGGCCGAGAACTCCTGCAGCGCGGCGTCGAGGATCTGCCCGACGCGCACGGTCGGAGGGAGACGCAGACGTTGCGTGCTCATCACCACTGCTCCCTGTGCGAATTGGCGCGCGGACGCACCGCCGGCCAACCGCTCCATTAAAAACCGACCGGTCAGTCGTTAGCTTGATCCTGATCAAGGATTGATCAGACCAGCGGCGGCACAATGGTTCCGAAGTCGGATTTGTCCGACGCCAGGCCACAAGCCCGGTTGCGCGACGATCCGTCCCCACGCGAGGCAATCCCGCCCCCGTGCGCCCCGGAGCCCTCATGCCGATCACGCCCCCGCCAGCCCCCCAGCAGACTGCGGCGCACGCAGGCCGGTTCGATGACGACGCCTGGCGGCAGTGGCCCTTTGCGCTGTGGTGCCAGGGCTTCATGCAGGCCGAGCAGGGCTGGGACACGTTTGCCCGCGCCCTGCCCCTGGCCGATCCGCACCAGCGCGCGCTGGCGGCCTTCGCCGCGCGCCAGTGGCTGGAACCGCTGGCGCCCGACAACAATCCCTATACCAACCCCCTGGTGTGGCGCCAGACGCTGGAGGAAAGCGGCGCCAACCTGCTGCGCGGCGCCTGCCACGCCTGGGAGGACGGCCTGCGCCAGTGGGCCGGGCTGCCGCCCGCCGGCGCCGAACACTTCCGCCCTGGCCACGAGGTTGCCGCCACCCCAGGCAAGGTGGTGCTGCGCAATCACCTGGCCGAACTGATCCAGTACCGGCCCACGACCGGCCGGGTGCGGCCCGAGCCGATCCTCATCGTGCCGGCCTGGATCATGAAGTACTACGTGCTCGATCTGTCGCCCCACAACTCGCTGATCCGCTATCTGGTCGGCCAGGGCTACACGGTGTTCTGCGTGTCATGGAAGAACCCCACCGCGGCCGATCGCGATCTGGGCCTGGAGGATTATCTGCGCCTGGGCGTGCGCGAACCGCTGGCGGCGATCGAGGCCATCGTGCCCGGCGCCAGGGTACACGCGGCGGGCTATTGCCTGGGCGGCACCCTGCTCGCCATGGCCGCCAGCGCCATGGCGAGCGACGGCGACCGCCGCCTGGCCAGCCTGAGCCTGCTGGCGGCACAGACCGACTTCAGCGAACCCGGCGAGCTGGGCCTGTTCATCGATGCCTTCCAGGTTGCGCTGATGGAGGCCGAAATGACGGCGCTGGGCTATTTCCCGGCGCGCCAGATGAGCGGCGCGTTCCAACTGTTGCGCGCACGCCAGTTGGTGTGGTCGCGCATGACCAGCGAATACCTGCTGGGCCAGCGCCGCCCCATGACCGACCTGCAGGCCTGGAACGCCGACGCCACCCGCATGCCAGCGCGCATGCACGGCCAGTACCTGCGCCACCTGTACCTGGACAACGACCTGGCCGCCGGCCGCTTCGCCGTGGACGGCCGTCCGGTGCGATTGAAGGACCTGAGCCTGCCGATCTTCTGCGTCGGCACCGAGACGGACCATGTGGCGCCGTGGCGTTCGGTCTACAAGCTGCACGGCCTGTCGCCGGCCCCGCTGACGTTCGTGCTGACCAGCGGCGGCCACAACGCCGGCATCGTCAGCGAACCGGGCCATCCGCGGCGGCGCTTTCGCAGCCTGCTGCGCGCGGCGGGACAGCCCGCGCTGACCCCGGAGGCCTGGCTGGCGGCGGCCACGCCCCATGAAGGCTCGTGGTGGCCGCACTGGCGCGGTTGGCTCGACGCGCTGTCCGGCCAGCCGGTCCGCCCCCCCGCGCTGGGCGCCGCGCGCAAAGGCTATCCCGCGCTGGACGACGCGCCCGGCGCTTATGTGATGGAGAAATGAGCATGACCCGCCGCTCCCTTTCGCGATGGCGCGCCGCCCGGCTGGCGCCGGCCGCCCTGGCCGTGCTGCTGGCGCAGGGCTGCGTGTCGATGGCGCCGCAATACGCGCGGCCCGCGGCGCCGGTGGCCTCCACCTACCCCGATCAGGCAGCCACGGCCGGCGGCGCGGCGCTGAGCGCGGCCCGGATCGACTGGCGCGGCTACTTCACCGACCCCGTGCTGCAAGGGCTGATCGGCGACGCCCTGGCGCACAACCGCGACCTGCGCGTGGCCCTGCTGCGCGTCGAGGAGGCGCGCGCGCTCTATGGCATTCAACGCGCCGACCAGTTTCCCACCATCGGCCTGCGCGCGGACGGCACCCGCGCCCGCACCCCGGGCGACCTGAACGTCACCGGCCAGCCGCAAGTGGCCAGCCAATACCAGGCCGGCGTCGGCATGGCGGCATGGGAGCTGGACTTCTGGGGCCGCGTGCGCAGCCTCAAGGACGCCGCGCTGGAGAACTACCTGGCGTCCGACGCCGCCGCCGAAGCCGCCACGCTGACCCTGATCGCGCAGGTTGCCGACAGCTATCTGTCGCTGCGCGAACTGGATGAGCGACTGGCGCTGACGCGCGCGACGATCGCCTCGCGCGAGGAGTCGCTGCGCATATTCCGCCGGCGCTACGAAGTCGGCTCGATCTCGAAGCTGGACCTGACGCAGGTCGAGACGCTGTGGCAGCAGGCCCGGGCGCTGGGCGCCGATCTGGAACAGGCCCGCGCCACCCAGGCCCACGCGCTGGAACTGCTGACCGGCCAGCCCCTGACGCTGCCGTTGCCGCGCGCCGGCCTGGACGACGACAGCGTCATGCGCGACCTGCCGGCGGGACTGCCGTCCGACCTGCTGACCAACCGGCCCGACATCGTCGCCGCCGAACACCAACTGCGCGCGGCCAACGCCAACATCGGCGCGGCCCGCGCCGCCTTCTTTCCGCGCATCACGCTGACCGGCGCGTTCGGCACCGCCAGCGCCGAGCTGGATGGCCTGTTCGGCAGCGGCAGCCGCGCCTGGAATTTCGCGCCCAGCATCGACCTGCCGATCTTCGACGCCGGACGCCGCGGCGCCAATCTCGACCTGGCCGAAGTCCGGCGCGATCAGGCCGTGGCCAGCTACGAGCGCGCCATCCAGGGCGCCTTCAAGGACGTTGCCGACGCCCTGTCGGCGCGCCGGTGGCTGGCCGAACAGGTCCAGGTATTGCGCGCCACCGTGGACGCGCAGGCCGAACGCGCGCGCCTGGCCAAGCTGCGCTACGACCACGGCGCCTCGCCCTATCTGGAGGTCCTGGACGCGCAGCGCGACCTGCTGGCCGCGCAGCAGACGCTGGTGCAGACCCGCCGCGCGCTGCTGTCTGCCCGCGTCGGCCTGTATGCCGCGCTGGGCGGCGGCACGCAGGCGCGCGCCGCCGCCCAGCCCGCGACCCCGCCTGGCCCCCTGCCGCTCAACACAGGATCCGCATCATGAAGTTGCCCACCCGAAAACTGATTCCCCTGCTCGCGATCGTAGCCGTGGCTGCCGCCGGCTACTACGGCTGGCGCCTGCTGTCCGACACCGGCCCCGGCGCGGGCTTCGTCAGCGGCAATGGCCGCATCGAGGCCACCGAGGTCGACGTCGCCACCAAGCTGGCCGGACGGGTCCAGGACGTGCTGGTGGCCGAGGGCGATTTCGTCAGCGCCGGCCAGCCGCTGGCCCGCATGCAGATCGACACGCTGCAGGCCCAGCGCGAGGAAGCGCGCGCCCAACACCAGCAGGCCATCAACAACGCCGCCAGCGCCAGCGCCCAGATCGCGCAGCGCGAGAGCGACAAGCTGGCCGCCGAGGCCGTGGTGGCGCAGCGCGAAAGCGAGCTGGACGCCGCGCGCCGGCGCCTGGCGCGCTCCGAGACCCTGTCCAGGGAGGGCGCCTCGTCGATCCAGGAACTGGATGACGACCGCGCCCGCATGCGCAGCGCGCAGGCCGCCGTCAACGCCGCGCGCGCCCAGGTCAAGGCGGCGCAGGCGGCCATCGACGCCGCCAAGGCGGCGCAGGTGGGCGCCCAGTCGGCGGTCAACGCGGCGCTGGCCACCATCGCCCGCATCGAGGCCGACATCGCCGACAGCGAACTGCGCGCCCCGCGCGACGGCCGGGTGCAGTACCGCGTGGCGCAGGCCGGCGAAGTGCTGGGCGCGGGCGGCAAGGTGCTGAACATGGTCGACCTGGCCGATGTCTACATGACCTTCTTCCTGCCGGAACAGGCGGCCGGCCGCGTCGCGCTGGGCCAGGACGTGCGCATCGTGCTGGACGCGGCGCCGCAGTACGTGATTCCCGCCAAGGTGTCGTTCGTGGCCAGCACCGCGCAGTTCACCCCCAAGACCGTCGAGACCGCCACCGAGCGGCAGAAGCTGATGTTCCGCGTCAAGGCGCAGATCGCTCCCGAACTGCTGCGCCAGCACCTGCAACAGGTCAAGACCGGCCTGCCCGGCGTGGCCTGGCTGAAACTGGATGCCGACGCGCAGTGGCCCGCCAACCTTAAAGTCAAGGTGCCGTGATGGCCGCGACCACGACGGCCTCCCCCGCTCCGGTGGTCAAGCTGTCGGGGGTATCGCTGCGCTACGGCAAGACGCTGGCGCTGGACGCCATTTCGCTGGACATCCCCGCCGGCCGCATGGTCGGCCTGATTGGCCCGGACGGCGTGGGCAAGTCGAGCCTGCTGGCGCTGATCGCGGGATCGCGCGCGGTGCAGGAAGGCGCCGTCGAGGTGCTGGGCGGCGACATGGTCGACAAGCACCACCGCGATGACGTCTGCCCGCGCATCGCCTACATGCCGCAAGGCCTGGGCAAGAATCTCTACCCCACCCTGTCGGTGGAGGAGAACCTGCAATTCTTCGGCCGCCTGTTCGGCCATGGGGAGGCCGAGCGCCGCCGCCGCATCGACAGCCTGACGCGCAGCACCGGCATGGCCGCGTTCCTGTCGCGCCCGGCGGGCAAGCTGTCCGGCGGCATGAAGCAGAAGCTGGGCCTGTGCTGCGCGCTGATCCACGACCCCGACCTGTTGATCCTGGACGAACCCACCACCGGCGTCGACCCGCTGGCGCGGGCCCAGTTCTGGGACCTGATCAATCAGATCCGGCGCGAACGCCCGGGCATGAGCGTGATTGTCGCCACCGCCTACATGGACGAGGCGCAACGCTTCGACTGGCTCATCGCCATGGACGACGGCCGGGTGCTGGCCACCGGCACGCCCGACGAATTGCGCCAGCGGACCGGGGCCGACTCGCTGGAGGCCGCCTTCATCGCGCTGCTGCCCGAAGAGAAGCGGCGCGGGCACAAGCCCGTCGAGATCACGCCGCTGGCGCTGGGCGATGACGCGCCCATCGCCATCGAGGCGCGCGACCTGACCATGCGCTTCGGTGATTTCGTCGCCGTGGACCATGTCAACTTCCGCATCCGCAAGGGCGAGATCTTCGGTTTTCTGGGTTCCAACGGCTGCGGCAAGTCCACCACCATGAAGATGCTGACCGGTCTGTTGCCGGCCAGCGAAGGCCAGGCCTGGCTGTTCGGCGCAGAAGTCGATCCGCGCAACCTCGACACGCGCCGCCGGGTCGGCTACATGTCGCAGGCGTTTTCGCTGTACGGCGAGCTGACCGTGCGCCAGAACCTGGTGCTGCACGCGCGCCTGTTCCACGTGCCCGAAGCGGACATCCCCGGCCGCGTGGACGAAATGGTGGCGCGCTTCGAGCTGGGCGAAGCGCTGGACGATCTGCCCGAGAAGCTGCCGATGGGCGTGCGCCAGCGCCTGTCGCTGGCGGTAGCCATGGTGCACAAGCCCGAGCTGCTGATCCTGGACGAGCCGACCTCGGGCGTGGACCCGGTGGCGCGCGACAACTTCTGGCGCCTGCTGATCGCGCTGGCGCGGCAGGACCAGGTCACCATCTTCATCTCGACCCATTTCATGAACGAGGCGCAGCGCTGCGACCGCATGTCGCTGATGCACGCCGGCAAGGTGCTGGTGAGCGCCGCCCCCGACGAAATCACCCGGATGCGCGGCGCGAAGACGCTGGAGGAAGCCTTCATCGCCTACCTGATCGACGCGGGCGCGGGCACCGCGCCCGACGCGTCGCCGGCGATCGAACAGGCGCCCGTCGCGCAAGCGCCGGAACCGGTGCACGCGCCGCGCGGCTTCAGCCTGCAGCGCATGTTCAGCTACATGTGGCGCGAGGCGCTGGAACTGCGCCGCGATCCGGTGCGCGCCACGCTGGCGCTGGCCGGCTCGCTGCTGCTGATGTTCGTGATCGGCTTTGGCATCAGCCTGGACGTGGAAGACCTGCGCTACGCGGTGATGGACCGTGACCAGACCGCGCTGAGCCAGAACTACAGCCTGAACCTGGCCGGCTCGCGCTACTTCATCGAGCAGCCGCCGATCACCAGCTACCAGGATATGGATGCGCGCATGCGCAGCGGCGAACTGTCGCTGGCGATCGAGATTCCGCAGGGTTTCGCGCGCGACGCCGCGCGCGGCCGCGATGCCCAGATCGGCGTCTGGATCGACGGCGCCATGCCGCAGCGCGCCGAGACCATCCGCGGCTACGTGCTGGGCATGCACCAGGGCTGGCTGCAACAGCAGGCGCGCGAACGGCTGGGCGCCGGCGCCACGCAGCAGGTCGGCATCGAGACGCGCTTTCGCTACAACCCCGACGTGCGCAGCCTGCCGGCCATGGTGCCGGCCGTGATCCCGCTGCTGTTGCTGATGATGCCGGCCATGCTGACCGCGCTGGCGGTGGTGCGCGAAAAGGAGCTGGGTTCGATCATCAACCTGTACGTCACGCCGGTGACGCGGCTGGAATTCCTGCTGGGCAAGCAGGCGCCCTACGTGGCGCTGGCGATGCTGAACTTCCTGCTGATGACGCTGCTGGCGGTGACGCTGTTCGGCGTGCCGATCACCGGCAGCTTCCTCACGTTGCTGGCGGCCGCGCTGATCTACAACGTGGTGGCCACCGCCATCGGCCTGCTGGCCTCGACCTTCACCCGCAGCCAGATCGCGGCGCTGTTCTTCACCATGATCGGCACGCTGGTGCCGGCGGTGCAGTTCGCCGGCCTGCTCAACCCGGTGTCGTCGCTGGAAGGCGGCGGCAAGCTGATCGGGCAGGTCTACCCCGCCACCCACATGCTCACCATCAGCCGCGGCGTGTTCAGCAAGGCGCTGGATTTCTCCAACCTGCAGGGGTCGTTCTGGCCCCTGATCGTCGCGATCCCCGTGATCCTGGGCGCGTCGGTGCTGCTTCTGAGAAAGCAGGAGACCTGAACCATGCCGCGACATGCCGCCAATATTTTCCGCCTGGGCGTCAAGGAGCTGTGGAGCCTGGCGCGCGATCCGATGATGCTGGTCCTGATCTTCGTGTCGTTCACGCTGATGATCTACACCGCCGCCACCGCCGTGCCCGAGTCGCTGCACAACGCGGCCATCGCGGTCGTGGACGAGGACGTCTCGCCGCTGTCCGCGCGCATCACCTCGGCGTTCTACCCGCCGCACTTCACGCGACCGGCGATGGTCACCTCGGCCGAGGCCGACGCCGGCATGGACGCCGGGCGCTACACCTTCGTGGTCAACGTGCCGCCGAACTTCCAGCGCGACGTGCTGGCCGGCAGGCCGGCCGAGATCCAGTTGAACGTGGACGCCACCCGCATGAGCCAGGCGTTCACCGGCAGCAGTTACATCCAGCAGATCATCACCGACGAGATCAACGAATTCGTCAAGCGCTACCGCAAGCCGACCGAGCTGCCGGTGGACCTGGCGGTGCGCATGCGCTTCAACCCCAACCTGACGCAGGCCTGGTTCGGCAGCCTGATGGAAATCATCAACAACGTCACGATGCTGTCCATCATCCTGACCGGCGCGGCGCTGATCCGCGAGCGCGAGCATGGCACCATCGAGCACCTGCTGGTCATGCCGGTTACGCCGACCGAGATCATGCTGGCGAAAGTCTGGTCCATGGGGCTGGTCGTCCTGGTGTCGGCTGCGCTATCGTTGACATTCGTCGTGCGTGGCCTGCTGCAGGTGCCGATCGAGGGATCGGTGGCGCTGTTCCTGGCCGGGGTGGCGCTGCACCTGTTCGCGACCACCTCCATGGGCATCTTCATGGCCACCCTCGCGCGCAGCATGCCGCAATTCGGCATGCTGCTGGTGCTGGTGCTGCTGCCGCTGCAGATGCTGTCCGGCGGCACCACGCCGCGCGAGAGCATGCCGGACTTCGTGCAGAACATCATGCTGGCCGCGCCCACCACCCATTTCGTGGAACTCGGCCAGGCAATTCTCTTTCGTGGCGCCGGCCTTGGCGTCGTATGGCAACCGTTCCTGGCGCTGGCGCTGATCGGCAGCGTCCTGTTCGCCTTCTCGTTGACCCGTTTCCGCAAGACCCTCAGCCAGATGGCGTGAGGCATGTGCATTCGTTGCCCCTTACCACTCTCTTAAAAGGACGCATGATGAAGAAGACAAACGCCCCCACGCCCCCGGACCTCGCTGGCGCCTACGCCGCCTATTGCCAACGACTGGGCGAACTGGCGCGCGAAAGCCAGCAGCGCTGGCTGCAACTGGGCCAGCGCCTGGCCAGTGACGGCACCGGCCAGTACCTGTCGACGCTGGCGCCGCTCAAGCTCGACGGCAACTGGCAGAACATCGCCCCGGCGCTGGGCGAGCTCACGCGCAAGCAATGGCAGTGCCAACTCGAAGCCAGCCAGGCCATCACCCACGCCGCGCTGGAAGACCAGGCGGCGATGGCCGCCGGCGTCAGCGAAGCCGTGAGCGGCTGGCTGCGCAACGCCTCGGCCGCGGCCAGCGGCGGCCTGGCCGATTCGCCGTTGACGCGCATGTGGTCGTCGTATTGCGACCAGATGACCTCGGCCTGCTCGGCCATGCGCGAGGCCAGCCAGTTTGGAGCGCGCCATGGCGACTAAACGCACCGCGCTCATCACCGGCGGCGCCGGGTGCCTGGGCCGCGCCATCGCCCGGGCCCTGCTCGATGCCGGCCACGACGTCATCGTCACATGCCACTCCAGCGAAGCGGCCACGCGCGAATGGCTCGACGAGGAGGCGGCCGCCGGCCGCCGCTACGACATGGCCAAGGTCGACGTGGCCGACTACGACTCGTGCCAGGCGTTGGCCCGGCGCCTGGCGGACGAGGGCCGCCAGATCGACATCCTGGTCAACAACGCCGGCATCACCCGCGACGCCAGCCTGCGCAAGATGAGCTACGCGGACTGGAACGACGTGCTGCGCAGCAATCTCGATTCGATGTTCAACATGACGCAACCGCTGTGCGGGCCGATGGCCGACCGTGGCTGGGGACGCATCGTCAACATCTCGTCGGTGAACGGATCCAAGGGCGCCTTCGGGCAGACCAACTACGCCGCCTCGAAGGCCGGCATCCACGGCTTCACCAAGTCGTTGGCGCTGGAGCTGGCCAGGAAAGGCGTCACGGTCAACACCGTGTCGCCGGGCTACCTGGCCACACGCATGGTCGAGGCGGTGCCGCAGGAGGTGCTCAAGGAGAAGATCCTGCCGCAGATTCCGCTGGGCCGGCTGGGCCAGCCCGACGAGATCGCCGCGCTGGTGGCGTTCATCTGCAGCGACGCGGCGGCGTTCATGACCGGCAGCAATGTCGCCATGAACGGCGGGCAGCACATGTACTGACGCCTCCGCCACGGATGGCCGCATCGCCCCCCTGGACGAGGTCGATGCGGCCATCCGCCAGATGCCGGTCCAGCGCCAGGCTCGGGGACATGGGCGCCTGATCCGCGGCACGGCGGCTAGCGTCGCAGGCGCTCCAGCAGGAAGTCGGCAAATGTCCTCACCCGCAACGACACATGGCGCACGTGCGGGTAGAGCAAAGTGAATGGCCGCGTGGCGCCGCCAAAGCGCGGCAACACCTCCACCAGATCGCCGCGCCGCAGATCCTCCTGCACGGTGAAGCGGTACGCCTGGAACAACCCCGCGCCATGGCGCGCCAAACTGACGCCGCCCAGCACATCGCCCGAGCAACTGGTGCCGCCATGGGTCGGCACGTCGATCTGCCGGCCGTCACGCATGAATATCCATGGGATGTTGCGACCGGTGCTGGGCAACTCGAACTGGATGCAGTCGTGCCCGTCGAGATCCTCCAGGGTGCGCGGCGTGCCCGCGCGCCGCAGATAGCCCGGGGCCGCCACCAGCACCAGTTCCGCGTCTTCCAGCTTGCGCGCCACCAGATTCGAGTCCGGCGGCAGCCGGCCGCGAATGGCAAGGTCGTAGCCTTCTTCGGCGAAGTCGACATTGCGGTTGCTGATGTGCACATCGACCTGCACCTGCGGGTACCGCTGGCGGAACTCGCCCAGCAATGGCAGCACGCGGTGATGGGCATACGGCGTGGGCATGCTGATGCGCAGCTTGCCCGCGGGCTCGGCCTGCTGCCCGGTGACCTCGCGTTCGGCCTCGGTCAGCAACGCCAGGGCAGAACGGCACTGCTCCATGTAGCGCAGGCCCGCCGCGGTCAGGCGGATCTGGCGTGTGGTGCGCACGAACAGGCGGACGCCGAGGCGCTCTTCCAGCCGCGACACCGAGCGGCTGACGGCGGCCGGCGTCACGCCGGCCGCATTGGCGGCGGCGGTAAAGCTCTGCAGTTCGGCTGCCAGGCAGAACAGCTCCACGCTGCCGAGCATCAGGTCTTCGAAGCGACGTTGCATGAATGGCGTCCTGGCTGGCCTGGCGGAGCCCGCCAGACTCATTACATGATGTATGCATAGATTTGATCTTTGAGGTGTTTATCACGTTTCGGGTCATAAGTAGAGTGGCGCTACCCCTTCTTATCCGGAGTCCAGACATGACCCATCCCGCCAAAACCATCATCGTGACCGGCGCCTCCAGCGGCATCGGCCTGGCCATTGCCCGCGCCTACCTGGAGCGCGGCGACAATGTCGTCGGCAATGCCCGCGGCGCCGAGCGCCTGGCCCAGGCAGCGCGCCAACTGGGCAATCCGCCTCGCTTCATCGGCGTGCCCGGCGACATCGGCGATCCCGACACCGCGCGCGCCCTGTTCGAACGCGCTACGCAGGCCTTCGGCAAGGTCGACGTGCTGGTCAACAACGCCGGCATCTTCATCGCCAAGCCGGTGGGCGACTACACCGCCGACGACGTCGACCAATTGTTCAGTACCAACCTCAAGGGCTTCTTCTATCCGTCGCAACTCGCAGCGGCGCATATGGCCGCCCATGGCGGCGGGCACATCGTCAACATCACCGCCAGCATCGCCATGCAACCGCTGCAACAAGTGCCCGCGCTGCTTCCCGTCCTGGTCAAGGGCGGCCTGAACCAGGCCACCAAGGCACTGGCCCTGGAATTGGCGCCGCACCGCGTCCGGGTCAACGCGGTGGCCCCGGGTATCATCCAAACGCCGATGCATGAAAACGGCGACGCGGATTTCCTGAACCGGCTTTCGCCCTCCGGGCGGCGCGGCGACACCGGGGACGTGGTCGATGCGGTGCTGTACCTGACCGACTCGTCATTCACCTCGGGGGCCGTGATCCCCGTCGATGGCGGAGCCACTGCCGGCCGGTGGTAATCCGCAAGGCAACGCCTTTTGGCCGGCGCGCGCGCGCCGGCTGCCAACCGCCAAGGAACAGACATGCCTTACATCAACATCCAGATCACCCGCGAAGGCGCCACGCGCGAGCAGAAAGCCGAACTGATCCGCGGCGCCACCGACCTGGTGGTGCGAGTGCTCGGCAAGGACCCGCAAGCCACGTTTGTCGTCATCGAGGAAGTCGATACCGACAATTGGGGCGTGGCCGGCGAAACCGTCACCGTCTTGCGCCAGCGCCAGCGCGCCACGCGTTCGACATAGACGTCTCCCGCGCCGCAAAGCGGCGAGCGGCTGAACACGAATGCCCTTTGCCCTGCCCCGGCGGCAGGATCAGGCAGCACAGCGGTCCCGCTGTGCTGTTTTTTTTGTAACGGCCGGATCTGGCCCTTTTCATGAAAACGGCCGGTCTTCCCTATGGCGGCGCGCCATTTCCACGTCGACGCTCGCCAAACTGATCCGCTTTTTTCGCCGCCTTCTGAATCTGTACTGCTCAGCAGGGCCGGCCTATCTTGACGCTACAGGCACCAGCCTGTCCGCGCGCGCCGCCCGGTGGCGGCAGGAACGCGCGGGCCTTGAAGTCAGGAATCACCCGCCATGGATAGCGACGCGCTACTGCTTGCCCGAATACAGTTCGGATTCACCATTTCCTTCCACATCATCTTTCCGGCCATCACCATCGGCCTGGCCAGCTACCTGGCCGTGCTCGAAGGCTGCTGGCTGCGCACCCGCAACACCGTCTACCGCGATCTCTATCACTTCTGGACCAAGATCTTCGCCGTCAATTTCGGCATGGGCGTGGTGTCCGGACTGGTGATGGCGTACCAGTTCGGCACCAACTGGAGCTTCTTTTCCGATTTTGCCGGCAGCGTCACCGGGCCCCTGCTGGCCTACGAGGTGCTGACGGCCTTCTTCCTGGAAGCCGGCTTTCTCGGCGTGATGCTGTTCGGCTGGTCGCGCGTGGGCCCGGGGCTGCACTTCTTCTCGACCATCATGGTGGCGCTGGGCACGCTGGTGTCGGCCACCTGGATCCTGGCGTCCAACAGTTGGATGCAGACCCCCGCGGGCTACGAGATCCTGGACGGCCGCGTGGTGCCGACCGACTGGCTGGCGGTGATCTTCAATCCCTCGTTCCCCTACCGGTTGGCGCACATGGGCATCGCGGCGTTCCTGGCCACCGCGCTGATGGTGGGCGCGTCCGGCGCCTGGCATCTGCTGCGCGGCGACCGCAGCCCGGCGGTGAAAAAGATGTTCGCGATGGCGATGACCATGCTGGCAATCTCGGCGCCGCTGCAGGCGGTGGTGGGCGACTTCCATGGCCTGAACACGCTCAAGCACCAGCCCGCCAAGATCGCCGCGATCGAAGGCCATTGGGAAAACGAGCCGGGCGCGGGCGTGCCGCTGACGCTGTTCGGCATTCCCGACATGGAGCGCGAAGAGACCCGCTACGCGCTCAACGTGCCGCGCCTGGGCAGCCTGATCCTCACGCATAGCTGGGACGGCCAGTTCCCCGGCCTGAAGTCGTATCCGCCCGAAGACCGCCCCAATGCCACCGTGGTGTTCTGGTCGTTCCGCGTGATGGCGGGGCTGGGCATGCTGATGATCCTGCTGGCCGGCTGGGCGCTGTGGGCGCGCTGGCGCGGACGGCTGTACCAGTCGCGCGCGCTGCAGCGTTTCGCGCTGTGGATGGGGCCGTCGGGGCTGGTGGCGATCCTGGCCGGCTGGTACGTGACCGAGATCGGCCGCCAGCCGTGGGTCGTCTATGGCGTGATGCGCACCGCCGACGCCGCCACCCGCCACGGCCTGGGCGAATTGACGCTGACGCTGGCGCTGTTCGTGGTGGTGTACCTGTTCGTGTTCGGCGCCGGCGTGTCGTACATGCTGCGCCTGATCCGCATGGGCCCGACCCCGGCGCCCGGCCACGCGCCGCTGTCCGGCGGCCCGGGCGAACCGCGCCAGCCGTCGCGGCCGCTGTCGGCCGCCTCCACCTCGGCGGACGCCCCGTCCGCGCAACCTGGATTCAAAGGAGCCTGAGGCCATGGGCATCGACCTTGCATTGATATGGGCCGTCATCATCCTGTTCGGCGTGATGATGTACGTGGTGATGGACGGCTTCGACCTGGGCATCGGCATCCTCTTTCCGCTGATCGGCGACGCCGAGGAACGCGACGCCATGGTCAACACCGTCGCCCCCGTGTGGGACGGCAACGAGACCTGGCTGGTGCTGGGCGGCGCGGGACTGCTGGCCGCGTTTCCGCTGGCGTATTCGGTGATCCTGAGCGCGCTGCACCTGCCGCTGGTGTTCATGCTGCTGGGCCTGATCTTCCGCGGCGTGGCGTTCGAGTTCCGCTTCAAGGCCGACCCGCGCCACCGCGCGCTATGGGACCGCGCTTTCGTGCTCGGCTCGCTCTGCGCCACCTTCTTCCAGGGCGTGACGCTGGGCGCCTACATCGAAGGCATCCCGGTGGTCGACCGCGTCTACCAGGGCGGGCCGTGGCACTGGATCAGCCCGTTCTCGCTGTTCACCGGCGCGGGCCTGGTGGTGGCGTATGCGCTGCTGGGCTGCACCTGGCTCATCATGAAGACCGAGGGCCGCCTGCATCGCCACATGTGCGCGCTGGCGCGGCCGCTGACGCTGGCGCTGCTGGCGGTGATCGCCGCGCTCAGCGTGTGGACGCCGCTGGCGCAGCCGCATATCGCCCAGCGCTGGTTCAGCCTGCCCAACATGTTCTGGTTCCTGCCGGTGCCGCTACTGGTGGCGGCCGCCGGCATCGACCTGATGCGCCGCGTGCGCGGCGCGCCCGCCGCGGGGCCGTTCGTGCTGGCGCTGTGCCTGGTGTTCCTGGGCTACAGCGGCCTGGGCATCAGCATCTGGCCGGCCGTGATCCCGCCCGACGTGTCGATCTGGACCGCGGCCGCGCCGCCGCAGAGCCTGGGCTTCGCCCTGGTCGGCGCGCTCGCCATCATTCCGATTATCCTGATGTACACCGCCTGGTCCTATTACGTGTTCCGCGGCAAGGTGCGCACCGGCGAGGCGTTTCACTGATGGCCGCGCCGACCTCCCTGCCCTCCTGGCGCAGCCGGCTGCTGTGGCTGCTGTTGATCTGGGCCGGCGGCGTGGCGTCGCTGGGCCTGGCCGCCGGCGCGCTGCGGCTGGTGATGCGCGCCATCGGCATGTCGACCTGAACCGCAGTCCTCCACGGATCCCCCCATGAAGCGCTATGAACGGCTGACCGAAGAAATCACCGCCTCGATCCTGTCGGGCCTGCTGCAGGCGGGCGACCGGCTGCCCTCGGTGCGCCAGACCAGCGCCAGCCGTGGCGTCAGCCCGTCGACGGTGTTCAAGGCCTATTACCTGCTGGAAGCGCGCGGCCTGATCCGCGCACGCGACCGCTCGGGATACTATGTGCTGCGCGCCTCGCAGGCCGCGCTGCCCGAGCCCGACGGCCTGTCCAGCGCCGCCGCCGGCCGCCATCCGGTCGATGTCAGCGACAACGTGCTGCAAGTGCTCAACGCCACCCTGCGGCGCGACATGCTGCCGTTCGGCTCGGCCTTTCCCAGCCCGTCGCTGCTGCCCTACGGCCGGCTGGCGCGCTACATGGCGACCACGGTGCAGCAACTGGACCCGTGGGGGTCGATCGACGATCTCAGCCCCGGCGACCCCGCGCTGCGCCGCGCCATCGCGCTGCGTTACCTGGCCGACGGACTGACGGTGCCGGTGGACGACATCATCATCACCAACGGCGCGCTCGACGCGCTCAATCTGTGCCTGAGCGCGGTCACGCGGCCGGGTGACGCGGTGATCGTCGAATCGCCGACGTTCTACGCCGCCCTGCAGTCGCTCGAACGCAACCAGTTGCACGCC
Organism: Achromobacter dolens; assembly: GCF_902859745.1. Taxonomy (GTDB): domain Bacteria; phylum Pseudomonadota; class Gammaproteobacteria; order Burkholderiales; family Burkholderiaceae_B; genus Achromobacter; species Achromobacter dolens. Next base: position 26,928 of record NZ_CADIJW010000008.1, on the reverse strand, counting down.
ATCGAGGTGGCCACGCATCCTCGCGAAGGCATCGACCTGCAGGCGCTGGAGCGGGCCATCGTGCAGCACCAGCCGCGCGCCTGCTGGCTGATGACGACCTTCCAGAATCCGCTCGGCAGCCTCATGCCCGAGGCCAAGAAGGAAGCGCTGGTCAGGCTGCTGACGCGCCACGGCGTGGCGCTGATCGAGGACGACGTCTACGGCGAACTGTACTTCGGCGCCACGCGGCCGCGTCCCGCCAAGGCCTTCGACACCGAGGGCATGGTGATGCACTGCTCGTCGTTCTCCAAGACGCTGGCGCCGGGCTATCGCGTCGGCTGGGTCGCGGCCGGGCGCTACACCCGCGCCATCATGCGCAACAAGCTCACCACCAGCCTGGCCACCGCCGCGCCGACGCAGGCGGCGATTGCCGCCTATCTGGCGCAGGGCGGCTACGACCGCCACCTGCGCCAGTTCCGCCAGACGCTGGCCTTGCAGCAGGGCGAGATGCTGCAGGCGGTGGCGCGCTACTTCCCCAAGGGCACGCGCGCCACGCGGCCGCTGGGCGGCTACTTCACCTGGGTCGAGCTTCCGGCGCGCATCGACACCCTGCGCCTGCACCGCGCCGCGCTCGACCATGGCATCAGCATCGCGCCGGGGCCGTTGTTCTCCAGCTCAGGCGCGTTCGGCAACTTCCTGCGGCTGAACTGCGGCCATCCCTGGAACGAGGCGATGGAGCAAGGCATGGCGACGCTGGGCAAGCTGATGGCGACATGACGGGCGCGCGCGGCTGGCGTTGCGGGCCCATGCCGATGGCCCGCCGCTCCCTTTCGGAACCCGCGACGCCCGCCGCCCGCTTTCAGTGACTGATCATCCACGGCCGCGCGCCGGCGAAGGTCTTGCCGCCGCCGGCCGTCTGGCGGGTCCGGCCGGCGGCCTTGGCGCCGGCGCAGCAACCGCAACCCATGCCGTGACCGCCACGGGTGCTGCGCGGCTCGTGGGCGGCGCGTTCGTTGGCGGCGCGGGCGCGGTTCATGGCCGAGGACAGCGCCGAGACCGCCGGCGCGCCGCTGACGAAACGCTCGCAGGCGCCGCCACATTCGGGGCAAGGCGCGGGGTCGCGCCATTGCGACAAAGGTCTCAGCACGGAGAACTCGCCGCAGTCCTGGCAGCGGTAGTCATAGAGCGGCATGGCGGCTCCTCACAGGTCTTTGGCGATGGGCATGTCCATGCCGCGCGCTATCTGCGGCACGTCGCCCAGCGCGTTGGGCTGGATGTCGATGTCGAAGATCTCGGTGGGCAGCCACAGCGTGGCGCAGGCGTTGGGAATGTCCACCACGCCGCTGATGTGCCCCTGCACCGGCGCCGTGCCCAGGATCGAATACGCCTGCGCCCCCGAGTAACCGAACTTCTTCAGGTATTCGATGCCGTTCAGGCAGGCCTGGCGATAGGCGATGTGCACGTCCAGATAGTGCTGCTTGCCGCCTTCATCGACCGAAATGCCCTCGAAGATCAGGTAGTCCTTGTAGTTGGGCGTGATGGGGCTGGGCTTGAAGATGGGATTGCGGATGCCGTACTTGGCCATGCCGCCCTTGATGAGCGACACCCGCATATGCACCCAGCCGGCCATTTCGATGGCGCCGCAGAAGGTGATCTCGCCATCGCCCTGCGAAAAGTGCAGGTCGCCGACCGACAGGCCGCCGCCCTTGACGTAGACCGGAAAGAACACCCGGGACCCGCGCGACAGGTCCTTGATGTCGCAATTGCCGCCATGCTCGCGCGGCGGCACGGTGCGCGCGCCGGTGGCGGCCGCGCGATCGCGCTCGGCTCCCTTGAGCTTGCCCATGTGCGCCGTCTTGGGCGCCGGCGGATTGGCCAGGGGCGGCACGCGCTCGGGGTCGCTGTCGATCAGCTTCTGCTCGCGCGCATTCCATTTGTCCAGCAGCGCCTGGTCGGGCAGGCAGCCGATCAGGCCCGGATGGATCAGGCCGGCGAAGCGCACGCCCGGGATATGGCGCGAGGTGGTGAACATGCCTTCGAAATCCCAGATCGACTTTTGCGCCGACGGGAAGTGCTCGGTCAGAAAGCCGCCGCCATTGTTCTTGCTGAAAAAGCCATTGAAGCCCCACAGGCTCTCCGGCTTGGCGCCGATATCGAGCAAGTCCACCACCAGCAGGTCGCCGGGTTCGGCGCCTTCGACGCCGACCGGGCCGGACAGGAAGTGCACCGTGGACAGGTCCACATCGCGCACATCGGAGGCATCGTCATCGTTCTTGATCGCGCCGCCGGTCCAGTCGTAGGTTTCGAGCACGAAGTCATCGCCCGGCCTGACCCACGTCGCCATGGGGATGTCGGGATGCCAGCGATTGTGCACGCCTTCGTTTTCGTAGGGGGATTGGGCCAGGTCGACCTTGATCAGGGTTTCAGGCATGTCATGCTCCTTTGAGATGGACAATGAATTCAGACAGACAGGTATTTGCTGATCGTCTGTTCATCAACGCGCTCGCGCGGGTCTTCGTGCACGAAGCGGCCCTTGTCGATCACGATGAGGCGGTCGGCGATTTGCATGGTGAAACTCAAGACCTGCTCGGACACCACGATGGCCAGGTTGCGCAGCTTGCGGATCTCCAGCAGGCTGCGGGCGATTTCCTTGATGATGGACGGCTGTATGCCCTCGGTGGGCTCGTCCAGCAGCAGCACGCGCGGGTTGGTGACCAGGGCGCGGGCGATGGCAAGCTGCTGTTGCTGGCCGCCCGACAGATCGCCGCCGCGCCGGCCGCGCATTTCGTGCAGCACCGGAAACAGGGCGTAGATGTCTTCCGGGATGGTGTCGCGCAGCGCCCGCCCGCGCATGCCGGTGCGGATGTTCTCTTCCACGGTCAGCGTCGGGAAGATCATGCGGCCCTGCGGCACGTAGGCCACCCCGCTGCGCACGCGCTGATGGCTCTCCAGGCGCTCGAGCGCCTTGCCCTCCAGCGAGATCGAGCCCTGCATGGCGGGCAGCAGGCCCATCATGGTCTTGAATAGCGTGGTCTTGCCCATGCCGTTGCGGCCCATGACGGCGACGATTTCACCGGCCGCCACCGCAAGGTCGACGCCATGGATGACTTTGCTTTGGCCATAGCCTGACACCAGGCCAGCGATATTGAACATGTTGCCTCCCGGCTTCAATGACCCAGATAGACTTCAACCACGCGCGGATCGGACTGCACCTTGTCCATGCTGCCCTCGGCCAGCACACGGCCCTGGTGCAGCACCGTGACCTTGTGCGCGATGTTCTTGACGAATTCCATGTCATGCTCGATCACGATGAGCGATCGGTTGCGGCTGATCCGATTGAGCAGTTCGGCGGTGCGCTCGCGTTCGGACACGCTCATGCCGGCCACCGGTTCGTCCAGCATCATCAGCTCGGGCTCCTGCATCAACAGCATGCCGATCTCCAGCCATTGCTTCTGGCCGTGCGAGAGCAACTCCGCCGAGCGGTCGAGCTGGTCCGCCAGGAAGATATCTTCGGCCACCTGCTCGACCCGTTCAAGCACCGCCGGACTGCGCCTGAAGGTCAACGCGCCCAGCACGCTGCGCCCGGCCGGATACGACACTTCCAGGTTTTCGCGCACGGACAGGGTTTCGTAGATGGAGGGGGTCTGGAACTTGCGGCCCACGCCGGCGCGCACGATTTCGTACTCGGCCAGGCCGGTCAGCTCCGTGTCCTTGAAGCGGATCGAGCCGCTGGTGGCCTTGGTGCGGCCGCAGATCAGATCCAGCAGCGTGGTCTTGCCGGCGCCATTGGGGCCGATGACCACGCGCAGCTCTCCCTGGTCGACATACAGGTTGAGGTCATTGACGGCGACAAAGCCATTGAACGAGACGGTCAGGCCTTCGATGTACAGGGCGAACGCTGAGGGGTTCATGCTGCCTCCGTGGCGCCATCCGCCTCGCGCCGCGAGGTTCTGCGCGCCAGGCGTTTCTGGATGTATTGGTTGTACAGGCCGGCCAGCCCGTTGGGGAACGCCATCACGACGGCAATGAACAGCCCGCCCATCAGGAACAGCCAGAGCTGCGGAAAACTCTCGGAGAAATAGCTTTTGCCGAAGTTGACCAGCAGCGTGCCGTAGACCGCGCCCAGCAGGGACAGGCGGCCGCCGACCGCGGCGAAGATGACCATTTCAATGGAAGGCACGATGCCCACGAACGACGGCGACATGAAGCCCACCTGCAAGGTGAACATGGCTCCGCCGATGGCCGAGAAGACGGCGGCCACGCAGAACACAAACACCTTGAAGCTGGCGACGTCATAGCCCGAGAAGCGCACGCGCTCTTCCTTGTCGCGCATCGCCATCAGGAGCTTGCCCAGCTTGGAGGAGAGCAGGTAGCGGCCGAACAGGATGCAGGCAAACAGCAGCGCGCCGTTGATGAAGTACAACGCCAGCCGGGCGTTGTCCGTGCGGATGTCCCAGCCCAGCAGCGTCTTCAGATCGGTGATGCCGTTGACGCCCCCGGTCCACCCTTGCTGGCCGATGATGAGCACCGAGAGAATCAGGGCCACGGCCTGCGTCACGATGGCGAAGTAGGTGTCGCCCACGCGGCGCTTGAACATCGCCGCGCCCAGGATCAACGCCAGCAGGCAAGGCAACACCGGCACCGCCAACAAGGTGAACCAGAAGCTCTTGAAGGGCACCCAGAACCAGGGAAGCGAGGTTAGCTGGTTCCAGTCCATGAAGTCCGGGATGCCGGGCGTGGACTGGATTTTGGTGGCGTCCGGCGTGGAAGCTTCCAGCTTCAGGAACATGGCCATGCAATAGCCGCCCAGGCCGAAGAACACGCCCTGGCCCAGGCTCAGGATGCCGCCATAGCCCCAGCACAGCACCAGCCCCAGCGCGACAAAGGCATAGGACAGGTATTTGCCGATGAGATTGAGCCGGAAGACGTCCAGGGCCAGCGGAAACACCACGAAAAGCAGCAGCGCCAGGATCGCCAGTCCGGCCAGCCCTTCGCGCCCGCCCACGACATTGCGGAAGAATTTCTGCATGATGCGCCCCTACTTGCGTACCTTGATGCTGAACAGGCCTTGCGGGCGCAGCATCAGAATGATCACGATGGCCGACAGGGTCAGCACTTTCGCCATCGAGCCGGTCATGAAGAACTCCGAGATCGATTGCGTCTGCGCAATGACGAAGGCCGATGCGATGGTGCCGAAAAGGCTGGCCGCGCCGCCGAACACCACGGTCAGGAAGGTGTCGACGATGTAGAGCGAGCCGCTGGTGGGCCCGGTGGAGCCGATGGTGGTGAAGGCCGCGCCGGCAATGCCGGCGATACCGCAGCCCAGCGAGAACGTCACACGGTCCACGCGCTTGGTGTCGATGCCGACCGCGCCGCTCATGGCCCGGTTCTGCACCGTGGCGCGCACGTGCAGGCCCCAGGTCGAGCGGAACAGCGCCAGCAGCAGCGCGCCGGTCAGCAGGATGCTGATGGACATGACGAACAGGCCGTTGATGGGGATATCCACGCCGTCCAGCGGCTGCCAGGAGCCCATCAGCCAGTCGGGCAGCGTGGGGCTGACTTCACGCGGACCGAACAGCGAGCGCAGCGTCTGCTGCAGCACCAGCGACAAGCCCCAGGTCGCCAGCAGCGTGTCCAGTGGCCGGCGGTAGAGATGGCGGATCATCAACCACTCGACCAGCCAGCCCAGGCCGAAGGTCACGGCAAAGGCCAGCAGGATGGCGATGAAGAAATAGGCCGGCATCAGGCCGGGCGCGTATTGCTGCACCAGCTCGGAACAGAGGTAAGTGCAATAGGCGCCCACCGCCAGGAACTCGCCATGGGCCATGTTGATGACGCCCATCTGGCCGAAGATGATCGCCAGGCCCAAGGCCATCAGCAGCAACACGCTGAAGACCGATAGACCGTTGAAGCCCTGCATCAGCAGGATGGCCCCGAGATCGGAGAAGGATTCCATGGATGGCTCCCGGCAGTGGCAAGGGCGCCGCGCGCGGCGCCCGGATCGAGGGGATTACTGATAACCCTTGGGGAAGGGATCGGGCTTGATCAGTTCCGGGGTTTCGAAGATCACGTCGAACTGGCCGTCCTTGCGGATCTGGCCGATGCGGGTCTTGCTCCACAGGTGATGATTGGGATCGATCTTGACGTAGCCTTCGGGCGCTTCCTTGAACTCCAGCCCGGCCGAGGCGGCGACCACCTTGTCGACATCGAAGCTGCCGGCCTTCTCCACCGCCATCTTCCACAGCCAGGGGCCCAGGTAGGCCGCCTGGGTCACGTCGCCGATCACGGCATTGGCGCCGTACCTGGCCTTGAACGCCTCGACGAATTTCTTGTTGTTGGCGTTGTCCAGGCTCTGGAAATACTTCATGCAGGACCAGAAGCCCTCGGCGTTTTCCCCGCCGATGCCCAGCAGTTCATCTTCGGTCACCGAGATGGTCAGGAGTTTTTGCTTGCCGCTGGTGACGCCGGCCGCCTTGAGCTGCTTGTAGAACGACACATTGCTGCCGCCCACCACCACGGCGAAGACGACGTCGGGCTTTTTCAGTTTGATCTTGTTGATCAGCGAACCGAACTGCGTGTGGCCCAGCGGGTAGTATTCCTCGCCCACCACTTCGCCCTTGAGCACGTTCTCGATATGCTTGCGGGCGATCTTGTTGGAGGTGCGCGGCCAGATGTAGTCGGAGCCGATCAGGTAGAAGGAGCGCGCCTTCTTCTCGCGCGCCAGCCAGTCCAGGCTGGACAGGATCTGCTGCGTGGCCTCCTGGCCGGTGTAGAAGACGTTCTTGGACTGCTCCAGGCCTTCATAGAAGGTCGGATAGTAGAGCAGGCCGTTTTCCTTCTCGAACACCGGCAGCACCGCCTTGCGCGAGGCCGAGGTCCAGCAGCCGAACACGGTGGCGACCTTGTCGCTGACCAGCAGTTTTCGCGCCTTCTCGGCAAAGGTCGGCCAATCGGAGGCGCCGTCTTCCTGGATGATCTTGATCTTGCGGCCCAGAATGCCGCCCATGGCATTGATCTGCTCGATGGCCAGGCGCTCGGATTGAATCGACCCCGTTTCGCTGATGGCCATGGTGCCGGTCGCCGAGTGCAACTGGCCCACCGTGACTTCGGTGTCGGTAATGGCCAGGCCGGTGCTGTTGATGGCCGAGGTGGCCGGGGCGGCCGCGCGCGACAGGGCCGGTATGCCCAACAACGGCAGGGAGGCAAAAGCCAGGGCCAGGCGCCGGCGCGAGGGCAGTTCCGGCGCGGTGTCAAAAGGGGGTTTGCCAGACATCGATGACTCCTCAATGGATCACGACCAGGGAAACCGAGCATGCGCGGCGCATGCCGCGGCCCGGCGGGTGAAGGCATACTAGGAGCCCATGACGCAGCGCAACATACGTTGATTGACGTACAGGCAGGCCCGCCCCCGGGCGTTACAACGGCAACTACGTTCAATGACGTATCCCCTACCCCCCCCCGGAGCCCGACTTGTCCGCCAGCGCGCCCCAACGCATCGTCAAGATCCGCCGTGACTACAACACCTGGGTCGCCAATGAGACGCTGGAAGACTATGCCCTGCGTTTCACGCCGGTGTCGTTTCGCAAATGGTCGGAATTCCGCGTCGCCAATACCGCCCTGGGCGCAGTGTCCTTCCTGGCGCTGGAAGCCATCGGCGGCGCGCTGGCGCTGAACTATGGGTTCATCAATGCCTTCTGGGCCATCATCGCCGTGGCCCTGGTCACCTTTCTGACCGGCCTGCCGATCGCCTATTACGCGGCGCGCCATGGCCTGGACATGGACCTGCTGACGCGGGGGGCCGGCTTCGGCTATATCGGCTCGACCATCACCTCGCTGATCTACGCCTCATTCACCTTCATCTTCTTTGCGCTGGAGGCGGCCATCATGGCGCTGGCCATCGAGCTGGCCACCGGCCTGCCGCTGTCCATCGGCTACCTCCTGTGCGCCGTGGTCATCCTGCCCATGGTGGCCTATGGCATCACCTTCATCAGCCGGCTGCAGTCATGGACTCAGCCGATATGGCTGGTGCTGCTGCTCCTGCCCTATGCCTTCGTCGCCTTCCGCGACCCGGGCACGTTGCAGGAGTTCCTGCGGTTTCCGGGCCATGACGGCCGGGGCGGCGGTTTCAATCTGCTGATGTTCGGCTCGGCGGTGGCGGTGGCCGCTTCGCTGGTGACGCAGATCGGCGAACAGGTCGACTTCCTGCGCTTTCTGCCCGAACGCACGGCGGCCAACCGCCGGCGCTGGTGGCTCGCCCTGGTCTGCGCGGGCCCGGGCTGGATCCTGCCGGGCGCGGCCAAGATTCTGGGCGGGGCCTTCCTGGCCTGGCTGGCGCTGTCCCGGGGCGCGCCAGCCGACAAGGCCGGCGACCCGACCCACATGTATCTGGCGGCCTACACCTATGTCGTCAGCGATCCCGGCCTGGCGCTGGCGCTGGTCACCGCTTTTGTGGTGGTCTCGCAGGTCAAGATCAATGTGACCAATGCCTATGCCGGCTCGCTGGCCTGGTCCAACTTCTTTGCCCGCATCACGCACAGCCATCCGGGCCGGGTGGTGTGGCTGGTGTTCAACGTGCTGATCGCCGTGGTCCTGATGGAGATGGGCGTGTTTGGCGCGCTGGAGCATGTGCTGGCGGTGTTCTCGCACGTTGCGCTGGCCTGGATCGGCGCGCTGGTGGCCGACCTGGTGATCAACAAGCCCCTGGGGCTGTCGCCGAAGCGGATCGAGTTCCGCCGCGCCTATTTGTACGACATCAATCCGGTCGGCGTGGGCAGCATGCTGATCGCCATGACGCTGGGCCTGCTGGCTTTCGCCGGCGTGTTCCCCGGCACGGCGGGCGCGCTGGCGCAGGCATTGTCGCCTTTTGTGGCGTTGCTGGCGGCGTTCGTCTGCGCGCCTGTCATCGCCTGGCGCACGCGGGGACGCTACAACCTGGCGCGCAAGCCGGTCGACGTGGCGGGTTCGGATCATGTCTGCGTGATCTGCGCCAACCGTTTTGAACAGCCCGACATGGCGCACTGCCCGGCCTACAACGGGCCCATCTGTTCCTTGTGCTGCACGCTGGATGCCCGCTGCCAGGATCGCTGCAAGCAGCAGGGACGGCTGAAGGACCAGGTGCAGGCGGTCCTGGGCCGACTGTTGCCGGCGCGGGTCACGCCGCTGCTGCATAGCCGCCTGGGCCACTACCTCTTGATCGTGGCGGGGATGGGGACGCTGCTGGCGGGCATCCTGGGCCTGATCTACTACCAGGAGTACGCCAGCCACATGCGGGCCGGCCTGGACCCCTCGGGCTTGCGGCCCACCTTCTTAAAACTCTACGCCGCGTTGTCGCTGATCGGCGGCGTGTTGGCCTGGTGGCTGGTGCTGGCCCATGAAAGCCGGCGCGTGGCGCAAGAGGAATCGGATCGCCAGACGCATTTGCTGCTGCGCGAGATCGAGGCGCACAAACAGACCGACGCGCAGTTGCAGCAGGCCAAGGAAGCGGCTGAAAGCGCCAATCTGGCCAAGAGCCGCTTCATGGGCGGCCTGAGCCATGAATTGCGCGCGCCGCTGAACAGCATGATGGGCTATGCGCAGATTCTGCAGCGCGACCCGGGCTTGCCGCCCGCGCGGCGCGAGGCCATCGACGTGATTCATCGCAGCGGCAAGCATTTGATCGGCCTGATCGATGGCCTGCTGGACATCGCGCGCATCGAGGCGGGCAGGCTGCGGCTGGAGAACAGCGAACTGCGCCTGCCGGAGTTTCTGGAGCAGATCGTGCAGATGTTCCGGCCGCAGAGCGCCCTCAAAGGGCTGGCCTTCCGCTATGAGGCGACGGAATTGCCTTCCATCGTGCATATCGACGAGAAGCGGCTGCGGCAGATCCTGATCAACCTGCTGAGCAATGCGCTGAAATTCACCTCGGCCGGGCAGGTGTCGATGCGCGTAAAGTCTGCCGCGGACATGGTGCTGTTCGAAGTGCAGGACAGTGGACGAGGCATACCGGCCAAGGATCTGGAACGCATCTTTCTGCCCTTCGAGCGCAGTTGGGCGGCGGCGGAAGAGGCGGAATCCGGCACGGGCCTGGGCCTGACCATCTGCCGCATGCTGACCGGCATCATGGGCGGCGAGCTGACGGTGCGCAGCGCCGTCGGCCGCGGCAGTGTGTTCACGCTCAAGCTGTTTCTGCCGGAAGTGCGCTCGCCCCGCAGCGACGCCAGGCCGTCGGGACTGGTGGTGGGTTATCGCGGCGAGCGGCTGCGGATCCTGACGGTGGACGACCAGCCGTCACAGCGGCGGCTGGTGCGCGACCTGCTCGAGCCCCTGGGCTTCGAGGTGCACGAAGCGCCGCATGGCGCGGCCTGCCTGGCCTGCGTGCATACGCTGCGGCCGGCCCTGATATTGATGGACGTCTCGATGCCGGAGATGACCGGATGGGAGGCGCTGCGGCGCTTGCGGGATGAAGGCGTGGCCGTGCCGATTGTGATGCTGTCGGCCAATATCCTGGGGCTGGATCCGAAAGATCCGACGCAGAGCGGGCATGACGCGTTCATTGCCAAGCCCGTGATATACGAGGACCTGCTGAGCCAGTTGGGCCGTCTGCTCAGGCTGGACTGGCAGGTGGCGCAGGTGGAAGCGGCCCTGCCGGCAGGGGATCTGCACCGGGTGGCGCTGGAGCGCGAGGATGCCGAAGCGCTGCTGGAGCTGGGGGCCATGGGCTACATCAAGGGCATACAGGCGAAGCTGGAAGAAATACAGGGCCGCCGGGCCGAAGCGCGGGATTTGACGGCGCATCTGCGGATGCTGGCCGGCGAATTTCAACTGAGCGAATTCAATCAAGTGCTTAAACACCATGTACAGCGTCACCATGCCCACGCCCGATAAGAACCTCGTCATGCTGGTCGATGACGCCCCGGACAATCTGAAAATGCTCTCCACCGCATTGGATGAAGCGGGGTATCAGGTGCTGGTGGCAACCGACGGCCAGTCGGCCATAGAACGGGTGGATTTCGTGGTGCCGGACATCGTGCTGCTCGACGCGGTGATGCCGGGAATGGACGGGTTCGAGACCTGCGCGCGCCTGAAAGCGCATCCGGCGGCCGGGGAGGTGCCGGTGGTGTTCATGACGGGCCTGACCGAGCCCGAGCACGTGTTGAAGGGGTTTCGGGTGGGCGGCGTGGATTACGTGACCAAGCCGCTGGATCCGGATGTGGTGGTAGCCAGGCTGCAGACGCATTTGCGCAATGCGCGCAGCCTGTCGGCGGCCTTTGACGCGATCGATGCGGCGGCGCGAGCGGTGGTGGCGCTGGACGCTCGCGGGCTGCCGATCTGGAAGACCGGCAAGGCGCGGCTCTGGCTGGCGGCGTATTACGGTTGCGCCGAGGATGCGACGGAGCTGCCGGCGCCCTTGGCGGATTGGGTGGCGGGCAATCTGGCGGCCGGGCCGGCGGCTGAACCCCTGGTGATCACCCGCGCGGGGGGACGCCTGACCCTGAGTCTGTCGGCATCGCGCCGTAGCGGCGAGACCTTGCTGCTATTGCAGGAGACGGCGCCGTTGGCCGCGGCCTACGGCCTGACGCCGCGCGAGGCCGATGTGCTGCGCTGGTTGGCCAAGGGCAAGACCAATCGGGATATCGCCGAGATCCTGGGCATGGCGCCACGGACGGTGAACAAACACCTGGAGCACCTCTACGTCAAGCTTGGCGTGGAAACGCGCGCGGCGGCGGCGGCGCTGGCGGTGCGGCGGGGCGAGTTCTTTTGAACCGCTCCGCGCCTGGGCCGGGCAAGCCGGTGGCGACATGAAATACGCGATATTGATACAGATGGAAACCCCGGCCCGCCGGACATCGCCTTAGAGTGCCAAGCCTTCAAAGTTCAGGACGGTGCCGCGTCGCGGCCCGCTGCTCGCATGACGGCTTCCTTTCCTCGCATCCTGCCGCGCTACGCGCTTGGCTGCTACCTCGGCGCGGCTGCGCTGCTCTACCTGTTCGCCGCGCAACTGCTGGCCACCGTCGACATCTGGCTGCTGCCGCGCCGGCTGCTGGTCGAGATGCTGCGTTATCGCGCCATGTGGCTGATCTTCTTCCTGACCCTGCCGACCGTGGGCTACCTGTTGTGGCGCGGCTCGGACCTGGTCGCCTGGTGGCGCGCGCCCGCCACGCTGACGCTGGATGAGCGGGCGCTGCATCTGGGCGCGCTCACGGTGCCCTACGGCGACGTCGCTTCGATGCGCCATCGGCACAACCGCGATCACCTGCTGCTGACGCTGGGCAATGGCCGGCGCGTGCGGCTGCGGCTGGCGATCTGGGACCATGCCGACGCATTGCTCGACCTGCTGGACGCGCGCGTGGGCGGCCATCTCGAAGCCGACGTCCGGCGCCGCATCGATGCCGGCGCCACCGTCTCCTTCGGCGCGCTGGGCATGAACGCGGCCGGCCTGGTCCACAAGGGCCGGCCGATCCCGTGGGCCAGCATCGACACCATCCGCACGCAATCCGACAGCGAAGGCATGGAGACCGACGAGACGCTGATCATCGTCGCGCGCGGCAAGACCCACAAGGTCGACCGCTCCGGCATCGACAACGAGCCGGTGCTGCTGGCCTGCCTGCGGCATTACCTGCCCGCCTGATTCAACGCCCGCCCGCATGGCGGCCATTCACCCTTAGCCCTTCAACCCAGACATGGAAATCTACAGCTCCGCCTCGCACCAAGCCCAGACCCTGGCCGATCGCCCGGTCTACCACTCGCGCAACCGCCTCATCGCCGGCGCCGTCATCTGGACAGTGGCCGCGGTGGCATTCGGCGCGCTGGCCGCGCGCGCCCGCGGCAATCTGGGCGGCATGGCGTTCTTCGCCGCCATCGCGGCCATCGGCGTGTGGCTGGTGATCCGCTGCCTGATGCGCGCGTTCGGCGCCCCCAAGCCCGTCATCACCTTCACCCGCGAAGGCCTGCGCGTGACGGACGGCACGCTCATCCCGTGGCGCGCCATCAACGAGAACACCTACGTCAACCAGACCTACGTCGGCATTCCGATCGGCCGCCAGATCCAGCTTAAGACCTCGCTGCCGGATCGCAAGCGCGTGCTGATCCCGGCCATGGCGCTGGCGATCAGCGGCGACGAATACCTGGCCCTGTGCGACGCCTACCAGGCGGGTTGAAGCCTCACCGCTGAGGCGGGACGCCGCCGCGCAACGCGCTCAGTTCGCGGTGGCGCCGGAATCCTTCACGGCCTGCGCCCAGGCCGCGATCTCCCGGTCGATGAATGCGCCGAATGCGGCCGTATGCAGGGTCGATGCCTGCGCCCCCTCTTCCATCAGGCGCTGCCGGACCGTCGGCGCGGCCAAGGCCCCGCCCAAGGCTTCGTTCAAGCGCGCCACGACCGCGTCCGGCGTGCCCGCCGGCGCCACCACGCCGTGCCACGACAGCGCCTGGAACCCCGCCAGGCCCGACTCCGCCATGGTCGGAATCTCGGGCAATGCCGGCGAGCGCTGCGGCGAGGTCACCGCCAGCGCGCGCAGCGTGCCCGCCTTGACGTGCGGCAGCACGCCAGGAATGGTGGTGAACATGAAGTCGATCTGACCGCCGATCAGGTCAGTGATGGCCGGACTGCCGCCCTTGTACGGCACATGCGTGAACTGCAGGCCGGCGGCCCGTTTGAACATCTCGCCGGCCAGGTGGCCCGGCGTCCCCGCCCCGGCAGAACCCATGTTGCTGCGATCGCCCTGCGCCTTGACGTAGGCGATCAGGTCGGACACGGTCGCGGCCTTCACGTTGGGACCGACCACCAGCACGTTGGGCACGGTGGCCAGCAGCGTGATCGGCGCGAAGTCCTTGACCGCGTCATACGAGATGCGCGAATACAGCGACGGGTTGATGCCATGCGTGCTGGCGGTCGCCAGCAGCAGCGTATAGCCGTCGGGCGCGGCCGATGCCACCTGCTTGGCGGCGATGGTGCCGTTGGCGCCGCCCTTGTTGTCGATCACGATGGTCTGCCCCAGCGTCTTCGCCGCCTCGGCCGCCACCGTGCGCGCCAGGATGTCGGAGGTGCCGCCGGCCGAATGCGGCACGACCAGCGTGATGGGCTTGGCGGGAAAGGTCTGCGCGTGCGCGGCCGGCAGCGCCGGCAGCAGACAGGCGGCGGCGAATGCCGCGCGGGCAAGGCGATGAGGGATCATGCAAGTCTCCTGGGGAATATTGGGATCGCGGCGTCTTCGAGGACGCCGTCATGCGCGGAGCGGCCGGCGGGCGGCCGCTCCGCGGCTCAATCGGCGCCCAACCGCAACTTGTCGGGCTGCCGCTTCTCGATCGACCACTTCAACAGCGCGGCCGAGCGATAGACGCCATGGGCGAATTTGCCGTAGGGCAAGGTCAGGAACAGCGCCATCACCACGCCCAGGTGCACTGCCAGCAGCAGGGCCATGGCGCCGGTATCGCGGCCGGCCAGCAGCGCCAGGCCGGTGGCGCTGGTCAGCAGCAGCAAGGCGATGAAACCCCGGTCCATCGGCTTCTGCGCCGCGTCGCCCTGCAGCGGATGGCGCTTCAGGTTCAGCCACAGCAGGCCCGCCGGCCCGATCAACAGGCCGATGCCGCCCGCCGTGCCCAGCAGCACCGGCGCGCTCCAGAACGGATACGGCGCCTGCTGTCCCAGCAGGTAGTGATACAGCGTGGCCACGCAGGTCGCGGCAAAGCACAGCATGAAGCCGTAGAACGTGAAATGGTGGAAGCGCCGGCGCCACAGGGTGAAGGCATCGTCGGCGTTGTTGCAGCCCTTGCCATGGCCGCCGTCCAGGTAGCGCAGGCGCAGCGCATCGTGCGCGGCCTCGGCCACCGCCGCGCCGCTGGCCGCGCCTGGGCTGACGTCGCGCCAGAAGCGCGCCGCGCCGATGCCCAACGCCAGCATGGCAAAGCCGAACACCGCGCCGAACATCAGCGCCAGCGTGTTGTGCGGGAACACCGCATAGAAATTGCCCGCCATGGGCGCGTGGAACAGCCCGCCCGTCAGCATCACCGTCAATGCCAGAAACAATGCCAGTCCCGCCGCCGTGGCCAGCGATAGCGCCAGCCCGTTGCGCCGGTACAGTTTGCCCAGCACGGCCGGAAACGCGTACTCGGTGTAGGTCTGCAGCCGCACCTTGGCCATGGCCTGCGGCACGTTCACCGCGAACTCGTGCGGCGGCGCGTACTGACAGGCGTGCAGACAGGCGCCGCAGTTGTGGCACAGGTTGGCCAGGTAGTTCAGGTCGGCCTTGCCGAATTCCAGGCGCCGGGTCATGGCCGGGAAGACGGCGCAAAAGCCTTCGCAATAGCGGCAGGCATTGCAGATCTGCATGACGCGCGCCACTTCGGCTTCGTCGGTGCTGAGCGCGGCGCCACGGCCATGCCAGCGCACCGGCTGTTCGACCATCGCCGGCGCGGCCTGCGGGAACGATTGGGCCTCGCGGGCCAGGGTTTCAAGCTGCCGCATGCTGTGCTCCTGCGTGATGCGATTGGCGCGCGGCGGCCGCGGCGCGCGTGCCGGCAATCCGGCCGAACGCGGTGCCGATGGACATGCCGACGCCCGCCGTGTAGCCCTTGCCCAGCACGTTGCCCGCCATCATCTCGCCGGCCACGAACAGGTTGTCGCTGGGAACGCCGTTGAAGCGGACCGCGGCGGTCTCGTCCACCTTCAGGCCCAGATAGGTGAAGGTGATGCCGGGCCGCAGCGCGTAGCCGTAGAACGGCGCGGTGTCGATGGGCCGGGCCCAGTGGGTCTTGGCGGGCGCCAGGCCCTCGGTGCGGCAGTCGTCCAGTGTCGTATGGTCGAAGGTGCCGGTCCTACAGGCCTGGTTGTATGCGCGGATGGTGTGCTCGAACGCCACCGGGTCCAGTCCCAGTCGCCGCCCCAGTTCCGCCACGGAATCGGCGGTGACGCCGGGAAACACCGGCGGCATGAAACGGCCCACGGCCTTGGCGTCGATGATGGAGTAGGCGATCTGCCCCGGCTGCATGGCCGTCAGGCGGCCCCAGATGGCGTAGCGCTTGGGCCAGAAATCCTCGCCCTCGTCGTAGAAGCGTTGCGCGTCGCGGTTGACCACCACGCCCAGCGAGACGCAGTCGATGCGGGTGCAGATGCCGCCGTCGTACAGCGGCGCGCGCGCGTCGATGGCCACGCAATGCGACTGCGACGGATCGCCGATGCGGTCGGCGCCGGCGTCCAGCATGAACTTGAGCAGCACGCCCTGGTTGTAGCGGGTGCCGCGGATGAGGAAATTGTCGGCCGGCCATTCGCCGCGCTCGTTGCGGCCCCAGGCCTCGCGCAGCCAGTCACGGTTGGACTCGAAGCCGCCCGCCGCCAGCACGCAGGCGCGCGCCTCGATGCGCTCGGCGCCGATGCGGGCGGCCTTGAAGCGGCCGTCCCGCAGTTCCAGCGCGTCCACCGGCGCGTCGTAGCGGATGCGCACGCCCAGGGCCTCGGCGCTGCGGTAATAGGCATTGACCAGCGCCTTGCCGCCGCCCATGAAGAAGGCGTTGGTGCGGGCCACGTGCAGCGCGCCCGACAGCGGCGGCTGGAAATTGACGCCATGGCGCCGCATCCAGTCGCGACAGGTGGCGGATTCGCGGATCACCAGCCGCGCCAGTTTCTCGTCGGTCTGGCCGCCGGTGACCTTGAGCAGGTCCTGCCAGTATTCCTCTTCCGGATAGGCGTCCACCAGCACGTCCTGCGGCGCGTCGTGCATGCAGCGCAGGTTGCGCGTGTGCTGCGAATTGCCGCCGCGCCATTCGCGCGGCGCGGCCTCCAGCAGCAACACGCTGGCGCCCGCCTCGCGCGCCATCAGGGCCGCGCACAGCGCCGCGTTGCCTCCGCCTATCACCAATACATCGACCATGTCATCGTTCCCGGATCAAGGAACGGACTGTAGGCCGACGACGCGCGCCGCGATATCAGCGCGCCGTCAACGGGTCTTCATGATTCGTGAAGGGCGGTATTCCGCCACTGTGTGAGTACCGCTCATGGGCAGCAAGCGCCGCCCGCTCAAGACGCATGCAGCGCGGTCACCGCCCATTTGCCGTCGCGCGCCAGGGTGCGCGAGACGTCGGCCAGCACCAGCCGCGCGGCCAGCGCCGCCGGCGACAATTCGTCGTCCGACAGGCTGGCCAGCAGGTTGGGCCGGAACAGGTCGGCGTCGTCGATCCGCGCCATGGCCAACTGCCCCGGCGCGATGCGGGCGGTGGCGGAACTGGGCTGGATGGTGGCGGCGTAGCCCAGTTGCACCACCTCCATCAACAAGGCCAGGCCATCGACTTCGGCCACCACGCGGGGCGTCAACCCGCGCTGCTGGAATCCCCGGCTGACCAGGGCGCGCAGCCCGTGGCGGCCGCTGGGCAGCACCAGCGGCAGGCCCGCGATCTCCTCCAGGCGGGTGGCGGGGCCGGCGGGCAGGCCCGTCATGCCGCGCCCGGCGCACAGGTACAGGGGCTCGTCCAGCAACGGCGTCACGCTCCAGCGGCGCGCCGCTTCGGCATGGAACACGATGGCCAGGTCGAGCTGGCGGCCGTTGAGCATGTCGGCCAGGTGGCCCGACAACGCCTCGACCAGGTGCAGGCGGATGTCCGGATAGCGCGCGTTCATGGCCTGCACGAACGGCGCCCCCAGGATGGAGGCGGTCGTGGACGACAGGCCGACGCTGACGTGGCCGGCCAGGCGCGCCTGCTGCGCGGCATGGACGGCGTCGTCGGCATGGCGCAGCGCGAGCTGTGCCTGGCGGAAAAACGCCAGCCCGGCATCGGTGGGCACCACGCCGCTGGCGCTGCGTTGCAGCAGTCGGGTGGCCAGCTCGCCTTCGAGCCGGCTGATCTGCTGGCTGAGCGCCGACGTCACCATGCCCAGCGACATGGCCGCGCGGCCGATGCTGCCGGCTTCGACGACGCGAACGAAATAACGAAGCTGGCGCAGTTCCATGGCGGGCCCGGGACGATCACGAGGGAAGACTCGCCGATTGTAGGGCGTGGAGCGCGCCATCCCCCTGCCCGGATCCGGGCCGCCCCGGACGGGACAGGCCCGCGCGTCCGGCTCGGTTGCTCAATAGCGCGCGTCCTTGGGCTTCTTGCCGTCCGGCCAGTCCTTGTCCTTGGGCGGAAAGTCCGGCCGCGGCATGTGGGTGAAGTACTCGGCCACGTCGACCGCGTCCTGGTCGGACAGCACCTTGCCCTCGCCCCAGTTGCCATGGGTATTCACGCCCATCGGCATGCTGTTGCGGATGAAGGCCGCCGCCTTGTAGGTGCGGGCCAGTCCGGCGCCGATGTTGAACGATTCCTCGCCCCACAACGGCGGGAACACGATATTGCCGGCGCCGTCGCGCTTGCCTTCGCCATTGGCGCCGTGGCAGGCGGCGCATTGCGCCGCGTACAGGGTCTTGCCGCGCGCCGCATCGGGCACCAGCTTGGTGTCGATGGGCCAGGCATTCTTGATCTGCACCTGGGCGCCGTGCGGCACGTCCTGCGCCAGCCACTTCATGTAGGCCAGCATCGCCAGCATTTCCGGCGACTCCTTGTCCAGCGGCTTGCCGTTCATCGAGCGTTGGAAACAGCCGTTGATGCGGTCCGCCAGCGTCACTTCGCGGCCCGCGCGCGGATTGAACTGCGGGAACGAATTGACCGAATTGATGTAGGGCGCGCCCAGCGGCTTCTTGCCCTGCTGTACATGGCAGCTACTGCAATTGAGGCTGGCGCCGGTATTGTCCGGCAGCAGCCGGCGGGTCTCGTTGAGCAGGCGCTGGCCGTAGCGGATCTGCTCGGCGTTGGGCGCCTTGTCGATCAGGGTGTCGGACGGAATGGTGTAGTCGGGCAGCCGCTTGCCGTCTTTGTCGAGCACGGCGAAGGTCCTGGTTTCGCCGGCCGGCGCCGGCGGCGCCGCCAGCGCCGCCAGGCCGCCCCCGGCCACCAGCGCCACCGCGGCGGCGATCTTGTAGAGCTTACTCATGCTTGCCTCCCGACACGATGTTCGGCTTCTTGCTGGCCAGGAAACCACGGATGTGCGCGACCTCGTCGCTGGCGATCGGCGGCGCCTGGTTGGTCCAGGCCGTGCGGATGAAGTTGATGACGTCGGTGATGTCCTGGTCGCTCAGGTGGTTGAAGCGCGGCATCGCAAAGGCCATGGCGTCATGGCCATTGGCGGGCATCCTGCCGCCTTCCAGCGTGATCTGGATGATGGACTGGGGGTTCTGCGCGAAGATGGCCGAGTTGCCCGCCAGGGCCGGGAAGATGCGCGGCATGCCCTGGCCATCGGCGCGGTGGCAGATGACGCAATGCTCCATGTAGATCACCGCGCCGCGCGAGTCGTAACGGCCGGCCAGCAGCGACGCCGTGGTGTCGTCCGCCTTGGCCGGGAACACCGGCGCCTTGCCGGGCACCGGCGGCAACTGCTTCAGGTAAGCGGCGATGCTGGCCAGGTCGTCGTCGGTGAAATAGCGCGTGCTGTGCTCGACCACGTCGGCCATGGCGCCGAACACCGCCACCCGGTCGGTGCGGCCGGTCTTCAGGAACAGGGCGATGTCGGCCGCGCTCCAGGAGGCCAGGCCGCGGGCCTCGCCGCGCAGGCTCTTGGCGCGCCAGCCGTCGATCACGGCGCCCGACAGGAAGGCGTCGCCGTCGGCCATGGACAGCGCCTTTTCCTGGTAGGCCAGGCCGCGCGGCGTGTGGCAGGCGCCGCAGTGGCCCGGGCCTTCCACCAGGTAGGCGCCGCGCCTGACCTGCTCGTCGGCGCCCGCTGGCGCGGCGAAGTCGCGCTTGCCGGCGAACAGCAGTTGCCACCAGGCCATGGGCCAGCGCATGTTCAGGGGCCACGGGATGGTGGAGTCGGCGCTGGGTTTGTCCACGGGTTCGACCTGCGACATGAAGTAGGCATAGAGCGCCTGGATGTCGCGGTCGGGCATGATGGCGTACGACGGATACGGCATGGCCGGATAGAGCGCCGCGCCGTCCTTGCGGATGCCGTACTGCACCGCGTTCTTGAAATCGGCGTAGCTGTAGGCGCCGATGCCGCTGGCCTTGTCGGGCGTGATATTGGAAGAGTAGATAGTGCCGACCGGCGTCTGCATCGCCAGGCCACCCGCGAAGGGCTTGTCGCCCGGCACGCTGTGACAGGCGACACAGTCGGCCGTGCGCGCGAGGTAGGCGCCGGCTTCGGCCAGCCGGCGATCCTGCGGATCGACGGCGGCGGTGGCGTCCGTCTTGCGGATGGCGGTCAACAGGTGCGCGCCGCCGATGCCGCCGCCTATTCCCAGCAGCGCCACCAGCGCCACCGCCTTGATCCCGAAATGCTTCATTCTGACCCTCCGTTGCGTGCCGGGCAGCGCGCACGTCGGGGGTTCGTACTGCGTCGTCCAGCTTATGGAGGCAGCTTACGCCTTTCAGTAATAACCATATTACCGAAAAGCATGAAAGGATCGGGGTTGTTTGACGGGGCGCAAACCACGGCGCGTCCTCCGACTCATTAACAGGGCAAGAATCGGAAAACGGTCTGATTTGGGGCGGGAGCGGCGGACCTGGCGGCCGCGCCGACCCGCGCCAATGACCGCCGTCAGGCCGGGATCGTCAGGCCCTTGGCCACCGCCGGACGCGCCACGAACGCCTCCAGCACGCGGGCGACGTTCTTGAACTGCGAGAACTCGACCAGATCGCCGGCGCCATAGAAACCGACCAGGTTGCGCACCCAAGGCAGGATGGCGATATCGGCAATGGTGTATTGCTCGCCCATGACCCAGTCGCGCCCTTCCAGGCGCTTGTCCAGCACGCCCAGCAGGCGCTTGGATTCGGCCACGTAGCGGTCGCGCGGACGCTTGTCCTCGTAGTCCTTGCCGGCGAACTTGTGGAAGAAGCCCAACTGGCCGAACATCGGGCCGATGCCGCCCATCTGGAACATCACCCATTGCAGGGTCTCGTAGCGGCCGGCGGTGTCGGCCGGGATGAACTGGCCGGTCTTGCTGGCCAGGTACACCAGGATGGCGCCGGACTCGAACAGCGCCAGCGGCTTGCCGTCCGGGCCGTTGGGGTCGAGGATGGCCGGGATCTTGTTGTTCGGGCTGAGCGACAGGAATTCCGGCGAGAACTGGTCCTGCGAGTCGAAACTGACCCGATGCGGCTCATAGGGCAGGCCCAGCTCTTCCAGCAGGATCGACACCTTGACGCCGTTGGGCGTGGGCAGCGAATACAACTGGATGCGGTCGGGATGCTGGGCCGGCCATTTCCGGGTGATGGCGAACGCGTCGAGGGAGGACATGCGGGGGAGCTCCTGGAGATCCGGTGGCGGTAAGGGATGACGATCGTGACAGGCGGGACGCCTGGCTGGCGCCCCGCGCGCGTCGGGCAAATGTAGCGCAAATCGCCCGCAAGCAAACGCCCGCCGGCCGCGTCGCGGGCACCCCACGGCGCAACACAGTGTTCCAGCGGAAAGCGCACTGTCAGCGGCCCACGCGGCGAAGGCGGCAGCCTGCTCCCCCACGCCCCGGGCAGCGCGCGGCCACGGCATCCACGGCCGCGCCCGGCGCGTCGGCCTCAGGCGTGGTTCTTCTGCGGCAGCACGGTCAAGGCCACCAGCGCCACCACGCAGGCGCCCATCACATACAGCGCCGGCGCGAAGGCCACGCCGGTGGTGTAGGTGATCCAGGTCAGGATGGCCGGCGCGAAGCCGCCCAGCACCGTCACCGCGGTGTTGTAGGCCAGGGACATGCCGGACGAGCGCACCGCCGTCGGGAACACCTCCGACAGCGCCGACGGCGCGGTGCCGACGTACAGCGCCACCAGCAGGCAGAACGACGACTGCACCACGATCAGCGCGAGCTGCGTGTGGTTGGCCTGCAGCCACATCATCAGCGGATACACCGCGATCAGCAGCAACAGCGCCGAGGCGCGCAGCACGGCGCGGCGGCCGTAGCGGTCGGACAGCGTGCCCGAGAAGAAGCAGCCGCCGATCAGGAAAAGGTTGCCGATCAGCGCGCCCAGGAAGGCCTGAGAGCTGGTGAAACCCATGCTCTTTTGCACGTAGATCGGCATGAAGATGATCAGCGCGTAGGGACCGATGGCCCACAGCACCGACATGCACAGGCCGGTGAACAGCTCGCGCGGATAATCGCGCAGCACACTCAACAGCGGCGCCTTGACGGGCTTGCCGCTGGCGGCCTGGCGCTGCTGTTCCTCGCGGAAATGCGGCGTCTCGTCCAGCGTGCGGCGCATCCACAGGCCCACCGGCGCGATCGACAGGCCGACGATGAACGGAATGCGCCAGCCCCATTCGCCCACCTGGTCTTCCGTCAGCAGCGTCGTGACCAGCGTGGCGACCAGCGCGCCCAGCAGGTTGGAGATGCCCATGCTGGCCTGCAGCCACGAGGCATACTGGCCACGCTTGCCGGCGGGCGCGTGCTCGACCAGGAAGGCGGTGGCGCCGCCCACTTCGCCGCCGGCCGAGAAGCCCTGCAGCATGCGGCCGCAGACGATCAGCAACGGCGCGCCCACGCCGATGGCGGCGTACGGCGGCGCGATGGCGATCAGCAGCGTGCCCAGCGCCATCAGCATGATGGTCATGGTCAGCGCCGCCTTGCGGCCGGCGCGGTCGCCATAGGCCCCCAGCACCAGCGCGCCCAGCGGCCGCACCACGAAGCCCAGCCCGAAGGCCAGGAACGAGGCCATCAGTTGCACCGTCGGATCGGCATTGTGGAAGAAGTTCTGCCCGATATACACCGCGAATAGCGCGTAGACCGAAAAGTCGTACCACTCCAGCGCGTTGCCGATGGAGGCGGCGATGACCGCCTTCTTGGCGCCCTTGTGCTCGTCGGCGCCCGCGTGGGCGGCATTGCCCCCCGCCATCCCCGCGCCCGGGTTGATTGCGATGTTTTTCATTGACGTTCCCGTTGATTCGCCCCGTGTCCGGGGCTGTTATGTGTTGCCTTTCAAACCCGCGTCGCCATCGTGTCGATGCGGTCGATGTCCTTCTTGCCGACTCCGCCCAGCGCGTAGCCGGTGAAGTCCATGCCCAGCGCCTTCTCGACGATGGGGTAGACCGACGCGTCGGTGACACTCGATGACAGCGGGATGTGCTGCTTGGACACGTGCAGGATGGACACCTGCAGGCCCTCGCGCAGCTTGCCGGCGCTGACCGGACTGCCGTCGGCGTCCAGCGTGGTGATCACGTCCGGATAGCAGGCGATGCGCACGCCCTGCGCGTCGGTCACGGCCATGTGTTCGTTCATGACGTGGATGACGCGCTTGCCCGCGCCATCGCCGATTTCGATGGTGCCGATGTCGAAGGCTTCCTCGGTGTACTTGAGCGTGTTGCGCGCCACCTTGCCCGAACCGATGATCTCGCCCTGCGTGGCCTTGCAGATGGCCTCGATGATGGCGCTGCCGCCCTTGGGCTGCGCCGCCAGGATCGCCTCGCCCAGCGCCAGCGCGCGGCTGATGCCGCCCAGCGCGGCGTGGCGCCGCACGTAGGACGCGCGGATCGGGTTGCGGCAACTGGCGATGAAGCCGCCGGCCATGTCGGCGGCGCGGCGCAACACCGGCGACACCTTGCCGGTGGCGCCATGCACGGTCAGCTCCATATAGGCATTGTTGGCGCGGTTGCCGCCCACGGCGCACTGGATCATCGGCTCGGGGCTGCCGGCCAGGCCCAGCGAGCCCATGTCGCCGGTGGGATGGGCGCGGATATCGCCCACCGCGTCCACCACCTTGGTGCCCAGCACCGCCGACGGCAACCAGCCGTTGAGCGTGCTGGACATGCCGTTCTGGCCGATGATGAGGCCATACAGGCGCTCGCCCAGCGCATCCTGCAGGCGCTCGGCCGCCTTGACGTAGTCGATGCCCAGCATCTGCCAGTCGGTCAGGCCGCCCGGCGCGCCAATGGCGGCGGCGGTGGCGATCCAGGCGTCATCGGGCACTTCGTCCATCGACACCAGCTCGGGCCGGCCGATGGTCACGGCCAGCGATCCCAGTTCGCGGCCATGCTCGGCCCAGCCGCCCCCGCCACAGGCGAATACCGAGCCGCCCCTGACCGCGGCCTCGACGTCCCGCATCGTCAAGATTCTTCCCATTGCTGCACCCTTCCTTTCCCGATTGCGTTAGCAGCGCCAGCGGCGCGCGCGCTGGACAGACGAGCGCATCATAGGAACCAATCCCTTTAATGTCGTATTACCTTTTATGCCTTGTTCATAACATCGGGTTAACGGTGGGGCGCGCCCCGGGCAAGGGGCAATCCCGGGACGGAACGGACCTAGGGATATCCCCAGGCGGCGGCAGGGGGAAGATCAGGCGCCGGCAGGCAGATCCAGTGTCACCAGCACGTCGATGAAGGCCTGCGCCAACCGCGACAGCGGCTGCAATTGCAGGTGGAACACGTTGACCGGCGCGTTGACCGTGTCGGCGATCGGCACCGTCACCACATCCGACCAGATCGGCCCGGCCACGGTGATCTCGTCCGCCAGCGCCACGCCGGCGCCGGCCTGCACCAGGGCGCAGGCGACGTGCGCCTGCTGCACCTCGATGCGCGGCTCGGGCTGCGCGTCCTCGGCGCCAAACAGCTTGTGCACCAGCATGCCGAAGGGAATATCGGCGCTGTAGCCGATCAGCGGCTCGCGCGCCAGTTCGGCGGCGGTGACCTGGCGGCGTCCGGCCAGCGGATGGCCGGCGGGCAGCACCGCGACGATGCGGTTCTCGTACAGCGGCCGGGTCGCCAGGCTGGGATGGTTCACGGGCATGTAGGCCACGCCCAGCTCGACCTGCTGGGTCAGCAGCGACTGTTCCATCGCCGCCGGAATCTGCGTCTGCAGCACGATGCGGATTTCCGGATGCAGTTGGCGAAAACGGGCGATGGCGCGCGGCAGCAGCGACTGGCCCAGGCTCGGGCTACAGGCCAGGCGCAATTGGCCCTCGCGGTTCTCGGCCAGGTTGTCGGCCACCTCGTTGACGCGCTGCACGTTCTGGTAAAGCGCGGTCACTTCGACGAACAGCCGACGCGCCTCCGGCGTGGGGTAGAGCCGCCCCTTGATGCGCTCGAACAGCATCAGGCCCAGGCGCTGCTCGGTGTAGGCGATCAGCCGGCTGACGGCCGGCTGGGACACGAACAGCAGCTTGGAAGCGCCGCTGATCGAGCCGCTCAACATGATGGCGCGGAAGACCTCGATCTGGCGCAGATTCAATTTCATATGCTTAACCTGATGTTAATTCCCATGCACATATAAGCATAAGACGTTTTGAATCGCGCTTACTACACTGCCCTACAGTTCTTCATTGGATGGAAGGGGTCATGAGCGATTTCGATTGGGTGGTGCGCGGCAATATCGTCGATCCGCACGGTATCGTGGAAAACGGCTGGCTGGCCGTGCGGGACGGCAGGATCGCCGCGCGCGGCATCGGCGCGCCCCCCGCGGCGCGCGACAGCGTCGACGCCAGCGGGCAGTGGATCATTCCCGGCGTGGTCGACGGCCAGGTGCACTCCGGCAGCCAGGCCAACCAGGAAGGCCTGGGCTGGGCCTCGCGCGCGGCCGCCGCCGGCGGCGTCACGGTCATGGTCGACATGCCCTACGACGATCCCGAGCCGGTCGCCTCGCGCCCGCACCTGGACGCCAAGATCGCCGAGATCGAGCGCGACTGCCACGTCGACGTGGGGCTGTTCGGCACCCTGAACAAGGAACACGGCCTGGCGGCCGCCGCCGGCCTGATCGAAGGCGGCGTCTGTGCCTTCAAGTTCTCGACCTTCGAAGCCACCCCGGGCCGCTTCCCGCGTATCGAGGAAGACGACCTGTACGAGGCCTTCCGCCTGATCGCGCCGTCCGGCCTGGTGTGCGGCGTGCACAACCAGATGCAGGAGATGACGCGCAAGAACATCGCCCGCCTGATCGAGGCCGACGACACCGGCTGGGATGCCTTCATGCGCGCCCATACGCCGCTGATCGAGAACCTGGCCACCGCGCTGATCTACGAGATCGGCGCCGAGACCGGCGCCCGCGCCCACGCGGTGCACGTCTCGACCTCGCGCGGTTTCGAGATCTGCAACATGTACCGCCGCAACGGCCACCGCGCCAGCATCGAGACATGCGTGCAGTACCTGATGCTGAACCACGAGGAACACACGCGCCGCTTCGGCGCCAAGACCAAGCATTACCCGCCGATCCGCCCCAAGGCCGAGGTCGACCTGCTGTGGACCCACATCGCCAACGACGAATGCACCTTCGTGTCGTCGGATCACGTCAGTTGGGGCCTGGAGCGCAAGCAGAACCCCAACGTCTTCAAGAACTCGTCCGGCGGTCCGGGCCTGGAAACGCTGCTGCCGGCCTTCTGGACCGGTTGCGAGGAACACGGCATCTCGCCATCGATGGTGGTGCGCCAGTTGTGCGACAACCCCGCGCGCCACTTCCTGCTGGAAGACCGCAAGGGCACGCTGGAGGTCGGCAAGGACGCCGACATCGTCATCCTGACGCCGGAACGCCATACCTACGATCCGTCCACCAGCCTGTCGGCGGTGCAATGGAGTTCGTTCGAGGGCCGCGAGTTCACCGTGCGCGTGGCGGGCACGTGGTGCCGCGGCCAGCAGGTCTATGACGGCCGCCGCATCGTCAACAACCCGGGCGACGGCCGCTTCCTGCGCCCGCGCAAGGCATGAACGGCATGGCCATGTCCTTTCCGCCGTTGAACGCTGAGCGCCTGTGGTCGCGCGTCGAGACCCTGTCGCGCTACACCCTGCCCGACCAACCCTGGACCCGGCGCGCCTTTTCGCCGCTGTTCCTGCAAGCGCGCGAGTGGCTGCGCGGCGAGTTCGAGGCCGCCGGCCTGGCCACCCGCCTGGACGCCGGCGGCAACCTCATCGGCACGCGCGCCGGCCGCAATGCGCACCGCAAGCCCATCGCCACCGGCTCGCACTGCGACACCGTGATGAGCGGCGGCCGCTTCGACGGCATCATCGGCGTGCTGGCCGGCATCGAGGTCGCCCACACCATGCGGGAA
>NZ_CADIJW010000007.1 GCF_902859745.1 Achromobacter dolens | reverse complement strand
CGCGCCGATCCTGGCGGCGGGCGAGACCCGCGAATTGGCCGCCCTGGCCGCGTAGCGCCGTTTCACCGCGCGCCGGGCTCGGCCCGCGCCTGCGCACGAACTCATATCGAAGACAGGGGCCGGCCGGCGCCGTCAGCGCGCCCCGGCGGCCAGCAGCAGCTGCGCCGTCGCCGCCTGCCTGCGCTGGCGCGCGTGCCACAGGGGGCTGCGGCCATCGCCGTCGCCCAGGTTCACATCGGCCCCGCCCGCGATCAGCAGCGCGACCACGGCCTGGTGGTCCGGCCCGCCATCGCTCAGGATGATGGCCTCCAGCAACCCCGTCCAGCCCAGCCGGTTGACATGGTCCGGATCGACGCCGGCCGCCAGCAGCATGCGCACCGTTTCGACCAGGCCGCGTTCGCAGGCCGGGATCAGCGCGGTGCCGCCGTAGCGGTTGGTGCTGCGCAGGTCGGCGCCATGGCGCAGCGTCTGCGCCAGGATGCCGTTGTGACCGCGGGCGCCGGCGTACAGGTAGGCGCTGTCCTGCATGGCGTTCTTGGCGTTGACGTCGGCCCCGGCCTGGATGAGCGCCGAGGCGGCCGCCTCCGCGTTGATCAGCGTGGCGCGCAGCAGCGGCGTGTTGCCGTCGGCGTCGCGCGCTTCCAGCGGCGCGCCCCGGGCCAGCAGGGCCTGGACGCGGGCGGCGTCGCCGTCGCCGGCGGCCTGCAACAGGGCGGCGCCGGCCTCGGTCTCGCCGGCCGCGCCCGAACTGGCCGCGCTGCCCTCCGCGACCGCCAGCAGGGTGGCGGCCAGGAAGGCGCGCCAGGAGCGGATGATGGACATGCGTCGGGTCTCCTTGTCGTGTCGTGGATACTGCCTCGATTATGCCGCCATGATCCGTCGCCGGCGCCCCGTTTGGCGAATACCGCCGATCGCTGCAGAATCCCGGGATTCCCTTCTCTCCGTTTCCGCCATGGACACCTTCAACTACATGCGCGCCTTCCGGCGCATCGTGGAACTGGGCAGCCTCGCCAAGGCGGCCGAGGACCTGGACATGTCGTCCGCCGGCCTCAGCAAGCAGTTGCGCGCGCTGGAAGCCCACCTGGGCGCGGTGCTGATCCAGCGCACCACGCGCAAGATGAGCCTGACCGACACCGGCGCCGCCTACTATGCCGAATGCTGCCGCCTGCTCGACGAACTGGATACCCTGGAAAAATCCATCAAGCAGCAGGCCGGGCGCGTGGCCGGGCGGCTGCGGGTGAATGCGCCGGTGTCGTTCGCGCTGAGCGTGCTGTCGCCCTTGCTGGCGCGCTTCCTGCGGCAGTATCCGGAGCTGCGGCTGGACCTGGCCATGGAGGACCGGCTGGTCGACGCCGTGGGGCTGGGCTTCGATGTGTCGATCCGCCTGCGGGCGCAACTGGATGATTCCTCGCTGATCGCCCGCCGGCTGGCGTCGCTGACGCAGGTGCTGTGCGCGGCGCCGTCGTATCTTGCCCAGCGCGGCCATCCCGGCAGCGTGGACGACTTGCGGGGGCATGACTGCCTCAGCTATAGCCTGGCCGACAGCCCCGGCCCGGTGCCGGACGACGATGCCAGCCATCCCGCCGACCCGTTCGGCGCGCCGACGCGGGTCCAGGCCAACAACAGCCTGATGCTGCGCGACCTGCTGGAAGCCGGCCTGGGAATCGGCGCGCTGCCGTCCTTCCTGGCCGCGCCCGCCATCGCCGAAGGCCGGCTGGCGCGGGTGCTGCCCGATCTGCCCAGCGCGCCGCGCCAGGTCTACGCGGTGTATCCCACCAGCCGTCACCTCCAGCCCAAGGTCAAGGCCTTCGTGGACTTCCTGGCGCAACATCTGCCGGCCGCCATGGGCGGCGATTGTTGACGCCCAGCGAATAGAGTCCTGCCGGCGAACGCCTTACTCGCGCGCCGCCCCGTCCGTAAGCTGGCATCCATTGAAACCCGATGGATGCCCGCATGTTTTCGACCTCGCCCGCCACCCCCGCCGCGCCCGCCGGCAACCCCGCGCCCGCCGCGCCGCGGGTCGTGGACTTCTTCCACGACGTGGTTTGCGGCTGGTGCTACGTCATGTCCCCGCGCCTGCGTCAGGTGGCCGCCGAACTCGGCATCACGGTGCGCCAGCGCAGTTTCGTGCTGCAGGAATCGCCCGAGCAGATGCGTCGGGTGTTCGGCTCGATGGAGCGCGCCAAGCGCGTCATCCTGGGGCATTGGGACGCCTGCGCCCGCCACGATGACGAGGCGCGCATCGACGTCGAGGGCATGCGCGCCGAGACCTTCGACTATCCCAGCGGCCTGGCCGGCGCCCTGGCCTGCCAGGCGGCCCACCTGCTCGCGGGCGACGCGGCGCATTGGGACCTGTTCGACGCGATCCAGCGCGCCCACCTGAGCGAGCATCGCAACATCGGAGACGCCGCGGTCCTGCTGGACATTGCCGTGGCGCAAGGCTTCGACCGCGCCGAATTCGCCCGCATCATGCAGGGCGAGGACGCCTCGCGGCGCGTGCGCGACGACCGCGCCGCCGCCGCGCGGCTGGGCATCGATTCCATCCCCACGCTGGTCGCGGGGCCGCACCAGGCCCGCCTGCAGACCTTGCCGTTGGCCGAGCTGCGGCAGCGCCTGGCGGCGCTGATGCCCGCGCGCGGCTGACGCCGATCCGGCGTCGTCAGCGCTCGCCTTGCCTTTTCCTCAATCCCGCCCGTCCGCCGGACGAGGCTTTCCTGCTCAAGGTGTCTTATGCCGTCCCTTTACTCCCGCAAACTGCTCGGCCTCGCGCTGGGCGTCGTTCTTGCCAGCAACGTGTTCGCGCATGGCGCGCCGTCGCGCGCCCCGGCCTCCGGCCAGGAAGTGGGCGTCAGCCCCTGGGGGCCCGATGACGAGATCGGCCGCCTCAACCTGATCACGCCCGAATCGCGCGCCGCCGTCATGTCGCGCGTGGCCGGCGACAAGGTCTATGACCTGGCCACCGAATACTACGTGGGCATGCCCAGTTGGCAGGACGCCGGTGATCCGCGCTACCAGTTCTGGATGACGCACACGCCGCGCGGCACCGAGGTCGACGATCCGATGGGCGTGGGCAAGGACATGAACGCCACGCGCAGCTACACCGGCACCGCGTTCTCGATGTACAGCCACACCGGCACGCATATCGACGCGCTGAACCACTTCGGCATCCACGGCAAGATCTGGAACGGCTTTCGCGCCGACGAACACCTGGGCGACCGCGGCTGGAAACGCACCGGCATCGAGAAATTCCCGCCGCTGGTGGCGCGCGGCGTGCTGATCGACGTGGCCGCGCTCAAGGGCGTGGACATGCTGCCGGATTCGTACCGCATCACGCGCCAGGACCTGAAGGCCGCGCTGGCGCGCCAGAAGACCGAACTGCGCCAGGGCGACATCGTGCTGATCCGCACCGGCCGCATGAAGCTGTACCACGATCCGGCCGCCTACATGGCCCAGCCGCCCGGCATGGGCCTGGACGCGGCGCGCTATCTGGTGGAAGAGGGCGGCGCCATGATCCTGGGGGCGGACAACCTCAGCTTCGAGACCTTCCCGTCCGAGGTCGCCGACGACTACGTGCCGCTGCATACCTATCTGCTGGCGCAGCAGGGCGTGCCGATCATCGAGCTGGCCGCGCTGGACGAACTGTCGCGCGACAAGGTCTATGAGTTCGCCTTCATCGGCGGGCCGCTGAAGATCCGCGGCGGCGACGCCGCGCCGCTGCGTCCGGTGGCGATGCCCTTGCGCTGAGCGCCGCCGCCGCGCGCGGTCGGTCGAACGCCCGGATCGGCGGCAGCGCGCCGTCATGGCGTTCCACCTGCACCGCCGTCAACTGGCCGCTGCAGCCCTGCGCCAGCGACGAGGTGCCGACGTCGCGCGTCAGGATGTTGGGATTGCCGTGGCCGCACAGCGTCACCTCGCCGTCTTCGTCGCGTACCGGGTCGTACCAGGCGCCGGTGGGCAACTGCGCCACGCCGGGCATGATGGCCTCGCTCAACGTGGCGCTGGCCAGGCAGGCGCCGCGTTCGTTGAACAACCGCACGATGTCGCCCTCGGCGATGCCGCGGGCCGCGGCGTCGGCGGGATGCAGGGTGCAGACCTCGCGGCCCTGGCGCTTCTGCGCGGCGCTGTGAGCGCCGAAATCCAGTTGGCTGTGCAGGCGGGTGGCGGGCTGGTTGGCCACCAGGAACAGGGGATGCGCCGGGGTCGGCGCGTCTTGCGGCGCCAGCCACGCCGGATGGCCGGGGCAGTCGGCATAGCCGAAGCCGGCGATGGTCGGCGAGCTGATCTGCACTTTGCCGCTGGGCGTGGGCAGCGGCTTGCCGGCGGGATCGTCGCGGAAGGCGCGCAGGATGCCGCCGTCGTCGTCCTGTTGCGGCAGCGTCAATTCGCCGCGCTTCCAGAACTGATCGAAGTCCGGCGCGTCCAGGCCTTTTTCCTCGAGGGCCGCGCGGGTTCTTTCATACAGGTGGCGCAGCCATTCGGCGCTGCCGCGGCCTTCGGTGAAGGCCTCGCGCGCGCCCAGCCGTTCGGCCAGGTCGGTGAAGATGTCGTAGTCGTCGCGCGCCTGGCCGTTGGGCGCGGCAATGCGGTGCATGGCCACCAGCAGCGGGTCGGTGGGCGCGCCGCCGATGTCCTCGCGTTCCAGCGTCATCGTGCAGGGCAGCACGATGTCGGCGTGGCGCGCGGTGGCGGTCCAGCCGATCTCGTGCACCACGAAGGTGTCGAGCGTGGCGAAGGCGCGCGCGAGGCGCTTCAGGTCCTGGTGGTGGTGGAAGGGGTTGCCGCCCGCCCAATAGGCCAGCCGGATACGCGGATAATGCATGCGCTTGCCGTTGTAGTCGAACGGCTCGCCGGGATGCAGCAGCATGTCGGCGATGCGGGCCACGGGGATGAAGTCCTTGACGCCGTTCACCCCCTGGGGCAGCGAAGCCACCGGCACCGCGTTGCTGCGCTTGCCGTAATGCGCCAGCGTGCCCAGCGCGTAGGCGTAGCCCCCGCCCGGCAGCCCCAACTGTCCCAGCGCCGCGGCCAGCACCGCGCCCATCCAGACCGGCTGTTCGCCATGTTCGGCGCGTTGCAGCGAATGCGACACGGTCACCAGCACGCGCTTGCCCGGCAGCGACCGCGCGATCCGCGCGATGTCCGCGGCCGGCACGCCGCAGATCGGCGCGGCCCAGGCCGGATCCTTGGCCTGGCCGTCCGCGCGGCCCATCAGGTAATCCTCGAAGCCATCCCAGCCCTCGCAGAAGTCGCGCAGGAACGTCTGGTCATGCCAGCCATTTGCCACCAGCTCATGCACCAGCGCCAGCATCAGGGCCACGTCGGTGCCTGGCGCCGCGCGCACCCATTGCGCCGCCGCCTCCGCCGGCAGGTCGGAGGCGAGCGGACTGATGTTCAGGAAGCGGCAGCCG
Organism: Achromobacter dolens; assembly: GCF_902859745.1. Taxonomy (GTDB): domain Bacteria; phylum Pseudomonadota; class Gammaproteobacteria; order Burkholderiales; family Burkholderiaceae_B; genus Achromobacter; species Achromobacter dolens. The sequence continues at coordinate 172,724 of NZ_CADIJW010000007.1, read as the reverse complement.
CGCTGCGCGGCCTGGCGCATCGAGTCGCGCTCGATGTGGCGGCTGATGCCGCCGCTGGCCACGCGCGAGTTCTTCAGCGCCATGCCGCCGAAGGCTAGCACCACGTCGGTGTGCGCGACGATCTGCTCCCAGGTGACGTTGCGGCGCGCCACGTCGTCCATGCTGCCCAGGATGTGCGGCAGGATGACCGCCGAGGCGCCGGCGCTGTAGCTGTTGACCGAACGCACGTAGCCGCCCAGCGCCGTGTTCAGGAAGCGGTGCACCTGGCTCTGCGCATGATGGAAGCGGCCGGCGCTGGACCAGCCATACGAACCGCCGAACACCGCCTGCGGGCCGTGCTGGTCGCGCACCCTGCGCAGTTCGGCGGCCAGCAGATCCAGCACGTCGGGCCAACTGACCGCCACGTAGTCGTCGCGTCCCCGGCGCGGGTCCGGCCCCGGTCCGCGTTCGAGCCAGCCGCGCCGCACCATCGGCGTGGTCACGCGCGCGGGATGGTCAAGCGCGTTGGTGAAGTTCTCTATCAGCGGATTCGGAGCCGGATCGCCCGGATGCGGCCGCACGTCCAGCACGCCGTTCCGCCAGGCCGCGGAGAACACGCCCCAATGCGCACTGTGGGGCTTGCGGCCGTCGTCGGCGCGGGCGGGTTGGGAAGAGGCGTCGATCATGGGCGTGTCAGGGGTTGGCGCCCGTGGCGATGGGCGCGCCGGGCTGCGCGCTCCATTCGCTCCACGAGCCGGGGTAGAGGGCCGCGCCGGGCAGGCCGGCGACTTCCATGGCCAATAGATTGTGGCATGCGGTGACGCCCGAACCGCATTGGCACACCACCGCGTCCGGCGCGCGGCCTTCCAGGCGCGCCAGGAACGCTTCGCGCAGCGCGGCAGGCGGCAGGAACCGTCCGTCGGCGCCCAGATTGTCGCGGAAGAAGCGGTTGCGCGCGCCGGGGATGTGGCCGCCGACCGCGTCCAGGGTTTCGTTTTCGCCCCGGTAGCGGTCGGGCGCGCGGGCATCGAGCACCAGGCGGTCGTGCCCGGCCAGCGCTGCGCGCAAGCCGGCGTAGTCCAGGGTCGGATGGCGGCCGTCGCGCGCGACCAGCGCGCCTGCCGCGCGCGGGACAGGCGCATCGGTGGTCAGCGGCAGGCCCGCCGCCTGCCAGGCGTTGGCGCCGCCGTCCAGCACCGCCACGGCTTCGTGGCCGATCCAGCGCAGCAGCCACCACAGGCGCGCCGCGTACATGCCGCCGGCGTTGTCGTAGGCGACCACCTGGGTGTCCGGGTTCACGCCCAGCGCCGCCAGGGCCCGCGCCAGCGCGGCGCGGTCGGGCAGGGGGTGGCGGCCGTTGCGGCCGGTCTTGGGGCCGCTCAGGGTGTCTTCGAGGTGGACGTAGAAGGCGCCCGGCAGGTGGCCGGCGTCGTAGTGACGGCGGCCGGCCTGCGGGTCGGTCAATTCGAAGCCGCAGTCCAGCACCAGGATGCGTTCGCGGTGCGCGCCTTGCAAGGCCCGGGCCAGGTCCTGCGCGCAGATCAGCGTGGTGTGCATGCGTGGCTCCCCGCTCAGGCCTGGCCGGCGGCCAGCGCGTCCATCGCACGCAGCGAGTACACGCAGGCGGCGCCGGCCTTGCGGTTGTTGGCGAGGGTGTCGGTCCAGTTCTTCAACATGGGTGGGTATCCTGAAAGGGGGGAACGGGGTCACTGCCCGATCTGCTTGAGCAGGTCCGGCGTGGCGGCTTTGCGGTAGTTGGCGATGTCTTCGACGATGTACTGCTTGAACTGGTCCATCGGCAGGTCGCGCTCCATCGCGGCGTCCTTGCGGATGGTGTTCTGCACCGCGGGGTCCGCCAGCGCGCGCGACAGGTGCTCTGACAGTGTCTTGACCACCGCCGGCGGCGTGCCGGCGGGCGCGGCCAGGCCATACCACTGCGTCATGGTCATGTCGATGCCGAGTTCCTTGAAGGTCGGCACCTCGGGCAGGATCGGGCTGCGCTGGCGGCCGGTCAGCGCCAGCACGCGTAACTGGCCCTGCTGCACCTGCGGCACCAGCGGCGAGGCGGTGGCAAAGAACATGTCGATCTGTCCGCCCAGCATGTCGGTGATGGCGGGGCCGGAGCCCTTGTATGGCACGTGCAGCAGCTTCAGGTGACCCAGTTCCTTGATGGTCTCCATGCCGATGTGGGCGGCGCCGCCGGTGCCGGTCGAGGCAAAGGTCAGCTCCCGCTGCTTGGCGGCGTCGATCACTTCGCGCGCCGTCTTGAAGCGCGACGGCGTGGCCACGAACAGGCCGTGCGGCGCCTCCAGGATCAGGCCGATCGGCGCGAAGTCGTCCGGCACCTTGTACGGCAGGCTCTGCGGCTTGAGCGCCGGCGACACGGCCAGGTTGCCGCTCATCGCCAGCAGGATGGTGTAGCCGTCCGGGGCGGCCTTGGCGACCAGGCCGGCGGCGATGTTGCCGCCCGCGCCCGGCCGGTTCTCGACGATCACGGTCTGCCCCAGCGTCTTGCCCATGGCGGTGGCGATCAGGCGGCCGTAGAGGTCGCCGCCGCCGCCCGGCGGAAAGCCCACCACCAGGGTGATGGGACGCTCGGGAAATGCCGCCTGCGCCTGGCCGCCGACCAGCGCGGCCAGGCCCAGCGTCGCGGCGATGGCGGCGCGCCGCCCCAGCCGGCGCATGGCGCCGCTCGCGAAGGAAATGCCCATGGTGTTTGTCTCCTGTGTATTTTTTATCAGGGGGAACCGTCAGGCCCGCAGCCAGCCGGCTTGATGTCGCTGCACCACCCTGTCCACCGAGGCGGCGCACTGCCCCAGGTAACCCGCAGGATCGGTCAGGCGCAGGATCTCTTCCTCGCCCAGCAGGTTGGCCAGATCCTTGTGCTGGCGCAGCGCCTGGGCGAAATCGAGCTTGTGCGTGATGCCGTGCATCGAGGCCTCGTAGATCCATTCGTGCGCGGTCTGTTTGCCGACGCGCTCGGACAGGTTCAGCATCACGTGTTCGGACAGCAGGTAGCCGCGCATGCGGTCCAGGTTCAGCGCCATGGCGTCGGCGTCCACGCGCAGCCCGGCCAGCAGGTTCCTGGCCTGGAACAGCATGGCGCCGGCGATCAGGCAGCATTCGGGCAGCGCCTTCCATTCGATCTTCCAGGCGATGCCGTCGCGCTCGCCTTCCTGCACCATGCCTTCGAGCATCAGCGCGGCGTTGGCGCGCAGCGGCCGGCACAGGCCGGCGAGGTTCTCGGCCGAGGTCGGGTTGCGCTTGTGCGGCATGGTCGACGATCCCAGCTTGCCCTCGGAGAAGGCTTCCTCGACTTCGGCGAATTCATTGCGCTGCATGTTGAATAGTTCGTTGCCGATCTTCGACAGCGTGGCGCCGATCATGGCCAGCACCAGCGCGTATTCGGTGTAGCGGTCGCGCGCCGGCGCCCAACTGATGGGCGCCATCTCCAGGCCCAGCCTGGCCAGCGTGCGGCGCTCGACCTCGGCGGCCTGTTCGCCCAGCGAGGCCTGGCTGCCGACCGCGCCGACCACCATGCCGACCAGCACCCGTGTCTCGCATTCCTTCAGGCGCGCGTGATGGCGCGCCAGCTCGTCCAGCCATACCGCGCACTTGTGCCCGAACGTGATGGGCAACGCCTGCACGCCGTGCGTGCGGCCGGCCATGGGCGTGTCGCGATGGCTGAGCGCCAGGCGCGCCAGCTCTCGCCCGACGGCGGCAAGGTCGCGCAGGAACACCGCGTGCGCCTGCTTGAGTTGCAGCGCCACGCCGGTGTCGACCACGTCCTGGGTGGTGGCGCCGTAATGCAGCCATTCGCCGTGGTCGGGGCCGCAGCGCGCCTGCAGTTGCTTGAGCGCCGGCACCAGCGAATGCTTGATGCGGCGGATCTCGGCCGACATCGCGGCGATATCGATGTTGGCGACCGAGGCCTGGGCGCGGATCTGCGCGGCGGCCGCGGCCGGGATGATGCCCAGCTCGGCCTGCGCCTCGGCCAGCGCGGCCTCGAACTCCAGCCATTGCTGGATGCGGTTCTCTTCCGAGAAGATGGCGCGCAATTCATCGGTGCTCCACAGGTGCTGGAGCGACTGCATGTCGAAGACGGAAACGGGCATGGTAAGGATCCTGGAGGCTTAGGCGTGATGGGCGGGGCGCGGCAGGAGCCGGCCGGGGTTGAAGGTGCCGCGCGGGTCGAGCGCGTGCTTGAGGCGTTGCATCACGTCGACCGAGACGGCGGGCTTGTATTGCAGGAAGGCGTGCTGCTTGAGGCGGCCGATGCCGTGCTCGGCCGAGATCGAGCCGCCCAGTTGCGCGGCGACCTCGTGCACGATGTCGTGCACGGCGTCTTCTCGCGCCCGGAAGGCGGCGTCGTCCATCGCCAGCGGCTTGCTCTGGTTGTAGTGCAGGTTGCCATCGCCGACGTGGCCGAAGCAGACGATGCGGATGCCTGGCACGAGGGCCCGCAGCCGTGCGTCGGCGAGCGCGATGAAATCCGGGATGCGCGACACCGCCACGGAAATGTCGTGCTTGATGGAGGGGCCGTCCAGCCGCTGCGCTTCAGGCACGTGCTCGCGCAGCGCCCACAGTTCGTGCGCCTGGCGGCCGGAGGCGGCGATCACCGCGTCGGTCACGCCGCCTTGTTCCATCGCGGCCTCGAGCACGCCTTCCACCGCCGGTTCGGGATCCATCCGCGCCGAGGTCTCCGAGACGTCGAACAGCACCGCCCAGGGCGAGGGCCTGGTCAGCGGATCGCGCATGCCGTCCAGCGGGTGCGCCAGCACCTGTTCCAGCGTCTGTCGGCCGATCAGTTCAAAGGCCGTGACGCGCTCGCCGACGGCGTTGGTCAGGCGCGCCAGCAGCTCCACCGCCGCCTGCGGCGTCGGCACCGCGGCCCATACGGTCACCACCTTGCGCGGCAGGGCGTAGAGCCGGAAGGCCGCCGCGGTGACCACGCCCAGGGTGCCCTCTGCGCCGATGAACAGTTGCTTCAGGTCATAGCCGGTGTTGTCTTTGCGCAGCGTGCCCAGGAGCGGCAGCACGCTGCCGTCGGCCAGCACCACTTCCAGCCCCAGCGTCAGCTCGCGGGTATTGCCATAGCGCAGCACCTGTTCGCCGCCGGCGTTGGTGGCGACCACGCCGCCAATGGTGGCGCTGCCTTCCGAGGCCAGTGACAGGGCGAACAGCCGGCCGGCGTCGGCGGCCGCCTGCTGGGCGGACAGCACGGTGCAGCCGGCTTCCAGGGTGATGCTGTTGTCCAGCGCATCGACCCGGCGCACGGCGGTCATGCGGTCCAGGCTCAGCACCACCTCGCGGCCCGAAGCGTCGGGCGTCGAGCCGCCCACCAGGCCGGTGTTGCCGCCTTGCGGCACCACCGCCACCCCTTGCGCCGCGCACAGCGCCACCACTCGCGAGACGTCCGCCGTATTGGCCGGACGCACCACCGCGCGTGCCACGCCGGGGAAATTGCGGCGCCAGTCCGCCGTGTAGCGGGCCGTGTCGGCCACGCCGGTCAGGACGTGAGACGGCCCGACGATGGCGCCCAGCGCGGCGGCGAATGCATCGATCTGATTCGGCATAATGCTACGGTGCGCGGCGGCGGGCGTAAGGCTCGCGGGTCGCGCCACGCTTGTCTCCTGGGTTGAAACCAGGACGGCATTTCCCTGGTCCGGTAGCCGTCTTTCGTTTCATTGATTAAAATACGTTTTATTGAACAAAACTATAGGAAGCATCCGAAACCGTGTCAAGCGAGAATTCCCCTAAGCCGCCCGCCGGCGTGCTCGAACGCGGTATCTCCGTGCTGGAGTGCTTTGGCGAAGACCATCTGCGCCTGTCGCTGCGCGACCTGGCCGACCGCACAGGCCTGGACAAGGCCACGCTGCTGCGCCTGCTGGGCGTGTTCATCAAGGCGCGCATGATCCATCGCTACGACAGCAGCACCTACGCGCTGGGCCCGGCGTTGCTGCACATGGGCATGCTGTATCGCGATACCTTCGACCTGGGCTCGCGCCTGCAGCCAGCGCTGCGCAACATCGTGGCGCAGACCGGCGAGACCGTGGCCGTGTACGTGCGCAGTGGCGACGACCGCATCTGCCTGTACCGTGAAAACACCACCAAGGAAGTGCGTCATCACGTCGAGGTCGGCACGCGCATCAGCCTGAAAGACGGCGGTTCGTCGGCGCACGTGCTGCGCGCCTTCACCGGCGGCACGACGCCGCTGGCGCGCGACATCCAGGAAAAGGGCTATGCCATGACCCGTTCGGAGCGTGTCGCCGAAATGGCGTCCGTGGCCGTGCCGGTTTTCGATGCCGACGACGCCTTCGTGGGCGCGCTGGTGGTGCTGGGACTGGCCTCGCGGCATAACGAGGCGGCCCAGCGCAAGGCGGTGGAGATTGCGCGCCACGAACTGGCGCAGCAGGGATTCCGCACCGCGCCGCCCGCATCCTGGACGCCGCCGACGCAGGAGTGAGGCGCGCCGCGCAGGCGCCTGGCTGCCTTTCAGCCGCGCGGCGCGGCGCCGAACAGGGCGGGCGGCGGCAGGCAGATCCGTGAGTCCCGATCCGCGTCGGTGAAGCCCTCGCACCAGGCCGCGATGGCCCGGGCCGTTTCGTCATCCATGGCCGGCGCGAAGGCGCGCATGCGCGCCAGCAATGCCGGCCAGTCATACGGGTCTTCGGGATCGCCCCGGCGCAGTTGCCGCAACGCGCTGAGCGTGCGGCCGTCTTTCAGCGTCAGTGTCACGCGGCATGGCCGCAGGCGCGGGAAGTCGCGCTGGAACTGGTCGCTGGTGCGCACCGTGATGCGGCGCGCCAGCGCCAGCAGGGCGGGCGCGCGCAGATCGGGTGTCTCCATGTCCTCGATACCCAGGCGGCCCGTGAGCAGCAGGCGCGCCACCACGTAGCGCAACGAGAAGCAGGTTTCCGCCGGCTTGGCCGGCCAATCGACGCCGGCGATCCTGAGCGCGTGGGTGAAGATCTCGACGTCGACCGATTCGATCGCGTCGGGCGCCGGCGCATGCCGGTCCAGCAATTCGCGGGTGGCGTCCAGCGGCGTGAACAGTTGCGCGCAGCACGGCCAGGCCTTGATGGTGGCGGTGTTCAACCGCTCGCTCGCCTCCAGGCCGCCGTCGAGCGCATCCAGCGGACCATCGCCCGCGAGCAAGGCATACAGTCCGCGCGCGCCGCTGGCGAAGCGCTGCGCGCCCGGCAGCCCGGCGCGCGCGGCGTAGGCCGCGGCCATGCCGTTGCGTACCGCGAAGGCGGGGTGCAGCGACTTGGCTTCGTGCGCGCCGTCGTCCACCAATTGCCACAGGCCGGCGGCCTGGGTGGCGCCGATGCCCAGCGCGTGATGCAGCCGCGCGGCATCCAGCCGCAGGGCCACGCCTGCCGCGGCCGCCGCGCCCACCGCGCCGGCCGTGGCCGTGGCGTGAAAGCCGGCCGCGTGGCGCGTCCCCAGCGCCTCGCCCAGCCGCAGCGAGACCTCGTAGCCGGCGATGACGGCGTCGGCCACCTGCCGTTGCGTCATGCCGCCTGCGCCCGCCAGCGCCAGGGCCGGCGTCACCGACACCACGCCGGGATGCAGCATCGCGGCCCGGTGCGCATCGTCGATCTCACGGACGTGGGCGATGGCGGCATTGGCGAACGCGGCGCCGTTGGCGTGCATCGGCAACCCTCCGAAAACCGGCGCCGTTCCGGGGGCCGGGTTGCAATCGCGGGCAACCTGGCGGTAGGTGTCCGCGGCCGGCGTGGCCGCCGCCGACCAGCCCGCGGTGAACCAGTCGAGCAGGGCTTGCGCCAGGCGGGCGCGGGTGACGGGCGGGATCGGGCGCCTTTGCAGGTTGGCCAGATGGGTGACCAGGGTGCTTTCGGGGGAGGTGGCCATGTTGTTTCATTGAACGGAATATATTTTATTCAACGAAACATTGTGCCGTTTGTCAATCCACCCGCGCGGCGCCAGCCGCGGCGCGCGGCCGTCGCGCGGCGGGCTAGCGGCGGGCTAGCGGCGCTGCCGCGCCTCGGCACGGCGCCGGCCGCCGTGCATCAGCGCCATGCCCGAGATCGCGAGGGCGGCGCCGATGAACAGGTTCGCGGGCGTGGCCTCGTCCAGCCAGAGGCTGGAGAACAGCACGCCGAAGACAGGCACGAGCGTGATGTAGCCCGAGGCCGCGCCGGCGCCCAGCGCCTTCACGCCCTCGAAGTACCAGGCGTAGGCGATCGCGGTTGCGCCAAATGCCAACGCCAGCAGGCTGCCCCAGGCGCTCGCCGGCGCCTGCCCCAGCTTCTCCCAGGCGGGCACGCCTTCCACCATCAGGCTGGTCAGCAACAGCATCAGCGCGCCGATCACGGTCGTGACGGTGGTGGTGGTCAGGGCGTCCACGCCTTTGAGCACCAGCCGCCCGACCAGGGTGTAGGCGACCCAGCACGCCACGCAGCCGAGCAGCAGCAGTTCACCCAGGCCCACGCCGGCGCCCGTGGCGGCCTGCGGGCCACCGCCGCCGATGGCGATATACGCGCCGATGGCGGACATGATCATGCCGGCCAGGATGGCGGCATTGAGGTGCTCGCGAAACAGGATCGCCGCCAGCAACAGGGTCGCGCCGGGGTTCAGCGTCACCACGATCGCGGCCTTGCCAGCCGGCACCAGTTGCAGGCTCAGCATGAAGAAACTGGAGTAGCCGAACACACCGGCCAGCGCGGCGGCGGCCAGGCCGAGCCATTGATTGCGCGTCAACGACTTCAGGCCGCGCAGCGCCGAGGCGCGGTGCATCCACAGCACCAGCGCCACGCTGGCCAGCAGGAACCGCAGGCTGGCCGCTGCCAGCGGCGCCATCGATTGGGCCACGACCTTGCCCCAGGACCACGAGGCGCCCCACAGCGCCGCCATGCCGACCAGTCGCAGGTGCGTGGCCATCAATGTATTTTTCATGTCTCTTTCTAAGTCTGGCGGCAGGAGTCGCGCGCGGCGCCACAGGGGCAGGGGGAATACGTCGACTCGGCGGGGCCGGCCGATCGCAGGCGGGATTTTAGCTGGCCGCCCGCGGGCCGCTTGCGTGTCCGCCAGCCCCTGGCCGCCTGTCGCGCCGCCGCGCCCGCGCTGGCGCCTGCAGCAGGCCGGGTTGCTCCCCTAGCCCTGTACGCGTGGATGACAACGCTGCCGGTATCATTGGCGCCTTTGGCACTGTTCTGAAAAGCCCAGGAGTACCCATGATCCGTCCGCATGCGCCCAGCCGTTTCCTTTTTGCCCTGGCGGCCCTGCTGGCCGCCGCCGGCGCCCTGGCCGCCCAGGATCGGCCCGCCGTGCTCAAGGCGCTGGAGGCGCGCGGACTGCGCGTCGTGGAAGAGTTCAAGGTCGGCGGCGACCTGCGCGCGTTCGCCGGCGTGGCGGGCGACCAGCCGGTGGCGATCTACGTCACCCGCGATGGCAACGCCATTGTCGGCGCCCGCCTGGACGCCGAGGGCAAGCCGCTCGACGACGCCAAGCTGGAAGCGCTGGTCAGCAAGCCGATGGGCGAGCAGGCCTGGGCGCAGCTCGAGAAATCGACCTGGGTGCTGGACGGCAAGAAAGATGCGCCGCGCATCATCTACACCTTCAGCGACGCCAATTGCCCCTATTGCCACAAGTTCTGGGAGGCGGCGCGGCCATGGGTCGATTCAGGCAAGGTGCAATTGCGCCATGTGATGGTGGGCGTCATCCGCCAGAACAGCCCGGCCAAGGCCGCCGCCATCCTGGGCGCCGCCGATCCTACGGCCGCCTTGCTCGAGAACGAGCACAAGTTCAACGCGGGCGGCATCACCCCCGCCAAGAGCGTGCCCGAGAACATCGGCAAGATACTCGACGACAACCAGGCGTTGATGGTGTCGCTGGGCTTTCGCGGCACGCCCGGCATCGTCGTGCGCGACGACGCCGGGGCGCTCAAGAAGTACAACGGCATGCCGCAGGCCGGCAAGCTGGCAGAGGTGTTCGGCCCGCGCTGACGCGGGCCGGGCCTGTCTGGTTCAGCCCTTGCGGCCGGCGGCCTGCAGGATCAGGTCGGCGATCTCGTCGGGATGCGACAACAGCGACAGGTGGCCCGACGCCAGCTCGATGGTGTGAGCGTTCATGCGCTTGGCCAGAAAGCGTTCCAGCTCGGGCGAAGTGGTGCGGTCGTTGGTCGAGACCGCGTACCACGTCGGCTTGTGGCGCCAGGCGGCCTCGGTGGTGCGCGAGGCGAACAACGTGTCCGAGATGCGGCCCTGTTCGGCATACAGCACGCGCGCCTGGACCGGGTCGAGGTCGCCGGCGAAATCATGCAGGAAGGCTTGTTCGTTCAACTGCGCGTAGCCGCCCGACTTGACCAGCCCCGCGCTGGCGGGCGGAGTGGGGAACCGGGCGGCCAGCGCGCCGTAGTCCTCGCCGGCGTCGGGCGCGCGCGCCGCCACGTACACCAGCCCGGCCACCTTGGGATCATTGCCGGCCTGGCTGATCACGGTGCCGGCCCACGAGTGGCCCACCAGGATCGTCGGGCCGTCCTGCAGCGCCAGGGCGCGTTGCGTGGCGGCGGCATCGTCGGCCAGCGAGGTCAGCGGATTCTGCACCGAGGTCACGTGCAGGCCGGCCTTCTGCAGGCGCTCGATCACGGCCGACCAGCTCGAGCCGTCGGCGTAGGCGCCATGCACCAGCACGACGTTGCGGATGGGGGCGGCCTCGGCGGCGGACGCGGCGTGGGCGAGGCCGGCGCCGGCCAGGGCAAAGGCGGCGGCGATGAGGGAATGCTTGATCTTCATGGGATGTCCTTCGGTTCTCGGTCGACAAGGGGCATGCAGGCCTGGGGCGTCCGGCGCGATGTCGCCGGCGTCTGCCTGTCCGCCGTAAGACGAACCGGCCTCGCGCTTATTCCCGCGACATGAAAAAGAAAAAGCCGCCCGGTTCGGGGCGGCGGGAGCGCGGGCCTGGCGCGGCGGCTTGGGTTGGCCGGCTCAGGCGTCCGGCGCGACCGCCTGCTGCACCGCGCGCGCGGCTGGCGTGTCGCTCGGGCTGACCACGCCGTAGAAGTAGCGCCCCTGTTTCCAGTACTGCGCCGTCAGGTCGCCGTCGCGCCGCTTGCCGTCGCCGAAATTGACCACGCCGCCGGGCGGACGCACGTAGTACAGCACCGACTCGCCGGCCGGGTTCTGGTAGAGCACCATCGCCGCCGGCCCATACTCCGAGGACATCAGGCGTGCGCCCACCGGCTGGAAGCCGAAGGCGTCGAAGTCGGGCAACGGCGCCGGCTGCACGAAGTGCCGGTTCAGCCAGGCCTGCAATTCGGCCGGCTGGCTGGAACGGAAGTCGACCATCGATGACGCCGCGTCCGAGGCGAACATGCGATAGGCCTGCACCGCGTCGGCCATCGGCAGGTAGCTGGCGCGGAGGGCGGCGTCGCGGATCTGCCAGCCGCCCACGCTGCCCAGCCCCAGCATCAGCACCAGCGAGGCCGCCAGCGCCATGGCGCGGCGCCGGCGCGTCGCCTGGGCCAGGCGGATCCGCGCCGGGTCCAGCCGGGGCGGCGGCGCGAAGCGGCCCAGGTCGGCATGCTGGCGGCGTAGTTCGTCGGTCTGCCGCCGGATCGCGTCGACCTCGCGCGCGGCGTCCGGATGGTCGGCCAGATAGCGCTCGACCTCGCGGCGGCGCTCGGCATCGAGTTGGCCGTCGGCGTAGGCATGCAGTTCTTGATCGCTGGGAGTCGGCATGGTCATTTCATCAATCGCAGGGCGGGCTTGGCGGCCACATGGCCTTCCGTGATCTCGCGCAGCGCCTTGCGCGCCCGCGACAGCCGGGACATTACCGTACCGATGGGGATATCGAGCACGTCGGCGGCCTCCTGGTAGCCCAGGCCCTCCACCGACACCAGCAGCAGCAGGCTCTGCTGGTCGGCCGACAGGCGCGCCAGGTCGCCCAGCGCGGCGCGGGCCAGGGCGACGTCCTCGGCGGACGGCGCCACCGGCTCGGGCGCGCCGCTGAAGAAGTCGAGGATGCGGGCGTAACGCTTGCCGCGCCGCTGGCCGTCCAGGAAACACCGGTACAGGATCGAGAACAGCCAGGCCCGCAGGTCGCCGTCGGCGCGGCGGCCGGCGGCCCGCGACAGCGCGCGCTCCATGCACGACTGCACCAGGTCGTCGGCGTTGGCCACGTCGTGGGTCAGCGACAACGCGAAGCGGCGCAGCCGCGGCAGCGCCTCGCGCAGATCATCGTCGGTAAAGCCGCCAGTCATGGGGAAACAAGCCTTTCACGGTACAGGGTTGCCGTAAGACGACTGACAGTCGGGTTTATTCCCGGCCTTGGCGGGGATATTACATTTGCACCGCTCGTCGGGGGAACTCGTATTCCGCGCCCAGGGCCGTATCGACTGCTGGCGCCGCGCGCCGGCCCCGCTGTGCAGTCGGGCAAGGACAGTTACGGCTACTCACGACTTTGCGCTCATTTTGCATCGTGCTGCGATACCATCGAAGCGTGCGGAACAGACTGCGGCGGCCGCCGCGCGGCGGCCTTCTCCTATTTCATGCGAGACTCCTTGCTACCCGACACGAGTTTGAATTTCCTGCCGGACCACGGCGAGGTCGCGCGGCATCTGGCGCGGCTGGATTGGCACTCGACCTCGATCGGACCGCCCGAGCACTGGCCGCAGAACCTGCGCACGGCGTTGAGCCTGTGTCTGAGTTCGCGTTTCCCCATTCTGCTGTGGTGGGGCGAAGACTTCAGCATTCTGTACAACGATGCCTATATTCCTTTCCTGGGCGCCAGCAAGCATCCCGGCGCGCTGGCCCGGCCGGGCCAGGAATGCTGGCGTGAAATCTGGCCTGAAATCGGGCCCATGCTGGCCGGGGTGTATCGCAGCGGTCAGGCAACGTGGTCCTATGACCAGGAATTCTATTTCGATCGCCACTTGCCGCGGGAAGAGGTCTACGTCACCTTCACCTACGGTCCGATCCTGGCGACCGATGGCGTGACCGTCCAGGGAATTTTCTGCCCCTGCACGGAGACCACCGAAAAGATTGTCAGCGCGCGGCGCCTGGAGATCCTGCGCGAACTGGGCGCGCAGCCGCCGACCGCGGGGCCGGCGGCCACCGCGCGCCGCATCTGCGACGTGCTGGCCCGCAATCCGCGCGACGTGCCGTTCTGCCTGATCTACCGTTGCGGCGATTCGGCCTTCGAGCTGCTGTCCGCCACCGGCGCGGACGGCCAGGCGCGCGCCGCCGCCCATTGGCCGCTGGAGCAGGTTGCCAGCACGGGCGAGCCGCAGACCGTCGAGCTGGCGTCCCGGGCGCTGGCCCTGCCTGGCGGCCCCTGGCCCGATCGGGCCGAATGGGCGCGCATTTTGCCGATCCGCTGGACGGCGGACGGCTCGGTCTCCGGCATCATGGTGCTCGGGGTCAGCGCGCGTCGGCCGCTGGACGGCGCGTACCGCGATTTTTTCGACCTCGTCGCCCGGCATTCGGCCAGCGCCATCGCCAGCGCCGTCGCCTATGAAGAGGAGGCCCGGCGCGCCGAGGCGCTGGCGGAGCTGGATCGGGCCAAGACGACCTTTTTCTCGAACGTCAGCCACGAATTCCGCACGCCACTCACGTTGATCCTGGGCCCGTTGGAACAGGCTTTGGCCGAGCCGCGGGCAAGCCTCGGCCACGAGACGCTCGAGTTGCTGTTCCGCAATGCGCTGCGGCTGCAGAAGCTGGTGAATTCGCTGCTGGACTTCTCGCGCATCGAAGGCGGGGGCATGGTCGCGCGCCTCGAGCCGACCGACCTGGCGCGCGCCACCCTCGATCACGCCAGCGCATTCCGATCCGCGATCGAGGGCGCCGGCCTCACACTGTCGGTGCAGTGCGACGCGCTGCCCGAGGTCTACGTCGACCGCGACTGGTACGAGCGGATCGTGTTGAACCTGCTGTCCAACGCGTTCAAGTACACCTTGCGGGGCGCGATTGACGTGACCTTGCGCGATGGCGGGAACGAGGTCGTGCTGTCCGTGCGCGATACCGGCGTCGGCATCGAGCAGGCCGATCTGGCCAGAATCTTCCAGCGCTTTCAGCGGGGGCACAGCTCCGCCGCCAGAAGCCATGAGGGGTCGGGCATCGGCCTGGCGCTGGTGCACGAATTGGTGAAGCTGCAGGGCGGGGTCATCACCGTCGAGAGCGAGCCCGGTGTCGGTAGCCGGTTCATCGTCACGCTGCCCAAGAGGCAGGCGCCGAGCGCGGCCGGCGAACGGTCGCATGAGCCGGGCGGGCCACATCAGCCAGGCGAGCCGCGGGAGCCACAAGGGCCGCGCCTGGGCCGCGCGGCCCTCCAGGCGCGTCAGGAGGCGTCGCGCTGGCTGGCCAACGCATCCCCGTTGTCCGTGTCCGTGGCAACGGGCGACCGCCCACGCATACTCTGCGTCGATGACAACGCCGATCTGCGCGAATACCTGCGCGGCCTGTTGGCGCAGGACTATGACCTGACGATCGCCGCCGACGGCCAGACGGCGTTGCGCGATGCGCGGCAGGTTCCGCCCGACCTGGTCATCACCGACATCATGATGCCGGGCATGGACGGCCTGACGCTGTTGCAGGCGTTGCGCAGCGATGCGCGAACGCGCACGGTGCCGGTGATCCTGTTATCGGCGCGCGCCGGCCAGGAAGCGCGTGTCGAGGGGATGGACGCCGGGGCCGACGACTACCTCGTCAAGCCGTTCTCGCCGGCCGAACTGCGAGCGCGCGTGGGCGCGCATTTGCGCTTGTCGTTGCTGCGGCAGGAAACCCAGGCGGCGCTGCGCGACGCCAACGAGCGCAAGGACGAATTCCTTGCCATGCTGGCCCATGAGTTGCGCAATCCGTTGGCGCCCCTGCACAACGGATTGCAACTGTTGCTGCGCGCGCGCGCCGGCGAAGCGGATGTCCGGCGCATCCATGAGATGCTGGCGCGCCAGGTCAGCCACATCGCAAGGCTGGTCGATGACCTGCTGGATATCGCCCGCATCAACAGCGGCAAGATACTGCTGCGAAAGGCTCCCGTGGACCTGGTGGCGCTGCTGCGCAATGCCCTGGAAGCGAGCCGCGGCGTGATCGACGCGGCCGGGCACGCGCTCAACGTGACGCTGCCCGCCGAGCCGGTGATGGCCGAGGCCGATGCGGTGCGCCTGACGCAGGTGGTTTCCAATCTGCTCAACAACGCGGCCAAATATACCGACCGTGGCGGCCACATCACCCTGAATGGCGCGTGCGATGGCCGGGGCAAGTTCGTCCTGTCGGTCCGCGATAATGGCCGCGGCATTCCGGTGGACATGCTGACGCGCGTCTTCGAACCGTTCGTCCAGGTCGATGGGCGTCGCGGATCCGGGGGGCTGGGCGTCGGCCTGACGCTGGTGGCGCGCTTGGTGGCCTTGCACGGCGGCAGCGTGCAGGCCTATAGCGCGGGGCCGGGAACGGGCAGCGAAATCGTGGTTCGCCTGCCCGTTCAAGGCGGCGCGTCGCAGGCGTTGCCGCAAACGGACGGCGCGGACACGCCAGGGCGTGCGCCGGGCCGGATCCTGGTGGTGGACGACAATCCCGATTCCGGGGATACGACGGCCATGGTGCTCGAGAGCTTTGGCGCGCAGGTCCGGATCGCGCGCAATGGGGCCGAAGCGCTCGCCATGCTGGTCGATTTTGCGCCGCACGTCATGCTGGTGGACATCGGCATGCCGGACATCGATGGCTATGAGGTGGCGCGTCGCGTGCGCGCAGGCCCCGCGGGGCAGGACATTGCGCTGATTGCCATGACGGGCTGGGGGCAGGACGAAGACCGGCGCCGTTCGCAGGAGGCGGGTTTCGATCACCACCTGGTCAAGCCGGTTGATTTTTCCGTCCTGGAGCGCATGCTGATTGCCTTGTCGCAACAGCGCGCACGGGCGGCGGAACCGGGCGACCGCGCGCGCTAGGCGGCATGCCGCGCGGGTTATTGACGCCCTGCGCGAGCGCTGGGCGGCCGCGCGGGCGGCCTGTCAGATCGACGATTGCCTCATTCGCGCCGACAGCGCCTGCGCGCTTTCCTTGCGCTCGCTATAGCGGTCCGTCAGGTACGGCGAGGCGTCGCGGGTGAGCAGCGTGAACTTCATCAGTTCTTCGACCACGTCGACGATGCGGTCATAGTACGGAGAAGGCTTCATGCGGCCAGCCTCGTCGAACTCCTGGTAGGCCTTGGCCACCGACGATTGGTTGGGGATGGTCAGCATGCGCATCCAGCGGCCCAGGATGCGCATCTGGTTCACCGCGTTGAAGGACTGCGAGCCGCCGGATACCTGCATGACGGCGAGCGTCTTGCCCTGGGTCGGCCGCACGGCGCCGACCGACAGCGGAATCCAGTCGATCTGCGTCTTCATCAGGCCGGTCATGGCGCCGTGGCGCTCGGGCGAGCACCAGACCATGCCCTCGGCCCACTGGACCAGCCCGTGCAGTTCCCGCACCTTGGGGTGGTCTTCGCTGCCAGCGTCATCGACCAGCGGCAGCCCGGAGGGGGCGAACAGGCGGGTCTCGCCGCCCAGCGCGCGCAGCAGCCGCGCGGCTTCCTCGGCCACCAGGCGGCTGTAGGAGCGCTCGCGCAAAGAGCCGTACAGCAGCAGGAATCGCGGCGCATGGGCGGCGCGTTCGGGCGTCAACAGGCGCGCCCGGTCCGGCGCCTCGAACCGCGCGGCGTCGAGGTTGGGAAGATCGGAGTCCGGCTTGGAATGCATGCAATGCCTCGTGATGCGTGGTGGAATCTCAGTGTGGGCGCCGCGGTGTGGGCAACGCCAGCCATGGCTCAGCGCCGTCGGGGGCCGGCGTCGTACCAGCCCTTGCTCTGGTTGACCACGCGCACCACCAGCAGCATTACCGGCACTTCGATCAGCACGCCCACCACCGTGGCCAGCGCCGCGCCGGACTGGAAGCCGAACAGGCTGATCGCGGCCGCCACGGCAAGCTCGAAGAAGTTGGACGCGCCGATCAGGGCCGACGGGCCGGCGATCTCGTGGCGTTCGCCGACGCGGCGGTTCAGCCAGTACGCCAGGCCCGAATTGAACAGCACCTGGATCAGGATCGGCACCGCCAGCATGGCGATCACCAGCGGCTGGGCCAGGATCGCGCGGCCCTGGAAGGCGAACAGCAGCACCAGCGTCAGCAGCAGCGCCGCCATGGAGAACGGCGCGATCCGGGCCAGGGCCGCGTCGAAGGCCGCCTGGCCGCGCCGTTGCAGCGCGCGGCGCCACAACTGCGCGAGGATGACCGGAATGACGATGTACAAGCCCACCGACACCAGCAGCGTGTCCCACGGCACGGTGATGGCCGACAGGCCCAGCAGCAGGCCGACCACGGGCGCGAAGGCGAACACCATGATGGCGTCGTTGAGCGCCACCTGCGACAGCGTGAACGTCGCGTCGCCGCCGGTCAGCCGGCTCCAGACGAACACCATGGCGGTGCAGGGGGCCGCGGCCAGCAGGATCAGGCCGGCGATGTAGCTGTCGAGCTGGTCGGCCGGCAGCCAGGGCGCGAACACCTGGCGGATGAAGACCCAGCCCAGCAACGCCATCGAGAACGGCTTGACCGCCCAGTTGATGAACAGCGTCACGCCGATGCCGCGCCAGTGGCGGCCAACCTGGCGCATCGCGCCGAAGTCGACCTTGAGCAGCATCGGGATGATCATCACCCAGATCAGCAATCCCACCGGCAGATTGACCTGGGCGACCTCGAGCCGGCCGATGGCCTGGAACAGGGACGGCATGAGTTGCCCGAGCGCGATGCCCAGCACGATGCAGAGCACGACCCAGAGCGTGAGATAGCGCTCGAAAACACTCAGCCCCGCGGGCGGCCGCCGGACGGCCGCCTGCTGTCTGGAAAGCGACATGGCTTTACTCCCGCGAGGCGCCGATGCCGCGCAGCTCGGCCTGCAGCGACAGGGCGTCGAGCTTGTCCAGCGGCAGGGACAGGAACAGTTCGATGCGGCGCTTGAGCGTGCGCGCGGCGTCGTGGAAGGCCTTCAGGCGGCGCGCCTCGTCGCCGGTCTCGGCCGCGGGGTCGGGAACGCCCCAGTGCGCCGTGGCCGGCCTGCCCGGCCAGACCGGGCAGGCTTCGCCCGCGGCGTTGTCGCAGACGGTGATGATGAAGTCCATCGTCGGCGCGCCGGGGCCCGCGAATTCATCCCAGGGCTTGCTGCGGTAGCCCTCGGCCGGCAGCGAATAGGCCTGGAGCGTGGCGAGCGCGAGCGGATGGACCTCGCCCTTGGGCGCGCTGCCCGCGGAGTAGGCGCGAAAGCGCTCCCCGCCCAGGCCCCGCAGCAGCCCTTCGGCCAGGATCGAGCGGGCGGAATTGCCGGTGCAGAGAAACAGCACGTTGAACGGAACGGATGACATGGGGATAACTCCTGGTTAGCAGTTGGTGCAGGCGCCGGGATCGGTGATGTCGCAGGGGGCGCCCTGGCAGCAGTGTTCGGTGAGATAGCCCAGCAGGCCGTTCATGCGCGAGTAGTCGGCGCGGTAGATCAGGTTGCGGCCCTGCTGTTCGACCGTGACCAGGCCGGCGTGCGCCAGCTCCTTCAGGTGGAACGAGAGCGCATTGCGGGCGATGCCCAATTGCTCCGCGAGCACGCTGGGGGTAAGGCCTGGCAGGCCGGCCACGACCAGCGCGCGGAAGGTGCGCAGGCGTTGGGCGTGGGCGAGGGCGCCGAGGGCGGAGATGACGTGTTCTTCATTCATGATTCGATAATACAACGATTATTGAATCATTGTGGATTTTTTTCCGGCGCGATGCGGCCGGTATCCGGCGCGCTTAGCGCGCCGCGCCGAACCACCGTCGCAGCCCGCGATTCAGAGGTGTGGAATAGCCGAGCGACACCAGCGCGCCCAGCAGGCACGAGCCGATGACACACGCCAGCAGCAGGCCGAGCCTGGCATCCCCCGGATATTGCGCGGGCGGCAGCCAGGTGCGCAGCAGGCCCAGCACGAGCAGATGCAGCAGGTAGATCTCGTAGCAGTCGCGGCCGCAGCGCGCCAGCAGGCGTCGCGCCAGGCCGGGCGAAGGCGGGGGCGTCATGGGTCGGCCGAGCAGCAGCACGGCTGAGCCCAGCGCCATTGCGCTGGCGCCCAGGACGTTGCTCTGGCTGATCGGCCACGCGAGGTAGAGCGCGGCCATGGCGAAGCCGGCAAGCGGACGAACCCAGGGCTGCCGCAACGCCGGCATCGCCTGCCGTTGCCACAGCACCGCGGCGCAGCAGCCGATGGCGATGGCGTCGAAGCAGGCCAGATAGCCGTAGAGGTACGCCTCGCTCTCGCCCTGGTTGGCGAGGCGATAGAGCGGGCCTGCCACGATCAGCAGCGCGGCCAGCGTCCGCAACCCCGCGCCAGGCCGCAGCCACGCGCAGGCCAGCGGAAACAGCAGGTAGAAGGCCATCTCCACCGACAGCGACCACATCACGCCCAGCGCGTAGTTGATCCATCCTTCGCGGATGACCAGCACGTTCATCCAGGCGCCGAGGGCGGCGGCGTTGGCGGTCCAGAGCGACACCGCGCTGCCTGCGCGGTTGCCGAATAGTGGCAGGCCGGCCAGCGCCAGCGCATCGACGGCCAGCAGCGTCAGCGCCAGCGTGGGCACGATCCGCGCCAGTCGCAAGCGCCAGAACGGGGCAGGCCGGATGGCGTTCAAGCTGCCCCAGCGCTCGAGCGCATTGCGGGTGATCAGGAACCCCGAGATGACAAAGAAGATCGTCACCCCGTAGTTGCCATTGCGCGCGATGGCGTGCAGCAGCGGCCAGCCGATAACGCCGGCCAGCGCCGTGTCGCGCAGCGGATAGGCGATGTTGAAATGATGCAGCAGCACCAGCAGGATCGACAGGCCGCGCAGCATGTCGATGGCGTCATCGCGGGGGGCCGCGTTCATGCTCGGCGCCGCCCTACTGGCGGGGCGCGTCGGCCATGGCCGGCCACTCGCGCAACAGCTCGTCGCGGGCGCGGAGGCCGGCATTGGACCGGGTGGCTTTCTCGTCCTGCAGCAGGCGCGCGAACACCAGTTGGCGGCCGTCCTTGCGCGCCCAGCCGACGAACCAGCCGTAGGCGTTGTCCGGCGTGTAGACGCCGTTGCTGCCCGGCGAGCCGGTGCCGGTCTTGCCATACAGGCGCCAGCCGCCGGCCTCGCCGGCGTCGAACAGCGTCTCGGCCAGATCGTAGGCCGCGGGCTTGAGCGGCAATTGGCGGTTGACCAGCTTGCGCAGGAACGCCAGTTGCTCCAGCGGCGAAATGCGCAGCGACGAGTTGATCCACGCGCCGTCCAGGCCGTTGTGCTTGCCGGGCTCGCCCGAGACGTCCTCGTTGCCGTACTGGAAGGCCGAGGCGTAGCGCTGGAAGCGCTCCTGCCCCAGCGCCCGGGCGGTCAGTTGTGAATACCAGACCACCGAATACTTGATCCAGCGCGCCGGGTCCGTCGGCTGGCGCCAGGCGTCGCCGCCCCAGTCGGGGTAGCCCGGCTGGTAGTTCCAGACCGGCGCGTGCGGGCCTTGCAGGATGCCCGCGTCCGCGCCCATCAGCGCGATCGGCAGCTTGAAGGTCGAAGCGGGCGTGTAGCGCTCGGCGCAGGCCGCCTGCGTGCCTTGCTGGAACACGATGCGGCCGTCGGCGGCGTCGGCCACAACGGTGCACAAAACCGCCGCGCGGGCGGGGGCGCCGGCCAGCGCGAACAGGGACAGGGCCGCGCCCAGGGCGCGCAGAGGGAGTCGGAGGGGCATGATCGATGAAGCGTGGTGGGGAAAAACGGAAGGTGCGTTCAGGCGCGGTCGGCGTGGCCGTCGAGCAGGACCAGCGTCAGGTCGCGGTCGTCGATGTGGATTCGCATGGCCAGGCAGCGTCCGGCCTCGGTCGAGGCGCCGGTCTTGGACAGGCGGATGTCCCAGCCTTGCGCGCCGACCAGCGGATTGGTGTTGCGATAGCGCAGCGAGTCGCCGGCGGCGTGCACCGTCTCGGCGGGGGTGGTGGTGTCGCGCGCGATCTGCGGATACGCGGCGGCCGCGCTGACGATGCGGCCGACGTCGGCGGCGCTTGCGCGATTGGCGGGCGACAGGCCGGTCGGCTCCTCCAGCGTGGTGTGTTCCAGATGCAGCGCCGCGGTCTTGCGCCGCAGGGCCTGGGCGAAGGCCGCCTCGCCACCTGGATAGGTGCGGGCCAGGGCGTGGGCGGCGCGGTTGTCCGAGGCCATCAGCGCCAGCCTGAGCAGCGTGTCCAGCGTCACGCTGGCGCCCACCGGCAGCGGCGAGGCGGCGCCCGCGGCGGTGGCGCGCGCGTCGCGCTCATCGATGCGGATGGCGCGCGACAGGTCCGGCGCGGTGTCCAGCACCACCATGGCGGTCATCAGCTTGGTCAGCGAGGCGATCGGCACGGCCTCGTTCTCGGCGCGGCCGAGCAGGGTGGCGCCGGAGCGGGTGTCCTGCACCAGTACGTGGGAGGCGCCGCTGGCCGAGATCAGCGCCTGGACCGCGGGCAGCCGCGCCATGAGGCGTTGCGCCTCCTGCGCGGACAGCGGCTGCGCCGGCCCCGTCGTCAGCGCCGACCAGGCGCCAAACCCTGCCAACGCGCACGACATGGCCAGCACCGGCAGGGCCACCGCGCGGCGGGCGGCGAGCGTGTCGGGTCGGACCAGGCGGCGGATGCGGTCGAGCAGGTCGCCGTCGCGCGCGGCGGGCGCCACCGGCGCCGGCGCTTCGTTGGCGCGCTCCAGGGCGTGGAGGGCCCGCGCCAGCGGCATGGGACCGCCGATCAGCGCCGCGGCCATCTGGTCGGCGATGCGCTCGCGTTCGATCCGCAGGCGGCGCGACAGCCACCAGATCGACGGATGGAAGAACAACAGCACCTCGGCCGCGTGCTGCAGCAGGTTCACCAGGTAATCGTGGCGCCGCACGTGGGCCAGCTCATGCGCCAGCAGCGCGGCCAGCAGGTCCGCCGGCATGCCGGTGACGAGCGAGGCCGGCACCAGGATCACCGGCTTGAGCCAGCCGGCGGTGACCGGCGTGGACAGGTTGCGCGCCACGCGCAGGCCGACCGCGCGCGACAGCCGCAGGCGGCGCGCCATGTCCGCCACGCGCGCCTGCCAGGCGGGATCCTGCCAGGGCTGGCTGGCGCGCAGCACGCCGCGCAACCAGCCGAGTCCGAACAGCAGCCGCAGCGCCGCCAGCGCGCTGCCGGCCAGCCAGGCCAGCGCCAGCCATAGCGGCCAGGCCGTGGCGGTCGTTTCCGCCGTGGGCGCGGCCGCGGCGGGCAGCGGGGCCGGCGGACCGCGCCAGGCGAGCGCCACGTCGGCCACGCCGATGCCCACGCCGGCGAATAGCGCCGCGCCCAGCAGCAGGTAGCGCAGCCGCGCATCGTGGGGGCGCGTCAGCGTCAGCAGCGCCAGCGTGGCGGCGTGCAGGCACAGGATTTTCCAGGCCAGCGCCGGCAGGCTGCCGCCGAGGGTCCAGGCCGTGGCGAGCAGGAAGTCGGTCACAGCTTGTCGTCGCGCAGCAGGGCTTCGATTTCCGCGCGTTCCTTTTTGCTGACGTGGCCTTCGCGCAGCGCGGCCAGCACCAGCGCCTTGCCGGAGCCGGCGAAGGCCTTGCCGATCAGGTCCTTGATGAGGCCGCCCTGGGTCGCCTTCTGGCTCTGGGCGGCGGCGTAGACGTGCGAGCGTTCGCTTTCGTCGCGCGTCAGCAGGCCCTTGCCGTGCATGATCTGCATCAGCCGCAGCACGTTGGCGTAGGTCAGGCCGTCGCGCCCGGCGGCCATCGCGGCGTGGACCTGCTTGACGGTGGCGGGACCGGTTTCCCAGAGCGCCTGCAACACGTCGAGTTCGGCGCTGGTGGGCTTGGCGGTGGCGGAAGGGGAGACGGTCATGAAGCGGGGAAGTCGACAAAAAGTCGATCTAGAATAAATGTTCTAGAAAAGTTTGTCTACTTCCGCTTCTTTCGCGGCTCCTTTCGCTCTTTTCGCTTCTTTAGCCGCCGACCCGCCACCGATGCGCCGGGCCGGCAAGGCTTCAGCGCGATAGCCGGGGATTGAACGCGTCGTTCAATGCGTCGCCCAGCAGGTTCAGCGACAGCACCGTCAGGATGATGGACACGCCCGGCAGCGCCGCCAGGTACCAGGCCGTGCGCAGCATCTCGCGGGCGTCGCCGATCATGCTGCCCCACGACACCGCGTTGGGATCGCCCATGTTCATGAACGACAGCGCCGATTCCATCAGGATGGCGTTGGCCACCAGGACCGAGGTGGTCACGATCACCGGCGGCAGCGCATTGGGCAGGATTTCCAGCAGGGCGATGCGGGCGTGGCTGAAACCCAGGCTGCGCGCCGCCTGCACGAATTCGGATTCGCGCAGGGTGCGGAACTCGGCCCGCACCAGCCGCGCCACCACGGGCCAGGAGGCGACCCCGATGGACAGCGCGATCACCGTCACCGAGGGGCGGGCGATCGCCACGATCACCACCACCAGCAAAAAGGCGGGGATGGTCTGCAGCAGCTCGGTCACGCGCATCAGCGCCACGTCGACCCAGCCGCCGAAGTAGCCGGCCGCCGCGCCGATGGCGATGCCGATCACCAGGCTCAGCAGCGCCGCGGTGACGCCCACCGTGAGCGACACTCGCGCGCCATGCGCCAGGCCGGCGGCCACGTCGCGGCCCATGGTGTCGGTGCCGAGCCAGAATTCATGGTCCTGCCCGGGCCACAGAATGGGCGGCCCCACCATGTCGAGCGGATCGTGCGGAAAGATCCACGGCGCGGTGGCCGCGGCCAGCAGGATCAGGAGCAGCAGCAGCGCGCCGGCCACGGCGGCCGGGTTGGCCAGCAGGCGGCCCAGCGCGCCGCGGCGCAGGCGGGGCAGAGGAGCGCCGGGCGCCGGCGCGGAAGCGGATTGAGCGGTCATGGCGAGTCGGGAAATGAAGGAGTCAGCGCACGCGGATGCGCGGGTCGAGCAAGGTCTGCAGCAGGTCGACGAGGATGTTGGCCAGGATCACCAGCAGCGACGACAGCACCAGGATGCCCAGCAGCACCACGAAGTCGCGCGCCATCACGGACTCGTAGGCCAGGCGGCCCAGGCCGGGCCAACTGAACACCGTCTCCACCACCACGGCGCCGCCCAGCAGCGTGCCGACGTTCAGGCCGGCCACGGTGGTGACCGGGATGAGCGCGTTGCGCAGCACGTGACGCAGCGCTACCGCGCGCGGCGTCAGGCCCTTGGCGTGGGCGGTGCGGACGAAGTCCTGGCGGTTCACCTCGAGCATCGAGGCGCGCGTGAGACGGGCGAAGATGGCCACGTAGAAGCCGGTCAGCGCCAGGGTCGGCAGCACCAGGTGGCGCGCCACGTCCAGCGCGTGAGCCCAGCCCGTGGCGCCCGAGCCGATGGTGGATACGCCGCCGGGCGGCAGCCAGCCCAGCTTGACCGAGAGCAGGATGATGGCCATCAGCCCGAGCCAGAAGCCGGGCGTGGAATACAGCAGCAGCGCCGCCAGCGACAGCACGCGGTCGAGCCAGTGGCCGGCAAAGCTGGCCATGACCGCGCCCAATGCGATGCCGGCCGCCAGCGCGCACGCCAACGCGCTGCCCATCAGCAGCACGGTGTTGCCCAGCCGGCTGAAGATCAGCTCCGACACCGGCAGGTTGTAGCGCGGCGACACGCCCAGGTTGAGCGTGGCCAGGTCCCGCAGATAGGCGCCCAGTTGTTGCAGCACCGGCTGGTCCAGCCCGAAGTGGCTGCGCAGCGCCGCCATGCTGGCCTCGGTGGCCGAACCGGACTCCGCCGCGATCACGTCGGCGGCATCGCCCGGCACCGCCTGCAGCAGGAAGAAACTGAGCAGCACGACGCCGATGACGGTCGGCACCGCTTGCAGCAGCGACCGTCCCAGGACCCGCAATGAACGATGCGCCGTCATGGCTGCAGATAGACGTCGGCCAGATTGGACTCGACGCCGTCGGCCGTCAGCGAGTGGTCATGCACGCGCTGGTTGGCGATGGTGATGAATTCCGGCTGGTACAGGTTCAGGTCGGGGACCTCGCGCGCCACGATCTGCTGGAACTCCTTGAAAAGCTGCACGCGGCGGGCCGGGTCGTTCTCGACCGCGGCGGCTTCCAGCAACTGGTCCACCTTCGGGTTCTGGTAATGCGTGCCATTGGAGAACGGCACTCCCTTGATGAAGTTCTTCGACCAGTACAGCCGCTGCACGCCGACGGTGGGGTCGAACAGGTTGCTGGCGCCGTTGGTGGTGAAGGCGAAGTCGCGGTCGGTGTAGACGCGCTTGATGAAGGCCGAGGCGTCCTGGGCCCGCACCGTCACCGCGATGCCGACGCGCGCCAGCGTGGTGCGCAGGTAGTCGGCCAGGCGCGGGCCGTCGGCGCCGATCGGGTTGTAGTCCAGCGTCACGCGAAAGCGCACGCCGTCGGCGCCCTTGGGATAGCCGGCCTCGTCCAGCAATGCGTTGGCGCGCTTGAGATCGAAGGGGTAGGGCGTGGGCGTCGGGTCGTTGTAGGTCTTCAGGCCGGGCGCGATGGGCGAATACGCCACCTGGCCGACGCCGTAGTTCACCACCTTCAGGATGACGTTGCGGTCGACGGCGTGGGCCACCGCCTGGCGCACCTTCTCATTCTTGAAGTGCGGATCGTCCAGATTGAACTCCAGGCGCGTCACGTTGTAGGAGTAGCTGTTGCCCTTGGTCTCGAAGCGCAGCGACGGCACGGCCTTCAGGCGCGCCAGGTCGGCCAGCGGCACGGGCGTGCGGTAGCCCAGGTCGGCCGTGCCGGTCTCGAAGGCGATGGCGGCCGCGGCCGGGTCGGCGACGATGCGCACGATCAGGCGGTCGATGTAGGGCTTGGGCTTGTCCCAGTAGTCCGGGTTGCGCTCGTAGACGATATGGCTGCCGCGCACCCATTCCTTGAACTTGTACGGGCCGGTGCCGATCGGCGCCGAGGTGGCCGGATTGGTCAGCGGATCGGTGCCTTCGTAGATGTGCTTGGGGATGATCGGCGTTTCGGTCGCGACGAAGGCGCGGATCAGGTAGGGCGCCGGCCTGGACAGGCGCAGCACCACGGTGTGGTCGTCCGGCGTCTCGATGGCGGTGACGTTGGCGAAGGTGTTGCGGCCGCGCGGGTGGATCTTCTTGAGCAGCTCGATGGAGAAGGCCACGTCCGCCGCCGTGAACGGCTTGCCGTCATGCCACTTGACGCCCTGGCGCAGCGTGAAGGTGTACACGGTGCCGTCGGGGCTGATGTTCCAGGCGGTGGCAAGCTGAGGTTCGGGAGTCAGGTCGTAGTCGTATTTGAGCAGGCCTTCGGTGACCTTGGCGCTGACGCTCAGGATCGGCGTGGCGACGTTGCCCACGGTGACGAGCGCGGTGGGTTCGGACGGCAGCAGCAGCGTCAGCGTGCCGCCGCGGGCGGGTTCCGCATGGGTGTACGGACTGGCGGCCAGCAGCAGGCCGGCAAGGGTCAGGCTGAGAAAGGAACGGCGGGTTGGCTTCATGATCGTCGCGAAAACAGGGGATGAGATGGGCCCCGGGACGCGCCCGGGGCGATCCAGGAAAAGGGAGCGGTCAGGCGGGCGCGCCGTCGTGCTGGTAGGCGCTGCCGGCCTGCTCCGCGCTGACCAGGCCGTAGCGCACATCGCGCTCGACGCGCGCGGCGTCGCGGCGGGCCGGGTCGCCCAGGCCGCCGCCGCCCGGGGTGTGCACCACCAGGCGTTCGCCCGCCGGGACCAGTTGGCGGCCCTTGGCGCGCAGACTCGCGCCGCCGACCAGCCCCAGGGCGCCGCCGGCGCCGGCGTGCCCGCCAAGCGCGCCGCGGGCCGGATGCACCACGCGGTCGAAGGCGGCGGCGATGATCATGGCCGCCTGCGGATCCGCGTGGCGCACCACGATGGTCTGGCCGAGGCCGCCGCGCACCGTGCCCGGACCGCCGGAATCGGCGCGGTATTCCTTCTGCTCGAACACCAGCGGATTGGCGCTTTCCAGGATCTCCAGCGACACGTTGCGCACGCCGCTGGGATACGAAGTGACGGACAGCCCGTCCTTGCCGGGCCGGGCGCCGGTGCCGCCGGTGGAGAAACTGACCGCATTGAAGCGCGGACCGGCCAGCAACGCCCGCTGTTCATCCTGCGTGGCGCCGGCCAGCGGCTCGCCGCCGACCAGGTGCAGGTTCCACAGCGACGAGGCGCCTTCGGCCGGCACCTGGTCGGGCCGCGCCTGGCGCAGCGCGCCGAACACGGCGTCGGGCAGCAACTGGCCGATGATGTGGCGCGCCGTCACCGCGGCCGGGAAGCGGGCGTTCAGGATCGAGCCTTCGGGCGCGGCCACTTCCACCAGCGACAGCGAGCCGGCGTTGTTGGGCACGTCGGCGCCGATCAGGCAGCGGATGCCGAACGAGGTGTAGGCGTCGGTATAGGCCTTGACCACGTTGATGCCGCGCGCCACGCTGGGCGATGTGCCGTCGAAGTCCACCAGGATCTTGCCATCCCGCACCGTCACGCTCGCCTGCAGCGTGATCGGCGCGTCGTAGCCATCGATCACCAGCGTGTTGTGCCAGGTGCCCTGCGGCCATTGCGCGATGGCCTGGCGCATGGCTCGCGCCGATTGCTCGATGATGTAGCCGCCCAGCGATTCCAGGTCGCCCAACTGGAACTCGGTCAACAGCGACTTCAGGCGGCGCCCGCCGATGTCGTTGCAGGCCACCAGCGCGTACAGGTCGCCCTCGACCTGTTCCGGTTCGCGCACATTGGCGCGGATGATGGCCAGCACGCCCGGGTCGACCTGGTGCTGGTGGAAGAAGCGCAGGATCGGCAGGAACAGGCCTTCGTGATAGACCTCCAGGCCGTCGGCGCTGCTGCCGATGCCGCCGATGTCGATCACGTGCAGGGTCGAGGCGAACAGCGCCACCAGGGCGCCGTCATGGAACACCGGCGACACCATGGTCATATCGAACAGGTGGCCGGTGCCCTTCCACGGATCGTTGGTCAGCAGCACGTCGCCGTCCTTCAGGGTCTCCGGCGGAAACACCTTGAGAAAATGCTTGACCGATTCGGCCATGGCGTTGACGTGGCCGGGGGTGCCGGTGACGGCCTGGGCGATCATGCGGCCGTCGGGCAGGAACACGCCGGCCGACAGGTCGCCGGCTTCGCGCGTGGCGGTGCCGAAGGCCGAGCGGATCAGCACCTGGGCCTGTTCCTCCACCACCGACAGCAGGCGATTCCAGGCCAGTTGAAAGCGGATGCGTTGCTGGGGCGTGGGTTGCGCGGTGCTCATGCGGGGTCCTTTGCGGCGCGCGCGGCGGCCGCCTTGATATCGTCCAGCACCAGCGAGCCGAGCCGGCTGCGCCGCGCTTCGAAGCCCGCGGGCACGAAAGTGGTGGTCTCGTCTTCCACGACGAGGGCGGGGCCGGTCAGCTTCTGCTCGGCGTCCAGCGCCTGGCGTTCGTAGGTCGGCACCTCGATCCAGTCGTTGCGGTCGAAGTCGTAGAGCCGGCGCGTGCCGGCCTGGCGCGCCGCCGTGGCCGGGCCACTGGCGATGTGGTCACGCGGCCGCGCGCGGCGCTCGCCGGCCTGGGCGGCGACCGACCAACTGACGGCCTCGGGCGCCACGTGCGGCAGGCTGCGGCCGTACAGTTGGGCATAGCGTTCGGCGAAGGCCGCGCCCAGCCGCGCGCTGGCGGCGGCGTCGAAAGGGCCATCCGGCAGGTCCACGGCAATCTCGTGGCCCTGGCCGCTGTAGCGCATGAAGACCACCCGCTTGTGGCTCAGCGGCGCTTCGGGCGCGGCGCGCCGCACCACGGTGTCGACCCCGGCGGTCAGCTCGTCCAGCAGGCGCTGCACCGCGGCATGGTCGATGTCGGCCAGGCGCTGGTGGAAGCTGCGCACCGCCTGGTAGGCGATCGGCGCCCACAGGAAGCCCACGGCCGACCCCACGCCAGCCGATTCCGGGATGATGACGCGGCCGATGCCGAGCTTGCGCGCCAGGCCGGCGGCATGCAGCGGCGCGGCGCCGCCGAAGGCGATCAGGGTGTGTTCCTCGGCCGCCTTGCCCAGCTCGGAAGCATGCACGCGGGCGGCGTTGGCCATGTTCTCGCTGACCACCTCGATGATGGCCTGGGCGGCCTGCGGCGCTTCCAGCCCGGCGGGGCGCGCCAGGTGGGTCTCGATGGCATGGCGCGCGCGCTCGGGTTGCAGGCTGACCTTGCCGACGGCAAAGCGTTCCGGCGTGACGGTGCCGATCAGCGCGTGGGCATCGGTGACGGTGGGCAGTTCGCCGCCATTGCCATACGCGGCGGGGCCGGGCGACGAGCCGGCGCTGTCCGGGCCGACCTGCACCACGCCCAGGTGGTTGACGCGCGCGATCGAGCCGCCGCCGGCGCCGATCTCCACCATCTCGATCACCGGGATGCGGATCGGCAGGCCCGAGCCCTTCAGGTGACGGTGCACGCGGCCGAATTCGAAGCTGCGGCTGACCTGCGGCTCGAAGTCGTCGATGTAGCAGATCTTGGCCGTGGTGCCGCCCATGTCGAACGACAGCGCGCGCGCCGCGCCGGTCTGTTCGGCGATGTGTTGGGCCAGGATCGCGCCGCCCGCCGGTCCGGACTCCACCAGCCGCACCGGCTCGTCGATGCCGGTCTGCAAGGTGGCGATGGCGCCGCCCGAGGTCATCAGGAACGGCTCGTCGCGCAGTCCGCGTTGGCGCGCCGCGTCGTTCAGCCGGCGCAGGTAGCCGGACACCTGCGGCTGCACGTAGGCGTTGGCGCTGACGGTGGACAGGCGCGGATACTCGCGGATCTCGGCGCAGACGTCGGAAGACAGCGACACCCAAAGCTGCGGCGCGTGTTGCTTGAGCAGCGCGCGGATGCGGCGTTCGTGGCCGGGATGGGCGTAGCTGTGCAGCAGGCACACCGCCACGCTCTCGATGCCGGCGCGGGTCAGTTCCCCGGCCAGCGCGATCACCTGGGCCTCGTCCAGCGGCGTCAGCACCTGGCCGTGCGCATCGACGCGCTCGGTGACGCCGAAGCGCCAGGGCCGCGGCACCAGCGGCTCGGGCTTGTCCAGGAAGATGTCGTACTGCGCGAAGCGGTCTTCCAGGCCGATCTCGACCAGGTCGCGGAAACCCGCGGTCGTCAGCAGCGCGGTGCGGGCGCCCTTGCGCTCGATCAGCGCATTGGTGGCCAGCGTGGTGCCCAGGATCAGGAGGTCGACCCGCGGCCACGCCAGGCCGGCCTGGCCGAGCAGCTCTTCGATGCCTTGCAGCACCGCGGTTTCGGGCGCGTCGGGCGTGGTCAGCAGCTTGGCCGACCAGCGTTGTGGTTCCTGTTCGAGGACGATATCGGTGAACGTGCCGCCGACGTCGACGGCAACGCGCACCGGCGCCGTCGAGGCGGACTCAGAGGGGGAGTGGGACATGTGGGCAGGGGAGGAAAAAGCGCAGGGGTCTCGCGGAGCGCCGGCAGGCGGGCTTTGCAAAAGACCGATCCTAAGCAGTCAGGGCGGCTGTCAGAAGGACGTTTTTCGCATGTCGATATGCGGATTTCGTGCCAGCCGGCCTTGGCGCCGGGCAATCTGGCGATCGGCGATCTGCTGATCGCCGATCGGTCGGGCGGGCGTGTTATTCCGCGCCGTCGCGGTCCATCGACCGCAATGGTTGCGGAATCCGATAGCGCTGGCCGTCGAATTTCAGCGTGCGCGGCGTCTTGCCCTTGTCGACGACTTTTTCCTCGCAATCGCCGCGCACCACGGCCGCCCGGCTCGACTCGCGCGATTCACTCGTGGCGATGTCGCGGTATCCCTGCGTGACCGTGTCGGCCATGGACAGGGTCACGGCGCGGCTGGTGAATCTCCCCGCGCAGTTGGTGTCCCATTCGCCGCTCGAGCGCGCGACGGACAAGCCATCGAGCACCATCGCCAGGCCCTTGGGGCCGATGTCGAACAGGCGCAGGCTGGTTTCGTCGAAGGGGTTGGCGCGCGAGGCGCCGACGCGCGAGATGCGCAAGCCGAAGGCGCGGCGGCCGGGCGCGAGGTCGTAGCGGGCGGTGTCGAAGGACACGCTGGTCAGGCGTACCGCATCGTCCGACATCAGTCCTTCCAGCCGGATGTCATGACGGATTTCCAGGGAGGAGCTGTCCAGCACCAGGATCCGCAGGTCGCCGGTGTGGCCGTCGTCCTGGTTCGGCGTGTCCTGCATCAGCGGAATCGCCGCCAGCAGAAGGCCAGGCTGGGCCGGCCAGGTCTTGCACGTCACGGCGAAGGGTTCGCCGTCGTCGGCGTCGGCGATCCGGATGACGATATTGTCCCGCCCGAGGCGCAGGTTGCCTTCGCCGTCGGGGGCGGGCGCCTCGGGGTAGGCCATGCGCACGACAGCCGCGGCCTGCGGGCAGGCGCCACGGGCGGCCTGCGCGGCGCCGGGGACGAGCAGGGCGGCCAGCGCCAGCGGCGCGGCAAGGACCAGATGACGGATCATGAGGGGGATCTCTTGGTTTATTGCACGTGGGTGGGCGTGGCGGCGCGCGAGGCCTGCGTGGGCATCGCTTCTTGTGCCAGGGTGCCCGGTTCGGTGGCGGACGGCCGCAGCACGACCGTGTGCTGGGCGTCGTTGGCGCCCAGCTTGGGCAGGTCGGCGGGCCGCGCGGCCAGGGTCGCGAACGGTCCGCCGCCGGCGGCGGGCAGGCCGTCCAGCGTCAGGGTGGCCGCCCAGACGCCGCCGCGGCGCGACAGCACCTGGTAGCGCTGCGGGCCGCCGGCCATGCGCGCCACCACGTACAAGGTGCCGTCGATGAGATGGATGGCCGGCGGCGAGGCGGCCTCGGCGTCGAGCCTGGCCGGCTTGCCGTGCTCCACCAGCCAGAGCGGTCCGTCGGCGCGTTCCAGGATCGCCACGATCACATTGCCCTGCGCATCGGCGTCGATGGCGGGCCGGCCGATGTAGGGCATGCCCAGGTCGGTCGGCGCGCTCCATTCCATGTCCAGGTCGGTGGTGTCGCCGGTTTCTTCCAGCCGCGTCAGGTGATTGTTGGCGCGCTGGCGGAAATAGAGTTCGACG
Organism: Achromobacter dolens; assembly: GCF_902859745.1. Taxonomy (GTDB): domain Bacteria; phylum Pseudomonadota; class Gammaproteobacteria; order Burkholderiales; family Burkholderiaceae_B; genus Achromobacter; species Achromobacter dolens. The sequence goes on along the minus strand of NZ_CADIJW010000007.1, from coordinate 140,738 downwards.
CGGTGCTCGTGGTTGCGGATCGCGGCCAGCCCGCCGGCGGCCTGGGGGGCCTGCACGCGGCGCCAGGAATGCCACTCGGGGCGTTGGCCCTTGGGCGCCGGCAATTGGCGTGTGTAGAACAGTTGGCCGCCGCCAGCCGATGCGAACACGATGTAGCGGCCGTCATCGCCGCGCACGACCGCCGGCGCGCCGGTGGCGCCGTCCAGGGGCGGCAGGCTCTGCCACGGCGCCCAACTGCCGTCGATGCCGGACGGCGCGATCCAGTGCAGCAGGCCGTCGTAGCCGAGCGCCACCGCGGCGGCCTCGCCGCGCGGCGCCACGGCCGGGATCTGGCTGACGCGCACGCCGGCCAGGGCCTGCCAGCCCTGCCAGGTGCCGTCGTGGCGCTGTTTGTTGGCCCACACGCCGCCCAGCGGATCGCGCGCCATCAGGCCGGCGGTGCCGTCGGCATGCCCGAATGTCACCAGCGGGCCGCTGGTGCGCCCGCCCAGGCTCTGCCAGCGGCGCTGGCCCGCGTCCCAGCGATTGGCGGCCGCGTTGGTCTCGCCGGCGGCGAATACCACCAGGCCGTTGCGGCCGTCCGGATAGATCTGCGGCGGCATGTCCTGGCGCGAGACGTAATACGCGCGCTGCACCCAGGCGGCCGCGGGCCCGGCGGGCTCCTTGCAGCCGGTGGGGCCTGCGCAATAGTGATAGTCGTTCCAGGCGTAGTGCTGGAAGATCACCGATTTGCTGGCGATCTCGTTGTCGGCGAGGTTGCTGGCGCGTTCCTGGCTGGGGTAGTCGATGTAGCCGGTCTCGGCGTAGTTGCCGGGCGCGCGCAGCATGGCGGCGCGGACCAGCCGCGCGCTGGCGATATGGTCGGGATGCCCGTGGCCGGCGCAGCGCCAGCACAGTTGCGTGTATGGCACGCTGATGGTGTCGTCCAGGTGCCGCACCGTGGTCGGCTGGTACTGGCGGATCAGTTCGGCCAGGGTGTCGATCAGTTGTTCGCGCGAGTAGACCTCCGGATACGGCCCCAGCGTGTCCACCGTCTGTCCCGGTTCCGATTCCGTGCGGCTCAGCGGCGTGAGGCTGCCCCAGCCCTTGCCCAGCCACGGGTCCTTCAGCCGCAGATGCCACAGTTGCACGCGCGGATTGCCGGACAGGGTGAAACGCGCGATCTGGCGCGGGCCCGCATGGCCGGCGCTTTCCTTCCACAGGTCGGGCTGGCGCGCCATGTAGGCATAGGCCGCGCGCACGCCGCGCTCCCGGCCCAGCATGTAGGTGTCGCCCTCGCCGGCATCGCTGGCGGTCAGGTAGACCACCCGCACGCAGCCGCCCGCCGCGATGTTGGAGGCGATGTCCGGATTCATGAACAGCAGGTCGTCATCCAGGTGGGCGACGAAGGCCAGGTCCTTGATGCCATTGCACTGCGCCAGGGTGGGCGGGGCGGCAAACGCGGCGGAGCAGGCCAGGCAGGCGAGCAGCAGCGCCTGGCCGAAAAAGGAAAGCAAGGTCGTGAGGGTCCGCGTCAAAGGGGCGTCGCTCCGATAGGCCGGGGTATGAAACCACCGATTGCGGGCATCTTAGCAAGTTCGGCCCGCAGGATCACGCCTGCGGTCATTTGCTAATCGCTGATCTGTCGTTAGCCATCGCCCCGCGCCGGCTTAGCATCGGCGCCATGACCGAACTCCTGCGCATCCAGAACCTCACCGTCGACCTGCCGGCCGGCGCCGACCGGCCGCACGCGATTCACGACCTGTCCCTGTCCGTCAACGCCGGCGAGATCGTTTGCGTCGTCGGCGAGAGCGGATCCGGGAAATCGCTGACCGCCGGCGCCATCCTGGGCCTGCTGCCGCAGGGCGTGCGCGCCAGCGGCGGGCAGGTGCTGTGGGAAGGCGAGGACCTGCTGCGCCTGTCCCCGGCCGCCATGCGCCGCCTGCGCGGCCAGCGCATCGGCATGATCTTCCAGGAGCCGATGACGGCGCTCAATCCGCTGCGCACCATCGGCGACCAGATCGGCGAGGTCTTCCGCACCCACACGCGCCTGCCAGGCGGCGAAATCCGGCGGCGCACGCTCGGGTTGCTCGACTCGGTGCGCCTGCCTGATCCCGCCCATGCGTTCGGCGCCTATCCGCACGAACTGTCCGGCGGCCAGCGCCAGCGCGCCATGATCGCCATGGCGCTGGCGCTGGAGCCGGCGCTGCTGATCGCCGACGAGCCGACCACGGCGCTCGATGTCACCACGCAGGCGCAGATCCTGAGCCTGATACACGACCTGCAACGCCGCCGCGGCACCGCGGTGCTGTTCATTACCCACGACTTCGGCGTGGTGGCGGAGATCGCCGACCGCGTCGCGGTCATGCAGCGCGGCGAGCTGGTGGAGAGCGGCCGCGCCGAGGAGGTGCTCAGGCATCCGCGCCATCCCTATACCCGGGCCCTGATCGCGGCCGTGCCGCCCTTGGCGCCGGCAGCCGCGCGCGCCCCGGGCGCCCCGGAAAAGCCCGCCATTCTCACCACGGACGGATTGTCCAAGACCTATCGCAAGCGCGGCTGGTTCGGCCAGCCCGGGCGGGTGACCCACGCGCTGGACGGGGTGTCATTGACGTTGCGCGAAGGCGGCACGCTCGGCATCGTCGGCGAAAGCGGTTCGGGCAAATCCACCCTGGCGCGTACCCTGCTGGGGCTCTTGCCGCCGGATGCCGGCGCCATCACGCTGGCCGGGGAACCGCTGGCGTTCAAGGGCGCCGCCGCGCGGCGCGCGCACGCCCGGCGGGTGCAGATGGTGTTCCAGGACCCCTATGGCTCGCTCAACCCGCGCCAGCGCGTCGGCGAGATCGTCGCGCGCGGCCCCATCGTGCATGGCGCGCCGCGGCGCGAGGCCTGGGCCCAGGCGCGGGAGTTGTTCGAACTGGTCGGCCTGTCGCCGGACGCGATCAATCGCTATCCGCACGAGTTCTCGGGCGGACAGCGCCAGCGCGTGGGACTGGCGCGGGCCCTGGCGATGCGGCCGCGCGTACTGATCGCCGACGAGCCGGTGTCGGCGCTGGACGTGTCGGTCCAGGCCCAGGTGCTGGCGCTGCTGGCGCGCCTGCGCGAGCAACTGGGCCTGTCGATCCTGTTCATCACCCACGACCTGCGGGTCGCGGCGCAGGTGTGCGACCACGTCGCGGTGATGAAGGACGGCAAGGTGGTGGAAGCGGGGCCTTGCGCCGAGGTCTTCGGCCAGCCGTCGCATTCCTATACCCAGGCATTGCTGGCGGCGGTGCCGGGCCGGGGGTGGGATCCCGCCGGGGCCGCCGCGCGGCGGGCAGCATAGCGGCTTTGGCCGGATACGGCATTCGCGGTATAACCGACTGATGCCGTGCCGCGTTTCACGCGCCTCGCGCGAGACGCTCCCTCCACGGCGGGAGATTGCCCATGCCCGACATCGTCCAATTGCGTCCGGAGGGTCTGTACTGCGCCGCGGGCCAGTTCTACATCGACCCCTGGCGCCCCGTGGACGTCGCCGTTCTCACGCATGGCCATGGCGACCACGCGCGCGCCGGCATGGGTTGCTACCACACCAGCGCCGAAGGCCTGCCGATCCTGCAATGGCGCCTGCGCGAACAGGACTACCGCGTCCACGCCTACGGCGAGCCGTTCACGCTGGGCCGGGCGCGGGTTTCGCTGCATTCCGCGGGCCACGTGCTGGGCTCCGCGCAAGTGCGCATCGAAGTTGACGGCCAGGTGTGGGTCGTGTCGGGCGACTACAAGCGGCAGCCCGATCCCACCTGTGCGCCGTTCGAGGTGGTGCCGTGCGACACCTTCATCACCGAAGCCACCTTCGGCCTGCCGATCTATCGCTGGCCGGACACCGCGGAAGTGGCGCGCGACATCGTGCAGTGGCGCGACCATTGTGCCGCGCGCGGCGAGGCGGCCATTCTCTACTGCTATGCGCTGGGCAAGGCGCAGCGGGTGCTGGCCGAGTTGATGCCGTTCGTCGACCGGCCCGTCTACCTGCACGGCGCGATTGCCGCGGGCGTGGACGTCTACCGCGAGGCCGGCATCGCGCTGCCCGACACGCGCCTGGTCATCGAGGCGGACGGCGCGCCGGCGGCCGCGGGCACGGGATTTGCTGGCGAGCTGGTGCTGGCGCCGCCGTCGGCGGCCGGCAGCGCGTGGCTGCGGCGCTTCCGCAAGGCGCAGCACGGCTTCGCGTCCGGCTGGATGCGGCTGCGCGGCAACCGGCGCCGGCGCAACATGGACCGGGGCTTCGTCGTTTCTGACCACGCCGACTGGCCCGACCTGCTGCGCACGATCCGCCAGACGGGCGCGCGCCGCGTCATCGCCACGCATGGCGACACCGACGCGCTGGTGCGCACGTTGAATGAATCGGGCATCGCCGCCGAGACGCTGGCCACGCAATATGGCGAAGACGACTAGCACGGCGCGCCGCGCCATTTTCGTAGCGACAGGGGAACGGATCCAGGCATGAAGCGATTCGCGGCGTTGTATCAGGAACTGGACCGCAGCACCGCCACCTTGGACAAGCGCGCGGCGCTGGTGGCCTACTTCCGCGATGCGCCGCCGCGCGACGCGGCCTGGGCCTTGTACCTGCTGGCGGGCGGCAAGATCACCAGCGCGCGCCGCAAGATCGCCGCCGTCGGCGAGTTGCGCGCCTGGGCCGCGACCGCCTCCGATACCGCGCCCTGGCTGGTGGACGCCTGCTACGACCAGGTCGGCGACCTGGCCGAGACGCTGGCGCTGCTGGTGCCCGACCCGCGCACCGCCGCGCCCGAGCGCGGCCTGGCCGATTGGATCGAGGAGATCCTGGTGCCGGTCGCCAACCGCGACGAGGCCGAGCGCCGCGAAGTCATCGTCGCGGCCTGGCTGGGGCTGCCCTACATCGAGCGCCTGGTCTTCAACAAGCTGCTGACCGGCGCGCTGCGCGTCGGCGTGTCGCAACGCATGGTGCAGCAGGCGCTGGCGGAGTTGTCGGGCGTGCCCATCGCCCGCATCGCGCAGCGCATGCTGGGCGCATGGTCGCCCAGCCCCGCGTTCCTGCGCGACCTGCTCAGCGCCGACGAACTGCCCGGCGACCGCCAGCAGCCCTATCCCTTTTTCCTGGCCTCGCCGCTCGAAGGCGACCCGGCGCTGCTGGGGCCGATCGACGACTGGCTGCTGGAGTGGAAGTGGGACGGCATCCGCGCGCAACTGATCCGGCGGCGCGGCGAGGTGGCGCTGTGGTCGCGCGGCGAAGAGCGCCTGGACGGCCGCTTTCCGGAAGTCGAAGCGGCCGCGGCCGCCTTGGCGGTGGACTGCGTCGTCGACGGCGAACTGCTGGCCTGGCAGGAAGACAGCGTCGATCCCATGCCGTTCTCGGCCCTGCAGACGCGCATCCAGCGGCTCAAGCCCGGACCCAAGTGGCTGGCCGAGGCGCCGGTGCGCTTGCTCGCCTATGATCTGCTGGAGCTGGATGGCGCCGATCTGCGCGATGAGCCGCAGGCCGCGCGCCGCGCGCGGCTGGAAGCGCTGCTGCGCGAGCGCGCCGACCCGCGCCTGGGCCTGTCGCCGCTGGTGGCGCCGGCGAGCTGGGACGAAGCCCACGTGCTGCGCGCGCAATCGCGCGAGCGCGGCGTGGAGGGCTTCATGCTCAAGCGCCGCGGCGCGCCCTACCAGAGCGGCCGGCGGCGCGGCGACTGGTGGAAGTGGAAGATCGATCCGCTCACCATCGACGCGGTGCTGCTGTATGCGCAGTCCGGCCACGGCCGCCGCAGCACGCTCTACACCGATTACACCTTCGGCGTATGGGACGGCGACGCGCTGGTGCCCATCGCCAAGGCCTACTCGGGCCTGGACGACAAGGAGATCCTGGAACTGGACCGCTGGCTGCGCGCCCACACGCGCGAGCGCTTCGGCCCGGTGCGCTCGGTCGACCCGGTGCAGGTGTTCGAGCTGGGCTTCGAGGGCGTCAACCTGTCCAAACGGCACAAGTCCGGCGTGGCGGTGCGCTTTCCGCGCATCCTGCGCTGGCGTCACGACAAGCGCGCCGACCAAGCCGACCGGCTCGATACCCTGAAGGCCCTGGCGCGATGAGCAGCGCGCGGCGGGACGGCCCCTTACTGGCCTGGTTCGCGGCGCGCGGCTGGAAGCCCGCCGCGTTCCAGCGCGAAACCTGGCGGCGCTATCTGGCCGGCGAATCCGGCCTGCTGCATACGCCCACCGGCAGCGGCAAGACGCTGGCCGCATTCGGCGGCCCGCTGCTGGAGGCGCTGGCCGATCCGGCGCCGGCGCGCGCGGCGGCGGGCGAGGGGCCGCGCGTGCTGTGGGTGACGCCGTTGCGGGCGCTGGCCGCCGACACCACGCGCGCCCTGGCGCAGACAGCGGCCGAGCTGGGCCTGGCGTGGACGGTGGCGCTGCGCACCGGCGACGCCAGCGCGCGCGACAAGCGCCTGGCGCGCCAGGGCAAGGCGGATGTGCTGGTCATCACGCCCGAGTCCCTGGCGCTGCTGCTGTCCTACGCCGATGCGTCGCAGCGCTTTCGCGCCCTGCGCGGCATCGTGGTGGACGAATGGCACGAGCTGCTGGGCAACAAGCGCGGCGTGCTGCTGCAGTTGTGCCTGGCGCGCCTGCGCTGCCTGTCGCCCGGCGCCCGCACCTGGGGCCTGTCGGCCACGCTGGGCAACCTGGACCAGGCCCGCACGGTGCTGCTGCCGCATGCGCCCGACAGCGCCCTGGTGGCGGGCGCGCGGCCGCGCAAGATACAGATATCGACCCTGTTGCCCGAGCGCAGCCGCGCCCTGCCGTGGGCGGGACACCTGGGACTGTCGCAGCTCGAACGGGTCTTCAAGCGCCTGTTCGACGTGCGCGCGACCCTGCTGTTCACCAACACCCGCGCGCAGGCCGAGCTCTGGCACCGCGCGCTCGAATCGATCTGGCCCGAGGCCCCGGGCACCCTGGCGCTGCATCACGGCTCGCTCGATCCCAAGCTGCGCGCGGCGGTGGAGCAGGGCCTGCGCGACGGGACGATGCGCTGCGTGGTGGCCACCTCCAGCCTGGACCTGGGCGTGGATTTTCCGGCGGTGGACCAGGTGTTGCAGATCGGCAGCCCCAAGGGCGTGGCGCGCCTGTTGCAACGCGCCGGCCGCGCCCGCCATCGGCCGGGCGAGTCCGGCAACGTGGTGTGCGTGCCGGCGCAGGCGCTCGAACTGATCGAGTACGCCGCCGCCCGGCAGGCCATCGCGCGCGGCGAGATCGAATCCCGGCCGCCGCCGGTCGGCAGCCTGGACGTACTGGCCCAGCATGCCGTCACGCTGGCGCTGGGCGGCGGCTTCGACGCCGACGCGCTGTACCAGGAAGTGCGCGGCACGCATGCCTATGCCTCGCTCGATCGCGCCACCTGGCAGGCGGTGCTGGACTTCATCGTGCAGGGCGGCCGCGCGCTGGCCAAGTATCCGGACTATCAACGCGTGGTGCGTGACGACGACGGCCGCTATCGCGTGCACGACCGGCGCGTCGCGTTCCGCCATCGTTTGTCCATCGGCACCATCACCGCCGACGGCGCCGTGGCCGTCAAATACCTGCGCGGGGGCAGCCTGGGCTCGGTGGAGGAAGGCTTCCTGGCGCGCCTGCGGCGTGGCGACCGCTTCCAGTTCGCCGGCCGCACGCTGGAACTGGTGCGGCTGGAAGGCATGGTGGCCTATGTGCGCCGCGCCAAGGGCGGCGATGGCCCGGTGGCCACCTGGCAGGGCGGGCGCATGCCCCTGTCGACGCAACTGGCCAGCGAAGTGGAAAGCCTGTATGCGCATCCCGGCACGCATCCGGAGATGCGCGCCGTCGCGCCGCTGCTGCGGATCCAGGCGCAGGCCAGCGCATTGCCGGACCGGGGGCGGCTGGTGGCAGAACGCATCGGCACGCGGCGCGGCATGCATCTGTTCCTGTTTCCGTTCGCCGGCCGCGCCGTGCACGAAGGCATCGCGGCAATGATCGCGCTGCGCTGGGGCCGGCGGCAGGCCAACACGATCTCCTATACGGTCAACGACTACGGGCTGATGCTGACGCTGGCCGAGCCGGCCGCGCTGGACGCGGCGCTGCTGCGCCAGTTGCTTAGCCCCGAACGCATGGCCGAAGACCTGCGCGACGGCGTCAACCTGGGCGAAATGGCGCGCCGCCAGTTCCGCGAGATCGCGCGCGTGGCGGGCCTGTTGACGCCTTCATTGCCCGGCCAGGCGGCACGCTCGCTGCGGCAGGTGCAGGCCTCCAGCGGGCTGCTCTACGATGTGCTGCGCCGCTACGATCCGGACCACCTGCTGCTGGCGCAAGCCGAGCGCGAGGTGTTCGAATTGCAACTGGAGGCGCCGCGCCTGCTGGCGGCGTTGCACGGCTGCCAGCGGCGCGAACTGGCGCTGTGCGAACCGCGCGCGCTGACGCCCCTGTCGTTCCCTCTGTGGACCGAAAGCATGCGCGGGCAACTCAGCACCGAGACCTGGCAGGCGCGCGTCAGGCGCGCCGCGCAGCAACTGGAGAAGCGCTATGAGCGCCTTGCCTGACGGCGCGTTGCAGGCGTTGCTGGGCGGCGAGCCCCTGTGGCTGTTGGGAACCCGTGCCCTGTTCTGGCCGGCGCGTTCGCGACTGGTCATCGCCGACCTGCACCTGGGCAAGAGCCATGCGTTCCGGCGCGCGGGCATCGCGGTGCCCAGCGGCGCCACGCGCGGCGACCTGGATCGCCTGGCGGATGTGATCGCGCGCGCCGCCGCCCGCGAGCTGTGGATCGTGGGCGACCTGTTGCACGGGCCCGCGGGGCAGGCGGGGTGGCGCGATACCTGGATGGCGTGGCGGCGTGACCATGCGGCGCTGGATGTCGCGGTGCTGGCGGGCAATCATGATCGTGCCCTGGATGGCCCGGCGTTCGGCGTGCGGCAGTTGGGCGAGACGCACATTGACGGCCCGTTCCTGTTCAGCCATGTCCCGCGGGCGGACCCAGACGGCCGGCACGTCATCGCCGGCCACATGCATCCGAAGACATCCGTGCGCGGCGTGCCGCGCAGTTGGCCGGCGTTCTGGCTGCGTTCCGGTCTCACGATCCTGCCGGCCTTTTCGGACTTCACCGGCGGCTATCCGGCCGATCGCGACGACGGGCGCGTCGTCGCCTGCGTGGAAGGCGTCGCGATCGAGGTCGGCGCACGCGCGCGATGAGGGCGCCGGACGAGGAATCGCGAAGGGGAGGCGGCCGCGGGTTACGCCTGCTGCGCCTGCCACATCCGCCGATAGCGCCCCGGCTGCGCCAGCAGCTCAGCGTGCGTGCCCCGCTGGATGATGCGGCCGTCCTCGAACACCAGGATGCGATCGGCCGCGACGATGGTCGACAGGCGATGGGCGATGACGATGACGCTGCGCTCGGCCACCAGGGTGTCGATGGCCGCCTGCACCGCCAGTTCGCTTTCGGTGTCGAGCGCGGCGGTGGGTTCGTCCAGGATCACGATCGGCGCATCCTTGAGGATGGCGCGCGCGATCGACAGGCGCTGGCGTTCCCCGCCCGACAGCTTGCCGCCCGCCTCGCCCAGGCGGGTCTGCCAGCCTTGCGGCAGGCGCTCGATGAAGTCCAGGCAATGGGCGGCGCGCGCCGCCGCCCGCACCTCGGCCTCGCCGGCCTCGGGCCGCGCCATGCCGATGTTGCCGATCACGCTGTCGTCGAACAGGTGCACGTCCTGGAACACGGTCGATATCAGGCGGTTCAGGTCCGCGGGCGGCAGGCCGCGGATGTCCACGCCGCCGATCCGGATCGCGCCGCGCTGCGGGTCGGCGTGGCGCATCAGCAGGCGCGTCAGCGTGGTCTTGCCGGAACCGGACGGCCCCACCAGCGCGGTCAGGCCGCGCGCCGGCAGGTCCAGGTCGATGTCGCGCAGCGCCGGGGCAGTGCCGCCGGCGTAGCGGAACTCCAGGCCTTCGATGCGGATGTCCGCCGGCCCGGCCGGGCCGCCCTGCGAGGGCCATTGCGGCAGCGGCGCCACCGCGCGCAGCTCCTCGATGCGGGCCAGCGCGGCTTCGATCAGCGCAAGGACCGTGGTGAAGTTCACAAAGGTCGCCAGCGGTTCGGCAAAGCGCGCCACCAGGACCAGCACCGCGCCAAGCGCCGCGGGCGCCAGGCTGCCCTGCGTGACCCACAGCATGCCGCAGCCCAGGATCGCCAGCATGCCGGATTCGACGATGGCGGCCACCATCAGCGACGGCTTGGCGCCGCGCCGGTGGTGTTCGCGCTGCAATTGCTCGAGCTGCTCGAAGCCGGCGCGCAGGCGTTCGTTGGCGGCGCCGGCGCGGCCCGTCGCCAGGCACACGGGCAGCCCTTGCATGTATTCGAGCAATTCGGCGTTCAGGGCCTCGTTGGCGCGCCCGGTGGCGTCGTGGCCTCGGTCCAGCGCCGGCCGGCGCCAGCGGTAGAGCGGCACGATGGCGGGGAACACCAGCATCAGCGCCACGCCCAGCCGCCAGTCCCAGGCCAGCAGCGCCACGGCGGCCGTGGCCGGCGTGACGATGGCGCCCAGGATCAGGTTGATCACCGTCAGCGCGTAGTTCATCTGTTCGTCGACGCTGCCCAGCAGCTTGGCGGCGATGCCGCCGGTGCGGTGGGCCTGCAGCGCCTCCAGCGGCATGCGCCGCAACTGTTCTCCCAGCAGCACGCGCAGTTCGTGCGTGGCGCGCGCCATGTGGCCGCGATAATCGAAGCCCTGCGCCCGCCAGCGCAGGACGATGGCGGCCGCCGCCAGCAGGGTGAAGCCCGCCAGCCAGGCCAGCGCGGCGCGCCAGGGATCGCCGCGGGTCACATGGACGAACAGGGGCACGATGCAGGCCAGCGACAGGCCCTGGCACACGGCGGCGAGCAGCAGCAGGCACAGGCTGGCGCGCAGGCGGCCGGCCTGGCTGCCGGCGCTGCGGAGAAGGCGTCGATAGGTGTCGCGCCAGGGAGCGGGAGGTGTTGTCATGAGGCTTGGTCGCCCAGGGTCCAGCGACGGGCGCGTTGATGGTTGTTCCACAACTGGGCATAGAGGCCGCCGGCCGTGACCAGGGTGTCGTGCGTGCCGCATTCGGCCAGCCGGCCACGGTCCAGCACCAGGATCTGGTCGGCGTGGCGGATGCTGGCGAGCCGGTGCGCGACCATGATCACGGTGCGGCCGCGCATCAGCGCGGCCAGCGCGGCGCCGACCGCGCGTTCGTTTTCGGGATCGGTGGCGGCGGTGGCCTCGTCCAGCACCAGGATCGGGCGGTTCATCAGCACGGCGCGGGCGATCGTCAGGCGCTGGCGCTGGCCGCCGGACAGGTCCTTGCCGCCCTCGCGCAGCACGGTGGCGTAGCCGTCGGGCAGCGCCAGGATGAAGTCGTGCGCCTGCGCGGCCCGGGCGGCGGCCTCGATCTCGGCCGGGCTGGCGTCGGGACGGCCCATGGCGATGTTCTCGGCCACGCTGCCGGAGAACAGAAAGTTGTCCTGGAACACGAAGGCGACGTGCTCGAACAGGGTCTCGCGTTCCAGGTCGCGCACGTCGACGCCGCCCACCAGCAGGCGCCCGGCGTCGATGTCCCAGAAGCGCGCGATCAGCCGCGCCACGGTGCTCTTGCCGGCGCCGGAGCGACCCACCAGCGCCGTCAACTGGCCGGCGCGCGCGGTGAAGCTCAGGCCGTCCAGCGCGGGGGCGCCGCCATAGCCGAAGCGCACATCCTCGAAGCGCACGCTGGCGTCGGCAGGACGACGCTCCGGCGCGCGCGCCGGCGGCAGCGGCGCGATCGCCAGCACCTGCTGGATGCGCGCCACGCTCAGCTTGGCCTGGTCGATCATGTGCGCCAGCGACATCATCGGGAACATGGCCTCGGCCATGCCCATGCCAAACAGCAGCAAGGCCAGCCAGACGGGAAAATCGAGCTGGCCCTGCGCCGTCCACCAGGCGCCCAGCCACAGCAGCGCCGCTAGCGTCGGCAGCGGGCCCAGCACGGCGATCGCGAAGCGCGAGCTGAAGCTGGCGCCGCGGTACCAATCGGTCAGCACGACCAGGTAGCGCTCCAGGGCGCGATGGTAGCGGCCGAAGGTGGTCTGGCCGGTATCGAAGGTGCGCACCACCGGCATCGCCTGCACGTATTCGATGACCGCCGCGCTGACCTGTTCGCGCGCCTGGTGGTAGCGCCGCGTCATGGTTTCGCGCCCGCGCATCGCCAGCGACAGCCCGCCGGCGCCCACCGCCAGCACGCCCACGGCGGCCAGCGCCATGCGCCAGTCCAGCGCGAACAGCAGCGCCGCGCTGAACACCGGCATGGCGTAGGCGCGGGCGAACAGAGGCGTGCTGTCGGCCACGAACACGTGCAGCGCCTGCACGTCGTTCTGCACCACCTTGGCCAGCGGACCGCTGCCCAGCGCCTGCAATTCGCCGAATGACAGCCGTGCAAGGTGCCGGACCAGGTCGTTGCGCAGGATCACTTCCAGGCGGAAGGCGGCATAGTGCGACTGGTTGAAGGCCTGCAGCCGCAGGAAGCAGGCCAGCAGGGTGCAGGCCAGTGCGCCCAGGAACGCGGGCCAGGGGTAGGCGGCCGAGGTCCGCAGCAGGTCGCGCATGGCCAGGGCCAGGCAGCCCAGGCTCGCCAGGCTGCACAGCACGCCGGCCACCGCCAGGCCCATGGCCAGGCGGATCCGGCCGCGCACCGGCCGCATGATTTCCCAGGGCTTGTTCATGCCGCCTCCCGGGGAACCCAGCGCATGGCGGCGAGCAGGCCGAGCACCGCCAGCGCGATCGCCGCGCCGACCACGCCGCCATAGCCGATGCGGCCGGCCAGCATGGTGCCGGCCGAGGTCAGCAGCATCGCGAAGAAATGGCTCACGCTCATCTGCAGGGTGTAGTCGGTGGCGGGGCTTTGCGGCGACGATTGATCCATGATCAGCGTGCACAGCACCGTGGCGGCCGGCGTGTACAGCATGTAGTACAGCACCACCGCCACGCCCGCCGTGGCATGCGACCCCCAGGCCATGGCGGGCAGCGCCAGGCCGGCGATGCCCGCCACCTGCAACAGCGCCGCCGACAGGGTGGCGCCGCGCCGCGACCAGCGCTTGAGCAGGCGGCCGTAGGCCAGCGCCACGAGCAGGCCGGCGCTGGCGCCGACTACGTTGAGGACCAGCCCGATGTCGGCGAGCGACCAGCCGGTGTCGATCAGCGAGGGCATGATGACGGCATACCCCAGCGACGCGGAGGCCGGATAGAGCACCAGCAACAGCAACCAGCGCTTGCGTTGCGGTCCGCGCCAGAAGGCCAGCAGGCGCGCATGGCTGGCGGGGCCGGCGCTGCGGGGCCATTGCGGTTCGCGGTAACCCAGAAGCTGGATCCACGACACCGCCGTGAGCGCGGCCAGCAACAGGCAGCAGCCGCGCCAACCCAGCCGTGGATACAACATCAGCATCATGCCGCCGCCGACCAGGTTGCCGATCAGGCCGCCGGCGATCTGCAGGCCATTGCCGAAGCCGCGATCGGCCGGGCGGGTCAGCAGCCGGCAGGCCAGGCCGTCGAGCGCCACGTCCTGGGCGCCCGAGAACAGCGCCGTGGCCCAGCACAGCAGGTAGATCGCCGTGAAGTCGGTCCGCAGGTCGAGCATGCCGATCAGGGCCAGGCACAGCACCAGCCCGGCCTGGGTCACCAGCAGCCAGCCGCGGTAGTGCCCGCGCAGGCCGGTGGCGTGGCGGTCGATCCAGGGCGCGTACAACGCCTTGAGCGGCCAGGCCATGCCCATCAGGTAGACCAGGCCGATGGTGTCCAGGCTGGCCCCGCCGTCGCGCAGGATGGCCACCATGGCGATGACGAAGAACATCAGCCCCAGGAACTGGGTGCTGTAGAGGCTGGCCAGCAAGGCCCAGGCGCGGCGCGATGGCACGGGGAAGATTCTCCGGAGGAGTGAGCAGGCGGATGCCGGGCGTGCCGCTCGGGGGCGGCGCGGGGCGAAGGCGGCAAGCCCGGGAGGGAACGCGCCGCGAATTCATTGATGATAATGATTGTTATTGTTATTTCTACCCGAATCGGGTCATTTCAGCCTGAATCGGATAGAAGCACCGTGTCATTGCCGGCCGTTTCGCCACGCGGCGCCGGGGCGTCCTTGGGCGTTCGGGCCCGGACTGCTTGCCTTCGTCCGCTTTTCGGGGGCGGTGGCAGGGGCATTCCTTTTGCGTCGCGGTATCTATAATGTAGTCCCCTAGACTATATTCAGGCATTCATCCGCCATGGCCCACACCATCCGCCAGAAAGAAAAACTCATCGCCCGCGTGCGCCGCATCCGCGGCCAGCTCGACGGCCTGGAGCGCGCGCTGGAGGCCGAGACGCCCTGCGGCGAGGTATTGCGCCAACTGGCTTCCGCGCGCGGCGCGCTCAGCGGCTTGACCGCCGAGGTGATGCAGGGCCATCTGGACGAGCACGTGGTGCACGCGCCGTCCGAATCCGAGCGGGTCCAGGCGGCGCGGGAAATGATGGATGTCATCCGGGCCTATATGAAATAACCGCCCGCCGGCGCCGGGCCGTCGGTCACGGGCCTGGCGGGCAGCAGGAGCAACCCCATGAATCATTCCCCGTCCCACGATCATGTCTTCCTCGGCCAGGACCATCGGCGCAACGAGCGCCAGGTATGGTGGGTCATCGCCCTGACCGCCAGCATGATGGTCGTCGAAATCATCGCCGGCAATCTCTACGGGTCGATGGCCCTGGTGGCCGATGGCTGGCACATGTCGACCCATGCCGGCGCCATGCTGATCACCGCGCTGGCCTACGGCTATGCGCGCCGCCAGGCCCGCAATCCGCGCTTCACCTTCGGCACCGGCAAGCTGGGCGAGCTGGCGGGTTTCGCCAGCGCCATCGTGCTGGCGCTGATCGCCCTGATCATCGGCTGGGACAGCCTGGCGCGGCTGGTCGATCCGGTGCCCATCCGTTTCGACGAGGCCATCGCCATCGCGGTCGCCGGGCTGCTGGTCAACCTGGTATCGGCCTGGCTGCTGAAGGATGACCATGGTCATGCGCACGGCCATGGCGGCCATAGCCATGACCATGATCATGGCCGTCATGTCGATGGCGCCCACGATCACGGCCATCATGGGCGCGACCACGGCCACGACCACGGCCACGACCACGACCACGACC
This sequence comes from Achromobacter dolens, assembly GCF_902859745.1. Classification (GTDB taxonomy): domain Bacteria; phylum Pseudomonadota; class Gammaproteobacteria; order Burkholderiales; family Burkholderiaceae_B; genus Achromobacter; species Achromobacter dolens. The sequence continues at coordinate 125,625 of NZ_CADIJW010000007.1, read as the reverse complement.
ACGACCACGGCCGCGGCCGCGGCCGCGCGCCAGCCGCCGGTCATGGCCATCCCGCGCGGGTCCGTGACAACAACCTGCGCTCCGCCTACGTCCACGTGCTGGCCGATGCCTTGACCTCGGTGCTCGCCATCGCGGCCTTGCTGCTGGGCCGCAGCTACGGCTGGCTATGGGCCGATCCGGCGATGGGGGTGGTTGGCGCGCTGGTCATCGCGCGCTGGTCGTGGGGTTTGATCCGCGACTCGGGCACCGTGCTGCTCGACGCCGCGCCGCAGAGCGGAAAAATGCGGCGCGACATCGAACAGGCCCTGGATGCCGGCGACGGCGAGATCGCCGACCTGCATGTGTGGCAGGTCGGTCCGGGCCACTATGCCGCGATCGTGTCGCTGGTTACGCGCCATCCGCGCGACAGCGCCTTCTACAAGGCCAAGCTGGCGCATATCGCCGGCCTGTCGCATCTGACGGTCGAGACGCAAGCCAGCCCCTGAACGAGACGGCCCGCGGGCTCAGTCGCAGGCGCCGGCGTCACGCCGGGCCGGGTCGACGCAGCGGCCCCAGGCCTTGGCATCCAGCGCCGTGACGGGCAGGAAGCGGGTCATGTCGTGCACATACAGGAACACCCGGCCCGGGGTCTCGCGCAAGGCCCGGTGGAACGGCGCGATCTGCGCGGACGCCAGCACCACACGGCCCTGGGCATTGCTGACGCCCTTGAGCAGCACCGTCTGCACCTTCGGATCCCACGACGGCAAGCCGTCGCCCTCGACCGTGTCGGCCGGCACGCGCACCACGCGCCAGGGCTCGTCGGGGATCTCGGTGATGACGATCGGCGAGGCGCCGGGCGCCACCGGCAGGATCCGGTCCTGCGGATTGGCCGGCAGGGCATAGGCGATCATCGCGCCGTCCCGGTCGGGATCGGGACGCGACCGGTAGACCGCGCGCGTCGTGCCATCGGCGTTCAAGCGCTGCACCCGCGCGCCGAGCGGCCCGGCGCGCAGGTCGATGATGCGCAGCAGGGCGCCGGCATCGTCGCGCACGTAGTACACCGGCCGCGATGGCGTGCCGCCGCAATCGTCCAGGAACACGGCCGTGACGCGGCCCTGGCCGTCGCGGGCGACGCAAGCCTGCTGCAGCGCGCTCTTGCCACTGCGCGCCGACGTGAATTCGGCGTAGGCCGCCAGCCGGCCCTGGGCATCGTAGGCGAGCCGGTAGCCGCCATCCTCGACCTGGCGTCCGCGCACCTGCCGGTAGCGGTCGATGCGGCACAGCCGGCCGTCGGCATCGCGCTGCAACACAGTCGCGCCGGGCTCGCCGGCGCGACTGGCGTAGACGCTCCAGTCCACCGCGTCGGTCCAGAGGCGCGGCGTGAGATCGCCGTCCTCGGCCACGGTGATCAGCCGGGTGTCGGCTTGCACGCGTTCGCCATGCAGGCCCAGCAGCACGCGCGAGCCGTCCAGCGCCAGCGCCAGCGCCAGCGGCTGGGGGCGCAACGCGGCGCCCGCCGGCTCGGCGCCGAACGGCGTGTCGATGGGCGCGCAGGCGGCCCAGCCCAGCGTCGGCGCCGCGGCCAGCAGCGCGGCGCCGAGACGGCGCGGCCAGCGGCGGGACATCGTCGCGTCAGCCATGTTGCAGCCCGTCCAGAAAGCGCACCACGTCCCAGTATTCCCGCGTCATGGCGCCCAGTCGCAGGCGTGGCCCGTCGTCGAACACCAGGAAGGGATAGGCGTCGCGCTCGAGCTTGCCGTCGGGCGGCAGGCGATAGGGCTTATAGGCGTCGGGGTCGTTGAAATGGGGCTCCAGCCGGCCGCCGCCGTCGATATGCAGATACCAGGCGCGCAACTGTAGGGGCGCCTTGCCCGGCGGCGTGTCGGTGAAGGGGCCGCCGTCGCCCGCCACCACCGATTGCCGCAACAGGCCAAGCAGCAGGCGAGTCCGGCCCTGGTAGGCAATCTCTCCCGACACCGTGCCGGCCGGCTGCGCGGCCAATTGGCGCACGAGGGCCACCGCGCGCGATGACGGCACCACGGTGTCGGCGAAAATGCGCTCGACGTCGGCGTCGGTGGGGGTGGGCACGGCGGCCAGCCGGAGCAGGTCGCGCTCGAAATCGGCCAGCCATTGCTGGTAGCGCTGCGTCTGGGCCTGTCGGTCGAAGGCCTGGGCGGGGGCCGCGCAGGCCAGCCACAAGAGTGCGGCGGCGCAGCAAAGCGCGTAGCGCATGCGAAGGACGGCAAGACGCGCCGAAGCCAGCGTAGGGGAGGACATGCCGGTGGGCTCCTGCGGAAGGACGGAATGCCCGGGATTATGCGCAGAGCGGCGACGGTCTGTCACCTCGGTGGGCGGATCGCCGTGGCGGGGCACGGCGAGATTGCCAACGCTTCGTAACGTCTGCGCGCCAGGGCCGGCGTTATGCTCGACCGGGCAGCATTCTTCAGCGCGCGGCGCGCGGACTTCGCCGGCGCGTGTCGAGCTCGCGCGTTGCGCGCGGGTTCGCGCGGCGCGTGTTTCGTTTCGCGCGCGTTTCGTTTCGTGTGTCGCTTCTCATCGCAGGAGACCGATGATGATCAGCAAGAATACGATTTGCCTCTGGTACGACCGTGACGCGCTGGACGCGGCCCGGTTCTACGCGCAGACATTTCCCGACAGCGCCGTGGGCCGCGTGATGCATGCGCCCGCCGATTATCCGTCCGGGCGCGAGGGCGATGTCCTGACGGTGGAGTTCACGGTGGCCGGCATTCCCTGTCTCGGCTTGAATGGCGGCCCCGGCATCCTGCACAACCAGGCTTTCTCGTTCCAGGTCGCCACCGATGACCAGGCGGAGACCGATCGCCTGTGGAACGCGATCGTCGGCAACGGCGGCCAGGAAAACGTGTGCGGCTGGTGCCAGGACCGCTGGGGCTTGTCCTGGCAGATCACCCCGCGGGTGCTGACCGAGGCGCTGGTGTCGCCGGACCGCGCCGCCGCCAGGCGTGCCTTCGAGGCCATGATGCAGATGGGCAAGATCGACGTCGCCGGCATCGAGTCGGCGGTGCGCGGTTGAAGGCCGCGCCAACCTCCCGGTGACGCTCAAGCCGCCGGCAGCCCGAACGAAGCGTTGGTCGGGCCCGGCGCGGGGGCCGTTAATTACCGGTCCTTGTAAGGGATGCCATGGGAGGCCTGTCCGCCGCCACCGCGCCGGGGGCCGGGGGGAGGGAACGGCAATTGCGCAGGCGGGTGATTGCATCATCGCAATCGCAAGGAGAACCCCCGTGCAAACCGTATCCGACTTCGTGCTGGACCGCCTCGGCCAGTGGGGCGTGCAACGCATCTATGGCTATCCAGGGGACGGCATCAATGGACTGATCGGCGCCTTCGGCCGCAACCAGGCGCTGCAATTCGTGCAGGCCCGGCACGAGGAAGCCGCGGCCTTCATGGCGTGCGCCCACGCCAAGTTCACCGGGCAGGTCGGGGTCTGCATGGCCACCTCCGGACCCGGAGCGATCCACCTGCTCAACGGTCTGTACGACGCCAAGATGGACCATCAGCCGGTGGTGGCGATCGTGGGCCAGCAGGCTCGCAGCGCGCTGGGCGGCGACTACCAGCAGGAGGTGGACCTCGCCAATCTGTTCAAGGACGTGGCGCACGATTTCGTGCACATGGTGACCTCGCCGCTGCAGGCGCGGCACATGGTCGACCGCGCCATGCGCATCGCCATGGAACGGCGCAGCGTCACCTGCCTGATCTTTCCGAACGACGTGCAGGATCTCGAAGCCGTGCCCGCGCCGCCGCGCGAGCACGGCACGGTGCACACCGGCATCGGCGTCACCTCGCACGCGTCCGTGCCCCCGGCTGCCGCGCTCGAGAACGCGGCGGACATCCTCAATCGCGGCGAGCGGGTGGCGATGCTGGTGGGCGCGGGCGCGCTGGCGGCAGGCAACGAAGTCCGGGCGGTGGCCGAGCGCCTGGGCGCGGGCGTGGCCAAGGCGCTGCTGGGCAAGGCGGTGCTGCCGGATGCATTGCCATACGTTACCGGCGCCATCGGCCTGCTGGGCACCCAGCCCAGTTGGGAAATGATGAACGAATGCGACACCCTGCTGATGGTGGGCACCTCGTTTCCCTACGCCGAATTCCTGCCGCGCGAAGGGCAGGCGCGTTGCGTGCAGATCGACCTGGACGGACGCCAGTTGAGCCTGCGCTATCCCGCCGAGGTCGGGCTGGTCGGCGACGCCCGGCTGACGCTGGAAGCGCTGCTGCCCCTGCTGCGGCCCAAGGCCGCCGACCAATGGCGCGGCCACATCGAAAAGCGGGTGGAACGGTGGCGCGAAAAGGTGCACGCGCGGGCGTCGGTCGCGGCCAATCCGGTCAACCCGCAGTTGCCTTTCCTGGAATTGTCCGAGCGTCTGCCAACGGACTGCATTGTCACCTGCGACTCCGGCTCGGCGGCCAATTGGTACGCGCGCGACGTGCAGTTGCGCGAAGGCATGATGGGCTCGGTATCGGGAGGCCTGGCGAGCATGGGCTGCGGCGTGCCATACGCCGTGGCGGCCAAGCTGGCCTATCCCAGCCGTCCTGTGATCGCGCTGGTGGGCGACGGCGCGATGCAGATGCTGGGCATCAACGAGCTCATCACCATCGCCCACCGCTGGCATGAATGGAGCAATCCAACGCTGGTGGTGATGGTGCTCAACAACGGCGATCTCAATCTGGTGACGTGGGAGCAGCGTGTCATGGGCGGAGATCCGCGCTTTGCCGATTCGCAGTGGCTGCCGCAGTTCTCCTATGCCGACTATGGCCGCCTGCTTGGCCTGGAAGGCATTCGCGTGACCGCGCCGGATCAGGTCAGACCGGCCTGGGACCAGGCCCTGGCGGCGGGGCGGCCGGTCGTGCTGGAAGTGGTGACCGATCCGGAGATACCGCCGCTGCCGCCCCACGTGTCGCTCAAGCAGGCGCGCGCCTACCTGGCCGCGCTGGGCAAGGAAAGCGATGGCGCCGGCGCCGCGGCGCTGCGCGCCACGCTCAAGCAATGGTGGGCTGGCTGAGCGCGCGGCACGCGACTTGCTAACGGTTTAGAGGGGCGCGGCCGCCGCCTGAACCGGCCGACGTCCGGCAGTCATTTTTTCAAGGAGAGGTCATGGCTACACAAAATGGCAGCAACACGCTGCGTGAACTGGTATCGGGAACCGAGAATCTGCTGCGCAGCACCGCCAGCTACGGCGGCGCGGAGATCGAAGCGGCGCGTGATCGGCTCAAGCACCAGCTCGACGCCGCGCGCGCCGAGGCCCGCGAGCGGGGCCGGCATGCCTGGCGGCGGGCCCGCGAGGTATCGGCCGCCACCGATGGCTATGTGCATGAAAACGCCTGGAAGACCATCGCCGGCGCCGTGCTGGTGGGCGCGCTGGCCGGCGCCTGCCTGATGGCGGAATCGCGCCGTCGCTGAGCGATCCTTTTTTATCGATTCATTTCACGACATGCCGCGGGAAACCGCGCGGGAGCGACACCATGGAACATCAATCGAATATCGTCGGCGGGCCGAAAACCAAGGCGCTGGGCCCTGGACCGGAAGTCATGGCCGCCAATACCCTGGAAGGCAACGACGTCTACAACGCGGCCGGCGAGAGCCTGGGGGACGTGAAGGCCATCATGATCGACGTGCCGCGCGGCCGGGTGGCTTATGCGGTGCTGGCGCGCGGCGGCGTGCTGGGAATGGGCGAAAAACTGTTCGCCATTCCCTGGAACGCGTTGACGCTGGACACCGACCGCAAGTGCTTCGTGCTCAACGTCGACAAGGAGACGCTCAAGAACGCGCCGGGGTTCGACAAGGACAACTGGCCCAGCATGGCCGACGAGACCTGGGCGCGTGACCTGCACAAGTACTACAACCAGGACATCTACTGGTAGGCGTCTTCCAGGAGCCGCAGCATCATGCCGGCCAGCGCTTCGCGCTCGGCCGGCGTCAGCACGGCGCAGGCCTGCTCGTCGATCCGGCGCAGGATGGCGCGCCCTGGCTCCAGCTTGCGCCGGGCGGCGGCGGTCAGTGACAGCAGGCTGCTGCGGCCATCGGTCGGCGAAGGTTCGCGTTGCACCAGTCCATCGCGTTCCATGCGCGTCAGCAACTGCGCCATGCTGGGTTGCTCCACGTCGCAGGCTTGCGCCAGTTCTTTCTGCGTCAGCCGCGCGCCGTCCTTCAGGGCCACCAGCACCGGCAGTTGCGAGGCGGTGATGCCGATGGGCTTGAGTTCCTCGTCCACCCGCCGCGCCATCAGCCGCGCATAGCGGTGGATCAACAGCGTGGGCATCCGTCCTGGCTGCCAGTCGGGGGGAGTGGCCATACGTCCTCTTTTAATTTAATAGGCACCTATGTACTATGCATAGGTGCCTATTAAATTAAGGGAAAGGCCGTCATGCCGCAAGTCCCCACCATCGCGATCATCGGCGCCGGCCCGGCCGGCCTTACCCTCGCCAATATCCTGCAACGCCATGGCTGGCGCGCCGATGTGTTCGAGGCCGACGCCGCGATCGACGCGCGCGACCAGGGCGGATCGCTCGATCTGCATCCGGGGCAGGGGCAGCGGGCCCTGGCGCAGGCAGGCCTGCTGGATGCGTTCATGGCGGTGGCGCGCCACGAGGACCAGGAAACGCGGCTGGTGCATCACGCCACTGGCGCGGTCCTGCGCGAGGAGATTCCAGCCGCGGGGATGGGAGAGCGGCCTGAGATCGACCGCCTGGCGCTGCGCCAGTTGCTGCTGCGGCCGCTGGACGCCGGCACCGTGCGTTGGGGGCGGCGGCTAGATGACGTCATCCCTCGCGCCGACGGGCGCCATGGCTTGCGCTGCGCCGGCGGCGAGATGGGACCCTATGACCTGGTGATCGGCGCCGATGGGGCCTGGTCGCGGGTGCGCGCGGCGCTGACGCCGGCGCAGCCGGTGTACTGCGGCGTCACTTTCGTCGAGTTGTGGCTGCACGATGTGGACCGCCGCCATCCCGAGGCGGCCGCCCGGGTCGGGCACGGCACGATGTTCTCCCGGCATCGCGGCAACGGCATCGTGGCGCAGCGCAACGGCAACGCGACCGTGCGCGTCTACGCGGCCTTGCGCACCGGGCCGCAGGCGGGCAGCCGTCCGGACCCGGCCCTGGCGGGCATCGGCAAGGACGCGCTGCTGGCGCGCTTTGCCGGCTGGTCGCCGTCATTGTTGGCGCTGATTGCCGAGGCGGACCGGATCGCGGCGGTGCGGCCCATCGTGTCGTTGCCCGCGGGCACGCGCTGGCCCCATCGGACGGGGTTGACCGCGGTGGGCGACGCCGCGCATGTGATGCCGCCTTTAGGGGTCGGCGTGAACCTGGCGATGCAGGATGCGGCGGAGCTGGCCGAGGCGCTGGTCAGTGGCGACGATTGGCGCGCCGCGCAGCGCCGCAGCGAGTCCGCGATACTGGACCGCGCGGCGGCTGTGGCGACGCAATGCATCGAGTCGCTCGACGAGCTGTTCGACAACCCGCAGGCGCAGGCCCCGTGGCACGGACACGAGGCGCATCACGATGACGCCCGGCCCGGTCCATGATCCGTCAGGCGGCGGCTTCCCAATCGCCGCTGCCGGGCCGCACGGCCAGGCGTGCGCCGCCGCGCCGCACCTGCTCCCCAGCGAGCCCGGCTGCGCCAGCCGGGTCTGTGTCAAAACGGATGTCCAGCGCGGCGGCCACGCGCGGGTCCTCGATGGGCAATTCCCAGGTCAGGAATAGTTGCGACAGGTCTGGTCGCGGCGCGAAGTCGCTTTCGCGGAACGCGCGAGCGCCGCGCGGCACCACGCCATGCGGCTGGCAGGTGTCGAACAGCACGGCGGTGCCGCGGGTCAGCGCGATGCGCTGGCCGGTCTGCGCAAAAAACAGGTCCAGTTCCTTGTCTTCGCTCAGGAAAAGATTGCAGAAGGCCGCGCCGCCGTATTGATTGCCGTCGTGATGGTAGCGGGCGCCGCGGCAGGCCATCAGCGCGATGTCGCAGTCGGCCAGCAGGTCGCCCAGCCCGAGCGCGGCGCTCCAGTCGCGCATGGCCCGCACGCAGGCGCCGTATTCGGGCCAGCGGGCCATGGTGCGCGCCAGCGGCATCTGCTCGACGTCGCCGGGTTCGAGTTCGAGCCGGGTGTCGATTTCCCGCGCCCAGTCGGCGACCAGGCGCGCCGGCGGCGCGGGCAGGGTGAGCGTGGCGGTGCGCACGGCGGCGCCGACGCTGCGGCTGCGCAGCGCGTCGCCGCTCCAGAAATACGAAACGAGGGGGGCGGTGGGCATGGCCCTATTAGAGCCCAAACCCGCCCGGCTTCAACTGCCCAGCGCGCTGGCCCACAGCCGCTGCACCCACGAGCGGCGCGCCGGACGCGGCCGGTTGCCGGTGTAGTTCTTCTGCGAGGCCTTGACCACGTTGCCGAACGGCGCGTCGTTGCGGTAGTCGTCGGGCGAATGGCCGGCGGCCAGCGCTTCCTGGTAGTAGCGATCGAACAGCTCGGCCAGGTCGGCACGGGCGTGCGTCACCACTTCGCCGTCGAACCAGTGCTGGCGGCCCTCTGCGCGCAGGCGCGGCATCGCGTAGCGGTGCGAGAACTGCGTGCCCATGTCGGAATAGTGGAGGATGCCGATCTCGTCGCGCGCCAGGTTTTCGCCATCGATGCTGTTGTAGCGGGCGTCCAGGTGCTGGACCAGGTGCGGCCGGTCGGCGAAGTAATGCTTCATCTCGCGATTGGCGTGGCGCTTGGCGCGCAGGACCTCGAGCGTGGGCAGATGGGCGCGCGCACGGGCGCAGTCCCACAGCGCCACGCATGAGCGCCAGCCGTCGCCGTCGCGACGGCCCGCGACGATGGCTTCGCCGTCCAGCGGCAGGTCCCAGATCTCGGCCAGGTCGCACAGCACCAGCATATCGGCGTCCATGTACAAGGCGCGGCCCTGGAAGCCGGCCGCGGCGGGGACGGCCCAGCGGAAAGCCGAGAATGGCGTCGACCATTTTTCGGTGCGCCAGCCGCGGCCACGCTCCGGATCGCAGTACCAGGGGCTGGCCGGGTCGCGCGACAGGCGCATCCAGGTGATCTCGACGGGGCGCGAGGCATGCTTGCGGGCACTGTAGTCCAGCACCATCATCTGCTCGAGATCGCAATCGTTGGGGTCGCAACCGACAAAGATCCTGATGGGGTCTTGCATGGTGTCTCCGTCTTCACAGGTCGTCGTGGCACGCCGAGCCCCGCTCTTCGGCGGACCTGAATTATTCCTGAATTGTAGACGGACTTGCCCGTGAAAAACGGGTTTGCGCGTTAGAACACCTGGATCAGCATGTGGATGCCGGCAATCAGCAACACCAGCAGCACGATGCGGTTGAACACCTCGACATTGACGCGGTGGTACAGGCGCCGGCCGAGCCCGGCGCCCACGAGCGTGCCGGGCAGCGCGCGCCAGGCCAGCGACATGACTTCGCCGGTGAGATAGCCCGATACCGCCTGCGACACTAGCGCCACCGCCAGGATCGACAGGTTGAAGGACTGGAACACCGCGCGCCGCTCGTCCTTGCCCCAGCCCTGCAACCCGGCCCACAGGGTCGGCAGCGGGCCGGACAGCCCGGCGATGCCGCCCAGCAGGCCGCCGCCCAGGCCCACCAGGCCGTCGGCGAGGCGGCTGGTGCGTGGCAGGCGATAGTGGCCGTTCAGCAGCAGCACGGTGCACAGCGTCATCAGCAGCAGTCCCAGGCCGCCCTGGAACAACCGCGGCGGCACGTGGGGCAGGATGGCCACGCCGACCGGGACGCCCAGCAGGCCGCCGGCGACGAAGGGCGCGGTCCGGCGCAGGTCGATGGCGTGCCAGATCGACGGCAGGGTCTGTACCTGCGAGACCACCGAACAGAGGATGACCAGCGGCGAGGCCAGCGCGGGCGGCAGCGTCAGCAGCCAGATCGGCAGGGCCGTCAGGCCGGTGCCGAAGCCGGTCAGGCCGGAGACCAGGCCGCCGGCCAGGGCACCGCCGGTGATGAGAAGCGGGTCGTAGGACATGCGAAGCGGTGAGGGCGGGGTGGGCGCATACTTGTAGCGCCGATCGCCGCCGCCGCAACCGTCCGCTTTGCCGATGTCCGCCCTACCAGTGTGGCGCGCGGGCGGCGCGGCTGGCGTCGATGCCACTAAAATTCCGGCAGACCCGTTCCGCGCTTTCCGCCATGACATCCGCCGCCGTCACCTGGCTGGTGCTGGACCGGCCCCTGGGCGATCTCGAAGGGCAGTTGTGCCGGGCCATTCGCGAACGCGTGCTGGCGGGCCGGCTCGGCGCTGGCGAAAAATTGCCGTCGACCCGCGCCCTGGCGCTGGCGTTGCGGGTCGCCCGATCGACCGTGGTGCAGGCCTATGACCGCCTGCGCGCGGAGGGCTATATCGAGACCGTGCGCGGCTCCGGCACCCGGGTCGCGGCGCGGCAGCCGCGGCCGCTGGCGGGGCCGCTCGACGCCCCGCCGCCGTCACCGCCGGCGCCGGCCGCGCGCAGCCTGCCGTTCCAGCCCGGCATTCCCGACCTCAGGAGCTTTCCGGCGGCGGCCTGGTCGCGCTGCGTCGCTGGCCGCATCAAGTCGCTGCGCGTGCATGACCTGGGCTACGGACCGGTGGCCGGCCTGCCGGCCCTGCGCAGCGCGATCCTGGCGCACGTCGGCGCGGCGCGCGGCGTGGTGGCGCAGGTTGACCAGGTGGTGATCCTGCCCTCGGTGGCGGCCGCGATCGATCTGCTGGCCCGTGTCGCGCTGACGCCGCAGGCGCCCGTGGCGTGGATCGAGGACCCGGGCTACCCGAAAGCGCGCGCCCTGCTGCAGCGGGCCGGGGCGCGGCTGGCGCCGGTGCCTTGCGATGACGCCGGCATCGATCCGGCCCGCGCCGCCGACGGCCCGCCGCGCCTGATCTACGTGACCCCGTCGCATCAGTGTCCCACCGGCGCCACCATGACCCTGCCGCGGCGCCTGGCGCTGCTGGAGGCGGCGCAACGCCACGACGCCTTCATCATCGAGGACGACTACGACAGCGAGTTCCGCTACGCCACGCGGCCGATCGCCGCGCTGCAGGGCATCGACAGCGGCCAGCGCGTGGCCTACCTCGGCACGTTCTCCAAGACCCTGGCGCCAGGGGTGCGGGTGGCCTACGCCATCCTGCCGCCGGCGCTGGTGGCGCCGTGCCTGGCCGACATGGCGCTGCGGCAGGGCGAGGTCTCGATCCACATCCAGGCCGGCCTGGCGGATTTCCTGGACGACGGCCATTTCCGCGGCCACATCCGCCGCATGCGCGCCGTCTACGCCGAACGCATGGACAACCTGGTGGGCGCGCTGACGCGGCATTGCGGGCGCTGGCTGCGGGTGGCGGACGGCGCCGGCGGCCTGAAGCTGGCGGTTCGGTTCCGCAACCCCGCCATCGACGACCGCCTGATGGTGCAGGCGCTGGCGCGGGCCGGCTACGGCGCCCGCACCTATTCGGAATTCTGCATGGTTGCGCCAGAGCCTGGGCTGGTCTTCGGCATCGGCCAGGCCACGCCGGCGCGCGCCGACGCGCTGGGGCATTGCCTGGCCGCCATCCTGCGCCAGGCGGCGGCCGACACCCGCTGACCGGGCAGCGTTGCACGCTGCGGACGCTTGCCGTCGTCGCGCCGCCGCCGGCGCCCAAACGGAATACAGTGCGCAACAGACCCCGCCGCGTCCTTGCGGCGGGAGAACACCACAAAGGGAGACAGCATGGATACGGCAGGGCAGACGGGCGCCAGCGTGCGCGAACGGGTCGGCGAGACGGAATGGCAGGTGCGCAAGGACCTGGCGGCGCTCTACCGGCTGGTGGCGTTGTTCGGTTGGGACGACCTGATCTTCACGCACATCACCGCCAAGGTGCCGGGCACCGAGCATTTCCTCATCAACCCCTACGGCATGATGTTCGACGAGATCACGGCGTCCAGCCTGGTCAAGATCGATCTGCACGGGCGCAAGGTGATGGAATCGGAGTACGACATCAATCCGGCGGGCTTCACCATCCATAGCTGTATCCACGCGGCCCGCAAGGACGCCATGTGCGTGCTGCACACGCACTCGATCAACGGCGTGGCGGTGTCGGCGCAGAAGGAAGGCCTGCTGCCGCTGTCGCAGTTCGCGTTCATCGTGCTGCGTTCGCTCGGCTATCACGACTACGAGGGCCTGGCGCTCAATCCCGAAGAGCAGCCGCGGCTGGTGCGCGACCTGGGCAGCAACAACTACCTGATCCTGCGCAATCACGGCCTGCTGACGGTGGGGCAAAGCATGGCCGAAGCGTTCCAGGCCATGCACCGGCTGGAAGCGGCCTGCATGGTGCAGGTGCGGGCGCAGGCGGGCGGCGAACTGACGTTCATTCCGCCCGAGGTGCTGGCGCGCGCCGCGGTGGAATCCCCGGCCGACCGCGCCCACAAGGCCGCGCTGGCCTGGCCGGGGCTGCTACGCCGGCTGGACCGGCGCAATCCGGGCTACGCCGACTGACGACCCCAACGGTCCGCCGCGTCTCGCCGGTGCGGCGGGGCGGGCGCGGCCAGGGTGGCCAATGCCCGCGCCTTATTTCTTCCCGGGCTGCGGTTCCAGGAACTCGGCGCAGTCCGGCACCGGCGTGGCCGGCTGGTAGACCGAGCCGTCTTCCTTCCACCTGTAGGTCACCGTGTAGCTGCACTGCTTGTCGGCCAGGGGCTGCAACTGCGCGGCCGTCGGCGCGGGCCGCTTGCTCGCGTCGGCGTAGCGGCTGGCGTCGGCCGGGCTGCGCGTGGCCTGGGTGGTGACCTGCAGGTCCGGGTACGGCTGCTGGCTGGGCAGGGCCTTCACCGTGGCGTCATAGCGGTAATAGTCCATGCAGTTGCCTTCGCGGCGTTTCTCGTCGGCCTCGTTGGCGCAGGCGCGGATCGCGGCCTTGGCGCTGTACGGCAGCAATTTCACCAGGCTCGACGACTTGTCTCCCAGGTCGACCGCGAACAGGTACAGGTCGCGGCGCGAGAAGCTGCCGCCGGGGAACTGGATCTCTTCCTTGTAGTCCGGCTCGTTGGGGCCGATCACGCCGACCAGCGCGCGTTCCTCGCTGAGGCGGATGAGGTGCGGCCAGACCGTGAAGCGCGTGAAGTTCGGGATGTCGGGCAGGTCCCAGAAGCGGTAGTCGGCGCGCAGGGTGCGGCTGGTGGCGAACGGGCCGTTATCCTCGAAGCCGCCGTCGACCTTGATTCCCACGCACCAGTCGGCCTGCTTGTTGCAGTAAAGCTGGTTTTGCGGGTTGAGCGTCAGGGGCTCGACATCTGGCTGCACCGCGGACGCGGCGGCGGGCAGGACGGCGCAGAGCAGCGCCGCAAGGGCTTTGTTCATCGTGGTTCCTAATGGGTCGGGAAAAGCGGTCGGGAAAAGCGGTCGGGAAAAGCGCCGGCGCATTGTGGCCCGATTCCTCCGGCAAAGCGTCACCAATTGTATAAGGCGGTGCGAAAGTTCCGCGTCGGGCGGCGCGTCAGCGCGGCCCCTGCGCGCGGTGCCGCAGGATCAGGTCGTGCAAGGCCTGGGCGGCCGGCGACAGGTGCGCGCCCTTGCGGCTGATGAGCGAAAAGGTGCGTCTCACCACCGGCGTGTGCAGCGACACCACGCGCAGCCCCGGATACGAACCGGCCTGCCAGGCCAGCCGCGGCGCCACGGCGATGCCGGCGCCGGCCGCCACCAGCCCGACGGCGGTTGAGCTGCGCTGCACTTCATAGAAGGCCGTCAGCCGCGGCGCCAGCTCGGCCAGCGCGTGATCGAGCAGCGGCCGGTTGTTGCTGCTGGCGCCGGGAAAGATCAGCCGGTGGCCCTCCAGCTTTTCCCAGGGCAGCGTGCGGCGGCGCGCCAGCGGATGGTCCTCGCGGCAGATCAGCACGAAGTCGTCCTGCAGCAGCGGGATGCTTCGCAGCGTGGGGGCGTGGGTCTCGGCGATGTTGATGCCGAACTCGGCCTCGCGCGTGAGCACCGCCTGGGCCACCGCGCCGGAAGAATGGTCCAGCACCTTGACGCGGTTCTGCGGATGCTCGGCGCTGTAGCGCTGCAGGATGTGCGGCAGGTAGTGCACGCCGATGGTCGGCACACAGGCCAGCGTCACGTCGCCGCGCTGGGCCTTGCCGGTTTCCCGGATCTCGGTGAGCGCCGCGGCCAGGTCGGCCAGCAGCCGCCGCGCCTGCGGCAGGAAGCTGTCGCCCGGCGGCGTCAGCGCCACCGAGCGGGTGGTGCGTTCCACCAGCCGCACGCCCAGGAACGATTCCAGGTTCTGCAGCCGCCGGCTCAGCGCGGTCTGGGTGATGCTGAGCTCGCCGGCGGCGCGGCGAAAGCTCTTGTGATCCGCGATCGCCACGAAGGCCTGCACGCCGAGCACGTCGATTTTCATGAGAAAAACGCATCAATTGACTAATTAATATCATTTTACGGTCGGCAACGCGGCGCTCACAATGCCCGCATCCTGGCAGGAGACAGACCATGAACATCACGATTCTGGACGACTATTTCGACACGCTGCGGGGCTTGCCCTGTTTCCGCAAACTCGACGGCCATGCCGTCACGGTCTGGAACGACCATGTGCAGGACGTGGACGCGCTGGCCGAGCGCCTGCGCGACACCGAGGCGCTGGTGCTGATCCGCGAACGCACCCAGATCCGCGCGCCGCTCATCGCGCGCCTGCCCAAGCTGCGGCTGATCAGCCAGCGCAGCGTCTATCCGCACATCGACGTCGACGCCTGCACCGCGCACGGCGTCATCCTGTCCTCGAACCAGCACGCCGGCACGCCGTCGTACGCGGCGGCGGAGCTGACCTGGGGCCTGGTGCTGGCCGGCATGCGGCGCATTCCGCAGGCGGTGCAACTGCTCAAGCAGGGCACCTGGCAGACCGGCATGGGCCGCACGCTGCGCGGCCGCACGCTCGGCATCTACGGCTATGGCCGCATCGGCGCCGAAGTGGCGCGCTACGGCGCCGCCTTTGGCATGAAGGTGCTGGTGTGGGCGCGCGAGGCCTCGCGCCAAAGGGCCCGCGACGACGGCTGGGACGTGGCGCCGGACAAGCAGGCGTTCTTCGAGACCTGTGACGTGCTGTCGCTGCACATGCGGCTGGTGCCGGACACGCGCGGCATCGTCACGGCGCAGGACCTGGCGCGCATGAAGCCGTCGGCATTGCTGGTGAACACCAGCCGCGCCGGCCTGATCGAGCCGGGCGCGCTGGCGCAGGCGCTGGCCGCGGGCCGGCCGGGCGCGGCGGCGGTGGACGTGTTCGAATCGGAACCGATGACCGATCCGCAACATCCGCTGCTGCAGTTGCCCAACGCGATCTGCACGCCGCACATCGGCTACGTCACCGAGGACGAATACGAGACCCAGTTTTCGGACGTTTTCGATCAGATCGTCGCCTACGCCGCCGGCAAGCCGATCCATGTGATCAATCCCGCTGTGCTGGCTTGACATCCGCTCGGCCGACGCGCGCCGGAGCCGTTGTCCGCGAGCGGCGGCAACAATCGGTGGAATAATAGGGACAATGAACACAACCAAAGCGGAAACACGCATGGATATCGGATTCATCGGCCTGGGCGTCATGGGCACGCCGATGGCGCTCAACCTTGCCCGCGCCGGCACGCCGCTGGTGGTCTGGAGCCGTTCCCCCGGCGGCTATGACGCGCTGCGCGCCGCGGGCGCGCGCGTGGCCGACAGCGCCGGCCAGGTGTACGCGCAATGCCGCACCGTCATCCTGATGCTCGCCAACGACGCGGCCATCGACACGGTGCTGGCGCGCGGCACGGACGACTTCGCCGCGCGAGTGCGCGACCACGTGATCGTCAACATGGGCACCACATCGGCCGACTTTTCGCGCCAACTGGGCGCGGACATCGAGGCGGCCGGCGGGCGCTACGTCGAGGCGCCGGTGTCGGGCTCGCGCAAGCCGGCCGAAGCCGGGCAACTGGTGGTGATGCTGGCCGGCCATGACGACGACGTCGCAGCCGTGCGCGAACTGGTGCGGCCGCTGTGCCGCGACAGTTTCGTCTGTGGCGCGGTGCCGTCCGCGCTCGTCATGAAGCTGTCGGTCAACCTGTTCCTGATCACCATGGTCACGGGCCTGACCGAGTCGGTGCATTTCGCCGAGCGTCACGGCATCGACCTGGCCCTGTTCGCCGAGGTGCTGAACGCCGGACCGATGGCCAGCGACGTGTCGCGCGTCAAGCTTGGCAAGCTGGTGACGCAGGACTTTTCCGTGCAGGCGGCGATCACCGACGTGCTCAAGAACAGCCGCCTGGTGGCCGAGGCCGCGCGCGGCGCCGGCATCGCCTCGCCGCTGCTGGATGCCAGCCACGCGCTGTACGGCGAGACCGAGGCCCAGGGCTTGGGCGCGTCCGACATGGTGGCGGTGATCCGCGCCATCGAGCGGCGCACCGACGCCGGCTGACGGCTGCCAACCTTTCTTCTTTTCTTTCCGTAGCACCATGATCACCCTGAGAACCTCCACTCCCGCCGACGGCGAACGCGTCGTCGACATCTGGCGCCGCGCCGTCGATGCCACCCACGACTTCCTGTCGCCGCAGGACCGCCATGACATCGAGGCCGAGGTGGTGGGCTTCCTGCCCGCCGCCACGCTCGATCTGGCCGTGGATGCGAACGACCGCGCGCTGGCGTTCATGCTGCTCGACGGCAGCCACATGGAAGCGCTGTTCGTCGACCCCGCCGCGCGCGGCACGGGCGTCGGGCGCGCGCTGGTCGAGGACGCGCTGCGGCGCCATCCCGGCCTGAGCACCGACGTCAACGAGCAGAACGCGCAGGCGATCGGCTTCTATGAACGGCTGGGCTTCGAGCGCACCGGGCGTTCCGAGCGCGATGGCCAGGGACGGGCGTATCCGCTGATCCATCTGCGTCATCGCGGCGACGCGCCGGCATGAGCCCGGTCTTCAAGTCCGGGCGCCACGCCGAGGCCGTGCGCCAGGCCTATGCCGCGGCGCTGGCCCATTGGCCGGCCGATGTGCGGCGAGTGACGGTGCCGACGCCGGCCGGCGACACCCATGTGCTGGTGTGCGGCCGCGAGGACGCACCGCCCCTGGTGCTGCTGCATGGCGCGCAGAGCACGGCCGCCAGTTGGCAGCGGCAGGCCGCGGCCTGGGCGCCGCATTTCCGCATTTACGCGATCGACCTGATCGGCGAGGCAGGCCCGAGCGCGCCGGCGCGGCTGCCGCTGGCGAGCGATGCGCACGCGGCCTGGCTGGAGGCCGTGCTCGATGGACTGGGCGTGGCGCGCGCGGCGTGCTTCGGCATTTCGCTGGGCGCGTGGCTGGCGCTGGACTTCGCCGTGCGGCGGCCGGCGCGGGTCGAGCGGTTGGCGCTGTTGTGCCCGTCCGGCATCGGCCGGCAGAAGCACATCCTGCCGTGGGTCCTGCCATTGCTGCTGCTGGGACCCGCGGGCCGCGCGCTGGTGCGCCGCCGCATCATCGGGCCGCTGCCGGCCGATCCGACGCCCGCTGATCGGGCTCAGTTTGGGTTGATGCACGCTATCAATCGCGGTTTCCGCTCGCGCTTCGGCGCCATTCCCGTCTTTGACGATGAGGCGCTGCGTCAGTTGGCGCAGCCGCTGTACGTGGCGGTGGGCGGGCGCGACGTGATGCTCGATTCGCAAGATACCTGCGAACGCCTGCGCCGCCTGGCGCCGCGCGCGCAGGTGACGCTGCTGCCGCGTGAGCGGCATTTCATCCGGGGACAGGACGACGCGGTGCTGGCGTTCCTGCGGGCGGCCTAGGGCCTGTTCACACGATAAGTAGCCTCGCACAGGCCGGCAATCGGGCGCCAGGCGCGGTCGCCGCACCGGGGGCGACCGCGCCGTCAGCGTGGCGCGCCCGGCGTCTCGGCCCGCAGCGGCGGCGGCTCGAAGGCCCGCACCGCCGGCGCCTCGCCGTGCCAGCGTTCCACCTGCACCAGCGCCGACAGCGCGCTCGGGCCCTGCGCCAGTCGCGACGTGCCCACGTCCACCGTCAGCACGTTGGGATTGCCATGACGCTCCAGCGTGTCGTCCTGTGGATCGAACCAGGCGCCCGTGGGCATCACCACCACGCCGCGCAGCAGGTCGGCGCTGAGTTGCGCGCCGCCGAGGCAGGCGCCGCGATCATTGAAAAGGCGCACCACATCGCCCTGCGCGATGCCGCGTTCGGCGGCGTCGTCGGGATGCAGCAGCACCGCCTCGCGCCCGGCGACCTTGTTGGCGCGGGTGGCCGGCGCCGGGTCGAGCTGCGAGTGCAGCCGGTCGGCGGGCTGGCAGGTGACCAGGTGCAGCGGCCAGCGCGCGGCGCGCTCGGCGCCCAGCCATTCCACCGGCGGCAGCCAGGCCGGATGCGGCGGACAGTCGTCGTAGCCGAATTCGGCGATGGCCGCGCTGTGCAGTTCGAGCCGGCCGGAACGGGTCTTGAGCGGATGCGCGGCGGGGTCTGCGCGGAACTGCTCGAACAGCACGAAGTCGCGCGCCGGCGGCGGCAGCGCGACGTGGCCGCGTTCCCAGAATTCGTCGAAGGCCGGCAGCGTCAGTTGCGCCGCTTCCCAGGCCGGCCGCATCTGTTCGTAGATGTGGCGGATCCAGGTCATTTCGTCGCGGCCTTCGGTGAAGGCGTGCTCGAAGCCGCCGCGCGCGGCCAGTTCGCGGTAGATGTCGAAGTCGTTGCGGCTGTGGCCCACCGGCGCCAGCGCCTGCCGCATCGCCAGCAGGTAACGGTCGCGTGACGAGCCGCCGATGTCGTTGCGTTCCAGCGTGGTGGTGGCCGGCAGCACGATGTCGGCGCGGCGCGCGGTCGGCGTCCACCATGGCTCGTGCACGATGATGGTCTCGGGCCGCGCCCAGGCCCGCATCAGCCGGTTCAGGTCCTGGTGGTGATGGAACGGATTGCCGCCGGCCCAGTAGACCAGGCGGATGTCCGGATAGATGCCGGTCCTGCCGTTGAACTCGTACGGCTCGCCCGGCCGCAGCAGCATGTCGGTCAGGCGCGCCACCGGGATCGACACGCCGGCAGGATTGCGGCCCGCGCGCATCTCCGGCGCGGGCAGGTCGGGGCGCGGATTGCCGGCGCCGTTCATCGAGCCATGGCCGAAGGCGAAACCGCCGCCAGGCAGGCCGATCTGGCCCAGCAGGGCGGCCAGCGCCACGCTGCCCCAGTAAGGCTGTTCGCCGCGATGGCCGCGCTGCAGCGACCACGAGCACGACAGCAGCGTGCGGGTGCCGGCCGCGTCCCGCGCCAGCGCGCGGATGGTATCGGCCGGCACGCCGCAGATGCGCGCGGCCCAGGCAGCGTCCTTGGGCTGGCCGTCGGCGCGGCCCAGCAGGTAGTCGGCGTACTGCTCGAAGCCATTGCAGCAGCGGGCCAGGAAGTCGCGGTCGTGGCGGCCCTCGGCCAGCAGGGTGTGGGCCATGCCCAGCATCATCGCGGCATCGGTGTTGGGACGGATGGGGATCCATTCGGCCGCCAGCGCCGCCGGCGCGTCGCCGCGCGTGGGGCTGACCACCACGGTGCGTATGCCGGCCTGGCGCGCCCGCGCCAGCCAGCCGGGGGCGCTGTGGTCGCCCGCGCCGCCCGAGGCGATCTGGGTGTTGCGCAGCGGGATGCCGCCGAACGCGATCAGCAGCCGGGTGTGCCCGACCACGCTGTTCCAGTCGGTGATGCGGCCGGTCACGGGCGCGTAGGTGCCGATGATGTGCGGCAGCAGGAATTGCGCCGCGCCCCAACTGTAGTTGCCCGACTGGTCGACGCAGCCGCCGCCGGCGTACAGGAAGCGGTGTGTCAGCGTGCGGGCGTGGTGCAGCCGTCCGGCGGAGGACCAGCCATACGAGCCGCCGAAGATGGCGGTCGGGCCATGCTGCGCGCGCACCCGTTGCAATTCGTCGTGCACCAGCGCCAGCGCGGTGTCCCAATCGACCTCCACATAGCCGTCGACGCCACGCAGCTCGGGCGCGCCGCGATGCCTGAGCCAACTGGCGCGCACGGCGGGGCGGGCGATGCGCAGCGGCGAATGCACCATATCGGGCATCGTGTGGATAAGCGGGGACGGGGCCTGGTCATGCGCGAACGGCTCACAGCCCACGACACGGCCTTCGCGCACCAGCGCGGTGTACGCGCCCCAGTGGGACAGGGACGGATAACGAAAGATCGCTTCGGACATGCGGGGGGCGCCGTGAAAAGCGTATTGTTATGGAAATCTTCATAACTTAACGGCATTGCCTTAGAAATTCTTTGTCTTTCAGGCCCTGCAAAAGTGTGGAAAATAGAAAAATTTTCGGGGCCGCTCTTCCTATACTGCGAAAGCAACAAGGGGAATGGTCAGGTGCAGGCGCCAACGACCGCGCGCCAACCTGGCCTTTTTTGATTGGGCAGTCCTTCCGCATGTGGAGCAGGTCATGAGCAAAATGAAAATCCAGGGGTCCTTCGTCGCCATCGTCACGCCGTTCAATCGCGACGGCAGCGTCGATTTCAGCGCCTTCCGCACTCTGTTGAAGTTCCAGGAAGACAACGGCACCGCCGCCGTGCTGATCATGGGCTCCACGGGAGAGGTCTCGATGCTGTCGCCCGAAGAGCGGCGCCAGGTGATCGTCGAGACGGCCAAGATGAAGACCGGCAAGATGAAGCTGTTCTACGGCTGCACCGGCAACAACACCGACTCCACCATCGACTACCTGAAGTTCGCGCACGCCAACGGCGCCGACGGCGCGATCCTGGCCGCGCCCGCCTACATCTGCGCATCCGAGGCCGACACCGAGGCCTATTTCCTCGAAGTGGCCGACGCCACCGACCTGCCCCTGGGCATCTACAACAACCCGCCGCGGGTCAAGAGCGACCTGCATTGGGACCAACTGCTGCGCATCTTCAAGCACCCCAACTACGTGGTGCACAAGGAATCGACCACCCGCGTCGGCCAGGTGGCGCAGGTGCTGCGCGGCCGTCCCGACGTGTCGGTGATGTGCTGCGACTCGCCCAACCTGGGCCTGGTCGTGCCCACCATGAGCCTGGGCGGCCACGGCACCGCCAACATGACCGGCAACATCGCGCCCGCGGAGATGGCCGACATCTCGCGTCCGTGGGACACGCCGGACGTGTCGGTCAGCTTCCGCGAAGGCTACCTGGGCCTGCTGCCGATGCTGCACTACTCGTATTCGGCCATCAACCCGGTCGCCATCAAGTCGCTGATGAAGGCGGTGGGCCTGCCGGTCGGCGACCTGCGCCGGCCGCTGCGCGGCCTGGAGGGCGACGCGCTGGCCAAGGGCCTGCGCATCGTGCGCGAGCTGGGGCTGGACGCCAAGTACGGCTTCAGCTCCGCCCAGCTCAAGGCGGCCTGATTCCCCTGTTCCGGCGGCAATAGCCGCCGGATGCATTTTGACGATCCACGACATGGCGGCCGCGAGCGTCGCGGCCGGTGGCGTGGTCGGCCCCTGCGCGTCCGGAATGGACGCGCCATCGCCAAGAGAGACCCATCATGTTCCGTTCGCCGTCCCGTCCCGCGCCGTTCACCCGGCTGCTCGCCACCGCCTTGACGGTCGTGGGCGTCACCTGCGGCGCCAGCGCGCTGGCCGCCGATGCCGCCGGCTATCCGCAACGCCCGATCACGCTGGTGGTGCCGCATCCGCCGGGCGGCTCGGTCGACGGCGTGGCCCGCCTGTATGCCGAGCAACTGGGCAAGGAGCTGGGCCAGTCGATCGTGGTGGAAAACCGCGCCGGCGCCTCGGGCATGATCGGCGCGGCCTACGTCGCGCGGGCCGCGCCGGACGGCTACACGCTGTACCTGAACGCGTCCATCCACGCCATCAATCCGCTGCTGTACAAAAAGACCATCAAGTTCGACTCGGTCAAGGATTTCACGCCGATCAGCGAACTGGCGCAGGGCGCGCTGATCTTCAGCGTCTATCCCAAGGTGCCGGCCGAGAACGTGGGCGACCTGGTCAAGCTGCTCAAGGCCGAACCGCAGAAGTACTCCTTCGCCACTTCCGGCTTCGGCTCGGCCGGGCACCTGGCCGCGGCCTCGTTCCTGCATGACAACGGCCTGGACCAGATCCCCATCGTGCTCTATCGCGGCGGCGGTCCGGCGCTGTCCGATCTGGTCGGCGGCCAGGTGCAGGGCCTGATCGATCCGATGCTGTCGTCGCTGCCGATGGTGCGCGCCGGCAAGCTCAAGGCGCTGGCCGTGACCGGCGCCGCACGCAGTCCGCTGCTGCCCGATCTGGCGACCATGAAGGAGCAGGGCCAGAAGAACTTCGAGTTCTATTCCTGGTATGGCGTGTGGGGCCCGGCCAAGCTGCCCGAGCCGGTGCTGCGCAAGCTGGAGGCGGCTTCGGCCAAGGTGATGGCCAATCCCAGGATCGTCGAGCAGCTCAATGGCCTGGGGTTCGAACCGTCGGTGAAGAATTCGGCGGCCTTCGCCAAGTTCATCGACGCCGAGATGAAGCGCTACCAGGTCATCATCGACCAGGCCAACATCCGCATCACCGAATGACGCGAACCACTGATCCGGCCCCCGCGCCGCGGGGGCCGTGGCGTCAGGGCGCGGTCACGCGCGGCTTGAGCGTCGCGGCCAGCGCCACCAGCAGCAACAGGCTGGCGGCCACCACATAAGGCATCCAGGGGCGCACGCCATACAGCAGCGTGCATACCAGCGGCGCCACCACCATCGCCATGCCCTGCACCGCGATCACCGAGCCGGCGGCGATGCCTTGCTCGTCGGCGGTCACGGCATTGGCCGCCAAGGTCTGGATCGAGGGGAACACCAGGCCCATGCCGGCCGCCATGACGGCGTAGCACGCCACCAGCCCCGCGGTGCCGCCCAGCACCGGCACCAGCAGGAAGCCGATGCCCGACAGCAGCGCGCCGCCCGCCAGGCAGCGCGCCGCGTTCATCCGGCGCGCCTTGGCCAGCCCCACCTGCACCAGGATCAGCATGACGCCGACGGTGGTCATGGCCCAGCCCGCCGTCCGCGCGGCCGGGCCGGGCGCCTGGCGCAGCGCGTCCATGGCGTAGAAGCCGACGATCATCTGCGCGGTGATGACCGCGCCCATGGCCAGCAGCATCGCGGCCAGCGGCAGGCGCAAGCGCCTGTCGCTCAGTTTCAGCGGCGGCGTGGCGCGCGGTTCGTGCGCGGCATCGGACGGCAGCTTCGCGGCCAGCCACAGCGTGCCCAGCAGCGGCAGCGCGGCGGCGATGTAGAGCGGCAGGGTCAGGCTGTCCTTGACCAGCAGGCCGCCGATGGCCGGCCCCAGCACCATGCCCAGGCCGTTGGCCGCGCCCAGCCTGGCCATCATGGCGCCGCGTTGGTCCGGCGCGGTGATGTCGGCGATGCGAGCCGCGCTGACGGTGGGCATGGCGGCGTAGAAGGCGCCGATCAGCGCGCGCAGCGCCATCAGGGCCAGCAGCGCCAGCCACACCGGCGGCGGCTCGCGCAGCATCAGGTCCAGGCCCACGGCCAGCAGCAAGTAGCTGACGATATAGCCGGCGGCGGCGCGCAGCAGCACGCGGCGGCGGCCGATGCGGTCGCTGCGGCCGCCCCAATAGCGCGCCATCAACATCCACAGCACGCCGGCCACGGTGACCACCAGGCCGCCATGCCATTCGGCCAGCCGCAGGCCGCGCACCACCGGGCCGATCACGGGCATGAAGGCCATGATTGCGGTCAGGCACAAGGTGTTGAAGACGAACAGGGCGGCGGCCTCGTTCGGGCGGCGGGCGGTGTCTGGCAAAGGCGGCATGGGAGGCTTGATGCGGATGAAAATTGTTATCATCAAGGCCAGGCGGCGGCCGCGCTAGCGAATCCGCGCCGGAAATTGCGGAATTGGAACAAAATGGCCTCTCAGCCCCGTCCTGCCCCGGACCGCCGCGCGCCCCTTACCGCGCAGGACCTGCTGCGCCTGCTGCCGCCGGATTGGCTCAGGATCCGCACCCAGCACGAGCTGCCGGGCGGCATCTCGATCGGCTGCCTCGACGGCCGGCCCGAGTCCGACTGGGCCGCCAGCGGCGCGGCCGAATCCAGCGTCGGCGTGGCGATCGTGCTGGAAGGCCAGTTCGGGGTGGGCTTCGAGGGCGGCGCGGCCCTGCGCATCCAGCCAGGCAGCGTCATCCTGCACGGCACGGCCGAGCCGGTGCCCGGATGGGACGAATTCAAGGGCCGCCACAATATCCGCGCCGTCGACATCCGTTTTTTCAGCGACACCGTGCGCGCCCTGTGGCGGCGCACCTTGCGGCAGGTGCCGCCCGCCGCGTTCGCGGCCGACGGCAGCGTGCCGGCGCGTGACGCGCAGTTGGCGACGCTGCCGCTGTGGCCGGGACTGGCGCGCGTGGCCGGCGAGATCCTGGCCTGGAACCAGGACCGTGGCGAGATCGCCGCCCTATATCTGCAAGGCAAGGCCCAGGAGGCCCTGGCCCTGACCCTGGCGCACCTGGCCGGTCGCGCCGTTGCCGACTTGCCGCCGCCGGCCGACCGCAAGCGGCTGGCCGAGGCCCATCGCCGCATCCAGCACGAATACGCCGATTGCCGCGGCGTGCGGCAACTGGCGCAGGCCGTGGGCCTGAGCGAAAAGCGGCTGCAGGCCGGCTTCATGTCGCTCTACGGACAATCGGTGCATGGCTGCCTGCTGCAAGCGCGGATGGAGGCGGCCGCCGGCCTGTTGCGGCGCGGCTGCTCGGTCACCGAAACCGCCTACAGCATCGGCTTTTCCAGCCTCAGCCATTTCATCAAGGCCTTCAAGGCGCACCGCGGGGCCACCCCCAAGGCCTGGCTGCGCGGCGCCGCGCAGTAGCCGCGCGCCTTGGGGGGTAGCGGCAATACCGGTATCGCGGCTGGCCTTGCTGCGGGGGGCGAGGCTGGCAACAATCCCGGTTCCACGACTTCCCGCCCGACAGCGCAAGGCTTGCCCCCATGACTTCCCCCACGACCCCGGATCGCGTCGGCGCCGCCGCGCCGGCCGAGAACATCCACTGGCGCCGCAACCTGGCCGTCTGTTTCGCCGGCTCGTTCAGCACCATCGTGGCGATGACGCTGCTGCTGCCGTTCCTGCCGCTGTACGTGGAAGAGCTGGGTGTGCAGGGCCATGCCGCCATCGTGCAGTGGTCGGGCGTGGCCTACGGCGCCACCTTCTTCGCCGCGGCATTGGTCGCGCCATTGTGGGGCCGGCTGGGCGACCGCTACGGACGCAAGCTGATGCTGGTGCGCGCCTCGTTCGGCATGGCGGTCTGCATGTCGCTGACCGGCATGGTGCAGAACGCGTGGCAACTGGTGCTGCTGCGGCTGCTGGTGGGCCTGGCCGGCGGCTACGCGTCGGGTTCGACCATCCTGGTGGCAATGCAGGCGCCCAAGGCGCGCTCGGGTTGGGCGCTGGGCGTACTGTCGGCCGGCATCATGGC
Source organism: Achromobacter dolens (assembly GCF_902859745.1). Lineage (GTDB taxonomy): Bacteria > Pseudomonadota > Gammaproteobacteria > Burkholderiales > Burkholderiaceae_B > Achromobacter > Achromobacter dolens. The sequence continues at coordinate 100,278 of NZ_CADIJW010000007.1, read as the reverse complement.
GGGCAACCTCGTGGGGCCGTTGATTGGCGGCGCGCTGCCGCCGCTGATCGGCATCCGCGCCACGTTCCTGCTGGCGGGCGGCGTCATCTTCCTGGCGTTTCTGGCCACCGTCTTCCTCATCAAGGAAATGCCGCGCCCGCCCAAGGCGGCCGGGCAGGGCGGCCAGCGCCGCGGCGGCTGGGCGCAGATCCCCGACAAGCGGCCGGTGGCCGCGATGCTGGCGACCGGCATGCTGCTGATGTTCGCCACCATGTCGATCGAACCCATCATCACGGTATACGTGGGCCAGTTGGTGGAGGATCCGGCCCGCGTCACGCTGGTGTCCGGGGTGGTCATGTCGGCGGCGGCGCTGGGGGCGATCCTGTCGGCCTCGCGACTGGGCCGGCTGGCCGATCGCGTGGGCCACTGGACGGTGATCGTCGGCGCGCTTGCCGTGGCCGCGCTGCTGCTGATTCCGCAGGCTTTCGTCACAGCCGGTTGGCAACTGGTGGCGCTGCGTTTCCTGATGGGTCTGGCGCTGGGCGGGCTGCTGCCGTGCGTCACCAGCGTGATCCGTCACAACGTGCCCGACGGCGTTGGCGGCAATGTGCTGGGCATGTCGATTTCGGCCCAGTACGCGGGCCAGGTGGCGGGCCCGTTGCTGGGCGGTTTCATCGGCGGGCATTTCGGCATGCCCGCCGTCTTCCTGGGCACCGCGGTGCTGCTGGCGGCGGGCGCCGTGGCCAATGGCGTGTTGCGCGCGCGTCATCAGCGCGCGCTGGCCGAGGCGTAGCCGTCGCGCGGCTTGCGTGCGTCGATGGCATGACGGGACGCAACGCGCTTGGCCGCGTCAGAACCCGGCCGAGCGCGGATCCATGACGTGGTCGATCAAGCCCCATTGCACGGCTTCCTCGGCGCTCATGTAGCGGTCGCGGTCCAGGCTGCGCTCGACGTCGTCGTAGTCGCGCCCGCAATGCTCGGCATATAGGCGGATGATGCGCTGCTTGGTGCGCTGCATTTCCTCGGCGTGGATCAGCATGTCCGAGGCCTGGCCCTGGAAGCCGCCCAGCGGCTGGTGCACGTGCAGACTGGCGTTGGCCAGCGCGGCGCGATGACCGGGCTCGCCGGCCATCAGCAGGAACGACCCCATCGAGCGCGCGGTGCCCATGCAAAGGGTGTGAACCGGCGACTTGATGAACTGCATGGTGTCGTACATGGCCAGCCCGCTGGTGATGACCCCGCCGGGCGAGTTGATGTACAGGTGGATCGGCTTGCCGGGGTTTTCGGCTTCCAGGAACAGCAACTGCGCGCACACCAGGGCCGACACGGCGTCATTGACTTCGCCGCTCAGGAAGATGATGCGTTCGCGCAGCAGGCGCGAATAGATATCGAACGAACGTTCCCCGCGGCCGGACTGTTCCACCACCATCGGGACGAGCTGCATCGTTTCGCTCATGCGCGAACTCCTGTCTTGCATCAAAGGGAAAAAGCGGCGTCAGGCGGCGAGCTTGAGGGCCGGCCACGCATCGTTGGCCGCCTGCGGCGCGGGCCGCGCCAGCCGCGCGTCGTCGGGGGCGTGGACGATGGTCAGGCGGGTGCCGCCGTCGGCGGTGGGGCTGAGCTGGAAGGTGACCACACTTTCCAGGCAGGGCGGCAGCGTGTCGCGCATGCGGTAGCGGACTTCGACGCCGGGTGTCGCGGCCAGCGGCTCAGGATCGGCCAGCGCGCTGGCCGGCAGCCACTGCTCGCGCAAGGCGGGAATGCTGAGGGCGCGCCAGACCTTCTCGGGCGGCGCATCCAGCTCATAGTCGAGCACGATTGCCGTGTCCCGCGGGGCGGAGGCCGTGTGGGTCATTGGTCCATGTCCTTGAGCAGCGTTTTCAGGGCGTCGACCCGCGCCGGCCACCAGGCGCGGTACTTCGACAGCCAGCCGGCGATCAGCGCCAGCCCGTCCGGGTCGACCTGGTAGTTGACGAAACGTCCCTGGCGTTCCTCGCGCACCAGCCGCGCCTGGCGCAGCACCGCGAGGTGCTGCGAGACCGCGGGCTGGCTGATGTCCAGGCCCTCGCGCAGCGCGCTGGCGTTCATGGCGCCCGCCGCGAGCTTGTCGAACAGCGCGCGGCGGGTCGGGTCGGCCAGGGCCTTGAAGATGTCGTTTTCGATCATGGCAACACATTAGCAGTTGCTTATGTGTTGTGCAAGCCCCGGGGAGCACGGCGTCCCGGATCGCCGCGGCCCGCGTCTCAGTGTAGGGTGCGGGCCGCCTTGCGGGCGCGCTTGATCTCGTACATGCGGGCATCGGCCAGGCGCACGGCTTCCTCGGCCGCCAGGCCGCGCGGATCGAGCGCCACCACGCCGACGCTGGCGCCTTCGTAGGTCAGGGTGATGTCGCCGAGCGGGTAGCGGCCGACGGTGGCGGCGGCGGCCCGATCTTCCAGCGAGCGGGCGGCTTCCTCGGCGTCGCCGCGCTCGGCCTCGTGGCCCGGCGCCGCGTCGCCGCGCGCCAGCGCGGGGCCCGGGCCGACCAGCACGAATTCGTCGCCGCCCAATCGCCCGACCATGTCGGAGGCGCGCAGCGCCATCGCCAGGCGCCGCGAGACCTCCTGCAGGAAGGCGTCGCCCGACTGGTGGCCGTAGGTGTCGTTGATGCCCTTGAAGCCGTCCAGGTCCACCACGCCCACCAGCACGCTGCCGCCTTCGCGCAGCGCGCGGCCGCGCAGGCGCTCCAGTTCCTCGTACAGCGCGCGCCGGTTGGGCAGGCCGGTCAGGGGATCGGTCAGCGCGTAGGCCATCAGCTTGGTGTTGGCGGTGCGCAGCTCGGCCACCAGTTGTTCGCGTTCCAGGAAGTTGGCGATCACGCTGGAGAACAGGCGCATGATTTCCTCGGCCTGCGGCGCGATGTACTGGCGGCGGGCGCTGGCGCCGCACAGGGTGCCCAGCAGCAGGCCGTCGTCGGTGCGGATCGGGGTGCTGACGTAGGTCTGGATGCCAAGCTGGCGCGCCGCGTCGGAGTCGGGCCAGCAGGCGCCGACGTCGCTGGTGGACATGCGGCCTTCTTCCAGCGCGCGCTTGCACAGCGTGTCCGACCAGGGCACCGACAGACCTTCCGGAATCTGCAGCGCGCCGACGTTGCGCGCGTAGCGCACGTGCTGCTGGTCCTGGTCCGGATCGATCGAGGTGAGATAGGTGGATTCCAGGCCGGTGACGGCTCCGAGCATATCCAGAAGGGGGCGCGTCAACTGTTCGACCGACTTGGCCGCCTGCAGAGACGCCGACAGTTCGGCGAGTATCGGGTCCAAAGAAAGCTCCCAGAAAAACACTGACGCATCGACGCCGGCCCCGGGTCCTCGGCCCAGGGAGCGGCCTTGTCGACATTATGCCCGCGCTGTTTCCCTAAAGTCCTATGTTGCACTGCCGTAAGCCAGGATGGCGCGGACGCTTGCGTCGTCGCGTACCTGGATACCCGTGCCCCCCGGCATGGGCAGTTGCAGTAAGAAGACAAGCATGAAAATCACCTCGTTGCGCAACAGGATCCTGTTGATCACCTGTTTCACCGTCATCGGCGCGCTGGTGCTCTCGGGCATTGCGATCTATCACATTGTGCGCGACAACATGATGGCGACCATCTCCGCGGACCTGGACGCCATCGCCGCCGGCAACGCCAGCGCCATCGAACGCTGGTCGGCCGACAAGGCCCTGGCGGTATCGGCCACTGCCGCGGTGGTGGAAAAGGGCGATCCGCGCGGCCTGACCAAGCTCATGGGCGCCACCAACGGCTTTCCCATCACCAGCATAGGCTGGTCCGACAAGAGTTACTTCTCGACCGCGCAGACGCCGCCCGACTACGACCCCACCGCGCGCCCCTGGTACAAGAGCGCGGTGGCCGCCGGCAAGCTGACCGTGACCAAGCCGTATGGCGATTCCGGCACCGGCAAGCCCTACGTGGCCTTCACCGCGCCGATCGTGCGCGCCGGCGAGACCACCGGCGCCATCAGCGGCGCGGTGGCGCTGGACGGCATCAAGGACGTCATCAAGGCAATCCGGCCCACGCCCTCCAGCACCGCGTTCGTGCTGGCCACCGACGGCCAGGTGATTTCGCACGTCGATGACAAGCTGGCGCTCAAGCCGTCCACCGACGTGGCCGCCGGCCTGACGCCGGCCGTGCTGGCGAGCATGGCGCAAGAGGGCGCGACGCCGCTGGCGCTGCGCCTGGGCGGCGTGCCCAAGCTGCTCAAGGCGCGTCCCATCGCCGGCACCGACTGGTTCCTGGTGATCGCGCTGGACGAGGCCGAGGCCACCGCCGGCCTGTCGCAGGTCTTCAATGCCACGCTGATCTCGATGGTGGTGCTGACGCTGGTCGCGGTGCTGCTCGCCAGCGTGGTGACTTCGCGCGCCTTCAAGCGCCTGTCGGCGGTGCGCGACGCCATGGACACCATCGGCTCGGGCGACGGCGACATGACGCATCGGCTGGCGGTTGTCGGGCACGACGAAGTGGCGCAGATCTCTTCCTCGTTCAACGCCTTCGTCGACAAGATCAGCCATGTCATGCTGGACGTGCGCAACGGCGTGCACTCGATGACCTCGGCCACGCGCGAGATCGAGATGGGCAACCGCGACCTGTCGCAACGCACCGAAGTGTCCGCCGGCTCGTTGCAGGAGACCTCGTCGGCGCTGACCGAGCTGACCTCCAGCGTGCGCCAGACCGAAGAGGCCGCCGAGCACGCCACGCGCCTGGCAACCGAAGCCAGCCAGGCGGCCGAGCGCGGCGGCCAGGTGGTGACCGACGCGGTCAGCACCATGGGCGCGATCGCGCAGTCGTCCGAGCGCATCACCGAGATCATCAGTGTCATCGACGGCATCGCTTTCCAGACCAACATCCTGGCGCTGAACGCGGCGGTCGAGGCGGCGCGCGCGGGCGAGCAGGGCCGCGGCTTCGCCGTGGTGGCCGGCGAGGTGCGCACGTTGGCGCAACGCAGCGCGGCCTCGGCGCAGGAGATCCGCGCGCTCATCCAGGCGTCGGTGCAGAACGTGCGCAGCGGCACCGAACGGGTCCAGGCGGCCGGCTCGACCATGCAGGAGATCGTTGAAGGCGTGTCGCGCGTTCAGCGTCTTGTCAGCGAGATCCACGGCGCCATGGCCGAGCAGAGCGTGGGCATCAGCCAGATCGACCGCAGCGTGTCGGAGATGGACCAGGCCACGCAACAGAACGCGGCGCTGGTGGAGCAGTCGGCGGCGGCTTCGGCAATGCTGAGCGACCAGGCCGGCGCGCTGGCCGGCACCGTGGCCCTGTTCAAGCTGCGCGGTGATGCGCACGGCGCCGCGCCGCGCATGGCGGCCCTGCCGGCCTGATCCGGCTCGATCGGCGTGGCGGCGCGTGACGCGCCGCGCGTCCGGGCGCATGGCGGTCCGTCATCCCGAGGGGTGACGGGCCGCGCCGACGTCGCGCAATGCGGCGCGGGTGGCGCCTGCCATGGGGGTGGATACGGCGCTCGCCGTGGCGGACATGGATGCATTGCGCCGACCATTCTTCGTCCCGTTCGCGGACGGCTTTCCTGATCTTTTCGCTGACTCGATCCGCCTTGCCGGAGCCGGCCGCGCACGCGGCTTTCGTCTCTCGAAATAGGGGGTGAGGCCGCGGGCCGTCTTCATTTTGACATCAATTCAGGAACCAGTCAGCTTCATGTCGCTGGACCTACGGGAAAGCGATAACGCATTCACGCGTTCCGGCGCAAAAAGCGAAAGCAGATTGGAAGTGTCGCTCTCTACTATCTGCCGAACTCGTCCGCAGCACCGAAATTTTCAGCGGGAAGACAGGCGGGTAACCAGACCGGTTCGAGAAGCCGGGTGGCAATAACAAGCGAAAAAAAACGCAATGCCTGGGAGGGCGCGTCTTATGTACTTTGGCAATAGAAACTTTGTCGCGGGGCTCTTCATGATCGCCTTCGCCCTGCTGTTCGGGCTGGCGGCGTTGAAGTATCAACTGGGTTCGTTCAGCCGGTCGGGGCCTGGCCTGTTCCCGCTCATGGTCAGCTCGCTGCTGGGCGTGATCGGGGTGATCTCGGTGGTGCGTTCGCGCTTCGTGCCGCCCGTGCCGCTGAGCTACAGCATCAAGAACATCGCCATCATCATGCTGAGCCTGTGCGGCTTCGCGGTGGTGTCCGGCCTGATCAACATGATCGTCGGCATCGTCTTCCTGGTGTTCTGCTCGACCTTGGCGGGCACCTCGTATTCGCTGGTGCGCAACGTCAAGATCTCGCTGGGCCTGATTGCGGTGGCGTTCGCCTTCCGCAACCTGCTCGGCCTGAACCTGCCGCTGTTCTGAGGGGAGAGACGCCATGATGGAGATGTTCAACAACCTCGCGTTCGGTTTCGAGCACGCGCTGACGCTGCAGAACCTGATGTATTGCGCCATCGGCTGCGTGGTCGGCACGCTGGTCGGCCTGCTGCCGGGCCTGGGCCCGCTGTCGACCATCAGCCTGCTGCTGCCGCTGACCTATTCCATTCCCACCGGCGGCGCGCTGATCATGCTCGCCGGCATCTACTACGGCGCGCAGTACGGCGACAGCGTCAGCGCGATCACCATGAAGATCCCGCATGCGAGCAGTATCGTCGCCTGCATCGACGGGTATCAGATGAACCTGAAGGGCAAGACCGGCCTGGCCTTGTTCACCGCGGGCGTGTCGAGCTTCATCGGCGGCACCGTGGCGATCGTGGTGCTGTCGACGATGGCGCCGGCGCTGGGCGAAGTCGGTCTGCTGTTCGGTCCGGCCGACTACTGCGCGCTGATGCTGCTGGGCTTTTTCTGCGTCAGCTTCGTCAGCAGCGGCAGCCTGCTCAATGGCCTGGCGATGGCCATGATCGGCATCCTGCTGGGCGTGATCGGCACCGACGTCAACAGCGGCGTGGCGCGCTACACCATGGACCTGGCCTTCCTGCAGGACGGCGTGGGCCTGATCAGCATCGCGCTGGGCTGCTTCGGCATCGCCGAGATCGTCAAGAACCTGGACAACCGCAACACGCTGACGCCGTTCAACGGCAAGATCAAGCTGATCCCGACGTGGCCCGAGTTCAAGCGCATCCTGCCCAGCGCGCTGCGCGGCAGCGTGGTCGGTTCGGTGCTGGGCATCCTGCCCGGCGGCGGCCCGACCATCGCGCAGTTCGCCGCCTACGCGGCCGACAAGCGCTTCAGCAAGTACCGCCACGAGATCGGCAGCGGCGCCATCGAGGGCGTCGCGGGCCAGGCGGCGGCCGACGAAGCGGCCGCGCGCACCAGCTTCATCCCGCTGATGGCCATCGGCATCCCCGAGAACGCCGTCATGGCGCTGATGCTGGCCGCGTTCATCGTCAAGGGCATCCAGCCCGGCCCCAACATGATCGGCACCCACCCCGACCTGTTCTGGGGCCTGGTGGCCAGCATGTGGGTGGGCAACTGCTTCCTGCTGATCCTGAACGTGCCGCTGGTGCGCTACTGGCTGTCGGTGTTCAAGATTCCGTACACGGTGCTGTTCCCGGCGATCCTGTTCTTCTGCTGCATCGGCACGTTCAGCATCAACAACAACCTGGACGACATCTACATCACGGCGATCTTCGGCCTGATCGGCTACCTGTTCCTGCGCCTGGGCATGGAAGCCGCGCCGCTGATGCTGGGCTTCATCCTCGGCCCGATGCTGGAAGAGAACTTCCGCCGCGCCATGCTGCTCAGCCGCGGCGAGTTCAGCATCTTCCTGACGCGGCCGATCAGCGGCACGCTGCTGGCGCTGATCGGCGCGGCCGTGGTGTGGCAACTGGTGTCGTTCCTGCGCAAGGCGCGCAAGGCGCCCGCGCTGGAGCAGGCGCCGGCCGAGCCCTGAGGTGGCGGGGTTGCGGGCCTGCGCGGCGTTGCTTCTCGCGCGAGCAGGCCCTAGCCCCTGCCGGTGACGCGGGCGGCGGCCTCGGCCGATTGCTGGACGGCCCGGTCGCCGCGAGCGCGCAGATCCGCTTCATAGTCTTGCAAGGCCTGCCCCAGCGGCAGGCCTTTGCACACCTGCGCCAGCCGCGTCGCCAGCGATTGCGCATCGGCCAGGGCGGTGTTGGCGCCCAGGCCGCCTGCCGGGCTCATCGCATGCACCGCGTCGCCCAGGAACGTCAGCCCGGCTTGCGTCCATCGCGGCAGGGGCGGCGCCTGGTAGACGGTCTTGAGCGCGATGCCGCGCGGATCTCCGGCGGCCACCATGGCGGCCAGCGCGGGATGCACCGGCGCCAGCAGGCGCTGCGCGGCTTGCTGCCAGCGCGCGCCCGTCGCGGTGCCGTCCCGCTGGCTCGCGCTGATCGCGGCGTCGTCCGCGCCCAGCACCGCGCGGCGCTCGCCGATGATGGCCCAGTACTGGTAGCCGGGCACGGCCGTCAGCGTGCAAGCTGGCGCGAGGCGTTGCGCCAGGGACGGCAGCGCCGCCAGTTTCATGGCGTCCAGCACCAGCGCGTAGCCGGCGCCGAACACCACGCCGGCGCCGTCGCGCAGGGCCGGCGGCAGGCCATCGGGCGTGAGGCAGCCGGCCGGCGCCATGCCGAAGATCGTCACCGTGCCGCTGTCCTCGGGCGCCGCTTGCGGCAGGTGCTGGCGCCGCAGCGCCGAGTGCACGCCGTCGGCGGCCACCACCAGCGTGCCGGGCCGCGCGCGGATGCCTTCCAGGCGCGGGCCGCTGTCATCCATGCCCGCGCAGCCGTGGCCGAAATGCACGCGCCCGTCCAGGCCGGCCAGCAGGATTTCGCGCAGCGTCTGCCGGTGCGCCGAGCGGTCGGGCGGGGTGTCGGCGTCGTCCAGGCGCCACGTGGCCGAGGCGCGTTGCGGCAGCGGCCGCAGTTGCGCGTCGAGCATGGCGCCGGGGCGGTCGTGGGTCGAGCAGCTTTGCTGGAACAGGGCGTACAGGTCCGGCGGCAGGCAGTGCGCCAGCGCCGCCTGGCCAGTGGCGTCGATGCGCAGGCGGTAGCCCTGCACCCGGCTGTCGGTGCGCGCGTCGCGCTCGTAGACGTCGAAGTCGATGCCGGCGCGCGCCAGCCCCTGCGCCAGGCTCAGGCCGCCCAGGCCGGCGCCGATGATGGAAACGTGGAGATTCTGCATAATGTCCTCGAAGCAAGCCGGCGTTGCCGGCACCCCCACAGCTTGCGCGCAAGCGCGCCCGCGCCGGTAATGCCGGCGCGCCAACAAATGATGCGAACCCGCCAGACCGCTGCCCCCGCGCCCGACTACAGCGAATTGCTCGACGGCCCGGCCGTGTGCGTGTTCCATGGCGCCGACGCGCCCGGCAGCGAATTCCGCCTGGGCTCGCGCGAATACGATTGGCATGCCCATGCCCGCGGGCAGTTGTTCGGGGTGGACAGCGGCGCGATGCGGGTGCGCACCGAGGCCGGCTCGTGGCTGCTGCCGCCGCAGCGCGCGGGCTGGATCCCGCCGGGGCTGCGGCATCGGGTCAGCGTGGCCGGGGCGGCCAGCGGCTGGGTGGCGCTGGTGCATCCGCAGGCCGCCGCGGCGTTGCCGGCGGCGCCGTGCGTGCTGGGGGTGGACGGGGTGTTGCGCGCCATGGTGCTGCGCGCGGCCGATTGGCCGGACAAGCTGGCGCTGGACCCGGCGCGCGCGCGCTTCGCGGCCGTGCTGCTCGACGAGATCGGGGCGGCGCCGCGCGAGCGTTTGCACCTGCCGTGGCCGCGCGACCGCCGGCTGGCCCGACTGGCGCAAGTCCTGGCGGAAAACCCGGCCGACAATCGGCCGCTGGAAATTCTGGCCGCGCAGGCCGGGCTGGCGCCGCGCACCGCGCAGCGCCTTTTCCGCGAGGAAACGGGATTGGGCTTCGCGCAGTGGCGCCAGCAACTGCGCCTGATCCATGCGCTGGAGCGCCTGAGCGCGGGCAAGCCGGTGGCGCAGGTGGCCGACGCGCTGGGCTATGCCACGCCCGGCAATTTCATCGCCATGTTCAAGCGCGCCTTCGGCATGACGCCGGGGCGGTACCTGCGGACGCCCCAGGGCGACTTGCCTGACGCGGATTGAACCGCGTGCGCGCTACGCCGCCGACGCGTCCGGGTCGAATCGGTAGGCCAGCACTTCATCACCGGCCGCGTCGATCTCGCCCGTGGGGGTCCAGCCCAGGCGCCGGTAGAAGCCGTGGGACCGCACTCGGGGATCGGCCGCGCAACTCAGGAACAGGCGCTCATGGCCGAGCCCGCGCAGCGTCCGCATGACCTTGCCCAGCAGCTCGCTGCCGATGCCGCGGCCCTCGTAGGCCGGCAGCAGCGCCAGCACCACGATCTCGCCGCTGTCGCGATCGCCGAAGCAGTAGCCGGCCAGCTCGCCGTCCGCCAGCGCCACCACGCCGGGCAGCGAGCCGTCGCGGATGCCGCCGCTCCAGCTTTCATAGGTGATGCCGAGCGCGCGCAGGTCTTCGGCGGAGAAGGCGTTCTCGCGGGTGCGGCCGCGCAGGTCGATGCAGGCGGCGGCGTCGTCGGGATGGGCTGGGCGGTAGTGCAGGTTCATGTCGGGTGCAGTCTCACGGAAGCGGGCGCGGCCGGCGCGCCGCGCAAGGCTGGCGCGGCGTTCAACCGCCGAGCGCCGCCAGGTTCAGCGTGTGGCTGCGGCCGATCCACACCGCGCAGTCGCGGTGGTCGCGCAGCGACTCGCCGGTGTTCGGATGCAGGAACACGTCCAGCGCGCCATGGTTGAGCGTCAGCCAGGTGAGCACGCGCGGCAACGCGGCTGGCGCGAAGGCGAGCTGGTAGCTCCATTGCGGGTGCGGGCCGACCGGGCGCTCGTGGAAGCGGCCCATCTGGATGCTGTCGCCGAAGGCGTCCAGCGCCTGTTCGCGCAGCGCCCAGGCCGCGTCGCGGCTGTCGGCGTTGAAGTAGACGTGGGCGTGCCAGCTATCGACGATGGCGGGGTCCAGGATCATGAGGGTCAACCTCCGGCGCGCTTGGCGCGATGGCCGAGTTTGTCGAGCGCGGCCAGGATGCGGTCGCAGTGATCGCCCTGCACCTCGATGACGCCGTCCTTGACGGTGCCGCCGGAGCCGCAGGCGGTACGCAACTGCTTGCCCAGCGCGGCCAGGGCGTCGTCGTCCAGCGGCAGGCCCTTGACCACGGTCACGGCCTTGCCGCCGCGGCCCTTGGTTTCGCGCGAGACGCGCACGCCGCCGGGCGCCGGCACGGGCCGGGCCGCTGCCTTGCACTGGCAATCGGCGAGCGGGCGGCGGCATTGCGGACACATCCGGCCGCCGTCGGTGGAGTAGACGAGTCCGCCTGGGGAGCTGCTTTTCATGGGTAATGCGTGAGGTTGCGGTTCAGGCAGCCATTATGCCGGAGCCGCCGCCGCGAGCCCGGCGTGGGTGGCGCTCACTCCTCGAAGCCGCGAGGCCCCAGCGATTCGACCAGGTAGTCGATGAAGGACTTGATGCGCGAGGAGATCGCGGTGTTGCGGTAATAGACCGCATTGACCGGCTGGCGCACGTCCAGCGTCTGGCGCGGGAAAAGCTGGCGCAGCGCGCCGGACTGGCGGTCGGCGCGCGTCATGAAGTCGGAAAGGCAGACGATGCCGGCGTCGTTCAGCGCCAGTTGCCGCAGCGTTTCGCCGCTGAACGAGCGGATCGACGGCTGGATGTGCAGCGGTTGGCCGTCGGCGTCCTCCAGCGGCCATTCGTTCAGCGATTCCAGTTGCGAGAAGCCGAGCAGGGTGTGCTCGCGCAGATCGGCTACCCGCTTGGGCGTGCCGTGCGCCGCCAGGTAGCCGGGGCTGGCCAGCACCCGCACGCGGCTGCGGCCGATCGGCACCGCGTGCAGCGACGAATCCTTCAGGCTGCCGATGCGCAGCGCCAGGTCGGTGCGGCGTTCCAGCAGGTCGATGTTGCCCTCGTTGCTGTTCAGTTCCAGCTCGACCTTGGGATAGCGCTTGCGATAGCCCGGCACCAGCGGAACGATGACGTGCAGCATGAAGGGCGAGGCGGCGTCGACCCGCAGCCGCCCGGCCGGCTGGTTGCGGCGCGCGCGCATCTGTTCCTCGGTCTCTTCGACCGCGGCGATGATCTTGCGGGCCTGCTCCAGGTAGGCGCTGCCTTCCTCGGTCAGTTCCAGCCGCCGGGTGGTGCGGCGCATCAGCGTGGTCTGCAGCTTTTCCTCCAGCCGCGTCATGGTGCGGCTGGTGGCGGAAATGGTCTGCTGCAGCGCATCGGCGGCGGCGGTGATCGAACCGCAGTCCACGATGGCGATAAAGACCTGCATTTCGTCGAGGGTTGTTTTCATATTTGACGTTATATCAAAAGTCTTTCGCCGATACAGGGCTTATTCCGCAAGGATCGCGCGGGCACACTGGGTGCATTCCAACACCTACCGGGAGTTTTACATGAGCATTCCGTCTTTTGGCGTCGGCACCTTCCGCCTGCAGGGCCAGGTCGTCATCGATTCCGTGCGCAACGCGCTGGACGTCGGCTACCGCGCCGTCGACACCGCCCAGATCTATGAAAACGAAGCCGAAGTGGGCCAGGCCATCGAGGCCAGCGGCATCGCCCGCGCCGACCTGTTCCTGACCACCAAGATCTGGGTGCCGAACTATGGCCGCGCCAAGCTGGTGCCCAGCCTGAAGGACAGCCTGGCCAAGCTGCGCACCGACTACGTCGACCTGACGCTGATCCACTGGCCCGCGCCGGGCAACGGCGTCGCCATCGCCGAGATGATGGCCGGCCTGATGGACGCTCGCGAACAGGGCCTGACGCGCCAGATCGGCATCTCCAACTTCCCCATCGCCGAGACGCGCGAAGCCATCGCCGCCGTCGGCAAGGACGCCATCGCCACCAATCAGATCGAGCTCAGCCCGTATCTGCAGAACCGCAAGCTGGCGGACTTCCTGAATCAGCAGGGCATCCACGTCACGTCGTACATGACGCTGGCCTACGGCAAGGTGCTCAAGGACCCGGTGATCGGCCAGATCGCGCAGCGCCACAACGCCACGCCGGCGCAGGTGGCGCTGGCCTGGGCGCTGCAGCGCGGCTTCGCCGTGATCCCGTCGTCCACCAGGCGCGAGAACCTGGCGAGCAACCTGCTGGCCCGCGACCTGCGCCTGACCGACGCCGACATGGCGCAGATCGCCGCGCTGGAACGCAACGGCCGCGAAGTCAGCCCGGAAGGCCTGGCTGCGGCCTGGGACTGAGGCGCGCCATGGACAACGCGCTTTCGAGCCTGACCGCGGGCGGCTTCAGCATCGGCCTGGAAGCGCCCCTGGACAACGACTGGACCGCCGCCGGCGAGCAGGCGCGGCGCCAGGCCGGTCGCCTGCCCGGCGAGCCGGACCTGCAACGCCACGCCGACCTGGCCGTGCTGGCCGACCGGCTCGGCTTTCGCGCCCTGTGGGTGCGCGACGTGCCGCTGTACGACCCGGCCTTCGGCGACGCCGGCCAGGTGTTCGAGATCTTCACCTACCTGGGTTACCTGGCGGGCGTCACGCGCGACATCCTGCTGGGCACCGCCGCGGTGGTGCTGCCGCTGCGCGAGCCGCTGCTGACGCTCAAGTCCGCCGCCAGCGTGCAGCGGCTGAGCGGCAACCGCCTGCTGCTGGGCGTGGCCAGCGGCGATCGGCCGGTGGAGTATCCGCTGTTCGGCCGCGATTTTCCCAATCGCGGCGCCGCTTTCCGCGAACAGGTGGCGCTGCTGCGCCAAGGCGCCCTCGGCAGCCTGCCCGATGGCCTGGAGGTGCTGCCGCGGGCGCCGGCGCCGCCGCTGCTGGTGGCGGGCCTGGCGCAGCAGACGCCGGCCTGGATCGGTGCGCACATGGATGCCTGCCTGGCCTATCCCGGCGCGCCCGACGACCATGCGCGGCGCAGCGCCGCCTGGCGCCAGGTGGCCGGCGGCAAACCCTATGCCAGTTTCATCCACCTGGACCTGGCCGAGGACCCGGACGCGCCGCTGCGGCGCTTTCGCTTCGGCGCGCAGGCGGGCCGCCACGCGCTGGCGCGGGAACTTCATGCCCTGCGCTCCGCGGGCGTGCAGCACATCGGCCTGCACCTGCGGCGCAACCAGCGGCCCCTGGCCGACACGCTGCACGAGATCGCCGAGCACGTGCTGCCGCAGTTCCATGGCGGCGGCGTGCCGGCCCCGCAAGCGGGAACCACGGCCGCCTGAGCCTTTCGCGGCCTATCAACACAAGGAGCAAGCACCATGAAGCTATTCATCACCGGCGCCAGCGGATTCATCGGCGGCGCGGTCGCTACCTCGATGGTCAAGGCCGGCCATGAGGTCCGCGGCCTGATCCGCAACCCCGAGCGCGCCGCCGAGCTGCGCGGTTTCGGCATCGAACCGGTGCTGGGCACATTGGACGACGCGGCGCTGCTGGCGGCCGAGGCGCGCGCCGCCGACGCCGTCATCAACGCGGCTGACAGCGACCACCGTGGCGCCGTCGAGGCCTTGCTGGGCGCGCTGGCCGGCAGCGGCAAGGTGTTCATCCACACCAGTGGCAGCAGCCTGGTGGCCGACGACGCGCTGGGCGAGCCGTCCGACGCTGTGTTCGACGAGACCACGCCGGTGGCGCCGGTGCCGGGCAAGGCCGCGCGCATCGCCATCAATGACCTGATCCTGGCCAGCGCGCCTGGCGTGCGCGGCGTGGTGCTGTGCCACAGCCTGATCTACGGTTCGACCGAGGGGCCGCGCGCCGAAAGCGTGCAGATTCCGCCGCTGGTGGCGCAGGCCCGCGAAAGCGGCGTCGCGCGCCACGTCGGCCGCGGCCTGAACCGCTGGTCCAACGTGCACGTCGCCGACGTGGCGGCGCTGTACCGGCTGGCTCTGGACAAGGCGCCGGCCGGCAGTTTCTATTTCGTCGAGAACGGCGAGGCGGCCTTCGTCGACCTGGTTGGCGCCATCGGCCAGACGCTGGGATTGGGGCCGGCCCAGGCCTGGGATCCGGCGCAGGCGGTGGCCTACTGGGGCAAGGACCTGGGCGCCTACGCGCTCGGTTCCAACAGCCGGGTGCGGGCGGGCAAGGCGCGCCGCGAGCTGGGCTGGGCGCCGGTCCATGGCGACGTGATCGCCTGGGTGCGCCAGGCCATCGCCTGACGCGGGCGGCGGCGGGGGGCGGCGTCCACAGGGTGGGCCAACGGCGCCGCTTCGTCAGCAAAACGCCAACCGAGTTGCGGTAAGGTAATCGTTCCCTTCAGAGATTCCGCACGGAGCAGAACTTGAAATACCGCAAACTCGGCCGTACCGACCTGGACGTCAGCCTCATCGGCCTGGGCACCATGACCTGGGGCGAGCAGAACACCGAAGCCGAGGCCCACCAGCAACTGGACTACGCGCTCGAGCGCGGCGTCAACCTGGTCGACGTGGCCGAAATGTACCCGGTGCCGCCCAAGCCCGAAACCCAGGGCCTGACCGAAACCTACATCGGCACCTGGCTGGCGCGCAGCAAGCGCCGCCAGGACATCGTGCTGGCCAGCAAGGTGGCCGGCCCGGTGCGCGATCCCAAGCGTCCCGGCCACATTCGCGACGGCAAGACCTTCCTGGACCGCAAGAACCTGACCGAGGCGCTGGACGCCAGCCTCAAGCGCCTGCAGACGGACTACCTGGACCTGTACCAGTTGCACTGGCCCGACCGCACCACCGCCACCTTCGGCCAGTTGTCGTATCCGTGGGTCAAGGACGACCACACCGTGCCGATCGAGGAAACCCTGTCGGTGCTGCAGGACTTCGTTCGCGCCGGCAAGGTGCGCCACGTGGGCGTCTCCAACGAAACGCCGTGGGGCGTGTCGCAGTTCCTGAAGGCCTCCGACAATCTCGGCCTGCCGCGCATCGCCTCGATCCAGAACGCCTACAGCCTGCTCAACCGCGTCTACGAGATCGGCCTGTCCGAATTCAGCCACCACGAAGGCGTGGGCCTGCTGGCCTATTCGCCGCTGGCCATGGGCATGCTCTGCGGCAAGTACCTGGACGGCGCCCGTCCCGCCAATGCGCGCCTGACGCTGTACACGCGCTTCACGCGCTACAGCAATCCGCAGGCCGAGGCCGCCACCCGCGCGTACGTCGAACTGGCGCGCCAGCACGCCATCTCGCCGACGCACCTGGCGCTGGCCTGGGTCAACCAGCGCCCGTTCGTCACCAGCAACCTGATCGGCGCGACCAACCTGCAGCAATTGAAGGAGAACATCGACAGCGTCGACGTCGAACTGTCGTCCGAGTTGCTGCAGGCCATCGACCAGATCCACGTGCGCCATCCCAACCCGGCGCCCTGATCCCCGCCCGCCGCGCCTGCGCGCAGGCGCGGCCCGGGCCGCCCAACCGGACGGCCCGGCCCCTGTTTCTCAATACACGTCGCGCAGGTAGCGCTTGTCGGCCGTCATCCGCGCCACATAGGCTGCCGCCGCGTCGGCGTCCAGGCCGCCATGTTCCGCCACCACCTGCCGGAGCATGGCGTCCACGTCCTTGGCCATGCGCTCGGCATCGCCGCAGACATAGAAATGCGCGCCCTCCTGCAGCCACGCCCAGAGCTGCGCGCCGTGCTCGCGCATGCGGTCCTGCACGTAGACCTTGGCCGCCTGGTCGCGCGAGAACGCCAGGTCCAGCCGTGTCAGCAGGCCGTCATCGCGCAGCGCCTGCAATTCGTCGCGATAGTAGAAATCGCTGGCCGCGTGCCGCTCGCCGAAAAACAACCAGTTGCGGCCGCCATC
This sequence comes from Achromobacter dolens, assembly GCF_902859745.1. Classification (GTDB taxonomy): domain Bacteria; phylum Pseudomonadota; class Gammaproteobacteria; order Burkholderiales; family Burkholderiaceae_B; genus Achromobacter; species Achromobacter dolens. The sequence continues at coordinate 83,635 of NZ_CADIJW010000007.1, read as the reverse complement.
GCCGCGCGCCCGCCGTTCCTGCAGGAAGGCGCGGAACGGCGCCACGCCGGTGCCGGGGCCGACCATGATCATCGGCGTGTCGCCCTGCCGTGGCGGCCGGAAGTGGCTGGCCTCCTGCACGAAGACCGGCACGTCGGCGGCGCCCGCGCGGTCGGCCAGGAAGGTCGACGAGACGCCCTTGCGCTGGCGCCGGCCGTTGTCATAGCGCACGGCGGACACCGTCAGGTGGACCTCGCCGGGGTGCGCCTTGGGGCTGGACGCGATGGAGTACAGCCGCGGTTGCAAGCGCTTGAGCGCGCCCAGCCACGCCTGCGCCGGCAGCCTGACTGGGTACGCGTGCAGCACGTCGGCCAGTTGCTTGCCCCATAGCCATTGGCGCAGGTCGGCCCGGCGCTCCTCGGCCAGCAATTGCCGCAGCCCCGGGTCGCGGCTGTGTTCCGCGATCAGCGCCAGCGTGGCGGGCGCGGGGCGCGCGATTTCGTAATGCGCGGACAGCGCTTGGGCCAGCGGCATGTCGCCGACGCCCGGCACGCTGGCCACGGCGTCGCCCGACAGGCCCGTCTGCGCCAGGAGCTCCTCCACCAGCTCGGGACAGTTCACCGGCCACACGCCCAGCGCGTCGCCGGCCTGGTAGGCCAGCCCCGAGCCCGAGGTGTCCAGCGCCAGCGCGCGGGTGTCCTTGTCGCCGTGGGCGTTCAGGCGCTGGTTGCCCACCAGGCGCGCGCGCGCCGGGCTCTTGCGGGAGGGCGGCGCGCGACGCATGCCGGGCGGCGAGTCGGCGGGCGTCGGCGGCGCAATGGTCGGCACGATGGCGGGCGCGAGTCGCGCCGCCTGGGCCGGCGAGGCCTCGGCCATGAGGGCCGCGGCGATGTCATCCGGCATCAGGCCGCCCGCTGGATGGCCGTGTCGTTCGGCCTCGGCGGCGTGGATGGCGGCGATGGCGCTTTCCAGCCAGGCCTGGGCCGGCGCCTCGAAGTCCGTGTCGCAATCGACCCGCGCCAGCAAGGGCCGCGCGCCCAATTGCGCCAGCCGCCGGTCGAGCCGGCGACCGTGGCCGCAAAAGGCCTCGTAGTTGCTGTCGCCCAGGGCCAGCACCGCGTGGTGCAGCGACGCCAGTTGCGGCGCGTCGGCGGCGGACAGCGCGCGCCACAGGTCCTGGCCGTTGTCCGGCGCCTCGCCGTCGCCGAAGGTGCTGGTGATCAGCAACAGGTACTGGGCGCGCGCGAGGGTGTCGACCGCGCAGTCCGCCATGCAGGCGGTGCGCAGCGCGAAACCGGCGGCGGCCAGCGCGACGGCGCTGCGTTCCACCAGCGATTCGGCATTGCCGGTCTGCGAGGCCCACAGCAGCGTCACGCGCGGGCGCGGGCCGATGATGCGGACGGCGGCTTCGCCGGTGTCGGCGGTCAGCCCCAGCGGCGCGGCCATGGCCTCGGCCGGCGCGGCTTGGCCTGCCGACACGGCGGGTGGTTCGGCGGCCGTCGTCCTGTCGGCAGGCGCTGACACGCGGCACAGCGCCACCGCGCAGAACTTCAGTTCAGGCTGCTGCGACAATGGATCGATGGCGTCGCTGGTGACCGCGTTGATGCACAGCGCCTCGCCATACACGTCGTTCCAGTGCATGGGGGCGAAACAGTTGCCGGGCCGGACACGGTCGGTGACGACGGCGGGCAGCACCGCGCGCCCGCGCCGCGAACGGATCTCGACGCTGTCGCCGGCGGCGATGCCGAGCGCAGTCGCGTCATCGGGATGGATCTCCACGAACGGCGCGGGATTGAGCTTGTTCAGCATCGGCACCTTGCCGGTCTTGGTCAGCGTATGCCATTGGTGCTGCAGGCGTCCGGTGTTGAGCACCATGGGATAGTCGGCGTCGGGCAGCTCGGCCGGATCGACATGCGGCCGCGCGTGGAATTGCGCGCGGCCATTGGCGGTGGCGAACGTCAGGCGAGGCCGCGCGCCGTCCTCCTCTTCGCGCCACGGCTGGCTGACGCCATCGTTGAGATAGCGGATCGGATTGCAGTCCGGACCGTCGGCGCGCGCACAGGGCCATTGCAGCGGCGTCTCGCGCAATCGCGCATGGCTGGCGCCGCGCAGGTCGTAGCCGGTGGCGGGGTTGGAAAAGCCGGCGATCTCGTCGAACACCTCGGCCGCGCTGGCGTACTGGAACGCGTGGCCGTAGCCCATCTCGCCGGCCACGGCGGCGATGATGCGCCAGTCGGGCAGCGCGTCGCCGGGCGGCGGCACGGCGCGCGGCATCAGCGTCATGGTGCGCTCGGAATTGATCATCACGCCTTCGGCCTCGGCCCACAGCGCGCCGGGCAGGAGGATGTCGGCATGGCGATTGGTCTCGGTGTCCAGGTAGGCGTCCTGCGCGATCACCAGTTCCGCGGCGCGCAGCCCGGCCAGCACGTTGGCGCGGTTGGCGACGCTGGCCACCGGATTGGTGCAGATGATCCAGCAGGCCTTGATCTCGCCCGCCGCCATGCGCTGGAACAGGTCGATGGTGCCTTGCCCCAGCCGCGCATGCAGCGTGCCGGCGGGCACGCCCCAGCGCGCCTCGACAAAGGCGCGGTCGGCGGCCGACAGCACACTGCGCTGGCCCGGCAGGCCGGGACCCATGTAGCCCATCTCGCGCCCGCCCATGGCATTGGGCTGGCCGGTCAGCGAAAACGGCCCGCTGCCCGGCCGGCAGATGCGGCCGGTGGCCAGGTGCAGATTGCACAGCGCGTTGGTGTTCCAGGTGCCATGGGTGCTCTGGTTCAACCCCATGGTCCAGCAGCTCATCCATTCCGGCGCCGCGCCGATCCAGTCGGCGGCCTGGCGCAGTTGCGCGGCGGCGATGCCGGTCAGCGCCTCGACGCGCTCGGGCGCGTAGTCGCGCAGGAAGTCCGGCATCGCCTCCCAGCCGTCGGTGTGCGCGGCGATGAAGGCCGCGTCGGTCTTGCCGGCCTCATGCAGCAGATGCAGCAGGCCATTGAGCAGCGCCAGGTCGGTGCCAGGCTTGATCTTCAGGTGCAGGTGCGCCTTCTCGGCGGTAGTGGTGCGGCGCGGATCGACCACGATCAAACGGGCGCCGGCCCTGACCCTATCCATCATGCGCAGGTACAGGATCGGATGGCAGTCGGCCATGTTGGCGCCGATCACCAGGAACAGGTCGGCGCGGTCGATGTCCTGGTACGAGCCGGGCGGGCCGTCGGCGCCCAGCGACAACTTGTAGCCGCTGCCGGCGCTGGCCATGCACAGCCGCGAATTCGACTCGATGTTGTTGGTGCCGATGAAGCCTTTGGCCAGCTTGTTGGCCAGGTACTGGGCCTCGATCGACATCTGTCCGGACACGTACAGCGACACCGCGTCCGGCCCGTGCGCATCGATGACGGCACGCAGCCGGCGGGCGGTCTCGCGCAGGGCCTGCGCCATCGGCCTTGGCGCCAGGTCCTGGCCGCGCCGGTCGCGCGCGTAGGCGTGCTCCAGCCGGCCGGACTGGCGCAGGGCGAGGTGGGCCGAGGAACCCTTGGTGCAGAGGCGGCCGAAGTTGCTGGGATGCTCGCGGTTGCCGGTGATCTTCACCACCTGCTCGCGCTCCACATGCAGGGTCATGCCGCAGCCCACGCCACAGTAGGGGCAGACGGTGTCCACGGTGCGCGCGTTGCCGTTCATGCTCGGCTCCAAAAAAGAAGGCGCCCTGCCTGCGCGGCCAGTAGCCGGGCGGGCAGGGCGCCATTGCCCTGGTTCCCGGCGTGGCCGGGTCGATGTCCTGTCGATGCAAGTTCCATGCCAGTCGGCCGCCGCCGTCGGACCTCGCCCCGCGCCGACAGGCGGCGCGCGCGGTGGTGCGCGGCCGCACCGCATTGGTGCGCCTTCGAACCGTTTGGGTGCGCGGTGGACGCGCCGGCGCGCCGCCGCGCGGGCGCCAGCGCGATGGCACGCTTATTGCTTTGTCTGCCATACCGGGCCCGTGTCCGGCCAGACAACGCGAGCATTGCAGGCAACGGCGCCCGGACCCACCAGTCCCGGGCGCCGTTTGTCTTTTGAAACCCGAACGGCCCAGCCTGGATAGCCCCATGAGCACAGCGACCTCAACGACCCCCATGCAGACCCTGATCGTCATCGGCAACGGCATGGTCGGCCATCACTGCGTCGAGCAACTGATCGAGCGTGGCGCGCTGGCGCGCTACCGCATCCTGGTGTTCGGCGAAGAGACCCGGCGCGCCTACGATCGCGTGCACCTGTCCGAATACATCGGCGGGCGCGATGCCGAATCGATGGCCATGAGCGACGCCGCGTTCTATGAACGGCCGGGCCTGTCGCTGCGGCTGGGCACGCCGGTGCTGCGCATCGACCGCCACGCGCGGCAGGTGGTGACGGCCGAGGGCAGCCATGGCTATGACAAGCTGGTGCTGGCCACCGGCTCCTATCCCTTCGTGCCGCCGATCGCCGGCGCCGACGGGGCCTCGCGCCTGGTGTACCGCACGCTCGATGACCTGGACCAGATCCGCGCGGCGGCCGATGGCGCCCGGCGCGGCGTGGTGGTGGGCGGCGGCCTGCTGGGCCTGGAGGCCGCCAACGCGCTCAAGTCGCTCGGGCTGGAGGCGCACGTGGTCGAGTTCGCGCCGCGCCTGATGCCGGTGCAATTGGACGAGGCCGGCGGCGCCGCGCTCAAGGCGCGCATCGAGGCGCTGGGCGTGGGCGTGCATCTGTCGCGCGCCACGCAGGAAATCAAGGAAGGCACGCAATACCGCTACCGCATGCGTTTTGCCGAGGGCGCGCCGCTGGAAACCGACCTGATCGTGTTCTCGGCCGGCATCCGGCCGCGCGACGGCCTGGCGCGCCAGGCGGGACTGACCGTGGCCGAACGCGGCGGCATTGCCGTCGACGGCCATTGCCGCAGCAGCGATGCGTCGATCTACGCCATCGGCGAATGCGCCGCGTTCGACGGCGCCATCTTCGGCCTGGTGGCGCCGGGCTACCAGATGGCGCGCGTGGCCGCCGCCGAGCTCTGCGGCGACGACAGCGCGCCGTTCGCCGGCGCCGACATGTCGACCAAGCTCAAGCTGCTGGGCGTGGACGTCGGCTCGATCGGCGATGCCCACGGCGCCACGCCGGGCGCGCGCAGCTATCGCTACATCGACGAGGCCGGCGCCTCGTACCGCCGCCTGGTGGTGTCGGCCGACGGCAAGCGCGTATTGGGCGCGGTGCTGGTGGGCGACAACAGCTACTACGACACCCTGCTGCAATACGCGCAGAACGGCATCGCGCCGCCGGCCGATCCGGCCAGCCTGATCCTGCCCGCCGGGCAGGCCGCGCCCATGCTGGGCGCGGCGGCGCTGCCGGCCACCGCCACCATCTGTTCGTGCCACAACGTCAGCAAGGCCGCCATCTGTGACGCGCTGGACGGCGGCTGCGCCGACGTCGCCGGCGTCAAGGCCTGCACCAAGGCCGCCACCGGCTGCGGCGGCTGCGCGGCCCTGCTCAAGCAGGTGGTGGAACACGAACTGGCGAGCCGCGGCGTCGCGGTGGACAAGAGCCTGTGCGAGCACTTCGCCTACACCCGCCAGGAGCTCTACGCCATCGTGCGGGTGCAGGGCATCGAATCGTTCGAGGAACTGCTGGCACGCCACGGCCGCGGCCACGTCGGCTGCGACCTGTGCAAGCCCACCGTGGCGTCGATCCTGGCCTCGTGCTGGAATCGCCCGATCCAGGATCCTCATCTGGTGCCGCTGCAGGACACGAACGACACCTTCATGGCCAACATGCAGAAGAACGGCACCTATTCGGTGGTGCCGCGCATCCCGGGCGGCGAGGTCACGCCCGACGGCCTGATCGCGATCGGCGCGGTGGCCAAGAAATACAAGCTCTACACCAAGATCACCGGCGGCCAGCGCATCGACCTGTTCGGCGCGCAATTGCACGAACTGCCCGACATCTGGGCCGAACTGATCGCCGCCGGCTTCGAGACCGGCCACGCCTACGGCAAGTCCACCCGCACCGTGAAGTCCTGCGTCGGCAGCACCTGGTGCCGCTACGGCGTGCAGGACAGCGTCGCCATGGCGCTGCGCATCGAAGACCGCTACAAGGGCCTGCGCGCGCCGCACAAGCTCAAGTTCGCGGTCTCGGGCTGCACCCGCGAATGCGCCGAGGCGCAAAGCAAGGACATCGGCGTCATCGCCACCGAGAACGGCTGGAATCTGTACGTGTGCGGCAACGGCGGCATGCGGCCGCGCCACGCCGAACTGTTCGCGCAGGACCTGGATGACGCCACCCTGATCCGCTACATCGACCGCCTGCTGATGTTCTACATCCGCACCGCCGACAAGCTGCAGCGCACCTCGGTCTGGCGCGAGTCGCTGGAGGGCGGCCTGGATTATCTGAAGGCCGTGGTCATCGACGACAGCCTGGGGCTGGGCGCCGAACTGGAGGCGCAGATGCAGTTGGTGGTGGACCGCTATGAATGCGAATGGGCCAATGCCTTGTCCGACCCGGAAAAGCTCAAGCGTTTCCGCACCTTCGTCAACAGCGCCGCGGCGGACCCTGACATCCGCTTCGTGCAGGAGCGCGGCCAGCCGCGCCCCGCGCCGGCCGCGCGCGTGATTCCCATCGCCGAGGAGCTTGCCTGATGCGCTCGAATGCCGTGATTGCCCTGCGCCCGGAGACCGCGCGTGACGCCACGCCCGACGCCGCGTCTTGGCGCCCCGCCTGCACCCGCCGCGACCTGGTAGCCGATTCCGGCGTGGTGGCGCTGGTGGACGGCCGCCAGGTGGCCCTGTTCTATCTGCCCGCCGTTGCCGGCGAAACGCTCTACGCCCTCGACAACCGCGACCCGAAATCCGGCGCCAACGTCATCGGCCGCGGCATCGTCGGCCACCTGGCCGGCGAACTGGTGGTGGCCTCGCCGCTCTACAAGCAGCACTTCCGTCTGCGCGACGGCGCCTGTGTCGAGTATTCCGATCAATCGCTGCGGGCCTGGCCCGTGCGTTTCAATGGCGATGCGGTGGAAGTCCAACCGCCCGCAATGGCTTGAGGGCGACCGCCATGCCGCAGCACGCCATGCCTTCGACCCTGCGCTTTCTCCTGGCCGCCCGCCGCAGCGAGTTGCACGGGCTCGAGGCGCTGGCCAGCACCTGCGAGCTGGCCACCCTGGTCAGCAAGCTGGTGCACGTGCTGCAGAAGGAGCGCGGCTCTTCCAACCTGTACCTGTGCGGCGGCCAGGACGCGCTGCGCCAGACCCTGGCCGGCCTGAGTTCCGACGCCTGCGCGGTGGAGGAGGAAGTGCGCCGCTTCCTCGACCGGCTGGAGCCGGATGCCACCCGCAGCGCCGGCAAGGCGCGGCTGCTCAACTGCATCGCGTACGCGCTGTACCGCCTCGACGAACTGCCGCGCACGCGCCGCGCCATCCGCGACCGCCGGGTCGCGGCGCAAGAGGCCGGGGCGGTCTTCACGCGGCTCATCGCCAGCCTGTTCGCGCTGGTGTTCGAAGCCGCCGATTCGTCGCTGGATGCGGGCGTCACGCGCCTGCTGGTGGCGTTGCTGAATTTCATGCAGGGCAAGGAACTGTGCGGCCAGGAGCGGGCCTACGGCGTCATGGGCTACACCACCGGCTACTTCACCGAGGCGCAGAAGGCCCGCGTGCTGGAGCTGGCGGACCTGCAGAAGCGCTGCTTCGACAGCTTCGCGCAATACGCCGGCGCGGATGCGCTGGCCGTCTGGGAACGGGTGGAACAGGGCGCAGGCCCGGTGCTGCGCATGCGCGACATGGCGCTGCGGACTTCCGAATCCGAACGCGTCGACGCTGGCCTGGCCGAGCTGTGGTTCGGCCTGTGCACCGAACGCATCGACGCGATGCGCGCGGTCGAAAGCCTGCTGGCTGAGGCACTCACCCTGCAATGTCATCGCCGCATCGTCGAGACCCGCGCCGAACTGGACAACCATCGGCTGCTCCTCAGCCGTTTCGCCGATCACGCCAGTGACGACACGCCGGCGATGCTGTTCCAGTTGCAAGGCCGCATTCTCGACGTGCCGCCGCAGGACGGCGTGGGCGAGGCCATGGAACGCTCCATCCTCGACCTGATGCGCGATCAGGCGCAACGCCTGCGGCAGTCGGACGACGCGCTGGCGCTGGCCCGCCGCACGCTGGAGGAGCGGCGGCGGGTCGAGCGCGCCAAGTGGCTGCTGGTCAGCCGCCATGGCCTGAGCGAACAGGCCGCGCACGATCAATTGCAGCGCGTTGCCATGGACTGCCGGCGCTCGCTCGACGAGGTCGCCCGGCAGGTGCTGGCCGAACTCGATACCGCGGCCGGCTGAACGCCGCCGCGATCCCGGCCTACGCGCCGCGCCTGTCCGGCACTTCCCACAACGCGTCGGGCAGGTAGCCCTCCTGCTCGCCCTTGCGGGCGTAGCCCAGCGGATTGGCGACCACGCGGCAGCCTTCCTTCTCGTAGTCCAGCGGGCAGTGCAGGTGGCCGTGCAGCCACATGTCGGCCAGCGGCAGCAGGTGGTCGAGCGCGTTGCAGAATCCGGCGGTGCCCGGCGTCACGCCGTAGCGCGGATCGGCGCTGGCCAGGCTTGGCGCGAAATGGGTGATGGCCACCGTCGGGCCGTCGAACGGCGCGCGCAGCGCCGCCTCCAGCCAGGCCTGACAGGCCAGGCCCTGTTCGCGCATCTGCTCGGCCATGAAGGGGGCGCCGTGGCGCCGCATCCGCGCTTTCTCCAGATAGAAATCGGCGGCGCGGAAGGCCTTGCCCCGCTTGGCCAGCGCCTGCGTCAGCGTGTCGCCCGGCGCGGCCAGCGCGTCGAAGTCGGTCCACAGCGTGGTGCCCACCAGCCGCACGCCGTCGAGCACCAGGGTCTCGCGCTCGAGCCAATGGATCCCCAGCGCCTCGCACAGCGTGCGCAGCCGGTCGTGGGTTTCATCGAAATCGAGGTTGTCGTATTCATGGTTGCCCGGCACATAGACCACCGGCGTCGGCCAGCCGTGGCGAGGCGAATAGCGGCCCAGGCCGAAATCGTCCGCCGTCAGTCTGGAGCGCGGTTGGTACGAGCCGATGTCGCCCGCCAGCACCAGCAGGTCCGCGCCCGCCGTCGGGTGTGCGACGAAAGTGGGGTCGGACTCCAGGTGCAGATCGGACAGCAATTGAATTTTCATGGGGCAGGGCTTGTTTTGGTTGCGATTCGCAAGTAAATTGGTTGCGACCCGCAACTTCAGGACGCGTCATCATGGATCTTATCGATTTTCCCACCCGCTCCCGGGAACAGACCATCCGCGACCTGCGGGAATTCTCGCGCAAGCTGGTGCGAGAACTGGGCTTCATGCGGCCATCGCTGGCCGGCAGCGAGCTGGCGCCGTCGGCGGTGCATGCCATCATCGAGATCGGCCTGCAGCCGGGCATCCAGGCGCGCGACCTGGCGCTGGTGCTGCGGCTGGACAAGTCCAACACCAGCCGCCAGGTCGCCAAGCTGGAGGCGGCCGGCCTGGTGGCGAGAGAGACCGACAGCGGCGACGCGCGCGCCTCGCGCCTGTCGCTGACGCCAGCCGGCCAGGACCTGCGCAGCCGCATCGATCAGTTCGCCACCGAGCAGGTGTCGCGCGCCTTGCGGCAACTGGCGCCGCCCGACCAGGAGATCCTGGTGCGCTACCTGTCGTTGTATGCCGACGCCTTGTCGCGCGAAAACCCCAACACCCGCGCCGCGCAGGCCAGCGACGCGATCGAGTCGCAGATCCAGGAAGGCTACGCGCCCGGCTGTATCGGCGACGTGGCCGGCCTGCACGCGCGCTACTACGCCCAGGCCGCCGGCTTTGGCGTGGTGTTCGAGCGCCTGGTGGCGACGGGGCTGGCGGCCTTCGCGGAGAGCCTGCCCGCGCCGGGCAAGAACCTGTGGCGCTACACCGACGGCAATCGCACGCTGGCCTCCATCGCCATCGACAGTGACCTCGCGGCGCGCACGGCGCATCTGCGCTGGTTCATTGTCGATGAATCGCTGCGCGGCATGGGCGTGGGGCGGGCCCTGCTGGCGCGCGCCATGGCCTTCGTCGACGCGCTCGACATTGACGAAACGTATCTGTGGACCTTCAAGGGCCTGGACGCCGCGCGCCACCTGTATGAGTCGGCCGGCTTCGTGCTGACCCAGGAAGCCGAGGGCACGCAATGGGGCGGCGTGGTGGTCGAACAGCGCTTCAGCCGCGCGGCGCGCTGACCTCGCGCTGACGCATCTGGACACACACTGAGGCCGCGCGCACGCGCCGCGGCCCGCTTCGACGCGTCCGCTTTCACGGCGCTGTCACTTCGCATTCCTAGACTCGCTGGGGTCTTGCCGATGCTTCGCGGCAAGGTTGGTGCTCCTCTTTCCAAATCCACCCGATGACCTCCCGCCGCAACTTTCTCCAGACCGCCGCCGGCGCGGGTTTTGCCGCCGCCGCGCTCGCCGCATTTCCCCCCAGCATCCGCCGCGCCCTCGCCATTCCCGCCAACAACGCCACCGGCACCATCAAGGATGTCGAGCATGTGATCATCCTGATGCAGGAGAACCGCTCGTTCGATCACTACTTTGGCACGCTCAAGGGCGTGCGCGGTTTCGGCGATCGCTTCACCATCCCGCTGGCCAACGGCCGCAAGGTCTGGCAGCAGCAGCGCGCCAACGGCGCCGTGCTGACGCCGTTCCATATCGACGGCAGCAGCCACAACGCGCAGCGCGCGGCCGGCACGCCGCACAGTTGGGACGACAGCCAGAAGGCCTGGGACGGCGGCCGCATGGCGCAATGGCCCACGCACAAGAACGATATCTCCATGGGCTACTTCAAGGAAAGCGAGATCCCGTTCCAGTTCGCGCTCGCCAACGCCTTCACCCTGTGCGACGCCTACCATTGTTCGATGCACACCGGCACCGACGCCAACCGTTCGTTCCACCTGACCGGCACCAACGGCGCCGTGCCCACCAACACCGCCTTCGTCAACAACGAGTGGGACTGGATCGACGGCCTGCCGGCCAACGTCAACAAGGGCTACACCTGGACCACCTACGCCGAGCGCTTGGAACAGGCGGGCGTCAGTTGGATCTCGTACCAGAACATGCCCGATGAATGGGGCGACAACATGCTGGGCGCGTTTCGCGCGTTCCGCCAGGCCAACGTGAATTCCGGCTATCCGGTGTCCAGCGGCGGCGAGCCCGGCGTGCCCTATGCCAACACCGGCCAGGCGCTGCCGTACAAGGCCTACGATCCGGCCACCGACAACGCCGCCAATCCGCTCTACAAGGGCGTGGCCAACACGCTGCCGGGCGCCGCGCCCGAGAACTACCTGGACGCCTTCAGGCGCGACATCCGCGAAGGCCGCTTGCCGCAGGTGAGCTGGATGAACGCGCCGTCCATCTATTGCGAACACCCGGGCCCGTCCAGCCCCGTGCAGGGCGCCTGGTTCCTGCAGGAAGTGCTGGATGCGCTGACCGCCGTGCCCGAGGTCTGGAGCAAGACGGTGCTGCTGGTGAATTTCGACGAGAACGATGGCTACTTCGACCATGTGCCGTCGCCGTCCGCGCCGTCGCGCGATGCCGGCGGCACCCCCGCCGGCAAGACCACGCTGGCCGATGCCGACATGGCGTTCGAGTACTTCACGCACGCCTCGCCCGCCGGCAGCACGACCCAGCCGGCGACCAAGGACGGCCGCGTCTACGGCCCCGGCCCGCGCGTGCCGATGTTCGTGATCTCGCCCTGGAGCCGCGGCGGCTGGGTCAACTCGCAGGTGTTCGACCACACCTCGTGTTGCGTTTCCTGGAGGCGCGCTTCGGCGTGGCCGAGCCCAACATCAGCCCGTTTCGCCGCGCGGTCTGCGGCGACCTGACCAGCGCCTTCAACTTCAAGACGCCCAATGCCGAAGCGCTGCCGACGCTGGCAGGGCGCGCCACGCGCGCGGCCGCCGACCAGTTGCGCAGCGCGCAGGAAGCCCTGCCGCAGATGCCGCTGCCCACCGACATGCAATTGCCGCTGCAGGCCAGCGGCACGCGCCCGTCGCGCGCGCTGCCCTACGAACTGCACACCAGCGCGCGCTGCGCCGCGGCCGGCACGGTGGAACTGGTGTTCGCCAACACGGGCACGCAGGGCGCGGTGTTCCACGTCTACGACCGCTATCACCTGGACCGGCTGCCGCGCCGCTACGCGGTCGAGGCCGGCAAGACCCTGTCCGACACCTGGAACGCGTTGCTGGACAACCTGGGCAGGTACGACCTGTGGGTGCTGGGCCCGAACGGCTATCACCGCCATTTCAAGGGCGACATCCACCGCATCGCCGCCAGCGGTTCGCTGCCCGAGATCCGGGTCTGCTACGACATTGCCAATGGCGAGGTCTACGCCGAGTTCCTCAACACCGGCGCCAACGCCTGCACCTTCACCGTGACGCCGCAGGCCTACCGGCAGGACGCGCCGTTGGCGCTGGAGGTCGCGGGCGGGGGCAAGGCCACGCGCAATTGGAGCCTGGCGGCCAGCGGCCAGTGGTATGACCTTGCCGTCACCTGTTCCAGCGATCCGGCGTTCTACCGCCGCTTCGCCGGCCGCGTCGAGACCGGCGCGCACACGGTGAGCGATCCGGCCATGGGCGTGGCCGGCGCCTGAGGGCCGGACGCGCTCAGACGCGGAAGTCCGCCGCCATGTCCTCGTCCGTGCGCATGGGCAGCTTGCCCGCGCGGCAGGCCTCGAGGAAGCGGCGGTAGTCCTTTTCGTTCTGCCGCGCGTAGCCCTGCGCGTACGCCAGCAGCGCCTCGGCGAACGGGCCCGCGCGTCCCATGTACGCGGCCAGCTCCACCGAGTGCCCGCTGGCCTTGGCATGGGCCCGCGCCAGCGCGCGGCCGCACATGCGGGCGTAGCCGGTCAGGATCTTCTGGTTGAAGCTCTCGACGTCGGCTGAGACTTTCATGTCGCGCAACTGGCGGAAATAGTAGTGCTTGCCGCGCGGCCCGGTGGCCCAACCCAGGAAGATGTCGCTGGCCGCCTGCAGCAGCCGCTGGCCCGTCACCACGCGATATCCGGCATGCGCGGGCGCCCTGTCGCGGGCATAGCGGGCGATGACGGATTCTCGCGCTTCCTTGGCCTGCAGGAACAGCGGATTGCCCCAACTGTCCACCATCAGCATCACCAGGCAGACCGTGCCCACGCTGCCCACGCCCACCACCTTGAAGACCACGTCCTGCGCCGCGAAGTGCTTGAGCAGTTCGCGCCGGTCCGGCGCCAGGCTATCGAGATAGCCGGCGTAGCATTTGGCCATCTTCTTCTTCCAGGTCGGCGTGTCCGGCCAGTGCTCGGCCTTGCCCAGCAGCGTCACGGGACCGCTGGGGTGGAACATGGCCGGCGGCGCGTCGCGGATGCGCCAGTGGCCGCCTTCCATGTACGCCATCTTGTGCAGCATGCTCTCGTTGGTGCGGCCGGCGGCCTTTTCCATGGCGCGGCTGATCAGCCGGCGGCCCTCGGCGGTTTCCGCGTCCTGCAGCATGCGCTCGAAGGTGATGCCCTCGTACCACACGTCGAGCGTGCTGTTCTGCGCGTACTCGTTCATGCGCAACTGGTATTCGCAGGCGGCCGCCATGACGATGTCGGCGCTGTCGCCGCGGCCGTAGCCCATGTGCGCCGCCGCCACCGCAAGGCTGGCGGTCAGCCGCTTGATATCCCATTCCCACGGGCCGGTGGCGGTTTCGTCGAAATCGTTCAGGTCGAACAGCAACTGCCGCTCGGGCGTGGCGAAGCCGCCGAAGTTGAGCAGGTGGGCGTCGCCGCAGATAGGGATGGAGATGCCGGTATGCGGGGTGCCGGCCAGGTCGTGCGCCTGCAGGATGGCGGCGCCGCGAAAGAAGGCGAAGGGCGAGGCCGCCATGCGGCCGTAGCGCAACGGGATCAGGGCCTGTACCCGTCCGGCGCTATTGATCCGCAGCAACCGGATCGGGTCCCGGTCGACATTGCCGAGGGCGGCGTGGGACGAGCGCTTGACGTGCTCCCGGGCTTTTTGCCCGTTGGACCTGCGCGCTTGAATGCTGTCTGTTTCGAGCATGGCGGTTCCCTGGTCGCGGACCGGTGCCGATGACCGGCCTGTCGCCAGGAGTGTAGCGGGACTGGGCGCCTTGTGGGTGTTCCCGCGCGAGCGGCGGCCGCCCGCGGAGCCTCATTGGAACATGCCGTGCTCGACACAGAACGCCACCAGTTCCTGGTCGGTGCGCACGCCCAGCTTGCGCATGGCCGACATCTTCTGGCCGCTGACGGTCTTGACGCTGCGCTTGAGGCAGCCGGCCACCTGCATCATCGACTCGCCGCGCACGAAATGCCGCAGCACTTCGAACTCCTTGGGCGAGAGGCTGTTGATGCGCTCGCCGATGAGCGCGCCGTGTCCCGCCGGCGAGCGGCGCCGCGGCAGGCCGGGCGGATAGTATTTGCGGCCGCGTTGCAGCGCCTGCAGGGCGGTGACGATCTCGTTCGGGCTGTCGTGCTTGAAGACCACCGCATCCACGCCGGCGTCGTACAGCGCCGACACGATCATGGGGTTGGACACCATGGTCAGCACCACCACGCGGACGCCGGGGTAGTGGCGGATCAGGTACTTGACCAGGCGGATGCCGTCGCCGTAGAGGTCGTCGCCGGGCATGGCGTAGTCGGTGATGACCACCTGCGGCGCGTCGCGTGCAAGCTGTTCGACCAGCGCCGTGGGCGTGTCGAGCGCGGCGACGACCTCGAAGCCCAGGTGCTTTTTCAGCAGGTCGGCCATGGCCATCAGGACCAGCGGATGGTCGTCGGCGATGGCGATACGGAGTCGTTGCATGCGAAGCGGGGTCAGGTTGGCCGGGGAGACAGACGAATTATTCCGCATCGGCGGCCGGTCGCGGAACGCATGGCGCCGAAGCCGGACGAGGCGAGAGGATTCCAGGATTGAGAATTTTCCTGTTCAATCGCTTCCCCGCCTTTGGCACCATCGTCCTCATATCTGCTGTCTTCCGTCCGACGCGGCCGGCATTGCGGCGTGTCCACGCCTTCATGAGGTTCCATGATGTTCTCCCCCACGCGCCGCCCCTGGCCGGCGCCCGTGGCCCGCTTCCGCCATGCGTGACGCCGTTCCCGCCTGTCCTGCGCGAAAGGAACCCCTGTTCCTGCGGTTCCAGCCGGTCTTCACCGCGCAAGGCCGTGTGCATGAGTACGCGGTCGCGGACGGCTTCACGCCGTGGAGCGGCGGCGCGGACAACCTTGCGCCGCAACGCGCGCGCCTGCGCGCCGCGGCGGCCTTCGCCGAGCAGTCCGGCGCGCTCATCGACCTGTCTTTCGAACACGCGCTGGCCGGGCCCGGCGACGCCGACCTGGCGCAGCGCCTGTGCACCGATCTCGACATGGGCCTGACACGCGACCAACTCTGCCTGGGTGCGCGCGCTGGCGGCAAGCGCGCGCACCTGGGGACCCGGCGCCTGACTTTCCTCCTGCCCTTGTTCCAGCGCCTGTTGCCCCAGGCGTCCGTTCTGGCCAGCTATGCCGAATTCCAGCCCGGCTTGCGGGCGCAATTGCTGCCCGCCACCTGCGGCGGCGA
The DNA here is from genome assembly GCF_902859745.1 of Achromobacter dolens. Taxonomy (GTDB): domain Bacteria; phylum Pseudomonadota; class Gammaproteobacteria; order Burkholderiales; family Burkholderiaceae_B; genus Achromobacter; species Achromobacter dolens. Next base: position 68,102 of record NZ_CADIJW010000007.1, on the reverse strand, counting down.
ACCGGTGGCCTGTGGCGCGCTGCGCGTCTGCGGCCTGACCCTGAAGATTCCGCGCGGGCTCGGCGCCGACCGCTCGCTGCAGCAGCGCTTTTGCGCCGTGATGGCGTGCATCGAGGATGCCAAGCTGCAGGTGCTCGCCGACGACATAGAAGACATTCACGATTTCGTCTGGCTGCGTGCGCACCCGGGACTGCTGTTTCGCGGCGCCATGCTGTCCTCGCCACTCAGCGCGCAATGCCTGGCGGTCTGGCTGCAGGCTGACGGCGGGGCCTGGCGCAGCTTCAACGCCTGCGTCCACCGGCCCGGCCCTGGCGCCGGCTAGCGTAGCCCGTTCAGGCGGCCTGCAGGCGGCCCAGGATGAAACCGTCCACGGCGCTGCTGCGGCCGCGCCACAGCGTCGGCTGGCCCGCGATCGGCGTGCCGTCCGCGGTGAAGAACAGGGCGTCGGCCAGGTGGATGTAGTTGGGCAGGGGTTCGGCCGGTTGCGGCAGCCGGAACACGTCGCCCAGTTCCGACAGCGAGGAGCGCACCGATTCCCGCGCCTGGTCGTCCATGTCCGACAGCGAATCGGCGAAGGCTTCGGCGAAACGGTCGAAGTACTCGGCGCCCGACACGATCGAACCGGACACCAGCATGCCGCCCATCTGCAGCGTCACGCCGATGCCCTTGAGCTGGCCGCCATTGTTCACCAGGTTCACCAGGAACTGCAGGAAAACGTCGGCTGGCGGCGCGGCGACGGCGGGGGCGGGCTGGGATGAGGTGGGGGTCGGTTCGAAATTCATGACGGCACAGGCTCCGGAATGTGCGAGGGAGTCACAAGATACTCGAACTGCGGCGGGCGCGCATCGGGGCAATCGGCGGAGAAACAGCCGGATCGGGCGTCATTCCGGTGCATCGGTCCGGCGGCCGGGAGAGTAACTTGCGAACCATCGTGTTTTCCTCAGACTAGGCTGACCATGATCACCGTGAATTCCAGGAATGCCGCCGACGCGGCCGATCCCCGCCAATCTTCGTCGTTCGCCGCGGGCGCCGGCGAGGCCTTCCGCGCCGCGTTCCAGGACGCGCAGCAGCGCGGCGCCTCGGCGCTGGGCGGTGGCGTGCGCGGCGCTTCGCCGGGCGCCGCCTCGGAGTCCGAGCAGGAATTCATGGACTATGCCTCCATGTCGCTGCAGGACAAGATGTTCTACGCGGCGCTGGCCTCCCTCGGGATCTCGAAGAAGGACTACGACGCGATGTCGGCGGCCGACAAGCTCAAGATCGCCGAAAAGGTCTCGCTGGTCATGCAGCAATTGGCCAGGGCCGAACAGGCCAAGCAGGCCGATCAGGCGCGTTCCGGCGCCTGATCGGCGCGCGCCGTGGCGCCGCCGGCGTTACGGCGCGGGCGGCGTCAATCCGCCCGTTGTCGACGCCTGTTCGCGCGCGGCATGGCGCTGCAGCATGCGGTCGACGCGTTCGCTCGCCTGCCGCAGGCGCTGCGCCAGCGCCGTGGGCGCCAATACATCGAACTCCACGTCCAGCGACATCAGCCAGTAGGCCAGCGCGTCCGGTGACTGGCCCGCGCAGCGCAGCAGGCAGCGGCCGGGGTCGAGCGTTTCGAGATCGCCAGCCCATGGCGGAATGCGCGTCGCCATCGCTGCCCGCGGCGCGTGCAGGATGACGCGGGCGTCTTCGGCGTTGGGCGCCTGGCCCACCGATCGCGCGACATACGCGCGCAGGTCGCCGCCGTCGGGCGGCGGCCGTGGGCGGAAATGCGCGCCCGGTGTCACGCCGCCGGCGATGCGGTCGAGCCGGAACGTGCGCCAGTCGTCGCGCGCCGGATCCCAGGCGACCAGGTACCAGCGCCAGCCCGTGTGCGCCAGCCCCTGCGGCTCGACCTGGCGCGTGCTGGCCTGGCCACGGCCGTCGATGTAGTCGAAGCTCACGCGCAACTGGTCGCGGCAGGCGGCCGCCAGCGCGGCCAGCAGGCCCGCATCCACCGACGGCGTGTGGCGCGCCAGCGGCACCAGCGCCGAGCGCAACGCATCCACCTTATGCCGCAACCGCGCCGGCATCACCTGTTCCAGTTTGACCAGCGCCCGCAGCGCGGCTTCCTCGATGCCGGCAACCGTGCCGGTGGCGGCGGTGCGCAGGGTGATCGCCACCGTCAGGGCCTCGTCGTCATCCAGCAGCAGGGGCGGCAGCGCGTGCCCGGCGCGAAAGGCGTAGCCGCCGGCCACACCGCTGCTGGCCTGGATCGGGTAGCCCAATTCACGCAGCCGGTCGATATCGCGCCGCAGGGTGCGCGGGTGCACCGCGAGCGCCTGCGCCAGCTCGCCGCCGGCCCAGTGGCGGCGGGTCTGCAGGAGGGACAGCAGGCGCAGGAGACGGTTGCTGGAGGTGAGCATGGCGTGACGGTAAAGCAAATCGAGGGCGGAATCTGTCCGCAATTGATTCTACAGTTCACGCCATCGCCGGTGGCCATGGTGCCGCGGCGGGAATCCACGAAACCGGAGTATTTCCCATGTCCATCGTCTTTTATTGGCACCCCCAGTCCAGCGCTTCCCCGATCGCCGCCGCCCTGGCCGAACTGCAGGTTCCTCACGAGCGTGTAAAGGTTGACATCCGCGCCGGCGAACAGCGCCGTCCCGAATTCCTGGCGATCAATCCGAATGGCAAGGTGCCGACGCTGACCGTGGACGGCGCGCCCCTGTTCGAAGCGTTGGCGATCCAGTTGTGGCTGGGCGAGCAATGGGGCGTCGAGCGCGGCCTGTGGCCCGCCGCGGGCACGCCGCAACGGCTCGCCGCGATGTCCTGGAGCGCGTGGGCTTATGTATCGTACGGCGCGGTGCTGTGGCGCCTGTTCCACGTCGGCCACGGCGAGGAAGGCCAACGCGATCCGCGCCACGCGGAGCGGGCGCGGGCCGACCTGGACGTCTTGCTGGCGGTGTTGGATGGCCACCTGACGCGCCAGGCCTGGATGCTGGGCGACGAATACTCGTTGGCCGACCTGGTGGTGGGCTCGGTGATCGGCTACAGCACGATGCTCGGGGCGCCGGTGGCGGCGCACCCGAAGGTGCAGGCTTGGCTGGCCAAGGTGCAGGCGCGGCCAGCCATGCAGATCGACCGCTGAGGCGGCGTTGCCGCCCCGGCGCCTACCAGCCCCAGCAGGTGCCCGCGGCCGGCTTGCCGCAGGCGCGATAGTTGACGGCGAACCACAGCTTGCCGGCGCCGCGCGGGCTGCCGTCGGCCTTGACGTCGTTGCGCGGCAATTCTTCCAGCGTGTCGCGCGCCGTCTTGGTGGGCGAGCCGCTGGGAGCGCCCGCCACCAGCGGGATGCGGCCCAGGCTGGCGGCCGTGCGGTCCTGGAAAACGATGTCGGTGTCGGCCAGCGCCGTCATCTTCAGGGCGGCGTTGCGCACGGCGGCGGCATAGCCGTCGTTGGCGCCGGTGGGCGCCAGCGCCGCGCTCAGCGTGCTGACCGTCAGGATCTGCGCGGGCGTGGCCGGCGCCACCATCGCGTACTGGTCCAGGCCGGGCAGCAGATTGGCGGCCACCTGGCGGCGGAGCCAGTCGCCCCACAGGAATTCGGCGAATTCCGGCAGGCTGCCGTTGCTGTAGGCGATGTCGCGGGTGAAGTACACCAGCGAGCGGTAGCGGTCTTCCTGCATGCCGCCGGGTTCCTGCGCGTTGGCGATGCCCACGCGCGTAGGTAACTGGTCCACGGTGATGGGCTGGTTCTGGCCGTCGCGCAGCCAGGCCTTGCGCTCATCGACCATGCGCTGCCAGAAGGCCGCGGCGGTGCCGGCGCCGCTGTAGTTGGCGTCGACCTTGACCCACACCGGCAGCTTGGGGCCGCCATCGAAGATCTCGCGCAGCGACGAGAACGTGTGATGGCCGTCGGTCAGGTACAGGTTGCCGTCCCACCCCACCACCACCGTCTTCAGGTTGGCGGGGTTGGCCCCGAACGCGGCCGTGCAACTGAAGGTCGTCGGCTGGTCCAGGCGGGCGGCCTGCAGTTGGGCGATGGAGGTGAACGCCTGTGACGTGGTGGCGCCCATGTCCTCGCAATAATCGCTGAACTTCTTGCCGACCGTGCGGTTCAGGTAGTCCAGTTGCTTGGTCGCGTCGGCCGCCCAGGTGGGGCGGTTGAAGTCGCCCTGCCAGCGGCCCAGCTTGTAGTAGATCTGGTCATAGCCGATCGCGGCCTGGGTCGGGCGCAGTTCCTCGATGCGCACCTTGATCACGTCGCCCGGCCGCGCCGACAGGTAGGCCGGGTTGCGCGTGTCGGTCGGTGGCGCCGGATTCTGCGCGACGGGGCTGTCGTCGTCACCATCCTTGCTGCCGTTGCAGGCTGCCAGCAGCAGCGGCAGCGCGGCCAGGGCGAGGATCCGCAGCGCGGGGCGCCAGCGCGCGGCGAAAGGGCGGGGAAGGTCGGAGTCGGGCGTGCGGGGCATGGATGAGCGTATCGGGTTCGACAGGGGGAGTGTCCAATGATGACAGCTACGTGTTTCGTGTTCATTGCATTGTCACGCCAGGCGTTGTTCAAGGCGCCGCGCGACGGGCCCGGACCCAATGCTAAGATCGCCGCCAATGACCGCGCCACCGCTCCAGACCCCTCTCGCGGCCGAACTGGCCGAACTCGCCCGCACGCTGGGCAACGCCCACCGCCTGGTGCTGCTCGAGCATATCGCGCAGGGCGAGCGCCCGGTCGAACGGCTGGCCGAATTGTCAGGCCTGTCGGTCGCCAACACTTCGCAGCATCTGCAGCAATTGCGCCGCGCCGGTTTCGTTGCGACCCGGCGCGATGGCAAGCATGTGTATTACCGGCTCGGCACCGCGCCCATCGCCGGGCTGCTCAATGCGCTCGGGGCCGTGGCGCAGCACAACCGCAGCGAGATCCGCCGCCTGGTGGCCGACAGCCAGGATCGTCGCGACGGCCTCGAGGCCATCTCGCGCGACGAACTGCTCAGCCGCCTGGGCGAAGGCGGCATGACGCTGCTGGACGTGCGGCCGGCCGACGAATTCGCGCAAGGCCACCTGCCCGGGGCCCTCAACATCCCCGCCGATGAACTGCTCGAGCGGCTCGGCGAATTGCCGGCCGGGCACGAGATCGTGGCCTATTGCCGCGGCCCGTTCTGCGTGCTGTCCTCCGACGCCGTCGCCACGTTGCGCGCGCACGGCCTGCGCGCCCGCCGGCTCGACGCCGGCTTTCCCGACTGGCGCGCCAGCAGCAGCCAGAGCGCCAGTCCCAGCCATGCCAGCGACAGCGGCCGCGGCGTGTCGAAAGGCAGCCATGAGGTGGCCGCCAAACCCACGCCCAGCAGGCTGTAGTAGGCCAGGCCGAACAAGGCGCCGGCGCGTCCCAGGCAATGCCCGTAGCGCCGCAGCGCCGGTCCCAGCAGGTTGGGTATCGCCAGGCCATAGCCCGCGAACAGCGGCAGCGCCGTGGCGGCCCATAGCCAGCCCGGTTCCGGACGCCAGGCCATGGCGGCGGCCTGCGCCGCCGCGCCAAGCGCGACGCAACGCAGGCCGTAGCGCACCCGGCGCTCGGCATCGGCCGAGGCGGGCAGCCGGCGGTTGGCGGCGGCGCCCAGGCTGCCGACCAGCGCCACGCCCAGGCCCACCCAGCCAAAGCCCAGCCCGGGCAGCGGGCCCGTCATGAACGGCCCGGCGGCATAGAAGGAAAACACCAGCAGGTTCAGGCCGGCCACCCGCAGCACCGCCAGGCGCAGCGCGCCGTCGGCCAGCATGGCGCGGCCCAGCGCCGCCAGCGGTGTGTGCCCTGCCGTGGCTGGCCGGGTCTCGTGCCAGCGCCAGGCGACCGATCCCAGCAGCAACGTGACCGTCGCGGCGAGCGCCGCCAGCACCCCGGCATAGCCTTGCCGGTCGGCCAGCCATTGGCCCGTCAGGGGCCCGACGGCGGGCGACCACGCCAGCACCGTGCCCAGCGTGACGAAGTAGCGCGTCAGCCGCGGGCCGCTCAGGCAATCGCGCAGCGCAGTCTGCGTCACCACCGAGCAGGCTGCCAGACCCAGCGCCTGGACAAAGCGGCCGGGCAGCAGCCAGCCGTAGTGCGGCGCGGCCAACGCGCCCAGCGTACCGGCCAGCCCGGTGGCCAGACCGGCCAGCATCGCGGGGCGGCGGCCCCACATGTCCGCCAGATGCCCCCACAGCAACACCCCGGCGGCAAAACCGATAAAGAACACGCCCATGACCGGCTGCGTGGCGGCGGCGTCCAGGCGCCAATGGCGCGCCAGGTCTGGCAGGGCGGGGGCGAGAATGGTCTCGGCGATCTGCGGCAGGGCCAGCAGCGCGATGATGAGCCAGGGCGGGGGCAGGGCGCCTTGGGCGGGCGCGAAAGCAGGATGGGATGACATGCGACGACCGTGATGCGAAAAGTCGCTAGCGTAGGCGCGCGGGGGCGTGCAAAATCACGATATCGCGCCATAAAACATCGTCAATCGGACATGCCCGCCTATCTCCCCGACGCCGTCGAAGATCCGGACCTCGTCGCCTGCCCCGTGGTGGGCATGGCGATCGACACGCGCGCGCACGCGTCCGACTGGCATGCGCATCAGCGCGCGCAGTTGCTGTATCAGGCCGAAGGCGGGGTGACCCTGTATCTCACCGACCGGGTGGGGCAACTGGCGCCGCTGCAGGCGGCCTGGCTGCCGGCCGGCTGCGTGCATCGCACGGCCATGCAGGGCACATTTGCGTATCGCAGCCTGTATTTCGATGTGTCGGTCTATCCCGGCCTGCCGCGCGAGCCGCAAATCCTCGACGTCAATCCGCTGTTGCGCGAGCTGATCGTGCGCGTCACGCAATGGCCATCCGACCGGCCGCTGGATGGGCCGCGACAGCGCCTGGTGGGCGCATTGCTGGATGAACTGGCCGCCGCGCCCGCGGCGCCGCTGCACCTGCCCATGCCGCGCGACCGGCGGCTGGCGCCGATCGCGCGCGAATTGCTGGCAAACCCGGCCTGCGCGTTGTCAATCGACGACTGGGGCCGACGGGTGGGCGCCAGCGGCCGTACCCTGGCGCGCGCATTCCTGGCGGAGACCGGCCTGCCGTTCACGCGCTGGCGCACGCAATGCCGCCTGCTGATGGCGCGGGCCCGGCTGGCCGAAGGCGCGTCCGTCACGGAAGTGGCGCACGCCGTGGGCTATGCCAGCGACAGCGCCTTCATTGCCATGTACCGGCGCGCCTACGGCGAGCCGCCGGGGCGCCGGCAGCGCCGGCGCGACCCGTTGCCTTAGAACACGTGGCGGATGCCGACGCCGGCGGCGGTGCTCTTGAGGCCGTCGATGAACGCGTAGTCCTTGCCGTACGAACCATAGGCGTACAGGTTGGTGCGCTTGGACAGGTCGTAGGTGTAGCCCACGCTCCAGACGTTCATGTTGGCGTCGCCGCCGGTCAGGCGGTCGTTGGACGGCGAGACGTGCTGCCATGATGCGAACAGGCTGCTGGCGCCGCCCACGGGCATCGTCGCGCCCAGCATGTAGGCATTAGCCTTGAAGCCGTCCACGTAGCGGTTGGTGCCGAACTCGTCGCTGAAGGGCGTGCCCGCCGGCAGGTCCTGGCCGACGAACCAGCCGTCGGTGGTGCGGCCATAGGCGGCGGCAAGCTTCACCACTTCCAGGTCGTACGATGCGCCGATCGCGTACTGGCGCGGCGTGGCGCCGTGGTCGATGGAGGCGCGGTTCGAGCCGTTGAGCTGGTCGTAGGTCAGCGTGACGTTGACCGGACCTTCAACGTAGCGCAGGCCGGCGGTGATGCCGCGCGAGTTGTCGTTGGTGCGGAAATGGGTCTCGTCGCTGTTGGTATCGTCGACGTTGAACGAATAGCCCGCGGCGAACTGGAAGCCGCTCATCGAGGGGCTGCGGTACATCACCATGTTGTCCCAGCGCATGGTGTTGGCCGCGCTGAAACCCAGGCCCAGGTTCGATTGGGTGTAGCTGGTGTAGAAGGGGTCGATGTCGGCCAGGTAGTTCGAGCCGACCGTGGCCTGGCGGCCGAATTCGATCGTGCCCCAGGCGTCGTTGGCCAGCCCGAGGGTGGCCTGGCGACCAAACAGGCGACCGCTCTGGCCGCGGGTGCCGTTGCCCGAATCGAAACCGCTTTCCAGCGTGAACACGGCGCGCAGGCCATCGCCCAGGTCTTCGGATCCGCGCAGGCCCCAGCGGGAGCCGGCCTGGATGCCGTTGATCATGCCGAGCTTGCTGCCGTCATAGCCATTGCCCTTGATCTTGTTGTAGCCAATGCCGGTGTCGATGACACCATAGAGAGTGACTGACGTTTCTGCCTGAGCGACGCCTGCAAAAGTGGTCAACATTGCGGCTGCGAGCAGCGTCTTTTTCATCCGTGGAACTCCTTGCTGTAGAGGGGAAAAAATAAAGGGAACAACACGTTGAGCATGACGCCCAACGCGGTTCCCAAACCCTAGTGTAGGTCAAAAAGTCCTATTTCCTGCCAAAAACCGTGATTTTCTGTCTATTTGTATCGGAATCATGGGTCCGTTCTTCCCCCAAAGCCGGGCAAACGGGCCAGGGCGCTGCGTATCGCCATAGGCCAAGGCAAAAAAAAACCGCCACGGAGCGGGTCCGTGGCGGTGTCTTGCGCATGAGGCCGGCAGGGCCGGCTTGGCGCGGATGCTTAGAACAGGTGGCGCAGGCCGATGCCGCCGGCGCTGCTCTTCATGCCTTCGATGAAGGCATAGTTCTTGCCGTACGAACCGTAGGCGTAAATCATGGTGCGCTTGGACAGGTCGTAGGTGTAGCCCACGCTCCAGATGTTCATGGTGGCGTCGTCGCCAGTCAGCTTGTCGTTGGACGGGGAGACGTGCTGCCACGAGCTGAACAGGTTGCTCGTGCCGCCCAGCGGGAGGGTCGCGCCCAGCATGTACGAATTGGCCTTGAAGCCGCCCGCGTAGTGCATGGTGCCGAGCTTGTCGTTGAGCGCCGGGTTGGCCGCCAGGTCCTGGCCGACGAACCAGCCGTCGGTGGTGCGGCCGTAGGCGGCGGCCAGTTTCAGCACTTCGAGGTCGTACGAGGCCGCCACGGCGTACTGGCGAGGCTTGACCGAATGGTCGAATTCCACCCGCTCGCCGTCGACCATGACAGGGGCGCCCTCGGCATCGAGCTTGCGCGCCGAGTTCGAGCTGTTGAGCTGGTCATAGGTCAGCGAGACGTTCAGCGGGCCTTGGACGTAGCGCAGGCCGGCGGTGATGCCGCGCGCGTTGTCCGCGGTGGCGAAGCCGCTCTGGTTGTCGTCGCTGCTGTCGGCGTTGAAGGAGTAGCCCAGTGCGAACTGGAAGCCGTCAGTCCAGGCGCTGCGGTACATGACCATGTTGTCCCAGCGCATGGTGTTGGCGGCGCTGAAGGACGTGCCGATGTTGGCCTGGGTGAAGCTGGTGTAGAAGGGGTCGATTTCAGCCAGGAAGGTGCCGCCGACGGTGGTCTGGCGGCCGAACTCCAGCGAGCCCCAACTGTCGTTGGCCAGGCCGACGGTGGCCTGGCGATTGAACAGGCGGCCTTGTTGCGCCGTGCCGTTGCCCGAGTCGAAGCCGCTTTCGACCGTGAACATGGCGCGCAGGCCGTCGCCCAGGTCTTCCGAGCCGCGCAGGCCCCAGCGCGAGCCGGCCTGGACCCCGTTGATCATGCCGATGCGGCTGGCGCCGACGTCTTTACGCAGAGGCTGGCCGGCAGCGTTGTTGCCGGCGTCGACGGTGCCAGAAACCTTGTTGTAGCCGATGCCGGTGTCGATGACACCATAGAGCGTGACCGACGTTTCCGCCTGGGCAATGCCAGCAAAGGCGGTCAGCATGGCGGCTGCGAGCAGCGATTTTTTCATCCGGAGAACTCCTTGAGTGGGGATGGCAAGGGGAACGAAGCGGCGGGCTTGCGGCCCGCCCTGTTCCCGATTGCCTGTGTAGATTGCACTCAAGCATTCTCGGCCAACCGTCACGTATTTCCGGTCATCTGCGTCGATTGTCGGACTGATTGACGGGGGCTCGTCCCTCTCTGGTGAGGCGCTTTCGCAACAGGGGCCAGTCAGCGGCGCGCGCGCAGCCGCCGTTCCTCGCGCACCACGATGCCGGCGCCGACGATGATCATCGCGGCCAGGGCGTACCAGGTGATGGCGTAGACCAGGTGGTTGTTGGGAAAGGTCAGCGTCGTCAGGCCGCCGACCGGCGCCTGCGTCGGATCGCGGCCGGCGCCGGGGGCGGCGTCGGCGTCGATGAAGTAGGGCGCCACCTCGCCCAGCCCGCGCGCCTGGGCGATGGCGGGCAGGTCACGCGAATACCAGAGGTTGGCGGCCGGATCGTTGTTGCGCAGGAAGCCGTTGCCCGGCTCGCCCATGCGCAGCAGGCCGTCGACCTTGACCGGCCCGGCGTCGGCCTCGGCCTGGCCGCCGGCCGCCTGGCGCTTGCGCCATTCGGGCAGCACGAAGCCGCGGTTGACCAGCACCGTGCCGCCGCCATCAGCCAGTTGCAGCGGCGTCATGACCCAGTAGCCGCTGCCCAATTCGGTGGCGGCCTGCACCAGCGTCTGCTTGTCGTACTGGTAGGCGCCGCTGGCCGACACGCGGCGGTATTCGGCGTTGTCGGAGGTCAGGGCCGGCCAGTCGGCGCGCGCGGGGGCGGGCGTGGCGGGCGCGTGCGCCCGCTGCTCCACCTGCGCGATCAGGTTCTGCTTCCAGGCCAGGCGATGCACCTGCCAGGTGCCAAGGGCGCACAGGCCCGCGAACAGCGCGGCCGCAACCACGCCCAGGATGACCAGGGTGGTTGCGCTGCGGGGATTGCGGGGGGTGTCGCCGGAATGCGTAGAGTCTTTTGTTGCCGCCATCACGTCAGGGCATATTCCGCATGTCGTGGATCGACATGGGCATCATGTTGGAGTTCAAGTGGTACATGATCCAGATGGATCCGCTGAGCGTGATCACGACCAGCACCAGCGTGAATATTAACGCCAACATGTTCCAGCCGCTTTCGGACTTGGCATCCATGTGCAGGAAATAGATGATGTGCACCACGATCTGCACCGCCGCGAACGCCAGGATGATCAGCGCCGTGGTGCGCGAGCTTTCGAACACTCGGTCCATCACCAGCCAGAACGGGATGGCGGTCAGGATGGCCGCCAGGATGAAGCCGGTGACGTAGCTTTTCAGGGTGCCATGGGCGGCGCCGTCGTCATCGTCGTGATGGCCGTGATCGTGGCCGTGGCCGGCGTGGTCGGCATGGGCGTTCATGGCAGCACTCCCATCAGGTAGACAAAGGTGAACACGCCGACCCAGATCAGGTCCAGGAAGTGCCAGAACATCGACAGGCACATCAGCCGGCGGCGGTTCTCGGGGATCAGGCCGTGCATGCGCACCTGCACCATCATCGTCACCAGCCAGACGATGCCGAACGTGACGTGCAGCCCGTGCGTGCCCACCAGGGTGAAGAACGACGACAGGAAGGCGCTGCGCTGCGGCCCGGCGCCGATGTGGATCAGATGCGCGAACTCATACAGTTCCAGCGACAGGAAGCCCAGCCCCAGCAGGCCGGTGACCGCCAGCCAGCCTTGCGTGGCGCCGACCCGGTTGCGCCGCATCTCCAGCATGGCGAAGCCGTAGGTGATGGACGACAGCAGCAGCAGCGAGGTATTGACCGCCACCAGCGGCAGGTCGAACAGGTCGGCGCCGGACGGGCCGGCGGCGTAGTTGCGCCCCAGCACGCCGTAGGTGGCGAACAGGCAGGCGAAGATGAGACAGTCGCTCATCAGATACACCCAGAAGCCCAGCAGCGTGCCGTTCTTCGGGTGGTGCTCGCCGGCCACGTGGAACACGGGCTCCGGGGGCGGCGTGGCGCCGCCGGGCAGGGTGGGGGCCAGGGTATCAGACATGTTTCGCCAACAGGTGGGTGCGGGCGTCCTCCGTGCGCACGACCTCGTCGGCCGGCACGTAGTACTCGCGCTTGTAGTTGAAGGTATGGACGATGGACACGACGATCAGCGCGGCAAGCGACAGCACCGCCAGCGGCCACATGTGCCAGATCAGCGCGAAGCCCATCACCACGCTGATGGCCGCCAGCACGATGCCGGCCCAGGTGTTCTTGGGCATGTGGATGGGGATGAAGCCGGCCTGCGGGCGCTGGTAGCCGTGCTGCTTCATCTGCCACCAGGCATCCTGGTCATGCACGCGCGGCGTGAAGGCGAAGTTGTAATTGGGCGGCGGCGAGGAGGTGGACCATTCCAGCGTGCGGCCGTCCCACGGGTCGCCGGTAAAGTCGCGCAGCGATTCGCGGCGCCGGTAGCTCACCACCAACTGGATCAGGAAGCAGGCGATGCCGATGGCGATCAGGAAGGCGCCGAACGCGGCCACCTGGAACCAGATCTGCAGCGACATGTCCTCGAAATGGTTGACGCGGCGCGTCACGCCCATCAGGCCCAGCACGTACAGCGGCATGAAGGCGAAGTAGAAGCCCACCAGCCAGAACCAGAACGAGCACTTGCCCCAGAACGGATCGAGCTTGTAGCCGAAGGCCTTGGGGAACCAGTAGGTGATGCCGGCCATCAGCCCGAACAGCACGCCGCCGATGATGACGTTGTGGAAGTGGGCGATCAGGAACAGGCTGTTGTGCAGCGCGAAGTCGGCCGGCGGCACCGCCAGCAGCACGCCCGTCATGCCGCCGATCACGAAGGTGACCATGAAGCCCAGCGTCCACAGCATCGGCACCTCGAAGCGGATGCGGCCGCGGTACATGGTGAACAGCCAGTTGAAGATCTTGGCGCCGGTCGGGATCGAGATGATCATGGTGGTGATCCCGAAGAACGAGTTCACGCTGGCCCCGGATCCCATGGTGAAGAAGTGGTGCAGCCACACCAGGTACGACAGCACCGTGATCACGACCGTGGCGTACACCATCGATGCGTAGCCGAACAGGCGCTTGCGGCAGAAGGTGGCGACCACCTCCGAGAAGATGCCGAAGGCCGGCAGGATCAAAATGTAGACCTCGGGGTGGCCCCAGATCCAGATCAGGTTCACGTACATCATGGCGTTGCCGCCGAAGTCGGCCGTGAAGAAGTTGGTGCCGACGTAGCGGTCCATCGACAGCAGCGCCAGCACCGCCGTCAGCACCGGGAACGCCGCCACGATCAGCACGTTGGTGCACAGCGCGGTCCAGGTGAAGATCGGCATGCGCATCAGCGACATGCCGGGCGCGCGCATCTTGACGATGGTGACCAGCAGGTTTACCCCGGACAGCAATGTGCCGACCCCCGCGATCTGCAAGGCCCATATGTAGTAGTCGACCCCCACGTCCGGACTCTGCGCGATGCCCGATAAAGGCGGATACGCCAGCCAGCCGGTGCGGGCGAACTCGCCGACGAACAGCGACATCATCACCAGCACCACGCCGCCGGTGGTCATCCAGAAGCTGAAGTTGTTCAGGAACGGAAAGGCCACGTCGCGCGCGCCGATCTGCAGCGGCACCACGTAGTTCATCAACCCCGTGACCAGCGGCATGGCCACGAAGAAGATCATGATGACGCCGTGCGCCGTGAAGATCTGGTCGTAGTGGTGCGGCGGCAGGTAGCCGGTGGAATCGCCGAAAGCCACGGCCTGCTGCAGCCGCATCATGATGGCGTCGGCGAAGCCGCGCAGCAGCATCACCAGGCCCAGGATCATGTACATGATGCCGATCTTCTTGTGGTCGATGCTGGTGAACCATTCGCGCCACAGGTAGGCCCACTTGCGGTAGTAGGTGATGGCCCCCAGCACCACGATGCCGCCGATCGCCACCATGGCGAAGGTGGCCAGCAGGATCGGCTCGTGGAAGGGGATGGCGTCCCAGGTCAGGCGACCGAAGATCAGCTTGGTGAGGTCTGGTTGATCAGTCATCTTGGTTTCCAGGGCTCGGTTTCCAGGGGGAAGACCTTGATTTCACGCGATGCGACGCTGCGCCGGCGCGGGCGTGTGGGCTACAGCGCCAACTCCGCCGCCGAGGTGCACATGGCGCCGACATACTTGCGCGGCGGCGTATCGGCCAGGCCCAGGCGCTCGCGCGTGGCCTCGTCCAGGCTGGCGATGTTGCGCGCGCCGGGAATGCCCATGCCGCCGCCGGCGTCGATCGCCATGGCGTCCTTCATGCACATGCGGTTCGGTTCCACGCAGCGATTGACGATGGCGTCGAACAGGCCGGGCGCGACGCTGGCGTAGCGCTGCACCGGGTTGCGTTCGCTGGGCTGTTCCAGTTTCAGGTAGGTGTCGCGGCCGAGCGTGGCGCCGGAGGCGCGGGCGTCGGCGATCCACTTGTCGAAGCCCTGCTGGTCCAGGCCGTGGAAGCGAAAGCGCATGCCGGAAAAGCCCGCGCCGCTGTAGTTGGCCGACAGGCCTTCGTATTCGCCGGGGTGGTTGATGACCGCGTGCAGCGTCGTCTGCATGCCCGGCATGGCGTAGATCTGGCCGGCCAGCGCCGGGATGAAGAAGGAGTTCATCACCGTGGACGAGGTGATCTTGAACTGGATCGGGCGGTCGACCGGCGCGGCCATTTCATTGACCGCGGCCACGCCCTGTTCGGGGTAGAGGAACAGCCACTTCCAGTCCAGCGCCACCACTTCGACCACCAGCGGCTTGGTGCCGGCCGGCACTTCGCGGCCTTCGGACAGGCGCGCCAGCGGGCGGTAGGGATCGAGCTGGTGGGTGCTGACCCAGGTGAGCGCGCCCAGCGCGATGATGATCAGCAGCGGCGCCGCCCAGATCAGCAGCTCCAGCATGGTGGAGTGGTTCCAGTCGGGGTCGTAGTGCGCGTCGCGGTTGCTGGCGCGATAGCGCCACGCGAACAGGAAGGTCAGGAAGATCACCGGCACGATGATCAGCAGCATCAGGCCGGTGGAGATGATGATCAGGTTGCGCTGCTGCACCGCGATGTCGCCTGATGGCGAAAGCAACACCGCATTGCATCCGGAGAGCAATGGCAGGGCGGCTAACAGCAACAATCCGCGGAACCTTGGGAAAGACGGCATGGCCATACCCCGAAACGTAACCGTGGGAGGTAAACGCAACACTACGCTGGAAGCCGCGAAAAATCTAGGGTAAAAAGAGCAAAAGTATGCACGGAAAGGCGTGCGGGGCAGGGCCGGGCGAGATCGCGCCGCGGTCCGCGGGGCCTTGGCGCATGTGCGTACGAGTGTGTTGCAAAAAGCGTAGACAAGGCGTTTTTCAAAACCTCCTTTCAGCGAGCACTCACATGGCGACCACCACGCAGTATCCCGGTCATGCCTCTGCCTTGCCCGGTCCGGGCGCGACAGGGGGCGCAGCCAGCCACGCCAAGGTGGCGCCGGGCGAAATCGCCGTGGGGGTCGTCATCGGACGCGCCTCCGAATATTTCGACTTCTTCGTCTTCGGCATCGCCTGCGTGCTGGTGTTTCCACGGGTGTTTTTCCCGTTCGAACCGCAGCTCGAAGGCACGCTGTGGGCCTTCGTCATCTTCTCGTTCGCGTTCATTGCGCGTCCCATCGGCACGGCGGTGTCGATGGCGATCCAGCGGCGCTGGGGGCGCGGCACCAAGCTCACCATCGCGCTGTTCCTGCTGGGCACCGCCACGGTCGGCATGGCCTTCCTGCCGGGCTACAACGTCATCGGCTCGCACGCCATCGTGCTGCTGGCGGTGTTCCGCTGCCTGCAGGGGCTGGCCTTCGGCGGCTCCTGGGACGGGCTGCCGTCCTTGCTGGCCCTGAACGCGCCGCCCCAGCGCCGCGGCTGGTACGCGATGCTGGGCCAGTTGGGCGCGCCTATCGGCTTCATGATCGCCAGCGCGCTGTTCCTGTTCCTGCACCTGACGCTGACCGAGGCGGACTTTCTCGACTGGGGCTGGCGCTATCCGTTCTTCGTCGCCTTCGCCATCAACGTGGTGGCGCTGTTCGCGCGGCTGCGGCTGGTGCTGACCGAGGAATACACGCAATTGCTCGAAGAAGGCGAACTGGAACCCATCAGCACCACGCAGATGGTGCGCGAGCAAGGCTATAACCTGTTCCTGGGCGCGTTCGCGGCGCTGGCCAGCTATGCGCTGTTCCACCTGGTAACGGTGTTCCCGCTGTCGTGGATCGCGGTCAGCGCCACGCAGCAGATCTCCGATGTGCTGATCGTGCAGATCATCGGCGCGGGCGTGGGCATCCTGGGCACCATCGCCTCGGGCTGGATCGCCGACCGCATCGGCCGGCGCACCACGCTGGGCCTGCTGGCCGCGCTGATCGGCGTGTTCGCGCTGTTCACGCCATGGCTGCTGGGCGGCAGCCCCAAGGCGCAGGATGCGTTCATCCTGATCGGCTTCGCGCTGCTGGGGCTGTCGTACGGCCAGGCGTCGGGCACGGTGACGGCCAATTTCACCAAGCGTTTCCGTTACACCGGCGCGGCGCTTACCACCGACATGGCCTGGCTGGTCGGCGCGGCCTTCGCGCCGCTGGTGGCGCTGGGCCTGTCGGCGCGTTTCGGGCTGGTGGCGGTCAGCATCTACCTGCTGTCGGGCACCGCCTGCACGCTGCTGGCGCTGCGCATCAACAAGGCGCTAGAAACGCGTGACTGACGGGAAGATGACGCCAGTACGCGGCAGCGACACGGGGACTTCGTTCAATTGGGCGCGCGCCCTGGTGCTGGGCGCGTTGCTGATCGCCATCGCCATGTATCGGCCGCTGGATCCGCAGGTCATTCCGGCCTGGTATCGCGCCGCGGGCGACGCGTTCTTTGTCATCGTATGCATGCTGGCCGCGGCGCTGGGCCGTGGCGCGGGCTTTCGCGATATCTGGTCGCGCGGCTTCGTCTCCGGTTTCCTGCTCTACAGCCCGGCCTGGCTGCAAGGCGGTACGGCGCCTGCGGCCGCGCCGTGGCTGCCGACCTTGCTGGTCGGACTATTGCTCGCCTGGCCTTTGCTGTGGCTGTGCGAGGCGCTGTGGTGGCGGCGCGGGACGCGCGGCGCCTGATCCCGGAAAAGATCGCCGCGCCCGAGGGCGCGGCAGGCGCGGCGCGGAACCGCCCGTCCGGGCTGTCCGCCCGCGTCGCGCGGGTCAGCGCACCGGCCAGCCGTACATCTGGCCGCCGTCGCGCCATTGCGCGTTCAGGCCGCGCGGCAGCTTCATCGCGCTGGCCGTGCCCAGGTTGCGCTCAAAGCTCTCGCCATAGTTGCCGACCTGCTTGACGATGCTGTAGGCCCACTTGTCGTCCACCCCCAGGTTCTTGCCCATGCCCGGCGTCACGCCCAGGATGCGCTGCACGTTGGGGTTGTTGCTCTTGAGCTGGCTGTCGACGTTGGCCGAGGTCACGCCGAATTCCTCCGCTTCCAGCATGGCGTTCAGGGTCCAGCGCACCACGTTGAACCAGTTGTCGTCGCCCTGGCGAACCATGGGGCCGAGCGGGCTCTTGGCGATGTTCTCGTCCAGGATCAGGTAATTGTCCGGTTGCTCCAGCGTGGTGCGCGAGGCCGCCAACTGCGATTTGTCGGAGGTGAAGGCGTCACAGCGGCCGGCCGCGAAGGCGCGCACGATCTCGTCGTACTTGTCGATCACCACCGGCTTGAATCTCAGGCCGTTGGCGCGGAACCAGTCGGCCAGGTCGAGCTCGGTGACGGTGCCGGGCTGCACGCAGATGGTGGCGCCGTCCAGTTCCTTGAGCTTCTTGACGCCGAGCTTGGCGGACACCATCACGCCCTGGCTGTCGTAATAGTTCACGCCGGTGCTGATCAGGCCCAGCGTGGTATCGCGCGCCATCGTCGGCGTGACGTTGCGCGTCAGCACGTCGACCTCGCCCGATTGCAGGGCGGTGAAGCGCGCCTGCGTCGTCAACGGCGTCAGGCGGTATTTGCTTGCGTCGTTGAAGACGGTGGCGGCGATGGCGCGGCACATGTCCACGTCCAGCCCCTGCCAGTTGCCCTTGCTGTCCGGCGAGGAAAAGCCCTGGATGCCGGTGGACACGCCGCACTGCACGTAGCCGCGCTTCTTGACGGTGTCGAGGGTGGGGCCGGCGTGGGCCAGGCTGGTCACGGTGGCCAGCGCCAGGGCGCCGGCCGCGGTTCGGAATATCGGCATTGCGTTCTCCGGCCGGGTCCGGCCCGGCGCCAGGGGGAATGGCTCAGGCGCTCAGCGCGCGGGGCTTGGCGATCTGGTCCAGGCTTTCGGTCAAGGCCTGGTCCAGGATCGAGACGGCGCGGTCGATCTCGTCATTGCTGACGGTCAGCGGCGGCGCGATGCGCCAGACCGAGCCGCGCTCGGGGCGGCGGCGGATGTTCATCGACAACCCCAGCTCGAAGCAGCGCTGCGTGGTCAGGGCGCCGAGCGCGTGATACGGCTCGCGCGTGGCGCGGTCCTGCACCAGTTCCACGCCCAGCAGCAGGCCCAGGCCGCGCACGTCGCCGATGGCTTCGTGGCGCTGCTGCAGTTCCAGCAGGCCGCGGCGCAGGTAGTCGCCCTGGCGGCGGGCGCGCTCCAGCAGTTGTTCGCGTTGCAGCGTCTCCAGCACCGCCAGCCCGACGGTGGCGGGCAGCGGGTCCGAGACGTGGCTGGTGTAGAAGGTGAAGCCTTTCTCGTGCACGTCCTGTTCGATAGCGGGCGTGGTGATGGTGGCTGCCAGCGGCAGGCCGCCGCCCAGGGTCTTGGAGACGCTGATGATGTCGGGCGTGACGCCGAAGTGTTCCGAGCCGGTGCGGCAGCCGAGGCGGCCGAAGGCGGTCTGCGCCTCGTCGAAGATCAGCAGCATGCCGCGCGCGTCGGCGGCACGGCGCAGCGCCTGCATGTAGGACTTGGGCGGCACCAGCACGCCGCCGGCGCTGATCACCGGTTCGACGATGATGGCCGCGGGCCGGCCGGCCGAGGCCATGTCGAACATCTTCAGGCCGATCTCCAGGCAGGCCAGCGCCGACTGCTCGGCGTCCAGGCCGGCGATGTAGGGGCGATACGAGTTTGGCTCGGGCATGACGAACACGCCGGCCGGCGGCACGCCATAACCCTTGCGGTCGCTGGCGTAAGAGACCGAGCCGGCGCCGCTGGTGACGCCATGCCACGAGCCTCCCACCGCCAGGATCTCGAAGCCGCTCTTGTGCATCTTGGCCATGCGCAGCGCGATTTCGTTGCTCTCGGAACCGGTGTTCACGAAGATCGACTTGGTCATGCCCGCCGGCATCCAGTCGCGCGCCATCGTCGCGGCCAGTTGCGCGACGGCTTCCGGGATCATGCCGCTGAAAAAGTGGAAGGCGGTTTCTCCGGCGCGGCGCACCGCGTCGACGATGGCCGGGTGGTTGTGGCCGATGGTGGCGCACATCTGGCCCGAGGTGAAGTCCAGGATCTCGCGGCCGGTGTCGTCGCGCACCACCGTGCCCTTGGCCGACTTGAACAGGTTGGGAAAGGTGTCGCCGCCGTAGCGGATGAGGTATTCGCGGGCCGCCGCACGCAGGGTTTGATCCATGTTTACACTCCGGCAAAAGGCAGGTTCCAATGCGGAACCGACGGACGCAGTGTCTGGCGGCGCGGCGCCGGCGTCCAATGCGAAGTACGCATGCGGCGCCATGCATGGCGCGCATGACCCATGCGAATCGCGCAAGGAGCGGTATGGATACCCGGTGGCTGCAGGACTTCATCACCCTGTCGGAGCTGCGCAATTTCACGCGCGCTGCCGAGGCCCGCAATCTGTCGCAGGCGGCGTTCAGCCGCCGCATCCAGAGCCTGGAGAACTGGGCCGGCGCGCGGCTGATCGACCGTTCCGCTTTCCCGACCCAGCTCACCGAGGCGGGCGAGCGTTTCCGCGTCGCGGCCATCGAACTGGTCAACCAGTTGGTCGAGGCGCGCGCGGGCATCGCCGCCGTGCCGGCGCGCAACCAGTTGCGACTGGCGACGTCCTATGCCCTGGCGACGACCCACCTGCCGCGCTGGTGGCGCGACTGGAGCGCGGGCCAGCAGCTCAGTTGCAGCCTGCAGACGGGCAATGTGCATGACACGGTGTCGGCCTTCACCTCGGGCGCGGCCGATCTGTTGATCTGTTTCCACCAGTTGGCGCAGCCATTGCCGCTGGACCTGTCGCGCTACGACTGCCTGATGCTGGGGCGCGAGCTGATTCGGCCCTACGCGGCGCGCGCCCTGGTCGAACGCGAGCGGTTGGACCTGCCGGGCACCACGGCGCGGCCGGTGCCGTTGCTGATGTATTCGCCCAGCGTCTATTTCGCGCGCTTGATCGACGCGGCCATCGAGGGCGGGCCGGAGCCCCTGCACGGTGTGCGCCTGTTCGAGGCGGAGATGTCGGACGTGCTGGGCGACATGGCGGCGCAGGGGCTGGGCGTGGCGTGGCTGGCCGACAGCGCACTGCGGCGGCTGGAGACGGCCGACCTCGTGCCCTTGGCCAACCGCGCCTGGGACATCGAGGTGACCATCCTGGCATTCAAGGACCGCAGCGACGCGCGCGCCGCGGTCGAGGCCGTGTGGCGGCGGATGGCCGCGGCCGCTCAGCCGGCGTAGCCTTCCAGCACGTTGGCGACGTTGACGCCGACCTCGGCCACCGCGTAGCCGCCTTCCATGGTGAACACCGCGGGCAGGCCCAGCCGGGCCAGCCGCGCGCCCACCCGCAGGTAGTCGGCGCTGCGCAGCTTGAATTTCGAGATGGGGTCGCCTTCGTACGTGTCCACGCCCAGCGCGATCACCAGCGCGTCCGGCTTGAAGCGGCCGATGGCGGCCAGGCCCTGTTCCAGCGCCTCGGTCCAGCCGGCGAAGTCGGTGCCCGCCGCCAGCGGCAGGTTCAGGTTGGCGCCCAGGCCGGCGCCCTGGCCGGGTTCGTCGGCATAGCCCAGGAAGAAGGGATATTCGGTGGTCGGGTCGCCATGCACCGACACGGTCAGCACGTCGCCGCGCTCGTAGAAGAGGCTCTGCGTGCCGTTGCCGTGGTGGTAGTCGATGTCCAGCACCGCGACGCGCTCGGCGCCGGCCTCGCGCAGCGCCTGCGCCGCCAGCGCGGCGTTGTTCAGGAAGCAGTAGCCGCCGAAGAAGTCGGCGCCGGCGTGATGGCCGGGCGGGCGCGTCAGCGCCATGGCGGTGCGCGGACCGTGACCGCTGGAGACCGCGCGCGCGGCGTCGATGGCGCAGGCCGCGCCGGCGGCCGCCGCCTCCCAGGTGCCCGCCGTCAGCGGGCTGCCGCTGTCGAACGAGAACAGGCCGACGCGCGCCGCGAAGTTGCTGGGCGAGATGTCGTGGCGGAAGCCGCGCACCGGCCACACCGACGGCAGGATGTCGAGCTCGGCATTGGCCGGATCCAGCGCGATCCAGTCGGCCCAGGCGCGTTGCAGGAAGTCGACGTAGCGCGGGCTGTGCACCCGGCGGATCAGGTCCAGGTCGGGCGCGGCCGGCGCCCGCAGCGTGCCGATGCCGCGCTCGCGCAGGGCGTCCAGCACGTATTCGAGCCGGGCCGGGGTCTCGTGACAGGGCACCAGCCTGCCGCGGAACATTTCCTGGCGGCCATCGTGTTTGCCGTGGACGGGATTGTGGAAGATAAGCACGGTAGCGTCTGTGGAAAGAGAGGAAGGGAAACTATAGCGGCCGCAGTCCGTACCAGGCGATGGCCGGCAGCTCGCGCAGGATCGAATACAGGTCGCGCGCCTCGGCATAGCGGGGCGAGGCGCCGCCGACCTGCGGCACGCCATGGCGCCTAAGCGCCAGCATGGTGCGCGGCACATGAAAGTACTGCGTGATGGCCGTGGCGCTGGTGTAGCCATGTTCGCGCATATAGGCGCTGGCGTGGGTGGCGGTGGCCCAGGTGTCGTTGCCGAGGCTGTCGGCCACCACCTGGCCGGCCGGCACGCCGCGCGCGATAAGATAGTCGCGCATCACCGCCGCTTCATCGTGGCCGGCCGGATCGACGCCGCCGCTGACGAACAGCACGCGGCAGCGCGCGGCGGCGTAGCAATCGTAGGCGCGGTCGAGCCGGGCGGCCAGGCGCGGCGAGGGCTTGCCGTCGGGCGCGACCGTGTTGCCCAGCACCACCGCGACGTCGGCCTGCGGGGCGTCGGCCTGCAGGCCCGCCGCGACCAGGGCGGCGGCGGCCAGCGCCACGGCCACGCCCAGGCTGGCGAGGGCAACAAGGGCGCGGCGGGGCCAGCGGGGCGCGCTCATTGCCGTTTGGGGAAGGGCAGGTCGACTTCGATGGCGTTCGAGTAGACCGGGCTGGTTGCGGCGGCCGGGTCCGTCAGCGCCACGACCAGCCGGTAGCGGCCGGGGGCCAGGTCGGGGAAGAAGGGCACGTACTGGCCGTTGCCGGCGCTTACCTGGTACTCGAACCCGCCGTTTCCGTCCGGACGCCACAGCACCGGGTCGTCGGCCCAGTCGGCCACGTGGCGCGGGCCCGTGGGCGCCGCAGGCCGGTCGGCGTTGTCGGCATAGGCGGGGGAAGTCTGCGCGGCGGCGGCCGCAACGGCGGGCGCGGCCAGCGTCACCGGCGGGCGTTGGTAGAGCGGCTGCAGCGTGCGCCGATCCTGCGCGTCGATGAACAGCAGCCAGATGCGTGGCGATTGCAGTCGCGCCGACTCGGGGCCGAGGTTGGTCACGTGCAGCGTGAAGCGGCCGCCGGCCTCGTACAGCGTGGTGCCCAGGTGGCCATAGACGGACAGCATCAGGCCGCTCGTGGGCGTGCGCGGCGCCGGGGCATAGCGGTGTTTGTCGATCTTCAGGTCGGCGTAGCGCACCCATGCCGGCGGTGCATCCGCGCTCGCGCCGGCCTCGCGCACCTGCAGCCACTGCGGACGCAGCGCGATCACGTCGAGGCGCTCCCCGGCCTTGGCTGTCCGCGTCGACAGCGCCTTTACATCGGGGGCGTCGTACAGGTCGAGCCGGTCGAAGGGCACGCTGCTGTCGCCATCCAGCGGCGAGTCGTCGCCGTCGATCTGGATGCGCGCCACCGTGCCGTCTTCATTGAACCCGTACGTCAGCTCGAAGGCGCTGTCCTCCAGGTCGAACAGCGCCTGGGTGGTCCACCGCACCGGGCGCGCGGTGCCATCGGGGCGCAGCGCGTAGTCCTCGGTGCCGTTGCTGTCGGCGCCGTAGCGGCAGCCCACCGAGAAGGCGGCCTTGGCGGCATCGAACACGGGGTTGACGAACTGGTGGCACGGGCTGGCCAGCGGCGCGGGATGCGCGATCTCGCGGAACTTGCCTTCCTTGGGCCGGTACAGGAACAGCCGGGCCTGGACCTGGCCGCCGCCGCCGCTCTGGCCGATGACCAGGTCGCGGTAACCGTCGTGGTCGATGTCGGGCGTCTCGAAGACGTCGACCGCTTCGTCGTCCAGGCGGGCGATTTCCTGCGGCGCGCCCTTGCCGACGCGAACGCTGACGCGCTGCTGCGTGGCCCCGTCGACGGTTACCACCGCCCGCAGGCCCGGCTTGATGTCGTAGGCATGGTCGCGCGCGAATGCGTCGGCGCTGACGCCGGCGCCGGCCAGCATGGCCGCAAGCAGGAACATTTTCAAGGCAGCGCCTCCCGGATTTCTTCTCGGCGCATTATGCCCGAGCCGTCGCGCCGCGCGCCGTGCCTGCGGGGGACGCGTCGAGGGTCGCGGCGGCCGCGAGTTCCTGGGTAGAATCATCGGATAGCTTGCGACGCGCGCGCCATGAACCTCCCGTTCCCCATCCGTCAAGAATGCCCGCCGGGCGCCTGTATGTGCGACCGCGACCGGCTGCTGGCCGATCCGGCGGCGGACGTGCGCATCCTGCGGCTCACCAAGGAAGAGGAAAAGCGCCTGGTGGCGCGGCTGGAGAACATTGCCAGCCTGGAAGACCTGCGCGCCATGCAGGGCCGCATGCAGGCGCAATTGGGCATCGTGGTGCGCATCATCCCCAGCGACAACGAAGTGCGCACCTCGCGCGGCATTGCCATCCAGCTCGACGAGCAGCCCGGCCTGTGCCGCAAGACGCGCACGTCGATTCCGGCCGCCATCCGCCGCGGCTTCGACAACAGGCCCGAGATCGTCTACGCGCTGCTGAACGAGCGCGACCTGCTGAACGGCACGTAGCGCCGTCATGCCATGGACGCCGTGGCGGTCGGCGCCCGCTGCGTCCCTACCTGCCGCGCGGCACGGGG
The DNA here is from genome assembly GCF_902859745.1 of Achromobacter dolens. GTDB lineage: Bacteria > Pseudomonadota > Gammaproteobacteria > Burkholderiales > Burkholderiaceae_B > Achromobacter > Achromobacter dolens. The sequence continues at coordinate 44,048 of NZ_CADIJW010000007.1, read as the reverse complement.
CAGGGCGCCAGCGGCACCACGTCGGCGGGCGTGCGGCCCGCTTCGGGCCGGGTATCCATCTTCTTGCCGCTGCGCGCGGGATAGACCAGCAGCACGGCGCTGCCGGGGGCCAGCGTGGGCGCGTTGGGGCCGCCGTAGGCCACGGTCCAGCCGCGCACCGCCAGCGGCGCCAGCGTGTATTGCAGGGCCGAACCGGGCGACACGTGAGCCACCTTGCCGGCGAACAGTTCCTGTTGCCGGGTCTCGAGGCCGTTGACCGACTGGTAGGTGGCGATGCTGACCAGCGCGGCAGATTCGCCGTGCCGCGCCAGGATCGCGGTTTCGTAGCGGCCGGGGGGAATGGCCGTGAGGCTGACGCTGATGTTGCCCTGCGGCTGGCCGCCGCCGTCCAGCCGCACGCCGGTCACGTCGGCCCGCGCCAACGGGGCTGACCCGGTGTTGCGAACCCGCACGCTGTACTGCCCCGACGTGCCGGTCAGCGTACACACCTCGATGCCGTGGGGCGGTGTGTTCGCGTGCGCGGACGCCGCCAGGACGGCGGCGGGCAGGATGGCGGCGCGGAATAGTCGGGACGGCACGGTACGCTCCTATAAGAGGAGGCAGCGCGCCGGGACGCCGCGTTGCCTGCCTTATTACACCACCTGGCGGCCGGGGCCGTCGCCCTGCGGGCGCTTGCCGGCCAGCCAGTGCAGGATCAGCGCCAGCACCAGCAGGGCTGCCATGATGAAGCCCCAGAACAGCCAGCCCAGCACCGCGATCCAGGTGCCCAGGCTGCCGGCCGCGGGCAGGACCTGGTTCAGCAGGTCCACCAGCCACACCAGCCCCGACTGCAGCGACTGGATCAGGCCGGCGTCGACCCAGGGGGCCGCCCACGCGGGCGCCTGCCATTGCGCCGAGCCGATCGCGGCGGCGCCCGGCACCTGGGTCGAGGCGATGGCCGCCAGCACCCAGTCCGCCAACTGTAGCGTCAGCGCCACCAGGCCGGTCCATAGCGCGGCCAGTACGGCGAAAGCGATCCAGATGATTTTCTTCATTGTTGCGGTACTCCGGTGATTCAGGAAAGAAACGCCACGATAGAGCGGAAACGGATTCTGAAAAACCAGCGTCTTTGTGACAATCATTAAGAAAAAACCGAAGTCTTGGCATGCGCCAGTATCTGCTGCACCAGCGGGTGGTGCTGCCCGCGCCGATTGCGGATGCCGTGGATTTCCTCGTGCACGCTGTCGCAGCGCGCCAGCGGCCGCAGGCCGCGCAGCAGGCCGACGTCGTCGCCGCCCAGGCGGCTGAGCGGGAACACGCCCAGGCCGCGCGCGGCGAACACCGACATCAGCGCGCTGTCCTCGAACTCGCCGACCACGTTGGGCCGCAGGCCCTGTTCATTGAACCACCGGTCCAGCGTCTGGCGCAGCACCGAATGGCCGGTCGGCAGCAACACCGGCAGGCGCTCCAGGCAGCGCGGGAAGTCCTGCGTGTCGGCCTTGCGCACCAGCCGCGCCGGGCCGTACCAATCGACCGGCGAGGACACCAGCCGGTCGCTGGTCAGGCGCAGGTTGGGGTTGGCCGGCGCGCCCTGGCCGGCCAGCACCAGGTCCAGGTGGTGGCGCGCCAGTTCGCCCAGCAGTTCCTCGACCTCGCCCTCGTGGCAGGTCAGGCGCAGGTCGGGGGTGTCCAGCACCGGCCCCAGCAGCGCGTGGGCGGCGAGCTTGGAGATGCCGTCCGACAGGCCCACCGACAGGCGGATCACCGGCTTGGTGGCGGCGGCGCGGACTTCCTGCGGCAGTTCCTGGCCGATCTGGAAGATCTCCTCGGCGCGGGCGAAGGCGGCCTGCCCGGCGTCGGTCAGGGCCACCCCGCGCCCGGCCGGACGCAGCAACTGGTGGCCCAGGTTCTTTTCCAGTTCGCGCACCTGGGCGCTGATGGTCTGGATGGCCATGTCGAGGCGCTCGGCGGCGCGCGAGAAGCCGCCTTCCTTGGCGACCATCCAGAAGTAGTACAGGTGGCGGTAATTGAGCATGGCGATGTTCACTTCGGTTTTTTCGAACCATAACTCACTTTCAGGCTGATTTCTCCATCGGCCCGGGATCCGGATCATGAGGGCCTTCACACACAAGCGGGAACATCATGGAAGCCTTGCTCTCATTTCTACAAGCCGACTTCGCCGGCACGCCGGCCTGGAGCTGGCTGCTGTTCATCGGCATCGTCATCTCCCTGCTGGTCTTCGACCTGGGCGTGCTGCACAAGGAAGACCGCGAGATCGGCGTGCGCGAAAGCCTGCTGCTGTCGGCGGGTTACATTTCGGCCGCGTTGCTGTTCGGCGGCTGGGTCTGGTGGCAGATGGGCCCGGCCAGCGGCATGGCCTACTACACGGGCTTCCTGATCGAGAAATCGCTGTCGCTGGACAATGTGTTCGTGATCGCGCTGATCTTCAGTTTCTTCGCCATCCCGCGCCAGTTCCAGCACCGCGTGCTGTTCTGGGGCATCCTGGGAGTGATCGTGCTGCGCGCCATCATGATCGGCCTGGGCGCCGCGCTGGTCAGCAACTTCGGCTGGTTGATGTACCTGTTCGGCGCGTTCCTGGTGTTCACCGGCATCAAGATGTGGATGATCGCCGACCAGGAGCCGGACATCGCCACCAACCCGATCCTGAAGTTCCTCAAGCGCCGCATGCGCGTGACCGATGGGCTGCGCGGCAATGCCTTCTGGGTGCGCGAGCCGGATGCGGCCACGGGCAAGACGGTGCGCTGGGCGACGCCGCTGTTCCTGGCCCTGGTGCTGATCGAGTTCGTGGACCTGTTGTTCGCGGTGGACTCGGTGCCGGCGATCTTCGCCATCACCACCGACCCGTTCATCGTGTACACCAGCAACATCTTCGCGATCCTGGGCCTGCGCGCGCTGTACTTCGCGCTGGCGGCGATGATCCACCGCTTCCACTACCTGAAGTACGCGCTGTCGCTGGTACTGGTGTTCATCGGCACGAAGATCTTCCTGGTCGGCTTCATCGGCAAGATTCCCGCCGTGGTGTCGCTGTCGGTGACCTTCGGCCTGATCGGCGGCGGCGTGCTGTTCTCGCTGTGGAAGACCCGCTCGGGGGCGTCGCAGCCTGAGCTGAAGACCGAGTAAGCCCGGCAAGAGCAGAGGGCCCGCCCATGGCGGGCCCTTTTTCATCGCCGAGCCGCCTCAAGATGAAAAAGCCCCCTCGGGGGGCAGCAAGCCGAAGGCGCGGCGTGGGGGCCCTTTTTCATCGCCGAGCCGCCTCAAGATGAAAAAGCCCCCTCGGGGGCGGGAAGCCGAAGGCGCGGCGTGGGGGGGCTTTCTCATGCGCCGACGGCGGGCGCGGGGTCGAGCGTGCGCAGGAAGTCGGCGATGGCCGCGGCGGCGGCCTCGGGCGCGGCCTGCAACAGACAGTGCGGCGCGTCGATGTCGACCAGGAGGGTCTGCGGCGCCAATTGCCTGACCAGCGTGGCGGCGGCGGGCGGCACCACGCGGTCGTGGCGCGCCTGCAGGTATAGCAGAGGCAGGCGCACGCCGGCACATGCCGCGCGTTGGTCGGCGGCCATCACGGCCTGGAGGCGGGCTCGCATGACGGCGGGCGCCACCTGCGCGACGGCCCGGTCCAGCGCGGCGCGCAGCGCCGGCGTGCCATGGGCGCCCAGCAACAGGTGATGCAGGACCGCGCGCGGCAGCAGTGTGACCGGCAGCCAGTTGGCCAGCGGCCGCGCCAGGCCCAGCCGGGGATGCGGCGCGCGCACGAACGAGGCGCACAGGATCAGGCCGCGCAGGTTTGGCGGCGGCGCGGCGGCGATGGCGGCGCCCAGCGGTCCCGAGAAGGATTCGGCCAGCAGCACGAAGGGCGCCTGCGCGGGCAGGGCCTGGCGCACGCGCTGTTCGAGCGCGGGGTAACCGAGCGGCTCGCGGGCGGGATAGCGCAGCACCATGGGCGGCGGCGCGGGGGGCAGCGCGGACAGCAGCGGATCAAACAGATCGCCGGTGCCGTCCATGCCGGGCAACAGGACCAGTTGCGGAGGCATTCATCAAGTTCCGAATGGGGAATGGTCGCATTCTGACAGGGTGTCGGCATATCCAGTAAATATGAATGTGTAGCCCTATATATATTTGTCATATGGAATGACGCGGCGTAGAGTGCGGAACGTACCCAGACCCACGCAAGGAGCCGCCATGACCTGGTCCGCCAAACAGTATTCCGCCTTTGAAAACGAACGCACCCGCCCGGTGCGCGACCTGGTTGCCGCCCTGCCGAACGAACAGGTCGGCCACGCGGTGGATCTGGGCTGCGGCCCCGGCAACTCCACCGAGGTGCTGGCCGCCCGCTACCCGCAGGCCGACGTGACCGGCATGGACAGCTCCGACGACATGGTGCAGGCGGCGCGCAAGCGCCTGCCGTCGATCGCGTTCGAACTGGCCGACATCGAAACCTGGAATCCGCCGCGCCAGTACGACGTGATCCTGGCCAACGCCGCGCTGCAGTGGGTGCCGGACCACGCGACCCTCTATCCGCGCCTGGTGGGCAAGCTGGCGCCGGGCGGCAGCCTGGCGGTGCAGACGCCGGACAACCTGGAAGAGCCGGCCCACAAGCTGGCGCGCCAGGTCGCCGCCGACGGCCCCTGGGCCGGCAAGATCGGCGGCGTCAAGCATCCGCCGCGTCACAGCGCCGCCTGGTACTACGAACTGCTCAAGCCGCATTGCGGCCGACTGGACGTCTGGCGCACGACCTACATGCACCCGCTGGCAGGCGCGCAGGCGGTGGTGGAATGGTTCAAGGGCACGGCGCTGCGGCCCTATCTGAACAAGCTGGACGCTGACGAACAGGCGGCCTTCCTGGCGCGCTATCGGGACGAGATTGCGCGCGCCTATCCCGCGTTGGCCGATGGCACCGTGCTGCTGCCGTTCCCGCGGCTGTTCCTGGTGGCGGGTCCCAAGGACTGAAGCGGCGCGCCCGGTCCGCCGCGCCGCCGCGCCCTTGCGCGGGAACCGCGGCCCTAGGCCTTGTCGGCGAAGTAGCGCGCCGGCGTCTGTCCCAGCGCCTTGCGGAACATGGTGATGAAGGCGCTGACCGATTCGTAGCCCAGGTCTTCGGCGGTGCGCTGCACCGACACGCCCGACGACAACCGCTGCAGCGCCATGACGATGTGCATCTGCTGGCGCCAGCGGCCGAAGCTCATGCCGACCTCCTGCCGCACCAGGCGCGCCAGCGTGCGTTCGCTCATGGCCAGGCGCCGGCCCCATTCGGCCGCGGTGCTGCGGTCGGCGGGATTGGCCCGCAGCGACGCGGCAATCTCGCGCAGGCGCGGATGGTCGGACAGCGGCAGGTGCAACTGCTCGGTCGGCATCCGCGTCAATTGCTCGACCAGCACGGCGGCCAGACGGCGGTTGGCGGGCAGGGCGGTGTCGGCCGGCGCCAGGTCGGCCAGGTGCGCCACCATTTCCCGCACCAGCGGCGTGATCGCCAGCGTGCAGCATTGCGTCGGCAGGCCCGGCGTGTCCGCCGGCACGAACAGGAAGCAGACCCGGCCGTTGTCGGTGACGCGGTTGCGGTGCGGCACGCCGCCGGGGATCCACACGCCGCAGCGCGGCGGCACCATCCACAGGCCCTGCGGCACGAAGCTGGTCACCCCGCCCTGCAGCGACAGCACCAACTGGCCCATGCGGTGGCGATGGGTGGGCGATTCGTGTTCGTTGCGGGCCGCCTCCACGCGCATGGCGTAGGTCCATTGCGTGGGCGTGTCGGGATCGAAATAGGGGCTGTGGGCGTGCGGCGGATACATGGCGCGGCGCTGCCTTGGCTGGATTGAGGGATATTTTGTCATTATCTCGAAATTCAGCAGAGACGGCTTTGCCTAAGCTGACGGCATGATTCCTTCCGCTTCCTCCCCCGCTTCCCGACGCCCCGTTCTGCTGATCGTGGGCATCCTCTTCATCGCCATGGCGCTGCGCGCGCCGGTCACGGGCATGCCGCCGCTGGTCGGCCTGATCCGTGAACAGCTCGGCCTGTCGAATACCGCCGCGGGCATGCTGATCACGCTGCCGCTGTTGGCGTTCGCCATCGTTTCGCTGGTGTCGGCCGGCATGGCGCGCCGCCATGGGCTGGAGCGCACGCTGTTCGCCGCGCTGCTGCTCATCGGCGGCGGCATCGTGCTGCGCAGCCAGGGCCAGGCCTGGGCGCTGTATGCCGGCACGGCGGTCATCGGTTCGGGTATCGCCGTCGGCAACGTGCTGCTACCCAGCCTGCTCAAGCGCGACTTCCCGCAGCGCGTGGCGGGCCTGACCTCGGCTTATGTGTTGACCATGAGCATCGCGGCCGGCGCCGCCTCTGCCCTGGCGGTGCCGCTGGCCAGCCTGGCGGGCGGCAGTTGGCGCTTCTCGGCGCTGTGCCTGCTGGCGATTCCGGTGGCCGGGGTGCTGCTGTGGCTGCCGCAACTGGCCAACCATACGCCGCCGGCCGCGTCCACCGCGCACGCGCCGCATGGCGGCCGGTTGTGGCATTCCGCGCTGGCCTGGCAGGTCACGCTTTACCTGGGCATCAATTCCTTCGTGTTCTACGTGGGCGTGAGCTGGCTGCCGGCGATCCTGCGCGACGCGGGCTACTCGGCCGAGCGCGCCGGCTCGCTGCACGGGCTGCTGCAGTTGATGTCGGCCGGGCCCGCACTGTTCCTGGCGCCGGTGGTGCGTCGCATGAAGGACCAGCGCGCGGCCGCGTTCTGCTCGGCGCTGTCCTCGCTGGTGGCGTTCGTCGGGTTGATCGCGGCGCCGGGCTGGGCCACGTTGTGGATCGTGCTGCTCGGCCTGGGCACGGGCGGCGGCATCATCCTGGGCCTGATGTTCGTGGGTCTGCGCGCCAGCCACGCGCAGCAGGCGGCGGCGCTGTCGGGCATGGCGCAGTGCGTGGGCTACCTGTTCGCGGCCAGCGGACCGGCGCTGGTTGGCGCCCTGCACGACCGGCTGGGGGGCTGGTCGGCGGCGCTCGGGCTGTGCGCCGCATTGTGCCTGGCGATGGCGGGCTGCGGACTGCTGGCGGGCCGCGCGATCCAGATTGGCGCGTTCCGCACGCATCCGGCCCAGGCGCCGCAACGCGCGGCGCAGTGACGCCGGCGCACGCCGCAAGCGGCGTTTTCTAGCCGCCGGCCTGGGCGCGCCACAGACGCACCAGGATGTCGGGCGCCTGCGCTTCCGGCACGTCGAAGGTGAGGCTGGCCGTATCGCCGCTGGCCGGATCGCGGAACGCCAGTTCCACATGGAAGTAGCGCTGGTCGCCGCCCTGGGCGGCGCAGTCAGGCGTGGCCAGCGGGGCGGTGCGCCGCAGGGCTTCGCCGACCTCCTGCCGCAGCCCGGGCGGGCAGGAGGTCAGGTCGATGCTGCGGGTGCGCGCCAAGCCGGGCAGGTAGGCCAGCCCGCCTTCGCGCGTCAGGCTGACGCGCAGCGCGAATTCGAGCGGAGGCAGGTCGATCATGGCTGTATGCCCACCGCCGCCCAGGCGCCGGCGACGGCCTTGTGCGCGGCCTCGCCGTGCGCCCCGCGCGCCACGTCCAGCGTCAGGCGCGCGAACGCGGCGAAGTCGGCGTCGTGGCGCAGGCGCTTGTCGCGCAGCGTGTCGTACCAGATGCGGCCGGCCACTTCCCAGGCCGGTCCCTTCAGGGCGGTCGCGGCCAGGTAGAAGGCGCGGTTCGGAATGCCGGAGTTGATGTGCACGCCGCCATTGTCATGCGGCGTATCGACGTAGCCGCTCATGTGCGCCGGCTGCGGATCCTTGCCCAGCACCGGATCGTCGTAGGCGCTGCCGGGCTCGGCCATCGAGCGCAGGGCGCGCGCCTGCACTTTCGGCAGGAACAGGCCCTGGCCCACCAGCCAGTCGGCTTCGCGCGCGTCCTGGCCCAGGGCGTATTGCTTGACCAGCGCGCCGAACACGTCGCACAGCGATTCGTTGAGCGCGCCCGACTGGCCCTGGTAGGCCAGCGCCGCTTCGCTGTCGATGACGCCGTGCGTCAGTTCATGGCCGATGATGTCGACCGCCACGGTGAAGCGGTTGAACACTTCGCCGTCGCCGTCGCCGAACACCATCTGCGAGCCATTCCAGAAGGCGTTGTCGTAGTCTTCGCCGTAATGCACGCTGCCCACCAGCGGCAGGCCCGCGCCATCGATCGAGTCGCGCTGGTAGACGTCGTGGAACAGCCTGTAGGTCGCGCCCAGGTGATCGTAGGCTTCATCCACCGCCGCGTCGCCGCTGGCCTTGGCGCCTTCGGCGCGCACCAGCTTGCCGGGCAGGGCGGTGGTGTTGGCCGCGTCGTGCACCGCGCGTTGCGGCGTGCCGCCGGCATCCGAAGCGCGAGGAGCCGCCACCTGGGCCCGCGACGGCCGCGCGGCCATTTCACGCAATCCGCGTTGCTGCTGGTCGATGATGAGTGTCTTGACGGCCGGCATGCTGACACGCGCGTCGGCGTGCTGTGCCAGGCGGTCCAGGACATAGGGCGGAATCACGCCGATCAGGGGCGTGGACGCGGAGGGGCGCGGCATTGTCGATCTCCCGGTGAAGACATGGCGGACGCGGCGCGCGGGCCGGGCCCGGGGCAGGCTTTACGGTAGCAGATAGGCCATGCGCGGGCGTAACAGTGTGCGGCCTGATGCGAGGAACGATAAACGGGCGCGCCGCGCCTCGACGGCCGAGGCGCGATCCGTTATCTTCTGCGCGTTCCGGATTTCTGCTTACGCTTCGAGACATCGCATGTCCGCCGACTACCGCATCCGCCATCTCGCCCTGACCGAGACCCACATCCTGCTGACGCTGGCCGACGGCCGCACGTTGCGCGAGCCGATCCGGCGGCATATCCGGCTGGAAAAGGCCAGCCCGGCCGAGCGCGAACAGTGGCAACTGGTGGACGACGACCATGGCGTGGTGTGGCCCGCGCTGCTGGAGCCTTCGGCCGCGGGCATGCTGAACGTGCGCGACCTGTTGTGGGACGCGCATTACGAAGGCGCGCTGGCGGCGTTGCGGGCGGTGGAGTGGAAGCTGGAAAGCCTGCCGCAGCGCGAGCAGGAACTGGTTGCGCTGTGGCGCATGGAAGCCGACATCAACAACGGCGGCTTCATGCAGTTCCTGTGCAATTGGGGCGATCCGACCTGCCAGTTGGCGCTGCTGGCGCTGGGCAAGATCGGCGCGGCGCGCACGCGCGCCATCCTGGCGGAGATGCGCGGCCTGGTCGATCGTTTCGAGGCCGCGCCCGAAGTGATCGAACTGAACGATATCTACGGCGCCATGACCGAGGCCGAGCAGGCGCGCCTGCATGCGCTGGACGAAGCCTACTTCGACTATCCGGACGACCTGGCGCGGCTGGGCCTGGCCTACTACGACTAGCCAGGCGGCCAGTCGATACGCTTCAGTCGAACACGCCCGCCAGCACGTCCGCGACGATGCCGGTGGCGATGGCGATCAGGATGAGGTCATTGCCGGCCACGCGCCACTCGTAACCGGGATGCACCGGCAGCCGGGCCAACATCGGGCCGGGCACCATCTTCTTGGCGATGCCCGGGGGCAGCGGTTTGCCGCGCGCCAGGTTCTTGCGGATGCCGGGCGGCAGGGAGCCATAGCCGGTGGCGCCAGCCTGCACCGCGTAGCCGCGCGCGGTCGAGATGCTGATGCCCGCGGTGCTCAGGGTGACGCTGACGTTGGTGTCGGCATCCTTGCCGTTGCCCTTGTTCTTGCCGCCGCTGTTGCCATTGCCCTTGTTGTTCCCATTGCCGTTGTCGGCGTGATCGGGCTTGCCGCGGTTTTCAGGCGGCGCCGACCAGGCGGGGGCGAGGAGGGTGGTACAGGCCAAGGCGGTCACGAAAATGGCGATCGAGCGGCGCATGATGGGCACCCGGAGTTAAGGCCTATGCAGCGTACCGCAATGCTGGAACGCGCGCCATCTCCATTGGCAAGCGGTTTTTCCTATTGCAACAACCGTAACCTTTCACGCCGCTGACTCGGGCTAGAATCGCTCGCTTCTATTCCGGGGGGGAATGCCAGATGCGATATTTCCTGATCTTGGTGGGGGCGGCCGTGGTCGCCTATTTGCTCGCGCGCGGCATTGCCGCCGTGCTCTCGGATCGTAAACGCAACAAATCAGAAAGGGACTGAAAGTGAAGCCGACCGACCTCCAGATCGTCAAGTCCGTCAAACCGCGCAGCCTGAAGGTGGCCATCATCACGGGCGTGCTGTTCGTGCTGATCCTGTGCCTGGCGTTCGGTTCGTGGTTCCAGGTGGACCAGGGCGAACGCGGCGTGGTGCTGCGCAACGGCAAGCTGGTGCGCGTGTCCGAGCCGGGCCTGGATTTCAAGACGCCCTTCATCGACAACGTGATGACGGTGTCGGTGCGCGACCACACTTTCGTGTTCGAGAAGCTCGAAGCCTATAGCTATGACCAGCAACCGGCCACGCTGCGCGTGTCGGTCACCTACCGCGTGCCGCCCGAGCACGTGGCCGAGCTGTATTCCGAGTACGGCACCATCAGCAACCTGCAGATGCGCGTGCTCGAACGCAAGACGCCCGACGCGGTCAAGAACGTGTTCGGCCAGTACACCGCGGTGCGCGCCATCCAGGAACGCCAGAAGCTGGGCCTGGACGTGAACAACGCCGTGCTCAAGACCATGGAAGGCGCGCCGGTGCAGGTGGTGGGCGTGCAGATCGAGGAAGTCGGTTTCTCGCAGGCCTACGAGCACTCGATCGAACAGCGCATGCTGGCGCAGGTGCAGATCGAGACCACCCGCCAGCAGAAGGAAACGGCGATGATCAACGCCGAGATCCAGGTGGTCAAGGCCAAGGCCGAAGCCGACGCGCGCCGCCAGCAGTTCACCGCCGAGGCCGATGGCATCCGCATGCGCGGCGAAGCCGAGGCCGCGTCGATCCGCGCCAAGGCCGAGGCGCTGGCCGCCAACACCAACCTGGTCAGCCTGAACGCGGTCGAGAAATGGGATGGCGTGCTGCCCTCCACGCAGGTGCCGGGCGCGGCGCTGCCGTTCATCGGCATCAAATAGCGGCGGCGCTGCCGCTGTGCGCGGCGGCCGGCATGCGCCGCCGCGCGAATTCCACCAGGTGCTCGCCTGACAGCGCCTTGCTGTAGAACCAGCCTTGCACGATGATCTCGGCGCTGGATTCGAGGGCGGCGAGCTGCTCCTGGGTCTCCACGCCTTCGACGATGATCTGCAGGTCCAGCGCCTCGCAGAAGCGCAGCAGGCCGCTCATGACCTGGGCGCCGCGCGCGCTGCTCTGGGCGAGCACGAAACTGCGGTCGATCTTGACCGCGTCGATCTCGAACTGGTGCAGGTAGCTGAGGGCCGAGTAGCCGGTGCCGAAGTCATCGATATAGACCTTGCAACCGATGCCATGCAGGCGGTCGAACGCCGTGTGCAGCGCCTGCGCGTCTTCCACCAGCGCATCCTCGGTCAGCTCCACCGATACCTGGCCCTGGGCCTGCTCCAGCACCTTGACGAGCTTGTCCAGATACGAAGCCGAGGTCAGTGTGCCGCTGGTGACGTTGACGGTCAGGGGCAGGGTGAAACCGGCCTTGCGCCACGCAAGACATTGCAGCACCGCCTGCTTGGCCACCCACAGATCCACTTCGCGCATCAGGTCGGCCTGCGCCAGCCAGCGCAGGAATTCCAGCGGCGCCTGTTGCGTGCCTTCCGGGCCGGTGGCGCGCAGCAGCGCCTCGCAGCCCGTGCAGCGGCCGCTGCGCAGCGACACCTGCGGCTGGTATTCGAGATAGAAGTCGTATTCGCTGATGGCGCGGATCCGCGAGATCTCGGCGCTGCGGCGGGCGCGGTTGGCGTAGGTCGAGACCACCGGATCGTGCGCGAACAGCAGCGATTCCTCCTGCAATCGCGGGAAGGTGGTGTCGAGCGACTTGAAGTAGACGGTGGCGTCGGCCTTGCGCTGGCGTTCCAGCGCGACCACGAACGGCGCATAGAGGCAGGCGCCCAACGCGATCAGCGTCACTTGCAGCGCCACCCCGCCCAGGTGGCCACCGGCGCTGAGATAGGCATTGAGCAGGACCGGCGAGGTCAGCGGCAACGAGACCGAGGCGGCCGGAATCCAGCCCAGTTGCACCACCGCCAGCGCCACCAGCGCGTTGCACACCGGCGCCAGCACGAACGGGATCAGCAGGCGCGGGTTGAGAATCAGGGGCAGGCCGAACAGCAGGATCTCGTTGACGTTCAGCAGCGACACCGGAATGCTGGCCAGCGCCAGCAGCCGCAGCGATTCGCTGCGCGAGAACAGCAGGATGGCGACCACGAGCGACAGCGTCGCGCCGGCGCCGCCGATGAAGACGAAGGCGCCCAGCAGGCTGCCGTTCAGCGCGTACAGGCCTTCGTGGCCGGCCGCGGCGCTGGCGGCGTTGAGCGCCGTGGCCTGGTCCAGCACGTCTATCACGGGCGCCATCGCGTGATAGCCGTGGATGCCGAAGAACCAGAAGATCGAGTTCAGCGCCGCCGTCATCGGACCGGTGGTGAAGGGGCTGTCGAGCGAGGCCAGGTCGACCGGAATGTCGAACTGCGCCACGCCCGGAATGCGCAGCAGCAGGCTGACCGCGAGCGCCACCGCGCCGGCGGTCAGCAGGCCTGGAATCACCATGTTGAGGGTGCCCCGCACGTTCTCGCCGATGAGCCCGTCGGGCGCCAGCCGCGTCCAGCGGCGCCGGTGCAGCCAGGCCAGCAGGGGCACGCTGCCCAACGGCAGCAGGATGGCGATGCTCAGGATCAGGGTGGCGGCGGCATGCGGGTAGGGCGCCAGCAGACCCTCGGCGATCACGACGTACGACAGGCACAGGAAGGCGGCCGGCAGATTGGGCACGCGGTGGCGGATCGACAGCATGTAGCCAACCGAGGTGCTGACCAGCATGGGCATGACCATGTTGAGCCGGTTGTGCACGGCGGCCAGCTCCTGCACCAGCGCCGCGGACAGACCGAGCTGGCCGGCCACCACCGACAGCACCAGGAACAGCGCCGACACGAGCAGGCACGGCATCGTCCAGAGCAGTCCCTCGCGGATGGCGCGCAGTGCGCTCGCGCTGGCCAGGGCCGCCAACCGATCTTTCGGATAGCGCATGAAGCTCGATGTCGGCATACCGGTCGCCCTATGAAGCCCGCTACCGAGGGCGGGCTGGCCCGGGGCGCGGCCGCCTCGCCGGACCCGGTTTGTAAGAATCCTTTGCCGCATCCTAGCGCCTCAGTTCCCGACTTAGCAATCGCGCCGCCGAAAAATCTTAGGGATTCCCCTCTGTCAAGAATTGAAAAGCGGGCGCATCGTGCACGTATCGGGAGCAGGGCGGCGCGCTACCATCAGGCGCAAACCCTTGGGTTTGGCGGGAGCCGCGGCTTCAATACAGGCTGGATCAAGAGGGAGACAGGATGTCGCAGTTGGAATGGGTGTCCGGCGACACGACGCCGGAACGGCAGGGCTACTACGAAACGCGGTTCGATACGGGCGGCACCGCGATCACGCTGTACAGCGTGCTGGGCTGGATGCCGGCCAAGGCGCCCGGCAACATGGTGAGCTGGCGCGCATTGCCGCCGGCGGTCGAGCGTGAAGAGGCCGAGCGGCACATCCAGGAGTTGCGCGCGGCGCAGAGCCACGTGCCGATGGATTATTGACCGGCGGGTACCTCGCCGGGGCTGCCGCGGTCCAGGCGATATGATGGGAACGCAAGGCCGCGTGGGCGATCGAATGGTTACCGGCGCTTGTGCCCGACGCTGTTTCCGTTCATTCCTGGCCCGCGCTCCCCTTGCGGGCGGCACGCATCCATGACAGATTCCTTTTCGCGAGATTCCGACAGCCGGCGCCGGCCCGCATTCCTGGCCTGGCGTTGGCCTGCGGGCGGCCCGGGACGGCGACTGCTGACGCGCGCGGGGCTGGCCTGCGTTGTCCTGGCGGCCGTGGCGCTGCTGGCGTGGTGGAGCCTGCCCGCCGAGGCGCCGTCGTTTGCGACCACCATTGGCGCCGATCGGGGCGAACGCAAGCAGGTCACGCTGCCCGATGGCTCGGTCCTCGAACTCAATGGCAACGCCCTGGCCGAGGTCAAGTTCTACGGCGCGCGGCGCGAGGTCGAACTGCAGGGCGGGGAAATCCTCTTCACCGTGAACGCCGAGGCGCAGCGGCCATTCATCGTGCGCGCCGGCAGCGCCGACGTGCGCGCGGCCGGCGCCGTCTTCGATGTCCGTCGCGATGAGGACGACGTGACGGTGCTGGTGCGTGCGGGCACGGCGGATGTGACGGGCGGCCATTGGTGGAACCTGGGCCTCGCGGTGCTGCGCGACGGGCACCGCATCCGCGTGCCTGCGAGCGGCGCGATCGGGGTGCCGGCGCCCGCCGACGTCGACGCGCTGCTGGCCTGGCAGACAGGCCGCCTGGTCTTCCGCGACACGCCGATGGCCGAGGTGGTGCGTGAGATGAATCGCTATCTGGCCGCGCCGTTGCGTCTGGCCGACAGCCGGGCGGGGCGCTTGCGCCTGTCGGCTTCGTTCGATCTGGATCCCCCCGAGGCCATGCTGCAGGCGCTGGCCGCCGCGGCGCCGGTGACGCTGGCGCCCGCCGCCGACGGGGCGATCGATCTCAAGGCCCGCTAGCGCGGACTCAGGCCTGCTGGCGGGTCGCCGCCAGCACGATTTCGCGGATGCACACGCCGGGCGGTTGCGAGTAGGCGTAGTACACCGCGTTGGCCACGTCCTCGGCGGCCAGCACCTTGCCGCCCATGTCGGCCTTCCAGTCCTGGTAGCCGCTCTTGATGCCTTCGTCGGTGGTGTGGCTGAGCAGCTCGGTCTCGACCGCGCCGGGGGCGATGGTGACCACGCGCACATTGTGCGGCGACAGTTCCTCGCGCAGGTTTTCCGACAGGCCGTGCACGGCGAACTTGGTGCCGACGTAGGCGACGTGGTTGGGGAAGGTCTTGCGGCCCGCCACCGAGCTGATGTTGATGATGGTGCCGTGGCCGCGCTCAACCATGCCGGCGGCGACGGCGTGCACGCCGTTGAGCAGGCCCTTGACGTTCACGTCCAGCATGCGGTCCCACTGCGCCGGATCCTGGCGCGTGATGTCGCCCAGCAGCATGACGCCGGCATTGTTGACGATGGCGTCTGCCGGGCCATATTGGGCCTCGGCTTCGCGCAGGGCGGCGGCCAGCGCGGCGCGGTCGGTCACGTCGACCTGGCGGGCCAGCGCATTGGGCAGGTTCAGGGCCTGCATCGGCGCCAGGCGGCGCGCCAGCAGCAGCAGCGGGTGGCCGTGCGACGAGAACAGGCGGGCGGTGGCGAGGCCGATGCCGGAACTGGCGCCGGTGACGACGACGAGGGGGCGTTGGGGGGTAGTCATGGTGAAGACTCCAGGTATCGGTTATTTATATGCCGGAGGGGCTGAAAACGATTCTAGGACCGGCTTTCACGCTTGAAAAATGGTTTATTCTTCTCGCATCAATCGGAAAAACTTATGGATAGCCGCCAGCTCAATGCCTTCATCGCGGTCTTCGAGGAACGCAACATCACCGCCGCCGCGCAGCGGCTGCACCTGAGCCAGCCGGCCCTGTCGGGCACCATCAAGAGCCTGGAGAGCCTGTTGGGCGCGCAGTTGTTCGAGCGCCAGGCGCGTGGCGTGGCGGTCACGGACGAGGCCCGCATCCTGTATCCGCAGGCGCGCCGCCTGGTGGCGCAGACCGAGTCGATGGCGCGCCAGTTCCGCCAGGATGCCCGCCTGGCCGAGCTGCGCATCGGCGTCGAGGGCGAGATCGCGGGCGCGCACGTCCGCGCGTTCGTGGCGCGGGCGCGGCAGGCGGTGCCCAATCTGTTGCTGCATTTGCTGGAAGGCTGCGTCGGCGACGCCCGCCTGGCGACCGAGGACGAGCGTTGCGAGGACGAACTGTTCGTGCCGCTGTGGGACGACCCCTACGCCATCGCGCTGCCGGTCGAAGCCGCCGTGACCGCCGCGCCGCAGTGGATCGTCTGTCCCGATCACCCGAGCCATCAACGCCTGCTGCCGTATTACGGCGCGGCCGCCGGCGCGCCCGCCGCGCAGGCCGGGTCCTTGCGCCTGGCGCTGGAACTGGCCGCGGCCGGCGTCGGCGCCTGCATCGCCCCGCGCTCGCTGATCGCGCAGCAGCCGGGCGTCGCGGCCCAGGACCTCGATGGCCTGGCGCTGTCGCGCCGCGTCGGCCTGTGCTATGCGGCGCAGGCGCTGGACAAGCCGGCGCTGGCCTTGCTGGCGGAACAGTTGCGCGGCGCCGCCGGCGGATAGGATGCCGGCGGAATGGGATAAAATAGTAACAATTCCCATTTAGATTTCACCGCGAGCCGCGCCGTGTCCTCGACCGAATCCCTGCCCACCGACGCCGTTACGCGGATCTACCAAGAGCATCACGGCTGGTTGTCCGTCTGGCTGCGCAAGAAGCTCGGCAACTCGTTCGATGCCGCCGACCTGGCGCACGACACCTTCGTGCGCCTGATGGCGGCGCGGGTGCGCGCCGGCGGCGGCGACGAGCCTCGCGCATTGCTCACCCATATCGCGAAGGGCCTGGTGGTGGACCATTGGCGCCGCCGCGCGCTGGAAGACGCCTACCAATGCGCGGCCGCGCAGTTGCCGCCGCGCGAGGTGCCGTCGCCGGAAGTGCGGGCGCTGATCCTGGAAACGCTGTACGCCATCGACGCGACCTTGCGCACGCTGCCCGCCAAAACCCGCGCCATCTTCCTGGCCTCGCAATTCGACGGCGTGACCTATGCCGAGATCGCCCGCGCGCAGCGCGCGTCCCTGGCCACGGTCAAGCGCCACATGCAGAAAGCGCTGACGGCCTGCCTCATCGCCTACCAGGGGGGCGCCGCGTGAGCGCCACCTCCGATACGGCGGTCCTGGAAGAGGCCGCCGGCTGGCTGGTGCGCTTCCAGTCGGAAACCCTGTCGGCCGCGGACCGCGCCGCCTTCGAGCGCTGGCGCGGCCGCAGCGCCGCGCATGCCGCCGCCTGGGCCCGCTTGGAGGACATGCTGCGCAGCTTCGGACAGGTGCCGCCCGAGCTGGGGGCGCGCACGTTGCGGCGCCTGGAGCGGCCCGGACGGCGCCAGGCGCTGCGCACCGTGGCGGGCCTGGCACTATTGGGACCGGCCGCCTGGCTGGCCTGGCGCGAACTGCCGTGGCGCGAATGGAGCGCCGACGCGCGCACCGCCGCCGGCGAGCAGCGCCGCATGCAACTGGCCGATGGCACCCGCCTGCTGCTGAACACCGCCAGCGCCGTGGATATCCAGTACACCGCCGAGCAGCGCGTGATCTGGCTGCGCGCGGGCGAGATCCTGCTGACCACCGGCAAGGACCCGGCGCCGGTCCATCGGCCGTTCATCGTGCGGACCGCGCAGGGCTCGGTGCAGGCGCTGGGCACGCGCTTCATGGTGCGGGACGAGGGCAACGGCATCCGCGTCGCCGTGTTCGACGGCGCGGTGGCGATCCGGCCGGCCGCCAGCGACGCGCGGCGCGTGCTGCAGGCCGGGCAGCAGACCGTGTTCGACGCGCAGCGGATCGAACCCGAGTCGGCCGCCGACGCCGCGCTGGCGTCCTGGGAGGACGGCATGCTGGCCGCGCGCAACTGGCGCCTGGCCGACCTGGTGGCGGAACTGGCGCGCTACCGCCGTGGCTTCCTGCGCTGCGATCCGGCGGTGGCCGAGCTGCGCGTGTCGGGCGCCTTCCCCGTGAACGATACCGACGCCGGCCTGCGCCTGCTGGAGCAGACGCTGCCGGTGCGGATCCAGCGCATCACGCCGTACTGGGTCACCGTGGCGGCGCGCTGAACCTGCGCGGCCGTTACAAAATAATCGCCGAGTCCCTGACACTTTTTTCGCCTTCGTCCGGTGTACCGGGTGAATCGTCGCGGCGCGACCGCGATGCCCCGCCCACGAAGGATCCCTCATGGCCAGCCGTCACACCCGTTCCCTGTCCGTCCGCCGCGCGCGGACGCCCTCGTCGTCCTCGCGCGCGGCGGTGCGCGTCCTAGGCCTGGGCGTGGCGCTGGCATTGGCCTCGGCGGCCGCGCCGACGGCGCGCGCCGCCGATGCCGTCAGCGCGGCGAGCGGCAAGTCCTATGCGATTCCCGCCGGCCCGCTGGGCGACACGCTGGCTCGCTTCGCCGCCGCGTCCGGGGTGCCGCTGTCCTTCGACCCGGCCCTGCTGGCGGGCCAGCACAGTGACGGCCTGAACGGCGTCTACACGGTGCGCGAGGGCTTCGCGCGGCTGCTGTCGGGCTCCGGCTACGCGCTGGCGGAGCAGGGCGGCGGCGCCTATTCGCTGCGCAGGCTGCCGCCGCAGGGTGAGACCACGCTGCTGCCGAACGTCGTGGTGACGGGCGCGGACGCGCATGCCTCGGCGCTGCCGGCCGCGTACACGGGCGGCCAGGTGGCGCGCGGCGGCCGGCTCGGCCTGCTGGGCAACCGCGATGTGATGGACACGCCGTTCAGCGTCGCCAACTACACCTCGGACCTGCTGGCCAACCGCCAGGCGGTGACGCTGGCCGACGCGCTGAACGTCGATTCCTCGGTGCGCTTCACCGGCCAGATCGGCGGCGTGACCGATTCGTTCTACATCCGCGGCTTTCCGATCGGCGAAGGCAACCTGGGCGAAATTGCCTTCGACGGCGTCTATGGCGTGGCGCCGAACTACCACGTGTTCACCGATTACATCGAGCGGGTCGAGGTGCTGAAGGGGCCGGCGGCGCTACTGTACGGCATGTCGCCCAACAGCGGCGTGGGCGGCGTCATCAATATGGTGCCCAAGCGTTCGCTGCCGCAGGACCTGACGCGGGTGTCGGCCGATTACGCGGGGGCGTCGCAGTTCGGCGGCCGCGTCGACCTGAGCCGCCGCTTCGGCGACGACGGCGCCTGGGGCGTGCGGGTCAACGGCCTGCATCGGCAGGGCGACACGCCGCTGGACAACCTGCATTCGCGCACCGACATCGGCGCGCTGTCGCTGGACTACCAGGGCGAGAAGCTGCGCGCCTCGCTCGACCTGCTGATCCAGAACGAGAAGATCGACGCGCCCACGCGTCCGTTCCTGGTGGCGGCGGGCCTGCGCGTGCCGGACGCGCCGGACGGCCGCCGCAATGCGACGCAGCCGTGGAGCTGGTGGAAGTCCGAAGGCGAATCCGCGCTGCTGCGCGTCGAGTACGACATCAGCGACCGCCTGACGGTGTTCGCCGACGCGGGGGGCTCGAGCACCACCATCAACCGCCTGTCCGACCAGACGCCAACCCTCGTCAACGCCGCCGGCGATACGCGGGTGACCCCCAACCATTTCAAGTTCCAGGTCGATCGCAGCACCTACAACGCCGGCCTGCGCGCCAAGCTGGAGACCGGTCCGGTGCGCCATGCCATCACCTTCATGGGCACGTTGTACAGCGACCGCAACGCGCAGGCCAGCGTGAACGGCACGCCGCTGTCGTCCAACATCTATCACCCGGTGACGCGGCCCCGGCAGGACATCGCCGCGCCCGCCAGCGTGCCCAAGGTGTCGTCTTCGGACCTGAGCGGCTTCGCGCTGGCCGACACGCTGAGCGTGCTGGACGAGCGGGTCCAGTTGACGCTGGGCGCGCGCCAGCAGCGGGTCGAGTCGCGCAACTTCAATGCCGTCACGGGCGCGCGCACCCTCAGCTACGACGAAAGCGCGATCACGCCGCTGGCTGGCCTGGTGCTCAAGCCGTGGCGGAACGTCTCGTTCTACGCCAACTACATCGAGGGCCTGAGCAAGGGCGACGTGGCGCCGGCCACCGCCGCCAACGCCGGCCAGGTGTTCAAGCCGTTCAAGTCCAAGCAGAAGGAAGTGGGCGTGAAGGTCGATTTCGACAGCGCCATGCTGACCCTGAGCGCTTTCGAGATCACCAAGCCCAGCGGCCAGTTGACGGGCGGCGTGTATGCGGCGGACAGCGAGCAACGCAACCGCGGCCTGGAACTGAACCTGTCGGGCGAGCCGCTGCGCGGCCTGCGCCTGCTGGGCGGCGTGACCTTCCTGGACGCCGAGCTGACGCGCACCGGCAACCCCGCCATGCGCGGCAACCAGCCGGTGGGCGTGCCGCGCTTCACCGCCAACCTGGGCGCGGAATGGGATACGCCCTGGGTCGCCGGGCTGACCCTGACCGGCGGCGTGATCCACACCGGCAAGGAATACGTCAATCAGGCCAACACGCAGTCGGTGCCCGCGTGGACCACGTTCGACCTGGGCGCGCGCTATGTCACGCGCATCGACGGCAGGGAAGTGACCCTGCGCGCCAATGTCGTCAACGTGTTCAACCGCGCCTATTGGTCGGGCGTGGCGTCCTACGGCACCATCTCGCAGGGCGTGCCGCGCACGTTGATGCTGTCGGCGTCGATGGATTTCTGAGGGCGCGCGGCGGGCCGCCAGGCGGCCCGTGCGAAGCGGCTTGATCCCCCGGCCGCCTAGGCCGCCAGGATGCCGCGGATGCGCGCCAGGTTGTCGAGCGTGCTGCGCAGGTGGCGGGCCAGCGCCTGCGAGGCCTCTTCGTTGCGCTCGCGCTCGAGCAGGTCGAGGATTTCCAGGTGCTGCTCGCAATGCTGGCGGTAGCGGCTGCGGTCCTGCATCGAGCGGTACGACAGCAGCCGCCGCACGCGGTTGACGCGCTTGATGGTGTCGATGAAGAACGGGTTGCCCGAGGCCTCCACCAGCGACTCGTGGAAGCGCACGCCGCGCTCGTGCAACTGGTCGGCGCTGTCGCTGTCGATGCCGCCGTCGAGCAGGTGGCGCTCGGCGGCGCGGCAGCGCGCCAATACGGACTTGTCGATGCGGTAGGAGGGCTCGAGCAGCGCGGCCGGCTCCAGCGCCAGGCGCAGGCGGTACGACTGCAGCAGGCTGTCGGGCGTGGTCATCATCGACGAGAACTCCCAGCCATAGCCGGGGCGCCGCTGCGCCCAGCCTTCCTGCGCCACGCGGGCCAGCAGCGCCTGGGTCTGCGCCTGTGTCAGGGCGTAGCGGGCGCGCAGCAGCGCCTCGCTGCACTGCATCGGCAGCACGCCGCGCAGCAGTTCATCGGCCAGCCGGAAATAGCTTTGCGTGACGATGTCCTCGGCGGCGGGCGGCGCCAGGTCCGCGCAGGTGCGCGCCAATGCCTCCTGGTCCAATTGCAGGAAGTAGCCGCGGTTGGGCTTGCGCGCCACGATGCCGTGCGCTTCCAGCAGGCCGAGCGCGTCGTTGACCGGCGAGCGCGACAGGCGCAGGCGGTCGGCCAGCTTTTGCGCGCTCAGGTGCGCGCCCTCGGTCAGGCGGTCCTGCCGGATCAGCTCCAGGATCTTGCTGGCGGTGTGGGTCTGCGCGCTCATGGGGGATGGAAAGTGGGAATCAGCCCCGCGGGGCCGTGTAGGGCGGCGCCGATTTCGCGGCGCCAAGCGTATCCGCGAGGATAGCCGGAATCACGCCGCCCATCCGCAGCAGATGCAGCTCCAGTTGCGTTTCGACAGCGGCGGTGGCCTGCAAGGCCTGTTCGCGGCCGTCGGCGCGCAGCAGCCGCACGGCGACCGGCTGGCGCGGCGCCAGGCGCTGCGGCGGGCAATCGATCTCGAAGCGGTCGCCCGGCTGGATCGCCAGGCGGTGCGGCGTGACGCCCGCCGGCAGGCGCAGCGGCAGGATGCCCATGCCGATCAGGTTCGAACGGTGGATGCGCTCGAAGCTGACCGCCAGCACCGCGCGGATGCCCAGCAGCCGCTGGCCCTTGGCGGCCCAGTCGCGCGAGGAGCCGGTGCCGAAGCGTTCGCCGGCCAGCAGCACCACCGCGTCGCCGTCGCGGCGGTAGTGCTCGGCGGCTTCCCAGATCGGCTCGATGGCGCCGCTGGGCGCGTGCAGCGTATGGCCGACCGGCGCGCCGGGGCTGAGCAGGTTTGCCAGGCTCTTGCTGTAGAAGGCGGCGCGCATCATCACCTGCCAGTTGCCGCGGCGCGAGGCGAACACGTTCAGATCATCGCGGTCGTCGCCCTGTGCCACCAGGAAGTCGGCGATCAGGCTGTCGGGCGGAATGGCGCTGGCCGGCGACAGGTGGTCGGTGGTGACGTCGTCGCCCAGCACCAGCAGTGGATAGGCGGCGTAACGGCCCAGTTGGCTGGCGGCGCCGGCGCTGGCGAACGGCGGACGCCGCAGCGCGGTCGAGGCCGGGTCCCACGGAAAGCGCGGCGTGTCCGGCGATTCGAGCGCCTGCCAGCCGGGATTGGCGGCGGCGATGCGGAAGGCGCGCTGGAAATCGTCGGCGCGCAGGCCCTGCGCCAGCGCCGCGTCGATCTCGTCCTCGCGCGGCCACAGCTCATGCAGATACACCGCGCGGCCGTCCGGCGCCACCTGCACGGGCTCGCGGCTGAAATCGCGCTCGGCGTCGCCGGCCAGGGCGAAGGCGATGACCAGCGGCGGCGACATCAGGAAGCCGAGGTCGAGGTCGGGGTGGATACGGCCGGTGAAGTTGCGGTTGCCTGACAGCACCGCGACGGGGTGGACGGCGCCGGCGGCCATGCCGGCGCGCACCGCCTCCGGCAGCGGTCCCGAATTGCCGATACAGGTGGTGCAGCCATAGCCCACGATGCCGAACCCCACCGCTTCCAGGTCCTCGAGCAGGCCGGCGCGTTGCAGATAGTCGGCGGCGGCGGGCGAGCCGGGACCGAGCGAGGTCTTGACCCAGGCCGGCGCCGTCAGCCCGGCCTGGCGCGCCTTGCGCGCCAGCAGTCCGGCGGCGATCAGCAGGCGCGGGTCCGAGGTGTTGGTGCAACTGGTAATGGCGGCGATGGCGACGGCGTGGCGCGGCAGCGGCGAGGCCGCCCTGGGCGCGAAGGCCAGGCTGGCGAGGATCGCGCGGGTCTCGCCGTAAGGGCGCAGGTCCTGCGGCCGGGTGGGGCCGGCCACGTGCATTCGCACCTGGTCCAGCGCGATCTCGATGACCCGGGTGTAGCGCGGCGTGGCCGCCGGATCCAGCGCCAGGCCGGCGCTGGCCGCGTAGGCGCCGACGCGCGCGACGTGGGCCGCGTCGCGGCCGGTCTGGCGCAGGTAGTCGAGGGTGGCCTCGTCGATGGGGAAGTAGCCGGTGGTGGCGCCGTATTCGGGCGCCATGTTGGCGACCACGCAACGGCTGCTCGCCGACAGCGTGGCGACGCCGGGGCCGAAGAACTCCACGAACTCGCCCGACGCCTGGATCGCGCGCAGCCGCTGGGTCACGGTCAGCGCCAGGTCGGTGGCGGTGACGCCAGCCGAAAGCGCGCCGCTCAGGCGCACCCCTATCACGTCCGGGATGCGCAGCATGGTCGGCATGCCGAACATCACCGTCTGCGCTTCCAGGCCGCCCACGCCCCAGCCAAGCACGCCAATGCCGTTGATCATCGGTGTGTGGCTGTCGGTGCCGATCATCATGTCCGGGTGCAGCGCGCCATGGTCGTTGCACACCACGGTCGCCAGTTGTTCCAGGTTGATGGTGTGCATGATGCCGGTGCCGGGCGGATGGATGCGCACGTTCGACAGCGCTTTGGCGGCCCAGCGCAGGAAGCGGTAGCGCTCGGCGTTGCGGCGCAGTTCCAGGGCCAGGTTGCGCGCCGCCGCGTCGGGCTGCGCATAGGCCTGCACCGCCAGCGAGTGATCCACCGAGACGTCCACCGGCAGCACCGGATTGAGCGCGCGCGGATCCACCCCCGCCTCGTCCAGCGCGTCGCGCATGGCGGCGATGTCGACCAGCGCCGGGGTGCTGGTGGTGTCGTGCATCAGCACCCGGCCGGGCTGGAAGGCGATCTCGGCCTCGCTGGTGCCGTCGCCGAGCCAGGCGAACAGGGCGGCCACGGCGGCGTCGCGCTCGGCGCCGCGCATGTTGCGCAGCGCGTTCTCAAGCAGCAACCGCAGCACCACCGGCAGGCGGTAGTAGTCGGGGCCGTACATGCCGGCCATGTCGATGTGGGTATAAGCGGCGCCGTCGAGCGTGAAGCCGGCGTGGCGCAGGGCGGGGGCGGGATTTTCCATGGCTGCTAGTTTTGCATATTGAATATGCAAAATGCAATCTGGATGCGCAGTTCGATGCGCCGGCGGGCGGGCTATCCGGGGGCGAACGCTTGGCCGTCCAGGGGCGATTCCAGGCCACGGCGTTCGCCGCCGCGCACCCGGCTGACAGCGTGGCGCAGGGTGGCGCGGTAGTCGCCGCGCGCGCCCCGAATGGGGCGATGGGCCGCGGCGATCAGGGCGGCGTCGCCCAGGCCCAGCGGCAGCACCAGGGGCCGCGACTGCTGGCGCGGACGCTGCTCGGTCATGACGAATTCGCCGCCGCTGAAGTCGCGGGCGGGATCGGACAGCAGCGCCACCAGCCGGATGGGGAACGCCCTGTCGTCATGCGCGTGTTGCAGCGCTTCGTAGCCGTCCAGGCGCAGGCAGGTGAGGACGGCAGGGCCGTCGGGCGCGGTTCGCTCGGCGTCCAGGTCCGGCCGATAGCGGACGTCGTGGCCCAGCCGCTGCGCCCAGGACTGCGCCAGCGGTGCCAACCGCGCATACAGGGCGCACGGCAGGTCGCGCAGCGGCGGCGGCGCGGGCAGGCGCAGGGCGCGCCGCTCGTCGCGTTCGCCGGTGATGCGGACGGCCGCCGGGTCGTCGAAAGCCCGCGCCAGCGCGCGCGCCTGCGGCGGACTGAACAGCGCGGGCAGCGGCGCCCAGCCCTCGGCGTCCAGTTGGCCCACGATGCCGGTCCAGTCGTAGCGGTCCAGCGGATGGCCGGCGGCGTTCATGACATTGCCGCCGGCGCGGTGGGCATGCGCCACAGGTACCACGCCGCGATCGTGCGATACGGGCTGAAGGCTTCGCCGATGGTTCGCATCCGGGCGGGCGATGGCGCCTTGTCCAGGCGTTTCAGCCGGCGATAGCCTTCGCGCACGCCATAGTCGTCCGCTGGCAGGATGTCCATGCGCTCGAGCGTGTAGATCAACAGCATCTCCACGGTCCAGCGGCCCACGCCGCGCAGCGCCACCAGGCGCTCGATCAGGGCTTCGTCGCTCATCGCCAGCGCCTCGTCGCGCTCCGGGATCACGCCGTCGAGCGCCGCCTGCGCGATGCCGCGGATGGTGGCCAGTTTGGACGCCGAAAAGCCGCAGGCGCGCTGGGCCTCTGGGTCGGTGTCCAGCAGCGCCTGTGGCTGGGGGAAGGCCTGCCCCGGATACAGCGCCAGCAGCCGGCCGAGGATGGCGTCGCCGGCGCGCGCATGCAACTGCTGGTAGGCAATGGCGCGCACCAGCGCCTCGTAGGGCTCGCGCGCCGGCCGCGGCGCGTGCAGGCAGGGGCCGATGGCCTGCACGTGGCGCGCCCAGTCGGCGTCGAGGGCGGCCAGGTGGCGGGCGGCGCGCTCGAACAGGACCGGCGTCGGCAGGGCTTCCTGTGCGGCGACGGTCTTGTGGGGCCGGCGTCCGGCGGCGGGCGGGGCGGTATCGGGTGGCGTCATGAGAGGCGGGAATCGGGGGGCAGGGCGGCGCGGGGCGGGGACGCCGGCGAAGGACAGCATAACGGCTCGGGCCGCCGCCGGCACTCCGTTGCTTGCGGCCGCGGCGCGCGCCCCTGGCCGGCAATGGGCCGTGCAGTATGCTTGTGGGCTTTCCTGCCCCCTTTCCCGCTGCCCGCAATGACTGATTTTCCCTTTGACGCCGTGCTGTTCGACTGTGATGGCGTCCTGGTCGATTCCGAGCCGATCACCGCCCGCGTCCTGACCGAGATGCTCAACGAACTGGGCTGGGCGATCACCTTCGAAGAGGCCACCCGCATCTTCACCGGCAAGGCGGTGCGCGACGAACTGCCCCTCATCCAGGCGCGCACCGGCGTGGCGCTGTCGCCCGACTGGTTCGCGCAATTCCGCGAGCGCCGCAACGCCGCGCTCGACCTTGAACTGCTGGAAATCCCCGGTGCGCCGGACGCGGTGCGCGCCTTGCACCGGACGCTGGACGGCCGCATCGCAGTGGCCTCCGGCGCCGACCGCCGCAAGGTCGAGCTGCAACTGGCCAAGGTCGGCATCGCCGACTGCTTCAGCGAACGCGTCTTCAGCGGCCACGAAATGCCGCGCAGCAAGCCCTATCCCGATGTCTACCTGGCCGCCGCCAGCGCGCTGGGCGTGGACCCGCGCCGCTGCGCCGTGGTCGAAGACACCGTCACCGGCGCCACCGCCGGCGTGGCGGCGGGCGCCACGGTGTTCGGCTACAGCCCCGGCGACAACGGCCACAGCGGTCCCGAGGCGCTGCGCGACGTCGGCGTCGCCCACGTCTTCACCGACATGGCGCAACTGCCGGCCCTGCTGGCCGGCTGGACCGCGGCGCGCTGACGCCGACGGGTCAGCGGCCGGCGTACTGCTCGCCGCCGTCCAGGTCGATCACCGTGCCGCTCAGGTAGCCGGCGCGCGGCGAGGCGCCGAACACCACCATGTCGGCCACCTCGCCGGGTTCCATCAGGCGGCCGAAGGGCAGGTCGTGCAGGGTTTCCTGCCAGCGCGATTCATCGCCCCAGCGGGCCTGCGCGCGCTGCCTGGCCAGCGTCAACACGCGGTCGGTGCGCGTGCGCGACGGATTCACGCCGAACACGCGCACGCCGTGGCGCGGCCCGTCGCCGCCCAGGGCGCGCGTGAATGCGATCAAAGAGGCGTTGGCGGCCGCGCCGCAGATGTAGTCGGCGCGCGGGGCCGCGCCGGCCATGCCGATGATGTTGGCGATGACGCCGTTGCCGGCGGTGCGCATCAACGGGTAATAGTGACGCGCCAGGTCGATGTAGCCATGCACCTTCAGGTCCCAGCCGGCGCGCCAGCGCCCGTCATCGACCTGATCCAGCGCGCCGCCGGGCACCGCGCCGGCGTTGTTGACGAGGATGTCGACGACGCCGGTGTGTTCCACCACGCGCGCAGCCGCGCCCGGCTGCGCCAGATCGACCGCCAGCGTGCGGGCCTGCCGGCCGGTCTGCGCGGCGATCGCGGCGGCCGCGGCCCGCAGCGCCGCGTCGTCGCGCGCCGCCAGGATCGGCTCGGCGCCTTCCCGCGCGAACGCCAGGGCGCAAGCCAGGCCTATCCCCTTGGACGCGCCCGTCACCAGTACGCGTTTGCCCTCCAGTTGCAGATCCATCCCAAGCTCCTCGCGATCGCGTCCGTCATAGCGCGGACCAGGATGACGTTGTAAACCGGATGGCCGGCGCGACGCCAGCGCCAGCCTGCTATGCTGAACGCCGCATACCTGGACGCGGGAGACGGCGATGGCGGAAATCTGGCTGGAAGTCTGGAGCACCTTGCGCAGCGAATTCGCCGACATCCCCGATGCCGGCGAAGCCACCCGCATCGTGCTGCGGCTGGGCATGGCGGTGATTCTGGGCGGCCTGCTCGGGTACGAGCGCGAACGCAGCGGCAAGGCCGCCGGCCTGCGCACTCACATGCTGGTGGCGCTGGGCGCGGCCATCTTCGTGCTGGTGCCGCTGCAGAACGGCATGGCGGTCGGCGACCTCAGCCGCGTGCTGCAGGGCGTCATCGCCGGCATCGGCTTTCTCGGCGCCGGCGCCATCATCAAGCTCAGCGACGAACGCGAGATCCGCGGCCTGACGACCTCCGCCAGCATCTGGATGACCGCCGCCATCGGCGTGGCCGCCGGCATGGGCCGCGAGGCCACGGCCGTGGCCAGCACGGCGATGGCGCTGTTCGTGCTGGCGGTGCTGCGGCGGGTCGAGGCGCGCATCGCCGGCAAGAACGAGAAGCGGGTGATCGAGCGCGACCGCCCCTGAGGCGGCCTCAGATCCAGACGTCGTTGGGCGCGCTGCGCTCGCCGCCGTGGTCGCCGGTATTGCGCACGCCGCGCGGCTCGATCAGCATGGCGTGCACCTCGTCTTCGGCACAGGGCTTGTGCTCGACCCCCTTGGGGATCACGGCCATCTCGCCGGGCCCCAGGTCGATGTGGCCGTCGCGCAGTTCGATGCGCAGCCGCCCTTCGAGCACGATGAAGGTCTCGTCGGTATCGGCATGGGCGTGCCAGACGAATTCGCCGTGCAGCTTGACCAGCTTGAACTGGTAGTCGTTCATCTCGGCGATGACCTTGGGCGTCCAGTGTTCCTGGATCAGCGAGAGTTTGCGGGCCAGGTTGATGGCGATGGCGGACATTCGGGGTTCCTCGGCGGAAAATGGAAGGCCCCAGCGTAGCGACGCGCGCGCTCGCCGTCTTGTACGTTTGTGCGGCGAACGTCAGCGCCGCAGGGTGCCGCGCCATTGCGCCGGCGTCATGCCGAACGCCTGGGCATGGCGCCGCGTCATGTGGCTCTGGTCGCTGAAGCCAGCCTCGGCCGCGGCGTCGGCCAGCGGCCGCCCCGCGGCGATCAGGCGCCGTGCCAGGTCGAGCCGGCGCAGCAGCGCATAGCGGTACGGGCTGGCGCCATACAGTGCGCGGAAATCGCGCGAGAGGCGCCAGCGGTCGATGCCGGCGGCGCGTTCCAGGTCGTCCAGCGAGATCGCCATGCCGTGGGTGTCGTGGATGTACTGACGAGCGCGTTCGCCGGCGGCGTAATCGGGAAGGCGGGCGGCGGGCGCTTGCCCGGCCGCGGCGCACAGCGCCAGCGTCAGGTCGTAGAGCGCATCGTCTTCCCGCAACGGATCGGCGTCGCCCTCGTCGTTGCGCAGCAGCGCGGCGCAGGCCGCGCCAAGCCGCGGGTCGCTGGAAATGCCGTCGCGAATGAACGGCAGCGGCCGGCCGCCCAGGATGCGCTGGATCAGCGCGGGCTGCACGTAGGCCATGCGGTAGTGGAAGCCGGCGTCGGTGCCGGCCTGGCCGTCGTGCGCCTCGTCGGGATGCAGCACCAGCACGCCGCCCGGCAGGCTGTGCCGCAGGCCGCGGCGATAGTGGAAGCTCTGCACGCCCGCCAGCGTGCAGCCGATGGCGTAGGTGTCGTGGCGATGCAGGCCGTAGCCGCGGCCGCCGAAATACGCCTCGATGCGCTCGAACCGGTCGTCCGGCGCGCGGCGCACGATCCAGTCGCGGGAGGCGGGGCGGGCGGACACGGCTGTCTATGGCCGGATCTGTACCAGCACGAACTCGTTGCCGTACAGGTCGATGAAGTGCGCGTATACCGCGTTGCCGTCGTCCACCGGCTCCCGGGTGAAGCGCACGCCGCGCCCGGCGAAACGGGCATGGTCGCGGGCGACGTCGTCGGTGTAGAACACGCCCACCGGCTGGCCGCCGGTCTGGTCGCCGACGCGGTCGCGCTGGGCCTGGGTCTGCGCTTGCAGCAGCCAGACGCCCACCGACGGTTGCTCGGGCAGGCGCAGGTGCACGTAGCGCTGCTGCCCCACGGCCATGTCCACGAACACCTCCATGCCCAGCTTGTCCTGGTAGAAGGCGATGGCGGTGTCGTAATCGTTGACGAGCAGGACGAGACGGCCCAGCGAATGCATGTCGGGACTCTTTTGAAAGTTGTGCTTGCGGCTATGCTAACCGGTCTACATTAATCCGCTTCGCGCAGCAGCCGGAATCCGACGAGCGGATAGCGCGTTTCCACGGTGTTCCAGTTGCGGTAGGCCGAACGCGCGTACAGCGCCCAGGTGTGCCAGGAGCCGCCGCGCCGCACTTTGACGTTGCCGCTGGCGGGGCCCTGCGGGTCATCCTGGGGCGAATGCGCATAGTAGTCCTCGCCATACCAGTCGGACACCCATTCCCAGGCATTGCCATGCATGTCATGGAGTCCGAACGCGTTCGGCGCGTAGCTGGCGACCGGCGCGGTGAAGGCATGGCCGTCGCGCCGCGCGGCGGCGAACGCCCGCCATTTCGGCCACAGCGGCGCCGCGTCGGCGTCGAAAGTGTTGGCCACGTCCGGCAGCGCGGCCGGATCGTCGCCATTCTGGTAGCGGCCGCGGCTGCCGGCGCGGGCCGCGTATTCCCATTCGGCCTCGGTGGGCAGGCGGTAGACGCGGCCTTCCTCGCGGCTGAGCCAGCGCGCCATGGCGGTCGCGTCGTTCCAGCTTACATTGACGACGGGATGCGCGTCGGTCTGGGCGAAGCCGGGGTTGCGCCACGAATAGCGGCGGTCACGTCCCTCGAAGGCGTCGCCGCGTTCGCTGGCATCGGGGTCGTAGGCGGCGTTGTAGCCATAGCCGCCGGTGCCGTCCGCTTCCGATTCCGGCACATAGCCCGAGGCCTCGATGAAGCGCCGGAACTGACCCACGGTGACTTCCGTGCGCGCCATCAGGAAGGGCCGGGTGATACGCACCGTGTGCACCGGCGCTTCGTCGAACAGTTGGGCGAAGCGCTCTTTCGGGTATTGCGGATAGTCGCGCGCCAGCGCCTCGGGCGTTTCGTCGCTGCCCATCTGGAAGGTGCCGGCCAGCAATGGCACGAACACCATGCCAAGCGAATTCTCGATCGGTGTCGGCGGCTCGGCGGCCATGGCGGACAGGCTGGCCAGCGAACACAGCAGGGCTAAGGCGAGGCGCATGGAATACCTGGAGAAAGGGCGCAAGGGTGCCCGATAATAGGGCCGTCGCGCGGTCGCCGCCAGTTCTGGGGAACCCGCATGGCGGCCGGCCGGCAGCCTCGATCGGCCGGCTGCTTCCGCGGGTGCGCGGCGCAAGCCGTCTCAGCCTGCCTTGCGGATGGTGAAGTTGATCCGCACACTGCCCAGCGTGGGGTGCGGGCGGTCCTTCAGTGGCAGCACGCCGTGATAGCGCAACCGGTCGACGCCGCCCCACACCACCACGTCTCCATGGAACAGCGGCACGTGCACGGCCTTGTCGCCGCGCTCGTGGCCGCCGAACAGGAACACCGCCGGCATGCCCAGCGACACCGAGACGATGGGGGCGTCGTAGTCGCGCTCGTCCTTGTCCTGGTGCAGCGACAGGCGCGAACCGGGCTGGTAGCGGTTGACCAGGCAGGCATCGGGCGCGAAGCCGGGAAAGCCCGCCGCCAGCGCGGCCTCGCGCGCCAGCGTGTCGAAGGCTTCCGGCATCGCCGGCCATGGCAGCCCCGTGCGCGGATCCTCGCGGGTGTAGCGGTAGCCGCGCGCGTCGCTGGTCCAGCCGAAGTCGCCGCAGTTGGTCAGCGCCACCGACATGGGCAGGCCGCCGGGCGTGACCATGTGGCGAAAGGGCGCTTCCCGGCGCACCGCGTCGACGCCGGCCAGCAGCGCCCGCGCCGCCGGCAGCGCATAGCCGCGCAGCACGACTGACTGCGCGCCGATGCGTTCGCGGCCGGTCTGCGCGGTTTCCTCGTCGTTGAACAGGTTCAGGCTGGTTCCCATGTCAGGTCGCGTCGTGGAAGATCACGCCGAGCGTGTGGCGGCGGCCGTCGCGCAGCGCGCTGACGCCGTGGCGCATGGCCACGCGGCGCCAGCCGCGCGCGCCGGCCACCGGGCGCTGGTTGACGGTGAATACCAGCGCGTCGCCCTGGCGCAGCGGCAGCACTTCGGCGCGTTGCCCGCCGCTGTCGGTCTCGGTCATGACGAACTCGCCGCCGGTGAAGTCCAGGCCTGGCCGCGACAGCAGCACGGCGACCTGCAATGGGAAGACGTGTTCGCCATACAGGTCCTGGTGCAGGCAGTTGTAGTCGCCCGGCCCGTAGCGCAGGATCAGCGGCGTCGGCCGGCGCTGGCCGGCATGGTGGCAGCGGGCCAGGAAATCGGCGTGAGCGGCGGGATAATCCACCGCGATGCCCATCTGCCGGTTCCAGCGGTTGGCGATGGGGGCCAGGCGTGGGTACAGCGCGGTGCGCAGGTTGTGCAGCAGGCGCGGCAGCGGATAGGCGAAATACTTGTATTCGCCGCGACCGAACCCGTGGCGGCTCATGACGATGCGGCTGCGGTAGCGGTGTTCGTCGTCGTAGCCGGCGGCCAGCGCCGCGCATTGCGCCGGCGTGAGCAGGCCGGCGGCCACGGCGTGGCCGCGCGCGTCCAGGTCGGCGGCGATGCGGGTCCAGTCCAGGGTGTCCAGCTTGCTCATTCGGTGCGATGCATAGGAAAAGCGATAGTGTCCAGTCTAGCGCCATCGGGCCGGCGCCGAACTCCGTATGTTGCCGCCGCCTACAGCAGCGACTCGACCGGCAGCAGCGATACGAACCACACCGAAAAGCGCTGCCAGGCGGTCGTGCCCGGCTCGGTGTCGTGTCGGAGTGTGCGGCCGTCGCGCTGTTCCAGCCAGTAGAGCCTGCCCTTGTCGTCCAGGCAGACGCGATAGGCGCTGCGCGGGATGTCGCGCTCGAAGGCGTCGGCGATGTGGCGCGCCAGGGTCGGGCTGTCGATCACGAAGCCCAGCTCGGTGTTCAGGCGAGCCGAGCGCGGATCGAAATTGAATGAGCCGACGAACACGCTGCGTCCGTCCACCGCGAAGGTCTTGGCGTGCAGGCTCGAGCCGGAGCTGCCGAACGGCCCCATGCTCTTGTTGCGCTCGACTTCGCCCGCCTGACGCTTCATTTCGAACAGTTCCACGCCGGCGGCCAGCAGGTCCCGGCGTCGCGAGGCGTAGCCCGAATGCACCACGGCCACGTCGGTGGCCTCGAGCGCGTTGGTCAGCACCCGCACCTTGACCCCGCCCTGCGCCATGCGCGCAAAGGCCTCGGTGCCGCTGGCGGTGGGCACGAAATAGGGGGAGACCAGCTCCAGGTCGGTCGTCGGCGTGCCGACGATGTCGTGCAACTGGTGCGGCAGCATGGCCTCGGGCGGCGCGGTGCCCAGCGTCTTGCGCGGGTCGTCGCTGACCATGCGCGTGTCGGCCCACTCCAGCGCCAGTTCGCCGCGCAGCAGTTGCTGGATGAACGGCAGCTCGCGCATCGCCTCGGCATAGGCCGCGGCCTCGGGCGACCGCTCGACGGCGCTGGCCTTGCGTTCCAGCGCGGCCAGCGCATCGGGGCCGGCGGGCTTGAGCAGCCCCGCCACCGGATAGGCCGACTGGCTGGCCCAATAGCGGTCGAAGTCGTTTGAGACGTCAGGCACCACGGCGCCCACGGCCAGCACGTCCAGGTCGGTGAACAGCACGCCGTTGGTGGCGCCGAAGTATTCGTCGCCGATGTTGCGGCCGCCGACGATGGTGGCCTGGTTGTCGGCGGTGAGCGACTTGTTGTGCATGCGCCGGTTCAGGCGGCGGAAGTCGGTCAGGTAGCCGATGGACTTGGGCCAACGCACCGCGAACGGGTTGTACAGGCGCACCTCGATGTTCGGATGCGCGTCCAGCGCCGCCAGCACCGTGTCCAGCCCGGAGGTGCCATTGTCGTCCAGCAGCAGCCGCACGCGCACGCCTCGGTCGGCCGCCGCGTGCAGCGCCTCCAGCAGCATGGTGCCGGTCATGTCGTCGTGCCAGATGTAGTACTGCACGTCCAGGCTGCGCTGCGCGGCGCGCACCAGCATCATGCGCGCGGCGAAGGCGTCGTGGGCGTCCGCCAGGGGATGGATGCCGGACTTGCCCGGATGCCGCGCCGCCAGGGGCGCGATGGCGCGGCCCAGCGCTGTGTCGCGGGCCACGTCGGGCGCCAGCGCCTGCGAGGCGCTGCGTGAGTCCAGGGGCGGCAGGCTGCAGCCCGTCAGGATGCCCAGGCAGAGGACGGTCATGGAAACGAATCGGGCTGTGTGCATACGCCGTATTGTGCCGAATTGCCGGCGGCCGCGTCGGGTTGCAGGCGCGCACACGGTGATTGATTGAATTCCATATTTGAGATAAATTCTCTTATATGGAAAATTCACCCGCTCCCGATTTCGACCTGGACCAACGCCTGGCCGGCCGCCTGAAGGCCCTGCGCGCCGAGCGCGGCTGGTCGTTGGACGAGCTCGCCGCGCGCGCCGGCATCAGCCGCGCCACGCTGTCGCGCCTGGAAAACGCCGAGGTCAGCCCCACCGCCAGCGTGCTCGGCAAGCTGTGCGGCGCCTATGGCATGACGATGTCGCGCCTGCTGCGCATGGTCGAGGACGACTTCGCGCCGCTGGTGCCGGGCGCGGCGCAGGCCGTGTGGGTCGATGGCGCCACGGGCTTTCGGCGCCGCTCGGTGTCGCCGCCGTCGCAGAAGCTGGCCGGCGAAGTGCTGGCCTGCGAATTGCCGGCCGGCGCCCATATCGAATACGAACAGTCGCCGCGCGCCGGGCTGGAACACCACCTGGTGATGCTGGAAGGCGAGCTCTCCATCCGCGTCGACGGCCAGGCCCATGCGCTCGGGCCGGGCGACTGCCTGCGCTATCAGCTCTACGGCGCCAGCGCGTTCGATACCCCGCCGCACAGCGGCGCCCGCTACCTGTTGTTCATCGTCTGAGTCCGCCATGTCCATCGATACCCTTGCATTGACCTCTGTTACCGCCGATGAGGCCCACGCCCTGCTGCCCGGCCTGGGCGAGTTGCTGCACGCCTGCGTGCAGGAGGGCGCCAGCGTCAGCTTCGTGCTGCCCTTTGGCCCCGAGGCGGCGCGCGCGTTCTGGCTCGACAAGGTGCTGCCGCCGCTGGAAAGCGGCGGCCTGGTGCTGCTGGTGGCCATGCGGGAAGGACGGGTGGCCGGCTCGGTGCAACTGGACTGCGATACGCCGCCCAACCAGCCGCATCGCGCCGAGATCCGCAAGCTGCTGGTGCACCCCGATTTCCGCCGCCGCGGCATCGCCCGTGAACTGATGCAGGCCGCGGAGGCCGCGGCCGTGGCGGCCGGTCGCAGCCTGATCACGCTGGATACGCGCACCGGCGACAACGCCGAGCCGTTGTATACCTCGCTGGGTTACCGCACGGTGGGGGTAATTCCGGGATTTGCCCGCGATGCGCGCGATCCGAACCGGCTGGATGGCACGACCATCATGTACAAACCGTTGTAGCGCGGCCCGGCGGGCGCCGGGCGCGGCAGGCCGCTCAGGCGAGCGGCTTCAGGCCCACGCTGTAGGGCGGGGCGTTGCCGCGCGCGGCGGCCTTGATCTTCAGCATCGAGCCGCCCGGCGTGAATTCGAATTCCTGGAACGGCACTTCGAACCACTGGTGGAAGCTGGTGCGCGAGAACTCGGGCACCCAGACCTTGGGACGCTTGTTGTCGCAGTGGAATTCCACCAGGGTACGGTCGATGCCCAGCGGACGGGTGTTGCCAATGCGGTAGCTGGCGCGCAGTTCGGCGCTCTCGGTGCGGCCGGGCTGCCAGGTCAGCCCGATGGATACCATGAAGTGTTCGATCGCCTCAATGCCGCGATACATAGCTGACTCCGAATGCTGCCGGGCGCGAACGCCCGCAAGAAGCCGCCGCGAGGGCGGCGGGAAATACCGCGATTATCCGCCATTCCCCGTTTTCCTGCCGGTCGTCGCGCCCGGGCTTCAGTCGGCGACGGGCCAGTCCGCGTGGAATTTCAGCAGCGCGGCGGCCACCGCCTGCGGCGCTTCGCGTTGCGGAAAATGGCCGACCCCATCCAGCACTCGCCGTTCATAGCCTCCGGTGAAATAGCGCTCGCGGCCTTCGGACGTCGCCGGCAGGTTGCAGGTGTCCGCGCCGCCGTGCAGCACCAGCGTGGGCAGCGCCAGTGTCGGCGCGGGCGTGAGCCGCGCGCTGTCCTCGGCGTAGGCCGGGTCGCCGGCCTCGAAGCCCCAGCGCTGGCGGTACGAGTGCAGCACCACCGCGGGCCAGTCGGGATTGTCGAAGGCGCGCGCTGCCTCGTCGAATTCGTCCGGCTGGTACCAGCCGGGCGGCGACCAGGCGTCCCACAGATAGCGGGTGAAGGCGCGAGCCTCCTCGCGCACGGCCGCCGCGCCGCGCGGCGTGGCCATGAACCAGTGGTACCAGTAGTTGCGCGCCTGCGGCAACGGCAGGGCCTGCGCGGGATCGTTGGTGCCGTAGCCGACCGACAGCAGCGCCAGGTGCGAGGCCACGCCGGGTTGCAGGCCGCAGGCGTTGGCGGCGGCGCGCGCGCCCCAGTCGTGGCCGACCAGCAGCGGCCGGCGCAGGCCGAGCGCGGCGATGAAGTCCAGCACGTCGCGGCCCAGCGCGGCCAGCTCGCCGCTGCGCGGCGTCGCCGCGTCCAGAAAGCGGGTCGGGCCGAAGCCGCGCAGCGCCGGGCACAGCACGCGGTAGCCCTCGGCCGCCAGGCGCTGCGCCACCGGGCGCCAGCATTCGGGGCTGTCGGGCCAGCCGTGCAGCAGTACGGCGGCGCGCGCGCCGCCGGGATTCCATTCCAGATAGGCGATTTCCAGCCGGGGGGTGCGGAGGGTGGCGTAGGCGGTCATGGTCGTGCGTCCTTGCGGTATCGGGAAAGGCTACGATAGCGGCGCCGGAAATCACGATTAGTGAATAATGTGAGGTTATTATCAATGAATCACGTATTTAGGAGTCGCCCATGGACACCCCTGCGGCGCCGGTCGGCGCGGTGCTGGACCTGACCCTGCTGCGCACGTTCCTGGAGGTCGTCGACCATGGCGGGTTCGCGCTGGCGGCCGATGCCCTGGCGTTGACGCCGTCGGCGGTCAGCGGCCACATCAAGCGCCTGGAGTCGACGGCCGGCGCCGTGCTGCTGGAACGCACCACCCGCAGCTTCGAGCTGACCGCGGCGGGCGAGACCCTCTACGCCTACGCGCGCAACATCGTCGATCTCGAGCGCGAGGCCCGCGCCCGCCTGCGCGGCGCCGGCCTGAAGGGACGGTTGCGCATCGGTTCGTCCGAGGATTTCGCCGGCGCCTGGCTGCCCGAAGTGCTGCAGGCGTTCCACCGCGCGCACCCCGGCGCGTCGATCGAGTTGAAGGTGGGCGTCACGACCGACCTGCTGCGTCAGCAGGAACGCGGCAAGCTCGACGTGGTGTTCGGCAAGCGCTGCGCCCGCGTGCACGATGACGGCGAACTGTTATGGGAAGAAGAACTGGTGTGGGCCTGGAGCGAGGACAAGCCGTGGAAGCCGGGCGAGCGCGTGCCGCTGGCGGTGTTTCCGGATCCCTGCGTCTACCGCGAGGCCGCGATCGCGGCGTTGGGCAAGGCGCGGCGCGCCTGGCTGCCGGCGTTCGAAAGCGCCAGCATGGCGGGTTGCCTGGCCGCGGCGCAGGCCGGCTTCGCGGTGGCGCCGGTGGCGCGCAGCCAGTTGCGCCAGGGCCTGCGCGCCCTGGCGCGCGAGGACGGCATGCCGCCGCTCCCGAACGCGCGCTTCTATGCCTTTGCACGCTCGGCCGAGCCGGCGGTGCGGGCCCTGGTCGCGGCCGTGCGCGAGACCGGGCAGCGGCGCCGGTTCGCGCGTTGAGCCGCGGGCTTGCGTTGTTTCAATGGCCTTGATTGAGTAAACCAAATGGACGCGTGGCGCCGCGTCCCGCACGATGGTGCCCATGTCTTCTATAAGACCGGCGCAGCCGCCGCCGGTCCGGGCATCTGAATCAAAGGAATCATCATGGCAAATTTCCTGCTTGCACTGGTCACCGCTGAACTCTCCCTCTTCGGCGTCGACGCCGCTGCCGCGCCCGCGGCCGCCGCCCCGGCCGAGGCGCCGCCCGCCGACACCTCGCCGCGCTTCGACAGCGAGCACTACCGCAGCGCGCTGGGCTGAGACGCAAGGCTGTAGAAATAGGCAGGTTTCACGCAAGAACGAGCCTGTACGCTCCACCACGCGATTCTTAATATCCCTCTCACGCCCGGGGTCCATGGTTTCCGTGTGAATCCATGGACGACGGCGGGTCACCGGCCTGTTGCCGGTGGCTGCAAGCAGAGGGAGATCGCATGAGCACCGAAAAAATCTGGTTTGTCACAGGCGCCGCGGGCGGCCTGGGTCTGGCGCTGGTCAGGATGCTGCTCGATCAGGGGGGCTACGTCGCGGCGACGGCGGACGACGTGGATGTATTGATGGAGGCGGTGGGCGCCAAGCTCGAGGGCCGTTTCCTGCCGCTCGAAGTGAATCTGGCCGATGAAGGCAACGTGCGCCGGGCGGTCGACACCGCCATCGCCGCGTTCGGCCGCATCGACGTGGTGGTCAATCACGCCGGCCAGGGGCTGTCCGGGCCGCTCGAAGCGCTGTCCGACGAGGCGTTGCGCGGCAGTTTCGACATCAACGTCTTCGGCGTGTTGAATGTGGTGCGCGCGGTGATGCCGCGCCTGCGCGCCCAGCGCGCGGGGCACGTCTTCAATATCTCGTCGATCCTCGGTTTCGATGGCGGCCGCGCCGGCTGGGGCGCCTACAGCGCCGCCAAGTTCGCCGTCAGCGGCCTGACCGAGGCGCTGGCATTGGAAGCCGCGCCGCACGGCGTGCGGGTGTCGCTGGTGTACCCCGGCGCGATGCGGGCGGGGGCGGAGGAGATCGGCGGCCATCCCGAAGCGGGACAGGCCGCTGCGGCGGGGCATCCCGCCGCCGGCGATCCGGCCAAGGCGGCGCGCGCGCTGATCCAGGCGGCCGACGCGCAGTATGCGCCGCTGCACCTGTTCCTGGGGCGCGACGCCTTCGACCAGGCGCGCGGCAAGATCCAGTCTGTGCAGCAGGAGCTGGCGCGCTGGCGCGAGATGTCCGTGTCGATCGGCTTCGTCGACGAGCGGCGCATGGCGGCCTGAGCGCGAGCGGGGCCGCCTACCCGGTCAGGCCCTGCGCCGCCTGGTAGGCGCCCAGCAGCGCCAGGCTCACCATGAAACATTGCCTGAAGACGCGCGGCGACAGCCGGTCGCGCAACCATTGTCCCAATGCCATGCCGGCCAGCGCCGGCAACAGCATCAACACCGAGGCGCCGGCCGCGCCAGGGCTGTAGCTGCCGGTCAACCACAGGCCCGCCGCCAGCGCGACGGTCGAGACCGTGAAAGAAATGCCCATGGCCTGGATCAGTCCGTCCTTGCCCAGGTTCAGCGCCTGTAGATACGGCACGGCGGGAATCACGAAGACGCCGGTGGCCGCGGTGATGACGCCGGTGACCACGCCCACCGCCGCCCCAAGCGTGCCTTCGTGGCGGGCCGGCACCGCGGGCGGCCTGCCGAACAATCCCCAGGCCGCGTAGACCACCAGGGCGACGCCTAGGCAGACGCTGGCCCAGTGGCCGGCCGGCGCGCCCAGCCACAGCGCGCCGCCGATCGTGCCCACGCACACGCCGAGCTGCATCGCGCCGATGCGGCGCAGCACCCGCGTCAGCGTCGGCCATGGCCGCGCCTGCCAGAGATTGGTGATGAGCGACGGCACGATCAGCAGCGCGGCGGCCTGGGCCGGCGCCATCACCAGCGCCAGCATGGCCATGGAGATGGTCGGCAGGCCCAGTCCCACCACGCCCTTGACCACGCCGGCCAGGACGAACACGGCGGCGGTCGCCATCAGCAGCGCCGGCGTGGCGATGCCGGACAGTTCGTGCAGGTTCATGCGGCCTCGCAATGCGCGGTGAGCGGGTCGCGCGGCCGGCCGAACAGGGCATAGGCGACGTCGTCGGCCCCGCCCTGGCTGGCGGCGCGCAGCAGCCACTGGCGGCCTTCGCACAGATCGGCGGGCTGGCCGGCGCCATACAGCGCGGGGCCACCGACCAGGGCGATGCCGAGCATGCGCTGCGCCGGCGCATGGCCTTCGCGCGCCGCGGCCCGCAGCCACGTCAGCATGGCGGGATAGTCGCCCAGGGTCTGCGCTTCCAGAGCCAGGGCGTATTTCTGCGCTGGCGTGGCATAGGCCGACAGACCGTTATTGGCTTCGGCCCGGCCTGAGGAATGCAGCGCCAGGGCAAGCAGCAGCGCGGCAGGCCCGACCGCGGCAACGCGCCGCGCGAAGGAGGGAGTCATGGATATTCCCCTTGATGGATGATCGACAGCCAGATTCTGCGCGCGGCAGGGGGTGAATCCATATCGGGATCTCGCTGAGCCTGCCTATGGAGCAGCCTGAGTCTGGCGTGCTACGCTTTTCGCATGCGCTTCGACCTGACCGATCTGCGGCTCTTCCTCAATGTGCAGGAAGCCGGCTCCATCACGGCGGGCGCCCGTCGTTCGCACATGACGCTGGCGTCCGCCAGCGAACGCATCCGCGGCATGGAGGAGACGCTGGGCGTGCCGCTGCTGCTGCGCGAGCATCGCGGCGTGCAGGCCACGCCCGCCGGTCGCACGCTGGCGCATCACGCGCGGCTGGTGCTGGCACAGATGGACCGCATGCGCGGCGAGCTGGACCACTACGGCCAGGGGCTCAAGGGCCACGTGCGGGTGCTGTGCAACACCACCGCGCTCAGCGAGTACCTGCCGCAGGTGCTGGGCGCATTCCTCAAGGACCACCCGCGCGTCTCGGTCGACCTGGAAGAGCGCCTCAGCTACGAAATCGCCGACGCCCTGCGCGCCGGCACCTGCGACATCGGCGTGCTGGCCGATTCCACGGATCTGCAAGGCCTGCGGGTGCTGCGCTTTCGCCATGATCCGCTGGCGCTGGTGCTGCCGCCAGGCCATCGGCTGGCGGGCCACGCGACGGCGCTGCTGGCCGACGTGGCGGACGAGGAGTTCGTGGGGCTGGTGGAGGGCAGCGCGTTGCAGGAGCACATCGCGCACCATGCGCGCCGCGGCGGCAAGGCGCTGTCGTACCGCGTGCGGCTGCGCAGCTTCGACGCCGTCTGTCGCATGGTGGGGCAGGGCGTGGGCATCGCCATCATGCCGAAGGTGGCCGCGGTGCGCTACGGCCGCGCGGCCGGCGTGCGGCGGGTGGCGCTGGTCGACGACTGGGCCGTGCGCGACCTGGTGCTGTGTGTGCGCGGCGAGCTGCCGGCCTATGCGCAGCAGTTGGTGGCGTACGCGCTGCGCGACGCGCCTAAGGCCTGACAGGGCCGGCGCGAGATTCGTTTTGGCATGAGGCGGTCCCGCGCGCGCTCAGCGTTGCGCGAGCCCGGGCTTGCGCAGATGTCCCCGCTCGAACCATGAACCGGACGCCACGGCGGTCAGGATGACCAGGCCATACAGGCACATGGCGGCCGCGGCGATCAGGAAGAACAGCGTCAGCGATCCGGTCAGGTGCAGCGCCGCGCCGCCGACGCCCGCGCCCACCGCCAGCCGCAGGAAGCCGGCCCACAGCGGCCATTTCAGGCGGCCCGCGCCCTGCGAGGCGAAGTACATCGAGAATCCCAGCGCGAAGAAGCCGTACACCGGACCGACGATGCGCAGATAGGCGCTGCCGGCCTCGAGCATGTGGTCCTCGGCGCCGAACAGGCGCAGCCACACTTCGGGAAACAGCGCCGCCGCCAGGCCGAGCGCCTCGGCCAGCGCAAACGCCATCGCGCCGCCCGTGAGCGCCACGCGCAGGGCGCGTTCCGGCTGGCCGGCGCCGATGTTGGAGCCGACCATCGCGACCATCGGCGCGCCCAGGCCGAACGCCAGCGGCATCATCAGGTATTCCAGCCGCACCGCGATGCCGTAGCCGGCCACTGCGGCGGTGCCGGCATAGGTGCCCACCAGCGCCGCCGTCAGCGCCACCAGGCCATTGGTGAGCAGCGGGTTGAGCGTGGCCAGCGCGCCGACGCTGAGGATGTTGCGCATCAGGCTCAGGTGCAGGCGGCAGCGGGTCAGGCGCGCGGCGTTGCGGCCGCTCAGGCAATAGCCGCCCAGCACCAGCGTGCCGACGGCGTAGTAGGTGACCAGCGCCCAGCCGCCGCCGGCCACGCCCAGCGCGGGGAACGGCCCCCAGCCGAAGATCAGGCACGGCGACAGCGGCACCAGCAGCAGCGCGCCGCCGCAGATCACCGCGCCCGGCATCAGCATGTTGCCGGTGCCGCGGATGACGCTGGCGAACGCGTTCATCAGCCACATCAGCACGATGCCGCCGAAGATGATGTTGGAATAGGCCAGCGCCGCCTCCAGCGCCGCGCCCTCGGCGCCCAGGGCGCGGTACAACCGCGGTCCGAAGGCCAGCAGCAACACGCAGAACAGCAGGCCCAGCGCCGCATTCAGCACCACCGCGTGCAGCACCAACTGATCGGCTTCCTGCTGCCGCCCGGCGCCCAGGGTACGGGCGACCGCGGCCGAGATGCCGCCGCCCATGGCGCCCTGCGACATGTTCTGCATCAGCATCAGCACCGGCACCACCAGCGCCACGCCGGCCAGCACCGGGGTGCCCAGCCGCGCCAGGAACCAGGTCTCGATCAGGCCGGTGGCGGACTGCGCCAGCATCATCAGGATGTTGGGCCACGCCAGCCGGGCCAGCGTCGGGGCGATCGGCGCGTGCAGCATGGCCTGCAGGCGGGCATTGGCGGGGCGGGGCGCGGGAGAGGCGGGCATGGCGGGGGGCGGAGGGGAAAGTCCGCAAAATTTACGTGCATATGCCAATATATATCAAGATTGCGCTAGACTGGAATCCGGCGGGGCAGTAGCGTTATGGGCGGCCTGCGGCGGCTGCCCAGCCGGACCGCCCCGCCGTTGCGTACCCTTTTCACCTGCCGTCCGAAGCCATCATGTCCGACGTCGATTCCCCCTCCATCCCCCCGGACCCGCTGGTCTGCAACGGCGCCGCGCTGCGCAAGGCGACCCGGCGCGTCTCGCAGTTGTACGACACGGTGCTCGCGCCCTGCGGCCTGAAAGTGTCGCAGCACTCGATCCTGGTGCACATCGCGCGCGCCGGCGCGCCGTCCATGACCGACCTGGCGCGCGCGATGGTGCTGGATCGCTCCGCGCTGGCGCACAATCTCAAGCCGCTCGAGCGCGATGGCTACGTCCACATGGCGCGCGACGAGCGCGACGGCCGCAGCCGTCGCGTGGCGCTGACCGAGGCTGGCCGCGACAAACTGGCCGAATCCAAGCGCCTCTGGAAAGACGCGCAGCGCCGTTTCGAGGCCGCCTACGGCGCGGAGCGGGCCGCCGCCTTGCGGGTATCGCTGGCTGACATCTTCTCCGACGAATTCGCGCTGGCGTTCAGCCGCGGCTAGCGCGCGCGGGCCAGCGCCAGCGCTGCGCCCAGCACGCAGGCCATGCCGGTCAACTGGCCGGCGGACAGCGCTTCGCCCAGCAGCAACGCGGCCAGCAGGACGGCTGACACTGGCGCGATTGCCGTGAATAGCGCGGCTTCCGAGCCGCTGACGCGCTCGGCGCCGGCGTACCAGAGCACGAAGCCGCCCACGGTCGGGACCAACGCGTAATAAGCCACGGCCAGCAGCGCATCCGCGGGCAGCGGCCGCATCCACGGCGCTTCGGCGACGGCCGCCGGCAGGCACACCGCCAGGCCGATGGCGGTCATCAGCGTGGACAGCGCCAGCGGCGGCACCGGCGCCCGCAGCCGCTTATGCAGGAGGATGAACAAGCCCTCGCAAAGCACCGCGCCCAGCACCAGCGCGTTGCCCGCCAGGGTGCCGCCATCCTGGGCCCAGCCGCTGCGCGTCATCAGCCAGACGCCCGCCGCCGCCACCGCGATGGCCAGCAGCGTGGCCTTGCCGGGCCGCTCGCCCAGCAGGGCGATGGCAATGCCGGCCGACACCAGCGGCAGCGTGCCGAGGATCACGCCGCCATCCACCGCCGACGTGCGTTGCAGGCCGGCGATCAGCAACGTGGTGTAGCCGACGCTGCCGGCGATGGCCTGCGCCGCCAGCAGCAGCCAGTCGCGCCAGGCCAGGCGCGGCAGGCGCGCGCCGGCCAGCTTCCACAGCAGGGCGAAACAGGGCAGCGCCATGGCGAAGCGCAGCGCGGTGGCGCTGAACGGCGCCAGGCCGGCGGCGATGATCTTGCTGGCGACGACGGTGCTGCCGACCAGCGCCATCGCGGCGGCCAGGCAGCAATAGCCTTGCAGGGTACGGTTCATGAGGCTGCGGCAATGACGGAGAAGGCCGCAGCGTAGGCGTTGACGGCCGCCGCGGTCTTGAACGAAATTGCGCGGCGCGGATTCAGCCGGCGACGGCCAGCGCGTAGCGGCCGGGCGATACGCCGTAGGCGCGCGTGAACAGCCGCGTCATGTGGCTCTGGTCGGCAAAGCCCGCGCTGGCCGCCGCATCGGCCAGCGCCATGCCGAGGCGCAAAAGGCGGCGCGCCAGCAGCAGACGGCGCTGCACCTGGTAGGCGTGCGGCGTCATGCCGGTGGCGCGGCTGAAGCCGCGCAGCACCTGGAAGCGGCTCAGGCCGCAGGCGCGGGCCAGGTCGGCCAGCGACAGGGCGGCGGCGGGC
This sequence comes from Achromobacter dolens, assembly GCF_902859745.1. Lineage (GTDB taxonomy): Bacteria > Pseudomonadota > Gammaproteobacteria > Burkholderiales > Burkholderiaceae_B > Achromobacter > Achromobacter dolens. The sequence goes on along the minus strand of NZ_CADIJW010000007.1, from coordinate 62 downwards.
GCGTCGTCGATCAGGGCGAGCGCATGGCGGATGGCGGCGGACGCGCCGCCAGCGGCCGGCTC
>NZ_CADIJW010000006.1 GCF_902859745.1 Achromobacter dolens | reverse complement strand
GCCCTCGCGGCCGCGGCCGCCGTGCTGCCGGCGCGCTGGCTGCTGGCCTTTTTGCCCGCCGACGCGCCGGTGGCGCTGGCCGACGCCGCCGGCACCGTCTGGAACGGCAGCGCCTGGCTGGCGCTCGGCCCGCCCGGCGCGCGCCGCATGCTGCCGCTGGCCCTTCACTGGCAGTGGCGCTGGTCATCGCTGACGCTGGAACTGTCGCACCCCTGGCTGCGTGGACCGGTGCGCGCCGGCCTGGGCTGGGACGGCCTGTCGCTGTCGGCACAATCGCTGCGGTTGCCCGCCACGGTGTTGCCGGCGCTGGGCGCGCCCTGGAACACGCTGGCGCCCGAAGGCACGCTGGAACTCGACTGGCAGACGCTGCGCCTGGGCGGCGCCCTGCCCGACGCGCCCCTGGCCGAACTGCGCTGGCGCGACGCCGCCACCGCCTTGTCACCCGTGGCCCCGGTCGGCACCTACGTACTGCGGGTGCGCGGCAACGGCCGGGCCGGCGCCACGCTGGCGCTCAGCACCGAGAGCGGTCCGCTGGCGGTCACAGGCCAGGGCAGCGTCAATGCCCGCGGCGTGCGTTTTCAGGGCCAGGCGACCTTCGCGGCCGGGACCAGCGAGGCCGAGCGCAGCGCGCTCGACGGCCTGATGTCGACCCTCGGCCGGCGCAGCGACGACGTGGTGGTCTTCGGCACCGGCAAGTAGTTTCAGTGTCACGGCCCTGGCGGACGCCCTCGCCGCGGCGCACCGCTCACTATCAGACCGGCTGACGTTGACGCAAATTTTCATAAACCATAACGTTTTGAATTCTTTGCATCACGACAGATCCGCGTCATCCCATGGGCATGCCATCCCGCCTCACGGTCCCCTCCTGTATCAACTGAACGCGCCGCGGCGCGGACGCGCTGCGTCCGCCGCCCGATCGTTCGCACCAGGAAACCGTTCGCCCGATGCCTCCCGCCATGCCTTCCGTCTTCTCCTCTCGCACGCCGTCCCGTTTCCGGCTAGCCGCCCTGGCGGCGGCCCTGACCACCGCCGGCGCCGCCCAGGCCCAGGCCCCATCGGCCGCCGACAACACCGCCACGCTACCCGCCATCACCGTCATCGACCGCTCCAACCAGGGTTCGATGCGGCCCGGCGCCTTGCGCGACGAACTGGTCAAGACGGAATCCATCAGTGAACGCGCCATCGCCAAGGCCGGCGCCACCAACATCAACGAAGCGCTCGACAAGAATCCCGGCATCGCGGTGCAGGTGGAATGCTCGATCTGCAATGTGCGCAACGTGCTGTTGAACAACCTGCCCGGCCGCTACACCACGATGATGATCGACGGCGTGCCGATCTTCTCCTCGGTATCGTCGGCCTATGGACTGGACAGCGTCAGCGTCTACGGCGTCGAGCGCATCGACGTCGCGCGCGGCGCAGGCGCCAGCCTGATCGCCCCGGAAGCCCTGTCCGGCTCGGTCAACATCGTCACCAAGCGCCCCACAGAGGCCGAGAACCGCGCCCGCGCGCAGATCGGCAGCTACGGTTCGCGCCAGGGCGACGCCTACCTGGCGCGACCGTTCGAGGGCGGCGCCATCACCGCCACGCTCAACTACAACAAGCACGACTCGGTCGACGCCGACCACAACGGCATCTCGGAATACACCGGCTACGACCGCAGGCTGGGCGGCATCGGCTTCTTCCTGGACGACGCGGGCGGCTTCAAGGTCCGCGGGCGGATCGACGTGGTCAACGAAAAGCGCGGCGGCGGCGCGCTGGGCGCCGATTATTCGGCCATCAAGCACAGCACCACGGGCAACCCCTTCAACTGGAGCGGCGGCGTACACGGCTCGCCCGACCGCAACGGCTGGGTCAGGCCGGAAGACGGCACCATCGTTGACTACGACGAGGGCCCGGACGGCGATCGCGGCGGCCGCGGCGGCATGTCCGAGATCATCTTCACGGATCGCGTGCAGTTCATCTCCACCGGTGAAAAGCACTTCGGCGACAGCCTGTTGCGCCTGGCCGTCGGCGCGGCAGAGCACAAGCAGGACAGCTTTTACGAGCTGGCCACCTACATCGCCCGCCAGAAGCAGTATTACGCCGAAGCCAGTTGGCAGACGCCCATCGCCGGCTGGTTGACCACCACCGGCGCCAACTTCCGCTACGAAGACCTGAAAAGCCACGGCAGCATGGAAGACGGCACCGCCGTGCGCGGCGTCGACGACTATGCCTATCGCACGCCCGCGCTGTTCGTGCAGGCCTACCGCGCCTTCCTGGACGACGCGCTGGAAATCAATGGCTCCGTGCGCTATGACCGCCACAACGTCTTCGGCGGCATCACCTCGCCGCGCCTGAACGCGCTCTATCACCACACGGCCGAGCTCTCCAGCCGCTTCAGCATCGGCAAGGGCTTCCGCGCGCCCACCAGCTTCTTCGAGCAGGAGCACGGCATCCTCAACACCATCCGCATCGACCGGCGGATCACCAAGCCAGAGGAGTCCCTGAACGCCAGCTATGCGCTCAACTACGCCGACGACCGGCTGGCGGTGACCGGCTCCTACAACTACAACCGCATCAAGAACTTCGCCATGCTCGACCCGAGCCAGATAGATGCCAACGGCGACCCGATCACGGTGTTCAGCAGCGCGCGGCAATCCGTCATCGTGCAAGGCGTGGACGTGACGCTGTCCTACCTGGTCACGCCCGCCCTGTCGGTCATGGCCGCCGCCGAAGGCTTCAACTACCGCTTCCCGGCGGGCTCGCTGATCTTCGCGCGGCCATACGCCAAGGCTTACCTCGGCCTCGACTACGACCGCGGCAGCCTCGACCTGAACGCCAAGCTGGTCTGGACCGGCCCCATGAACCTGCGCAAGTTCCACGGCGACGGCTCGGACGGCCCGAACCGTTACAACCTCGACGGCACGCCCAAGCGCGACAAGAGTCCCGGTTTCTTCACGCTCGACCTGCGCGGCGAATACGCCATCAACAAGAACTTCACCTTCTACGCCGGTGTCGACAACGTGTTCGACTACAAGCAGTCGGACAAGGAAAGCCCGCTGTTCGTCGACAGCGCGGGCGATATCGACGTGACGCAGTTGTGGGGGCCAAGCCGCGGGCGCTACCTGTACGCCGGCACCAAGATCAGCTTCTGATGCGCCGCGGGCTGCTGCACGCCTGCCTGGCACTGTGCGCCGCGCCGCTCATGGCGGGCGCACAGTCGCCGCCGGGGTCGCCTCTGCCGGCCGGGCGCGCCTGGGACTTCTCGCTGCCAACACTGGCCGGCGACCGCTTCGTGCGGCTGGCGGCGCTGGACGGCCCGGTCCTGGTCAATTTCTGGAGCCGCGACTGCCCGCCGTGCGTCGCCGAGCTGCCGCGGCTGCAGGCCTTCGCCGCCGACCATCCGGCGTGGGCCGTGCTGCTGGTCAGCACCGATACACCGGCCGTCGCCACGGAATTCGCGCGGCGCCACGACATCACTCTGCCGGTATTGCGTCCGGGCGGCAATGTCCTCGCCCTGATGCGCGCCGCCGGCAACCGGGGCGGCGCCCTGCCATTCACGGTGGCGACCCGCGCCGCCCACATCTGCGACGGACAGCTCGGCGCGCTGTCCACGGCGGATCTGCAACGCCTCACGGCGCGCTGCGCAACGGCGCCGGCTGCGCCCGTCGCGCCCGGCCCGTGACGCCGCCGCGCCGGGCGCGACGGGCGCGCCATGCGCGCATTGGCCGCCGCCGGTCACGCGGCGCGCTGCATGCCACGCGACACCCGCACCGCCCCGCCTGCTGGCAGGGACGGCCCGGCCGCCATGGCGTGGCCGGCTAGGCGTCGCGTGTCACCCGCAGGATCTCTTCCGGCGAGGTCTCCCCGCTTTCGACCCAGCGCGCGCCATCCTCGCGCATGCTGAACATGCCGGCAGCGCTGGCGGCGCGGCGCAGTTCGCGCTCGTCGCTGCCTTCGTGGATCAGGCGGCGCGCCTCGTCATCCACGGTGAACAGTTCATGGATGCCGGAACGGCCGGCGTAGCCGGTATGGTTGCAGGCTTCGCAGCCCACCGGCTGGAATACCCTCGCACCGTCCCGCATCGACGGCTTCTTGCAGGCTGCGCACAGCTTGCGCACCAGCCGCTGGGCCAGCACCCCCAGCAGCGACGAGGACAGCAGGAACGGCTCCACCCCCATGTCGGTCAGGCGCGTCACCGCCGACACCGCGTCGTTGGTGTGCAGCGTGGCCAGCACCAGGTGGCCCGTCAGCGACGCCTGCACCGCGATCTGCGCGGTCTCCAGGTCGCGGATTTCCCCGATCATGATGACGTCCGGATCCTGGCGCAGAATGGCGCGCAGCGCCAGCGCGAAGCTCATGTCGATCTTGGCGTTGACCTGGGTCTGGCTGATGCCGGGCAGGTCGTACTCGATCGGGTCTTCCACGGTCAGGATGTTGCTGGTGGAGGCGTCCAGCCGGCTCAGCGCGGCGTACAGCGTGGTGGTCTTGCCGCTGCCGGTCGGGCCGGTCACCAGCACGATGCCATGCGGCTGGCGGATCAGCCGGTCCAGTTGCCGCAGCACGCCGGGCGCCATGCCCAGCTTCTCCAGCCGCAGGCGGCCGGCTTCCTTGTCCAGCAGGCGCAGCACCGCGCGCTCGCCATGCCCGGTGGGCAGGGTCGAGACGCGCACGTCGATCGGCCGGCCGCCTACCCGCAGCGCGATGCGGCCATCCTGCGGCAGGCGCTTTTCGGCGATGTCCAGATGGGCCATGATCTTGATGCGCGAGATCAGCGCCGCGTGCAGCGCCTTGCGCGGCGAGACCACGTCGCGCAGCGTGCCGTCGACCCGGTAGCGCACCACCGAATGGGTCTCGAACGGCTCGATGTGGATATCGCTGGCGCCGTCGCGCGCCGCCTGCGCGAACAGCGCGTTGATCATGCGGATCACCGGCGCGTCGTCCTGCGCATCCAGCAGGTCGGCAACCTCGGGCATGTCCTGCAGCAGTCGGTCCAGGTCGATCTCGTTCTCGGCCACGCCCATCACCGAGGCGGCGTCCTCGGCGTGGCTGTAGGCCGCCGCCAGCAGCGTTTCCAGGGCGTCGTCGTCCACCCGCGCCACGGCGATGTCGCCATGGCAGCGCTGGATCTCGCGCACCGCCCATTCGGGCGTGCGCGGGCTGACCGTCAATTGCGCGTGGCCGGCGCGCAGCGACAGCACCGCCCGCTGCGCGCGCGCCCAGGCGTAGGGCAAGGGATGCGCGCTCATAGATGCGAGACCAGTTCGCCCTTGAAGCCCAGTTCCTTGAGCAGCGCCGTCGCGGTGGAGATCGTGCCGGGGTCCTTGGACACCTGGCTGCGCACCACGTAGCCCATGCCGCCCGGCCCCGTCTGAACGTAGGCCTGCAGCCCGCTGGCCTGCACCCGCTGGGCGATGCGGTCGGCCTCGGCGCGCGTCTTGACCGAGGCGAACTGCAGCGTCGCGCTGGCGCTCTCGGCTTCGCCGTAGAGCGAGGACGGATCGCGCGCCACGCTCACTCCCAGCGGCAGGCTGGCGCGGATCGGCTGCGCCGGATCGCTGGTCTGGCGCGCCGCCGGGTACTGGCGCACCGCGAACGACTCGACCGTCGTGGGCGGCGGACGCCGCATGGTCTCGGCCAATTGGTCGGGACGCATGTCATAGGCATTGTTGGACACCGACGGCGCCGACCCGGGCGGCGGCAGCATCGGCGCCTGCATGTTCGGCAGCAGCCAGTGGTCCCCCGGTTGCGCGCCGCCCTGGGCGCGGCGCATGTAGTCGTAGCGGTCCATCGTCACGCCCGCGCTCTGGCGCGCATCGCGCACCACGTAGGGCCGCAGGAACACCATCAGGTTGGTCTTGGTGCGCTTGCGGCTGTCGTACTTGAACAGCGAGCCCAGCACCGGAATCGAGCTCAGGCCCGGCACGTTGTTGGAGGTCAGCGTCACGTTGTCTTCGAGCAGGCCGCCCAGCACGATGATCTGGCCATCGTCGATCAGCACGCTGGTGTCGATGGCGCGCTTGTTGGTGACGATGCCGGTGGTCGCCGACGAACTGCTCTCGTCGATGCTGCTGACTTCCTGATAGATGTCGAGCTTGACCGCGCCGCCTTCGGAAATCTGCGGCCGGATGTTCAGCTTCAGGCCGACGTCCTCGCGCTGGATGGTCTGGAACGGGTTGGAGCTGCCATTGCTGCCGCTAGTGACGTACTGGCCGGTCACGAAAGGCACCGTCTTGCCCACCAGAATGCTGGCAGACTGGTTGTCCAGCGTCAGCAGGTTCGGCGTGGACAGAATGTTGGCTTCGCCACTGTTCTGCATCGCGCGGGCCAGCACGCCCAGGTTGATGACCTTGTTGCCAAGCACGTCAACCGTGCCCTTGACCACGCCCAGGCTCAGGCCGCCGCCCAGCGCGTCGATCGAGGTCGGGCCCTTGCCCGACAGGCCGCTGCCGCCAAGGTTGGTGCCGCCGATGAAGCTGGTGCCGCCGCTGTTGATGTTGCCGGCACCGGTCATCCACTGGATGCCGAATTCGGCCGCCGCCTGCTCGCTGACCTCGACGATCAGGCTTTCGACCAGCACCTGCGCACGGCGCTGGTCGAGCTGATCGATCACTTCCCGCAGGCTGCGGTACAGCGGCTCGGGCGCCGCGATGATGAGCGAGTTGGTGGCCGGATCCGCCTGGATCGTCGCGCCGCCGGCGGAGTAGGACACGGCCTGATTGCCCGAGTCATCCCGCGCGATGCGGTCCTGGTCGCCGGACAGGCCGCCCTTGCCATTGCCGGACCCATTTGGCGTATTGGACGACATGCCCAGGCCCGAAGCGGGATTGGCGCCGCCACCGGACGATTGCGACGGGCGATTGCCGCCGGCCTGTCCGGAATTGCCGCCCGCGCCAGCGGTGTTGGCGCCGGGCGCCGAATTGGCCTGACCGGCCAGCAGCCCGCCCAGCACCTCGGCGATACGGGTGGCCTGCGCGTTGCGCATGTAGACCACGTGCAGGTTGCCGGCGCGGTTCTGCTGCGCGTCCAGCTTGGTGATGAGATCGCGCGCCAGGCGCGTGCGCGCCGGACTGCCGGCGCGGACCAGCACGCTGTTGCTGCGCGGGTCGGCCACCACCGCGATGCGTTGGGTCGGGTCGCTGCTCTGCGTGTCAAGCAATTGCGACGCCAGGATGGCGATGTCGGAGGCGATGCCCGAACGCACCGGCACCACGTCGGTATCGATCGAGCTGGGCACGTCGATGCGCGCGATCACGGCCGCGATGCGGTCGAGGTTGTCGGCATAGTCCGTCACCACCAGCGTATTGTTGCCGGGATACGCGTTGATCGGGTTGTTGGGCGGCACCATCGGGCGCAGCACCGGCACCAGGTTGGCCGCGTTCTCGTACTTCAGCGGGAACACCCGCGTCAGCATTTCGCCGCTATTGCCCGAGCGGCCGCGCGCGAAGTCCGCGACCGGCACCGGCGCCTTGCCCGCGCCGCCGGCGGCGGGCGCCGGGCGCGGATCGCCCACCACCGCGCTGCCCTGCAGCTTGGCGTCGGCCTCCGGCACCACGCGGGTCACGCCGTCCACATCGACGATCGCGAAGCCTTGCAACCGCAGCGCGCCGGTCAACATCGACAGCGCCTGTCCGCTATCGACCGGTCGGTCCGACACCAGCGTGAGCTTGCCCTTCACGCGCGGATCCACCAGGAAATTGCGCTTGGTGAACAGCGACAGCGCACGCAGCACGGCGGGGATGTCCGTGTCCACGAAGTTCAGGCTGACACGATTGTCCGCCTGTTGAGCATGGGCCAGACTGGCCGCGGGTCCGAGTTGGCTTGCCGCTAGCAAGACCGCAAGGCTGAGTTGCGCGAGATGACGCATGACGAGATGTGCCTGAGACGTGAAGTCGTGTGAAAAAACGTGAAAGCGCGTCGGAGTATACGGGGTGACACTGCAACACTACGGTCATAATCCAGAGGCAAGGTGACGGGCTGCAAAGCCTTGATTTACGGGCCTTTCCGCCAATCGGCGGCGACCCCGAGCCACCTTCCCACCATGCCATCCTTCCGTTACGAAGCGACTGACGCGCTCGGCAAGATCGTGCACGGCACGATCGACGCCGACAGTGAACGCGGCGCCCGCAACCAGTTGCGCGGCCGCGGCCTGCTGCCCCTGTCCACCACCCCCGCCGCGCGCGTCGAAGGCCTGGGCGCCGCGCTGCGCACGCGGCTGTCCGATGCCGACCTGGCCTGGCTCACGCGCCAGCTCGCCAGCCTGCTGGCCGCCCGCCTGCCGCTGGACGCCGCGCTCGGCGCCACGCTCGAACAGGCCGAGAAGAAGCACATCGCCGCCACGCTCGAAGGCGTGCGCGACGATGTCCGCGCCGGCCATCGCCTGTCCGCCGCGCTGGCCTCGCGCCCGCGCGACTTTCCCGAGATCTACCGCGCCCTGATCGGCGCCGGCGAGGAATCCGGCGACCTGGCGCAGGTCATGGAGAAACTGGCGGACTACATCGAAGAACGCAACACGCTGCGCAGCAAGGTCATGACGGCGTTCATCTATCCCGCCGTGGTGGCCTGCGTCTCCGTCATCATCGTGATCTTCCTGCTGGGCTACGTCGTGCCGCAGGTGGTATCCGCCTTCAACCACGCCAAGCAGCAACTGCCGGTGCTGACCCGCATCATGCTGGCGCTGTCCGACTACGTGCGCGACTGGGGCCTGGCCACCGGCGCCGTCATCGCGCTGGCCATCGTGCTGTGGCGTTACTCCCTGCGCGCGCCCGCCGCCCGCCGCGCCTGGCACGCCCGCGTCCTGCGCCTGCCCCTGGCCGGCCGCTTCGTGCTCGGCGTCAACGCCGCCCGCTTCGCCTCCACCCTGGCCATCCTCTGCGGCAGCGGCGTCGCCCTGCTCACCGCCCTCGACGCCGCCCGCCGCACCCTCGGCAACGACGTCCTGCGCGGCGCCGTCGACGAAGCCGCCGCGCGCGTGCGCGAAGGCGCCTCCCTGTCAGCCTCGCTGGCCGCGCAGAAAGCCTTCCCCTCGCTCCTCATCCACCTGATCGCCAGCGGCGAAAAGACCGGCCAGCTCCCCGAACTGCTGGACCGCGGCGCGCAGAACCTCTCACGCGACCTCGAACGCCGCGCCATGGCCATGACCGCCCTGCTCGAACCCGCCCTCATCCTGCTGATGGGCGGCTTCGTCCTGCTGATCGTGCTGGCCGTGATGATGCCGATCCTCGAAATGAATCAACTGATCCGCTAGACGCACAAAAGGAAAAGGCCCGCGTCCACCCGCGGGCCTCACAGATCAAACACGAACGCCAGCAGGCACATCAACGCAGCGAACGAAGCAGCCGCGCGCAAACAAGCAGAAAGGCCCGTGCACCAAAGAAATAGCAGCGCCCCAAAAGCCGCCGTCCTCCCATCCCCTCTCTCTTGCCCCCTGCGCGAAGCGCCCCCCTCCCCACGCCCCGCCACCGCGTATGCCCGGGACGGCCGCCCGCGCGGCCGTCCCGGGCGGGCCCCGCCCCCCCCCCACGCAGGCAGCCGCCGCAGCAGCGCTTCATTTCTCAAAGGTGGGAGCCCGGCGCGCAGGCGCAGCGGGTGCGGGCGCCGTCGATGCGACCGAGGGAATCTGAAGGCAGTCGCCGAAGGCGACAACGAAGATGACGAAGGGGCAGTCCGGAGCGAACGCTCCGGACCGCAATCGTTGGCGCCCGCACCCGCTGCGCCTGCGCGCCGGGCGCCTCAAGAACGCAACCACCCGCCCCAAAAAACTTCGGGGAGACCATAACGATCCCCCCGACAGTCAACCCGAGCAAACCCAGCGCAAATTCAAAGCGCCTCTTCGTCGCTCTCCCCCGTCCGAATCCGGATCGCCTGCTCCACCGGCGTCACGAAGATCTTGCCATCCCCGATCTTGCCGGTACGGGCCGCCTTCACCACCGCCTCGATCGCCGCCTCGACCTGGTCATCCGGCAGCACCACCTCGACGCGGATCTTCGGCAGGAAATCCACCACGTATTCGGCCCCGCGGTAGAGCTCGGTATGCCCTTTCTGGCGCCCGAACCCCTTCACTTCGGTCACGGTCAGCCCGCTGACGCCGACCTCGGCCAGCGCTTCGCGGACTTCGTCGAGCTTGAAGGGTTTGATGATGGCGGTGACTTGTTTCACGTTGGTCGTCCTGATTGTTCGATCTGTTGCGGCGCCCCGGGGTACATATCGGACCAGGGCACAATGATTGAGAGAATACCACCGGCGCCCGGCCCGCCAAGCCCGGCGCCTCGCCTGCCGGGAAAACCCGCAGACCGGTCAGGCCGGCGGCGTCTGGTCGGGAATCCGGTCGGCGTCGCGCATCCACACCGCCGACTCCGAATCGCTCGGCGCGCGCCAGTCGCCGCGCGGCGACAGCGACCCGCCCGAGCCCACCTTGGGCGCGTTCGGCACGCAGGTGCGCTTGAACTGGCTGAGACGGAAGAACCGGTCCAGGAAGATCTTCAGGTTGCGCTTGATCGCCGCCAGGTCGTATTGGTTACGCGCCACGTGGCCGCCTTCCGGCCAGGCGCCGGCATCGCGGTCGCGCCAGGCCGCCAGCGCCAGGAACGCCACCTTGGTCGGCGCGAAACCATAGCGCAAGGTGTAGTACAGGTTGAAATCCTGCAGCTCGTAGGGCCCGATCGTGTCTTCGCTCTTCTGCGTCGGCTTGCCATCATCGCCACCCGGCACCAATTCGGGGCTGACGTCCGTGCCCAGCACGTCCAGCAGCACCGCCGCGCCGGCTTCGCCCAGGCGGCCGGATTCGGCCACCCAGCGCACCAGGTGCGTGATGAGCGTCTTGGGCACGCTGGCGTTGACGCTGTAGTGCGACATGTGATCGCCCACGCCATAGGTGCACCAGCCCAGCGCCAGCTCGCTCAGGTCGCCGGTGCCAATGACAATGGCGTTGTTGAAATTGGCGATGCGGAACAGGTGGTTGGTGCGTTCGCCGGCCTGCACGTTCTCGAAGGTGATGTCGTACACCGGCTGGCCAGCGGCATAGGGATGGCCGAGATCCTTGAGCATCTGCAGGCAACTCGGACGGATGTCGACCTCGGAGGCCGTGCAGCCCACCACCGCCATCAACTGGCGCGCCTGCTGCAGCGTGCGCGTACTGGTGGCGAAACCCGGCATGGTCACGGCCAGGATGTTGGCGCGCGGCAGCCCCAGCGTGTCCATGGCCTGGGCGCAGACCAGCAGCGCGTGGGTCGAATCCAGCCCACCCGAGATGCCGATGACCACCTTGGACATGCCGCTGGCCGAGAGCCGCTGCGCCAGCGCCTGCACCTGAATGTTGTAGACCTCCTTGCAGCGCTCATCGCGGCGCCGGGGGTCGGCCGGCACGTACGGAAAGCGCGCCACGCGCCGCTCCAGCGGCAGCTCGGCGTCCTCCAGCGGCGCCGCGACTGGCACCGGCACCTGGCGGAACTTGCGCACTTCGTCGCGGTGACGGCGCGCCGACTGGCCGAAGGTGGTCTGGTGCATGCGCTCGCGCGACAGGCGCTCCAGGTCGACGTCGGCAAACAGCAGGTGAGATTCGTTCAGGAAGCGCTCGGATTCGCCGAGCAGTTCGCCGTTTTCGTAGATCAGCGCCTGGCCGTCCCAGGCCAGGTCGGTGGACGACTCGCCGCGGCCGGCCGAGGTATACATGTAGGCCGCCAGGCAGCGCGCCGACTGCTGCGCCACCAGTTGGTGGCGGTAGGCCGACTTGCCGACCACGATGTTCGAGGCCGACAGGTTCACCAGCACCGTGGCGCCGGCCAGCGCCGCGAACGAGGACGGCGGGATCGGCACCCAGACGTCTTCGCAGATCTCGACGTGGAACTGGAACAGCGGCAGCTTTTCCATCTGGAACAGCAGCTCGGCGCCGAACGGCACGGTCTGGTCCAGCAGGCGGATCTCGGTGGCGACGGCGCAATCGGCCGCGCTGAACTGGCGCGCTTCGTAGAATTCGCTGTAGTTGGGCAGGAAACTCTTGGGCACCACGCCCAGGATGCGGCCGCCGGCGATGACCACGGCGCAGTTGTACAGTTGGTGCGCCACCCGCAGCGGCGCGCCGACGATGACCGCGATATCCAGCTCGGCCGTGGCCCGCGCCACCTGGTCCAGCGCCGCCTCGCAGGCGTCCAGGAGGGCCTTCTGGTGGAACAGGTCGTCGCAGGTATAGGCGGACAGGCCGAGTTCGGGGAACGCCACCAGCACGGCGCCGCCCTGGGCCGCCTGCTGCGCCAGCGCGATGGTCTGCGCGGCGTTGAAGGCCGGGTCCGCGACCTTGCACTCGGGCACGCCCACGGCGACCCGGGCGAAGCCATGGGAATACAGGTTGAAGAACGGGTTCGACATCGGATCCATCGCCTGGGGCGCCTTGATACGGAACTGCACGAAACGGGCCTGCTGCAGGCCCCGGGAATCCTACCTGGCGATTATCTCACGGCGTCATGCGCCGGACGGCGGCGCCAGGCGCTCCGGATCGGCCCGGTGATGCGCGCCTTCGGCCGCCAGCGCCGCCTGGACGGCGCCCTCGCGCAGGTAGCTGCCCATGGCGCCGATGTCCGCGCCAGACGGCTGCTGGTACAGCCGCAGGCCCAGTTCCGGCAGGATCGCCAGCAGATGGTCGAAGATGTCGCCCTGGATGCGTTCGTACTCGACCCAGGCGGTGACGGCGGTGAAGCAATAGACCTCGACCGGAATGCCATCGGCGGTGGGTTCCATCATGCGCACCATCATCGCCATGTCCTGGCGCACCTCGGGGTTCTGCTTCAGGTAGGCCAGGCCGTAGGCGCGGAAGGTGCCGATATTGGTCAGGCGGCGGCGGTTGGCCGGCACGCTGGCCAGCTCGCCCATGGTCTGGTTGGCCTGGGCGATGTCCTGGGTCTTGACCCGCAGGTAGTCGTGCAGCAGCCGGAAGCGCATCAACTGCTGGGCTTCCTCATCGGTCAGAAAGCGCACGCTGCTGGCGTCGATGCGCAGGGTGCGCTTGATGCGCCGGCCGCCCGACTCGAACATGTGGCGGTAGTTGCGGTAGCTTTCCGAGAACAGCTTATAGGTCGGCACCGTGGTGACGGTGTTGTCCCAGTTCTGCACCTTGACGGTGTGCAGGGCGATGTCCTTGACGAAGCCGTCGGCGTTGGACTGCGGCATCTCGATCCAGTCGCCGATGCGCAGCATGTCGTTGCTGGTGAGCTGGGTGCTGGCCACCAGCGACAGCAGCGTGTCCTTGAACACCAGCAGCAGCACCGCCGACAGCGCACCCAGGCCGGAGATCATCCACAGCGGCGAGCGGTCGATCAGGATCGACAGCACCAACACGGTGCACACCGCCATCAGGATCAGCTTGCTGATCTGGATATAGCCCTTGATCGAGCGGGTCTGCGCCCGGGTGGTGGCCGAATAGGTGTCCTGCCAGGCGCTCAGCACCCCGGAAAACGCCACGAACACGCAGATCCAGGCGCCGGCGTGGGCCAGCCGCCCGACCAGCGTGGCCGCCTTCTCGACGTGCGGGACCAGTTCGATGCCCACCGACACCACCGCGAACGGCACCGCGTACCACAGGTTCTGGTAGGCGCGACGGCGCTGCAGCGCCTTGTCCCAGTCCTCGTGGCCGCTGACCACCAGCAGCCGGTGCGCCAGCAGCAGCACCACCCGCGCGACCACCCACTGGACGAACAACGCCGTCAGGATCAGCACGCCGATGCCGACCAGCGTCTGCGCCCACGGCTGGTGCGGCATATAGGTATCCAGTTCGGTGGCCAGCTGTTCCCATTCCATGGGCATAGGTCGTGTGCTCTCTTTCAGGTGACTAAGTGGGAAGGCGCCGACAGCCGCCGGGGAAAGCCCCGCCGCCTTGGGCGTGCCGCCCCCGGAGGGGCGTGTTTCATCCTGAGGCGGCTCGGCGATGGAAAAACGCCGTGGACCGCCGGATATGACCCTGAATTATCCGACAACTCGCGCCGCCGCGCGTTTCCAGCCGCAACAGCGTCGCGCCGGATTCGTCAGGCGCCCGAGGCAGGCCCTATAATCCCCGCCATCATGGCAAACACTCCCTCCCCCGATCAAAACCAGTTCGCCAACAAGGCGCAGGCCTGGTCCGCCCGGTTCTCGGAACCGGTTTCCGAACTCGTCAAACGCTACACGGCGTCCGTGGACTTCGACAAGCGCCTGGCGCGCGTCGACATCCAGGGTTCGCTGGCGCACGCCGACATGCTGGCGGCCCAGGGCATCATCGGCGCCCAGGACCTGGCCGACATCCAGCGCGGCATGACCCAGATCCTGTCGGAAATCGACGCCGGCAGCTTCCAGTGGCTGCTCGACCTCGAAGACGTGCACCTGAACATCGAGAAGCGCCTGGTCGAGCTGGTCGGCGATGCCGGCAAGCGCCTGCACACCGGCCGTTCGCGCAACGACCAGGTGGCCACCGACATCCGCCTGTGGCTGCGCGGCGAAATCGACACCCTGATCGACCTGCTGCGCCAGTTGCGCCACGCGCTGGCCACGGTGGCGCTGGACAACGCCGCCACCATCATGCCGGGCTTCACCCACCTGCAGGTGGCCCAGCCCGTCACGTTCGGTCACCACCTGCTGGCCTACGCCGAGATGTTCGGCCGCGACGCCGAGCGCCTGGCCGACTGCCGCCGCCGCGTCAACCGCCTGCCGCTGGGCGCCGCCGCCCTGGCCGGCACCTCGTTCCCGATCGACCGCGAACGCGTCGCCAAGACCCTGGGCTTTGACGGCGTCTGCCGCAATTCGCTCGACGCCGTCTCCGACCGCGACTTCGCCATCGAGTTCTGCGCCGCCGGCGCGCTGATCATGACGCACGTCTCGCGCCTGTCCGAAGAACTGGTGCTGTGGATGAGCCCGCGCGTCGGCTTCATCGACCTGGCCGACCGCTTCTGCACCGGCAGCTCGATCATGCCGCAGAAGAAAAACCCCGACGTGCCCGAACTGGCGCGGGGCAAGACCGGCCGCGTCAACGGCAACCTGGTCGCCCTGCTGACCCTGATGAAAGGCCAGCCCCTGGCCTACAACAAGGACAACCAGGAAGACAAGGAAGGCCTGTTCGACACCGTCGACACCGTGCGCGACACGCTGACGATCTTCGCCGACATGGCCGCCGGCATCAAGGTCAAGGCCGACAACATGCGCGCCGCCGCGCTGCAGGGCTTCGCCACCGCGACCGACCTGGCCGACTACCTGGTCAAGCGCGGCGTGCCGTTCCGCGATGCCCACGAAGTGGTGGCCCACGCCGTGCGCGACTGCGAACAGCGCGGCTGCGACCTGGCCGACCTGTCGCTGGACGAACTCAAGGCCTATCACCCGACCATCGGCGACGACGTGCACCAGGTGCTGACGCTGGAAGGCTCGGTCGCCGCGCGCAAGCACGTGGGCGGCACCGCCCCCGAACGCGTGGCCGAGGAAGCCCGCCGCGTGCTGCAGGAAACGGCGGCGTAACACGCCGGCGATTCCCTGGCGGGAAAACAAGCGGCCTCGGATTTCCGGGGCCGTTTTCTTTTGTGGCCACGCTACGCAAATTACCTGTCACGGCGTGTCATTCCTCGTTTCCGATCTCGCACGAGCGGCGGGGAGGGGTTCGCTATGATGGGCGCTTTTCCACTCAGCCCCTCCCCCATGCCAGCCCTGCGCGCGTCCTGGTTTCCGTCGCCCCTGTCCCGTCCGGCCATCCTGACGACCGCCTGCCTGCTGGCGCTTGCCGCCCTCCTCCCCGCCGCCAAGGCGCAGACGGCGCGCAAGCCGTCGCCGTACGAAAACAACGTCATCGAGCCCTTCAGGGCCCCCCGGCCGCTGACCCCCGAGGAGATCGCGGCGCGCAAGGCCGAGGACGCGCGCCGCGGCGGTCCCGCCTTCATGGCCCGGATCGACGACGAAGCCGCGTTCCGCCAGTTGGCGCGCGTCTACAACGCCGGCACGCCGCTGGAAATCCCGCACGTGCTGTTCGTGATCGACCGCCAGCGCGGCAACCGCATCCATTACCTGGACACGCCGCGCTACGGCCTGCACGAGACCTTCGCGCGCGAGCGCCGCCTGCTGCCCGGCAAGGACAAGGCCGCGCTGACCGCGCAATACAAGGATCCCAACCGCCGCCTGCTGTTCGGCACCCTCAGTTGGCAGCGCGACCTGCCCGGCTACACCTATGAATTCTGGGAAGGCGACCGCCTCACCCCCGAACTGCTGAAGCTGGCCGACGAGGTGGTCGCCAAAAGCTTCTATGCCCCGGTCCGCTTCAAGACCAACTCGACGCTGCACGAACAGGCCGCCGCTACCGCCGGCCTGACCTTTGTGACCCAGGAAGCGCTGCTGCGCGAACAGGCGTTTCTGCCGCTGAACCCCGGCAGCGCGCAGGGCCGACTGCGCATCGTCGCCTCGGTCGAGGCCACGCCCGACCTCAAGCGCGACGACATCGTGGTGCTGGACGAAGTGCCGATCGCCATCCCGCCCGTGGCCGGCCTGATCACGCAGCGCCCGTCCACGCTGCTGTCGCACGTCAACCTGCTGGCCAAGGGCTGGGGCATTCCCAACGCCTACGTGCGCGACGCCACCACCGCACTGCGCCAGTACGACGGCCAGTGGGTCACGCTGACTGTCAGCGGCAACGACTACCAGGTGCGGCCCAGCGACAAGCCCGCCAACCAACCGCCGGCCACGCCGCCCAAGCCGCGCGCGCAACTGCCCAAGCCGGACCTGACGGTGCAGGCGCTCAAGCCGCTCGATGCCCTGGCGGTGCGCGACAGCCGCCATTGCGGCGTCAAGGCCGCCAACCTGGGCGCGCTCCGCTCCGCATTGCCGCCGGCCGCCAGCGTGCCGGACGGCTTCTGCATCCCGTTCGCGCAATACGCCGCCTTCATGCAGCGGCTGAACGTGGCGCAACGGGTGGCGGCGCTGGAACAGCGCGCCGACTTCGTGGCCGACGCCGAAGTCCGGCGCAAGGAACTGGCGGCCCTGCGCCAGGACATCATGCAGGCCGCCGTCGACCCGGCGCAGGCCGAATCCTGGCAGGCGCTGTGGCAATCGCGCCTGAAGGGCGCGGGCGTGTTCGTGCGCAGCTCGTCCAATTCCGAGGACCTGCCCGGCTTCAGCGGCGCCGGTCTGTACACCACCGTGCCCAACGTCACCCAGCTTGACGCGCTGGCCAAGGCGGTGCAGACCGTGTGGGCCTCGGTCTACAACTTCGACGCCTACGAGGCGCGGCGCGCGGCGGGCATCCCCCAGGACGCGGTGGTGATGGCCGTGCTGGTGCAATTGGCGGCGCCGTCCGACAGCTCCGGCGTCATGATCACGCGCGACCCGTTCGACGCCAGCCGCCGCTACGTGACCTACATCTCGGCCAAGCGCGGCCTGGGCATCAAGGTGGTGGAAGGCAAGCGCCAGGCCGAGCAGGTGATGTATTCGAGCTGGTCCAAGGCGGTGCAGGTGCTGAGCCGCTCGGCCGAGGACACGCAGTTGGTGGCCGACGCCGGCGGCGGCGTGCGCGAAGTGCCGATCGCGGCGGACGCGCGCCAGGTGCTGAACGACGCGCTGGTGGCGCGGCTGGCCGCCGTGGGCCGGCAGGTCAAGCAGCGCCTGGGCCAGGTCGACCAGGACATCGAATGGGCGGTGGTCGGCGACAGGATCATCATCCTGCAGGCGCGGCCCTACATCGACGCGCGCCGCTAGCGAGCACGAACGCGGGCGTTCCAGGCCTGTTGCCTTGAACGCGTCCGCGCCGCGTGTCCTGCGCGCATCACGGGCAACCCATGCCGTCCGGCAAACGGGCCCGCACAGGAAAAAGCCGCGGCGGCGGGCAGGATGCCCACCACCACGGCTCCGGATACGCCGCGACAGCTTCTAGATGTGCAGCGCGTGCCCCAGCGCCTTGAGCGCGGCTTCCTGCACCGCTTCGCCCAGGGTCGGATGGGCATGGATCGTGCCCGCCACGTCCTCCAGCGTCGCGCCCATTTCGAGCGACTGGCCGAACGCCGTCGACAGTTCCGACACGCCCCGCCCCACCGCCTGCCAGCCCACGATCAGGTGGTTGTCGCGACGGGCCACCACCCGCACGAAACCGTCGGTGGACTCCAGCGTCATGGCGCGGCCGTTGGCGGCGAACGGGAACGACGCCGCCAGGCAGTCCAGCCCGGCCGCTTCGGCCTCGGCCGGCGACAGGCCGGCCACCACGACTTCGGGATCGGTGAAGCACACCGCCGGGATCGCGGCCGGCTGGAAGTGGCGGCGCTTGCCCGCCACCAGCTCAGCCACCATCTCGCCCTGCGCCATGGCGCGGTGCGCCAGCATCGGCTCGCCGGCGAGGTCGCCAATGGCCCAGACGTCGCGCATGGAGGTGCGGCACTGGTCGTCGATGCGCAGTGCGTTGCCCTTGCGGTCAAGCTGCAGATTTTCCAGGCCCCAGCCCTGCGTGCGCGGACGCCGGCCGACGGCGATCAGCACCCGGTCGGCCGGCAGCGCGGTCTCGGCGCCGCTGGCATCCTGGATCCGCACCGCCGTGCCTGCGCCATTCAGCCCCAGCACCTTGCGGCCCAGGTGCAGCTCGACGCCCAGCCTGGCCAGCGCGGCGGCGACGGGCTTGGTGAGTTCCGCGTCGTAGGTCGGCAGGATGCGGTCCTGCGCCTCCACCACGGCCACCTCGGCGCCGAGCTTGCGGTACACGGTGCCCAGCTCCAGGCCGATGTAGCCGCCGCCCACCACCACCAGCTTCTTCGGGATGTCGGCCGGCGACAGCGCCTCGGTCGAGGACACCACCATGCCGCCGAACGGCACCGACGGCAGCGGCGTCGGCTCGGAGCCGGCCGCCAGCAGCAGGTGCTCGCACTGGATGCGCTGGCGGCTGCCGTCGGCGCCCTCGACCTCGACGGTCTTGCCGTCCAGCAGGCTGGCCCAGCCCTGCACCACCTGCACGCCGTTCTTCTTGAGCAGCGCGCCGACGCCGCCGGTCAGCTTGCCGACGATGCCGTCCTTCCAGGCCACGGTGCGGCCAATGTCGATGGCGGGCGCCGACACCGAGATGCCCAGCGCCGACTGGCCGGCGTAATGCCGCGCCTTGTCGAATTCCTCGGCCGCGTGGATCAGCGCCTTGGACGGAATGCAGCCAATGTTCAGGCAGGTGCCGCCCAGCCGGTCGCCCTCGACCAGGATGGTGGGCACGCCCAGTTGCCCGGCGCGGATCGCGGCCACATAGCCGCCAGGCCCGCCGCCGATCACCAGCAGGGTTGTCGTCTTGGTAGTCTGGCTCATGCTTACTCCACGAAAAGCAGCGCGGGTTGTTCCAGCAGCGCGCGCACGGCCTGGATGAAGCGGGCCGCGTCCATGCCGTCGACCACGCGGTGGTCGAACGAGGACGACAGGTTCATCAGCTTGCGCGCCACCACGGCGCCATTGCGGAAGGCGGGCCGCTCGACGATGCGGTTCACGCCCACGATGCCGACCTCGGGATGGTTGATGACCGGCGTGGTGACGATGCCGCCCAGCGGCCCCAGGCTGGTGATGGTGATGGTCGAGCCGGACAGCTCGTCGCGTCCGGCGCTGCCGGCGCGCACCGCCTGCGCCAGCCGGCCGATCTCGGCCGCCATCGACCACAGGTCGCGGGTTTCGGCGTGGCGCATCACCGGCACCATCAGGCCGCCGTCGCTCTGCGTGGCGATGCCGATGTGCACGGCGCCATAGCGCGTCACCTGGCCGGCCTCGTCGTCATAGCGGGCGTTGATCTGCGGGAAGTCGCGCAGCGCGATCACCATGGCGCGCGCCAGCAGCGGCAGCAGCGTCAGCTTGCCGCGCGACTCGCCGAACTTCGCGTTCAGGCTGACGCGCAGGTCCTCGAGCTCGGTGACGTCGATTTCCTCCACGTAGCTGAAATGCGGAATGCGGCGCTTGGACTCGGCCATCTTCTGCGCGATCTTGCGACGCAGGCCGATCACCGGCACCTGCTCTTCGTCGTTGCGCTCGGCGTAGGCCGGGCCGCGCGCGGTCGTGGCCGCGCCCTGCCCTTGCAGGTAGGCGTCCAGGTCCTCGTGCATGACGCGGCCGGCCGGGCCGCTGCCGTGCACGTAGCGCAGCTCGATGCCCAGGTCCCAGGCGCGCTTGCGCACCGCCGGCGAGGCCAGCGGCTTTTCGCCGGGTTGGCGGGCCGCGGCGGGCGCCTGGCGCGCGGCGGCCGGACGGCTGGACGGCGCGGAGGGCGCTTGCGGCGCGGCGGCGGACGATTGCAGCGACGCGGCGATCTGGCCGGCAACGCCGCCGGCCGGGGCCTTGTCGGCCTTGGCCGGCGCCGGTGCGGCGGCCGCCGCGCTTGCCGCCGGAGCCGGCGCGGCAGCCGCCTGCGGTTTCTGCGCCGCCGCCTCGCCCTTGACGTTACCCTCGCCTTCCACTTCCAGGCGGATCAGTTCGCCGCCCACGGCCATGACCTGGCCGACTTCGCCGCCCAGCGCGACCACGCGGCCGACCACGGGCGACGGGATCTCGACCGTGGCCTTGTCGGTCATGACGTCGGCCAGCGGCTGGTCCTCGGCGACCGTGTCGCCCACCTTGACGTGCCAGCCCACCAGTTCGACCTCGGCAATGCCTTCGCCGATGTCGGGCATCTTGATGACATGAATCCCCATCTCACACCTCCATCGCGCGCTTGAACGCTTCGCCGACCCGGCGCGGGCCGGGGAAATACGCCCATTCCTGCGCGTGCGGATAGGGAGTGTCCCAACCGGTCACGCGCTCGACGGGCGCTTCGAGGTGATGGAAGCAGTGTTCTTGCACCAGCGCGATCAGTTCGGCGCCGAAGCCGCAGGTGCGCGTGGCTTCGTGCACCACGACGCAGCGACCGGTCTTCCTGACCGAGTTGACGATGGTCTCCAGGTCCAGCGGCCACAGGCTGCGCAGGTCGATGACCTCGGCGTCGATGCCGGTTTCCTCGGCCGCGGTCAGCGACACGTGCACCGTGGTGCCGTAGGTCAGCACCGTCAGCGCGTTGCCCGGCCGCACGATCGCGGCGGTGTCCAGCGGCACGGTGTAGTAGCCGGTCGGCACCACGCTGCCCGGGCGTCCGGTCCACGGCGTCACGGGACGGTCGTGGTGGCCGTCGAACGGGCCGTTGTACAGGCGCTTGGGTTCCAGGAAGATGACCGGATCGTCGTTTTCGATGGACGCGATCAGCAGGCCCTTGGCGTCGTAGGGGTTGGACGGCATCACCGTGCGCAGCCCGCAGACCTGGGTGAACATGGCCTCGGGGCTCTGGCTGTGCGTCTGGCCGCCGTAGATGCCGCCGCCGCAGGGCATGCGGATGGTCATGGGCGCGATGAATTCGCCCACCGAGCGGTAGCGCAGGCGCGCCGCTTCCGACACGATCTGGTCGGAAGCAGGATAGAAATAGTCGGCGAACTGGATCTCGCACACCGGCCGCAGGCCGTAGGCGCCCATGCCCACCGCCACGCCGACGATGCCGCCTTCGGAGATCGGCGTGTCGAACACGCGCGAGCTGCCGTATTTGGCCTGCAGGCCCTCGGTGCAGCGGAACACGCCGCCGAAATAGCCCACGTCCTGGCCGAACACCACCACGTTGCCGTCACGCTCCAGCATCACATCCATGGCCGAGCGCAAAGCCTGGATCATGGTCATCGGCGCGGACGCCGGACCAACATTGTTATCGATAGCCATGACTCACACTCCGAGCTGCTGACGTTGCCGGCGCAGGTGCTCCGGCATGTCCTTGTAGACGTCTTCAAAGATGCTGGCGGCGCTGGGGACGTGGCCGTCCACCAGGGTGCCGTAGCTTTCCGCTTCCTTCTGCGCCGCCTGGATCTCGGCGTCGAGCTCGGCGCGCACCGCGTCGTGCTCGGCGTCGGACCAGATGCCACGCAGGATCAGGTGCTTCTTGAAGCGCTCGATCGGGTCGCCCAGCGGGAAGTGGCTCCAGTCGTCGCCGGGACGGTACTTGGAGGGATCGTCGGAGGTGGAGTGCGGGCCCGCGCGGTAGGTCACCCATTCGATCAGGGTGGGGCCGAGGTTGCGGCGGGCGCGTTCGGCGGCCCAGCGCGAGGCGGCGTAGACCGCCAGGAAATCGTTGCCGTCCACCCGCAGCGAGGCGATGCCGCAGCCGACGCCGCGGCCGGCGAAGGTGGCGCCCTCGCCCCCGGCGATGGCCTGGAAGGTCGAGATGGCCCACTGGTTGTTGACCACGTTCAGGATCACCGGCGCGCGGTACACGTGGGCAAAGGTCAGCGCGGTGTGGAAGTCCGCCTCGGCGGTGGCGCCGTCGCCGATCCACCCCGACGCGATGCGGGTGTCGCCCTTGATGGCCGAGGCCATGCCCCAGCCCACCGCCTGGATGAACTGCGTGGCCAAGTTGCCCGAGATGGTGAAGAAGCCATTCTCGCGGTCGGAATACATGACCGGCAACTGGCGCCCCTTGAGCGGATCGCGCTCGTTGGACATGAGCTGGCACATCATGGTCACCAGCGACACGTCGCGCGCCAGCAGGATGCTCTGCTGGCGGTAGGTCGGGAAACACATGTCGCCCTGTTCCAGCGCCAGCGCGTGGGCCGAGCCGATGGCCTCTTCGCCCAGGCTCTGCATGTAGAAGGAGATCTTCTTCTTGCGCTGGGCGGTCAGCATGCGGCCATCGAAGATGCGCGTCTTGAGCATGGTGCGCATGCCTCGGCGCAACAGCTCGTCGCTGATCTCCGGCGCCCACGGGCCGACGGCGCGGCCGTCGTCGTCGATGACCCGCACCAGGCTGTAGGCCAGGCTGCCGGTGTCGATCGCGGCGACATCAATGGGGGGTTTGGGCACCTCGCCGGGCGGCGACAGGCGCAGGTAGGAAAAGTCGGTCTTGCAACCCGGACGCCCGGTGGGCTCGGGGACGTGCAACTTCAGCGGCCCGTATTGGCTCATGAATTGTCTCCACGCTTGATCGTGTCATGCGCATTCTTCTTACCAAGACACTGCCCGGGGGGGTGACCTCGGACATTGCCATCGTCGGCCTGTGCAAAGGGATGAACATGCACGGCCGGGAGCCAGAGTAGCACAGGGCGCGGCCCCGAGACAGGGGCCGCGCCGGGCGTGGCTCGCCGCGCGCGGCGGCGCCAATCACCGCGCGAGACGGAGGATTGCAGACCCCTTTCCGCCCGGTATGGCCCGCGGTGGGGCGCCGTGCCGACAGCGCTGCCCCAAGGCCTGGGAGGGCGGAGACGCCGAAGCCATCTTCCCCAAAACGAGGACGGGTTGAACGGCACAGAATGTCAGACGCTTACCCATCTAGCCCAATTGCAGCGGGCTGCCTCGAGCGTGAGCAGACGATGGGGGATGCCGCCACGCCGGTCACGCGCACCGGCTCCGGCAGGGTTGACCTCTATACTCGCCGCTTCCGATTCCCCTGGAAACCGACGTGCCTCGATTGACTGCCTCGAAAGGGTTCAGCTGGACCGGCATCGTGTTTGCCGCGCTTTACCTCGCCATCGTCATCCTCTGCATCGCCGGCGCACTGTCCGCCGACGGCGACGACAAGGGCCGCTTCGTGCTGCTGCAATTGCCATTGGCCTTGCAGCTTGCGCTGCTGCACGAACTGAACCTGGACCGGCTGCTCGGTGAGCTGTCCTGGGTCGGCGGCTACCTGCTGATCGGGCTGCCGACGCTGGCCCTCTTCTATGCCGTGGGCTGGGGCCTGGAGAAACTCGTGCGCGCGGCCTTCCGGCCCATCGCGTCGCAACGGTAAGCGACGCACGCAAAAAAACCGGCCAGCAGCCGGTTTTTTTGCGCCACGACGCGCCTCAGACCGGACCGGTCCACTCGGTGACGAACTCGCGGTAGTCCGGACGGTTGGCCGGCGGCACCGCGCACGCCGGCGTGCCGATCGCGAGGAAGCCGAGGAAGCGGTAGTCGAGCGAATCCAGGCCCAGCGCCGCCTGCACGTCTTCGACGTAGGTGCCGATGCCGGTGCTCCAGAACGCGCCATAGCCCAGCATGTGGGCGGCGTTCAGGATGTTCATGGTGGCGCAGCCGGTGGCCAGCAGTTGCTCGGCCTCGGGGATCTTGGTGTTGTCGTGGGCGATCTTCTGCGCCACGGCGACGAACAGCGGCACGCCCGCCATCCACTCGCGCACCGACTTTTCCTTTTCCGGCGTCATGCGCGGATCTCCGCTGCGCTTGACGGCTTCCAGCGCCACGTCGGCCAGCTTGCCGATGGCCTCGCCCTGGATCACCACGAAACGCCACGGGCGCAGCGCGCCGTGGTCGGGGGCCGACATGGCGGCCTGCAGGATCTGTTCGAGCTCGGCGGGTTTGGGCGCCGGACCCCGCAGGAACTTCACGGAACGGCGCGAGGTGATGGCATGCAGGGGCGTGGCGGTGGCGGTCTGGGTCATGGAGTCAGGCACAGGTAACAGGATTCTGGCGGTTTCCCAAATGGGAAAGAGAAGGGTTCTCATATTACGCCATGGCCGCGCGGGGGACGGCTATCCCCCTGCCCGGCGCATGGCGACTGGCGGATTCAACCGAGGTGGGTATGGCGTTCCTGGCGTTCCTCGACCTGCATTTCCGACAGGCCGTGCAGGATGCCGCAGTCTTCCGCGTCGGGCCGCGCCGACAGGCAGCGCTGGCGGAGATCGGTCAATTGCGTCTTCAACTGGGTCAGCTCGGCGATGCGCTCGTCCACGTGGGAGATGTGCTCATCGAACAGTTCATTAATGGGGCCACATCCTGCCTGGTGATTGTCGGCCAGCGACAGGATGGCGCGGATCTCGTCCTGCGTCATGTCCAGCGCGCGGCAGTTGCGGATCAGCCGCAGGCGCTCCAGGTGGGGCTGGCCGTAGCTGCGGTAGTTGTTCAGTCCCCGTTCCGGGGCGGGCAGCAGCCCTTCCTTTTCGTAATACCTGACGGTTTCGACCGTGGTGCCGGCCGCCGTGGCCAATTCGCCGATACGCATCATGCCTCCCGGACGCATCCGATGGATTAAAGGGGGTTGACCCTATAGTAACTCCAAGGTGTGGAATACGGTCAATGGCTTACGAAAAGGCAACGCGAATGTCTTGCGCAACGAACAAACATACCGATCCCACCGCTTCCGGACGACCGGACGCCTGCTGCGGCGCCAAGACCCCGGCTGCGTCCGGCGGGCATGACCACGCCGGCGCATGCTGCGGCCCCGCGCAAGGCAAGGCCGCCTCGGCCGCCGGCCATCGCCACGAAGGCGCCGGCCATGATCACGATCACGGCCACGATCACGATCACAATCACAGCCACGACCACGACCGCGATCACGGCCATGCCCATGCGCGGACGCATGACCACGGCGCCTCGGCCTGCTGCGGCCACGATGCCGGCAACATCCAGATGTCCGCCGGCGGCGCGGCCGTGCTGCAGGCCGGCCCGGGCCAGTTGCTGGCGCGCCTGCGCATCGGCCAGATGGACTGCCCGACCGAGGAAACGCTGATCCGCAAGAAGCTCGACAGCGTCGACGGCGTGCACGCGCTGGACTTCAACCTGATGCAGCGCATCCTGACGGTGGTGCACGCCGAGGGCGCGCTGGACCGCATCACCGCGGCCATCAAGTCGCTGGGGATGACGCCCGAACCGCTGGCCGACGACGCGCCGCGCACGCCGGCCCCGGCCGCCGCGCGCGTGAACTGGTGGGCCATCGGCGGCGCCGGCGTGCTTGCCGCGCTGTCCGAAGCCTCGCACTTCGCCGGCATGCACTGGGGCGTCACCGCCGCGCTGGCGGTCGCCGCCATCCTGGCCTGCGGCATCAGCACCTACCGCAAGGGCTGGATCGCCGTGCGCAATGGCAACCTCAACATCAACGCGCTCATGAGCATCGCCGTCACCGGCGCGGTGCTGATCGGCCAGTGGCCGGAAGCGGCCATGGTGATGTTCCTGTTCAATGTGGCTGAACTGATCGAGGCCCGTTCGCTCGACCGCGCCCGCAACGCCATCCGCGGCCTGCTGGACCTGGCGCCCGAAACCGCCACCGTGCGCCAGGCCGACGGCGGCTGGCAATCGGTGCCGGCGGCGCAACTGCAGATCGACGACGTGGTGCGGGTGCGACCGGGCGAACGCATCGCCGCCGACGGCCTCATCGTCAGCGGCCGCTCGGCGGTGGACCAGTCCCCCATCACGGGCGAAAGCCTGCCGGTGGAAAAGGCCGAGGGCGATCAGGTGTATGCGGCCACCGTCAACGCGGCCGGCTCGTTCGACTACCGCGTCACCGCGGCGGCGGGCAACACCACGCTGGCGCGCATCATCCATGCGGTCGAACAGGCCCAGGGCGCGCGCGCGCCGACCCAGCGCTTCATCGACCGTTTCTCGCGCATCTACACGCCTGCCGTGGTGGGCGTGGCGGTGCTGGTGGCGGTGCTGCCGCCGCTGCTGTGGGCGC
Organism: Achromobacter dolens; assembly: GCF_902859745.1. GTDB lineage: Bacteria > Pseudomonadota > Gammaproteobacteria > Burkholderiales > Burkholderiaceae_B > Achromobacter > Achromobacter dolens. The sequence continues at coordinate 170,352 of NZ_CADIJW010000006.1, read as the reverse complement.
AGCCCTGGTTCGACGCGATCTATCGCGCCCTGGCGCTGCTGATCATCGCCTGCCCCTGCGCCCTGGTGATCTCCACGCCGGTCAGCATCGTCAGCGGCCTGACGGCGGCCTCGCGCCGCGGCATCCTGGTCAAGGGCGGCGTGTACCTGGAGGAAGGCCGCAACCTGAAGTGGCTGGCGCTGGACAAGACCGGCACGCTGACCCATGGCAAGCCGGTGCAGACCGACCTGCAGGACTGGGACGTCTCCGACCTGACGCGCCAACCCGCGGCGCGGATTGCCGCCAGCCTGGCGGCGCGCTCGGACCACCCGGTGTCGCTGGCCGTGGCCAACGCCGCGCGCGACGCCGGCCAGGCCCTGCTGGACGTGGACGACTTCACCGCCCTGCCCGGCCGTGGCGTCAGCGGCAAGGTGGACGGCGTGCTGTTCCAGTTGGGCAACCGCCGCCTGATGCGCGAGCTGGGCGTGTCGGACGAAAAACTGGAAGCCCGTTTCGACGAACTGGAACAGCAGGGCAAGAGCGCCATCGCGCTCAGCGATGGCCAGCGCGTGCTGGCGCTGGCGGCGGTGGCCGACACGGTCAAGCCCACCAGCGCGGCCGCCATCGCCGACCTGCACGCGCTGGGCGTGCGCACCCTGATGCTGACGGGCGACAACACGCCCACGGCGCAAGCCATCGCGCGCCAGGTCGGCATCGACGAAGCGCGCGGCGATCAACTGCCGGAAGACAAGCTGGCCGCCATCGAAAGCAAGCTGGCGCCCGCCGGCAAGGTCGGCATGGTCGGCGACGGCATCAACGACGCCCCGGCCCTGGCCCGCGCCGATATCGGCTTCGCCATGGGCGCGGCCGGCACCGGCACCGCCATCGAAACGGCCGACGTGGCGCTGATGGACGACGACCTGCGCAAGATCGGCACCTTCCTGCGCCTGTCGCGCGCCACCCACCGCGTGCTGGTGCAGAACATCGCGCTGGCGCTCGGCATCAAGGTGGTGTTCCTGGCGCTGGCGATGACCGGCAACGCCACGCTGTGGATGGCGGTGTTCGCCGACGTCGGCGCCAGCCTGCTGGTGGTGGCCAACGGCTTGCGGCTGCTGCGGGCCGCCCCGGCGGCGAACTGAAGCGCCGCCCTGATGCAAAACGCCCCGGCAGGAATCTCCTGCCGGGGCGTTTTTCCACATCGGCGCGGCGTCGCGCTTTCGCGCCGTTCGATCGTTCTAGGCGCACTGCGCGGGAAGGCGGCCTCGGCCGCCTCGATCATGCGGGGATGCAACGCCGATCGCGCCGCGCGTCAGCCGGTCTGCTCTTCCTGCGGCCAGTCGCGCAGCACCGGCGCGTCCGGCGCTCCCGGGCCGACTTCGCGCAGGTGATCGTGCTGCAGCAGCGCCATGCGGTAGGCGTCGCGGTAGGCGCCGTTGGAAAAGAACTCTTCCTTGAGCAGCCCTTCGATCTGGAAGCCGCAGCGCTCGTAGATGTGCACGGCGGCGCGGTTGTCCTTGTCCACCACCAGGTAGACCTTGTGCAGGTTCAGCACGCGGAAGGCGTAGCCCACCGCGATGCGGGTGGCGGCCTTGGCGTAGCCGCGCCCCTGGTAGCTGGGCGCGATGATGATCTGGAATTCGGCGCGGCGGTGGATGTAGTCGATTTCCACCAGTTCCACCAGGCCGGCCGGCTGACCGGTGTCGTGCTCGATGATGAAGCGCCGCTCGTTCTGGTCATGCAAGTGGCGGTCATAGAGGGCGACCAGTTCGTCGTAGGCCTCGTAGGGCTCTTCGAACCAATAACGCATGATGACGTCGTTATTGTTGATCTTGTGCACGAAGTGCAGGTCGCCGCGCTCCAGGGGGCGTATTTTGATATCGGATATTACCGACATAGAAACCTCCGAAAGTGCTGCCATTGTAGCTGACACCACCCCGAAAAGCCCATTACATGGCGATTTCACTAGAAGAATGGCTTGCTTATTGACCTACAGCAGAAAAATGGCTGAAAAAGCGCATGAATACTGGAACTTTCAATATTCACGCGCCACCATCCGTAACGAAATCCACCCGCAGCCCGGGCCGGGCATTGCCCCCTGCCCTTGGCACACATGCCGCCATTACGGCGCCGCGAATGCCGGCAGGCGCTGTTCGATGCGCCGCACCACCTCGTTGGCGGCCGATGACAGCGGCCGCCCCAGACGCAGCAGCATCTGGCACTCGGGCGCGCTCAGGATCGGATGCGCGATCGGCAGCGCCACCAGTTCGCCGCTGGCCAATTCGTGGTGCACGCCCAGGTTCGGCATCAGCGTCACCCCGGCGCCGCTGATCGCGTACTGCTTGAGCACGCGCAGCGAATTGGTGGTCAGGCTCGGCGTCAGGTGGATGCGTTCCGTGAATTCCAGCAGGTCGACCGCCTGGCGCAAGCCATACGGCGCGGACATCAGCGCGAATGGATACGGCAGGATGTCGGCGATGGCGAGCGGCGCGCGGCGCCGCGCCAGCGCATGGCCGGGCACCGCCAGCAGGCAGACCGGATGCTTGCGGCTGGCGCGGCAGCGCAGCCGCGGATCGACCGGCGGGTTGTAGGCCAGGCCGATGTGCGCGGCATCCGTGGCCACCGCCTCGACCACCTCGTTGACCGAGCCGACGTTGACGCTGACGTTGATGCGCGGGTGTTCGATGCAGAACGGCCCCACCACGTGCTCCATCAGACTGTCGATGAAGCCCTCGCTGATCATCAGATGGACGTTGCCGCGCCGCATGCCGCGCAGTTCCTGCAGGCGCGTGTTCAGGTGTTCCTGCTGGGCGCGACAGGCGCGGTGGTATTCCAGCAGCATGTCGGCGGCCTCGGTCGGCGTCAGTCCGCGCGCGCGGCGCTCGAACAGCGCCACACCCAGTTCCTTTTCCAGCAACTGGATCTGGCGACTGATGACCGAGGGCGCGGTGCCGAGCTTGTCGGCCGCGCCGCGGATCGAGCCACAGGCCACGACCTCGTTGAAGTACTTCAGCCGCGTCTGGCTGATTTCCGCCATGGTTTCCCCTTTTGTTTTCCGTTGCTCTGAAGGCAACGACAATTTATCACCCAGGTCATTGTTTCGAACACAGTGTGCTCGCAATATGGACGCCGCGCGGACCCGCCCGGGCCCCGCCGCCATCCCACCCACCGCGGCGGGCGCAGACCCGCCCGCGAGGAGACACGCAATGCCCCATCAGGCCACGCCAGGCGCCGATCCGCGCCTGGGTCCGCTATACCGCAAGATCACCTGGCGGCTGCTGCCGTTCCTGCTGCTCTGTTATGTGTTCGCCTACCTGGACCGCATCAACATCGGCTTCGCCAAGCTGCAGATGCAGCAGGACATCGGCATCTCGGATGCCGTCTACGGCCTGGGCGCCGGCATCTTCTTTCTCGGCTACGTGATGTTCGAGGTGCCCAGCAACCTGCTGCTGACGCGCATCGGCGCGCGCCGCACCATCAGCCGCATCATGGTGCTGTGGGGCCTGACCTCGGCCTCCATGCTGTTCGTGCAGGGCGAATGGAGCTTCTACGTCCTGCGCTTCATGCTGGGCGTGTTCGAGGCCGGCTTCGCCCCCGGCATGATCTTCTACCTGACCTACTGGTACTCGCAGTCACGCATGGCCGGCGTCATGGCGGTGGTGATGCTGGCCGGCCCGATCGGCGGCATCGTCGGCGGCCCGGTCTCCGCCTGGATCATGACGGCCTTCTCCGGCGCGCATGGGCTGGATGGCTGGCAATGGATGTTCCTCCTGGAAGGCCTGCCCTGTGTGCTGCTGGGCGTCATCGCCTTCCGCTACCTGGACGACAAGCCGGCCGAGGCGCGCTGGCTCAGCGTCGAGGAGAAGGCGCTGCTGGCCGCCGACCTGGACAGCCGCGGCGCGCACAAGAAGCACGCCTTCGCCCAGGTACTGCGCGACCCGGCCATCTACGGCATGGCGCTGACCTACTTCTGTCTGATCTGCGGCATCTACGCCGTCAGCTTCTGGCTGCCGACGCTGCTCAAGCTGGCCGGGGTGCAGGACACCATGCAGATCGGCCTGTACTCGGCGATCCTGTACGTGGCCGCGGCGGTCTTCATGCTGGGGTTCGCGCGCAGTTCCGACCGCCTGCGCGAACGCCGCTGGCACACGCTGGTGCCGGCGCTGCTGGCCGGCGTGGCGCTGTGCATCGCCACCGCGGCGCCGACGCAATTCGCGCTATCCCTGACGGCCATCACGCTGGCCACCGGCTTCATGTGGGCCGCCTACACGGTATTCTGGGCGATTCCGTCGCAGTACCTGCAAGGGGAAGCCGCGGCGGGCGGCATCGCGCTGATCAACAGCATCGGCCTGCTGGGCGGCTTTCTCAGCCCGTCCATCATCGGCTGGGTCAAGGAATCCACCGGCAGCCTGGCTGGCGGCCTGTACGCGATCTCCGCCCTGCTGGTGGCCGGCGCCCTGCTGCTGCTGGTGAACCGTCCTCCCCAATCCGCGCCCGCGCGCGCCTGACGCTCAAAGGAATCGATCATGCACATTCTGGTGGCTGGCTTCCAGCACGAGACCAATACCTTCGCGCCGTCCAAGGCGGCCTATGAGAACTTCGTGCGCGGCGAGGGCTTTCCCGCCATGGTGCGCGGCGAGGACATGCTGGCGCTGCGCGAGGTCAACATCCCCGCCGGCGGCTTCATCAACGCCGCGCTGGCGCAGGGCCACACCGTGCGCACGGTGATCTGGGCCGGCGCCAGCCCGTCGGCCCACGTCACCCGCGACGCCTACGAACGCATCGCCGGCGAGATCGTCGAGGCGGCGCGCGCCGGCGGCTTCGACGCCATCTACCTGGACCTGCACGGCGCCATGGTGGCCGAGCATCTGGACGACGGCGAAGGCGAACTGCTGGCGCGGGTGCGCGCCCTGGTCGGTCCCGGCGTGCCGGTGGTCGGCAGCCTGGACCTGCACGCCAACGTCACCGCGCGGATGCTGCGCGAGGCCGACGGCCTGGCCGCCTTCCGCACCTACCCGCACGTGGACATGGCGGTGACCGGCGAGCACGCCGCGCGCCTGCTGGCCGCGCGCGTCGCTGCCGGCGACAAGTGGGTGCGCGCCGAACGCCGGCTGCCGTTCCTGATCCCCATCAACGGCATGTGCACGATGCTGCAGCCGTCACAGGGCGTGTACGAAGAACTGGAACGCCTGGAGCGGACGCCGGGCGTGGCCTCGATCTCGTTCGCGCCGGGCTTTCCCGCGGCCGACTTTCCCGAATGCGGCCCGGTGGTGTGGGCCTACGGCACCGACGCCGACGCGGTCGAACGCGTGACCGAGGCGCTGTACCAGCGCGTGCTGGAACTGGAACCGCAATGGTCGCCCGACTTCCTGGCGCCGGCCGACGCCGTCAAGCGGGCCCAGGCGCTGGCGGCGGGCGCGTCGCGCCCCGTGGTCATCGCCGACACCCAGGACAATCCGGGCGCGGGTGGCGACGCCAACACCACCGGCATGCTGCGCGCGCTGGTCGAGGCCGACGCGCAGAACGCCGCGCTGGGCCTGTTCTACGATCCCGAGGCCGTGCGCCAGGCGACCGCCGCCGGCATCGGCAGCAAGGTGAAGCTGCGCCTGGGCGGCCAGTCCGGCGTGGCCGGCGACGCGCCGTTCGAGGGCGAATTCGTGGTCGAGACGCTGTCGCCGGGCAAGCTGCGCTTCGATGGCCCGATGATGAACGGCATGGACGTGGACCTGGAGGCCGTGGCCGGGCTGCGCCTGGGCGGCGTGCGCGTGGTGGTCAGCGCCACCAAGTCGCAGATGCTGGACCGCAACCTGTTCCGCGTCGGCGGCGTGCAGCCCGAGGAGATGGCGATCCTGGTGGTGAAAAGCTCGGTGCACTTCCGCGCCGACTTCCAGCCCATCGCGCATGAGGTGCTGGTGGCCAAGGCCCCGGGCCCGATGCAGGCCGATCCCGCCGACCTGCCCTGGACCCGGCTGCAACCGGGCATCCGCATCAAGCCGATGGGGCCGGCATTCGCGGCTTGAATTCGCGGCCTGGTCTTGAACGGAACGCGGATGGAACGCGGACGGCCGCGTCCTACTTGAGCTTGCCCTGCGGGCTGACGAAATCTTCCAGCGTCAGCCCTTTTTCCTTGAGAATGGCTTCCAGCAGCGGCTGCAGCTTGCCCAGGCTTTCCTGGACCGTCTCGCGCACGGTGTCCACCACCACCTGGGTGCTGCGCTCGATCTCGATGTTGACGTGGTCGCCCACCTGCTTGTCCTCGAACACCGTCATGCGGCGGGTCTCGGGGATCAGCCAGACTTCGAACCAGCCTTCGGCGCGGTTGACCTCGGACACGGTCAGGCTGGCGCCGTTGATGGCGATGTAGCCCTTGGGGAACACGTACTTGCGAAAGGCCTCGGGGATACTGAAGCGCATCAGGCGATTGGTGTCCGAGGACTTCACCATCACCACTTCCGAGGTGAAATCGACGTGGCCGGAGAGCGGATGCCCGCCGATCTCGGCGCCATCCTTGGCGGCGCGCTCGACGTTGGCGCGGTCGCCTTCCTGGTAGCTGCCCAGCGTGGTGATGGCCAGGCTTTGCAGCATGACATCGAAGGTGGCCTGGTTGGCGTCGAGGATTTCGGTGACCGTCAGGCAGACGCCGTCGGTGGAGACGCTGGCGCCGACCGTCAGGTCCTTGCAGAAGCCGTCGGGAAACGCCAGCGTAAACGTGCGCAGGCCTTCGCGGTCCGCGATTTTCGCGATCTTCGCGGTGCCTTGGACAATACCGGTGAACATGCTGATCCTGGATATGGGGCGTGGCGCCCCTGGCAAAACATCAAAGGTAACCGATATTTTGCCACCGGGCGCCCGCCCCTGTCGGGGCGGCACGCCCGGCCGCCGCCGGATCAGTGGCGGATGGCGATGGTCTTCAGGGTGGTGAAGCCGTACAGCGCCTCGAAGCCCTTTTCACGGCCGTAGCCCGACTGGCGCGAACCGCCGAACGGCAGCTCGACGCCGCCGCCGGCGCCGTAGTTGTTGACGAACACCTGGCCGGCGCGCAGCTTGCGCGCCAGGCGCAACTGGCGGCCGCCGTCGCGGGTCCAGACGCCGGCCACCAGGCCGTAGAGCGTGCCGTTGGCGATTTCCAGCGCTTCCTCCTCGGTGTCGAACACCATGGCGGCCAGCACCGGGCCGAACACTTCTTCCTGCGCCAGCCGGCTCTTGGGCGGCACGTCGCGGAACAGCACCGGCGGCTGGTAGAAGCCGCTGTCGGGCGCGCCGTCCTTGAGCTTGCCGCGCGCGGCGACCTTCAGGCCCTCGGCTTCGGCCTCGGCCAGGAAGCCGCGCACGCGGTCGTGCTGGCGGGCGCTGATCAGCGGGCCGACGTCCAGGTCCTGCGCGGCCGGGCCGGTGACGGTGGCCGAGAACGCCTCGCCCAGGCGCGCCAGCACTTTCTCGTAGACGCCGCGCTGGATCAGCACGCGGCTGCCGGCCGAGCAGGTCTGGCCGGCGTTCTGGATGATGGCGGCCAGCAGCACCGGCATGGCGGCGTCCAGGTCGGCGTCATCGAACACGATCTGCGGCGACTTGCCGCCCAGTTCCAGCGTCACCGGCACGTGGTTCTCGGCGGCGGCGTGCGCCACCATCTTGCCGGTCTGCGGCGAGCCGGTGAACGAGATGTGGTCGATGCCCGGGTGCGCCGACAAGGCGGCGCCGGCCTCGTGGCCGTAGCCGGTGCAGATGTTCAGCGCGCCGGCTGGCAGGCCCACCTCGGCGGCGATCTCGGCCACCTTGAGCAGCGACAGGCAGGCGTCCTCGGCCGGCTTGACCACGCAGGCGTTGCCCGCGGCCAGCGCCGCGCCGACGCTGCGGCCGAAGATCTGCAGCGGATAGTTCCACGGCACGATGTGGCCGGTCACGCCATGCGCTTCGCGCACGGTCAGCACGGTGAAGCCCGGGGTATAGGGAATGGTCTCGCCGTGCAGCTTGTCGACCGCGCCGGCATAGAACTCGAAATAGCGCGCCACGGCGGCCGCGTCGGCGCGGGCCTGCTTGATCGGCTTGCCGGCGTCGGCCGATTCCAGTTGTGCCAGTTCTTCCTGGCGATCGAGCAAGGCGAAGGCGATGCGCATCAGCAGGCGGCTGCGGGCGGCCGGAGCCATCTGGCCCCACTCGCCCTCGAAGGCCGCGCGCGCGGCGACCACGGCGCGGTCCACATCCGCCTCGCCCGAGCGGGCGATGGCATCGAACGCCTTGCCATCGGAAGGGTTCAGCACGGGGATGGTTTCGCCGCTGGCGGCGGGCACCCATTGGTTGGCGATAAAGTTCTTCTGAGTCACGGTGTGCGGAGTAAAGTAGCGGCCGTTGGCCGATTGCGGAACGCGCGGATGCGGGGGTCTCCTGGCGCGGCCGGCGAAGCCGGATCGCGCCACCCGGGCGTCGGTGGCGCGCGGTGTGGTTATGGGGGTGCTGCGGATCCATCCAAGGTAAGGGAGCGCCCCACAATTTGTCAATTGAATTGACAGCTTTCGTCCCACGCTTCAGGATATTTTTCGTCCAACTCGGGTTATCCCTAGGATTTCAAAACCATAAGGCGTTCGTCCCACGGCGGGACGCCTGGTCAGATTTGTCATGACACCGAACAAACCCGGCGCCCGCGCCATGGGAGCAAGTCAATGAGCAAAGTGCGCGATCCGCAGCTGGACAAGCTGCTCACCGCGGCCAGCCGGCCGCGGCCGGAACTTGAGGTCCTGGCCGAAGTGGCCTCGGGCCTGGGCTACGTGCGCGCCGAACGCTTCGCCGAACGGGTCTACGAAAGCCTGTTCTACGCCATCGCCACGGGCAAGATCGCGCCGGGCGCCAAGCTGCCGACCGAACTGGAACTGGCCGCGCTGTTCGAGGTATCGCGGCCGGTGGTGCGCCAGGCGCTGGACCGCCTGCGGGAAGACCAGTTGGTCGAGTCGGTGCGCGGCTCGGGCAGCTACGTGCGCGCCAAGCCCGACCTGATGGGCGGCATGCCCGCCGTCGACCCGGCGCGCCGCGTCGGCCACATCCTGGAAGGGCTGGAATTGCGCATGGTGATCGAACCGGAATGCGCCTACCTGGCCGCGTTGCGCCGCACCGACGACGACCTGCTGGAAATGGACCGCATGCTGGCCGGCTACGAAGCCGCCGACGCCGCCGGCGCCATCGCCCACCATCACGACTATGGCTTTCACCGCGCGATCGCGGCGGCCACCGGCAACCAGCGCTTCGTCCAGGTGCTCAAATCACTGGAGTACGACGTCAGCCACGCCGTCAACATGATGCGCCACCTGGTCCACAGCGAACCCTGGAAGCGCACCCGCGCCGCCATCGACGAACACCGCCAGATTTACCGCCTGATCCGCGAACAGGACGCCGAGGGCGCCCGCAACATCATGCGCGCGCATATCGAAAAAGCCCGCAGCCGCATGCTCAACAGCGGCTCGGAACATTGAGGCGGCGCCGGCGCTGCCCCGTCCGCGCGGCGGCTCATGCGGTCCGTCCGGCGCCACCGCATTTTTCCTGACCCGATTCACTGCCTGATTTCCGCCTGATTCCCACCATGCCCAGCCTTCCCCTCCCCCTGGACCAGCAACTCGTCATCGTCACCGGCGCCAGCCGCGGCCTGGGCGCGGCCATTGCCCGCGCCTTTCTGCGAGAAGGCGCGCGGGTGGTCATCAATTATCTGAACAGCGACGCCGCGGCGCGCGAACTGGCCGCCACCGCCCCGGACCGCGCGCTGGCCGTGCAGGCCGATGTGCGCGATGGCGAGGCCGTCGCCGCCATGGTGGCGCGCGCCAGCGAACATTTCGGCCGGCCGGTCGGCACCGTGGTCAACAACGCCCTGCCCGCCTTCCAGTTCGACGGCGACGCCCGCCCCCACGCCGACACGCTCGACTGGGCGCGCATGAACGCGCAACTGGAAGGCAGCGTGCGCGCCGCCCTGAACACCACCCAGGCCGTGCTGCCGTCGATGCGCGCCGCCGGCGGCGGCCGAATCATCAACGTCGGCACCAACCTGGTCCAGAACCCGGTGGTGCCGTACCACGACTACACCGCGGCCAAGGCCGCGCTGCTGGCGTTCACGCGCACGCTGTCGCACGAGTTGGGCGCGGACGGCATCACCGTCAACATGGTGTCCGGCGGGCTGCTGCGCACCACCGACGCCTCGGCCGCCACGCCGGCGGCGGTGTTCGACCTGATCGCCGCCAGCACGCCGCTACGCGAAGTGACCACGCCGGAACAGTTCGCCGACGCGGTGCTGTTTTTCGCCAGCCCGTGGTCGCGCGCGGTGACGGGGCAGAATTTGATTGTGGATGGGGGGCTGGTCAAGGGGTGATGCGGCCGCGTCGCGTCGACGAATGTGGTTAATGCGAGGGCGGCTCGCTGCCGATACCAAGGCGCTGGTCAAGAACGCGGAAATAGGGGCGTTGGCCCCAAGCGGCACGATCGCCGATCACATACAGCCGGGCCTTGGCCCGGCTGACCGCCACATTGAGCAGGTTGGGGCTTTGCGCAGCCCAATCCTTGGCCCCCGGGCGCTGCGGGTTGCCGCCCAGCACCAGGATAACGATTTCGGCCTCCTTGCCCTGGGTCGTGTGCACCGTCCCGGTCTTGGCAGGATCGAGTCCCAGCATCCGGGCCATCGCGCGCAGTTGCGTCGCCGCATCCTTGAACGGCGAGATCAGGAAAATGTCCTTGGGCGCGACCTGGTGCTCAGCTTGCAACGACCGCAATAACTTCCTGGCAGCCTCCCCCTCCTCGGGTACCCAATTGCCCACACTGGTTTGCGCGCGTACGTCGATCCAATGGCAATGCGGCCACGAATGGGCGGACGGCGATTTCCCTTGAACCATCAGCCCGTCATAAGCAATGTCGTTGCTGATGGAGAACATCGGATCATCGCAACGGCGGTGCACACGCAGAGGCGAACCGACCCAGACTTTCCCGTTCTCCTTGCCAGGCAGCCAGGTCCCCATCGACATGCTCTGATCCGACAGGCACTGCGCCGATGTGAAGCTGGGCCACCAATCCCGAGGTACTTCATAGTGCCGAGCCAGTGCGCCCTCGACCGCCGCCGGCATGCCCAGCACGGGTTCAAGCTGGTTGGGATCGCCCACCACGACGGTGCGCGCCGAGCGCCAAATGGCGCCGGCGGCCTGTTGTGGCAGCGCCTGGCCGGCTTCGTCGATCAAAAGCCAGCCGATCGACTCCCGGCCAAGCGAATGGAACATGCGAGGAATCGAGGCAAAGGTCGTGGAAATCACCGGCACCACGAGCGCGAGGCTACCGAGCGCCACCCGCGCCATGTCTTCAGGCATGCCCTTACCTTGGAGCCAGTTCGAGGCCAAGCCAAGGTTGTCGATGATCTCCTGGGGATGTGACTCGATGAAAGCGCGATGCACATCCAATCCGGCCAGAAACAGATCTTGCCGCGCGCGGCGCCAAGCCGGCGTTGACCAGGGCGAAGACAATTCGCGGGCGGCGTCATCGGCGCTGGATTGCGGCCAGTACGCCCCCAAGCGTTGCATTGCCTGCAGACATGCATGCCTGGCAGCGTCAAGCCGGTCCAATGCCTCCTGATGAGCGACCTGCTTTTGCCGCAAGGCTGTCCTAAGCTTCTCGTCCCCACCGGCCGCATCCTGATGAGCCGCCTTGGCCTTCTTGCACTCCGCGGCCAGGGCATCGTGATCGGCCCTGGATTGCCTGACTTGAGCATCGATCTGGCTGCGTCTGTTCCACCAATCCCGGTGCGAGCGTCCCCAGGTCGAAAGCCAGATCAGCAATCCAGGCCTGGCCCGATCGTGGCTGGCCAATTCAGCTTGTGCCGCCGCACACTGCTTAAGCGCGCCGGCCATCCGCGCTTGCAGGTCGTCGACGCGCTCCCGTAGCGTCGGCAGCGCGGCCTGTCGCGCCGCGAGTTCGACCTCGATAGCTCGCGCGCCACGCTCTAGTTCCTCGGCCTGGGCGCGCGCCTTGGCGACGGCCTCCGGAAGTTTCGCGTTCGCCTCCAAGACGCTTCGGCATTGACGTTCGGCCTCCTGCGCCTGTTCGAACCGGGCCACGGCCTGTGCCCAACCGATCACCGGCTTGCGTCCGCCGTCGATGATCCGGCTCAGGTGATAGCGCAGCCCTTCCCCGCCCTCGACAAAGGGATTGGCGTCCCATCGAGCCAGAAGCGCCGCTTGCGTGGGATCGTCTTGCGCGTCCGGCTGATTTTTCCTGGAATGGACGCCAGGGGGATTCTTCCACCAGAAGCTGTTCATGAACGCGCCACGGTTGGCCTTCGATCCCATGCGCGCGGCCAGGAGGCCCCAGGCGGCATTGCCCAGGACGTTGCCGGCCAGGCACTGGTAATAACCATCCGGATGCGCACTGCGCCCGGCCGCATCGGCGGGTACGGCCTTGACGCCAGGCAGTTCCAGCGAAATGTTCTCCACCGCGCCGTTGTTGGCCGAGGCCACAACGATGGCGAACCCGCTCAGGTCAGCGTGCAACGGTCGATAGTTGCACCAGAATTCACCCAGTTTCTTTGTCGTCCGCCCGGCAAAGGCCTGCCCTCCCAACCGGGCAAGGTGCGCCGCGCGCGCAGTGACAACCGCCGCCACCACATCGCGTAGCAAGGTGGTCTTGCCCGTGCCCGGCGGTCCATTGATCGCAAAAATTCCAGGCTTGGCTTCGAGCTGGCGCCACAGTTCGTTGACGGCCAGTTGCTGGCTGAACGCAAGCGGATGATCCGAAGGCCAACTTCCCGCAGGAAAAGCCGGAGGATTCAACGCCGCGAAGGCAGTCGCCACTCCATGAGCCTCGCGCATATCCACGCGCGCAGGATCCACCTTTGCCGCCGCCTGGATATATTCGGCCAGCCCTTTCCCGACATTGCCATCGACCCAGGCTCGGCGCAGCGCGTTGAGATCGCCCACAAAGAAACTATTCAGCAGATCATCGCCCGGCTGGGGATCGGACGTGCCCTGATCTCCCGTCGCGTCGGCTCTCTTGACCTGGACGCATTTGGCGGCGTGGGTCGAGGAGATCATCCCCTCGGGCAGTAGACAAAGGGCGGCAATGCGCCCGCTCAACGCATCGAGCCAGGCACGGGTGGGCGGCGCTTTTTTCTCTCGCGCCGCGGCCGTGGCGCCGACGAGCCACTGCATAAGCCGGCGGACCAGCATGTCGAAGCCCGCATAGCCGCTGTTCGGGCTCGGGATCTCGGGATTGGCCTCTGGCAAGCCGGCGGCGACGATCCTGCCGCCCTCTTCCAGCACCGCGATGCCGTCAGGGTAATGCAGGATCTGCCCTGCAGCCCAACATGCCAGGGACAGCACAAAACTCTGTGGCAGAGGATAGCCGTCTTCGTCGAAAGCCAGGTCAAAGAGGCGGCCTTGGCCACTGGGGCGGCGCTCGTCGAATACATCCTCGTGCGAACCAACCTTGACTTCCAGCAATGCCGCAAACCGCTCGATCTCGTAGAGCCCCGCCTGCAGCGTGTAGCGCCAGGCAAGGCGCGGCGCAATGCGTTTGGCCCGGTGTTTTGGATCGAACCAGGGCAAGGACTCGTCCGCGCGCAACCGGTAGACAGGCTCGGTGAGGTGGGAGGGATTGGCTTTCTCGGCCTTTTGCGGGACGCACGCCTCGACGGCGCGCCAGAACCCTAATATTCGCGGGGCTTGAGATATCGCAGGCTGCCGGCCCTGCTGTTGTTCTGCCATTGTTTTGTTCTCTTTTGAGGACTGCGGAACTTCCGATAAAAGTCGGATATTGGCGTTCTTTAAATTATACAAATTGATAATAATTTATACGGATGCGGTGGCTTTCCGGTTTGAACGGAACCCGCCTTCTGTTCGCGCAAATTACAGAAAGGAGTGAACCATGCGTGAAGCGCTGCCCGTCAACGCTTCCCACGGTTTCGGACGCCCAGAAGGGACGACTCGCCAAAACTCACTGCTTCCGTTGCTAGACTGCCGACAGGGCATTAGTCACCCGCAGGTTCAATGCCTTGGCTCGCGCATTGGCCACACCTTCCAGTGGTACGCGACTCATTCGAGCGCTACCCGCAGGCATCTCGTGCAGGTCAGGCACCGGCATCACTTCGCCGATCCGCTTGTCAAAAAAGTATCCGATCGAATACACTACCCATGTACCACATAAAGCCGCTGCCAGAGTTCGACGCTTGGTTCGACACCCTGACAGACCCGACTACGCGGGCCCGCCTGATCCGCAGGCTTGAAAAGGCCGCACGGGGTTTGCTGGGCGATGTGAAACCGGTCGGAGAGGGCGTGAGCGAGATGCGCGAGTTCTTTGGCCCCGGCTGGCGCATGTATTACGTCGAACGGGGCAATGTGCTGATCGTCATGCTGGGTGGCGGCACCAAGGGCACACAAAGCCGTGACGTCAAACAGGCCAAGGAATTGGCGCGGGCCCTGAGAAACGACGAAGAAGACCAATCATGAGCAAGAAAACGATCAAGGTTTCCGAACTGCCCACCTTCGACCCCGCGCGTTACCTGCGCGACGACAAGGACATCGCCGCCTACTTGACGCAGGTGATCGAGGACGGAGACTTCAGTGAGCTTGCCCAGGCGCTGGGAGTTGCCGCGCGCGCTCGTGGCATGACGCAAATTGCCGAGACGACTGGCATTGGCCGAGAATCGCTATACAAGGCCCTGCGCGCCGGCGCGAGCCCGCGCTTTGACACCATCGCCAAGGTATGCAAGGCATTGGGCGTGCGTCTCGTCGTCCAGGCCAAGCATCCGGCCTAGGCACGCATGACGAGCGTGGCCGGGCCAGTAGCCGGAAACCAAGATTTCCTAGAGAATCCCTCCCACCTTCCGCAACGATAAACTGCATTCCCCCCATGAAATTAGCCACCTGGAACGTCAACTCCCTGAACGTGCGCCTGCCGCAAGTGCTGGACTGGCTGGGCGCCAATCCCGTCGACGTGCTGTGCATCCAGGAACTGAAGCTGACCGACGACAAGTTTCCCGAGGATGCCTTCAAGGAAGCCGGTTACCACGCCGTCTGGGCCGGCCAGAAGACCTACAACGGCGTCGCCATCGTGTCGCGCGTGCCGGGCACGTCCATGGTGCGCAACCTGCCCACCTACGAAGACCCGCAGCAGCGCGTGCTGGCCCTGACCTTCCCCAGCGCCGACGGCGAGGTGCGCGTGGTCTGCGCCTATTGCCCCAATGGCCAATCGGTCGGTTCCGACAAGTATGCCTACAAGCTCGAATGGTTCGCCGCCATGCGCGCCTGGCTGGCCGACGAGATCAAGCAGTACCCGCGCCTGGCGGTGCTCGGCGACTACAACGTCGCGCCGGCCGACGAGGACGTGCACAACCCCGAGAAATGGGAAGGCCAGGTGCTGGTCTCCGAACCCGAGCGCCAGGCGCTGCGCGAGCTGATCGACCTGGGTCTGGCCGACTCCTTCCGCCTGTTCGAGCAGCCCGAGAAATCGTTTTCGTGGTGGGATTACCGCCAATTCGCGTTCCGCCGCAATGCCGGCCTGCGCATCGACCACATCCTGCTGTCGGCGCCGCTGGTCAAGCGCTGCACCGCCTGCGTGATCGACAAGGAGCCGCGCCGCAACGAACAGCCGTCCGACCACGCGCCGGTGGTGGCCACGCTGACGTTCGATTGAGCCAAAAATCTTGCGCGCCGGCTTGCACGGCGCGCGGAAATTCCTGTATAGTTGCGCTCTTGCTTGATTTGGGGCGGTAGCTCAGCTGGGAGAGCGTCGCGTTCGCAATGCGAAGGTCGGGAGTTCGATCCTCCTCCGCTCCACCAATTCAATCTCCAGAGTGATCTGGGCAAGTCCGGAACAGCGCCTTAAGGCGCTGTTTTTGTTTGGTCGCTTGGCCTGACTATTTCCGGCCAGCGCCCAGGATCCGGCCAGTACCCACGACTGAAAGGCTGGCGGCCGTTGGGCTGCCGGCCACGGGACTACCGACCACGGGACTACCGGCCACGGCGCCGGCTGCGCCAAGGCCGGGCTGCAGCAAGGATATGGCGGGCTTGCCATATTCCTCCCGGTAACCCACGCATAGCAGCACCCTGCCGACACGCTCGCACCGCGCGACGAATCGCCAGCGGCTCAATACCAGGCCGATTTCTTGCGCCCCGTCCTGGCCGCAAGGCCGGGCCCAGGCGATGGACAAGCGCGGCAGCGCGTGCAGCAGCCCCAGCCCCACGCTTTTTGCGCAAGCCTCGCGGGCGACCCAGCCGACCAGGAAGTCCACCACGACGAGGTCCCGCCGCGCCAGCCAAGCCGCCAGGCGGCGTTGGCGGGCGGCCAGATCGGGCCGGTCCAGATGCTCGATATCAATGCCCACATACTTGCGATTGGCATATAGCCGCGCCTGCACGCCGGCACTGTGGCTCACGCCGAAACCGGCAAGGCCGGGAAGGTACGGCTTGCCTAACCGGGTGCGCAGGATCGGGGCGCGCGCGGCCCGCCCGACCAGCACCGGATCGGGACGGCCCAGCACTACCGTGACATCAAAGTTCGACGAGGGTGCGGTCATGCGTGCCGGTCGCGATCAGGGTGTCGGCCTCGCCCGCCACGGCGCGGGCGCTGAACCGCAGGGAATGGCCGAACATCGCCTCCACCGTGATCGTCAGCCGCACCGCGCTGCCTGGGTGCGCGGGCGCAACGTGGCGCACGCTGACCGCATGCCCGACCGACCCGCAGCGCCCGTCGCCCGCCAGCCGGATGCACTCGGTCGCGTAAGACTCGATCCAATAGACAATCACCGGGGTGGCCAGCACATCCCGATCTCCTCCATAGTTCAATGCGCTTGCGGCGGCATCGACCATGCAGGTTTTCGTGAACTGCTGTCCCGTCTCGAACAGCGCCTGCGCCTGTAGCGTCGGGCCATCCATCTAGGCGCGCTCCAGCGCGGCGAGCGCATCCGCCGCATTGCCGAAACGATCCTTGAACATGGAGATCCATCGCTCCAGCCCAAACGCGACACAACTGGTATGCACGAAGCTGTCGGCCAGGCGGATATCGAACTTTTCTCCGAAGTAGTTGCGGTGATAGTTCAGCGACGACACGGCGTGGCCGTCGAACACCAGCTCACGCTTGGTGGGCGTCAGCGCCGACAGGCGCGCCACGGCGCTGCCGGAATCAAAGAAGGGATCGTTGGCTTCTTCACAACCCGCGCTGATCCCAAGTTGCGCGAACAGGGAGAACAGGCGGTCGTACCCCGCTTCCAGGTGCGCCTGCGCGCCCTGCGCGGTGCCCAGGTACACGTATTCCTTCATGGTGAAGTTGAAAGCGCGGTAACGATCCAGCGCCTTGTCCTCGTGCCGGAAGCAGCGCGCGATGCAGGACTCCACCCGCGCGTCTTCGAGGTGCTGCCCTTGCAGCCCCAGGTAGACCTTGTAGCAGGTGGCCGGCAACAGCGCCACGTCGGCGCAAAGCGCCTTGAAATCCTGGTCCAGCTTGCGCTGGCCGCGCGCGAACCCCAGCAACTCGCCCTTTTCTATCGAGCACATGACGCAGGTCAGGTGCGGGAAATTGCGCACGTAACCCAGCGCATTGATCTCTTCATGGGCCAGCAAGCTGTCGAACTCGGTGGTGGCGTCGGGCGCAATCGAGAATATGTCGTCCAGTTTGGCCTGCAGCACGTTCTTTACCTGGTGCCATTGCTTTTCGATAATCACGATTCAATCTCCTGAAAATCCCTGAAAGCACTTGAGTGAATGCATGCACGACCCGGCCTTACGCCGTCAGGTCAGCCAGCACCTGGCGGACGGTTCGGATGGAATGCGTGTCCTTGCAGGACGTGCCGCAATACAACGCCATTTCCTCGATCAAACCCTCGGTGTGCACGGTGGGTACCGCAACGCTGTAACGCAGGATGGGATAACGCTTGCCAAAGTAATGCGCGGAACCGATGACACTGGCCGGCAGCGATTGCTCGCAACTGGCATTGCGGATAACCCGGTGGCGATGGGTGTGCCAGCCGATGCTGAAGCGGTCGGTGACCACGGTATCGCCGGGCGTGGCGTTCACGATCGCCTGCTTGTAGCGCTCGTGCGCGGCGGACTCCCGGGTGGCCGCGAATACGGTGCCGCACAGCGCGCCGGAAAATCCGGCCTGCACCACCTGGCGCAACTCCGCCGCGTTGCTGATGCCGCCGCTTAGAAACACCATGCGCCTGTCGACGCCATGACGGCCGGCCTGGTCCAGCGCCTGTCCGCGCGCGGTCGAGCCCAGGTGATGGCCGCCCGCCTCCGTCGTCTGCAACACGCCAAAGCGCGCGCCGGCATCGAACCCCGCTTCCAGCTCGTCCCAGGTCCCGCCTTGCACGCCATATTCCATGCCGGCCGGCAAGGCCCGCAGCACGGGGGCATCCGGCAGGCCGAAGAAGGTCACGACCGGCCGCTCCGGACGGTCCGCCAGAAAGGCGAGCCGCTCCAGCAACGCGTCCGCGTCCAGTACGAAGGGCACCAGATTCACGCCGAAGCGCGCGCGGGTCAGTTGGGCCGTGCGCGCAAGCAACGCGCCGATCTCGTCGAGCGTGTGGCGATACAGGCCTATCATGCCGAACGCGCCCGCCTCGCACACGGCGGCCGCCAGTTCCGGCTGCGCCACGCCGCCCATGCCGGCCTGCAGGACAGGCAAGCACGCGCCAAAAAACGCCTCCACCTCGGGACTGCTGGCAATCCGCGCCATGGTGAACCTCCGCCTATAGCGCAGCCAGATTCAAGTCCGTCACCAGCCCCTGTTTGGTGAAGTAGGCGGCGCTACGCTTGAACCATTGCTCGTGGATGGCCTTGCGCGCCGGATGCGACCGCAGCGCGTTGCGCATGGCGTTGCCGTTGCGAAACCCCAGCGGCTCGTAGACCTTGGCATCGTCATAGACGGCGGGGTTGTACATCAGGCTGATGAAGTACCGGAACATATTCGTTACCGTGCGCGCCACCTCCGCCCGCGTCGCGTCGGGATCGCCGCTGCGCTCCAAGGCCAGCCGATACAGGCGCGGCACCATTTCCCGGCCGAAGGACACGTGGCGGGACTCATCGACATGGTGCTGGTAGTTGATCTGCTTGAGGATCTCGGTGATGCCGTCCGTGGTGCCGACCTTATGGTTGTAGTAGTCGACAAACTCCTCGAAGATCAGCGTGCTGGCGAACATGTACAAGTCGTCCAACTCTGGCGTGGCGGCCTGCGCATCGCCCTGCAACTGAATGGATGGATATATCTTTCCCGCATAATCCAGGCAGGCCTTGGCGAAATACCACATATGGAAGTTCTCTTCGCCCATGAAGACATGCAGGTATTCGGAGACATCGGCATAGCGCTCTTCATAGATGCAGCGGCTGACAAAGCCCAGCACCCCTTTGATGCCATGCACGTTCAGGCTGAAGAAATTGACCGCCTCCCACTTGCTGAGCCGTATCTGCTGCGCGGCGTCCAATTGCTCCTGCAAGGGCGTTCCATAGGTGGTGAGCAAGTCATTGCTGCACCAGGGCTGGTCATCCGGGATACGGGCGGGCCACTCGAAACGCTCGTAGGGATCATGCGAACGCCCCTTGGATAGCGTCTTCAGGCGTTCGATTCTTGAGTAGTCGAATGTCATGGTGCGCTCCTCGCTCGGCCTAGCGCTGTGCCTGGACGAAGTTGACGATGGCATCCACCGTGCGCAGGTCGTCGACGGTGATGGCGGTCGAGACATCACGCCCGACCAGTTCGCCCAGGAACATGATGAAATCCAGGAACTGCATGCTGTCCAGGATGCGCTCTTCGATCAGGTTCTTCTCCTTGATGCCTTCGACCTGCGCATTGCGGTTTTCCTTCAGCCAGGCGATCACTTCGGCTTCGGTATCGGTGACGGTCTGTGTGGACATAGGGACTCCGGTTCAATAGGTGGATAACGCGTCAGACCTTGACGGCCGACAGCAGGCAGAACCCGCTGCTCTCCTGGCGCAGCACGGCCTGGCGCTCAAACCCCGCACCCGCGATCCGCGCCTGCATGTCGCCCACCGTCCAACTGCGCCCGCCGTCCCACAGCGCCAGCGCGGACAGGTTGTGCAAGGTGGTGAACAACGGCGCGCGCCGGCCCTCGGCAAGGAAGTAGCCTTGCACCAGCAAGGTTCCGCCCGGGCGCAATGCCTGCCTTGCGCGGTCCAGCATCGATCGGCACACCTGCGCGCTCTCCTGATGCAGCACGTTCGAAAAAAGCAGCGCGTCGGCCGCCTCGCCAAAGCCGTCCTGCCGATAATCGGCCACCTTGGCGCTCACGCGGTCCGCCAGGCCGGCTGCGCGCACGGTTTCGCGCGTGATCTCGACAACCGGCGCCAGATCCAGAACCTGCGCGGTTACATCGGGCCGCGCCGCGCACAAGGCAATCGAATACGTGCCCGCGCCCCCGCCCACATCCACCAGATGGCGAATGGGCACGTCTTGCAGGGCCTGCGCGAACGCGGGGCCGGAACGGGACGCGAACTGGTGCATGCCGAGGATGAAATCGCGCATGAACTGGGGGTCCTCGCCCAGCCACTTGGATTGGTTGTCCACCGCCTCGCCTCGCCGCACCGCCTCGGCCAGTTGCGTCCAGGGCTGTTTCCAGCGCGCCATGACGCGCAGCCAGCACAACAGGGATTCGGGGCTGTCCTCGGTGAGGAAACGCGCACTGAGATCGGTATTGGCGTAGCGCTCGCCGTCGCATGCCAGCAGCTTTTGCGCGACCGCGCAGTCCAGCAAGCGTTCCAGCGGCTCGGATTCGCAACCGATTTCCCGAGCCAGCTCGGCGCAGGTACGGGGTTCGGTCAAACGCTGGGCAATCCCCAGATCGGCCAGGGCATACAAGGGTTGCCCCTCCCAATGCCCGAATGCCAACCGGGAAAACGCCATGAAGCTCACATCCATCGAGATTCCCTCCTGATTCAACGGTGATGGCCCGCAGGGCCAGACAGGTGAACACGCAACAACTCCGGGGACGGAGTTGGAAACCAGCGATCAGGACGGGATACACGCAAAGCCGATGCAGATCCGGCCGCATGCGCCATCCTGGGGAGTGACAGCGATCTTGCGGGGGCGGCTAAAAGGCGTCGCCGGAGTTTCAATATGGTCCATATATTGGACCATTATTTATTGTTTAATTTTCGAGCATTCTATACCCACGCAGAAAATAGGCAATAATAAATTTCACCCGATATTTTGGTCCATTATATGGACCATAAACATTGTTTAACGAAGAGGTGTGGGCATGGAGTGGACCATCGCGGCACTGCTGGCCGGCGCGGGCACGCTGGGCGGCGTCATCAATGCGCTGGCGGGCGGCGCCACATTGATTACCTTTCCCGCGATGGTGGCGGCGGGCCTGCCGCCCGTCATCGCCAATGCCTCCAGCGCGGTCGCCATCTCACCCGGCCATATCCTCGCGGCGCTGGCGGATCGTGAAAATCTGCCCGCTCCCGATCGGCGCTTCTGGCTGTTATCCATCGCCACCACCGCGGGCGGCGCGCTGGGCGCATTCATCCTGCTTGCCATTCCCCCCGCCTATTTCATCCTGCCCGTGCCGGCCCTGATCGCGTTCGCCACCCTGCTGTTCGCCTTTGCGCCCCAGGTGCAGGCCTGGAGCGCGCGCCGACGCGGCGGCCAGGCGCAGGACGGCCCCGCGCGCGGCGTGCTGCCGATCGCGCTGGCCTCCGTGTATGGCGGTTTTTTCGGCGCCGGGCTGGGCGTGATCCTGACCGCGGTGATTTCCATCACGGATCCCGGAAACCTGCGCGCCATCAAATCGCTGAAAAACCTGCTGGCCACATTTGTCACCGCCGCGGCAATCGTCATCTTCATCGTGCAGGGTTCGGTGCATTGGCCGGCCACGCTATGCATGCTGGCCGGCGCGCTGGCGGGCGGCTACCTGGGCGGCCACTTGATACGCGTCCTGCCGGCTTCGGCCATCCGGGCGTTCGTGATCGTCACGGGCGCCGCCATGACCGTGATCTATGCGGCGAAGTACTGGTTCTGAACGCCCCGCGCCATCGCCGGACCGAGCGCATCACCGGCGTCATCGGAACATCGTCCTGCGTGCGTGAACGCCGCAACTGCGATACAACGGTAGGCACTCTGCCGTCACCCGGATGGAACACCGATGCCCGCGCCCGCCACCGCCGCTCCCCCTGCCGCCCCCGCTGGCGAACGCCTGCCGCTGCTGCTGAGCCTGAACGCGGGCTACGTCGACACCCTGGGGTTCATCGCGCTGCACGGCCTGTTTTCCGCGCACGTGACGGGCAACTTCGTCACCATCGGCTACGCGCTCGGCAACGGCGCCTCGGGCGCCTGGACCAAGCTGGCGGCCCTGCCGATGTTTTGCCTGGGCGTGTTCCTGGCGCGCCTGTATGGCCAGGCGCGACGCGACGCGGGCAAGCCGGCGTTCATGCGGTTGCTCACGGCCAAGACGCTGCTGCTGTGCGTGGCGGCCGCGCTGGCCCTGGCGCTGGGGCCGTTTCCGATGGGTGATAGCTGGGGGCTGTTCGCCACCGGCATGACGCTGGTGCTGGCGATGTCGATCCAGAACGCGGTGCACCGCGTCCACCTGGGCGCGGCGCCGCCCTCGACGCTGATGACTGGCACCACCACGCAGATCATGCTGGACCTGGCGGACGCCGCGCGCGGCCAGGCCGACGAAGCGGTCAAGCGCCGCATGGGGCGCATGGGACGGGCTGTGCTGGCGTTCGCGATCGGTTGCGGCGCGGCGGCGCTATTGCACGTGTCGATCGGATTGTGGGCGTTCGTGCTGCCGCCGCTGGTGTCGCTGGCGGGACAGGCGCTGGCGCGGCCCTACCCCGGCTGACGCGCCTGGCTGGCGCGCCGGGCCTGGGCGCCCTTGCCCTGCGGGCGCGGATCGCGCGGCGCCTGGCCGGCCCGCCGGCCGCGCAGGCGGCGGGCAATGGCGTCATAGAGCCGCACGCCGGGCGTGCGCATCAGCAGGAACACCAGCACGCCCGCCGACAGGAGCCACAATACGGCGCGCAGCGAGATCATGGCGTGCCTCCCGCCGGTTCGGCGCGCAGGTGGCGCCGGATCGACCGCGAGAAACCGATCGAGTCTTCGCCCAGGATCGGCGGAATGCCGACAAAGCCGCGTTCACGCAGCGTCTGCAGGGGCTGTCGGGTATCGAGTCCGCCCTGCTCATAGAGATATTCGGGCAGGTAGCCCGACAACAGGATGCGGTAGTCCAGCGGCAGCCCGGGCACGATGGCCCGCACCATGCGATAGACCAGCGTGGTGCAGTTGGCGGTGACCGTATGGTAGAAGCGCGGCGTGTCGGCCAGCTCGTTGGCGGTGCGCACGTACGACAGGAACAGTTCGCGCATGGCATCGACCGGCATCTGCACCGGGTAGATGTAGACATTCTCCGCGCGCGGGCCGGCGCGCACATAGAGCACGTCACGCTCGTCGGCGGCCACCACGCTCAGTTCGAATTTCTTGAAGAAGCCGCCCAGTTCGGAGAACTGTTCGCCGCGTTCCTTGCGGATCTCGACCGAGAACACCACATGGCGGCCATCGGCGAAACCGAACGAGACCAGGGTGTGGGCGATGGCCGGACCGTCCCAGTACGACAGCACCATGTCCACCGAGCGCAGGTCGTTCAGGTCGTAGACCCGGGTTTCCCAGCGCTGCGTGTAGTCGCTGTCCGAACGCCACTTGAAGTCGCGCACATTGTCCAGCGTGACGATGCTGCCCGCGACACTGCCGCGCAGGGTGCGGGCCACGTCGTCGGCCCAGACCCGGTCATTGGAGGGCGCGATGCCCTGCCACCAGGCCGCCAGCGCGATCACTGCCAACAGATAGGCCCACAGCGCGGGGCGGCGGCGCAAGCGACCGACGCCATGCCACAGCCGCAGCAAGGCATACAGCCCCAGGGCGACCCAGGCCAGCATCAGCACCGCCCTGGCCCAGACGGCCCCCGGCCCCTGATACCAGAACGCCAGGCAGGCCCATGCCATCGAGAACAGCATCAGCAGGCTGAGCGCCAGGCGCCCCAGCAAGCGCAGGCAGCGCCAGGCCCGGCCGGCGCGTTCGCGGTCAGGCACCGGCGCCATGTTGACTCACGATTTCCAGCACGCCATTGATGACGAACTGCACGCCCATGCACACCAGCAGGAACCCCATGATGCGCGAGATGGCTTCGACCCCGCCGTTGCCGATCAGGGCGACAATGCGGCCGGCCGAACGCAGGCAGATCCAGAACAACACGCCCAGCAGCGAAAAGACGATGATCGGCGTGACGGCGATGGTCCAGGCGGGATACTCGCTGGCGGCCTGGCTGCCGACCGTCGAGGCGGCGCTGATGATCATGGCGATGGTGCCCGGGCCCGCCGTGCCCGGCAGCGCCAAGGGCACGAAAGCAATGTTGGGCACCTGGCGATGGATCGCGACATCGGCGGCCACGTCAGCCTCGCGCTCGTCGCTGGCGGCGCTGGCCGCCGCCGGAAACAGCATGGTGAAGCCAATGCTGACCACGATCAGCCCGCCGGCGATGCGCAGACCCGGGATCGAGATGCCGAACGTGGCCATGATCCAGGCGCCGGCGTAGTACGTCACCAGCATGATGCCCACGACATAACAGGCGGCCTGCCGGATCTGGCGTTCGCGTTCTTTGTAGGGAATGTGCTGCCCGAGAGACAGCAGCATGGTCATGGAGGTCAAGGGGTTGGCCAGCGGCAGCATCAGCGCCAGGCCCAGGCTGACCAGCTTGCCCAGTTGAACCAGATCATCAATCATCGCGGCGGAGGAAAAAACGGCGGGTCGGAACGGCTGCGCGGCGCCGTGCCGCAAGGGGCATCAACCACGCTACACCGCACAGTGTAATGTAAGCAAAGGAAATCTCCCGTAATTACCCGGGCCCGCGCTCCGGTACGATGCGCCCTTGGCCGCCTCCGGCCCGTCACTGACAGGAGTTTTCCGTGCCCCTCCTCCGTTTGCGCGCGCTGCCCGTCGCCCTGCTGCTCGCGCTCACTCCCTTCGCTGCGTCCGCGGCAGCCGGCATGGATTGCGGCCAGGCGCGCACGCCCACCGAAAAAGCGCTGTGCGCCGACGCCGCACTGCACCGGCTCGACGCCGAGCTGGGCGCGGTCTACGGCAAGCTGCGCGCGGCCCGGCCGCAACAGGCCGATGCCTTGCGCCAGACCCAGCGCGGCTGGCTGAAGCAGCGCGACCTGTGCGGCGCCGATGGCGACTGCCTGCGCCAGCGCTACGAGACCCGGCTGGCCGAATTGCAGGGCCAACTGCGGCGCGCCCAGGGCTACCAACCCGACGCCACCGACAAACTGGCGTTGGAGGACCTGCGCCAGGCGGTGGCCGCTGCCGCCCGGAAGGACCCGGAGATGCCGCTGGAATCCGTGCTGGCGGCGTTGTCGACGCGGGCCGAATCGACCACGTTCGCCAATGTGCGCGCCGCGGATGGCGACGGCCAGGCCCGCCTGCCCGACCAGCGGCCGCCGGGCGTGACAGAGGACGAATGGCGCGCCGTGCTGGCGTCGGGCCTGGACACCGATAGCGACGCCGAAGGCGGCAACGTCTCCTATACCCTGCTGGACCTGGACGGCGACGGCCAGCGCGACCTCGTGGTCGATACCTACATCGGCGGCACCGGCCTGTTCTCCGCCATCGGCGCGTTGCGTCGCGACGGCGCGCGCTTCGTTCCCGCCGATGCCAACCGCGCGCCGGACGCCGGCGGCTCGCTTTACACGATCAACGGCCGCGGCGCCAATCAGTCGGGCGACTGGATCCGGCTGCGCGGCCGGGTCTATGCCACCTACCGGGTCGGCAGCTACGGAGAAGACCGCTTGTATCTATTGCGGCCGCTGCACCTCGTGGGCGATGTGCCGACGCTGACCGTCCGCTACCGCTACGACCTGTCGGTGCCACGGCAGCAGACGCGGCAGGACACGGGCGCGGCCAGGACGCTGGACGAAGCGCTGCACGCGGCATTGACCCGGGCGCTGGCCGGCCTGCCGCCGGGGCCGGCCAAGGGCGACGCGCCCGGCAGCCAGCCGCTGTGCCCGGTGCCGGCCGGCACGCGCCGGGACGAGCGCGAGGCCTACAACGGCTACGGACCCGGGCATTACAGCTACGAGACGGTCGGCGACCTGACGGTGCAGGTCGGCCCGCGCTGCTATATAGGCCGGGTGGTGGACTGGTTCGGCGACTACAGCGCCAAAGGCGGCCTGTCCGCGCAGCTCTGGATTCGTGATCCGGATCCCGCCGGCAAGCAGGACGCGTTCGACCTGCGCGGCAAACGCCGCGCGGTCGATATCGAGACGTCGATCGGCCCGGTGCAGGGCGACAACGGCGTCTAGGGCCGGCGCCAGTGCCGCGCCGCCAGCGCCAGCAGGCGCGCGTCGGCGCCTTCGGCGGCCACCAGTTGCAGCGCCACCGGCAGGCCGTCGACGAAGCCGGCCGGCAAGGCGATGGCCGGCAGACCCAGCAGGTTCCAAGGATTGGTCAAGCCCAGCAGCGTCTCGCGCACGGCGGCGCTGCCCGGGCCGGCCACGCTGCGCTGTTGCAGCGCCGGCGCGGTGATCGCCACCGCCGGCAACGCCAGCACGTCGACCCGCTCGAACAGGTCCGCGAACACGCCCCGCAACTGCTCGCGCGTATTGCGCGCACGGACGTATTCCCAGCCTTGCACCGGACGCGAGGCGCGCAGGCGCTCCAGCACTTCGGGGTCGAACTTGCCGGGCTCGTCCTCCACGCGCTCCGCATGCACCGCGTAGGCTTCCGAACGCTGGATGGCGCCCAGCGCCGCCTGCAGCGCGCGGGCGTGGCGCGTGACCTCGGCGCCATCCACCAGCTCGCCGCCAAAGCCTTCGGCGGCGGCGCGGACGCACGCCGTGACGGCCGCCTCGTCGATCGCGAACGGCGCGTTCGGCACCCACATCATGCGCGGCGCGGCCAGGCCGGGATCGGCCGCGTCGGCATAAGCGCCGATGGCGCCGCCGGACACCGCCTGCATGAACGCCTGCGCGTCTTCGACGCTGTTGGCCAGCACACCGACATCCTCGATGCCGGGCGCCAGGGGGAACACGCCGCGCGCCGACACGCGGCCGTGGGTCGGCTTGAAACCGACCACGCCGCACAGCGCGGCGGGCACCCGCACCGAGCCGCCGGTGTCGGTGCCCAGCGCCAGCGGCACCATGCCGGCGGCCACCGCGGCGCCGCTGCCCGCGCTGGAACCGCCGGTGATCTGGGTGGTGCGCCACGGATTGCGCGCCGCGCCCTGGACGCTGCGGTCGCCAGTGGGCCCGTAGGCGAATTCGTGCGTGAGCGTCTTGCCGATGACGATGGCGCCGGCCGCGCGCAGCAAGGCCACGCACTCGGCATCGGCGGCCGGCCGGTGCCCTAGGAAATGCGCCGCGCCCATGGTGGTGGGCATGTCGCCGGTGTCGACATTGTCCTTGATGGCGACCGGGATGCCATGCAGCGGCCCGCGCACCTGGCCACGGGCCCGCTCGGCGTCCAGCGCGCGGGCGGCGGCCAGGGCGGCATCGACGTCCACATGCACGAAGGCGTTCAGTTGCGGGTTCAGGCGCTCGATGGCGGCCGCCGCGTGGCGCACCAGCGCTTCGGCGTCAAGCGCGCCCTGGCGCATGGCGTCCTGCAGCTCGGCGACGGTGCGGCCCGCGAAAAAGCCGGGTTCGACGGCCAGCGCCGGAATGGGGTTCGATTGCGGATTCATCGGGTGGCTCCCTGGTAATTGGCGGGCAGGCGCGGGCCGACGCCCGGACGCACCTGCAGCATGGCAATCATGCCGACGGCGGTGGCGACGGAGGCGGCCACGAACATCACGGAATAACCATGGCGCGCCGCCAGATAGCCGGTGAGCGTCGGCGCCAGGATCGAAGCGATATTGGCGAAGAAGTGCATCAGGCCGCTGAAGGTGCCGACGCGGCTGGCCGGGGCGGTGTCGATCACCACGGCCCAATAGACCGAATTCGGCATGGCGTTCAGGGCATTGGCCAGCGTCATCAGCGCGATCACGGCGAACACCGACTGCGCCTGCGACACCATCAGGAAGCACAGCGTGGTGGCCAGCAGGCAGCCGGCGGCGAACCAGCTACGGGCGATCTTCAGGTTGCCGGTGCGCCTGGCCAGCATGTCCGAAATGCGGCCGCCCAGCAGCACGGTGACGCAGGCGCCGGTCCAGGGAATCATGCCCATGTACCAGAGCGAGGACAGGCTGTAGCCGAAGGTGTCCTGCAGGTACTTGGGGGTCCAGGTCAGCAAGAGGAAGTTGACGTAGTTGAACGAAAAATAGCCCAGCGTGTTCAGCAGCAGGGTCTTGCTGCGAAAGAAGCTCCACCACGGCAGCGCCGGCGCGTCGCCGCCCTGCCCGGCCGCCGCCTGCTCGGCGCGCGCCGCCTGGATCTCGCGCAGTTCGGCCGGGGACACGCGCGGGTTGGTGTCGGGGCGGTCGGTGAAGATGCGCATGAACAGCATCAGCACGATCAGGCCGGCCGCGCCCAGGATGTAGAACATGGCGCGCCAGCTACCGGTCAGGCTCAGCAGGCCCACCGCCACCGGCGCCGTCAGCAGCGCGCCCAGCGGCGTGCTGAGCAGGCCGAAGCCGACCACGAAGCCGCGTTCGCGCGGGGTGGCCCAGTTGGCGATGGTCTTGTTGATGATGGAGTACGCCGGGCCTTCGGCCGCGCCGAACAGGATGCGGATGGTGGCGAAACCCGCCAGCGCCGAGCCGCCCAGGAAGGCCAGGCCGAAGTCACCGGCCCAGGCGGTGGCGATCTCGAAGATCGACCAGGTCACCCCGGCCACGATCCAGACCTTGCGCGGGCCGAAACGGTCGGCCAGCATGCCGCCAAACAGCGCGCCGACCATGTAGCCGTAACCGAAGTAGCCCAGCACGGCGCCCCAGTCGCCACGATCCAGGCCATATTCGCCGGTGATATGGGCGGCGGCATAGGACATGGCGCCGCGGTCGATGTAGTTGATCAGTGCCAGCAGCACGACCATGGTGAAAATTCGGTAACGGAACCGCGAGTTCCGGGATTCAAGCGTCATTGCGATCCATCCAGTCGATTTACCCAAACGTTTGGGTTGCGCAATGCTAAGGGGTCGGAAAACAAAAATCGACACCGTGTAAACCCTAGGTTGCCGCCAAAGACCCTGAGACGGTATTCGTGCGTGTATCCTCCAGCCCCATGAACAAATCCCGCCCTGTCACGCTGCAAAGCCTGGCGCGGCAGCTCGGTCTGAACGTGTCGACCGTCTCCCGCGTCCTCAACGGTTCCGAGGATGATGCGCGCGCCGCCGCCGCGCCCGACACGGTCAAACGGGTCCGGGCGCTCGCCGCCGAGTTGCAATATCGGACTAATCCGCACGCGGCCAGCCTCAAGACGCGCCGCAGCCGCACCATCGGCGTGCTGGTGCCGAGACTGTCGGACATGGTGCTGGCCACCATCTACGAAGGCATCGACGAAGCCGCCGCCGAACACGGCTACCTGACCTTCGTTTCCAACACCCAGGACGCGCCCGACAAGCAGCGCAAGCTGATCGACATGGCGCTGGCGCGGCGCGTGGACGGCCTGATCCTGGGCGACGCCCACAGCCACGAGGGCGCGGCGCCCAATCCGCTGCTGGCCGACCTGGCGCAACGCGACGTGCCGTTCGTGCTGGTCAGCCGCCACGCCGATGACCATTGCGCCGTGACCTGCGATGATCTCGAAGGCGGACGGCTGGCGGCGGAGCATCTGTTGGCGATGGGCCATCGGCGCATCGCGGTGATGGTGGGCGAACCCTTCACCAGCACGGGCCGCGACCGCTCGGCGGGCTTTTTCGCGGCCTGCGCGCGGCACGGGGTTCAGGTGCCCGCCCAATGGCGCATCGAAAGCCCGTTCGATACCGACGCCGGCCGCCTGGTCGGCGCCCGCCTGCTGGCCGGTCCCGACCGCCCCACCGCCATCTTCGCGGTCAACGATTTCCTGGCGGTGGGGGTGATGGGCGCGGCGCGCGAGCATGGCCTGGAGGCCGGCCGCGACGTGGCCGTGGTGGGCTACAACGACACGCCGCTGGCGGGCGCCCTGCCCATCGGCCTGACCACCATCCATTCACCCATGCACGAGATGGGGCGGCTGGGGCTGGAACTGCTGCTGCAGAAGATCGACGGCGGCGCCCCGCGCAGCGTGCGGCTGGCGCCGTCGCTGGTGGTGCGCGGCAGCAGCGATCGGCCGATACCGGGCTGAACCGCGCCTGCAGGCAGAGGCCCCGACCGTGGCCGCGGTTCGGCCCGGGCGACCGTGGCTGGTGGTCTTCGTGGGCACCAGGGATATCATGTTCGCCCCAAGACAACACATGCCGATACTGCCATCCACGCCATGATCAATTCTTCCACGCTCGTCGATATCGGCGGCAAGCGCGTCCTGCAATTCGACGCGACCGGCCCCGCCCTGGCCACCGGCCAGGACACCAACGACCTGATCAGCGCCGCCTGGGAACACGAGGCCGAATGGCTGGCGCTGCCCGCCGCGCGCGTGCATCCCGATTTCTTCCGCCTGGAAACGGGCATCGCCGGCGAGCTGATCCAGAAGTTCGTCAACTACCGCCTGCATTGCGCGGTGGTGGGCGATATCTCGGCCTATCTGGCGGACAGCAAGTCGCTGCGCGATTTCGCCTACGAGACCAACCGCGGCCGCGTGTTCTGGATGCTGGATGACATGGCGGCGCTGACGGCGCGGCTGACGGCAAGCCAGGGCTGAGCGGGTCATAGGCCGGCTGTCTGGCGCGGCCAATGGTTATTACCCGCATGGAAAAAACGGAAGGTCAGGGAAAGCGCCAAGCCCGGCCCAATGCGCAAAGCCCCTTCGGCGCGAACGGTCTTGCTTGACGCAGCACCGCTGCGGACCGTATCGTTATTTGAACGATCATTCCAAAAACAACGCCATGCGTACCAAGGATTTCGAACCCGACGACGTCGCCGACGCCGCCATGCAGGTGTTCTGGCGGCGCGGCTACGCCGCGACCTCCGTGCAGGACCTGGTGGACGGCACCGGGCTGGGACGCGGCAGTCTCTACAACGCCTTCGGCAGCAAGCAGGGCCTGTACGAAGCCGCGCTGCGGCGCTATCACGAACTGACGGCCGCCAACCTCGACCTGCTCGCCCGCCCCGGCAATGCGCGCGAGCGCATCGGCCGGCTGCTCGACTTCATCGCCGACGACGAACTGCGCGAGGCCAGCCGGCGCGGCTGCCTGGTGGCCAACGCCTCGCTGGAAATGGCGGGTCAGGATGACGTGGTGGCCGAACTGGTGCGGCGTAACTTCCAGCGCCTGGAAAAGGCGCTGGAGAAGATCCTGGCCGAAGGCCAGGCCAACGGCGAGATCGACAGCGGCAAATCGCCGCGCGCGCTGGCCCGCTTCATCGTCACCACCATCCAGGGCCTGCGCGTGGTGGCCAAGGGCAGCAATGCGCGCGAACGCCGCCAATGGCTGGGCGACGTGGTCTCGGTGGCGCTGGGCGCGCTCTAGGCATACCGCGGCATTTCCGTGCCGCCGGTTTTTTTTGGTCTTTTCTGGAACGATCGTTCCATTTCAACCGCAACCGGAGTTTCCGAATGAGTTTCACCCCACCCCTGCCCGCCGGCGCCTGCCCCCAGGATGACGCCGACGGTTTGCCGCTGGGTAAGCTGCTGGCCCTGGCGCTGGCGGGTTTCATCACCATCATGACCGAGACCGTGCCCGCCGGCCTGCTGCCGCAGATCGGCCAGGGCCTGGGCGTCTCCGAGGCGCTGGCCGGGCAATTGGTCACCCTGTTCGCGGCCGGCTCGGTGCTGGCGGCGATCCCCATCATCGCCGCCACCCGCGGCTGGAACCGCCGACCGTTGCTGTTGCTGGCGATTGCCGGCCTGTCCGCGTTCAACGTGGTCACGGCGCTGTCGACCCATTACGCGCTGACGTTGGCGGCGCGCTTTACCGGCGGCATGGCGGCCGGGCTGCTGTGGGGCCTGTTAGCCGGCTATGCGCGCCGCATGGTGGCCTCGCGCCAACAGGGCCGCGCCCTGGCGGTGGTGGGCGCGGGGCAGCCGCTGGCCCTGTGCATCGGCGTGCCCGCCGGCGCCTGGCTCGGCGGCCTGATGGACTGGCGCGGCGTGTTCTGGCTGATGGCCGCCGTGTCGCTGACGCTGCTGCTCTGGGTGCGCGCGGCCGTGCCCGACTTCGCCGGCCAGGCCACGCGCCAGCGTCAACCGATCGCGCGCACCTTCCTGCTGCCGGGCATCCGCCCGATCCTGTTTGTGCTGTTCACCTGGATCCTGGCGCACAACGTGCTCTATACCTACATCGCGCCGTACCTGATCCACCTGGGCAAACCAGCCTCGGTCGACCTGGCGCTGCTGGTGTTCGGCGCCAGCGCGGTCGCCGGCCTGTGGCTGACCGGCATACTGGTGGACCGGCGCCTGCGCCTGCTGACGCTGCTTTCGCTGGCGCTGTTCGCGCTGACCGCCTGCGCGCTGGGCCTGGCCGGCGGCAACCCGGCGGTGCTGTTGACCGGCGTGGCGTTGTGGGGCTTGAGTTTCGGCGGCGCGCCGACGCTGTTGCAGACCGCCCTCGCCGATGCCGCCGGCGAGCATTCCGACGTGGCCCAGTCGATGCTGGTCACGATCTTCAACCTCGGCATCGCCTGCGGCGGCATGCTCGGCGGCGCCCTGCTGGACACGGCCGGCGCCGGCTCCTTCGCCTGGACCGTCGCCGCGCTGGCCGCGATCGCGCTGCTGGCCGCATGGCGCGCGCGCGATCACGGCTTCCGTCCCGGTCACCGGCGGTAGCGTCCGGCCACCGCCGCCAACGCCGCCAGCATGCAGGCGGCGGCCGCGAGCAGCGTGGCGGGCAAACCCCAGTGATCGACGCTGGCCCCGCCCGCCAGCGCGCCCAGCGCGATGGCCAGGTTGAACACGCCGACGAACAGCGACGTCGCCGCTTCGACCGCGCCGCGCGCGGCCTGCATCACCCAGGTCTGCAAGGCGACCGAGACGCCGCCGTACGACAGCCCCCACAGCAGCAGTAAGGCCGCGGCGGCGCCGCGCAGGTCGCCCAGCCAGGGCAGCAGCGCCAGGGTCGCCAGCAGGCCTAGCGTGATCGCCAGCAGCGTCGCGCGCGGATGCCGCGCCGCCGCGCCGCCCGCCACGAAGTTGCCGGCGATGCCGGCCACGCCGTAGGCGAACAGCAGCGGGCCGATCCAGTCCGCCGCGAACCCCGCCATCGTCTGCAGCACGGGACGCACGAAGGTGTAGGCCATGAAATGTCCCGCCACCAGGAACAGGGTGATGAACAGCCCGCGCCGCAGGCCTGGATTGCGCAGTTGATCCACCAATTGGCGCGCCGTGACCGACTGCGCCACCGGCAGCGGCGGCAACGCCAGCGCGGCGAACAGCAGCGCCGCCGCGCTCAGCGCCGCCATCGCGCCGAAGGCGCTGCGCCAGCCCGCCAGATTGCCGATCAACGCGCCCAGCGGCACGCCCAGCACCGACGCCACCGCCACGCCACCGAAGATGACCGCGGTGGCCATGCCGACGGACCCGGCGGGAACCAGCCGGCCCGCCAGGCCGCCGGCCACCGCCCAGATGCCGCCAATGCAGAGGCCGACCAGGACGCGCGCGGCCAGGAACCCTGCCAGGCCCGGCGCCAGCGCGCTGCCCAGGTTGGCAAGGGCCAGCAACAGCAGCAGGCCGCACAGGATCCGGCGCCGGTCGATACCGCGCGCGCCGACCACCACCAGCGGCGCGCACAGCGCGGCCAGCAGGCCGGGCGCCACCATCAGCCAGCCCACGCGGCCCACCGACACGTCCAGGCTGGCGGCGATCGGCACCAGCAGCCCCACCGGCAGCATCTCCGTGGTGACGACGCAGAACGTCGCGATGCCGGCCGCCAGCACGCCTGCCCAGGCGCCGCGGGACGATTCGCCGCGCGCGGCGGCCGGGTTCAGGGAAATACCGCGGGTCATGGAAAGCCTCTCGCCAAACAGGAACAGGAAAAGAACGCCGGGCGGGCGCTCGCGCCAGGCCGTCCGACGGCGCTGGCCCGGCCAGTCTACTGTTTCCATTTCGCTGATAAAGTAGGCTTTCAAAGAAACAAAAGGGACGAATTGTCGCCAATACGCCGCGACATCGCCGCCCCGCCCTGGAGCCGTTCCATGACGCCATCCGCCCCTCCCACCGGCATCGACCACCTCGGCGATGTGATCGCCTTCATCCGCGTCGCCGACGCGCAGAGCTTCACGCTGGCCTCGGAACGCCTGGGGCTGTCGCGCTCGGCCATCGGCAAATGCATCGCGCGGCTCGAACAGGGCCTGGGCGCACGACTGCTGCATCGCAGTACCCGCAGCGTCAGCCTCAGCGACGAAGGCCGGCTGTTCTACGAACACGCGCAGCGCATCGTGGCCGAGGTCGACAACGCCACCGGCGCCATGGCCAGCCGCCAGGAAACGCCGCGCGGCCGCTTGCGCATCGACCTGCCGGTGGCCCTGGGCCGGTTGCACATCCTGCCGCTGGTGGCCGACTACTTGCGGCAATGGCCCGAGGTCGAGGCCGACATCAGCTTCACCGACGACTACACCGACCTGGTGCGCGACGGCATCGACGTCGCCATCCGCATCGGCGGCGAGGTCGACAGCCGGCTGGTGCGTCGCGTGCTGGCGCCGCACCGGCTCATCACCTGCGCCGCCCCGGACTACCTGGCGCGCCACGGCGCGCCGGCCTCGCCCGACGACCTGGCGCGCCACCAGACCCTGGCCTTCACCCACATGGGCGCGCCAGTCCCGTGGCGCTACGCCGGCTCTGGCCAGGAACGCGCTGTCGCAGTCGCCGGCCGCCTGCGGCTGGGCAACACCGAGGCATTGCGCGATGCCGCATTGGCAGGCGCGGGCATCGTCCAGCTTGGCGCCTTCCTGGTGGGCGACGACCTGCGGCAAGGCCGCCTGGTGGCCGTGCTGGAGGCCCACGCGCCACCGGGCGCGCCCGTCTGCGCCGTGTATCCGCACCGGCGCCACCTGGCGCCCAAGGTGCGGTTGCTGATCGACGGCATCGTGGCGCGCTGGCAACACGGCGCGCCCTGGCCGGCGTGAGCGCCGCGCGTGCCGGCATGGCAATTGGGCTTCGGGAACAAACGTCCGGATGCGCACGGCGCCGCCCGCATTTGCATCAGCGATACCGATCATCTATATCCACTAAACTGATGCAAAACCTCTGGCGGGTGGTCCTGTCTAGAGTGCTGTCCGGTCTCCGCGGGACAGCGCTCCGGCGCAAGGGCGCCCGCCATCCGCGGCCCAGCCCGCGGTGCCTTGCCCTTGCCACCCGGAGTTTTTCTTGAGCGACATCTACCACTTCAGCCGCGGCACCGCCCCGCTGCTGATCTCCATTCCCCACCTGGGCAGCCAGCTTCCCGACGCCCAGCGCGCCCGCATGACCGCCGCCGGCCAACAGTCCGGCGACACCGACTGGCATCTGGACACGCTGTACCAGTTCGCCGACGCGCTGGGCGCGTCCGTGCTCGGCGCCCGCTATTCGCGGTACGTGATCGACCTGAATCGCTCGCCCGACGACGAAAGCCTGTACCCCGGCCAGACCAAGACCGGCCTGTGCCCGACCCATACCTTCCGCGGCGAGCCGCTGTACCTGAACGACGCCAGCCTGACCGACGACGAGCGCTCGCACCGCCTGCAGACCTACTGGCAGCCCTATCACGCCAAGCTGCGCGAAGAGCTCGACCGTATCCGCGCCGAACACGGCACGGTGCTGCTGTGGGAAGCCCATTCCATCGCCAGCGTGCTGCCGCGCCTGTTCGAGGGCAAGCTGCCCGACCTGAACCTCGGCACCGCGGACGGCGCCAGTTGCGCCCCCGACATCCTCGAGGCCATCGCCGAGCGCCTGCCGGACTGCGGCTACACCTCGGCCGTCAACGGCCGTTTCAAGGGCGGCTACATCACCCGCCACTACGGCTCGCCGGCCGAGGACATCCACGCGGTGCAACTGGAAATGTGCCAGTCGACCTACATGGACGAGTCCTACCCCTATGGCTACCGGGCCAACGCCGCCGCCAAGGTCATCCCGGTCGTGGAAGGCATGGTGCGCGCCGCGCTGGCGCAGACGCTGGCGCGCAAGCGCTGACCCGCCACCGGACCGCGCCGATGCAGCGCCTGCCGTACCGCGACGCCGACCCCTACCCGGAGTGGAGCCTGCTGCTGACCTGGGTGGCGGTGGTGCAGGCGGCGTCGGTATCGGGCGCGGCGCAGTTGCTGGGCCTGTCGCAGGCCGCGGTATCGCAGCGCATCAAGCAGCTTGAGGCCGCGCTGTCCACCGACCTGCTCGACCGCAGCACGCGCCCGGCCCGCCCCACGCCGGCGGGCGACCTGCTGTTCGACCACGCGTCGCGACTGCTGGCACAGGCCGGCGACATGACTGAAAGCGTGCGCAACCTGAGCCGCGCGCGCCGCAACATCGTGCGCGTCGGCTGCGTCGACTCGTTCGCGGGCACGCTCGGCCCCACCCTGATCCACGGGCTGTCCGGCACGTCGCGCCAGATCCGGCTCTGGTCGGGCATCACACCGGTACTGGACAAGCAACTGGAAGAACGCCTGCTGGACCTGGTCATCAGCACCAGCGCCGCCGCCGAGCCAACCGCCATCCGCAAGCTCGGGCTGTTCAGCGAGCCCTATCTGCTGGTGCTGCCTCGCGCCCTGCCGTGGGAGGGCGCGCCGTCGCTGGCGCAACTGGGACGCCGCAGCCAGTTCATCCGCTACAGCGCGCGCTCGCACATCGGCGCGGCCATCGACCGCCTGCTGGAAGCGCGCGGCATCGTCATTGAACGCACGTTCGAATTCGACAATACCGATCCCCTGCTCAGCCTGGTCACCGCCGGCCTGGGCTTTGCCATCAGCACGCCGCTGTGCATCTGGCAATCACGCCATTTCATCGACCAGCTACGGGTGCTGCCGCTGGCGCCCTGGCTGGACAAGGCCCGCGCCGACGACCCCGACCTGGCGCGCGCCTTCTATCTGGCGGCGCGGCCGCAAGAGGCAGGCAAGCTGCCGGCAGAGGCCCGCAACGTGATCCTGGTGGCGGTCGAGCGCCTGATGCAGCACGACATCGCGCCGGCGCTCGGCCTGCCGCCGGCCTCGCTGTGGCGCAGCCTGCGGCGCTGACCTGTCCGGACCGCCACGCCGCTCACGACACCGCGCCCCGGCCGTACCTGCCGGTCAGCAACGCCCCGCG
Organism: Achromobacter dolens; assembly: GCF_902859745.1. Taxonomy (GTDB): domain Bacteria; phylum Pseudomonadota; class Gammaproteobacteria; order Burkholderiales; family Burkholderiaceae_B; genus Achromobacter; species Achromobacter dolens. The sequence continues at coordinate 133,144 of NZ_CADIJW010000006.1, read as the reverse complement.
CGCGAACCGCGCCAGCGCGTAGGGCGCCAGCGGCACATCCGTCGCCAGTCCCAGGGCTTCCTGCGCCAGCACCCGGCCGACCGCGGGCGACAGCTTGAAGCCGTGGCCGGAAAACCCGAATCCCGCCACCAGCCCCTCCACGCCGTCGATGCGGCCCAGCACCGGGTTCCAGTCCGGCGTCACGTCGTACACGCCGGTCCAGGACGATGCCAGGCCGGCCTCGGCATACGCCGGAAAGCGCGCCGCCACCTGCTCGCCAACCGCCGCCACGTAATCCAGCGGGATGTCGCCCTGCTCGGTCTGGCCGGACGCCAGCGTTTCACCGGCCGTGCCCTCGCTGACCAGCATCTGGCTGCCGCCATAGCTGCGGCAGTACAGCATGCCGGGCGAAGCCAGGTCCTTGTAGACCGGCATGGAATAGGCATAGGGCGCCGCCGCGCATTCCAGCGCCAGCACCGCGTGGCGCTCGGGCGCCAGCGGCAGCGCCAGGCCGGTCCACGCCGCCAGTTCGGCGCTCCAGATGTTCTGGGTGCTGACGACCACGCCGCAGGCGTAGTCGCCCTCGGATGTGGCCACGCCGGTCACGCGCCCGCCTTGCCACGACAGGCCATGCACGGCGACGTTCTCGCGGATCGTGACGCCACGCCGGCGCGCCGCCCGGGCAAAGCTGGTGGCGACCAGATAGGCGTCGGCGAAGCCGGCGTCGGGCTCGAAGCCGATCAACGCGGCGTCGCGGAAATCGGCGATCGGAAGCAGATCGCGCGCCTGCGCCGCGTCCAGCCGCTGCACCGGAATGCCCTGCGCCTGCTGCTGCGCCAGCGCCTCGGCCAGCGGCGCGCGCTTGTCGTCGTCGGCCGCCGCGATCAGGTAGCCGCAGCGCACCAGGCCGCTGGCCGCGTCTTCGTCGCCGACATAGGCGGCGAAATCGGTGAAGGCGCCCCACGAGCGCCGCGCCAGCTCGACGTTTTCGCGCACCGAATAATGGGTGCGCAGGATGCCCGATGACTGCGCCGTGGTGCCGGCGCCGACGGTGGCGCGGTCCAGCACCAACACGCTGTTCGCGCCCAGGGCCGCCAGGTGGAAGGCGACCGAACTGCCGACCACGCCCGCGCCGATCACAATCACGTCATAACGCTTCATGCCCACGCTCCCCAGGGAAGAATGGCGGCAGTGTGACGCCGGCGGGGGCCGGCGGCCTCTACATCAGCGCGACAAATATTGAATAAAAGCGCGGCTTCATGCGCGCTCCGTCTTCCGCGACAGCCGCCAGCGCATCAGGTCGTCCGCGCCGGGGCCGGCTTCCACCCGCAGGTCCTGGTGGCGCACGCGCGCGCCGGAGCCTTCCTCGACCAGCCCCAGTTCGACGCGGCGGCCGGTCTGCGCGTTCATGAAGCGCAGCGGCGATCCGCCGTCAGACCGCCATTGGTCGCCGACCTGGGCCAGCGCCTGCAGCACCAGCGCGATGTCGCGGCCCTTGGCGGTGGGCAGGTATTCATGGCGGTCGGGGCCGCTCTGGTACAGGCGGCGCTCGATCAGCCCGTTCTGTTCCAACTGCCTGAGCCGGTCGGCCAGCGTCGCGTTGGCGATGCCGGTCGAGCGGCGCAGGTCGTCGTAGCGCCGCAGGCCGAGCACCAGATCGCGCAGGATCAGCATGGCCCAGCGGTCGCCGACGGCATCGAGCACCGTGGCGATGGAGCAGACCATTCCTTCAAAACTCTTGGAGCGCATGGATTCCCTTTGCCGTGCCGCCGGAGCGCGGCCATCGCAGTATCGCAGCCGCGCGGACAACGCTCAAGCGTCCCTGCCACGGCCTTTGCTTTACAACTTCAATAATTGAAGTCAATAATTATACCAACTGCTCGACACTGCCCTTTTCCCCTGCCGCCCTTGCCGGACGGCCTTTGCCCCTTCCCCGAAAGGAACCCCCGCCATGCCGCTCTGGAACATCTATCACCCGCAGGACGCCTTCTCCGACGAAGACAAGCAGGCCATCGCCGAGCGCATCACTGCGCTCTACACCGACCTGCCGAAGTTCTACGTCGGGCTGGTGTTCCATCCCGTGCCCAGGTCCTCGTTCTTCATCGGCGGCGAACGCGCCGACGACTTCGTGCGCATCTCGGTCGACCATATCGCCCGCCAGATCCACGAGGACGAGACCCGGCGCCGGTTCCTGGCTGCGGTCGGCCGGCTGCTGGCCCCGTATGTCGCGGACCGCGGGCTGCGCTGGGAAATCCATATCGATGAAACGCCGTTCGGCCTGTGGACCATCCAGGACATGCGTCCGCCCGTGCCCGGCACGCCGCAAAGCGAGCAATGGCGCGCCGACAACCGGCCGACCGCGCCAGCCTGACGGCGCCGCTCCCGGCGTGACCGCAGCAGCCAGCCGCGCTCGGATGCCTTGCGGTTCCGCCGCTGCGGCGCGTCGGCGCGGCCGCGCTAGCGCGCGGCGATGACCGGGTCACGCCACGCCACCGTGGCCCCGCGCCCTTCCTCTGCCAGGAATTCCACCAGCGCCGGCAGCGACGCGTCCATCGGCCGATTGGCATGGATGCGCATCACGTAGCCCCACGAGCCCGGCATGCGCAGGCCCGGCGTCAGCGCCACCAGCCGGCCGCTGGCCAGTTCCTCGTCGATCAGCGGCGCGCGTCCCAGCGCGATCCCGACGCCGGCCGCGGCCGCCGCCACCACCGTGCTCAGGCCGCTCAGCACCAGCGGATCCTGGCCGGCGCTTTCCGCCAGGCCCAGGCGTGGGCGCCAGGTGCGCCAGTCGGTCTCCGGGCTGTCGATGTGCTTTTCCTCGAGCCAGCGATGACGCGTGAAGACGGCGGGATCGTCGCGCTCGTCAGGCGCGACCAGCGCCGGGCTGCACACCGGCACCACGGTTTCCGTCATCAGCGGAATGTCGCCGGGCGCGGCCAGGTGCGGCCCCAGGGCGCGCACGTGCAGGAACGCCAGGTCGATGTCCTGGGCCTTCCAGGCCGGGTCCTGGCTGGCGTGCAGGAACACCTGGATGTCGATGTCGGGGTGCAATTCGATGAAGCGGCCGATACGCGGCGCCAGCCACAGCGCCGCCAGCGACGGATTGGCCGACACGTTCAGGTTGTAACGCCGTTTGCCGCGGGCGCTGGCCCGGGCATTGCGGCAGGCGGTCTCCAGCAGGGTCAAGGCCTGTTGTACCGAAGCCAGCAACGCGGCGCCGGCCTCGGTGGTTTCCGCGCGGCGCACCGTGCCGCCCCGGCGCAACAGGCTCACGCCCAGGTCGGCCTCCAGCGCGCGCAACTGGTGGCTGACGGCGCTCTTGGTGACATTGAGCTCGGCCGCGGCGCGGCTGAGGCTGCCCAGGCGGGCGACGGCCTCGAAGGCGCGCAGCGCCGCCAGCGGCGGCATATGGGTGGGCAGGGTCGACATGAGTTGAGTTTATCTCAACCCATGATTGAATAACTATCGCTATCGCCAGCGCGCCGGATGCGTGACCATGCAGGCTCTGGAGGGAGCATTGATATGTATTTCGATTCGAGGCTTTGGCAACTGACCGCGGGGCTGCGCGCCGGCATGGCGGGCGGCATTTTCCTCGGCCTGCTGGCATTGGCGGCGGGCATCGCCCGCTATGTGTTCCTGGGCCAGTTGCTGGCAAGGGTGTTCGACGGCGCGTCCTGGCAGGACTGGCTCGCGCCGGCCCTGTGCGCCGGCGCCATGGTGCTGCTGCGCGCCCTGCTCGACCACCTGCGCACGGTGCAGGCCAACCGCTGCTCGGCCCAGGTACAGCAGACGCTGCGCGCGCGGCTCTACGACCGCATCGTGGCATTGGGGCCGGCCTGGTTCGCCAACCAGCGCACCGGCGGCGTGATGCTGACGGTGGTGGACGGCGTGGAGCAACTGCAGACCTTCTTCGGCCAATACCTGCCGCAGGTCGCCATCGCCGCGGCCGCGCCGTTCGCCATCTTCGCCGTCATCGCCTTCTGGGACGTGCCGACCGCGCTGGTGTTCCTGGTGGCGGCGCTGTTCGCGCTGTTCGGGCCGATGGCCGTGCACATGCTCGACCGCCGCGCCAGCCTGGCGCGCACGCGCTCGCTGAACGAGTTCGGCGAGGAATTCCTGGACGCCGTCCAGGGCCTGCCGACGCTCAAGTCGTACGGCCAGGGCAAGACCTTTGGCCAGCGCCTGGCCGCGCGCGCCCGCGCCCTGTCGGACAACACCTTCTGGGTGCTGTCGGTGAGCCTGCTGACGCGCGGCATCAGTGACCTGGGCGTGGCGCTGGGCGCCGCGCTGGCGCTGGCGGTCGGCGCCTGGCGCGTGGCCGCTGGCGACATGAGTGTGGAAGCGCTGCTGATCGTGCTGATGGCCGGCACCGAGATCTTCCGCCCGCTGCGCGACCTGCGCTCGGTGCTGCACCGGGGCATGCTGGGCCAGTCGGCCGCCGCCAGCATCCACGCGCTGATGGACGCGCAGCCGCTGACCGCCGCCCCCGCCGTGCTGGCGGGCTCCGCCCCCGCGCGGCTCGACCCCACCATCGAATTCGACGCGGTGGCGTTCTCGTATTCGCCGCAACGCCCGGCGCACCAGGGCCTGTCGTTCCGCGTGGCCGCCGGCGAACGCGTCGGCATCGTCGGCCCCAGCGGCGCCGGCAAGTCCACCATCGTGCGCCTGCTGCTGCGCGAATGCGTGCCGCAGGCCGGCGCCATCCGCGTCGGCGGCCACGACGTCAACCAGCTCGACACGCAGACGCTGCTGGGCCAGATGGCGCTGGTCAGCCAGGACATCACGCTGTTCCACGGCACCATCGACGAGAACCTGCGCCTGGGCCGGCCCGACGCCAGCCACGAACAGGTGCGCGCCGCCGCCAGCGCCGCCAATATCGACGACTTCATCATGGCGCTGCCGCAGGGCTACGCCACCCGCATCGGCGAACGCGGCCTGCAACTGTCGGGCGGCCAGCGCCAGCGCGTGGCGATCGCCCGCGCCCTGCTGCGCGACGCGCCCATCCTGATCCTGGACGAGGCGCTGTCGTCGGTCGACACCGAGAACGAAGCGCTGATCCAGCAGGCGCTGGACCGCCTCATGGCCGGCCGCACCACGCTGATCCTGGCGCACCGCCTGGCCAGCGTGATCGGCGCCGACCGCTGCCTGGTGCTGGACCAGGGCCGCGTGGTCGAGCAAGGCCCGCATGATGCGCTGATGCGCCAGCATGGCCTGTACTACCGCCTGATGCACGAACAGGCCCTGGCCTTGAGCGCGCCGAGCGCGCCGCTCGTCGCCACGGCGTGCGACACCACGCCCGCCGCGCACGCCACTGACGATGAATCCGGCGGCCAGGGCCCGGCGCTGCGCCCGCTGGACGCCGACGCCGAACAGGTCGGCTGGCGCGCCACGCTGGCCACGCTGCTGTCGGTGGTGCAACCGTGGCGCGGCACCCTGATCGCCACCATCCTGCTGGGCGTGGCGCGCGTGGCCGCCTTCATCGGCGTCGGCGTGCTGAGCGCGCTGGTGGTGGCCGCCATCCGCGACGGCCGCGACACGTCGGCGCTGATCATCGGCCTGCTGATCGCCGCGCCGCTGGCCGCGCTGTTCCACTGGCTCGAATCGTGGCTGGCGCACGCCATGGCCTACCAGTTGCTGGCGGACATGCGCGTCAAGCTCTACGACAAGCTGGAGCGGCTGGCGCCCGCCTATCTGCTGCAACGCCGCTCGGGCGACCTGGTGGCGCTGGCGACGCAGGACGTGGAGATGGTCGAGTACTTCTACGCCCACACCATCGCCCCGGCCATCGTCTCGGTGCTGGTGCCGCTGTCGGTGCTGGGCTTCCTGGCGTTCTACAGTTGGCCGGTGGCGCTGGCGCTGCTGCCGTTCCTGGCCTATGCGCTGGTGTCGCCGGTGCGCGGCCGCCGCAAGGTCGACGCGCTGGGCGACCGCGCCCGCCACGCCCTGGGCGAGATGAGCGCGCACACCACCGACACCATCCAGGGCCTGGCCGACCTGACCGCCTTCCAGGCCACCGGCCGCCGCCGCGAGGAATTCCTCAGGGTCGCCGACCAGTACCGCGTGCGCCGCCTGGACATCCTGCGCGACCTGTCGCGCCAGACCGCCTGGTTCGAGACCGCCATGGGCCTGGGCGGGTTGGCGGTGGCCGTGGTCGGCGCGCTGCAGGTGTCGGCCGGCGCCCTCTCGGCAAGCATGCTGCCGCTGCTGGTGCTGATCGCGCTGGCGACCTTCCTGCCGGTGTCGGAGATCTCGCAGGTCAGCCGCCAACTGGCCGACACCATCGCCGCCACCCGCCGCCTGCACGTGGTCAACAACGAACCCGAGCCGGTCACCGACGGCCCGCTGCCGCCGCCGGCGGCGCCGCACGGCCTGTCGCTGGCGTTCGACCACGTGTATTTCACCTATCCCGGCAAAAGCCAGGACACGCTGCGCGACCTGAGCTTCACCGTGCCGGCCGGCGCCACCGTGGCCGTGGTCGGCGCCTCGGGCGCGGGCAAGAGCACCGTGGCCAGCCTGCTGCTGCGCTTCTGGGATCCGCGCCAGGGCGCGGTCAAGCTCGACGGCGTGGACGTGCGCCAACTGCGGCTGGACGGCCTGCGCGAACGCGTCGCGCTGGTGACGCAGGACACCTACCTGTTCAACGACACGCTCGAAGGCAACATCCGCCTGGCGCGCCCCGACGCCAGCCGCGAGGAACTGGCGCGGGCGCTGGAACAGGCCGCGCTCGGCGATTTCGTGCGCAGCCTGCCCGAGGGCCTGGCCACGCGCGTCGGCGAGCGCGGCATGCAGTTGTCGGGCGGCCAGCGCCAGCGCATCTCGATCGCGCGCGCCTTCCTGAAGAACGCGCCGGTGCTGATCCTGGACGAAGCCACCTCGCACCTGGACACCCTGTCGGAGATGCAGGTGCGCGGTGCGCTGGACGTGCTGATGCGGCACCGGACCACGCTGGTGATCGCGCACCGCCTGGCCACCATCCGCGACGCCGACCTGATCCTGGTGCTGGACAACGGCACCCTGGCCGAGGCCGGCACCCATGACCAACTGCTGCGCAAGCAAGGCGCCTACGCCCGGCTTGCCAGCCACCAGGGCGCGCGCGACCTTACCGCCGGTAGCGCAACGTCTCTTCCGACGTAGCGTTGCGCCGCACCTCGTCCGCCGTGAACCACACCCGCTTGCTGCCGAAGGTGTTGTACAGGTCGAACTGGTCGCGGGTGTGCGGCGACGGGGTGCCGTCCGGCGCGACGAAGCCGCTCTGCCCCGGCGCCACCACGTCCACCGCCCGCACCGATTTGCCGTCGAACACCGTCATGTTGTTCTCGGTGCCGCGGTTCTGCGTGGCCGGGTAGCTCAGCACCGCCTTGGCGTCGGCCTGCGGCACGCCCAGGAAGTTCTTGGGCGCGAACACCATCGGCGGCGCCGGGATCTTCCACGCGGCCGGATCCTGCCCATAGGCCTGGCGCAACGCCGCCAGCGCATCGTCCAGCGCCGCCAGGATGACGTCGTCGGCGCGCGCGCCGTTGAAGAAGTCATAGCGCTGCGGCACCCCGGCCTCGGGGCCGGCCAGGGCGTTGAACAGCACCTTGACGCCGGCGGTCAGGTTGAGCGAACCGGTGGCCGGCGCCTGCGGCGTCGGGTAGCCGGTGGCGCTGTACCACTTGAAGAAGTCGGCCGGCATCTCGTCGGCCAGCGTGCGCTTGAGCATGGCGCGCAGCCAGGCGTCCATCACCGCCGGACCGGCGTTGTCGAAGTAGCCCGGCTGGCGCTCGCTGGTCGCCATGCCGTCCCACGCCGCCAGCCCCGCCACCAGCCGCGCGCGCGGATCGTCGGCCGGCAGCCCTTGCACCGCGCGCTGCAGGAACGGCAGGAAGTGGCGGCGGTTGACGTCGGCGTAGCTGGTGGTGCGGATCAGGTCCCACATCTGCTGCGCGCTGACCTTGCCGCCGTTGGTGGTCATGGCCTTCAGGCGCGTCTCGATCTCGGCGTAGCGGTCGGCCTGGCCCCAGACGATGGCGAACAGGTCGGTGGACGGGTAACCGCGCATCGGCTGGTTGTTCCAGTTGGCGATGAAGCCCTGGCGCGGGTTGTAGACCTGCGGATTGGTCGAGAACGGCAGCAGGCCCTGCCAGTCCATCTCGCCCGTGCCCGGCACCGGCAGGCGCGGGTCATGGCCCGGGCGGCGCCTTGGATAGAAGCCGGTATGGGCGTAGCCGATGTTGCCGCGGTCGTCGGCGTAGTACCAGTTGATGGTCAACGCGTGGCGCGCCGCCTGCGCCTTCCATTGTTCCCAGTTGGCCGACTGCGTCTTGCGGGTCCAGGCCATCAGCGACTGCAATTCGAAGCCTTCCCAGGCGCGCGCCTTGGCGTAGGCCACGTGCTGCGCGTCGTCGAACTTGACGATCAGGCCGTGCACGCTGCGGTACACGTCCAGCGTCACCGGCGCCGCGTCCTTCACCAGGATCAGGTCGGTGCGTTTTTCCAGCGTCTTCCATTGCCCGTCGTGGAAATAACGGGTGCGGTCGGCCGGATCGAGCTTTTCCGCGAAGATGTCGACGTCATCGCCGAAACCGGCGGTCGAGCCCCAGGCCACATGCGCGTTGTGGCCGAACAGAATGCCGGGATAGGCGAACGGCGTGTTGCCGACCACGTCGAAGCCGGCGCCGTGCAGGCCGATGCCGTAGGTGTAGGCCGGGTTCCACCAGCCGAACTGCGGGCCGTTCAGCAGGATCGAACGGGCGTCCTTGGCATGGTCGCGGCCCACGATCCACATGTTGCTGGTGGTGGGAAAGCCGGCGATGCCCGGCTGGCCCGATTGCGCGTACTGCTCGGCCAGTTGCGCCCGCAGTGTCGCCGGCGCGCCATCGACCACGCCGCGCGTGGCCGGATCGCGCACCACGCGTTCGAGCATCGGCGGCGTGCCGTCGTAGCGCGGCAGCGCGTAGGCCAGCCTGTCCGCGCCGTCCGGCTGGAACACGGCCGGCTGGTAGCTGCCCGCTTCGGGCGGCACCGTGGTCGGCGCGCGGCTGTCGGTCAGCCAGCGCAGTTGGTTGAAGATGCGCATGGCCTCGGCGTCGCCGTGCCTGTCCTTGAGCGCCGTCAGCAGCGCCAGGTTGTCGATCTCGCTGTTGGCGTCCGAGAAGCGGTTGGCCATGGTGCCGATGAAGATCATCGCCACGTCGTAGGCGGTCCAGTCGGCCGGCGCGAAGCCCAGGTCGTTGAACTCCTTGGGCATCAACGTGCCGGGCTCGGCCCGCACCCGCGCCAGCCAGGCGTTCATGCCGGCCGCGTAGCCGTCCAGCACCTGGCGGTCCGAGGCCGGCAGCGCCGCCAATTGGCGTTGGATGCGCTCGGGCGAGAAATTGGCGCGGATCGACTTGTCGAACCCCACCATCGACGCGCCCAGCACCTCGGCCACCCGGCCCTGGGTGCTGCGGCGCGCCATCTCCATCTGGAACAGCCGGTCCTGCGCCACCGCGTAGCCGTAGCCATAGAAGATGCCGTACACCGTGTCCGCATAGACGTGCGGCATGCCATAGGCGTCACGCCGGATCGTGACCTTGCCATCGGCGCCCTGCGGCGGCGCCGCGACGGCCTCGGCGGCCTGTCCGGCGGCCGTCGCCACGGGTTGCGCCACGGCCTGCGCCGCCATCGCGGGCAGGCACGAACTGGCCGCCAACAGGGCGGCCGACAACACATGCTGCTTCATTGAATCTGTCTCCGTATCGAATGGGACCGCGCCGCGAGCCTGCCGCGGGCGATGGCGGCGCCTCTGCCGGGCGCCGTCCGCGGACCATCATACGGAGGCCCAATCTATAATTCCAATGCATTTGATTCATATGATTCATGCGGTTGGCACATGGACTTCCAGAAACTCAAGCACCTGCTCGCCGTGGTCGAACACGGCACCTTTTCGCGCGCCGCCGACAAGGTCAACCTGTCGCAACCCGCGCTCAGCCGCAGCATCCAGGCGCTGGAGGCCGAGCTTGGCCTGCCGCTGCTGGACCGCGGCACCCGCCAGGTGCGCCTCACGCCTTACGGCGCCTGCGTCGCGGAACGCGCCCGCCGCATGCGCTACGAAGAAGCCGAGCTGCGGCGCGAGCTCAAGACACTGGCCGGCGGCGAATCGGGCACCCTGTCTATCGGACTCAGTCCCACCCCCGCCTCGCTGTTGCTGACGCCGTTCCTGGCGCACATGGCCGCTCGCCATCCGCAGGTGCGCGTGGCGGCCGAACTCGGCACCACCGCCACCCTGCTCGATCTGCTGCGCGCCGAACGCATCGACGCCATGGTCTGCGACGCCCGCATGCTGTACGGCGCCGCCGACATCGAGACCCGGCCGCTCGCGCCCCTGCGCGCCGGCATGGTCTGTCGCAAGGATCACCCCATCCTGGCCCACCGCCGCCCCACCATCGATCACATCCGCCAGTACCCCGTCGCCTCCAGCACCCTCAGCCCCGAGGTCGCCCTGCGCCTGGCCGAAACCCTCGGCCCCGCCGGCGCCCCCGAGCAGATGGTCAGCGTGCGCTGCGAAAGCCTGGCCCCCCTGGTCCACCTGGCCCTCGCCACCGACACCCTGCTGCTGGGCGTCATCTGCGTCACCCGCCGGGAGCAGCAGGCCGGCCAGCTCGTGGAAGTGCCGCTGCCGCCCGATCCCCAGCGCCAGGGCCACTACGTCCTCGCGCGGCTGGCCGGCCGCAGCCCGCTGAAGGCGCAGGACGCGCTCTACAGCTACACGCAGCAGTGCTGGAGCGGCTTTGCCGGATTTCGCGCGAAGCAGCCGGCGGCGCGGCCGCGGCCAGGGCCGGTCAAGGACCCGTGACGCGCGTGATCCAGTACGGCGCGAGATAGCCGAGCAGGACGCCCAGCGCGACAGCCAGCAGGTAGCCGTCGATGCCGGCGCCGAGCAGGGCCGCGACCAGCAGGCATCCCGCCACGGCGCAGCCGACCTGCCACAGCGCCGGATAGCGGAACGCTTTCGGCTCGATGGCCGGCGCCCCGATCGCGCCGAAGATGGCGCCGGTCAGCGCCAGCCAGATCACGCTTTCCAACGAATAGCCCGTGGTCCAGCCGCCGACGACGGCAAACAGCGCGGCGAAGATCAGGCAGGCCGCAAGGGCCAGTCTGATGCCGGCCGACAGGGTGCGTTTCATGTCATTTTCCTTGGCGCATGGGTGGCCAAGTGTATCCGTCCCGGCCGCCGCATCGCGCCTCACCCGTCCGCGCCTCAGCCGCCGTCCGGCAGCCACTCCTCCAACGTCACCTCGAACGTCATACAGACAGGGTTCGCCCCAGGGACGAACACCCCGCCGTGCACCCGCCCCGCCGGGTCCGCCACCACCCCCGACAGCGAGGCCACCACCGACCCGTCCGCCTGCGCGCGCACCTCTCCCGCCAGGCTCACGATCTCCACCGCCGGCCCCTCAAGCTGCCGCACCTCCCCGCCCCGCGCATACAGGCAGGCATCCACCAGGCTCCCCAGCGCGCCGCGCACGAAGGCATTGCGAAACCCCTCCGCCAGGCACAGCTTCTCGACCCCCTGCACCAGATCCTCGTTGGGCCCGATGCGCGCATACGCCACCCGCCCCATGCTTCCGCTTTCGACCTCGGCCGGCATCATCGTCAGATCTCCCGCGGCTGCAGTAGCCGCAAATTGGTTTCGGCGTCATAAGTGGCGCGCAGTTCGAAGCCTTCCAGCGCCGTCACCAGCACCGTCACCGGCCCCGCGCCCACGATCGATGTCTGCGGAATCAGGTGCCCGCCCAGCAGCGCCCCGCCCTGATCGCAGAACGCGGCGTGACAGTGCACCAGCGGCTCGCCGTTGTCGCCCTTGCCCAGCGTGGCGTTGCCGAAGATCAGCGTGGCCGCGCCCGCCGCGATCGGCGCGGTGTACGCCACCACTCGCAGATGCGCCGGGTCCGGCGGCGCGGTGCAGTAGTCGAGATGGCTGAATTCGCCGCTCAGCAGCGTCATCGAGGCGTTCTCCACGCCCAGCGGCGCCAGGCCATTGACCAGCGCCTCGAACAGGCTGGCGCCGGGCTGCAGCGCCAGCCGGACATGGCGGCCGCGCCGCGCGCAGCGGCTGTGTATCCGTACCGGGTTGAAGGCTCCCGGGTGTATCAGCGTCCTGGGGCGGGGCAATACTGGTGATCCCCGCAACGAACGATCCACGGTGGTGGTTCGCATGATGTGCACTCCGTGCGCTTGTGGCGCAAGATGGGAATGAAAGCTGAAAACGCGGGCGTCAATGCACCGCCGGCAGCATGCCCGCCGCGGTGAAGCCGCCGTCCACACAAATCACCTGCCCCGTCACGTAGCTGGACAGCGAATCGTCGAGCAGCCAGCCGATGGTGCCGTTCAGTTCCTCCGGCGCGGCGTAGCGATGCTGCGGCACCACCTGGCGCCAGGCCGCGCGCGCCTCGTCGGTATGCATCTGCCCCACCAGCGGCGTCTCGATCGGCCCCGGCGCCACCGCGTTCACGCGGATACCGTACGCGGCCAGTTCCACCGCCATCACCCGCGTCAGCGTCACCACGCCTCCCTTGGAAGCCCCGTACGCCGCGCGGCCCGCGTTGCCGCGGATACCCGACACGGACGCGATGTTGACGATCGAGCCGCGGCCGCGTTCGCGCATGCGCCGGGCCGCCTCGCGCGCCACCACGAACGAGCCCACCAGGTTAACTTCCAGGATCCGCCGCAGCAACGCCGTGTCCGTCTCCAGGAACGGCACATCGCGGCCGATGCCGGCCGAGTTGACCAGCCCGGCGATCGGACCGAAATCGGCTTCCAGTCGCGTCATGACCTCGGTCACCTGCGCCTCGTCGGATACGTCCAGCCGCACGCAACCCAGGCGTTCCGCGGGCGCCAGGCCCCGCACCTCGTCCAGCCGTTCCTGCGACACGTCCGCCACCAGCACCCGGCGTCCCGCGCCCAGCAGGCCCCGCGCGACGGCCAGGCCGATGCCCGACGCGCCCCCCGTGACCAGCACCGCTTCCTGCGCTCCATCCATGATTCGGTCTCCTCGTTGTCTGCTCGCAATGTGTTCGCGATGTCCGCACCCTCTTGCGCGGCCGCCGCGCGGCGGCCCCGTTTCCTAAGCGGGCGCCAGGCAGCCCCGCTCGCGCAGGGCCTCGCGCACCAGCTTCTTGGTGATCTTGCCGTAGCCCGACCGCGGCAGCGCATCCCAGAAGAACACCTGGCGCGGCAGCTTGTAGCGCGCCATGCGCGATCCGAGCCAGGCCAGCAGGGCCTCCTCTTCCAGTGTCTCGCCGGGTCGCAGCACGCACACCATCACCCCCACCTCGCCCCACACCGGGTCCGGCACCCCCAGCACCGCCGCCTCCGCGATCGCCGGATGCGCCAGCACCTTTTCCTCGACCTCGCGCGGATAGATATTGGAGCCGCCCGAGATGTACATGTCGGATTCGCGGCCGGTGATGTAGAGGTAGCCCGCGTCGTCCAGGTAGCCCAGGTCGCCGGTGCGGAACCAGCCGTTGCGGAAGGCCTTGGCATTGGCGCCCGGGTTGTCGTAATAGCCGGCGAACACCGCCGGCCCGCAGACGCAGATCTCGCCCGTCCGGCCCGCCGGCAACGGATTGCCGGCCTCGTCCTGGATGCTGACCTGCATGCCGATGCGCTCGTAGCCGCAGGTGCCCACGCGAGCCTCGGGGCCGTCGCCGTCATGGTGCTGCTCCGGCGGCAGCACGGTGATGTTGCCCGTGACCTCGCCCAGCCCGAAGTACTGCACCAGCACCCGGCCCAGCTTGGCCAGCGCGCGCTTCTGGTCTTCGCGGTACATGGGCGCGCCGGCGTAGATCACGTAGCGCAGGCTGGAGTGGTCGAAGGCGTCCACCGCCGGGTGCTCGACCAGCAGCTTGACGATGGTCGGCACGGTGAACATGTTGGTCACCCGGTGCGCCTGCACCAGGCGCCAGGCCTCTTCCGGGTCGAAGCGCTCGCCCTCGGGCAGCACGGTGGCGGCGGCGCGCGCCACCTGGGTCAGGAAATGGATGCCCGCGCCATGCGACAACGGCGCCACCACCAGGCTGACGTCGTGCTCGGTGGTGCCCGGCATCAGATCGCACAGGTGGTTGGTCAGCACGAAGGCCATCTGCCCATGCGTCAGCACCGCCGCCTTCGGATGGCCGGTGGTGCCGGAGGTAAAGAAGAACCAGCAGGGATCGTCATAGTCCACGTCGGCGCAGGCCGCCGGCGCGTCATCCAGATGCGCCGCGATCAGGGAAGCGGTGTCGGCCTCGCCGAACTCGCCGGGACCCAGCCGCGCCAGCAAGGCCAGGTCGGGCATGGCCTGCGCCACGGCCGCCGCGTGCCCGGGGGACTGGCCTTCGCACAGGAAGGCCTTGACCCCGGCCGCCCGCGCCAGATAGACCGCCTCGTCCGGCGAGATGCGGCAATTGGTCGGCACCCAGACCGCGCCCAGCCGCAGCACGGCGAACAGGGTTTCGGCGAACGCGAAGCTGTTGCGCGCGTGCACCAGCACCCGGTCGCCCTTGCCCACGCCGCGCTCGGCCAGCGCCCGCGCCAGGGCGGCCGTGCGCGTGTCCAGCTCGCGCCAGTTCAGGCGGGCCTCGCCGCAGACCAGCGCTGCGCGCGTGGGGTGGCGGCGCGCCGCCTGCACCAGGAAATGCGCCAGGTTCATGGCCCGGCGCGACACCGGCGCCACCCCGCCCGGCGGCGCCAGGGCCTGCTCCAGCGGGCCGCTCATTTGACGCGCTCCAGGATGCTGACGTAATTGGCCACGGCCGCGCCGCCCATGTTGAAGACGCCGGCCAGCGTTGCGTCCGGCACCTGCATGGCGCCGGCCTCGCCGGCCAGTTGCAGACACGCCATGACGTGCAGCGACACGCCGGTGGCGCCCACCGGATGGCCCTTCGCCTTGAGCCCGCCCGACGGGTTGACCGGCAGGCGTCCGCCCTTCTGCACCCAGCCTTCCCGCAGCGCCCGCACGCCATGGCCGCGCGGCGCCAGGCCCATGGCCTCGTACTCGATCAGTTCGGCGATGGTGAAGCAGTCATGCGTCTCCACCAGGCTCAGGTCATCCAGGGTCGCGCCGGCACCGGCCAGCGCCTCGCGCCAGGCGCGCGCCGCGCCCTCGAACGCGATGGGATCGCGCCGGCTCAGCGGCAGGAAGTCATTGACGTGGCGCCGGGCGCGAAAGCCGATGGCGCGGCGCAGGCCCGCCGCGGTTTCCGCGTCGGCCAGCACCAGCGCCGCCGCGCCGTCGGAAATAGGCGAGCAATCGGTACGGCGCAACGGCGCCGCCACATAAGGGTTTTTCTCGGAGACGGTATTGCAAAACTCGAAGCCCAGGTCCTTGCGGATCTGCGCGTAAGGGTTGTCCAGCGCATTGGCGTGGTTCTTGGCCGCGATGCGGGCCAGCGCCTCGCCGTGGTCGCCATGGCGCTCGAAATAGGCGGTGGCGATGCGGCTGAACACGCCGGCAAAGCCGCCCGGCAGGTTGGCCTCTTCCTTGCGATAGCTGGCATTGAGCAGAATGTCGCCGGTGTCCTCGGTGGAACGCGCGGTCATCTTCTCGGCCCCCACCACCAGCGCCACGCGGCCGCGTCCGGCCTCGATGAAATCCATGGCCGCGTACAGCGCGGCCGAGCCGGTGGCGCAGGCATTCTCCAGCCGCGTCGCCGGCACATACGCCAGCGCCGGCTCGGCCAGCGCCACCAGCGCCGCCTGGAAATCCTGTTTCTGGAAACCGCTGTTCATGACGCCGGCATAGATGCCGTCCACCGCCTCGGGGCTGATGCCCGCGTGGTCGAGCGCGGCGCCGGATACCCGCGCCATCAGGCTTTCGGTGTCGGGGTCGTCGAGTTTGCCGAACGGGGTGTGCGACCACCCCACGATGACGGCACGCTTGCTCATTGCTGTCTCCTCTGTTGGCAGCCCCGCCCCGCCGGCACGGCGGATCAGGGCCTGGGCTTGGCGGCCTGCGGGCGCGCCCGCGCCTCGCGGCCTGCCGGGTTGGCCTGCGCAAGCAGGCGTTTGGCCTCGCGTGACAACAGCTTGGCCAGTTGGAACTGTCTTTCCTCGTCCATGCGCGATTCGACCGCGGCGATGCTCAGGGCGCCCAGCACGTGGCCCTGCTCATCGCGCAGCGGCATGCCGATGCCCCACGAGCCCGGCACCACCAGGCCGCGGTTGACGGCATAGCCCTGCTCGCGCACCTCATCGACCAGCGTGCGGATCAGCGCCACGGAGTAATGCGGATAGCGCCGCTCGATCAGGGCCGCATTGGCCTGCAGGCAGGCATCGACCTCGTCGTCGGGCAACGCCGCCAGGATCGCCAGGCTGCCGGCGCCGATGCCCAGCGGATGCCGGTCGCCCGGCAGCAGCACGTGGGTCTTGAGCGGATAGTCGCCATCCTCGCGCAGCACGCAGACCGCGAACACGTCGCGGCGCAGTGAAAAGAAGGCGGAATCGCCGCACTCGTGCGCCAGTCGCGCCACCACCGGCGCGGCCAGCCGGTTGATGCCGAAGCGCTCGCTGGCGATGTTGCCCAGCACGTGGCATTCGGGGCCCAGAAAGTAGCGGCGGCTGGCCAGGTCCTGTTCGACCATGCCTTCGGCGGCCAGGGCGGCCAGGATGCGGTGCACGGTGGGCTTGCTCATGCCCGTGTCGCGCGTCAACGCCAGCAGGCCCGCGCCTTCGCCGCGGGTGCGCGACACCGCGCGCAGCACCAGCATGGCGCGGGATATCGCCTGGGCGCCACCGACCTGGGATGAGGTCTCCGTCACGTCTCCGCCTGTGTTTTCATCAGGTCCATTTTGTGGACCATCAATATGATTTTGTTTTTTCATTCTGCACCAGTTTTATTGATTTACGCTAGTGAATCAATGTGATTAAATGAATTTAAGGGTAGTACGCAGGTCCACATAATGGACCTCATGCAAAGATAAAGCAACAGGCCTGGCAAGGCGCTTTATCCGGCCGTCCTCGACGGCGGCCGGATCTCATAACCAAGGAGACAGCATGAACACGACTCGACGCAACCTCATGCGCGCCGCGGGAGGCGGCGCGCTGCTCGCCCTGGCCCCGTTCCAGCGCACGCTGGCGGCGCCCCAGTTCCGTTACAAGTACGCCAACAACCTGCCCCCCTCGCACCCGATGAACCTGCGCGCCAACGAGGCCGCGCAGAACATCCTCAAGGACACCGGCGGCCGCTTCGAACTGGCGGTGTTCCCCAGCAGCCAGCTCGGCTCGGACACCGACACCCTGAGCCAGTTGCGCGCCGGCGCCGTCGAGTTCTTCACCCTGTCGGGCCTGATCCTGTCGACCCTGGTGCCCAGCGCCTCGATCAGCGGCGTCGGCTTCGCCTTTCCCGACTACGCCGCGGTCTGGAAGGCCATGGACGGCGACCTGGGCGCGCACATCCGCGCCGACATCAACGCCAAGGGCCTGTTCGTCATGGACCGCATCTGGGACAACGGCTTTCGCCAGGTCACCACCAGCTCGCGCGCCATCAGCGGCCCCGGTGATTTCCGCGACCTGAAGATCCGCGTGCCGGTCAGCCCGCTGTGGACCTCGATGTTCAAGGCGCTGGGCTCGTCGCCGGCCAGCATCAACTTCAACGAAACCTATTCGGCGCTGCAGACCCGCGTGGTGGACGCGCAGGAAAACCCGCTGGCCATCATCCAGACCGCCAAGCTGTACGAAGTGCAGAAATACTGCTCGATGACCAACCATATGTGGGACGGCTTCTGGTTCCTGGGCAACCGCCGCGCCTGGGAAAAGCTGCCGGCCGACATCCGCGAGGTCGTCGCCAAACACATCAACGCCGCCGGCATGGCCGAGCGCGCCGACGTGCTGGCGCTGAACAACCAACTGCAGGCCAAGCTGGCCGAGGAAGGCCTGACCTTCAACACGCCCGACCCCGCGCCCATCCGCGACGCGCTGCGCCGCGCTGGCTTCTATGCCGGCTGGAAGGAAAAATACGGCGACAAGGCCTGGGGTCTGCTGGAGCAGGCGGCCGGGAGTCTGTCATGAGGGCTGCGCTGACGCATCCGGCGGCGCTGCGGGCCGAGGCGGGTCCGGCGCCCGGCGCGCGCCGCCCCTGGGCCATCACGCTGGACAACGCCCTGGGCCACCTGGTGGAGATTCCCGCGGCCATCCTGGTGGTCGCGGAGATCGTCATCCTGTTCTCGGGCATCGTGGCGCGCTACGTGCTGCACACGCCGCTGGTATGGTCCGACGAACTGGCCTCGATCCTGTTCCTGTGGCTGGCCATGCTGGGCGCGGTGATCGCCTTTCGCCGCGGCGAGCACATGCGCATGGGCGCGCTGGTCAACCACGCCTCGCCCGGCGCCCGCGCGCTGCTGGACATGGTGGCCGTGGCGGCGGCGCTGGCGTTCCTGCTGCTGCTGCAGGCGCCGGGCTACGAGTACGCCTCGGAGGAACAGTACGTCACCACCGCCGCGCTGGAAATCCCCAACGTCTGGCGCGCCGCCGCCTTGCCGGTGGGCACCGCGCTGATGCTGCTGATCGCGCTGCTGCGGCTGGTCGAACGCGCGCAGTGGCGCGTCACCGGCCTGGCGCTGCTGCTGGTCGGCGGCGTGGTGGCCGCCATGACGGCGCTGCAGCCGGTGCTGGCGGGCCTGGGCAACCTCAACCTGCTGATCTTCTTCGTCGGCGTGGTGGCGGCCACGGTATTCGCGGGCGTGCCGATCGCCTTCTCGTTCGGGCTGGCCACCTTCGGCTATCTGTCGCTGACCACCGACGTGCCGATGATGGTGGTGGTCGGGCGCATGGACGAAGGCATGTCGCACCTGATCCTGCTGGCGGTGCCGCTGTTCGTGTTCCTGGGCGTGCTGATCGAGATGACCGGCATGGCCAAGCGCATGGTGGCGTTCCTGGCCAGCCTGCTGGGGCATGTGCGCGGCGGCCTGTCGTACGTGCTGATCGGCGCCATGTACGTGGTCTCGGGCATTTCCGGCGCCAAGGCCGCCGACATGGCGGCGGTGGCGCCGGTGCTGTTCCCGGAAATGCGCGAGCGCGGCGCCGACGAGGGCGACCTGGTGGCGCTGCTGTCGGCCACCGGCGCGCAGACCGAGACCGTGCCGCCCAGCCTGGTGCTGATCACCATCGGCTCGGTCACCGGCGTGTCGATCACGGCGCTGTTCACGGGCGGCCTGCTGCCCGGGCTGGTGCTGGGCGTGATGCTGTGCCTGGTGGTCTGGTGGCGCAACCGCCGCGAAGACCTGAGCGCGGTGCGCAAGGCCAGCGGCCGTCAGATCGGGCGCGCCCTGCTGGTGGCGCTGCCGGCGCTGGCGTTGCCCTTCGTGATCCGCGCGGCCGTGGTCGAGGGCGTGGCCACCGCCACCGAGGTCTCGACCATCGGCATCGTCTACGCCGCGCTGATCGGGCTGCTGGTCTACCGCTGCTTCGACGTCAAGCGGCTCAAGCCCATGCTGGTCGACACCGCCTGCCTGTCCGGATCGATCCTGCTGATCATCGGCACCGCCACCGCCATGGCCTGGGCCCTGACGCAATCGGGCTTCTCGACCCAGCTCGCGCAAGCCATGGCCGGCCTGCCCGGCGGCGCCGCCACCTTCATGGCGGTGTCGATCGTGGCGTTCGTCATCCTGGGCAGCGTGCTGGAAGGCATCCCCGCCATCGTGCTGTTCGGGCCGCTGCTGTTCCCCATCGCGCACCAGATGGGCATCCACGAGGTGCACTACGCGATGGTGGTGATCCTGTCGATGGGCCTGGGCCTGTTCGCGCCGCCATTCGGCGTCGGCTACTACGCCGCCTGCGCCATCGGCCGGGTCGCGCCCGAAGCCGGCATCCGGCCCATCCTGGGCTACCTCGGCTCGATGGCGGTCGGCATCGTGGTCATCGCCGCGGTGCCGTGGATCTCGACCGGGTTCCTGAAGTAGCCCGCCTGGTCGGCCGCCGCGCCTTCGCGGCGGCCGACCCTTCAGCCATTGCGCCTGGCGGCCGGACGCCATCGCCGTGGGGAAAAACCCACACGCCGGCAATCCCCCACCGTCCGCGCGGTTGATCCGCCTACACCACTTCTATAGAATCTTCAATTCGGGCCTGTGCCCATTCTTTTTTCCCTTCACCTACACCTGGGAGGCGCAAGATGATGAATCCGCATACCGCCATCCCGCGCGTATCTCCGCGACGCCATTAAGTCGTCGCCCGCGCGGCCCCATCGCCAGACTACCTGGCGACTGGTCCGCCGTGCCCGCCCCAAACCCCTGAACGCAATGCCCGCGCCGTGAGGCGCAGGTCGTATCACCCTCTTCCCACAAGGAATCCGGCGCCTTCGCGTTGCCGGGCGATCGCAATGAATCGAACAAAAATCGATCTGCGAGGACAAGCCTTCAAGGACGTCCTCGGCTTTACCTTCCGCTATTGGCGCGCCCAACCCTGGCGCACCGCATTGATCGTCGGGCTGGCGCTGCTGTCGGCCCTGGCCGACGTGCTGACCCCGCTGTACGCGGGCCGCCTGGTCGACGCCGTGGCGTCCGGCGCCGCGGCCGACCAGCAGGCCTGGAGCGCGGCCATCACCGCGTTCTGGCTGCTGATCGCGCTGGGCATCGGCGGCACGCTGCTGCGCCAGGGCGTGTTCCAGAACATCATCGTCTTCACCCTGAAGATGATGAACGGCATGGTCTCCAACGCCTTCTACCGCGTGCAGCGCTTTTCGACCGACTGGCACGCCAACAGCTTCGCCGGCTCGACCGTGCGCAAGATCACCCGCGGCATGTGGGCGGTGGACCTGCTGAACGACACGCTGCTGGTGGCGCTGCTGCCCTCGGTCATCATGCTGGTCGGCGCCACCGTGCTGCTGGGCATCCACTGGCCGGTGATGGGCCTGGTGGTCGGCCTGGGGTCGGTGCTGTACATCGCGGTCACGGCGGCGCTGTCGCTGGGCTACGTGGCGCCGGCGGCGCGGCTGGGCAACGCCTGGGACACGCGCATGGGCGGCGCGCTGGCCGACGCGGTGAGCTGTAACCCGGTCGTCAAGGCCTTCGGCGCCGAGACGCGCGAGGAAGCGCGCCTGGAGCGCGTGGTCGACAAGTGGCGCCGCCGCACGCGCCGCACCTGGATCCGCGCCACGATCAACGGCGGCATCCAGGGCGCGATGCTGGTGGCGATGCAGGCCGGCATCCTGGGCGCGGCGCTGCTGCTGTGGTCGCGCAACCAGGCCAGCGTCGGCGACGTGACCTTCGCGCTGACGATGTTCTTCATGCTGCAGGGCCACCTGCGCGACGTGGGCATGCACATCCGCAACCTGCAGCGCTCGGTCAACGACATGGAGGAACTGGTGGCGCTGGAGAAGCAGCCGCTGGGCGTGGACGACCGTCCCGGCGCGGGCCGGATCCGCGTCACCGCCGGCGAGATCCGCTTCGAGGACGTGACCTTCCGCTACGGCCGCCACGAGGCGCCGCTTTACGACGGCTTCTCGACGCGCATCGCGCCGGGCGAACGGGTCGGACTGGTGGGCCATTCGGGATCGGGCAAGACCACGTTCATCAAGCTGATCCAGCGCCTGTATGACGTCAACGGCGGCCGCATCACCATCGACGGGCAGGACATCGCCCAGGTGAAGCAGGCCTCGCTGCGCAGCCAGATCGCGATCGTGCAACAGGAGCCGGTGCTGTTCCACCGCACGCTCGCCGAGAACATCGCCTACGCCCGCCCCGGCGCGACGCAGGCCGAGATCGAGCAGGCGGCGCGGCTGGCCAGCGCGCACGACTTCATCATGGCGCTGCCCAAGGGCTACGAGACGCTGGTGGGCGAGCGCGGCGTGAAGTTGTCGGGCGGCGAGCGCCAGCGCGTGGCGATCGCCCGCGCCTTCCTGGCCGACGCGCCGATCCTGATCCTGGACGAGGCCACCTCGAGCCTGGACAGCGAAAGCGAGGTGCTGATCCAGCAGGCCATGGAACGCCTGATGGTGGGCCGCACCACGCTGGTGGTGGCGCACCGCCTGTCGACGGTGCGCGCGCTGGACCGCCTGCTGGTGATGGACCGCGGCCGCATCATCGAGGAAGGCAGCCATGACCAGTTGATCCGCTTGAAGGGCGGCCTGTACCGGCGCTTGTTCGAGCGCCAGGCCCTGGAGCTGACCAAGGGCCTGACGCAGGCGGAGATGCTGGCCGACGGCGCGCGTCCCCTGCCGGCACGCGCCGACGACGAGGACCAGGACGAGGACGAAACGTCCCTGGCCTTCGGCAAGTAGGGAAAGGCCTGGCGCGGGTCAAGCATGTTTCGGCCGGCTCAGCGGCTCAGCGTCAACCGCAGGCCGAAAGCGATCAGGGCGCCGCCAAACGCGGCGCCCTGCCATTTCTGCACGCGCGGATGGACCGCCATCCAGCGCCCCAGCGCGCCGCCAGCCAGCGCGCACAATACGTCGAACGCCAGGCCCAGGCTCACCAGGATCACGCCCAGCAGGGCGAACTGCCGGCCGATCGGCCCTTGCGCCGGCGAGATGAATTGGGGCAGCAGGACCGAGCAGAACAGCAATGCCTTGGGATTGAGGAAGTTGGTCAGCACGCCGCTGAAAAACGCCGCGCCCAGGCCCGGCCCGTGCGCGGCCGCCTGCGCCGCGTGCGCCACGCCATAAGAGAGCGGCCCGGCGCGCAGCAATCGCGCGCCCAGCCAGATCAGATAGCAACCGCCCACGGTGCGCGCCGCGTCGAAAGCCCAGGGATGGGCCTTGAACAGCGCCGCCAGCCCCAGCGCCGCCAGCGTCACGTGAGCGGCGCGGGCGACCGCCAGCCCCCCGGCCACTGCCAGCGCCTGGCCGCGCCCGCGCAGGGCGCCGGTCTCGAGCAGCAGGATCATGTCCGGCCCGGGCACCACATAGACAATCAACAGTGCCCCAAGAAACAACGCCATATCGGCCATGATGCGCCACGCTCCGTGCTGCGGGAAATGGCGATCATTCTAGGGAAAAGGCATCGGCATGTGCTTGCTATTCATGCCAACCTGGATAACATGATTGGCATACTGAACCAATCAATCCTGCCTAATCCAAATTTCATGCCAAAACGCCAATTGGACGCCTATGATCGGCGCATTCTCGAGGCCCTGCAGCACAACGGCCGCCTCACCAACGTCGAGCTGGCCGAACAGATCGGCCTGTCGCCTTCCCCCTGCCTGCGGCGGGTGCGGCTGATGGAAGAGGCCGGCGTGATCCAGGGCTACGAGGCCCGGCTGGCGCCGGACGAGGTCGGGCTGGGCCTGACCGTGTTCGTCGGCGTCAAGGTCGAGCGCCACCACGAGCGCGACGCCGAGCAGTTCCGCAAGGAAGTCTGCGCCCTGCCCGAAGTGGTGGCGGCGCATTTGGTGTCAGGCGAATCCGACTTCCTGCTCCAGGTGGTGCTGCCCGACCTGCGCGCCTATGAACGCTTCCTGCTCGGCACGCTGCTCAAGCTGCCCGGCGTCAAGGACATCCGCAGCAACTTCGCGATCCAGACCGTCAAGCCGCAGAGTCCGCTGCCGCTGGACCACCTGGGACATTGAGCGCCGCCTGCCGCACCTTGGCGCTGCGCTGTTCGAAACGCGCCTGCGACTGCGACAGGTAGCGCTGCACGATGGCCGGTTCCGAGGTCCTGGGCGTGCCGCCGGGAAATGGCGGCTCGGGGTCGTATTCGATCTGAAGCTGGATCAGCTTGGCGACCTCGTCGCCGCACAGCGTGGCCACCACTTTCAAGGCCATGTCGATGCCCGAGGTGACGCCGCCGGCGGTGAAAACGTTGCCGTCCACGCACAACCGCGCATCGGTCGGCACGGCGCCGAAATGCGCCAGCAGTTCGCGCGCGCGCCAATGGCTGGAGGCGCGCTTGCCGCGCAGCAGGCCGGCCGCGCCCAGCAGCAGCGAACCGGTGCAGATGCCGAAGACGTAGCGCGCGCCCAACGCCTGCCGGCGCGTGAAGGCTACCCAGTCCGGGTCGAGGATGGCATCATCCGTGCCCGGCCCGCCGGGCACCACCAGCAGATCGCAGGGCGGCGCCGACGCCAGGGTCTGGGTCGGCACGAAACGCAGGCCGCGGTCGCTGCGTACCGGATCGGGCGTTTTTGCGACAAAATCGACGCTGAACCCGGGCGCGGCGGCGAGCACCTCGTATGGCCCGGTCATATCGAGCTGGGTCAGCCCTTCGAACAAGAGAATATTGACATGCACGACGATGCTCCTTCGCAGAACGGAACCGCCAGCGTAGCCCCAGGCGCCGGCGCGCGTGCGCCAAATACCCCCAAGATCGCGCCAAAACGCATCGTCTTCCTGCTCTACGACGGTTTCCAGCCGCTCGACCTGGCCGGCCCGTGGCAGGCCTTCAGCGGCGCCAACGAGGAAGGCGGCGCGGGCTATCAGTTGAGCACCGTCGCGGCGGCGCCGGTGGTCGCCACCTGGGACCAGGGCCTGCGCATGCAGGTCGACGCCACCTTCGCCGAGGACGACGACGCGCCGATCGACATGCTGTTCGTGCCGGGCGGCCCCGGCATCGATCAGGCCAGCGCCCATGGCGAGACACTGGCCTGGCTGCGCCGCCGCGGCCCGCAGGCGCGCCGCACCTGCAGCGTCTGCACCGGGGCCTTCCTGCTGGCCGCCGCCGGCCTGCTGCACGGCCGCCGCGTCACCACTCACTGGCGCTCGGCCGACCGGCTGCGCCAACTGTATCCGGGCCTGCGGGTGGAAGACGACCGCATCTTCATCGAAAGCGGCGTCGTCTGGACCTCGGCCGGCGTCACCGCCGGCATCGACCTGGCGCTGGCCCTGATAGAGCGCGACGTCGGGGCGCAGGTTTCGCAGGACGTGGCGCGCCGCCTGGTGGTGTTCATGCGCCGCAACGGCGACCAGCGCCAATACAGCCAGACGCTGCGGCTGCAGGATCGCGTGGCCGCGCCGTTCCGCGACCTGGTCGAGAAGATCGAGGCAAGCCTGTCGGCGCGCTGGTCGGTGGACGACATGGCCGATGCCTGCCACATGTCGCGGCGCACCTTCCAGCGCAAATTCGCGGCGCATTTCGGCGTGACGCCGAGCGAGGTGCTGCGCCAGTTGCGGCGCGAACGGGACGGCGCGCTGCGCGCCGCGGGCCGGACCTCCGACAGCGGGCCGCGCCATGTGTTCCGGGCCGCCCCACGCACGCCATGACCCCGCCCGCCTCCCCCTGTCCCGAATGCGGCCAGCCCCAGGTCATCAGCGAACAGGGGCTGAGCCTGATCGCGCGCTGTAGCGGCTGCGGCTGGATGGTGGCGACCACCAATCCGAACCACCCGATCATGGACCGCACGCCTTACACGCTGCGGGCGCGGCCCGGCGCCCTGGCCACGGCCAGCGCCATCGCCCGCCTGGCGGTGGCGCTGGGCATCGGCGTCAAGCGGGCGCGCGAGCTGATCGCCCAGGACCTGCCTGTGGCCGAGAACGTCCTGGCGCTGGAAGTCATCCGGCTGCACGGGGTACTGGCCGGCGCGGGGCTGCAAGTGGAGATCACGCCGGCCTTCCGCTGGCCGCTGGACCCGCGCGACTGACGCGGCGCCACCTGCCCGAGCCGCCCCCGGCTCCCCGTGGCGGTCCTACCCCGCCAGCCCCACCGACATGCCGCCGCAGACATACAGCACCTGCCCGGTCATGAAACCGGCGCGCCGGTCCAGGAACGAGGACACGGCGTGCGCCACGTCTTCCGGCCGGCCGATGCGGCCGACCGGAATGGCGGCTTCCAGCGCCACGGTCCTGGGGTCGCCCGGCGGGTTGGACTGGTCGAACAGCTCGGTGGCGATCGGCCCGGGCGCCACGGTGTTGACCGTGATGCCGGCCTTGCCCAGCTCCAGCGCCCAGGTGCGCGTCATGCCCACCAGGCCGGACTTGGTGGCGCCGTAGACCGTGCGGCCCGGCTTGCCCAGGCCGGCGCGGCTGCCGATGTTGACGACCCGGCCGTAGCCGGCCTGGCGCATGCCGGGCAGCAGCGCCTGCATCAACAGCAGCGGCGCGGTCAGGTTCACGGCCACCATGCGCGCCAGTTCATTCTGGGTCACGGCCTCGATGTCGGCGACCTGGATCATGCCGGCGTTGTTGACCAGGTGCAGCACCGGCCGCGCCGCCGCCAGCGCGGAGGCCGCCGCGGCCGTGGCGGCGGCGTCGCCCAGGTCCACCGACTGGAAGCGTTCGCCGGGCAACGCCGATTCCGGCGGCCGGCGGCTGAAATTGACGACCTCGAAGCCGTCCTGCAACAGGCGCGCGACGATGGCGCGGCCGATGCCCCGGCTGCCGCCGGTGACCAATGCGATGGGGGTTGTCATTGCGCGGTGATTCCCTTGTCCTTGATGAGGTCGCCCCACTTGGCGCGCTCCTGGCGCTCGAACGCGACCAGATCCGCGCCGAACAGCGTGCCGGGCCGGGCGCCCATGGTAGCGAAATTGGTGGCGATGGCGGGCGTGGCCAGGCCGCTGCGCGCCGCCTCGATCAGTTGCCGCACCACCGGCTCGGGCGTGCCGCGCGGCGCGTACAGCGCGAACCACGCCGTCACGTCGAAACCCGGCAGGCCGGACTCGGC
This sequence comes from Achromobacter dolens, assembly GCF_902859745.1. Taxonomy (GTDB): domain Bacteria; phylum Pseudomonadota; class Gammaproteobacteria; order Burkholderiales; family Burkholderiaceae_B; genus Achromobacter; species Achromobacter dolens. Next base: position 106,637 of record NZ_CADIJW010000006.1, on the reverse strand, counting down.
CACGGTCGGCAGGTCCGGCAGCGACGGATCGCGCGCGGCCGACGTGACCGCCACGCCGCGCACCAGGTTGCCGTCCTTGATCTGCGCCAGCGCGCCGGGCAGGTTGTCGAACAGCAGGTCGACCTGGCCGCCGGCCACCGCCGGCAGCGACGCCGAGGTGCCCTTGAACGGCACGTGCAGCATCGTCACGCCAGCCATGGCCTCGAAATAAGCGCCGGTCAGGTGCACCGACGACCCCACGCCCGGCGAGGCGTAGGTCAGCTTCCTGTCCCTGGACTGGCGCGCCGCCTGGATCACGTCGGCCACCGTCCTGTAGGGCGACTTGGCGCTGACGGCAATGACGTTGGGCGTGGTCGACACCAGCGCGATCGGCACTAGGTCGCGCTCGGGATCGAACGTCATGTTGCTGTAGAGGAACTGGTTGATGGTCTGGGTGCCGATGGTGCCCAGGCCCAGGGTGTAGCCGTCAGCCTTGGCGCGCGCCACGTAGGCCATGCCGATGTTGCCGCCCGCGCCCGGCTTGTTCTCGACCAGCACGGTCTGCTTGAGCGCCGGCTGCAGCGCATTGGCGATGGCGCGGCCAAAAATATCGGCGCCGCCGCCCGGCGGATACGGCACGACCACGGTGACGGGATGCTCCGGATAACCGGCCGCCTGGACCGCAGGGATCGGGGCCGCGGCCAGCACGGCCAGCGCCGCCGCGGCCAGCGCGCGCCGCCCGGCGCGCCTGTGCAGGGAATGCGTCATGGATCTGTCTCCTCGCGAATCCGCTCGGGGCGGATTTCTTCTGGCTCCGCCTGGGGACGGATGCTGTCGATGGGCGTCCGCGGGATGCGGACACTTCCTATAGTACGTAAATACGTACTATATTCACAAGAACACGAAAAACACATTGGAGACAGACCATGAAACGCTGGACGCGCCGTCCCGAGGGATCGACCTGGGGCGACTTCGGGCCGGACGACGAGATCGGCCGCCTGAACCTGCTGACCGAAGAGAAAGTGCTGCAAGCGGTGCGCGAGGTGCGGGCTGGCAAGGTCTTCTGCCTGTCGCTGCCGCTGGACCTGCCCGGCGGCAACGTGCTCAACCCGCGCCGCCATCCGCCGCAGCTCAAGCCGACCTTCCGCGACGGCACGCCCTACCTGAACTTCGCCATGGCGCGCCTGCAGCCCGAGGCCGTGGACGTGCTGTCGGACGACCAGGTCACGCTCAGCCTGCAATACTCGACCCAGTGGGACGGCCTGTGCCACGTCGGCGCGCAGTTCGACATCCAGGGCGACGGCCAGGCCCGCCGCGTCTACTACAACGGTTATGCCGCGGGCGTGGACGTGTTCGGCGGCGATGATGCCGCGCCCGACGCCTGCTGCCCGCCGGGCGGCTCGTACGCGCGCAAGCTCGGCATCAACCGCTACGCCGAGAAAGGCATGCAGGGCCGCGGCGTGCTGGTCGACCTGGCGCGCGCCTTCGGCCCCGGCCGCACCCTGGTGGGCCATACCCAGCTACAGGCGGCGATGCGCGAGCAGCGCGTGGTGGTCGAGCCGGGCGACATGCTGGTGCTGCGCACCGGTTTCGCCGAGACTCTGGTGGAGATGGACGGCCAGCCCGACCCGCACCGCCTGGAGCAGACCGGCGCGGTGCTGGACGGCGCCGATCCGGCGCTGCTGGAATGGATCACCGACAGCGGCATCGCGGCGATCTGCGCCGACAACTACGCGGTCGAGGCCTATCCGGCCCGCACCGCCGGCCCCGGCCATTCGATCCTGCCGCTGCATCATCACTGCCTGTTCAAGCTGGGCGTGCCGCTGGCCGAGCTGTGGTACCTGAAGGCGCTGGCCGACTGGCTGCACGCGCAGGGCCGCACCCGCTTCCTGCTGACCGCGCCGCCGCTGCGCCTGCCGGGCGCCGTGGGCTCGCCCGTGACCCCCATCGCCACGGTGTAGGCCCATGACGTCGCTCCCCGCCCTGTTTTCGCGGCACCTCGACGCGCTGGCCGCGCACCACCCCGACCGCCCTGCCCTGATCGACCGCGACCAGGCCATCAGCCACGCCGACCTGCGCGCGCGCAGCCGCGCCCTGGCCGCCGGCCTGGCGCGCATCGGCGTGCGGCCCGGCCAGCGCGTGGCGGTATGGCTGCCCAACTGCGCCGCGTGGGTCGAGACCTTCCTGGCCTGCGCCCACCTGGGCGCGCTGGTGCTGGCGGTCAACACCCGCTTTCGCGCGCGGGAACTGGCCGACATCCTGGGCCGCGGCGGCGCCGACTGGCTGGTGTTCTGGCCCGGTTTCAAGGGCATCGACTTCCAGGGCATCCTGGACGGCGTCGCGCCCGAGTCGCTGGCGCGGCTGCAAGGCATCGTCGCCGTGTCCGAGACGGACGAGCCCATCGCCGCAGCGCTGCGCGGCAAGCCGGTGCACCGCTATGCCGAACTGCGCGCCTGCGCCGACACGCCCCCGCCGCCCCAGCCCGACGCGGGCGTGCTGTGCTTCACCACGTCCGGCACCACCTCGCAACCGAAGTTCGTGCTGCACGACCAGCACACCCTGCTGCGCCATGGCGCCACCGTGGCGCAGGCGTTCGGCTACAACGAGCACAGCCGCGTGCTGGCCAGCGCGCCATTCTGCGGCGCGTTCGGCTTCGCCACGCTGGTGGGCGGGCTGGCGCGGGGCGTGCCGGTGGTGTGCGCGCCGGTGTTCGACGCGGCCGAGTCGGCCGCCGCGATCCGGCGCCACCGGGTCACCCACACCTACGCCAACAACGAAGCGCTGGTCGCCATGATGCGCGCGGCCGCGCCAGGCGCATTCGCCTCGGCGCGGCTGTTCGGCTTCGCCAGCTTCACACCGGCGCTGGACCACATGCTGGATCTGGCGCGCGAGGCCGGCGTGCCGCTGACCGGGCTGTATGGGTCAAGCGAACTGATCGCCCTGGTGGCCGGCCAGCCGCGCGACCCGGCCGAGGGCGACGTGGCCGCGCGCCACCAGCCCGGCGGCACGCTGATCTATTCCGAGGCCCGCGTGCGGGCGCGCGACCCGGCCAGCGGCCAGGTGCTGCCGCACGGCGAATCGGGCGAGCTGGAAATCCTGTCGCCCAGCCTGATGCGCGGCTACCTCGACAACCCCGAAGCCACCGCCCGCGCCTGCACCGACGACGGCTATTTCCGGACCGGCGACCTCGGCTACACCCTGAACCCGCGCCAGTTCGTGTTCCAGACCCGCATGGGCGACTCGCTACGCCTGTCCGGCTTCCTGGTGAACCCGGTCGAGATCGAGCAGATGGTGGAGTCGCTGCCCGGCGTGCGCGCCTGCCAGGTGGTCGGCGCGACCCGCGACGGCAAGACCGTGCCCTACGCCTTCGTGCTGCTGCGGGACGGCGCCAGCGCCGATGCGCCCGGTTGGACGGCGGCCTGCAAACAGGCCATGGCCGGCTTCAAGGTGCCCGCCGGTTTCACGGTGCTGGACGCGTTCCCCTCGGTGGAAAGCGCCAATTCGGTCAAAATCCAGAAACACCGGCTGCGCGAGATGGCCGACGCCCTGCTCGCCGCCCCCGCCACCTCCTGACCGATCCGACCATGCCCGCGCGCCCGCTTTTCTCGCACAGCCCCCAACCGCTCTACCTGCAGGCCGCGGCGCTGTTTCGCAGCCATATCCAGAACCGCACCTGGCGGCCGGGCCAGCAGATCCCGCCGCTGGAAGCGCTGATGGAAACCTACGGCATCTCGCGCGCCACCATCCGCCAGGCCCTCGGCCAACTGGAACAGGACGGCCTGATCCGGCGCTCGCGCGGCTCCGGCACCTTCGTCAACGCCGACCTGCCCGAGACGCCGACGCTGCTGATTCCCAAGACCTGGGCCGAAACCGTCGAACTGAGCAACCAGCTCGGCACGGTATCGCTGGTGGAGTCGAGCGCCGACTCGCCGCTGCCCGACACCCTGGGCATGCCGTGCGCGGCGGACCGCGGCGGCCGTTTCCAGTACCTGCGGCGCGTGCACACCACCGAGGCCGGGCCGTTCTGCTACAGCGAGGTATTTTTGGAAAGCAGCCTGTTCCGCAAGCACCGCGCCCGCATCCAGAAAAGCACCGTGGCGCCGGTGCTGGACCAGTTCTACGGCGCCCGCATCAGCGAGGCGCGCCAGGTGCTCAACGTGACCGAGGCCGGCCAGGAATCGGCCGAATCGCTGCGCATCCCGGTGTCCTCGCCCGTGGCCGAGCTGCGCCGCTACGCCTGCATCGACGGCCGCGTGGTGTATTTCGCGCGATTGGAGTTTCCCTTCCGCAAGGTGCGCATGGAGTTCGACCTGTTGAGCCAGCGCTAGGCCGCATCGCATCGAGAGGAACCAGGCCAGACACGCCAGGCGGCCGCGGGGGCACCCCGGCTTTGCCCGCCCGCCATCCGATCATCCCACCATAAAAAGCGCCGCCCTCCAGCCAAGCGCCGCAGTACCCGCAAGCATCCGGCATAACCATAAATGGAGACAACCATGACCCCCATGCCCCGGATTTCGCAGCAACGCAGCAACCCGACAACCCGCATCCCGCTGGTCAAACCCCTGGCGACCGCGGCCGCCGCCTGCGGCGCCAGCCTGCTGTTCAGCAGCGCGGCCCTGGCGCAGGCCGCGCCCGCCGCCATCTCCGACGACACGGTTCGTCTCGGCCTGATCCTGGACATGAGCGGCATCTACGCCGACGTGACCGGCAAGGGCAGCGCCACCGCCGCGCAGATGGCCATCGACGACTTCGGCGGCACCGTGCTGGGCAAGAAGATCGACCTGCTGGTGGCGGACCACCAGAACAAGGCCGATATCGCCGCCGCCCGCGCCCGCGAGTGGTACGACACGCAAAGGGTCGACGCCATCATGGACGTGGCCGGCTCGGCTCCGGCGCTGGCGGTGCTGGAAGTGGCGCGCGAGAAGAAGAAGATCGTGGTCTTCAGCGGCCCCGGCACCGAACGCATCACCAACGACCTGTGTTCGCCCTATTCGGTGCACTACACCTACGACACCTGGTCGCTGGCCAACACCACCGCCCGCGCCACCGTCGACCGCGGCGGCAAGAGCTGGTACTTCCTGACCGCCGACTATGCATTCGGCCACACCCTGCAGGCCTCGGCCACAGAGGTCGTCAAGGCCCGCGGCGGCACGGTGCTGGGCGCCGCGCGCCACCCCATCGGCACCAGCGACTTCGCCTCGTACCTGCTGCAGGCGCAGGCCAGCCGCGCCCAGGTGGTCGGCCTGGCCAATGCCGGCGGCGACACGGTCAACGCCATCAAGGCGGCGCGCGAATTCGGCCTGACGCAAAGCGGCCAGAAGATGGCCGGCCTGCTGCTGTACATCAACGACATCCACGCCATCGGCCTGGACGCGGCCGCCGGCCTGATGCTGACCGAGGCCTTCTACTGGGACATGAATGACCAGACCCGCGCCTGGTCGCAGCGCTACTACGACAAACTCAAGAAAATGCCCAACATGAGCCAGGCCGGCACCTATTCCTCGGTGATGCACTACCTGAAGGCGGTGCAGGCGGCCGGCACCGATGCCCCGGACGCGGTGATGAAGCAGATGAAGGCCATGCCGATCAATGACTTCTTCGCCGCCAACGGCCGCATCCGCGAGGACGGCCGCATGGTGCACGACATGTACCTGTTCGAGGTCAAGACCCCGGCCGAATCCAGGCGGCCCTGGGACTACTACAAGCTGGTGGCGACGCTGCCGGGCGACGAGGCCTTCATGCCGCTGTCCAAGTCGACCTGCCCGCTGGTGAAGGCGGCGGCGAAGTGAACGATCGGTCGCCCCGGGGCGGCTCAGGCCGCCCGGGCGACCGCCTCTTCCAGCATCTCCAGCCGGTCCTGGCCCCAGAACAGCTCGCCGCGATAGAGGTACGACGGCGAACCGAACACGCCGGCCGCCACCGCCGCGTCGGTATTGTCGCGGTAGGCCTGACGCGCCGCCGGTTGTTCGGCGGCGGCCATCAGCGCCTCGGCGTCCAGCCCCTGCTCCCGCAGGATGGCGCGCAGCGTGTCCGGCGACGAGATATCCCGGTCCTCGCACCATTCGGCCGCCAGGATGGCCTTGTACAAGCCCGCCACCGGCAGGCCTCGCGCATCGGCCGCGATCACGATGCGCGAGGCCAATCCGGCGTCCGGGCACATGTAGGCCGGCGTCGGATTGACGTGGATGCCCAGCTTGCGGCACCAGCGCGCCAGCTCGACCACCCGGTAGGCCTGGCGCTCGGGCGCGCGCTGGCCCAGCAGCACGCCGCCGGTGCGTGCGTAGACATCGGGCAGGTCCACCGGCAGGTAGCGGATGCGCGCCTGGTGGCGCGCCGCCAGGGCCTCCAGCCGGTCGGCGCCCAGGTAGGCCCAGTCGGAATTCATCCAGAAGTAATAGTCGATGGTCTTCATGTCGTCCTCAGGTCCGCGCGCCGGCAGGCACGGCCAGCGTGGCCCGCGCCGGCGCGTCGCCGCGCATGCGCCAGGCGCTGAACACCGCGATCACGCCCAGCGCGCTCAGGTACCACACCACGTATTTCGGATCGCCGCCGGCGCGCGCCAGCAGCCAGGTCGCGACGATCGGCGCCAGGCCGCCGCCGATTGCCCCCGACACCTGCACCGCCAGCGAAATGCCGGTGTAGCGCACCTCGGCCGGGAACTGGCTGGAGAACAGCGTGCCCTCCGGGCCGTACAGGCAAGCGTAGACCAATCCCACCGCCAGGCATACCGCGACGATGATCCAGCCGGTCTGGCCCGTGGCCAGCAACTGGAAGAACAGCGGCGCGCACGCCAGGATGCCGACCGAGCCGGCCATGAACACCCACTTGTGGCCGACGCGGTCGCCCAGCATGCCGAACAGCGGCATGGTGAACAGCGCCAGCGCCGCGCCCCAGATGGTGGCGTCCAGCATCACCGAACGGGGGATGCCCAGCGTGCCGGTGGCGTAGGCCAGCGAAAACGTGACCACGGTATAGAACCACGTGACTTCGGCCAGCCGCGCGCCCACCACCGTCCACAGCGCGCGCCGGTGATGCTTGAGGACCTCGGCCACCGGCACCTCGACCTTGGCGCCCTGCTCGCGCATCCGCTCGAAGTCGGGCGACTCGGCCACCTTGACGCGAATGAACCAGCCCACCGCCAGCAGCACCACGCTGGCCAGGAATGGCAGGCGCCAGCCCCAGGACAGCATGTCCTGCTCCGGCAACCCGGCCACCGCGCCCATCGCCAGCGACGACAGGATCAGGCCCGGCGCCACGCCGGCTTGGGGCAGGCTGCCGAAAAAGCCCTTCTTGCCCTCGGGCGCGTGCTCGACGGCCATCAGTACCGCCCCGCCCCACTCGCCGCCCACCGCAATGCCTTGCAGGAAGCGCATCAGCACCAGCAGCACCGCGGCCCAGTAGCCGATCTGGTCATAGGAGGGAATCAGGCCGATCAGGATGGTGGGCACGCCCATCAGCAGCAGCGTGATCAGCAGCATCGATTTGCGGCCGATCTTGTCGCCGTAGTGGCCAAAGATCACTCCGCCCAGCGGCCGCGCGAAAAAGCCCACCGAATAGGTGGCGAACGCCGCCAGCGTGCCGGTCAACGGATCGAACGACGGAAAGAAGATCTTGTTGAAGATCAGCGCGGCGGCCGTGCCGTAGAGAAAAAAGTCGTACCACTCGATGGTGGTGCCCATCATGCTGGCCAGGCCGGCCGTTACGTAGTCCCGGCGCGAACGCGCGCGCGGCGTCTTGGTCGTCATCATCGTGACTTCCCCTTGAAAGTATCGTTATGGGTACGGCTGGGTATCAGCGGGCCGGCAGCGGCGCGATGCCGTGGGTCTGGCGGCACCAGTAGTCGAAGGTGGCGCGCACGATCGACGGCTTGAGCAGGTAGTCGTGCGCCTCGCGCGCCAGCGCGTCGTCCACCGGCGTCAGCGGCCCGAAGGCCTGCGCGCGGATCTGCATGCGGGCCGCGCGCTCCAGGTAGACCGACAGGTAGGTCGCCTCCTCGCACGAGGCGCCCGCCGTCAGGTAGCCGTGGTGCGCCAGGATGATGGCGCGCTTGGCGCCCAGCGCGCCCGAGATGATGACGCCCTCCTGGTCGGCGATCGGCACCCCGGGCCATTCGCCCAGGAAGGCGCAGTCGTCGTGCAGCGGCGTCATGTCCATCTGCGCGATCACCAGCGGCTGGCGCGCTGCCGCCAGCGCCGAGGCCCAGGGCGAATGGGTGTGGATGATGGACTGCACGTCGGGCCGCGCCTCGTAGACCCACAGGTGGAAACGCGTCGCCGGATTGGCCATGCCCTCGCCCGTGAGTGTGTGCAGGTCGCGGTCGACCTCGATGAAGTCGGCCGGCGTGGCCTCGTCGAAGCCCAGGCCGAAGCGCAGCGTCCAGTAGGCGCCGGGGCGCTCGGAACGCACGCTGATCTGGCCGGCCAGGCCGGCCTCCTGCTCGGTCATCGCCAGGATGCGACAGGCGTAGGCCATGGTCTCCTGGATGCTGCGCGGCACGGCGCGCAGGTGCTGCGCCATCTCCTGGGTGGCGCGGGTGTCGAAGTACGCTTTTTCGCGCAGGGTGTTGTCCATGCGGCTGCCTCCTGATGCGGTTCGGGATGGCGCGGACGGATACCGCGCCTTGCCGCACAGTATGGAAAGCGCCCCTGCCTCGAGCCATGCAGCCGGGCTCATAGCAGCTATTCGACGCGGCCGCGCCAGGGGACGACGGCGCGGCCCGAGGGTAAACGAGGATCCCGCGGACGCAACCGGACGGACTCAGTCCCGCGCGATGCGGCGGGCGCAGTCCAGCAGCTCGCGCACCAGCGGCAGCGGCTCGCGTTGCGCCAGCGTGACTGCGACCACGCGCCGGCGCAGCACCGGGCTGCCAATGGCGACCTGGCGCAGTCCGTAATCGGTCAGCAGCTTTTGCGGGATGCGCGAGGGCAGGATACAGGCGCCCACCCCCGAGGACACCAGCTTGAGCATGGCGTCGATGGTCTCGGCCTCGGCCACGAATTCCGGCTGCAGGCCGGCGCTGTGGATCATCTTGCGCAGCGCGTAGTGCGAGGGAAAGCCCACCAGCCGCAGCGCCATCGCGCCCAGGTCGACGCCGTCCTCGGCCGCGACGCCGTCGCGCACGATCAGGCACATATCGTCGTCGAACAGCGGCGTCGAGGCCAGCGCGTCCGACGCCACGGCGGCGTCGTAGACGAAGCCGATATCGGCCTTGCCGCTTTCCACCAGCGTCACCACCTCGGGCGAACTGCGGCCCATGACCGACAGGTTGACGTGCTCGCGGCTGCTGACGAACTGCGCCACCACGTCGGCCATGAAGTAGTAGCTGAGCGTGTGGACGGTGGCCAGCCGCACCGATCCCTGCGTCACGCCCTCGCGCTGGCGCACCGCCTCCAACGCCTGGTCGATGGCGCGGTAGGCCGGCTGGACGCCCTCCAGCAGGCGCGCGCCCGCTTCGGTCAGTTCGACCCCGCGCCCGGTGCGCACGAACAGCGGCTTGCCCACGTGGGCCTCCAGCGCCGCCAACTGGCGGCTCAGGCCGGACTGGGTCTGGTCCAGGTCCTCGGCGGCGCGCGAAAGCGATTTCAATTCGGCAATGCGCACGAAATAGCGCAATTGCCGGTCCGGCGTGTCCATGCGGCTTCCCCAACGGGCCCGCGCGGGCCCTGTCTTTATTCATCGCGCTCGAATCGGCGCGGCAGGGACAGTGTGCATCAAGGGCCGCGCCGCCACTACCGGGATTTGCGCTAACGCCTGTTCAGCCGGGCAGGAAGGCATAATTCATCAAGCCGGGCCGGAACGTTCATGGCCCAATCGCAGCGCGATGCCGCCACCGCCAACGCGCTCGAATGCCTCGACGAAGTGGGCGTGGACGGCGGGGCTCCCCGCCCAGCGCCAACGGCCCACGCCCAAGGACAACCGACATGACAACCCCCGCCTCGCGTCCCATCCCCGCCACCATCGCCGCCGTGGTGCGCGATGGCCATGTGCTGCTGGTGCGGCGCGCCAACCCGCCCGACCAGGGCCGCTGGGCCTTTCCCGGCGGCAAGATCGAAGCCGGCGAACGGCTCGAGGATGCCGCCGCGCGCGAACTGTTCGAGGAATGCGGGGTGCGCGCGCGGCCGCTGCAAGTCTTCGACGCGGTCGACGTGTTCGACCATGACGAGGCCGGCGCGCTGCGGCGGCACTACATCCTGATCGCGATGCTGTGCCGCTGGCAGGCCGGCGAGCCGGTGGCCGGCGATGATGCGATGGACGCGCGCTGGGTGCCGCTGGCTGAACTGGACGGCCACACCCTGGCCACCAGCTTCGGCGTAGCGGCGCTGGCGCGCAAGGCGGCGGCGCTGGCCGCGGAGGCCGGCATTCTCTGATACCGTAGCCGTTCCGTTGCCGACGATCCGGCGCCCTCCGCGTCCGCCCCATGTTCGAACCCTACCTGTCCCGCTGGAACCTCGTGCCCGACGGCGCTCCCATCACGACCCATGCAGCCCGGCTGCTGCCAGTGCGCCAGGCCGGCGTGCCCGCGATGCTGAAGGTCGCGGTCGAGGAAGACGAGCGCCAGGGCGGCGTGCTGATGACCTGGTGGGACGGCCACGGCGCCGCGCAAGTGCTGGCGCACGAGGGCGACGCGATCCTGCTCGAACGCGCCATGGGCACGCGTTCGCTCGCCGAATACGCCCGCAACGGCCGCGACGACGAGGCCACCCGCATCCTCTGCGGCGTGCTGCGCGAACTGCACGCGCCGCGCGCCCGGCCGCTGCCGCCGCTGCGGCCGCTGGAGGAATGGTTCGTCGAACTGTGGCCGATGGCGCGGGCCCGCGGCGGCATCCTGGCGCACAGCGCGCGCCACGCCCGCGCGCTGCTGGACGATCCGCGCGACCCGGTGGTGCTGCACGGCGACGTGCACCACGACAACATCCTCGACTTCGGCGCGCGCGGCTGGCTGGTGATCGACCCCAAGCGGCTCCATGGCGAGCGCGCCTTCGACTACGCCAACATCTTCTGCAACCCCGACCTGGCCGACCCGGAGCCGCCCGTGGCCATCGTGCCGGGCCGTTTCGAACGCAGGCTCGGGATCGTGCTGGAAGAGTCGGGACTGGAGCGCCGCCGGCTGCTGCAATGGGTGGTGGCCTGGTGCGGGCTGTCGGCGGCGTGGTTCATGGGCGACGGCGACGACGCCGCCATCGACCTGGAGATCGCGCGGCAGGCGCTGTCGTTGCTGGAAGGCTAGCGCGGCCCGTCAAGGACGCGCGCGCCGCCGGCGCGGAAATACGATGAAACGACCAGCCGGTGTGATCCGGCGCGTATTGCGAGTAAGGTATGGAAAAGCGGCCTTGATTGCCTGGCACGTCGGCCGGTGCCGCCAGCAGGAACCCGAATCATGAATACCCTACGTTCAACACTGCGGCCCCTCCTCGCGGTGATCGCCTGCGCGTCGATCACCGCGTGCGCGAGCCGGCCGCCCGCGCAGACCGACCTGCAATACCGCAGTCGGCCGGCCCCGCAGGCGCAGGGCGCGGCCGGCGCCCCGGGCGCATCGGACCAGCGCCTGACCATCCAGTCCGGCGAGGGAGAACGGCTCAACCTGCCCTGGTTCATCCGCGACACGCAGGAATGGATCAACACCAACTGACCCGGGCCCGCCCACCTGAGCGCGCCGGTCACGCGGCGTCCGTCCCGCCCGAGGCTCATGCGCCCGCGATCTGCTCCAGATACCGCGTCGGCGACACCCCCATCGCATTGCGGAACATATAGACAAAGGCGCTGGCGCTGGCATACCCCAGGGCTCGCGCCACGCTCACCACCGACTGCCCCTGCAGCAGCCGGCAGATGCCCTCGTCGATGCGCACCTGCAGGCGCCAGTTGTGAAAGCTCATGCCGGTCTCGTCTTTCATGCGCCGCGCCAGCGTGCGCGCGCTGGCGCCCATCCGTTCGCCCCACTGCTCCAGCGTGTCGTCGTTGCCGGGCGCCTGCAGCACGGCGGCGCAGACCTTGCGCAGGCGCCGGTCGAACGGCAGCGGCAACTGGCGATGCTGCCGCTCGGTGCCGGCCAGCAGGTTCAGCAGCAGCTCGGCGCTCAGGCGCTGCACCGGCCCGTGGCGCGCCGCCGGCTGGTTCAGCGCCAGGATCAGTTCGCGCATCAGCGGCGCCACGTCCAGCGCGCAGGTATCTTTCCAAAGCCAGGGCGCGGCGTCCGGCGCGATGAAGGCCGAACGCATCGTCACCTGGCCGACCATGCGCACCTCGTGCGCCACGCCGGGCGGAATCCACAGCGCGCGCATTGGCGCCAGCAGCCAGGCGCCGTCCTCGGTCATGACGCGCATGATGCCGGTGGGCGAATACATCAACTGGATGCGCTCGTGCGAATGCGGCTCTTGCCGCTGGCCATCTTCGTAGTGGAACGAGCGCGCCACCACCGGCGGCGCCTCGACGGGAAACTCACGCATTGGCGGGATTTCGATAGCAAGGATTGATCGGCCCGCAATCCAGCCAGTTATGTCCGTTTTTCGACATTTTCTGTCCAGCAAACAGGGAACTTGCTTTTTATCATTAATGCAAATGATTCCCATTGTTTTCAAAAGAAAATGACGCCCCCCGCACTTCCCCCTGTCGCATTTGCCCCACGCCGCCTTCCCGCCTTCCGCCTGACCCTCGCCGCCGCCCTGCTGGCCCAGGCCGGCCTGCCCGTCCTGGCCCGCGCCGCCGACGATGTCCCGCAACTGAGTCCCGTGCGGGTCACCGGCACGGCCGAGAAACTCTCGGATCCCGGCCAGACCGAGGGTTCCCAGTCGTACACCGCCAATACCGTCACCGTCGGCAAGACCGGCGCCAACGTGCGCGACATCCCCAACTCGGTGTCGGTGGTGACGCGCCAGCGCATGGACGACCAGAACATGGTCACGGTAGAGGACGCGCTGCGCGAAACCACCGGCGTCAGCGCCATGACCTATGGCGACGGCACCGCCTACTTCACCGCGCGCGGCTACGAGACCGACGTGCAGTTCGACGGCGTTCCCGCCAACGGCGCGCTGCAATACCTGCCGCAGTTCGACCTGGCGCTGTACGACCGCGTCGAGGTGCTGCGCGGCCCGGCCGGCCTGCTGCAGGGCTTCGGCAGCCCGGCCGGCACCGTCAACCTGGTGCGCAAGCGGCCGCTGGACACCTTCAGCCTGACCGGCGCGGTGATGGCCGGCTCGTGGAACAACTACCGCACCGAGCTGGACGCGACCGGCCCCGTCACGGCCGACGGCCGGGTGCGCGCCCGCGCCGGCTTCGCCGCGCAGGACCGCGACTTCTTCTTCGACAAGGCCCACAATCGCCAGGGCCTGGCCTACGGCTCGCTCGAATTCGATCTGACCGCCAACACCACCCTGACGCTGTCGGCGGCCTACCAGCGCCAGCGCGAGGCGCCGTTCGACTACGGCCTGTCGATCTACTCGAACGGCCACATCATCGACTCGCCGCGCAAGGGCTTCTACGGCACCGACTGGTCGCGCGGCGACACCACCCTGTCGGAAATCTATTCGGAACTGAGCCACCGCTTCGCCAATGGCTGGACCGGCCAGGTGTCGATGAACTACCGCTCGACCGACATGGACAGCCGCTACGGCTACGTCAACGGGCCGGTCAATCCCGCCAACGACCGCGCCGGCTACCGCCTGCAGGTGCAGAAGGACCAGATCCGCTGGATCGGCTTCGACACCCATGCCTCGGGCCCCTTCAGCCTGCTGGGCCGCACCCACCAGGCCATGATCGGCGCCAACTACGCCGAACGGCGCCAGGACAGCCGCTCGGGCGGCATGAGCCTCGGCAACGTGTCGATCTACGACATCGACGTGCCCAATCCGGACCTGCCCTACACCTCGGGCGACGACTCCAAGTCCAGCCAGATGGGCGTCTACGGCCAGTTGAGCTTCAACGTGGCCGACCCGCTCACGCTGATCGTGGGCGGACGCCAGAGCTGGTACCGCAACGCCACCCAGGCCATCCTGCCGGTGGCGGGCGACACGCAGCGCGATCCCGAGGTGCGCAAGTTCGTGCCCTACTATGGCGCGGTGGCGCAGTTGAATTCGTGGCTGTCGGCCTACGCCAGCTATTCGGACATCTACGCCTTCTCGGAAGCCTGGCAGATGACGGCCGACGGCAAGCCGCTCAAGCCGCGCACCGGCAAGCAGTACGAGATCGGCCTGAAGGGCCAGTTCCTGGACGGCGCGGCCAATGCCTCGCTGGCGCTGTTCCGCATCCGCGACAAGGACCGCGCGGTGGCCGACGACGCCGACCCGGGCCGCTACCTGGCGCAGGGCGAGGCCCAGAGCCAGGGCGTCGAGGCCGAGGTCAGCGGCCGCCTGCTGCCGAACTGGGACCTGTACGCGGGCTACACCTACCTGCAGACCCGCTACCTGTCCGACCCGACGCAGGAAGGCCAGATCGTCAACCCGGAAACGCCCAAGCACCTGTTCAAGGTCTGGACCACCTATCGCTTCACGCCCGACGTGCTGCCGGGCTGGCGCGTCGGCGGCGGCGTGCGCACGCAGAGCCGCACCAGCCGCAACAACGTCTCGTGGCAAGGCGGCTACGCGGTGGTCGACGCGCAGATCGGCTACAAGGTCAATCGCAACCTGGACGCCTCGCTGACGCTGAACAACGTCTTCGACCGCCACTACTACGCCCGCGTGCCGTCCAACTTCTACGGCATCTATGGCGAACCGCGCAATGTGATGCTGACGCTGCGCGCCACCTACTGACGCGCGCATGGGGTCCGGTCCGACAACGGGCCGGCGCCCCGCCCTGTCAGACGGACGCCGGGAGCGATCGGTTAAGGTGTAGCCCCACACCCCTTAACCCTTCATTCCTGGAGTAATGAATGACCGGATTGATTATCGTGGTGGCGGCGCTGGCATTCCTGATGCTGGCGGCGTATCGAGGCTACAGCGTCATCCTGTGCGCGCCCATCGCGGCCATGGGCGCGGTGCTGCTGACCGACCCGTCGGCGCTGGCGCCGGTGTTCTCGGGCATCTTCATGGAGCGCATGGCGGGCTTCGCCAAGCTCTATTTCCCGGTGTTCCTGCTGGGCGCGGTGTTCGGCAAGCTGATCGAGCTGTCCGGCTTCTCGCGCGCCATCGTGCAGGCGGTGCTGCGCCTGATCGGCGCCGAGCGCGCCATCATCGCCATCGTGCTGGTGTGCGCGGTGCTGACCTACGGCGGCGTGTCGCTGTTCGTGGTGGTGTTCGCGGTCTACCCGTTCGCGGCCGAGATGTTCCGCCAGGGCGGCATTCCCAAGCGGCTGATGCCGGGCGCGATCGCGCTGGGCGCGTTCACCTTCACCATGACGGCGCTGCCCGGCACGCCGCAGATCCAGAACATCATCCCCACCACCTTCTTCGAGACCACCACCTGGGCCGCGCCCTGGCTGGGGCTGATCGGCGCGGCCTTCACGCTGACCGTCGGGGTGGCCTACCTGGAATGGCGCCGCAAGCGCGCCGCGCTGGCGGGCGAAGGCTACGGCACCGAGCTGCGCAACGAGCCGGACACGCCGGCCGGCGGACGCGAGCATCACCCGCTGGTCGCGCTGCTGCCGCTGGTGGTGGTGGGCGTGGCCAACTACCTGCTGACGCGCTGGATTCCCGGCTGGTACCCGGCCGGCTCGCAGGTCGAACTGCCCGGCCTGCCGCAGCCCCTGCCGGTCAACGCCCATGACCAGGTGGCGCTGTGGGCGGTGATGGGCGCGCTGATCGCCGGCATCGCCACCATCCTGCTGTTCTCGTTCTCGCACATCAAGGCGCATTTCGCCGAGGGCAGCAAGAGCGCGGTCTCGGGCGCGCTGCTGGCGTCGATGAACACCGCCGCCGAATACGGCTTTGGCGGCGTGATCGCGGCGCTGCCCGGCTTCCTGATGGTGGCCAGCGCGCTCAAGGCGATTCCCGACCCGCTGGTGGGCGAGGCGGTGGCGGTAACCTCGCTGGCCGGCATCACCGGCTCGGCCTCCGGCGGCATGAGCATCGCGCTGGCAGCCATGGCGCAGACCTTCATCGATGGCGCCCAGGCGGCCGGCATTCCCATGGAAGTGCTGCACCGCATCGCCGCCATGGCCTCGGGCGGCATGGACACGCTGCCGCATAACGGCGCCGTCATCACGCTGCTGGCCGTCACCGGCCTGACGCACCGCCAGTCCTACGGCGACATCTTCGCCATCACGCTGATCTCGACGCTGTCGGTGTTCCTGGTGATCGCCGTGTACTACCTGACCGGCATCGTCTGAGCGGCCGGCCCGAAGGCCTGGCCGAAGATCTCGGCCAGCCACTGGCTGAACACGCGTACCCGCGCCGACACCTGGCGATTCTGCGGGTACAGCACCGACACCGGCATCGGCGCCGGCGGCAGGTCGGGCAGCACCACCCGCAACCGGCCCGCCGCCAGCGCATCGGCCACCCGGTAGCGCGGCACCTGCGCCAGGCCCAGCCCGGCCAGCGCCGCGCTGGCGTAGAGTTCCGCGCCATTGACGCTGACCACCGACCCGGGCCGCGCCAGCACATTGCGGCCATCCACCATGAAGTCCAGCGGCAGGCTGCGGCCGGTGGATGACGAGATGTAGTCCACCGCCCGGTGGCCCTCCAGGTCTTCCAGCGTGGCCGGCTCGCCGTAGCGCGCCAGATAGGCTGGGCTGGCCACGGTGACCTGCGGCATCAGGGCGATCTGACGCCCCACCAGCGACGAGTCCTGCAGCGTGCCGGCGCGCAGCACGCAGTCCACGCCCTCGCGCACCAGGTCGACCAGCCGATCGTCTTCGCCCAGGTGCAGCACGATGTCGGGATAGCGTTCGAGAAAGGCCGGCAGGCCCGGCATGACGAACACCCGCGCCAGCGTGCCTTGCAGGTTGACCCGCAGCAGTCCCTTGGGCGCGGTGTTCAGGAAGGCGCCGTCCGCCTCCTCCAGGTCGGCCAGCAGGCGCACGCAGCGCCGGTAATAGGCCTCGCCGTCATGGGTCAGCCGCACCTGGCGCGTGGTGCGCTCCAGCAGGCGCGCGCCCAGGCGTTTTTCCATGCGCTTGACCAGGTTGGTGACGGTCGCGCGGGGAATCCGCAGGTCTTCCGACGCCTTGGAGAAACTGCGCCGTTCGGCGATGCGGACGAATACCTGCATTTCCTGGAAGCGGTCCATGCGCCCTCTATTATTAATGTAGATGAAATTATGTTAGCAAAATCCGGATAATTATCTTTTGTTTGGAATAGTCCATGATTCGTCTCACCCACTCACCCCAAGGACAATCCATGACTTCCCAAGCTTCCCAACGCGTCGCCCTGGTCACCGGCGCCTCGCGCGGCATCGGCGCCGCCATCGTCCGCCGCCTGGCCGCCGACGGTTTTGCCGTCGCCATCAACTACGCCTCCAGCGCGGCCGAGGCCGACGCCCTCGCCGCCGAAGTCCGCCAGGCCGGCGGCCGGGCGCTGGCGGTGCGCGCCGACGTCGCCAAGGCCGCCGAGGTGCGCGCCATGTTCGACCAGGTCGAAGCCGGCCTGGGCCGCATCGACGTGCTGGTCAACAGCGCCGGCGTGCTCAAGCTGCAGACGCTGGCCGAGGCCACCGACGAGATCTACGACCAGACCTTCGACATCAACACCCGCGGCACCTTCAACACCCTGCGCGAGGCCGGCGCGCGGCTGGCCGACGGCGGCAGCATCGTCAACGTCTCCAGCACCACGCTGGCGCTGAACATGCCCACCTACGGCATCTACATCGCCAGCAAGGCCGCGGTGGAAAGCTTCACCCGCGTGTTCGCCAAGGAACTGCGCGGCCGCCGCATCACGGTCAACGCCGTGGCGCCCGGCCCCGTCGCCACCGATCTGTTCAAGCAAGGCAAGAGCCCGGAACTGATCGAGCATTTCGCCAAGATGCCGCCGCTGGAGCGCCTGGGCGAACCCGAGGACATCGCCGGCGTGGTGTCGTTCCTGGCCAGCGCCGACGGCGGCTGGATCAATGGCCAGGTGCTGCGCGCCAACGGCGGCCTGGCCTGACGGCAGGCGCGTTTCCCGGAGATTTCCATGGCATCCGTCATCCTCATCACCGGCGCCGGCAGCGGCATCGGCAAGCTGTCCGCCGAAACCCTGGCCCGCGCCGGCCACACCGTCTACGCCACCATGCGCGACATCGCCGGCCGCAACGCCGGCCGCGCCCAGGCCATGCGCGACTGGGCCGCGGCCCACGGCGCCGATCTGCATCCGCTGGAACTGGACGTGCTGTCGCAGGCGTCCGCCGACGCCGCCGTGGCCGCCATCGTGCGCGAACAGGGCCGGCTCGACGTGGTCATGCAGAACGCCGGTCACCTGGTGATCGGCCCGACCGAGGCGTTCACCGCCGAAGACATGCAGCACGCCTTCGACACCAACTTCTACGGCGCCCAGCGCGTCAACCGCGCCGCCCTGCCGCAACTGCGCCGGCAGCAGTCGGGCCTGATGCTGTGGATCAGCAGCACCACCACCAAGGGCGGCTTCCCGCCGTTCATGGGGCCGTACGGCGCGGCCAAGGCGGCGATGGATTCGCTGGCGGTGAGCCTGTCGTACGAACTGGCGCGCTTCGGCATCGAGACCTCGATCGTGGTGCCGGGCGCCTTCACCCGCGGCACCGAGCACTTCCCCAGCGCCGGCAAGCCCAGCGACCAGGCCCGCGTGGCGGCCTATGCGCGCTACGACGGCGTGATGGACCAGGTCGGCGCGCGCCTGAGCGCGCTCACGCCCGACGACGCCACGCCGCAGGCGGTGGCCGACGAGATTGCCCGCATCGTCGACCTGCCGGCGGGCAGCCGGCCGGCGCGCTCGGTGGTCGACTTCGTCGGCGATGGCGCCGAGGAGGTGCTGGCGCTGGCCGAGGAACTGCGGATCGCCTTCGCCGAACGCATCGGCATCGCCGACCTGCTGCGTCCGTCGACGCCGCGCGCTTGAAAAAAAGCGGCGCCCTGGCCGCGCGGCAACCCGGGCGGGAACGGTAGAATCCCGCATCCCTCGCGCTTGCTCGACGACGCGCGACGAATGGCTTTTCATGGGGAACCGCCATGCCGGCACCGCAACCATCCGCATTGCCACAAGACCGCCGCGCCGCGCGCGACGAGCGCCAGGAACAAGCCCCCGCGTGGCCACGCATCGGACGACGCAAGCCGGCCGGCGCGTGGGCCGGCGCCTTCGTCGCGGCCGCGCTGTGCGCCGCGTCCTGGGCCGCCCGCGCCGCGCCGGACGTGCAGACCGGCGACCTGATCTTCCAGCAATCCCGCTCCGCCCAGAGCCTGGCGATCCAGCAGGCCACTCATTCGCCCTACAGCCACATGGGCATGATCGTGATGCGCCAGGGCGCGCCCTACGTGCTGGAAGCCGCCGCCACGGTCAGCTACACGCCGCTGGCGCAATGGGCGGCGCAGGGCGAAAACGGCAAATACGTCGTCAAGCGCCTGCGCGACGCGTCGCGGCTGACGCCCGAGACGCGCGAACAGTTGGCGGGCACCGGCGCGCGCTATCTCGGCAAGCCGTACGACGCGGCCTTCGGCTGGTCGGACGACCGGATCTATTGCTCCGAGCTGGTCTGGAAGATCTACCAGCGCACGCTGGGCCTGCAGATCGGCGCGCTGCAACCCCTGAAGCAGTTCGACCTGAGCTCGCCCACCGTGCGCGCCACGATGCAGGCGCGCTACGGCAAGGACATCCCGTGGGAGGAACCCATCATCTCCCCGGCCGCGATGTTCGACTCGCCGCTATTGGCCACGGTCCCGGACCGCTGAGGCGGCGGGCGGCGCGGCCGATCGCGCAATCGGCGGCGCCGCCGGCCGCTCGGGCCACGCCTATTGCGGCATGTCGAAGCCCTGCTCGCGCAGGTATTTGGCCACCACCGGCTGCCACTTCTGCGGCGCGTGCGTGAACAGGCTGTGGCCGTTCTCGCCGTCGGGCCCCATGGGCACGAAGGTGGCGCGGCCGCCGGCCTGGTTGTAGGCCTCGACCCAGCGCCTGGGCCAGTCCGGCCCCCAGTACAGGTCGTTCTCGGTATAGATCCACAACATCGGCAGCCGCGTGGCCTGGCCATAGCCCGCGTACGTGGCCTGCAGGCGCTCGGGACCGCACGGCTTGCCGGGCGAGCGCACCGGATCGCCACCCGAGCCGCCCGCGAAGTTGATGGCGGTCTTCACCCCCGCGGGGTTCTGCGCCGCCAGCGCCACGGTCGAGCCGCCGCCCACCGACTGCCCCAGCACCACCACCCTGGCCGGGTCCACGTCCGGACGCTGCGCCATGACCCGCAGCACCTGGTCGATCTGGCTGGCGGCGCGGTCGAACATCGGGGTGAAGCGGCGCTCGCCGCAGGGGCCGCTGTTCTCCAGGTCCGGCCCGCCGGTGACGCCATAGCCCAGGCGCACCGGCAGCGCGACCACGAAGCCGGCATCGGTGAAGAACCTGGACGCCGCCGCGTAGCGCGCCCGTCCCAGCTTGGCGCGGCCGGCGGCGTCGCCGGCCCGGCCATGGTTGATCACGATCAGCGGATGACGGCCCTCGCCCGCCGGCGTGAAGATGGTCACCACGACTTCGCCCGTGGCGATGCCGCCGTTCTCCAGCGCCACCCGCACCGGCACCTTCTGCACGCTTTCATTGGCGGCCAGCTTGGGCGGCGGCGCGGCGCACGCCGTCAAGAGTCCCAGTCCGCCGATCGTCGTGATTCTTGCCAGAACACCCATGTTGCCCCTCGTCAGGAATAGGCTCGCCGCCCGGGTGAGCGCAAGATACTCCGAGCGCGCCCGCCCCGCCATCGTCGCGAACCCGGCCCGCGGCGATTTATTCCAGGCCGGACTCATTCCATGAAAATTACTTGTTTGTCGTGATCAACGGCCAGGCCTAGCATGAGCGGCATCGCCCACGATTCCAATGGAGACAGCAAGCCCATGAGCGCCCCGATTCCCGCCTTTCCCCACAGCCACATCGAGCGCGACGCGCGCGGCGTCTACACGCTGCGGATCGACGACGCCAAGAGCCTGAACATCCTGGCCTCGCCGGTCACGCTGGGCCTGACCCAGGCGGTGCGCTGGATCGCGGTGCAGGCCGACGCCCGCGCGCTGGTGCTGCGCGGCAGCGGCGACAAGGCCTTCGTCGGCGGCGCCAACATCCATGAAATGGCCGAGCTGGATCCGGACGGCGGCCGCGCCTTCATCACCCGCCTGCGCGACCTGTGCGAAGCGGTGCGCGCGGTGCCGGTGCCGACCATCGCCCGCCTGCCCGGCTTCTGCCTAGGCGCCGGCATGGAACTGGCGGCGGCCTGCGACATCCGCCTGGGCTCGCGCGACGGCGTCTTCGGCATGCCCGAGGTGCAGGTCGGCATTCCGTCGGTGATCCATGCCGTGCTGTTGCCGTCACTGATCGGCCCGGGCGCCACCCACTGGCTGCTGCTGACCGGCGCCACGGTCGATGCCGAGCAGGCGCTGCGCTGGGGCTTCCTGCAATTCCTGTGCGAGGCCGGCGAGCTGGACGCGCTGGTCGAGCGCACCGTCGCGCCCATCGCCCACAGCGGGCCGCTGGCGGTGCGGTCACAGAAAGCGCTGCTGCGCTATTGGGAGACGTCCACGGTCGAGGCCGGCCTGGACCGCAGCGTCGACGCCTTCGGCGCGGCCTTCGCCACCGACGAGCCGCGCCGCTACATGGCGCCGTTCCTGGCCCGCAAGCGCGCGCGGGAGGCGCAATGACGGCCCCGGCCAGCGGCCCGCTGGCCGGCGTGCGGGTGGTCGACATGACCTCGGTCGGCATGGGCCCCTACGCCACCCAGATCCTGGGCGACATGGGCGCCGAGATCATCAAGGTCGAAGCGCCCGAGGGCGACGTGTTCCGCGCCTCGGCGCCAGCCGCCTCGCCCGGCATGGGCGCGGTCTACCTGAACCTGAACCGCAACAAGCACAGCGTCACCCTGAACGCCAAGGACCCGGACGACCGGCAACGGCTGCTGCGGCTGGTCGACGGCGCCGACGTCTTCATCTCCAACGTGCGGCCGCGCGCGCTGGCGCGGATCGGCCTGGACGCCGCCAGCCTGCGCGCGCGCAACCCGCGCCTGGTCTATTGCTCGGCGGTCGGCTTCGGCCAGGACGGCCCCTACGCCGCCCGGCCGGCTTTCGACGACATCATTCAGGCCATGAGCGGCCTGGCCGACCTGCAGGGCCGCAACAGCGGCGCGCCGGCCTACATCAACACCATCATGGCCGACAAGGTGGCCGGGCTGACGCTGGCCTACGCCATCCCGATGGCGCTGTACGAGCGCGAGAAATCCGGCCAGGGCCAGGCCATCGAGGTGCCGATGTTCGAGACGCTGGTGTCCTTCACCCTGATCGAGCACCTGGGCGGGCGCACCTTCGACCCGCCGCGCGGCGACATGGGCTACAGCCGCGTGCTGTCGCCCGAGCGCCGGCCCTACCGCACCCGCGACGGCTTCCTGGCGCTGCTGCCGTATACCGACGCGCAATGGCAGCGCTTCTTCACCCTGGCCGAACGCGCCGACCTGGCCGCCGATCCGCGCTACGCCAGCGCCCGGACCCGCGCCCGCCACTTCGACGCGCTGTACAGCGACCTGGCCGCCATCGTCGCGCTGCGCGGCACCGACGACTGGCTGGCGCTGCTGGCGGACGCCGACATTCCTCATTCGCGCGTCAATCCGCCCGAGGCGCTGTTCGACGACCCGCACCTGGCCGCCACCGGCTTTTTCCAGCGGGTCGAGCATCCCACCGAGGGCGCGCTCACGGCCACCGGGATCCCGGTGCGCTTCTCGCGCACGCCCGGGTCGATCCGCCGCCTGGCGCCACGCCAGGACGCGGATCGCGATATGCTCGATCCGGATTGACCCCCCGGAACGTGGCGGATGCGGGCTTGCGCGCGCCGGCCCCCGGGGCGCCCGCCCCCTTTTCGTCCGGACCATGAACATCACCCTGAAGCAGTTGCGCGTGTTCTGCGCGCTCTACGAGTTGCGCAGCTTCACCGCCGCCGCCCGCGCCGCCTTCGTCACGCAATCGGCCGTCAGCAAGCTGTGCGCCGAACTCGAGGCCGAGGTCGGCCAGCCCTTGTTCGAGCGCTCGACCCGCAGCGTCACGCCGTGCGAGGGCGCGGCCGACTTCTATGCCTATGCCCAGGAGATCCTGGGCACGGTGCGCGCGGCCGAGCGCAGCATGTCCGGCCTGCGCTCGCTGGAGCGCGGCGTGGTCGGCGTGGCCTGCTCGCCGATGATGATGGTCGGCCTGCTGGGCGGCGTGATCGCGCGCTACCACCGGCGCCATCCGGGCGTGAAGCTGGACCTGTTCGAACTGAACACCGACGAGACCATCGAGCATGTGCGGCACGGCCGCGCCGACTTCGGCATCGTCTCCACCGACATCGACGGCGACGAGCTGGCCACGCGCGTGATCTACCGCGACACCATGCATGCCGTCTTCGCGCCCGACCATCCGCTGGCGCGCCGCAAGCAGGTGCGCTGGGCCGACCTGGCCGCCCACGAACACATCACGCTGCGCAACGTCTACAGCGTGCGCCGCGCGGTGGACCGCATCAGCGGCGAACTCAGCCTGCAATTCCAGTCCGGCATCGAGGCCGGCATGCTGACCTCGGTGCTGAACCTGGTGCGCGCGGGCCTGGGCATCACCGTGGTGCCCGGCTACGTCTGCGCCTTCGCGCGCCAGTTGGGACTGGCCACCGCGCCCATCGGCGGCGCCGGCCAGCGCGGCCACGCACTGTGGCTGATCCAGCGCCACAACGCGCGCCTGTCGCGGGCGGCGGACGCGTTCCTGGCCGACTTGGAGACGACGCTGCGGGCGCGCGAGGCGGCGCCCGACCCGACCCGCTACGACGAGGACGCCGCCGGCCAGTGAGGCCGCGCCGGGCCGAGGCGCACGGCGCGGGACTTATCCGGATACGGAATAGGTCTATGAAAATTAGTCCCTTGTTGCGATAAGCCGCGCGGCCGCATGATGGCGGAAATCGCGGCCGCCACCTGCCATCGCGGCCGCAGAAAAACACAGGAGACTCTCATGACCCGCCCCCCGCAACGCAGCCGCATGCGCCGGTTCGCCGCCTGCTGCGCCCTGGCCCTGGCCGCCGCCACCGGCGCCGCGCAGGCCGACGGCGCCTACCCCGACAAGCCCATCACCATCGTGGTGCCGTTCTCGCCCGGCAGCGCCACCGACACCAGCGCCCGCATCCTGACCGAAAAGCTCGGCCCGCGCCTGGGCGTGCCGATCGTGATCGAGAACAAGCCGGGCGCGTCCGGCACCATCGGTTCGTCCACCGCCGCGCGCGCCGCGCCCGACGGCTACACCCTGATCCTGACCAGCAGCTCCACGCACTCGGCCACGCCGGCCCTGTTCCGCAAGCTGCCCTATGACCCCACCGGCGATTTCATCCACGTCATCCGCATCGCCACCATTCCCATGATGCTGGTGGTGCGCGCCGATTCGCCCTACGGCTCGGTGTCGCAACTGGTCCAGGCCACCCGCGCCAGGCCGCTGAACTATGCCTACGGCTCGCCCACCAGCCAGATCGCCGGGGCCACCTTCAACAGCGTCGCCGGCGCCGCCGCCAACGCGGTGCCCTACAAGAGCCAGCCGCCCGCCGTCACCGACCTGCTGGGCGGCCACGTCGATTATTTGTTCGCCGACCTGTCGGTGGTCACGTCGTTCATGCACGGCGGCAAGCTCAAGGGCATCGCCTTCACCGGCCAGGCGCGCTCGAAGGACTTCCCCGACGTGCCGACGCTGGCCGAACTGGGCTACAGGAATTTCGACCTGGTGGTATGGGTGGGCGTGGCCGCGCCCAAGGACACGCCGGCGCCGGTGGTCGAGCGCCTGAACCGCGAGATCACGCGCATCCTGAGCGAGCCCGACAGCATCGCCAAGTTCGAGGCGCTGGGCATGCAGGTCGCGCCCAACACGCTGGCCGAACACCAGGCCTTCGCCCAGTCGCAGCGCCAGATCTGGACCCAGCGCGCGATCGACGCGAAGATCGAGCCGCAATAACCGCGCCCGGCGGCCTCAGCCCATCCGGACCGGGGCGGCCGCATTGGCCAGCGGCATCACGGCCAGGCGCAGGCCCATCGCCTTGAGAATCGCCAGCAGGCTGGCCAGCGACGGATTGCCCTTGGGCGACAGCGTGCGGTAGAGCTGGGTCGGGTTCAGCCGCGCCTGCTCCGCCACGGCCTGCATGCCGCCGAACGCCTGGGTCATCTGGCGCAGCACGATCAACAATTCGGCCTGGCTGCCATCGGCGAGAATCTCGTTGAGCGTCGCCAACGCAAGCTGCCGATCGCCGGCGTACACCTGCGCCATCGCTTCGTCATGGAGTCTGCTTTTCATGGTTCCTGTCTCAGCCCAATCGCTATTCGGTTCCAGCTTGGCGAGACCGTACCGCCGCGGCCGCACCATGCCTCGTCAATAAACGAATCTTAAACGGACACGCGCCAAACATCCGGCGCTCTTCGAAAAAAGCAGACGGGCGCCAAAGCGCCCGTTCTTCCTGCCAGGATCCTGGCCACCCGTCAGAACCGATACTGCGCCGTCGCCACCACCGTGCGCGGCTCGCCCACGCGGATCTGGCCGGCGCTGGTGGCCGAGGCGTAGTAGGTCTTGTCGGTGATGTTGCGCACCGCCAGGCGCCAGTCCCACTGGCCGGCGCGGTAGCCGACCAGCGCGTCCCAGGTGGCATAGCCGGGCAATACCGCGGTGTTGGCGTTGTCGGCGTAGCGCTGGCCGACGAAGGTCAGGCCGGTCTCGCCATACAGGCCCTCGGCCGGCTTGTAGGTCAGGAACACGCTGCCGTTGCGCCGCGCCACGTTGCTGACGCGGTTGCCGGCCAGGCCGTTGTTGTCCTCGACGATGGACGCGTTCTGCAGGCCGATGCCGCCGCGCAGGTACCAGTTGCCGGTCAGGCGCCCTGCCGCGGTCAGCTCGATGCCGCGCGAACGTTGCTTGCCGGTCAGCAGCACGATGGTCGGATCGACCGGATCGGAGGTGCGGCGGTTGTAGAGCTCGAGCTGGTACAGCGCCAGGGTGGTGCTCAGATTCCCGTCCAGCCAGTCGCTCTTGACGCCCACTTCGTACTGGCGGGTCTGCTCCGGATCCACGTCATTGGTATTGCCGCGCGCGTTCGGCGTGATGCCGATGAGGCTGCCGCCGACCGGCGAGAAGGTCTTGCTGTACGACGCGTAGATCGAGTGATCGCGCGCCGGCGTCCACACCACGCCGGCGCGCGGGCTCATGCCACGGCTGTCGCGGCGGGCCGAAAGGTCCAGCATGCGGTTGGTGGAATCGACGCTGAAGCGGTCCATGCGCAGCCCCAGCAGCACCTGCCAGGCGTCGTCCAGCTTGATCTGGTCCTGCACGTAGTAGCCCTGGCTGCGGGTCTTGTGACGGGCCGAACTGCTGAGCGTCATGGCGCCGTTGTGCTGCTGGGACAGGTCCGGGTCGTACAGGTCCAGCGTCGGCACCGGCTGCGCGCCCGGGCCCCGCGCCAGCGTGGTGTAGAGGTCGGGCGTGCGCGCCTGGTTGCCCACGTCCACGCCGAACAGCACCCGGTGCTCGATGGCGCCGGTATGGAACAGGCCCTCGGCTTCCAGGTTGTTGCTGATGCTGCGGGTGGTCAGGTCCTGCTGCCAGCGGGTGCGGGAGACCTTGCCGGTGGCGGCGTTGTAGCCGGTCAGGTAGGTGTTGTCGAACTTGCTGTCGAGCGCGAACACGCCCAGCGTGTAGCGCAACTGCCAGCCCGGCGCCAGCGTGTAGGCCAGGCGCGAGCGGAACGATTGCGCGCGATCGTCGATGTAGTCGCGGTCGGGATCGCCGTAGACGGTCGATCGGCCGACGTCGGCGGGCCGGCCGTTGACGCTGGGGATGCCGCGATCCGGAGTACGGTCATAGCGGCTGTATTCGTATTGCACCAGCCAGTCCAGGTCGGGCGTGATGCGCCAGTTCAGCGACGGCGCCACCAGTTGGCGGGTGCCGCCGATCTTGTGGCGGAAGCTGTTGCTGTCCTCCTGGCCGATGTTCAGGCGCACGCTGACGTGCTCGCCGGGATCCGCGCTCAGGTCGCCGTAGAAGCTGCGCAGGTCCCAACTGCCGGCCTGGGCCTCGAGCGTGGACTCGCGGCCCGGCTGCGGCGCCTTGCTGATACGGTTGACGATCCCGCCCTGGCTGCCCCGGCCGTACAGCACCGCGGCCGGGCCCTTGAGCACGTCGATGCGCTCGATGTTGTGCAGGTCGCGCACGTACTGGCTGTCGTCGCGGATGCCGTCCAGGTAGAAGTCGTTGCTGGCGTCGAAGCCGCGGATGCGCAGCGAGTCGAAGCGGGTGTCCGAGGCGTTGCTGACATTGGGGATGCCGGACAGGGCCTCGCCGAGGGTGCTGATGCCGTAGTTCTGCAGGTTCTCGACCTTGACCGTGTCGATGGCCTGCGGCACGTAGCGCGCGGCGGTCTGGGTGCGGGTGGCGGTGGTGACTTCGGGCACCCGTGGATCGTCGGCGTTGGCGCCTTCGACGCTGATGGCGGGGAGATGGATGGGGTCGGCGTGGGCGGGAACGACAGGGGCCATCAGGGCCAGCGCGGCCCCCAGGGTCAGGGCGCGCGGGACGGGAAAAACAGGCATCGCAAGCTTTCTGTAAGTTTTATCGAGCCGCGATCATATCGACAATGAATCTCATTTGTATATGAGATTGTTCTCATTGCCCGCAAAGCCGCGGCGGATGTTGCTGTGTCACAACGACCCGGCCCGGCCGGGCCGCCGGCGCCCCGCCCCCGCGCCGTCGCCCCCGCCATTTGCATGAGTCCGGCGCGCCGGCGGCGACCGCGCCAACCCTCGCGAATTTGCGACGGTCCTCATCCAACCCGGCGAGGCGCGCGTCATCCAGGCGGACGACGGCGACATCATCATCAACGTGTTTTTCCAACAATCACTCCGATGTTTGCCCTACGGATAACTCTGGCCGGTCGGACGAGGTTTGCATGAGCGGAACGGGGCGCCGGCTGTATTAGGCTGGCCCCGCAGTACTCCGACTCACCTTGATCGATTGGACGAAAGCAAATGAATCAACTCATTCATCCGGACTGCCATCCCTTTACCGCCGCAGGCACTTTGAAGCAAGTCTCCGCGTTCTATGAGGAAGGACGACGTGTCATGTGGATGATGCTGCGCGCCCAGCCGCGCCCCTGCTTCAATCACGAACTGATCGACGAAATCATGACCCTGGCGCGCGCCGCCAGGGACTCCGGCCTGCCCATCGATTTCTGGGTCACGGGCTCGCTGGTGCCGCAGATCTACAACGTCGGCGGCGACCTCAACTTTTTCGCCGAGGCCATCCGCACGGGCCGCCGCGAGGCGCTGCGCGCCTACGCCCGCGCCTGCGTCGATTGCGTGCATGCCGCCACCCGCGGCTTCGACACCGGCGCCGTATCGCTGGCCATGATCGAGGGCACCGCGCTGGGCGGCGGCTTCGAGGCGGCGCTGGCGCACCACTTCGTGCTGGCGCAGAACAACGCCCGCATGGGCTTCCCCGAAATGGCCTTCAACCTGTTCCCGGGCATGGGCGGCTATTCGCTGGTGGCGCGGCGCTCGGGCATGAAGCTGGCCGAGGAATTGATCGGCAGCGGCGAATCGCACACCGCCGAATGGTTCCAGGCGCGCGGCCTGGTGGACGTGCTGTTCGAGCCGGGCGACGCCTACAAGGCCACCCGCACCTTCATCGACGTGATGCGGCCCAAGCTCAACGGCATGCGCGCCATGTTGCGGGCGCGCCAGCGTGTGCTGCAACTGACGCGCTCGGAACTGATGGATATCACCGAGGACTGGGTCGACGCCGCCTTCTCGATCGATCCGAAGGACCGCGCCTACATGGAACGGCTGGTGATGGCGCAGAACCGTCGGTCACCCGCGGGCCCCGATGGCCTGATCGACGCCACCATGCATTGAGGTCGGCGCGCGCCGGCCGCGTCAGGCAATCAGATGCAGCCGGCGCCGCTGCGCCAGCCAGGTGGTCAGCTCGGCAGCCGGCATGGGCTTGGCATACAGGTAGCCCTGCTTGGCGTCCACCCCCAGCGTATCCAGGAAGGCGGTTTCCTCCTGGGTCTCGACGCCCTCGGCGATCACCTTCAGCTCGAGCGTGCGGGCCACCGCGACGATGGCCCGCGCCAGCGCCTGCGACACCGGGTTCTCGTTGACGCCGCGCACGAAGCTGGCATCCAGCTTGATCGCGTCCAGCGGAATGCGGGCCAGTTGCGACAGTGACGAATAGCCCGTGCCGAAGTCGTCCAGGTGCACGCACGCGCCCAACTGGCGGAACTGCTTCATCAGCTCGATCGCGGCGACCTCGTCCTCGATCAGGCAGCTTTCGGTGAGTTCAATGTCGAGCAGGCAGGGATCGAGGCCGGCATCGTTGACCGCGCGCATGAATTCGCTGACCACGCCCTTGTCGTCCAGTTGCCGCGCCGACATGTTGATGGCGACCCGCAGGTCCAGGCCCTCGCGCTTCCAGGCCGCGGCCTGGCGCGCCGCTTCGCGCATCACCCACACGCCCAGTTGCGAGATCAGACCGGATTCCTCCGCATAAGGAATGAAAACGCTGGGGCAGATCATCCCGCGTTCGGGCGAGCGCCAGCGCAGCAGCGCCTCGACGCCATCAATCTCGCCGCCGCGGCCGGTGAGCTTGGGCTGGTAGTACAGCATCAAGTGGCCTTCGGCCAGCGCCTTGCGCAGGTTGGTGTCGAGCCAAACATAGTCGGCGTTGCGCCGGTCCATCTCGGGCTGGAACACACGGTAGGTATGGCGCCCGGCTTCCTTGGCCACGTACATGGCGATGTCGGCGCTGCGCACCACGCTGTCGAGGTCGTCGCCGTGCTCGGGGTACATGGCGATGCCGATGGAGCAGCTTGTGTAGACCTCGATCAGCTCCTGGCGGAATGGCTCGCGCAGGCGCTCGATGATGCGCGCGGCGGTGGCCTCCAGGTGCCAGGCCTCGGCGCCTTCCTGCAGCACCAGGAATTCGTCGCCGCCCAGCCGCGCCAGCGTCTGGCCGGGCGACAGGCAACTGGAGATCGCCACCGCCACCGACTTGAGCAGGCGGTCGCCGAAGCCGTGGCCGTAGTGGTCGTTGATGCGCTTGAAATTGTCCAGGTCCAGGAACAGCACGCCGCCGCTGGCGCCCTCGCCTTCGGCCAGCGCCGCTTTCAGGCGGGTGGTGATGGCGTGGCGGTTGGGCAGGTTGGTCAGCACGTCGGTGTTGGCCAGCACCCGCAGGCGTTCCTGCGCCTGGCGTTCCTCGGTGATGTCGGTGCCCGAGCAGATCAGGTAGACACGCTTCTCGCCGCTGCCGCTGGTGACGAACTTGTTGCGGAACAGGAACAGCCGCGGGCCCTTGACCGTGTTGATCAGGCGCTCGACCTCGTACGACTGTCCGCGCTTGTAGAACTCGGCGATGTTGCGGCGCGAGGCCGCGGCCTCTTCGCGCGTCATGAACATCTCGAACACGCTGCGCCCGACGATGTCCTGCTCGCGTTTGCCGGTGTATTCCTCGCTGACCTTGTTGAAGCGTTGCACGCGGCCGTGCTGGTCGACGATGACGATGACCGAGTTGGCCTCGGACACCACGGTCTCGGCGAACGACAGGCCTTCGACCAGGTCGCGCGCGACCGAATCGGTGTCAGTGTGCGCCGACGCCGTGCCGGCCCATTCGGTGGGATTGATCTTGCGGCCGACCAGCCGCAACTGGATGGGATCGCCGTACAGGACGATGTCGATGCGCAGGCTGGCGGTGATGCCGGTCAGGGCGCGAATGGCCTGCGCCTGCTCGGGCTGCAGCGCCAATGCAATGTTGGTTGCGCCTTTGACGGCGGCCAGTTCGATCGCGTTGCTGTCGGCCGCCAACCGCCAATAGGGGCTGGACGTACCGAAATGCAGGTACAGGATCGATTTTTCGTCCTGAGTCTCAGTCATTGGTGTCCCCCGCCATCCCAGGAAGGCCTGCGTGAAACATACGGCCTAGTCAGTTCGGGGTCAACCACCCGCCGGAACGGCGTTCGCGCTGTATTGCGGATTATTTCAACTGGCTTGGCAACTGTCTTCCCCTGCCCTCATGCGGCGCTACGCCCGTTTCGCGCGAGAAAGGCAGGCTTGGCAAGCGTTGCGCATACGGCGGCGCAGCATGCAAACAATATCGTCGAAAATTTGTGACTATTTCCTGCGCGTGGCGTAAAAGAAGCAACAAGGGGGGACATATGTCCCCCTTGTCCATATCGCTTATTCCGGCTTGACCCCGGCTTCGTCGATGACCTTGGTCCAGCGCGCCAGTTCGGCGGACACGCGGGCGCCGGCATCGGCGGGCGTGGTCCACTCGGCGATGGCGCCCTGGTTCAGCAGCGACGCCTTGACCGTCGGCTTGGCCAGGATCTTCTTGAGCTCGCCGTTCAGACGGTCGATCACCGGCGCCGGCGTGCCGGCCGGCGCCACGATGCCGAACATGGAGCTGACCTCGAAGCCCGGCAGGCCGGCCTCGGCCGCGGTCGGCACGTCCGGCAGCGCCTCGACGCGTTGCGCCGAGGTCACCGCCAGCGCGCGCAGCTTGCCGGCCTTGATGCTGGCCTGCGAGGCCGGCACGGTCTCGATCATGCTGAGCACCTGGCCGCCCATCAGATCGGTCATGGCCGGGCCGCTGCCCTTGTAGGGCACGTGCAGGATATCCACGCCGGCGGTGCGCTTGAACATTTCGCCGGCCAGGTGCTGCGGCGAGCCGTTGCCCGCCGACGCCATGGTGACGTAGCCCGGACGCGCCTTGGCCAGCGCGATCAGTTGCTTCAGGTCATTGGCCTGCACCGACGGGTTGACCACGAACACCAGCGGCACGGTGCCGACGATGGACACCGGCGCGAAGCTCTTTTCCACGTCGTAGGTGACGCGGCCGCGGTACAGCGCCGCGTTGATCGAATGGCTGGTGAGCGCGCCCATCAGCAGCGTGTAGCCGTCGGGCTGGGCCTTGGCGACCTGGTCGGCGCCGATGTTGCCGGCGGCGCCGGCGCGGTTCTCGACGATCACCGACTGGCCCAGCGCGCCGGTCAGTTCCTGCGCCAGCACGCGGCCGATCACGTCGGTGGCGCCCCCGGGCGGGTACGGCACGATCAGGCGGATGGGCTTGTCGGGATAGGCGTCGGCGGCCACGGCGGGCGCCGCGGCCCCGGTACACAAGGCCAACAGGGAAAGCAGCAAGGCGCGGCGGGGCCGCAGACGCAGGTCTGACATGTAGGTCTCCTGCCGGGATGGGTATAGGAATGGAACGGACGCCCGGCTCGTCAACGGCGCCAGTGTAGGAGGCCAATCTTGATTGATGAATCAGAATTTTTCTATCGACTGATCTTTTTATTAGATCAATAAAAATTCCGATGAAAAACGCTTGCCTGGCATTTCCAAGGGTGGATATGATCGCAGCCCTGGATTATCAATAATATTATCGGGAAGAAAAATGACGGACGAGACCAAGGGCGGCAAGCCCGCCAAGGGCCCCTTCGACAGCGACGGCGCGCGCAGCACCGGCGTGGCGCGCGGGCTGACCAACTACGGCGACACCGGCTTTTCGCTGTTCCTGCGCAAGGCCTTCATCAAGGGCGCCGGCCTGTCCGACGACGCGCTGGCGCGTCCCATCATCGGCATCGTCAACACCGGCAGCAGCTACAACCCGTGCCACGGCAACGCGCCGCAACTGATCGAGGCGGTCAAGCGCGGCGTGATGCTGGCCGGCGGCCTGCCGATGGACTTCCCCACCATCTCGGTGCACGAGAGCTTCTCGCAGCCCACCAGCATGTACCTGCGCAACCTCATGTCGATGGACACGGAGGAAATGATCCGCGCCCAGCCGATGGACGCGGTGGTGCTGATCGGCGGTTGCGACAAGACCGTGCCGGCGCAGTTGATGGGCGCTTCGTCCGCCGGCGTGCCCGCGATCCAGTTGGTGACCGGCTCGATGCTGACCGGCTCGCACCGCGGCGAACGGGTCGGCGCCTGCACCGACTGCCGCCGCTACTGGGGCCGCTACCGCGCCGAGGAGATCGACGCGCCCGAGATCGCCGACGTCAACAACCAGTTGGTGGCCAGCGTCGGCACCTGTTCGGTGATGGGCACCGCCAGCACCATGGCCTGCCTGACCGAGGCGATGGGCATGATGGTGTCCGGCGGCGCGTCCGCCCCGGCCGTCACCGCCGACCGCGTGCGCGTGGCCGAGCGCACCGGCGCCACCGCCGTCGCCATGGCGGCCGCGCGCCTGACGCCCGACCGCATCATCACCGGCAAGTCCATCGAGAACGCGCTGCGCGTGCTGCTGGCCATCGGCGGCTCGACCAACGGCATCGTGCACCTGACCGCCATCGCCGGCCGCCTGGGCATCAATATCGACCTGGCCGGGCTCGACCGCATGAGCCGCGAGACGCCCGTGCTGGTGGACCTCAAGCCCTCCGGCCAGCACTACATGGAAGACTTCCACCACGCTGGCGGCATGCTGGCGCTGCTGCGCGAACTGCGCCCGCTGCTGCACCTGGACGCGCTGACGGTGTCGGGCCGCACCCTGGGCGAGGAACTGGGCGACGCCCCCGCGCCGTTCGAGCAGGACGTGATCCGCAGCGTCGCCGCGCCGATCTATCCGGTAGGTGGCCTGGCCGTGCTGCGCGGCAACCTGGCACCCGGCGGCGCCATCATCAAGCAGTCGGCCGCCAATCCCGAGCTGATGGAGCACGAAGGCCGCGCCGTGGTGTTCGAGGACGCCGAGGACATGGCCCGCCGCATCGACGACGAGGCGCTCGACGTGACCGCCGACGACGTGCTGGTGCTCAAGCGCATCGGCCCCACCGGCGCGCCCGGCATGCCCGAGGCCGGCTACATGCCGATCCCCAAGAAGCTGGCGCGCGCCGGCGTCAAGGACATGGTGCGGATATCCGACGGCCGCATGAGCGGCACGGCGGCCGGCACCATCGTGCTGCACGTCACCCCGGAGGCCGCGATTGGCGGACCGCTCGCCTACGTGCAAAATGGCGACCGGATCCGCCTGTCGGTGGCGCGGCGCGAAATCGCCCTACTGGTCGAGGATGCCGAGCTGGCGCGCCGCATGGCGGCCGGCCCGGTCGAGCGTCCGGCGGCCGAGCGCGGCTACCGCAAGCTGTTCCTGCAGACCGTGACGCAGGCCGACCAGGGCGTGGACTTCGACTTCCTGCGCGCCGGCGCCACCCGCGACACCGTGCCCAAGCAATAACGCTTTTCCTCTCGCCCATGAACGCCATCAGCCCCGCCGCCCTCGAACCCCAAGCGCCCGACGCCCTGGCCGCGGCGGTCGCCGCGCTGGAGGAAGACATCGTCTTCGGCCGGCTGCATCCGCGCGAGCGGCTGACCGAGGACGAGCTGATGGCGCGCTTCGACATGAAGCGCCACGCGGTGCGCCAGGTGCTGGTGGAGCTGGAGCTGCTGGGGGTGGTCGAGCGCAAGCGCAACGTCGGCGCGGTGGTGCGGGCTTTCTCGGCGCGCGAGGTGATGGAGCTGTATGCGCTGCGCGAAGTGCTGGAAGTGCATGCCGCCAGCCTGATGCCGCTGCCGGTGCCGCCCGCGCGGCTGGCGGCGTTGACGGCGGTGCAGCGCGAGCACGACGCCGCCGTGGCCGATGGCGACGCGCGCCGCGTGTTCCGCAGCAACCAGCGCTTTCACCGCGAGTTGTTCGGGCTGCTGGATAACGCCGTGCTGGGCCAGGCCATCGAGGAATACGCGCGCCGCACCCACCCGATCCGCTTCGGCTCGCTGGCGGCCGCCAATTACCGCGAACGCGCCCGCCAGGAACACTGGGCCATGATCCACGCCCTGCGCGACGGCGACCGCGCCGCGCTGATGGCGCTGTGCCGCGAGCACCTGCTGCCCTCGCGCGACGCCTACCTGGCGTCGGAACAGGCGCGCCGCGGCGCCTGACACCATACCCGCCGCGACCTCACCGCGCCTCTTCAGCCAGATACTGCCGCAGCGTCGCCACCAGCGCCGCGGCCGCCGGCGGCAGGCTGCGGTTGCGCGCCGTCACCAGCCCGATCGAGCGCTCGGCCACCGGACCGATCAGCGGCCGCTGCACGATGCCGTTCTGCGCCACCGCGCCCGCCGCGATCTCGGGCAGCGCCGCCACCCCGAAACCGCACTCCACCATGGCCACGATGGTGGTCAGGTGCTCGGCCTCGAAGGCCGGCGTGAAGCGGATGCGGTTCTGCAGGAAGGCCCATTCGGTGTACTGGCGCACGCTGCTCGGGTGCACCATCGACACGTGCGCTGCGCTGGCCGTGTCGGCCCAGCGCAGCGGCCCCCGGGCGCGCGCCAGCGCATGCCCCTCGGGGATCAGCAGCAGGAAACTGTCGGACATCAAGGGCTGGTAATGCAGGTCGGCGTGCTGCGGATCGGCGGCGGTCAGCGCGAAGTCCACGTCGCCGGCGCGCACCAGGTCGAAGGCTGGCCCCGACAGCGTGTCGCGCACCTTCAGCGCCACCTGCGGATGCGCCTGGCGGTAGGCCATCAACACCCGCGGCAACAGGCGCGCGGCCAGCGACGGCAGCGCCGCCACCGACACCTGGCCATGCTCGGCGCTGGCGATGCCGCTGACCGCGGCGATCGCGTCGCGAAAGGCGACCTGCAGCGCGGCGGCCTGCTGCATGAAGACCTCGCCCGCCGCCGTCAGCCGCACGGTGCGGGTGGTGCGGCCGAACAGCCGCACGCCCAGCGCGTCCTCGATGCGCTGGATCTGCGTCGACAGCGCCGATTGCGACAGGTGCAGTTGCACCGCCGCCTGGCGGAAGTTGAGGGTGCGGCCCAGCACCAGGGTGGTGTCGATGTCGCGCATCGAAAGATTGATCTGCATGCCGTCCAGCGCCTGGCTCATTGATCCGATTCGTCGATCATTCTATCCAAAAAATCTGATTCATCAATCAAACAAGCTTCTCTACACTCGGCGCCCAATACGGTCATGCGCGCAGACACAAGCGCGGACACAAGCGCGGACACAGACAAGAGATGCAACATCGGTTTCAGAACAAGGAGCAAACCATGCAGACGGACGCGAAGGCCCTGCCCAATCCGGGCGCGGCGCATGCGGTGGTGGTGGGCGGCGGCACCATGGGCGCCGACGTGGCGGTGGTGCTGACGCGCGCCGCCTGCCGCACCACGGTGATCGAGCCGGACGCGGCGCGCGCGGCCGCCCTGCCGGCGCGCGTGGCCGACAATCTCAGGACCATCGGCCGCGAGGCCCAGGTGGCGCAACTGGCCACGGCGGCCAGCCTGGACCAGGTGGACTGGGCCAGCGTCGACCTGGTGATCGAGTGCGTGCCGGAGCGGCTGGACATCAAGCAGGCGCTGTTTGCGGAACTGGTGCAACGCGCCCGGCCCGACGCCATCCTGGCGAGCAACAGCTCCAGCTTCCCGATCAGCGCTATCGGCCAGGGCCTGGCCACGCGCGAGCGCATGCTGGGCCTGCACTTCTTCATGCCGGCGCACCTGGTGCCGCTGGTCGAGGTGGTGATGGCCGAGACCAGCGACGAGGCCCGCGCCGACGCGCTGATCGCCTTCATGCGCCGCTGCGGCAGTGTGCCGGTGAAGGTGCGCCAGGACCTGCCGGGTTTCCTGGCCAACCGCCTGCAGCACGCGCTGTCGCGCGAGGCCTTCAACCTGATCGACCGCGGCATCGCCTCGCCCGAGGACGTGGACGCGGCGGTGCGCTTCGGCTTCGGCTTCCGCTTCCTGGCGGCCGGGCCGGTGATGCAGCGCGACCACGCCGGCATCGACGTGCACGCGGCGGCCGGCGCGACCATGTACCCGACGTTCTGCAATGACGACCATCCGGCGCGCTGCCTGACCGAGCGCGCCGCCGATGGTCGCCATGGCATGAAGGCGGGCGAAGGCTTCTACGCCTGGACACCGGACACCATCGCCGCCGAACGCGCGCGCTATGACCGCCTGTTGCGCGCGGGCCTGGACCTGATCGCGCCGGAACTGCCGGAGATCCAGCCATGAGCACCGTGGACATCCCCCGCCCTGCCCTGGCCGAGTCGCCCGTCATCGTGACGGTGGCGCCCAACGGCGCCTACAAGAAGGCCGCCGACCATCCGGCGGTGCCGCTGACGGCCGAGGCCCTCGCGCTGGAGGCCCGCGCCTGCCTGGACGCGGGCGCGGCGATGATGCACATGCACGTGCGCAAGCCGGACGGCAGCCATCTGCTGGACGCGCAGGCCTACCGCGATGCGCTGGCGGCGGTGCGCCGCGCGGTCGGCGACGAGCTGCTGGTGCAGGTGACGAGCGAAGCGGCCGGCGTGTACCAGGCGGCCGAGCAGATGGCGCTGGTGCGCGAGCTGCAGCCGGAAGCGGTGTCGATCGGCCTGCGCGAGATCGCGGTGCCGGAGATTCCGGAAGACGAGCTGGCGGCGTTCCTGGCCTGGGTCGCCGAGCGCCGCATCATGACGCAGATCAT
The DNA here is from genome assembly GCF_902859745.1 of Achromobacter dolens. Lineage (GTDB taxonomy): Bacteria > Pseudomonadota > Gammaproteobacteria > Burkholderiales > Burkholderiaceae_B > Achromobacter > Achromobacter dolens. The sequence goes on along the minus strand of NZ_CADIJW010000006.1, from coordinate 69,172 downwards.
TCTGTACGACGAGGGCGACGTGCGGCGCTGGCTGTCGCTGCGGGCGCGCGGGCTGGTGCCGCCGGGCGCGTGGTCGGTGCTGTTCGTGCTGGGACGCTACAGCGTGGGGCAGACCTCATCGGCCTATGACCTGCTGCCGTTCCTGGCGGCCTATGACCACTCGCTACCCTGGGCCGTATGCGCGTTCGGGGCGCAGGAGAATGCCTGCGTGACGACGGCGGCGGCCTTCGGCGGGCATATGCGGGTGGGGTTCGAGAACAATCTGAAGCTGCGGGACGGAAGCATCGCCGCCGGCAATGCCGACCTGGTGCGCCAGGCCGTCGAGGGCGCGCGCGCGCTGGGACGGCCGTTGGCGGACGCGGCGCAGGCGCGCCGGATCTACGGCGCGATTGCCTGACGCCAGGACAAGCCCCGGGGCGGTGGCGCGCCAAACGCCCCGGCCGGCCCTGTCAGCCCGGCCGGGCTCGCCCTAGGCCCGCTCGATGCGCGCCGGCAACCCCTGCCGCACCGCCGCGCCCGAGACCCAGTCGATCCAGACGTTGGCGTGCTCGCCGCGCGTCGCATCGCCGAAGCCCAGGTCGTTCAGGTTCACGCCGGCCGCCAGCGCCGGATCGTGCGGCATCGGCTTGCCATCGATCAGGTGGGCGCGCGCGCCCAGTTCGGTGTGGCCATAGCCGTGCTCGACGCCGACCGCGCCCGGCTGGATGCCGTCGCGCAGCAGCGCCAGGCCGGTCACCGACCCGCCCGGCGTGACGATGCGCACCCGATCGCCGTTGCGCAGGCCCAGCCGCTCGCCGTCCTGCCGGTTGATCGACACCGGATTGTGCGGATGCACCTGGCGCAGCCGGTCCACGCCGATCGACATCGAACTCATCAGGTTGGACTTGAACGAACTCAACAGGAACGGCCAGTCGGCGCGTGGATACTGCTGGCGCACGTCGCGCCCGTCCGCCAGCCGCGCCGGATACCAGGTGGGGCAGCCGCTGTAGCGCTCGCCGGTCATGGCATGGCGGAAGCCCGCCAGTTCCTCGCTCCATATCTGCAAGGGCTTGGCCCAGGCCTGGCGGGTCTGGCCGGCGTCGCTCCAGGCGTCGCGCACGCGGTCGAACCGCCCGCCCCGGCTCATCACCATCGCCACGCGGCGCCACTCCTCGGGCTTGAGCCTGCCCTGCAGCGCGTCGCGATAGCGCGCCACGCCGGTCAGTTCAAGATCGTCGTCGCTGGCCTCGGGCACCGGCCGCCCGGCGCCGAAGGCGATGTTGGCGATGCCGCGCAGGAAGAAGTCCTCGGCCGTGTCCAGCGGATAGCGGTTGCCGTCCGCATCGGCGATGGCGTTGGCGCCGAAGCCCGGCATGCCGATGCGCTTGGCGCAGGCGATCAGGAACGACTCCAGGCATACCGGCGCGCCGTCGGCGGTGCGCGCCACGCGGGGTTCGACCGCCGGCCAGCGCACCGTCGACGCCTTGGCCACCACGTCGGCCCACGGCGCCGACACGCCCCAGCTTTCGTAGGTGACGGTATCGGGCACGATGTAGTCGGCCAGCGCGTTGGTCTCGTTGATGAACGGATTGATCGACACCGCCAGCGGCAGGATCTTCGGGTCCTTCAGCTTGTCCAGCAGCACGTTCCTGAACCCGGCAATGCCATAGACCGGGTTGCTCATGTGGTTGAACCAGACCTTGGCGCGGTACGGGTAGCCCGCCAGCGCCGACGCCAGCATCTCGGAACTCAGGCCGCCGGTGGCCGGATACCAGGGCGCGGCGGCCGGATAGACCGGCTGGCCGGCGGCCTGCTTGCGCTTGAACTCGCTCGACTTCTCATACGGAAAGCGGTTGCGCGACAGGGCCACGCCCTTGGGCGTGGCGCGGTTGGCGAAACCCGCGATGTTGTAGCGCGGCCCGGCGCCATAGGGCGGGAACGGGCCGGCGTCCAGCACCAGGCCGCCCTCGACGTTGAGGTTGCCCACCAGCGTGTTGAGCATGGCGATGGCGTAGGCGGTGTAGAAGCCCGCGCCGCTCATGGTGCCGCCGTGCGCATCCGCCACCGCGCGCTTGCCGTGGCTGGTGAAGCGCTCGGCCAGTTCGGCGATCTTGGCCGCCGGCACGCCGCACAGCGCGGCGTATTCGTCCAGCGACTTGCGCTGCGCCTCCTGGCGCAGCAGCGACAGCGCGCTGCACACGCGCAGCGCGGCCGGCGCGCCCGCCAGGCCCGGCGCCGCCACCGCCTCGTCCACGAACAGCGTGGCCGGCGTGGCGCCGGTATGCGGCGCCAGTGTGCCGTCCTCCAGCCGCACCACGTACACGTCCTCCCACTTTTCACCCGCATCGGCCGGCCTGGCCCAGCCCAGGTCGGCGCCGCGCAGGAAAGTGCCCTGGCGCGCATGCCCTGGCTCGGCGATCACCAGGTGCGTGGCGTTGGTCCACGCCGCCTCGCCCGCCGCCTTCATGGCCGCCGGGCCGGGCTGCGCCAGCGCGCGCGCATCGAAGCGCTCGTTGTCGAGGATCCAGCGGATCAGGCCCATCGCCAGCGCCAGGTCGCTGGCCGGATTGACCGGCACCCATTCATTGCCCGATCCCGCCGACAGGCTGGAGGACGCGGGCAGCATCGGCGCCACCACCACATAGGTGAAACTGGCCTCCTCGGGCCGGGTGCGGGCCTCGGCCAGTTGGCGCGCCTGGCGCTGGAACGGGTTGCCGGCCTGCGCCGGCGCCGCGCCGATGAACAGGCCAAAGCGGGCGTTGTCCCAATCCGGCTTGCCGTGCGGCATGCCCTTCAGGTCGCCCAGCGCCGCGCCCGCGCCGACGCGGAAGCTCTGGCCGCAATAGGAACCGTGGTTGCTGAAGTTGACGGTGCCGAACGACTGGCCGGCAAAGCGCTGGATGAGCGGCGTGCGGCCTTCGTTGGACGCGTCGGTGAACAGGAACTGGTTGACCTTGGCCCCGTACTCCGGGTTGGCCGGATCCAGCGGCGAGTCGCGGTCGAAGATCGCGCGCAGGCCGTCCACGTGGCCCTCGCCGAACAGGTCGCCGCCTTCGCACACCTCCTGCACCAACTGCTCGAAGGAAATCGTCTGCCACTTGCCTTCGCCGCGGCCGCCGACGCGCTTGAGCGGTTGCAGCACACGGTACGGACTATGCAACTGCTCCAGCATGGCCGAGCCGCGCGCACAGGACGTGGCGCGCCCTTCCAGGCCGTTGTCGCCGCCCAGTTGCGCGTAGGTCTCGCGCACCGGCGCGTCCATCGCGGCCGGGCGCGTGGTGGCCAGCGGATGATACGGGTTGCCGGCCACCCGCAGGATGCGGTTGGCCTTGGTATCGACGCGCAGCCGCACGCCGCACTGCGTCCAGCAGCCCAGGCAACTGGAGGGGCTGACGGTCTGGCCGGGCTGGGCCGACAGCAGGCCCGTGACCGGGTCGATGCGGAATTCCGGCGTCAGCGAGTTGCCGCGCACGGCGTGCGCGGTGGGCGCGCCGGCGGTGCCTTGCGCCAGGCCCTTGACGGCCTTGCCGACGGTCTCGCCGTAGCCGGCCGCGAACGCGGCCAGGCCGCCGGCGACCACGCCGCCGCGCGCGATCAGCTTGCGGCGCGCGGCGTTGTCGGGTTGATCGGGCCCGTCGGCGTGGGCGTCGGGCGTGTCGTCTCGGTGTTGCTTGTCCATGGTCATCTCGATGCGAATTCTTGTCGGGGCCGGCGGCTCAGGCCGCCAGGCCGCGGGTGCGGGCCGGGAACCGTTCCAGCGCATAGGTCACGGCGGCCATCAGCGCGGCGCACAGGCCCAGCACGCCGATCATGCCGAGCAGGCCGTCGCTGCCCCAGGGCATGTCGTACAGGTACAGGCCGGCGCCATACTTGGGCACGCCCTGCACGCTCATGAACACGACCCAGCGGAAGATCCAGGCGGCGGCCAGCATGGTCAGCGCCAGCGCGGCCGACGGCAAGGGCGCCGCCAGGGTGCGCGGCGCGCGCTGCAACAGCGCGATCATGCAGAACGCCGTGGCCACGGCGCCGGCCAGGCTGGCGCGCCATACCGGGAACTCGCCGAACAGGCGCAACGCGGCCTCGAACGACGGGTCCGCGCCCAGCAGTCCCAGCAGGATCCACGCGCCCGCGCCAATGGCCATCATCACCACCGCCGTCACGCTCAGGCGGCGCAACAGGTCGACCGGCAGCGCCTTCAGGCCGCCGGGCAGCCAGCGCCCCACCAGGAACATCGCCCCCAACGCGCCCAGCCACGCGGTCAGCGCGAAGTTCAGCGGCAGGAACGGCGTGTGCCACAGCGGCCGCGCCCGCAGCACCATCACCTCGGCGCCGGTGTAGACCAGGATCGACACCGCCGACAGCGCCAGCGCGATGCCCAGCAGCCGTACCCAGACCATGCGCCCCCACCACCAGGCGGCGCAGAACAGCACGGCCAGCCCGGTGAAGACCGGCAGCAGCAGCGCCCCCAGCCACATCCACGACCACGGCGTCAGCCGGGTATAGAAATGCCAGAAGCGGCCCGGCTGGTGCAGGTCGGCCAGCAGCGACACGGGCGCGGCGATGGCGCACACCAGCAGCACGGTCACGGCCGCCGGCAGCAAGCGGCGGGCCGGCGAGCCGGCCTCGCCAAACGCGGCGCCGGCCGCCGTCAACGCGGCAGTGGCGGCGATGCCGATAAGAAAGAAATACTGCACCGCCCACGGCAGCCAGGCGGCGTCATAAACGGGCGTCAGCAATTCGGTGATCTGCATGAGGCTCCCCTACTCAGTGGCCGCCGGCCAGCCGCACGCCGGCCTGGCCGTCGATGTGGTGCACGAAGGCATCCGGCAGGCCGATGTAGTAGACGTGCGGGTCGGTCTTCATCTCGGGCTTGAGCACCTTGATGTCGACGCGATGCTCGGCCATCAGCCGCGAAATGGCGCTGTCCGGATCGTTCAGGTCGCCGATGACACGGGCGCCGCCCACGCAGCTTTCGACGCAGGCCGGCAGCAGGCCGGCTTCGAGCCGGTGCTCGCAGAAGGTGCACTTGTCGGCGGTCTGGGTGTCGTGATTGATGAAACGGGCGTCGTACGGACAGGCCTGCACGCAATAGCCGCAGCCGACGCAGCGCTGGTTGTCGACCAGCACGATGCCGTCCTCGCGCTGGAACGTGGCCTGCACCGGACACACCGGCACACAGGGCGGGTTGTCGCAGTGGTTGCACAGGCGCGGCAGCATCACCATGGCGCAGGGGCCGCCATTGTCGGGCTGGACTTCGTATTGCAGGACGGTGGTGCGGAACTGACCGACGGGCGGCAGGTTTTCCAGCGAACAACTGACCGTACAGGACTGGCAGCCGATGCATTTGCGCAGGTCGACCAGCATGCCGTAGCGCTTGCCAGGGATGCCGGGACGACGAGGGGGTTGCTGGTTGATGCCGGTGCCGGCTTCGGCACGGATGGGGATGATGGTGGCCGCGGCGCTCAGGCCGAGCAGGTTCTTCAGGAAACCACGTTTGCCCGGGAGGGGGACTTCGGGTGGGGGGTGAGGCACAGACTTCTCCGCGAATTATGTCGTTGTGCCATTAACTTATCGCTTTTAGTTATATAGAGAGTTGATGCCGATCAATGGGGGACGGGTTTATTTCAGACGTTCTTATGCCTCCACCTCGAAAGACCGCAGGAAGTCGCGATCCTGGCGCAAAAACGCGGCCAGCAGCGCGCCGACGGCCGGATAGAAACGGAACGTCAGGGACTTGATGGCGTGCATGCGCGCCAGCCAGGCGTCGATCCAGGACAACAGGGCGGATTCAATGAACGCGGCCTGCTCCCGCGCCTGGCCCGCGAGGTCGGCGGGCCGATCGCAGGCCTTCGCCCAGTGGGACATCAATGCCAGCATGACGGCGAGATGGTCTTCCGGCTCCTTGAACGGTTCGTCGAGCCGCAACCGATTGGACGCCAGCATCGCGCGCATCAACAGCGCCGGTTTGCCGTACAACTGTCCGCCGCCATCCAGATAGTACGAGGCGTAAGGAAGCGGGCAGGCACGGCCCTCCATCAGGAACAGGGTGGCGAAGTCGGCGGCATTCTCGACCGCGGCATCCGCGTGCCGCGCCCACTCCTGGAACACCCCGGCCACGGCGTCCGCCTCGCGCGCCATTCCGAGTTCGGCAAGGACGGCCATGATGTCCGCGGCGCCCCCTCCCTGGTAAAGCGCCATGGCGTCCCGCCCCAGCTCCCGGGCGAAGAGGGTGGAAAACCATCCATACAACTGCGACCGCAGAGAGGACGCCGCCACCCATTCCGGGTCGATGTGCTCGCTGTTCAATTGCTGCTCCGCGAAAAAGAGGGAGGGCAACACGCCCTCCCCGGCTATCCCAGCTCTCAAAGGCTGGCCATGAGCTTGCCGTCGATATCGACTTCGGCCGGACCGCCGAATGCCGTCACCGCCGGCGCGGCGCCCTTGAACAGCTCGATTTCCACCAGGCAGGTATTGGCGCTGGTCGCCTGCGCCAGCTCGGATGAGCCGATGTCCAGCGTCAATGTATTGGGATCGCCGTAGGTATCCAGCGCGCCGATCTCGGGTCCGGTCGGCCCATACCAGGCGCCCTCGTGAATGCGGACCACCCCGGGCGGGAAGTCGCTGGAGATGGCGGCCCCCGCCAGCAATTGCCCGCGGTCGTTGAAGACCCGCACCAGGTCGCCCTGGCGGATGCCGCGCTGCCGCGCGTCCTCGGGGCTGATATAGACGGGCTCGCGCCCCTGGATGGTGTAGGTCGCCCGCCGCGACGGTGATTCGCACGTCTGCGAATGCAGGCGCTCGTTGGGATGCGAGGACTGCATCCAGAGCGGGTACTTGTCCGAACGTGGACCGCTGTGCGACCGCTCGGCCTTTTCCATCCAGAGCGGATGCCCCTTGCAGTCGCGGTAGCCGAAGCTGGCGAGCTTGCGGCTGTAGATTTCGATGAACCCGGACGGCGTGCCCAGGGCGTTGACTTCCGGATCCTCGCGGAAATCGGCATGCCGCACCCACGGCTTGCCCTCCGGGAACAGCACGTAGCCCTGTTCCCAGAACTGCGCGAAGGGCGGCATGGCGAAGCCCTTGCCGGCGTTCTCCTTGCGGCACTCTTCGTACAGGAATTCGACCCACTGCATCTCATTCATGTTGCGGGTGTATTCCACATCGCGCTGCATGCGCTTGCAGAAGTCGGTCCAGATGTCGAAATCCGAACGCGAGTGAAACAGCGGATCGACCAGCTTGTGCATGGCGATCACGCCCCGGTTGGAGAAGGTCCCGTAGGCGTCGATGTCATTGCGCTCGAACGGCGTGCAGGCCGGCAACACAATGTCCGCGAAGCGGCAGGTGGCCGTCCAGTTGTAGTCGATCGCGACCACGGTCTCCAGCTTCTGGTAGGCCCGCTTCATGCGATTGCGGTCCTGCTGCCGGTGCCACTGGTTGCCGCCCGAGAAAATGGCCATCTTGTAGGGCGGCAGCTTGACCTTGTGGCCGTTGTAGTTGATTTCCTTGCCCGGCTCCAGCAGCGCGTCGATCACGCGGGCCACCGGCACCACCGCGCTGTAGCCTTGATAGTCGTCGTTCTCGTGCCGCGGTTTGCGGCCCGGATCCAGGTTCAGCGGGAACGAGCCCGGCATCGACGCCCCCGAAGCCGGCACGCCCGCCGAACTGTAGTGGTGGACGTAGCTGATGCCGCCTCCCGGCAAGCCGATCTGGCCCAGCATCGTGGCCAGGATCGCGGCCATCCAGTAAGGCTGTTCGCCGTGCTGCTGGCGCTGGATCGCCCAGCCGAAGATCAACTGCGTGCGATTGCCCGCCATCAGGCGCGCCAGCTCGCGGATGCGCCCGGCCGGCACGCCGCAGATGGACTCGGCCCATTCGGGGGTGCGCTCGATCTTGTCCTCGGTCTTGCCTTCGACATAGGCGATGAATTCCTCGAAGCCCACGGCATAGGTCTCGATGAATTTCTTGTCGTACAACGCCTCTTTCCACAGGGTATGGATAAGGCCCAGCATCAGCGCCACGTCCGTCATGGGGTTGACGTACTGGTGTTCGCAGCCCAGGTAGTTGCGCGTCTTGCTTTTCACCGGGTCGACGCTGATCACCGAGATCTCGCCGCTGGCCACCTTCTGCTTGAGCCGCGCCAGATGCTCGTAGGCCTCGTGCGTTTCGGTGTTCCACCCCACCTGCAGGTTCTTGATCGGGTCGCTGGCCCAGAACACCAGCACCTGCGTCTCCTTCAGGATGATCTCCCACGACGTGCCCTGCGAGTACACCTCGGTCGACCCGAGCACATAGGGCAGGATGGTCTGGCCGGCGCCGGTGGAGTAGTCGCCGGCCGTGCCGACGCTGTTGCCGTGCATCCCCATCGCCCGCAGCATATGGTTGCCGCAGCTATGCATCAGGCCCACCGCGTGCCAGCCGACGTTGCCCACGTGCAGCGCCCACGGACCGTAGTCTTTCTGGATACGCTCCAGCTCGTCATAGACCAGGTCCAGGGCTTCGTCCCAGCCCACCCGGATGAACCGGTTGTCGCCGCGCGACGCCTGGCCGGCCTGGCTCGGGGCCGCGCCCGCGCGCCGGTTGCGATACCAGTCCAGGCGCACCATCGGGTACCGCACCCGCGATGGGCTGTACAGCACGTCGAGCGTGCCGTCCAGAATCGGCGTGGGGTGCTTGTCGAACTCGAACGGCTTTATTTCCACCACGTGGCCGGCCACGACCCGGGCCCGGAAGGCGCCCCAATGTGCACCCGAGAACTTCCAGCGACCAGGATCGGCCGCGGTGGCGCCCGCGGCCCGCACGACATTGCCATTGCGCAGAAGCGGCGGCACCACGAAGGAACCCAGTGAAGCGGCGACACCGCCCATGAAACGTCGACGGGAGATTTTCATTTCTTGCTCAGTGGGCCGAAGCCACACCGTCCTTGGCTACGAAATCGGAGGAATGCAACTGCAGGTACTTCAGGACCAGCCTGGCGGTCGGATCATCCATGTTGGTGAACCCGACCATGCCGCCGAACAGCCCCGGCCATTGATTGGCGTCGTGCGAGGCCTCGTTCGGCTGGCGATGGCACACGCTGCAGCTTTGCGAATAGCTCTTGCGCGCCACCGCCCAGATCGGCTCGACGTCAGCCACCAGGCCGCCGCCGCGCAGCCAGACCGTCGCGGAGATCTTCTGCCACTGCAGGCCGGTCACGTCGTCGATCCGGCTTTCGATCACATGGACCACGCCGTCGTCGCGCGACACGTCCTGGCTCAGCACGGCGCTGGTGATATTCATGCCGAACCGGCCGTACAGCACGCGGGCGTAACCCTTGTTCTTTCTCCAGAGCTGCAACTCGACCTGCACCGCGTCTTTTTTCTTCTGCAGCACCTTCACGCCGGTGGCGATCTCGATGGCGCCAATCTCGCGGGCCAGGCCCTCGTCCGCGTAAATCGGCTGCGGCATGACGCTGTAGTAGTCGCGGCCGGCGTCGATGGCGGCGCCGCGAGCGTCGGCGGTGAGCGCCGCCAGCGCCGGGTTGCCCTGCGACTTGACCTCTGGCAGCCGGTGCGCGATGCCCTTATGGCAGTCGACGCAACTGGCATCGCGTTCGGCCGCGCCGTGCATGGTGGTCTGCGAGGTCACCCGCATCTTGTCGAAATCCATGCTGGCGTAATCATGGCAATTGCGGCATTCCTTGGAGTTGTTCGCCTTGAAGCGGGCCCACTCGCGCGTGGCCAGCACGATGCGGTGTTCCTGGAATTTCTCGGGCGTGCCGATGGTGCCCATCAGGTGCCCGAGCACTTCGCGCGAGGCCTGCATCTTGCGCGCGACCTTGGAGGTGAAGTCATGCGGCACGTGGCAGTCCGGACAGTGGGCGCGCACGCCCGAGCGGTTCTTCCAGTGCACGCTCTGCTGCAGCTCGGGCAGCACCGTGTCACGCATCGAGTGGCAGGAAATACAGAAGGCCTCGGTGTTGGTGGCGTTCATGCCGGTATTGAACAGGGCCAGGAACGTCACGCCGCCCAGGAACCCGCCGATGACCAGCACGCCCAGGCCGATGCGGGTGGCGGGCCGCAGCAGCAGCGCGCCCGTCCATTGGATGATGGATTTGGCGATCTTGAAGGGATTTTTCATGTCGGTGGCTCAGGCTGCGGCTTTGTAGAACGGAGCATTCATACCGGCGGCCCCCAGAACAGGATCTGCCCGAACCAGACGACGAATCCGTAGATGCAGATCATCAGGAACGCCACGACGGGACACGCCACAAAGGCCAGCGACAGGAACTTTGCCCACTCGGCCCCACCACCATTACTGCTGTGCTTGGGTTTGCTTTTCACGGAGTACAACTATTTGGATATGAACGGCGACTGCGTCGAACCGCGTCGCGGCACAAGCAAGGCCGGCGGTCCCCGCGAGGGCCGTTGGCGGTTCGATGCCTTTTCATGATCGACGCGCGGCCGACCCTCGCATGTTGATCTCCGTCAAGCGCCGCAGGTCGCACGCGCCATCGCGCCCATTACTCAGACCGATCCGAAACCACGGCCGGGTGACCTCCGAAAAACGCATATCGTGGCGCGGCGATCTGCACCATGGTGAGGCCGACGGTAAACGCGTCCGACATAAATCCAAATGCGCCGCGGCCAAGCAAAACGGCGATCCGGATTCATTAATATCCGATCCCGTTGTCGGCTTCGCGCCGCCCTTGATGCAGCGGGGATTGTTGTCATGACTATCTGGATGGGCACCAGCCATGCTTGAAGCGCAGGGGCTCACCTGTTCGAAAGGAACCCGTCTGCTGTTCGAAGACGTGTCGTTCCAGCTATGCGCGGGGCAACTGCTGCGCGTGACCGCGCCCAACGGCCATGGCAAGACCAGCCTGCTGCGCATCCTGTGCGGCCTGGCGCACGCCGACGCCGGCACGGTGTGCTGGCGCGGGGCCGACATCCACCGCCTGGGGCCGGCCTACCGCCAGCACCTGCTCTACCTGGGCCATGCCGACGCGCTCGCCGATTCCCTGACCCCACTCGAAAACCTGCGCTTCCTGTGCCAGGCCCAGGCCGATGCCGTCTCCGCCGCGGCCTGTCGCGACGCGCTGTGCCGGATGGGCCTGGCGGCGATGCTCGACCTGCCGACGCGCCTGCTGTCGCGCGGCCAGCGGCGCCGCGTGATGCTGGCGCGGCTGTCGCTGCGCCCGGCGCGGCCGCTGTGGATCCTGGACGAACCCTTCAACCTGCTCGACGCGGCCACGGTGGCGGCGCTGACGCGGACGCTGGCAAACCATTGCGACAACGGCGGGTGCGTCCTCCTGACCACGCACCAGGAGGTGGCCTTCGACCGGCCGGTGCGCACCCTCGATCTTGGTCCAGGCGCGCCATGACGCGGCCGGCCAGTCCCTTCTTCGCCGTCCTGCGGCGCGATCTGCTGCTGCTTGGCCGAGGCCGGGCCGACGCCGTCGTCTCGCTGCTTTTCTTCGTGCTGGTCGCCTGCCTGTTCCCGCTGGGCGTGGGCGCCGATGCGGCCTTGCTGCGCACGCTCGGGCCCGGCGTTCTATGGGTCGCCGCGCTGCTCGCCGCGCTGTTATCGCAGCATCGACTGTTCGCGCAGGACCACGCCGACGGCACGCTCGAACAGCTACTGCTTTCGCCGGGCGCCGCCACGCTCTGGGTGCTGGCCAAGATCACGGCGCACTGGATCGGAACCGGTCTGCCTTTGATCGCCGTGGCGCCCGTCATGGGCCTGCTGTTTGACCTGGGTCAGTGTTCGCGCCTGACCCTGTCGCTATCTTTCGCGCTGGGAACGCCGGTGCTGGCCCTGGTCGGCGCGATCGGCGCCGCGCTCTCCCTCGGGATGCGCGGCGGCGGCGTGCTGCAGGCCCTGTTGCTGCTGCCCTGGTTCGTGCCGGTGCTGATCTTCGGCGCGGGCTCGGTGGCCTCGTGTGGCACCGGCCAGCCGCCCGCCACCCCGTTCCTGCTGCTTGGCGGCGCGCTGCTGGCGGCGCTGGCGCTGGCCCCGCCCGCCTGTGTCCTGGCGCTGCGCTTCGCCGTCGAAGAATGAAGATGCCTCCCATGCCTGCCCTCCCGCCCGCTCCTCCCGCCCGCCGCGCCACCCGTCTGCTGCGGTTCGCCGCGCCACAGGCCTTCTATCCGCTGGCGGGCAGGCTGGTTCCCTGGTGTGGCGGGCTCGCCATCCTGCTTGGCGCATGCGGCCTGGCGATCGGCTTCTTCGTCGCGCCCACCGATGCCACCCAGGGCGAGGTCTACCGCATCATTTTCATCCACGTCGCCGCCGCGTGGATGTCGCTGTTCATCTATCTGCTGATGGCGTTCTGGTCCGCGCTCGGCCTGATCCTGCGCACCCGACTGTCGTTCATCATGGCGCGCGCGCTGGCTCCCACCGGCGCGCTGTTCTGCTTCGTCGCGCTCTGGAGCGGCGCGCTATGGGGCCGGCCAACCTGGGGCGCTTACTGGGTCTGGGACGCGCGGCTCACCTCGCAATTGATCCTGGGATTCCTGTACCTGGGCTACCTGGCGCTGACCGCCCTGACTGTCGATCCCCATCGCGGCGACCGCGCCGGGGCGCTGGTGGCCCTGGTGGGCGCCATCAACGTACCGGTCATCTATTTCTCGGTGTCCTGGTGGAGCACGCTGCACCAGGGCGCTTCGGTCAGCCTGACGCGCGCGCCGTCCATGGCGGCGACCATGCTGGCCGCCATGCTGCTCATGGCCCTGGCCGCGTGGGCCTACACCGCCGCCGTCGCGCTGGCGCGCGCGCGCGTCATGATGCTGGAGCGGGAGTGGCCGGCCGGCTGGGTGCGCGAGCTGGCGCGCCGCGAGACGGCGACGCGCAAGGAGCCGGCATGATGCACTGGCAATCCTGGGCCGCGTTCTGGCACATGGGCGGGCGCGCCGCCTTCGTCTGGGGCAGCTACGGCATGCTGGCCCTGCTGGTGCTGGCCGAATGCGTGTCGCTGGCCCGGCGGCGGCGGCGCGCGCGGCGGCGCCTGGCGGCGCTGGCTAGCGCCAATCCCACGGCCAGGCAGCAATCACACGACAGAGGACCGGCATGACCCCCCCCCGCCGCCGGCGCCTGCTCCTGCTGCTCTGTGCCTTCGCGCTGCTGAGCGCGGCAGCCGCCCTGATCCTGACGGCCATGCGCCAGAACCTGGTGTTCTTTCACACGCCCAGCGAAATCGCGCGCGGCGAGGCGCCGCGGCAGCGGCTGTTCCGCGTCGGCGGCATGGTGCTGGCCGGCTCGCTGCAACGCGAGGCCGACGGCCTGGGCGTGCGCTTCATCGTCACCGACACCGCCCACGAGGTCCCCGTGGTGTATCGCGGCGCCCTGCCCGACCTGTTCCGCGAAGGCACGGGCGTGGTGGCCCAGGGCACGCTGGACGCCGACGGCGTGTTCACCGCGACCAGCGTGCTGGCCCGCCACGACGAGAACTACACGCCGATCGAAGCGCGCGACGCCATCGCGCGCGCCCACGACGCCAGCAGGACGGTGCGGCCATGATCGCCGAAGTCGGCCACTTTTCCCTGATGCTTGGCTTCGCGCTGGCGCTGGTGCAGGCCATCGTGCCGCTGTATGGCGCCTGGCGCGGCCGCGCGGCGCTGATGGCGGTCGGCCGCGGCGCCGCGCGCGGGCAACTGCTGTTCGTGCTGCTGTCATACGCCTGCCTGCACCTGCTGTTCATCGCCAATGATTTCTCCGTGCGGCTGGTGGCGGACAACAGCCACAGCCGCACGCCGCTGATCTACCGGATCACCGCGGTCTGGGGCAACCACGAGGGCTCCATGTTGCTGTGGATCGTTTCGCTGTCGCTGTGGACGGTGGCGGTGACGCGCTGGAGCCGCGGGCTGCCCGAGGCCTTCACGGCGCGGGTCCTGGGCGTGCTGGGCGCGGTCGGCGCGGGCTTCACCGCCTTCACGCTGCTGACCTCCAACCCCTTCTCCCGCCTGCTGCCCGCGGCGCGCGAGGGCCGCGACCTGAACCCGCTGTTGCAGGACCCCGGCATGATCATCCATCCGCCCTTGCTGTACCTGGGTTACGTGGGCTTCAGCATCGCCTTCGCCTTTGCCATCGCGGCCCTGATGACGGGACGCCTGGATGCCGCCTGGGCGCGCTGGTCGCGGCCCTGGACCGTGGCCGCCTGGGTGCTGCTGACCGCCGGCATCGCGGTGGGATCGAGCTGGGCCTATTACGAGCTGGGCTGGGGCGGCTGGTGGTTCTGGGATCCGGTCGAGAACGCCTCGTTCATGCCGTGGCTGCTGGGCACCGCGCTGATCCACTCGCTGGCCGTGACCGAAAAGCGCGGCGCGTTCCGCGGCTGGACCGTGCTGCTGGCGATCGGCACCTTCTCGCTATCGCTGCTGGGCACGTTCCTGGTGCGATCCGGCGTCGTCACCTCGGTGCACGCCTTCGCCACCGACCCGGCGCGCGGCGTGTTCATCCTGTGCCTGCTGGTGACGGTGGTGGGCGCATCGCTGTTGCTATACGCCTGGCGCGCCCCGCGGCTGCAGGGCGGCGGCCACTTCCAATTGGTATCGCGCGACGCCGCCTTGCTGGCCAACAACGCGCTGCTGTCCGTGGCCTGCGCGGCGGTGCTGCTCGGCACCCTCTACCCGCTGTTGCTCGACGCCCTGGGCCTGGGCAAGATTTCGGTGGGACCGCCCTACTTCGACACCACCTTCGTGCCGTTGATGACGCCGGTGCTCGCGCTGCTGGTGCCCGGCGCCGTGGCGCGCTGGAAGGCCGACACCTGGCAACGGCTGGCGCGCCGCCTGGGGCCGGCCGCGCTCGCCAGCGCGCTGCTGGGCCCGGCGCTGGGCTACGGGCTCGGGCACTTCACCTGGCGCACCTGCCTGGGCCTGGCGCTGGCGGCCTGGATCGTGCTGGGCAGCCTGCACTTGCTGGCGGAGCGCCTGCGCGGCGGCGGGCGGGCCGACATCGCCACCCGCCTGCGCGGCATCCCCGGGAGCTGGTGGGGCATGTGGCTGGCGCATCTGGGCCTGGGCGTGTTCATCATCGGCGTCACCATGGTCAACAGCTTCCAGTCACAGCTCGACGTGCGCATGCTGCCCGGCCAGACAGCCCATCTGGCCGGGTACGCCTTCACCTTCGGCGGCGTCGAGCAGGTCGCCGGCCCCAACTGGATCGCCGCGCGCGCCACCCTCGACGTCGCGCGCGGGGGCAGGCATGTCGCCACGCTGCGGCCGGAGACCCGCCACTACGTGACCCAGGCGATGCCGATGACGCAATCGGCCATCGACGTCGGCCCCTTGCGCGATCTCTACACCGCGCTGGGCGAAGGCCTGCCCGACGGCGGCTGGATCGTGAACCTGTTCCACAAGCCGTTCATCAGTTGGATCTGGGCCGGCTGCGCGCTGATGATCCTGGGCGGCCTGGCCGCCGCCGCCGACCGCCGCTACCGCAAGCCGGCTTCGCGGCGCGACGCCTCGCCCACGAGCCACGGCCGGCTGCCTCAAAGCGAACAGCCATGAAACTACGATCCCTCGTGCCCCTGCTGTTGTTTCTCGGGCTGGTAGCCATGCTCGCCGTCGGCCTGGGCCTGGACCCGCGCGAATTGCCCTCGCCCCTGGTTCGCCGGCCAGCGCCGCCCTTCACGCTGGCGCGGCTGGACGCGCCGGGAGGCCAGTTCGGGCTGGACGATATGCGCGGCCGGGTCTGGCTGCTCAATGTCTGGGCCAGCTGGTGCGTCGCCTGCCGCGTCGAACACCCCGTGCTGCTGCGCGCCGCCCGCGAAGGCCGCATTGCCATCGTCGGGCTGGACTACAAGGACGAAGACAGCGCGGCGCGCGAATGGCTGGCGCGCCTGGGCAACCCCTACACCGCCACGGTGCTCGACCCGCGCGGCAAACTCGGCATCGACTATGGCGTGTACGGCGTGCCCGAGACCTTTCTCATCGACGCCCAGGGCGTCATCCGCTACAAGCACGTCGGGCCGGTCACACAGGACGTGCTCGACAACATCCTGATCCCCCGAGCGCGGGAGACGCTGAATGAACCCTGACATCCCCCGCCAGCCTCGCCCCACGATAGGACGCACCGCCGTGGCCAGCGGTTGGCACGCGACCGGCCGCGGCATCGCGCTGGCGCTATTCATTGCGGCCCGGGCCGTGGCCAGCGAGGCGCCCGCCGCCGCGTCCGACCCCGCCCTGGAAGCGCACGTCCAGGCCTTCACGCGCGACCTGCGCTGCCTGGTGTGCCAGAACGAATCCCTGGCGGACTCGCGCGCGCCGCTGGCGCGCGACCTGCGCGACGAAGTGCGTCGCCTGTTCCGCTCGGGTCAGGACGAGGTCCAGGTGCGCCAGTTCCTGGTATCGCGCTATGGCGACTACGTGCTCTATCGCCCGCCGCTGAAAGCCCGCACCGCGCTGCTGTGGATCGGGCCCGGCGTGCTGCTTGCCGGCGCCATGGGCGGCCTGCTGTGGCGCTTGCGGCGCCATACCCGCGCGCCGGAGGCGCCCTTGCCCGAGCCGCAAGCGCAGGCGGCCCGGGCCCTGCTGGCCGAGCCCCCGCAAGACGCCGGGCCGTTCGCCGCCGGCGGGGAGCGCGCTCCATGACCCTGTTCTGGCTCCTCGCGGCCGGCATGGTCGCCGTCGCCCTGCTGTTCGTGCTGCCGCCCCTGCTGGCGCCAGAAGCCGCCGGCCGGCGCGGCGGCTCGCCCCAGGCGCAGGCATCCCTGGCGGTGCTGCGCGAACAACTGGCGCAATTGCAGGCCGACCATGCCAGCGGGCGAATCGCCCCGGACCACTATGCCCAGGCGCGCGCCGAGATCGAGCGGCGCGCCCTGCGGGAAGGATGCGCGGCGCCGGACCGCCTCGATACCCGGCCCGCGCCCCGCTGGGCCCTGGCGGTGGCCTTGGGGCTGGGCGCGATCAGCGTCGGCCTGTACGCCGCGCTCGGCGACCCGGCGGCCCTGACGCCGGCGGACGCCGACCCGCACGCGTCGCCCTCCGCCAGCGCCGGGCACGACGCCGGCGATCCCATGGCCGAACGGCTGGCCGGCTTGATCCAGCACCTGCAGGCCCACCCGGACGACACCGAGGGCTGGATGACATTGGCCCACACCTACGCGACGCTGGGGGACTTCGCCGGCGGCGCGGCAACCTGGGCGCGCATGGGCGCCCGGGCGCCGCAGGATCCCGGCGTGCTGGCGGACTGGGCCGACCTCCTGGCCACCGCGGCGGACGGAGATTTTTCGGGCGAACCCGACCGCCTGATCGGCCGGCTGCTGGCGCTTGCGCCCGACGACGTGAAAGGCCTGGCCCTGGCCGGCACCAGCGCGTTTTTCCGCGGCGACTTCCACGGGGCCATCGACGCCTGGGAACGCCTGCTGCCGCTGGTCGACCCGGATGGCCCCGTCCACGAGCAGGTCCAGGCCAGCCTGGCGCAGGCCCGCCGGGCGGCCGAGGGTGCGGCGGCTGATGGTGCGGCGACCGATGGTGGGGCGGCCGAGGGTGCGGCGACCGATGGTGGAGCGGCTGATCGTACAGCGGCTGATCGCACGGCGGCTGATCGCACGGCGGCCGGCGCGGAATGCCCCGCCTTCCCGCCGGGAGCTCGCGCCAGTGGCGGCCGCGGCCGGCAGGATTGACCGTCCGCATTCCTCACGGCCAATCCACGCCCGCCTCCCGCTGTTCCCGTTGCCCCTTCGGCGCGAGATCTCCCGCCGTGCGTCGCTGCCCGGGCGACGCCAGCGCCCGGGCGCAGGATCAGGCAGGCACCGTCAACGCCTCGCGCCAGGCGGCCAGCTTCTTCTCGAACGACGCGGCCGCGTGGGCCGGGCTGGTGGATGGCAGGTCGACGTACTCCAGCGGCCGCGCCGGCAGGCGCGGCAACACATGGCGGCGGTACAGGCTGGCCGCCTTGGCGCCGTTGAAGCAGACCCGCACCAGGCGCGGATGCGCCAACAGGAACGCCGCGAAGTCGTTGGGCACCAGGGTATCGCCGCGGATGTCCGCATCCAGGCTGCCCGGCCGTTCGCAGGCCTGCAGCACGTCCCAGAGCGCGACGCCGGCGGATCGCAGCGCTTGCAGGCGCCGCGGGTAGTCGGCGGCGGGATCGAACCCCAGCACCTGGCCCGCGATGGGCCAGAAGGCGTTGCGCGGATGGGCGTAATAACGCGCCTGCCGCAGCGAGGCGACGCCGGGCATGGAGCCCAGCACCAGGATGCGGGCGTCGGCGGCGGCAACCGGGGCGAAGCCCTGGACGTGGGCATATCGGTCGGCCACGGTGGTATCGGCAATTCGTTGCATGGCGCAAGAATACCCGGGTTCGCGGGCCTTCCGCCGCCGCCCGCGCCGGCCACCGGAACGGGTCCGGGCCCGGATTCCTCCCGGCGCCGCGCGTGCCTCACTGGCAACACCTGCCCAGGTCTGGCGCTATCAGTGTCCTATTCCTGGAACAGTGCTTATCGATGGCGGGGACTACCGAAAGCGGCCTCCCGCCCTTATCTTGACAGGTATGACGAACGGCCCCGCAGGGGCCGCGCAACAGGAATGACGATCATGAAGAAGATTCTGGGTGTGCATGCCAGCCCGCGTCCCCACTGGGTGGGCGACGGCTTTCCGGTGCGCTCGATGTTCTCGTACAACGACAAGGGCAAGAACGTCAGCCCGTTCCTGCTCCTGGACTACGCCGGCCCGGCGCAATTCGCGCCGGCCACGCAACCGCGCGGCGTCGGCCAGCATCCGCACCGCGGCTTCGAAACCGTGACCATCGTCTACAGCGGCGAGGTCGAGCACCGCGACTCCACCGGCAACGGCGGCGTCATCGGGCCCGGCGACGTCCAGTGGATGACCGCCGCCTCGGGCATCCTGCATGAAGAGTTCCACTCCCCCGCGTTCACCCGCCAGGGCGGCGAGCTGGAGATGGTGCAGTTGTGGGTCAATCTGCCGGCCAAGGACAAGAAGGCGCCGGCCGGCTACCAGAGCCTGCTGAACGCGGATATCCCGGTGGTGTCGCTGCCTGGCGATGCCGGCTCGCTGCGCGTCATCGCCGGCAGCTACGGCGGCCAGACCGGCCCGGCGCGCACCTTCACGCCGATCGACGTGTGGGACGTGCGCCTGGCCGCCGGCAAGACCGCGACCTTCGCGATCCCGGCGGGCCGCAACAGCATGCTGGTGATGCTGCGCGGCACGGTGCTGGTCAACGGCGAAGCGGTGGCGCGCGACGCGCAACTGACGCTGTTCTCGCAGGATGGCGACGAGATCACGGTCGAAGCCAACAACGACGCCGTTTTCCTGGTGTTGAGCGGCGAGCCGATCGACGAGCCAGTGGTGGGATACGGGCCGTTTGTGATGAATTCGCAGGCGGAGATCGTCGAGGCGATCCAGGACTTCAATGCCGGGAAGTATGGGCAGATGCATTAAAGGACGGGACCGGCGTTAGCTGGTCGGTCCTGCTGGATGAGGCCGCGTTTCCTGGGTTGGGGAACGCGGCTTTTTGTTGGGCTATGGAGTTACGTGAAAGTGGCATTACGATCCGCCGCCTGAGCGGCTGCTGTGCGTTTCTTCTTCATCGGCATATCCATGATCTTTAGTCCTCATGATATGCCCCGCACACAAAATTGCGGATAGGCCCGCCTTGATTGAAAACCCGTCCCTCGCGGACTCAAGCCCGTCTTTGGCCGGAAGCTGCCCCGCGCGGATGCCAGCTTCCGACCCAATGCCGACCGTGGAACGAGCGAAGTATTGATGCCTCTTGTCAAGAAGGTAGCGGACGTTCATCGGACGAGGTCGTAAGGGTCGCTGATGCTACCCGAGCCTCTGTTGCTCAGACACGGCCCCCATATCTTTGATCTGCGACCGTTGCAACTTGTGCGCCTCGAAATAGTTACGGACCACCCCGTCCCGATGCGGGTTTGGCATATAGCATCGCCCACCGTTCGCGGCAGTGATTGCCTTGACGGACTTTGCGATATTCGCGGTCTGCCCCAGTTCAAACGCTTTGAGGTCCTCCGCGCTGAAGCGCGGCGTCCATTCGCCCCAACGTCCTAGTTGTCGTCCATCGAGGAGCTCATTCGCAATCAGCCAATCGTAGAACATTGCGTCGTCCAGCCACTGAGTGCTAATGACCTTACTGGCTTCGGAGTCACGATAAAACGCCTCGAGATGCTTGGAAAGATGGTCGCGTATTAAACCGCCAAAGTCCACGTGTTCGGCGCTGACTCGCTCATACATATCTAGCAAAGCCACTCCAGATTGCATCGCATTGAGAAGTGCCTCGCTGTACGCGTATTCGGAAGCGAAAGCGCGCAGCTTGATGATGTCCAGCAACTTGCCGAATAGCATGTTGAGTTTGACAGCACTCTCCTGCAACGCCTCGCGTGAGGATTTCAGCTCGAGACGCAGTTCGAATGCGTCTCGCTCCCCCCGCAGATCAGCCACCAGTCGTTCAACATCGGGGATTACCTGATTGTGGAAGTGATTTACCGTGATGTTGAAAATTTCAACGTTGGCAGGCGCTGTCGGAACGATCGCGGACATATGTTTTCCCTATGGATATGGTTTGAAATGGCTTGGGCGTCAGCGCGCTTGCGTTGATATTGCATACTATGCCCGCTGCGTTGCATTGTATCCACCCCCTGAAGCGGGATGGCCCGAACATGCATGCCAAACGACTATTGGATGACGCAACGCACATCGCGATGGTCGAACGTCCATGGATGAAGTACAGCTGTCGCACGAATGTCGAAATGTCCACCAGAATGAGTGACTCTTCCTGGCCGGAAGCGGTCCTCGCCAAATCACATCAGTGACCCACATTAAGCTGACCAAGCACTTCCCCGACAGCCACGACGGTGCCCTCCCACCTCAGACAAACCCGATTTCCCCCAGCCCCCCGCCCATCCCCCTACCCCATCGACTATAAAAACAAAACACTTCCCATTCGCACTTCACTCCCCGCCGTCCCCACCATGAAAAAGTGCCTCGCCCCCACCGCCCACCAGGTCGGTGGCCTATACCGCGAGCATCACGGTTGGCTGCGCAACTGGCTTCGCACTAAAGTCCGCCGCGCCGAAGACGCCGACGATCTGACCCAGGACACTTTCGTCCGCGTGCTGTGCGCCGCCACTCCCCTCCACATCGACACCTCCCCCCTGCGCGAACCGCGCGCCTATCTGGCTACCGTGGCCGGACGGCTGGTGGCCAATTTCTACCGGCGGCAGGCGCTGGAAATCGCCTATCTCGAAGTCCTGGCCTCCCTGCCGCATCAGCAGGTGCCTTCCCTCGAAACCCAGGCCCTGGTGCGCGAGGCGTTGTTCGAGTTCGATCGCATGCTCGACGGCCTCGACCCGAAGGTGCGGCAGGCCCTGGTGCTATCGCAGTTCCAAGGGTTGCCCTACACGCAGATCGCCGTGAATCTGAATGTCTCGCTGCGCACGGTGAAGAACTACATCGCGCGCGCCATGGCGCACTGCTGCCTGGCGGCCTTCTGATCCCCCGGCAGGTTGCATGGCCGAGTCCCGCCCGCCGTCGTCCGCCGAGGAATCGGCCGTACACGAAGCCGCCCGCTGGTTTGCCTGCCTCATGGCCGAAGACGCGACGCCGCGCGATCGCGTTGACTGGCAGGCCTGGCTCGACGCCAGCCCCACGCATCGCCAGGCCTGGGAACGACTGCAGAAGATGCGGGGCGCCTTCAGCCGCGTGCCGGCTAATGTCGCCACGGCCGTGCTCACCCCGTCCGCGCGCCGGCGCGCGCAGCGCCGCAGCCTGCTGTCGTTGATGGGGATGGGCCTGCTGGCCACCGGCACCTATGGCGTCATGCGGTCAGGGGAGTCGGACATCTGGCAGACCGCGACCGGCGAGCTGCGCCAATTTCAACTGGACGACGGCTCGCAGCTCTATCTAAACACCGCCACCTGCGTGACGCTGGATTTCAGCGACGCGCGGCGTCGGGTGGTGCTGCGTGCCGGCGAGATCCTGATGCAGGTCCATCAGGACCAGACCTCGCGGGCCATGCCGCGCCCGTTCGTCGTCAGCACGCCGCATGGCGACATCCTGCCGCAGGAGGCCCGCTTCACGGTGCGGCTGGATACCCGCGACACGCGGGTGCAGGTGTTGCAACATTCGGCCACCATCCTGCCTGGCCAGACGCAGAATCACCCTTCGATCCGCATCCCTGCGGTGCTGCTGCGCGCCGGTCAGGCGGTGTCGTTCGATGCCGACGGCGCGGGGCCGGTGGGCGCCGCGTCCTTGGATGCGCAGGCTTGGCTGCATGGCCGTCTGGTTGTAGAGGATCGGCCACTGGCCGAGGTCGTCGCCGAACTGGCGCGTTATCGGCCCGGCATTCTGCGGTGCGATCCGGCGGTGGCCGATCTGAAGGTCTCCGGGGTCTTCTCATTGCGGGACACCGACGAGGCGCTGGAAGCAATCTCGGACAGTTTCCCTGTGCAGGTGCGGCGGCATACGCGCTACTGGGTGACGGTGCTGGCGCGCCCAGGGGCGTAGCCGGGGCGGTGGCGCAGGCGGCGGCCTCGTGCCCGACGCCACGGGTCAAGCGTAAAAGCGATCACATAAGTATTTTTTTAAATCGCATTTGCACTTTCGTAGTACGTCGCGTGTCCTCAATGACGATGGCGCTCGCCATGGACGCGAACCGAACCGGTTCCGGCCATGGCCTCGCTTCCCGTTCAATCACTATGCCGCGATATGTCCATGCACGATCACCCCTCCACTTCACCGGCCTGCGCGCCTGGCCGCTCCTCGCACCCTGCCGCGCCGGGCGCGCGCCAGTTCACGCTGAATCTCACGCTCATATGCCTGTTGGCCGCCTTCACGCCGCTGCGCGCCGCCCACGCGCAAACGCCCTCGGCAGCCCTCGCCGCCAGCACCTTGCAGGTGGACATCCCGGCCGGTCCGCTGACCACGGTGCTGAACCAGTACGCGCAGGCGGTCGACGTCAGCCTGTCGTTCGACGCCTCGCTGCTTGCGGGAAAGGAATCCGCCGGGTTGCGGGGAAGTGTTGAGGTGGAGGCGGGTTTCCGCCGCATCCTCCAAGGCAGCGGATTCGAAGCGGTGGCGCGTGCGCCGGGGCGCTACATGCTGCGCGGCTTGCCGAAGGCGGCAGGCGAGGACGCCACCGATGTGACCCAGCTGAACGCCGTCACCGTCAGCGGCTACCGCGAAGGCGACGCGCCCAACCGGGGCTACACCGTCAGCAGCACGTCCAGCGCCACCAAGCTAGACCTGGCGCCAAAGGAAACGCCGCAGAGCATCACCACGTTCACGGCGCAGCAGATTCAGGATCAGGGGTTGTTGACGGTCAGTGAAGTGCTGGACCAGACGCCAGGCATCACACTGATTACCGCCGGCGTGGCGGGCGCCGGGAACCAACCTGTCTATTCACGGACTTTTCCGGTCACTTCGGTGCAACTGGATGGCGTCATGGCCAGCAGCTACATACTGTCCGGCTCCGCCAACGGCAACATCGGGCTGCAGGATTCCTTTCTGTACGAGCGCATCGATGTGATCCGCGGCTCCAACAGCCTGACCGGCGGCGAAGGCGATGCGTCGGCCAGCCTGAACTTCGTGCGCAAGTATCCCTACCTGGATCGTCACCTGTCGGCGAATTTGAAATACGGCAGCTGGAATAATCGCCGCGCCGAGCTGGACCTCTCCACGCCGGTCAACGACCGGTTCCGGGTGCGGCTGGCGGCAGCCATGCAAAAGGGTAATCACTGGGTCGAGCGGGTCAAGAGCAATCGAGGCGCGGTGTCGCTGATCGGGCAATTGGATGTGACGGAGAACAACCGCATCAGCGCCGGCGTGACGCAATTCGACTTCAAGCTGGACGGGGCCTCGCCGCATGGCTTGGCGAGGTATTCGGAAGTGTCAAACAACAGATTCCGGCCTGGAGAAAAAGAATTTCTACCGGAGGGCATACGCGACCTGCCACCAGGCGACAGCGTATTGCCAACCAGAGGCGTCTCGCGCGGCTTCAATAACGCAACCCCTTGGTCACACACCCATCGTAATTACACCAATCTGTTTCTCACCTGGGACCATGCTTTCAACGACGACTGGTCATTCAAGGCCAGCTACAACCATGCCAGCAACATGGACGACCAGTTGTACGGGGAAATGGGATCCCGCTATTACGTGCCCCAAGCGGGGTTGGCCAGCTACGTTGCCAAACGCGACCATCAAGAGAACATCGTCAATGCCGTGGATGTTCACCTGAAAGGCCGTATTGAGGCATTCGGCCGAGACCAGGAATTCGTCGTGGGCGCCAATGCCTATAACGTGAATCACATGGTCTACGGTGGCTATGATTCCTTCGGGACGGCGGAATACCCCCTACTCGCTTTCGAGTCATGTGGCCGCCGCAATCGCTCTTGCCTCCCACCGAGGTCGCCCATGGACCGCACGTCGATAGGTGCAATTCCCATCAAAGGCTGGACCGCTCGCCTTCCCGAGGAATCAGAGTTGGCCGGCTCCCGCAGGGACATGTACAGCGCCAGGGAACGATATATCACCAAGCGCCGGCAAACCGGGTACTACTTCAGCAGCCATTTGCGACCGATTTCGCGCGTTCATCTCATTCTGGGCGGGCGTTGGGCCAAGGATGTGGAGACGGACCATGTCGACACCGACTGTCTAGTCGACCACTGCAACTCCACCCACTTCCTTCCCAATTCCACCAACCCCACCATGCGCCCGAAGTTCCTGCCCTATGGCGGTCTGATCGTCGAACTGACGCCGCAGATCAATGCCTACGGCAGCTATACAACGTCCTACGTGCGCGACCCCGTCTATAACGGTTCAAACGGTGGCACCAACGCCATTACCGGCGATTACCTCCCCCCGGTGCGCTCGATCACCGAGGAGGGAGGCCTCAAAGGCGCATTTTTCGACGAACGCCTCAATATCGCAGCATCCTACTTCAGGATGACACAAAAGGACTTTCCCTTTCAAAGCTACGACCCCAACGCCCCGACTACTGACAACAACGGCTGGCGCGTCTATGGATGGGAATTCAATGCCACCGGCGCTATCACGAAAGACTGGAATATCGCCGTGGGCTACGTCAAACAAAAACAGGTCCTGCCGCCATTCAAGGGGGAGATCATGTTTTCGGCGGTTGACGACCTGACCGGCAGCTATCGCGCGCCCGAACAATCCTTCAAGTTGTTCACCACCTATCGCGTCAAACGCCTGACCATGGGCGCGGGCGTGCGCTGGCAGAGCCGCACACAGTCCGCCTGGATTCCCATGGACTTAGAGCACCGCAAGCAGGACTACCTGATGCGACAGGACGCCTACTACGTCGTCGACCTAATGGTGCGCTACCAGATCGACCGGCACTTCAGCATGCAACTGAACGTCAACAACATATTCGACAAGGTCTACTACCAGCATGAACGCTCCTTTAATTCAGCACCGCCACGGAATGCGTTGCTGACCTTGAGCTACCGCTTGTGAAGGTATCCGGATCATCCGACGCGCAGCCGTCCTCTGCCGCATATAACCGAATCGGACGAAAGGCTGCATGGGTTTGGCACACGGCGTGCACTTTCACCACTGGTCGCGTGTCCTCCTAGATGTGTGGATCCTAGCCGATCAGGTCGCAGTCCTGGCGACAACGCTGGCTGCCGGGTTCACCCAGGTCCCCAAAAATCAACCCTTGTTGCCACTGGGGATCGTTCATCATCCCTTTTCAAGGACACGACCATGCGCAAACTCGCCTCACTTTCCGCCGCCTTGCTGATGACCGGATCCGCCGGCGTCGCCTCCGCAGGCTGGAACCAATTGGACCTCGACCAACCCAGCAACCTGGAAGAACAAGCAAATGTCGTTTACCAGGGCTCGTTCAATTACAACGGTCAGACCTACGGTCCCTCCACTTCCGCGGCCGTTCCGACTCAGGCCAGCACAGGCATTTCCAACGTATTCGATCTGAACTCCCTGCAAGCCTTCACCCTGTACGGCAAGAACGGCCCCGCAGGCACAGGTCGCAACGATGATCTGAGCCTGACCTCCAATGACAATTCCGCGGCCGCCGGCGTCAAGTCTCCGGTGGTATACCGCGTCTACCGCCAGAACTACTCGGCGGCGGTGGTCAACCTTGCACGTGGCACAGTGGGCCGCCACTTCGTCAAGAGCATCGTCGGCGAGCAGACCGCGCCGGATACGCTGGTAAATGGCACCTACAACTACGCCGGTGTGACCTTCTCGAACTTCCCGCGTGGCATGTTCGATTACCAGGTCACGGTAACGGGCCCCAGCTCCGCCACGGGCCAGGGGTCATTCTCGTTGGACGAGATCAAGATTCCTGCCAAGATATCCTCGACCGGCAAGGACATTGTCTTCAACATCAATAACGGCAAGCTGGATCCGACGGCTTTGGATGCGACCGGCAACGGTCTGGTCTTCGCCGGAGACGTGACTATCACCACGAACGACGTCAGCAATCCCGACGCGTGGAAGGAAATCGGTGGTCTCGTAGCGAAACCGGAATATGACCTGACGCTCTTTGGCCCCAACGGCGCGGAAATCGCAGGCGCCATCAACGGTCTGCCTGACCGCGTCGGCTCCGTCGCGGTCATCGGCGCAAAACAGTAATCGCTACCAGAAGGTCGGAGCAATATCTCTTCAACATCAAATAGATAGCGACCCAAATCGGACTGCTATTTGATATTGGCCGCCATTGAATTGCGATCGCTCCCATCACGGACTGCAGGGATTCCCCTGCAGTCCTTTTGCCTATTCAAGCCGCCGCATCCGGAAGACCCGTGCCGCACCCTCTCTGGTCCAACCCCTCTCGCCGTCATTCACTGTTCACGGCAATCGTCATCAGCCTGTTGGTCACGGGCTACCCGCTTACGCTCCAGGCCCAACCCGCCACGCCGTCACCCGCCGTCCTGCCCGCTCCCGTCCGCCCCCTGGAGCCGGACACCCCGACGCTCCCCCCTCCCCCTCGCCCCACGCCCGCCATCACGCACCGCCAGCCCACCCAACCAGCCCAGCCCCCCGTCGAACTGACCGACCAGGACCTGGCCGACGACCTCAAGCTGACCGAACGCATCCTCAACCAGGCGATGTTGCAAGAGGACTGGAGCACCCTGCGTCGGGTGATGCGCTTCTACCCCTGGATGGCCGGCGTCGATCCGATCCTGCGCGACTACGTGCATGGCGCGCTGCTGCGCCACGACGGGCGGCTGGCCGAGGCCATCGCGTTGTACCGCCAACTGGTGGCGCAGCATCCCGACCTGGGCTACGTACGGCTGGAACTGGCCACCATGCTGATGGAGGATCGCCAATTCGCGCAGTCCGACGCCGAGCTGGCCGACCTGCGGCTGGGGTCGCTGGAGCCGGCGGCGCAGCGCAGCGTCATGCGTTACCGTCAGGCATTGGCGCAGCAGCGCCGCTGGAATTTCCGCCTGGGCGCGGGCACGGTCTACAGCAACAACGTCAATTCGGCCAACCGCGACCCAATGCTGTACCTGCCGGTCGCGACACGGCAAGGTCCCGTATGGGTGCCGTTCGCGAAGGGCCGCGACGCGTTGCCCAAGGCGGATTGGGGGTTGAAATACAGCAGCAGCGCCAATGTCGAACGCAATCTCGGCGGGCATCACTACTACACGCTGGGCGCGGATATCGACGGCACCGCGTATCGCGTGCAACGCGACTACAGCGACCGCTCCCTGACCTTGCGCGGCGGCTACAAGTGGCAGGATGCCACGCGCTGGTTTGCCGCGACGCCCCAGGCGGGCCGCAGCTGGATGGGCAGCCGGCGCTATAGCCACAACCGCGGCTTGAGCCTGGAGTACGGGTGGCGGCCAACGCCGGGGTGGCAGTTGATGGGGGCCTGGCTGTGGCTCAAGCGCGGCTATGACGATCGGGCCTATGCCGCCTATGACGGCCATCTGGACGTGCTGTCGCTGACGGCCATCCGCGTGTTCTCGCCAGCGCTGTTGGCTTACGCCAGCGTCGGGCTGCAGCGCGAGGCGGTGGCGGCGGGCGAATACACCTATCGCTTTCCCTGGGCGCAGCTGGGCGTGGTCAAGACCTTTGGGCAAATGTTGGGCACGCGCTTGAGCGCCCGCTATGGCCGCCAGGCGTATGAGGCGCCCTACGCCCTGTTCCTGAACCAGCGGCGGCGCGATCATGAACTGCGCGTGGACGCCTCGGTCTGGAGGCCGGACCTCAAGATAGCCGGGATGGAGCCGAAGCTGAACCTCAGTTACCTCAAGATCACCAGCAATCTGCCCATGTATGCGCGGGACCGGACCGAGGTCAGCCTGATGCTGGAGAGGCGGTTCTAAACAGCATCCGTGTCGGCGACCAGGGCAACAATCCGTCCACGCTCACACGTTCTGGCCCTTTCTCACTGCCATGGATATCTCCTTGAGCATCCAGGCGAAAGTCGTCGCGGCGCGAGTCCCCCCTGCTCCCTTCGGCCACGGCAAGCGGAGTTGTCGAAACAATTCCGGCTGCGTGATAGGGACGAAATTGCCGCGCCCGAAGCCCGTCGCCGCCGTTTCAGGAACGATGTCCCAAGCTGCCCATCCCCGGAGACCGCCAGGAGCGACTCCGTGCTATCCGTTTCCGCCGCTATCGGCAATTGCACATTGGCGGCCTTGAACGCGTCTTCGATCAGCATGTGCGTCGAGAATTTCGGCGGGAACAGGGCTAACGGAATCGAAGCCAGAACGGTCTCCGGTCCGTACTTTCACGCCGATCGAGGCCGTTTGTGATGAATTCTCAGGCGGAGATCGTCCTGGCAATCCAGAATTTCAATGCCGGAAAGCATGGGCAAATGCACTGGGAGGCCGGATCGGCGTTGACGCGCCAGCGCGCCTCGGCCGGGTAGTCTCGGCCAGAAAGTCTCATGACGCGCCCCGAATCACTGCCAAAGTGATGCAATTTTCGCGAGGAACGTGACAGAATATCGGGCACCCGCGTCCCGGCTGTACCGCCGAACCCCGTATTGATCAGGTCCTGAAATGCCCGTTATCGGCGATCCGCCTCCAACCCGACCTCCTGGCGAGGGCGTGGGCAGCGGCCATGGCGGGTCCGACGGCGCCCTGGAGCGGCTGGCGCGCCTGGCGCGGCGACTGTTCAATGTCGACACGGCGATCGTTGCCCGCGCCGACGCCGCGGGCGCATGCGAGGCGATGGCCGGCACGCCCCCCGCTTCGCCGCAGCCATGGTCCATGCAATCCCCTATCCGAGCCGCCGACGGACGCCTGCTGGGTAGCGTGCGCCTGCTGCACGGACAGGCACGCGCTTTCACGGATGAAGACAGCCGGACCCTGCAAGACCTGGCGGACCTCGCGGCGACCGCTATCGCCCCCCCATCGCGCGAGCGCGCCGACGAAATCGCCTGGCGGGAGGAAGCCAGGAAGTTGTCGCTGGCCATCGCCGGTAGCGGCACGGGAGTGTGGGACCGCAACGTGGTGACCGGCGAGATCACCTATTCGCCCGGCTGGAAGGCCTTGCTGGGCTATTCCGAGTCCGAACTCACGACCCGCATCGAAGACGCCTACCAGCGCCTGCACCCGGACGACCTGGGTTTCGTGCAAGCCGCCATGCAGGACCATTTCGACGGCAAGACCGAAAGCTACGAGGTCGAGCACCGCATCCGCTGCAAGGATGGCAGCTACAAGTGGATCTGCAGCCGGGGCAAGGTGGTCAGTCGCGACGAGGCCGGCAAGGCGCTGCGCATGATGGGCACCACCACCGACATCAGCGCGGTGCGCGCCCTGGCGGAACGGCTCAAGCTCACGGCGGACCTGGTCGTCAACCTCACCGACGCCGTGCCCGGCCTGGTCTTTCAGTGCCAGGCCGTGACCGAGGGCGGCGCGAGGTTCTCGTATGTCAGCGCCGGCATCCGCGACATGTTCGAGCTGACCGCCGACGACGTGCGCGCCAGCGCCACCGCGATCGAACAGCGCGTCCATCCCGAGGACCTGCCCGCCTACCGGGCATCGCTGCAGCAGGCGACCGCCGCGCTCACGCGCTGGCACCTGGAGTTCCGCGTTTGCCTGCCGCGACAGGGGGTGCGGTGGCGGCTGGGCGACGCCAGCCCGAGCCGCGAGGCCGGCGGGGGCGTGGTCTGGCACGGCTTCGTCACGGACATCACCGACCGCAAGCGCGCTGAACTGGAATTGCGCGAACTCGCCGCCACCGACGCGCTGACCAGCCTGCCGAACCGCCGCCATTTCATGTCGCGCATCGCCGCGGAGCTTGCGCGTATCAAGAGCGACGGCGGCCACGGTTCGGCGGTGCTCATGTGCGACCTGGACCACTTCAAGCACATCAACGACACCTGGGGCCACGCCATCGGCGACGGCGTGCTGCAGCACTTCGCCCGCATGCTGCGTGCCCAGTTGCGCGAGATCGACCTGGTGGGCCGTATTGGCGGCGAGGAATTCGCCGTCGTGCTGCCGGACACCGACATCGAAAGCGCGCACCTGTTCGCCCACGACGTACAGCGCCGCATCGCGGATACGCCCTATCTGACGGGCGGACAGCGCATTCCGCTGACGGTCAGCATCGGCATTTCCGCGCTGCATACGCACGACGACGACGCGGAACTGGCGCTCAGCCGCAGCGATCGCGCGCTGTATTACGCCAAGCAACGCGGCCGGAACAGGATCGAATCGGTGTTTTTCAGGTAGCGCCAGCCCGACGCATGGGTTTGCCTGACCCGCAGGTTCCGCGGAGCCAATCAAGGAGAGGACGGCCGCGTCAACTGAAAGCGGTCAGTACTACGAGCGTACCAGCCGCCGCCATGCATGCGCGCGACCAGCCCCATCGCCGGGGTATCCACGTGCCCTCGCTGTGCGTCCAGCACATAGGCATCGGACACATGAGCACCCAACACCCGGCCAATCACCACCAGCTGGCGAGGCCCCGTGACGATCGTTGCCTGACTGATGCATTCGAGCGCCACCGGGCAGCCGTCTATCAAGGGAGGCGCCACGCTTCGCGCGGGCCTGGCCGTCAGCCCGGCCGCGGCCAGCTCATCGACGTCGGCCGGATAGTCCGCGCAAGTCTGATTCATCTGCTCGATCAGCGGCTCGGGCACAAGGTTCACCACGAACTCGCCGTTTTCGATGATGTTGGCGCTGGAGTCCTTCAGTTCACCGCTGGAATGACGCATCAAGCCGATCGCGACGGTCGGCGGCTGATGGCCCATGACATTGAAGAAGCTGAATGGCGCCGCGTTTACCACTCCCTGGCCGGACAGCGTCGTCAACCAGGCGATCGGGCGCGGGGTGACGGTGGATGTCAGCACGTTATAGACCGTCTGCGCCGGCAGCGCGCTGAAGTCGAAATGCATGAATCAGGCCTCCTGTTGGCGAACGGCGCAATGACTGGAAACCGCACGCTTTTCGCCGACATCGACATGCAACTGGAACACGTCGGGACGCGCGTAATGGCCCGCCACGTCGAAGTCGTATTTGCCGCGCAGGATCTGATTGGGATCGATGTCGGCGTACAGGATGGTCTCGGCATCGAAATCCGGCCCCGCCACCACTTCGCCCAGAGGATCGATGATGGCGCTGCCGCCACGCATCAGCACGGTGTCGGGCGCGTCGCCCAGCGCACACTCGAAGTCCTCGGGATAAGCGTTGCGACGCAGGTGCTGGCATGCGGTCAGGACATAGCAGCGCCCCTCCAGTGCGATGTGGCGCATGCTGGGAATCCAGGAATCGCGATCATCCGCGGTCGGGGCGCAGTACAGCGCCACGCCCTGGCTGTACATGTACATGCGCAGCATCGGCATGTAGTTTTCCCAGCAGATGACGGCGCCGACCTTGCCGAACGGAGTGTCCAGGACGGGCAAGGTCGAGCCGTCGCCGAACCCCCAGATCAGGCGTTCGCCGGCGGTGGGCATCAACTTGCGGTGCTTGCCCGCCAGGCCTTCACGGCCGTTGAAATACAGCACCGTGCAGTACAGTGTGCCGCCATCGGCCTCGATGCAGCCCATCACCACGACACTGTCGGTGTCCGCCGCGGCCTGCGCCACCAGCGCGACTTCCTCGCCGTCCAGACGGATAGCCTGGCTGTGATACCGGGAATAGGCATCGCGGCCTTCGGGCTTGCGCATGCCGATAGGGGCGCCGAAGGAATTTCCCTTGGGATACCCTCCCAGGAAGGCTTCGGGAAACACCAACACCCGCGCTCCCCGCTGCGCCGCCTGACGGATCAATGACGCCGCCTTTTGCGCGCTGGCAATGCTGTCTGTCGGAATGGAAGCCGCCTGAATCACGGCAGCCTTGAAACGCTGTTGCTGGGACATGTTTTTCCTTTTTTATCGGTTCAGTGCGCGGGGTCTTCGTCAATGGCACGAGCGCGGGTGTTTGGCAGGAACAGCGTGCCGACGATACCGACCACCGCGGTCACGATGACGGGATACATCAGGCCGCCAAAGATGTCGCCGCTGGCCTGGGCCAGGTAAGTGGCAGTGAAGGGCACGATGCCGCCGAATATGCCGGCGCCAATGTGATACGGGAAGGACAGCGCGGTATAGCGGATGCGGGCCGGGAACAGCTCAACCAGGTAGGATGCGACCGGACCGTAGACCATCGCTACAACGGCGGTCATCAACACCAGGATCAAGATGATGGTGGCGCGATCGACGCGTGCGGGATCCGCACGGTCGGGATAGCCGGCAGAGGTCAGCGCGCGGGCATAAGCGGCGCGGTCAAAGCCGTTGACCGTGGTGGCCCCCACGCTCATGGCAATGGACTGGCCAGGCAAGGGCGCGGCGTACTCAAAACTGATGCCCTTGCCAACCAGGAATTTCTTGGCTTGCACGCAAACCTTCTTATGGTCTGCGTGGCTGCCGATCATGGCGGCTTGCAGCCCGAAGTCGCAGGCCCCGCCGCTGGCGTCGGCGTGTATGCGCACCGGCGTGCTCTGCATGGCTTGCGCCAAAGCGGGGTTGCCAGCCTTGAGCAGCGCGTCGAACATCGAGTGATAGCCGATCGCCGCAATGAACAGTCCGGCCATCATGATCCACTTGCGGCCTATGCGGTCGGACAACCAACCGAACAGCACGAAAGTCGGCGCACCAATGATGAAACCGATCAGGATCAGTGTATAGACGCTGGTCTGATCCAATTGCACGGCCTGCTGCATGAAGATCATGACGTAAAACTGGCCGGTGAAATACGTCGCCCCCTGCCCCGCGGTCACGCCCACTAGCGCCAGCAGCACCAGTTTCAGGCTGGGCCATTGGCCGAAGGTCTCCTTGACCGGATTTCGGGACAAACGGTTCTGCTGCTTCATGCGGGTGAACACAGGCGACTCGTGCAACTTGGCCCGCACGTAGATCGAGACGGCCAACATCACGATCGACAGAATGAACGGCAAGCGCCAGCCCCATTGACGAAACTCCTCCACGCTCATGGAGGCCTGAGTGCAGAGAATCACGACCAGGGACAAGATCAGTCCCGCCGAGGACGTGATCTGGATCCATCCGGTCAGCAGCCCGCGACGCTTCGGCTCGCAGTGTTCCGCCACATAGATCACGGCTCCCCCGTACTCGCCGCCCACGGCCAGGCCCTGTACCACACGCAAAGTCAGCAGCAGGATCCACGACAAGTGTCCCGCCGATTGATAGCTGGGCAGACAACCGATCAGCACCGTCGCGCCGCCCATCATCACCACCGTGATCAAAAAGGTGTACTTGCGGCCCAACTTATCGCCCAGATAGCCGAACATGACCGCGCCCAGTGGCCTGATGATGAACCCCACCGCCAGCGCACCCAACGCCGCCAGCAACGCGACAGTGGGATTGTCCTGCGGAAACAGCACTTGGCTCATGAAGACAGCCAGGGTCCCGTAGATGAAGAAGTCATACCACTCGAACAGCGTGCCCAGTGTCGACGCCACAACCACCTGGCGTTCTTCCCTTCTGCTGAGCATCGAACCCGTGCCGGTCCCTTGCATCGCGACGTGCGCTTCCATGCGTGTATTCCCCGAAGTTATAAATTGATAATGCTGTATCGCTTAACTATTATCAAACTCATGAACCGCTTTTCAGAACTAGGGGAAACCCCTGGCAGCCACAAGGGCCCCTCGCGGAACGCGCCTGGGTCACTGTTACACTTCTCGCCACAGAATTTGAGGAGGGGGGTGCATGGCCAAGTCCGCCATTACGGCGAAAAACGATTCGGAACAGGCGACGGCCCCGGGTCGCCGAGGTATTCAATCGATAGAAGTGGGCTTTCGTATCCTTGACGTCATCCGCAAGGCTGGCCGCCCCACGCCCCTGAAGGACATCGCCGACGCCTGTGACCTGACCGTGCCCAACGTCCATTACTACCTGGTGAGCTTCCAGAAGGTGGGCGTCGTCCAGCAGCACGCCGACACAGGCCACTACGGCCTGGGGCCGTATGCCCTGCGACTGGGGCTGGCAGCCCTGGAGCAATTCGATGTGTTCAGCAGTGCGCGCCCGATCATGGAGGAAGTCGCCACGATCACCGGCCACACGGTATTTCTGGGCGTGTGGGGCAACAAAGGCCCAACTATCGTTTATCGCGTCGAAGGCGCCCGCAGCCGTCCGTTGCTGGAACTGCGCGTGGGCAGCGTGCTGCCTCTGTTGTCATCCGCCCTGGGGCGCAACTTTCTGGCGCACCTGCCGGCGGCGAGTACGCGCGAACTCCTCGACATTGAAATGGAGGCGCCGGCAGACCGCTATGACGCACAGGCCGCGCATCGCTATAC
Source organism: Achromobacter dolens (assembly GCF_902859745.1). Lineage (GTDB taxonomy): Bacteria > Pseudomonadota > Gammaproteobacteria > Burkholderiales > Burkholderiaceae_B > Achromobacter > Achromobacter dolens. The sequence continues at coordinate 34,502 of NZ_CADIJW010000006.1, read as the reverse complement.
GCCCCAGGAGGTCGAGGCGATTCGCGAAGAAGTGAGAAAACATCACATCAGCCGCTGCCGACATGCGCTGCTCCCGCATTTCACGTCCTTGTCGGCGCCTGTATTCGACATGCTAGGCTCCATGACGGCCGGCATCACGCTGATGGGGCCGGTGGGCGCGATTGATGACGACTTGGCGTCCGATACGGCGCAGTTGCTGCTCGAAAAGTCCCGCGCCATTTCCAGACTGGCAGGGTGGACCGAAGACGCGGCGCCCTGAGTACGTTGGACGTCCGCCTCTCAAGCGCCCCGGCAACGGCCGCCCGTGGGGTAACGCCTGCTTGCTGCCTGGGCCAGAGACGCGATCTAGGGCGAGCCGCGCAGGTCGAAAGCCATGCGCAACAACCTGTTGATTTCGCCAGTCAGATGGCGTTTGCGCCCCTGTTCCACGATGCTGATGCTGCGAAACTCCTGTGGCCCCGGCAACGGCAGCACTTTCAATGCCGGGTCTTTGTTCCAATGGACGTTTTGCAACAACGGCACCAAGCTGACGCCCACTTGCTGGCGCACCAGCGCCGCAATGCCAAGAATCGAGTTCAGCTCCAGGATTTCCTGCGGTTTGACTCGCAATCGGTGCAGCACCCGATCGGCTTTGGAACCGGTGGCGGTATTGCGGTCATAGCGGATGTAGGGCTGAGTGGCCAGCAGCTCGGTGATGTCCGGCGTTTTTGCATGGGCCTGCGCGCTGGCCAGCAGGATCAGCGGTTCGTCATAGAGCCGCGAGCAGCTCAGCCCTTTGAATTCCTGCCGGGGCGACTTCACCACGACCGCCGCGTCCAGCTCGCCGGCCAGCAGCAGCGGCGCCAGCTCATCAGAACGCGCGCTGGTCAGCGTGACCGACACTTTGGGATGGATGGCCTTTAGCTGCACCAGGCAATTGGCCAGCAGCCCCATGGCCGAAATGATGCCGCCCACGGTGATTTCGCCTTCCATGCGCAAATCCCGATCCGGGTCTTCAAGCATTGCTTCGTAATCAGCCACCAGGCGCCTGGCGCGCGGAAGCAGCAGCGTCCCGTCGCGACTCAAACTCGTCTGTCTGTGATTGCGCTCGAACAACGTACGGCGCATTTCGTCTTCAAGCGCGCGCATTTGCTGGCCGACGGCGGCGCTGGTCAACGCGACCCGGTCGGCCGCGGCGGCAAAGCTGCCCTCCTCCGCGACGGCAATGAATGTTCTGAGAAACCGGATGCTGCTCATGGCGCGAGGCGATTTTTAGGTAAAGATTCACTTTACTCCAATTAAAACTAAATTAGATTTTCTTTGTATAGGCACTGGCGGATACTGCGGGTCTTCTCATTGAATGGTGTAGACCATGAGCACTGCTACCCCGGATTCCCAGGCCGACCTGCTGGCGCGGCAAAACGCGCGGCGTCTATACGACCAAGGGCCGACAACGGTCTATGCCCATGCGGGCGACAAACGCTTCGCCTATTGTCTTTACGTACCGGAATCCATCGAAGACGCAACGCGTCCCGTGGATCTCGTGGTGGTCGTGCACGGGTCCAACCGCGCGATGGAAACCTACCGGAACAGCTTTGCCGAGTTTGGCCGCTGGAACGACTGCGTCATCCTGGCGCCGCTGTTTCCGGTGGGCGTGCTGGGCGATGGCAACGGCGACGGCTACAAGCAGATTCTTGAAGGGGATATCCGCTATGACCAGATCCTGCTGGATATGGTCGCCGAGGTCGGCAAGAAGTACGGCCGCGACTTCGACACCTTTGCCCTCTTTGGCTATTCGGGCGGCGGCCAGTTCACCAATCGCTTCTGCTACCTGCACCCCGACAGGCTCTGGGCCGCGTCGATCGGCGCGCCGGGTTCGGTCACGCTGCTGGACACCGCGCGCAAGTGGTGGGTGGGCGTCGCCGACATGGAGACGCGGTTTGGCAAGGCGCTGAACCTTGATGCGCTGCGTCAGGTCCCCATCCACATGGTGGTCGGCGCGGCGGATCTCGAAACCTGGGAAATCACCCATCGCCCCGGCGGCAAGCACTACATGGAAGGCGCCAACGACGCCGGCCGCACCCGGCCCGAGCGGCTGGAACGCCTGCGCGCCAGCTTCGAAGCGGCGGGCGTGAGCGCCACGCTGGATCAGATTCCCAACGTGCCCCACATGGGCATCAAAGTCATGCCGGCCGCGCAGAAATTCTTCGCGGCGGTGTTGCGCGAACGGCGGACTCGCCAGGCGCAGCAATAAGCACAAGCGGCACGGCCATGTCCTGGCCGCGCCGCCCACCCATTGAAGGAGGATTACTTCATGCGCAACAGTGTAAAGGCCGCCCTGGGGTACGCCGCGCTGGCGTTGACGCTGGCAACGGCCGGAAGTCTCGCCGCCGAGCCATCACGGATTCAGGTCGGCATCAGCGGTGATATCCGCAGCACCGACCCCGGCGTCAACCGGGACGAGAACACCGACGCCGTCGTCATGCATATGGTGGAAGGCCTGGTGGCCTACCGCGAAGACGCGACCGTGGGGCCGTTGCTGGCAGACTCGATCACGGTTTCTGATGATGGACGCAGCTACCGCTTCAAACTGCGCGATGGCGTGCGGTTTCATAACGGGGCGCCGTTGACGGCCGCCGAAGTCTTGTGGACCTGGCGCCGCTACCTCGATCCCAAGACACAATGGCGCTGCCTGGGCGACTTCGATGGCCGCGGCTTGCTCAAGGTGCAGGACATCAGCAGCCCGGACCCGATGACCGTGGTGTTCACCCTGGAACAGCCCAACGCCTTGTTTCTGGCGACGATGGCCAGAACCGATTGCGGGGGCACGGGCATTCTGCATCCGGATTCGCTGACGCCGGAAGGCGCGTGGCGCTCGCCGGTGGGAACCGGGCCGTTCAAGCTGGGGCAATGGCAACGCGGGCAATATGTGGAGCTGCAACGCTTTGCTGACTATGCGCCGCGTGCCGAGGCAAAGCCTGACGGGTATACCGGCAACAAGGCCGCGCTGGTGGACCAGGTGCGCTTTGTCGTGATCCCCGACAATGCGACGGCCAAGGCCGCGCTGATGGCGCGCGGCGTCGATCTGCTGCCCGACGTGACGGCGACCGACGCGGCTGACTTGAAGCAGGTCAAGGGGTTGACCGTCCAGGTCAGCCCGGCAATGTCCATCAACGGCCTGCTGTTCCAGACCCGCGACCCTTTGCTCAAGGATGTGCGTATCCGCCGCGCCATTGCGCTGTCGCTGGACTACGGCCAGATGGTGGCCACGCTGTCCAGCGGACTGTCCAAGGTCAACAATTCGGCCGTGCCCAGCAGCAGCACCTACTATGACGCGGCGACGGCCAAGGGCTACCGCACCGATCTGGCCGAGGCCCGCGCCTTGCTGAGCGCGGCCGGCTATCGCGGTCAGCCGATCAAGATGATTGTGAACAAGCGCTACCCGCAGATGTTCGATATGGGCATTCTGAGTCAGGCCATGCTGGCGGCCGTGGGCATCAACATCCAGATGGAGACGCTGGAGTGGGGCACGCAGCTTGAACGCTACCAGAGCGGCAACTATCAGATGATGGCGTTCTCGTATTCTCCCCGCTTCGACCCGGCCTTGAGTTTCGAGCAGATACTGGGTGACAAGTCCAGGGAGGCCCGCAAGGTCTGGGACAACGGTGAAGCCATCGACATCCTGCGCCAGGCCATGCGCGAAGCCGATCCGGCCAGGCGCCAGGCGCTATTCGATCGGTTGCACGACATGCTGATCAAGGACGTGCCCATGGTCATCGTCTACAACGGGACCGCCATCGGCGCCTTCCGTGATGGCGTCCAGGGCTATCGAACCTGGCCGATTTCCAAGCCGCGCCTGTGGGGCGTGTCTTTGGCGGCGACCACGAAATAGGCCCGTCATGTTGCGATTCTTCATTCAGCGCCTGGGCATGGCGCTGCCCACCCTGCTGCTGATCTCGATCATGGTTTTCGGCCTGATCCGCTTCATCCCGGGCGACCCCGCCCTGCTGATGCTGGGGGATATGGCGGACGCGCAAAGCCTTGCCGACATGCGCAAGGCCCTGGGACTGGATCACTCATTCGTGACCCAGTACCTGATCTGGATACGGGCGGTGTTGGGCGGCGACTTCGGCTTGTCGATCAGTAGCAGCCAGCCGGTGCTGGGCCTCCTGGTCGAGCGCTTCAGCGTCAGCGCCGTCATCGTGCTGATCTCGGTGGGACTGGCAGTGCTGCTGGCCGTTCCCGTGGGCCTTTACGCCGCCTGGAAGCAGAACAGCCTGATGGATCTGGGCCTGGTCGCCGGCGCCACCCTGCTGCTGTCAATTCCCGCCTTCTGGCTGGGCTTGCTGCTGCTGTACTGCTTCGGCATGACGCTGGGGTGGCTGCCCATCGTCGGCTACGTCAGCGTCAGCGCGGATCCGTTGCGCGGCCTGAGCTATCTGGTCCTGCCGGTGGTGACGCTGACGCTCGTGGAGTTCGGCTCCATCGCCCGCATGGCCCGCGCCAGCACGATCGAGGTCTTGCGGCTGGAATACATCGCCCACGCCCGCGCCAAGGGCCTGTCGGAATCGGCGGTGCTGTGGGGCCATGCCTTGCGCAACGCCTTTGCGCCGACCTGGACGCTCGTGGGCCTGATCCTGGGCAATCTGCTGGGCGGCATTGCGGTGTTGGAAACCGTCTTCACCTTGCCCGGCATCGGCCGGCTCATGGTGGATTCAATCTTTGCCCGTGACTATCCGGTCCTGCAGGGGTGTCTTTTGTTGATCACCAGCATCTATGTCGTGGTGAATTTGATCGTTGACCTGCTGTATCCGGTCTTTGATCCCAGGGTGAAACTATGAATGGCGACGTCATCTCCTTGCCGGCCGCCCCCGTGCGGCGCCGCGGCCTGCCCGCGCTCAATGCCTTGATTGGCGGCGGCCTTCTGCTGGGATTGGTCGCGCTGGCGCTGCTGGGCCTGGTGTGGACGCCGTACGACCCGCTCAAGCTCGATCTGAGCCTTCGGCTGCAGGCGCCTGGCGCGCGGCACTGGCTGGGCACGGACGAGTTCGGCCGCGACGTCCTGAGCCGGCTGATCATCGGCGCATCGACCAGCCTGTGGATCAGCCTCCTGTCCGTGGCGGTGGCGTTGGGATGCGGCACCCTGATCGGTATGCTGGCCGGCTACCTGCGCGGCTGGACCGACCGCATCCTGATGATGTTCAACGACGCCCTGCTGGCCTTTCCCGGCATTTTGCTGGCCCTGGGCATTATGGCGGTGCTGGGCGCCAGCCAGTACAGCATCGTCCTGGCGTTGGGCATGGCCTACACGCCGTCGGTGGTGCGGGTGGTTCGCGGCAGCGTGCTGTCGCTGCGTGAGCGCGAATTCATCGAGGCGTCCCGGGTCATTGGCAATTCCGAGCTATATACGATGTTCCGCCACATCGTTCCCAACTGCCTCGCGCCCGTGTGCGTGCTGGCCACCAGCATGTTCGGCTGGGCCTTGCTGTCCGAAAGCGCACTGAGCTTTCTCGGACTGGGCGTACCGCCGCCCGCGGCCACCTGGGGCAGCATGCTGGCGGCCAGCCGTCCCTACATTGCGTCGGCCGCATGGCTGGGCGTGTTTCCCGGTGTGCTGATCAGCATGGCCCTGCTGGGTATCAACCTGTTTGGCGATGCCCTGCGTGATCGCCTCGATCCGCGCATGAGGAAATGAACATGACCGAGAACGCATCCCTGTTGTCTGTGAAGCACCTGAAGATTCGTGCCGGCGTGGATGGCCCGCTGGCCGTGAACGATGTCAGTTTCGAGCTGGCGCCAGGCGAAATCCTGGCGCTGGTGGGAGAGTCGGGCAGCGGCAAAACCATGGCTGCCCGCGCCGTCATCGGCCTGTTGCCCGCCCCCATGCAGGTGGCGGACGGCAGCATCGGCTTCAAGGGCCGGACGCTGGACACGCGCAATGCCCGCGCCTTGCGCCGGGTTCGCGGGGCCGAGATCGGCATGGTTTTCCAGGAACCCATGGTGTCGCTCAACCCGGCACTGACCATCGGCCGTCAAATGAGCGAAGCGCTCAAGCTGCATACGCGGCTCGGCGCGGCCGAGATCCGCCAGCGTTGTCTCACCATGCTGGAGCGCATCGGTATCAAGGACCCGGTACGCTGCCTGACCGCTTATCCGCATGAGTTCTCGGGCGGCATGCGCCAGCGCATCATGCTGGCGTCCGTCATGCTGCTGCGTCCGGCGTTGCTGATCGCGGATGAGCCCACCACGGCGCTTGACTGCCTGGCCCAGCTGGATGTCATCGAACTGATGCTGGAGCTCACGCGTGAACAAGGCACGGCCGTGCTGTTCATCAGCCATGACCTTTCGCTGGTGGCGCGCTATGCCCACAAGGTTGTGGTCATGCGAAATGGGCAGGCGGTCGAACAGGGGCCCACGGCCTCGATCCTGCTGAACCCGCAAGCCGAATACACCCGTCAGTTGCTGGAGGCACTGCCCCGCCGCGGTGTCCTGCCGCCCTTGCCCCATGCCGGCGCACCGCTGGTCGAGGTCAAGGACGTATGCGTCGAGTACCCCGGTCCGCGCAGCTTCTGGCAGCGCGGCGCCGCCTATCGCGTGGTGCGCGGCGTGGACCTGAGCATCGCGCCAGGTGAAACGCTGGCGCTTGTCGGAGGCAGCGGTTCCGGCAAGACGACGCTGGGGCGCGCGGTGGCCGGATTGGTCAAACCCCGCGCCGGGAGCATCAGGTTCGAAGGCGTGGACCTGCTCAAGTCCGTCAACCGCCGCGCCCGCCTGCAATGCCAGATGATCTTTCAGGATCCGTATTCCTCGCTGGACCCGCGCATGCGGATCGGGCAGATCCTGGCCGAACCCCTGCGGCATTGCGATGACTTGAACGACGCGCAGCGTCGCGCGCGCGTGGCGGAAACGCTGAACGACGTCGGCCTGAATCCGTCGTTCCGGGACCGCTTCCCACATCAACTGTCTGGCGGCCAGCGTCAGCGTGTGGCGATCGGCCGCGCCCTGGTACGCCGGCCGAAGATGGTCATTGCCGATGAGCCGATATCGGCATTGGACATGACCATCCAGAAGCAGATTCTGGATCTGTTCGAGCGTCTGCAGAAGCAATACGGCTTTGCCTGCCTGTTCATCTCGCACGATCTGGCCGCGGTCGAACGCATCGCGCATCGCGTGGCGGTGATGAGCCAGGGCGAAATTGTCGAAATCGCCGCCCGCGACGCCTTGTTCGACACGCCGCAACACCCTTACACCCGCAAATTGCTGGCCGCGGCCAGCCCGCTGGAAAAGCTGGCCAACGGGGGCTATCGCATCCGCCCGGCCCAAGCCTGAGCCGGCCGCCGGCTCAACCCATCAAGGAGATTCCATGACCGACGCCAGTCCCGTTTCCAATGCCTTCTGGGCGCCTTTCACCCCGATGCGCCAGTTTCACCAACAGCCCATGATGTTCGACAGCGCCGAAGGCATGTACTACCGCACGCCCGACGGCCGCCAGATTCTGGACGCCATGGCCGGCCTGTGGTGCGTCAACGCCGGCCACGGCCAGGCGAGCATTGTGCAAGCCATTCAAGAGGCCGCCGCGCGCCTGGACTTCGTTTCCTCGTTCAAGATGAGCCATCCGGGCGCGCAGGCCATGTCGGATGCCTTGATTGCCCTGGCGCCCGAGGGCATGACCAGAGTGTTCTTCACCAACTCCGGCTCCGAAGCCGTCGACACCGCCTTGAAAATTGCGCGCGCCTATCATCAGGCTCGTGGCGACAGCCGCCGCACCAAGTTCATCGGCCGGGCCAAGGGCTATCACGGCATGGGATTTGGCGGCTTGTCCGTCTCGGGCATCGGGCGCCAGAAGCGCGACTTCGGGCCGCTGCTGGGCGAGGTCAGCCATTTGCCGCTGCCGTATGACGCCAGCATGCGCTTTAGCGCCGGACAACCGGATCACGGCGCCAGCTATGCGGAAGCGCTGGCGCAGTTGCTGGACATCCAGGACCCCGGCACGGTGGCCGCCGTCATTGTCGAGCCGGTCACCGGTTCCGGCGGCGTGTATCCGCCCCCGGTCGGCTACCTGCAACGCTTGCGCGAGCTGTGCACGCAACATGGCGTGCTGTTGATCTTTGACGAAGTGATCACCGGTTTTGGGCGCGTGGGCGACAACTTCGCCTCGCAGGTGTTTGGCGTTACCCCAGACCTGATGACCGTGGCCAAAGGCCTGACCAACGGCGCGGTGCCCATGGGCGGCGTCATCGTCGGCGGCGCCGTCTACGAAGCGTTCATGGCCGGACCGCCGCAGGTGGTGGAGCTGATGCACGGCTACACCTATTCCGCCCATCCGCTGGCGTGCGCGGCCGGCCTGGCGACGCTGCGTCTGCACCAGGACCTGGAGATCAACGCCCGGGTGCGGCAGATCAGCTCCCATTGGCAGTCGCAAGCGCTGGCGCTCGAAGGTCTGCCGCATGTGAACGATGTGCGCAGCATCGGCCTGCTGTGCGCCGTCGACCTCGCGCCGCGCGCCGGCGCGGCCGGCATGCGGGGCGCGGATGTCGCCCGCTATTGCTTTGAGCAGGGCGTACTGGTGCGAGCGTCCGGCGACATGATCGTCATTTCACCGCCGCTGATCATCAGCCCTGCCCAGGTCGAACAGATTTTTGAATGCTTGCGACGAGCGCTTCTTGGTGACGGCATCTGACCGGGCCGGCGGCTGATGCGAAGAACATGGAGCAGCGATAAAAAAGGAACGCGTCACAACCCCGGCGGCGGATCTGAAGCGTATCCCTTCAAATGGGCAAGAAACGCCCGGGAGGCCACAGTAAGCGTGTCCTCCAGATAGACAACCTCCAGACTGGTATCGAGCAATTTGCTTGGGTCGCGTAGCGCCACCGCGACCACATCTTTCCGGGCGGAGCGCGCCGCGGTGGACGGAACCAGCGCCACGCCCAATTTTCCGGCGACCAGCGCGATGATCGTGTGGATATGCGCCGCTTCCTGAACGATCTGCGGTTGGAATCCCGCTTCGAGGCACGCGGCGCTGATACGTTGGTGAAAGGCAGGCACGCGAGTGGCAGAGAAAGATACGAATCGCTCGTCACTGAGTTCAGCCAGACGGATCGCTTTGCGAGAGGCAAACAGATGCCCGCGAGGCAACAGCGCCACCAGGCGGTCTCGAGAGACCGGGAAATGAAGGCTTCCGGCAGGATAGGGAACGGGCGGCGTCAGCACCCCCAGGTCGATTTTGCCCTCGTCCACCATTGAGGCGATCTCGATGGATACGCCTTCAACCAATCGAAGCCGTACTGCCGGGTGAGACGAAGAGAACCGCGCCAAGACTGCGGGAAGCAGGTCGACCATCGCCGACGTGATGAACCCAACCCTGACCTCTCCGAGTTCCCCGCGTCCGACCGCGCGAGCCATGTCGAAAGCGCGAACGCCGTGCGCGATCAGCTTTTCCGCCTCCCCTTTAAGCACAACCCCGGCGGCGGTGAGCTGCACGCCCACCGCGGACCGCACGAACAGCGACGTTCCCACGGCCTGCTCCAACTGCCGCATGGCGACACTGAGCGGAGGCTGTGACATCCGCAACGCTTCCGCTGCCTTGCGCAGGCTTCCACACTCGGAAACCGCCAGGAACTGGCGTAACACCCGAAGATCCGGGATGGCTGAGGGTATATGTCCCATGTATCGCCTAGATCATGAACGATATTAGACGCGATGATCCCATCCACGTAAATTGCTTGCAAGCACCAAAGGCGCCGCACTGGATCGACGGCTTGGTGCGAAGCAACATCCAAGCCAGTATTCATGAAAGTTACCGCGACCCTTGAAGAGTTGCCGTCCGAGAGTTGCTGTCCGCTCATATGGAGCCATACATGCGCTTTGCTCCCATCGCTTTGTCCGTAATTTGCACGTTTTCCGCGTCGGTGTCGTTTGCACAGGGGGAAACCTATCCGGCAAAGCCCATTCGTATTGTTGTTGCGACCCCGCCCGGTTCGACCCCCGATGTGGGCGGGCGGCTCGTGGCTGCGCGCCTGTCGGCCGATCTGAAACAGGCCGTGATCGTTGAAAACCGTCCCGGCGTCAATGGACTGCTCGCAGCCCGCGAGGTGCTCCGCAGTGCCCACGACGGCTACACGCTGCTGCTCGCGCCATCGAGCACCATGGCGATCTCTCCCTACATCCACCCCAAACAGGCGGGATCACTCCCCGCCGATTTCGCCGCCGTCAGCCAGATATACAAGACAGACTTCAGCCTGATAACGCGCGCGGGATCGGGGCTGGAGTCCGTGTCCGACATCATCGCCGCAGCCAAAAACCGGCCTGGAAAGCTGGTCGGCGCGTTTGCCGCGGTGGGCAGCGCCTCGCACGTATCGCTTGAGCTTTTCAAGCAGATGGCCGGTGTCGATATCTACGCGGTGCCCTTCAATGGCAGCCCGGCCGCGTCCCTGGGCGTCGCGTCTGGCGAGGCGGACCTCCTTTTTGAGACGGTTCCATCCACCGAACCCGTGGTGTCTTCTGGAAAGGCGCGACGTATCGCCATGACGGGCCCGGAGCGCTTCGCGTTGGCGCCGTCAATCCCGACGGTGGGCGAAAGCGGATTGCCGGGCTTTGTGGTGACGACATGGGCAGGAATCTTCGCGCCGAAGGACGTGCCAGCGGACCGGATTCAACGGATATCGGATTCGATCGACCGAGTCTTTCAGGACGCGGCGGTCGTGCAGCAGATGGCGGCATCCGCGCTCCTGCCAGGCGAGCCCTCCGCCACGCGATTCCAGGCGATCTGGCTGTCCGATCTTGAAATGTCGAAGAAGGTGGTGGCAGCCGCCCCGGAACTACAGCAGGAGAACAAGTGATGGATTTGGGAATTGATGGCAGGACCGCCCTGGTGATGGGCGCTGGGGGTGGGCTGGGTAGCGCCATTGCCAAAGCGCTCGCGCAAGAGGGGTGCCGCGTGATTCTGGCCGATGTGGATCTTGCTTCGGCGCAGCGGGCGGCTTATGCGATTGCCGAGCTTGGCGGGATCACGCAGCCCGTCGCCTGGGATCTGTCGGATGTCGGGTCGATCAGCCGCCAAGTGATGCTGGTGAAACAGGAGAATGGGCCGATCGATATCCTGGTGAACAATTCGGGCGGCCCCGCGCCTGGCATGACCCACGACATCACCGAACAGCAATGGCATCGCTACTTCGATTCGATGGTGCTGTCGTTGATGACGCTGACCCGGCTGCTTGTGCCGGATATGCAGGCGCGGCGCTGGGGACGGGTGATCACGTCAACCTCCTCGGGAGTCGTCACTCCGATACCGGGTCTTGCGGCTTCCAATGCCTTGCGGCTCGCCTTGGTGGGCTGGTCGAAATCGCTGGCGCAGGAAGTGGCGAAAGACGGGGTGACCGTCAACGTGGTGATTCCCGGGCGCATCGCCACCCAGCGAATTGCCGCGCTCGATCAGTCTCGCGCCAAAGCGGCCGGGCTGACGCAGGAGATGGTCGCCGCCAGCAGCACATCGACCATTCCGGCTGGCCGCTACGGGGAGCCCGCCGAGTACGCCAACGCCGTGGCGTTTCTTGCAAGCCAATGTGCGTCCTACATCACGGGGACGTCGCTGCGCGTGGACGGCGGGCTGATTCCCGCCATTTGAACGAGAGAAGACATGACTATTGATGCACAAAGCCGACGCGAGATCCGCGCGCGATTCTTGAAGGTTGACACCGCCAATGTGGCGGACGTCATGGACACCATGGGCCTGATGGACCAGAGTCTTGCGCCAGAGTTCAGGCAATTCACCGGCACGGACAAGCTGGCGGGCTGGGCGTATACCATCCGCGGCCAGATGGTCCCCGGCCCGCTCGGCGGCGACGAACAGAAGATGCAGGCCTGCCAACAGGTGTCCGAGGATGAAGTGACCGTCTGGAGCGGCGATGGCAAAGGCGTCTGCTACTTCGGCGAACTGATCGCCCTTGGCATGCGGGAGCGGGGAGCCGTGGGGGCTTTGATCGACGGGGGAATCCGCGATATTCATTGGCTGCACAAGATGAACTTTCCCATCTTCGCCAAATACCGGACGCCGACGCAATCCATCGGCCGCTGGCGCGTTACCGGGTTTCGCGAGACCGTCTACCTGGCGGGAGCCACCAGCGCGCTCGTCTCCGTCAGCCCGGGCGACTTCATTCTTGCCGACGCCGACGGCGCGATCGTTATTCCCGCGCGGCATGTCAACGACGTGCTCGCCGAGGCGGAACGGCTCACCGCCCAGGAACTGCAACTGCGCGCCGAGCTGAACCACGGCCTTACCCTGTCGGACGCCCTTGCCAAGTACGGACATGTCTGAGCTTTCGTTTCGCCCCCGCCATGCAGACGAGTCCATCGGATCAGCGCGGGCGACCGCGGCCACAATGGTTTCCGCGCTGCCGACCACGACCGTGACTGGCGTTTCGCTCTATGCGTACGTCGCGCCGGCCGAGTCGATCGCGTCGTCCTTTGGCGTACGCAGCGAACGCGGCGCCGTTCTGATCCGGGTCGAGGACGCATCCGGATCCTTCGGTTGGGGCGAAGTGTGGTCGGGCATGCCGGCTTCCGGCGCCCTGCACCGGCTGAATCTGCTTCGCGAGTTCGTCGCCCCCGCGCTGGTGGGCACAACATTCCAGGCGGTGCAGCCAGCCATCGCACGCCTGCGCAGCCTGACGCTGCCGATCATTCGCCTGGCGGGAGAGCGAGGGCCTGTCGCGCAGATTCTTGGCGGCATGGACACGGCGCTCTGGGATCTCCAGGCCAGGCGAATGGGTCTGCCCCTGTATCGCGTACTCGGGGGCACGCAAGCCCGCATGCGCTGCTATGCGAGCGGCCTGGCCCCGGACACGCCGGCCGCTCGCCTGGATGTCTTGCGGCAGGCGGGATATAACGCATTCAAGTTCAAGGCCGGATTCGACGATGCCAGGTCTATCCCGCTATTGCTCCGGCAACGGCGGGCGCTGGCGCCAACAGAGGCGATGATGCTCGATGCAAATTGCGGGTGGGATCTCGCCACTGCCACGCAAGCGCTGGCGCAGTTGGATGACGGCGATTTTTCCTGGATCGAGGAACCGCTTGGCCCGGAATGTCCCGCCTCCGAATGGCAGGCGCTCAAAGCCAGGACGCGAATCCCGATTGCTGCCGGTGAGAACCTTGCCGATATCGACGAATTCGTTGCCGCCCTGTCCTGGCTCGATGTCATTCAACCCGACGTGGCGAAATGGGGAGGAATCAGCGGCGCTCACGAAGTCGGACTTCGCGCCATCGCCGCGAACAGGCAGTTCTGCCCCCATTCGTTCGGAACCCAGGTCGCCGCCATTGCGTCCGCTCACGTCCTCGCGGCGACGGGAGGGGGAGGATACCTGGAGCTGGACGTCAACCACAACCCGCTTCGGGCCACGTCCACTTACGGGGAATGGATCAAAGACGGCGTGCTGTCGCTGACCGAAGCGCCCGGCTTGGGATTCGAACTTGATCTGCGCGGTATCGAACCTTACTGCCGCGCTTCATGCGTGATCGGCGCGAACGCATGAAGGACGGCCTCCAGCACGGTATCTGACTGGCGCGCGGTGTCGGACAAAAAGCGCCCAACGTGGCCTGGCACCGTCCGCACGGCTATCGGCAGCGTTGCAACAAGCTCTCGTTGATCTCCCGCAGATCGACGATACCCAGCAAGCCCATGTCGCGCCTGATTTCCTCGGAGATCAGCGCGATGGCATGGGCCACGCCGCGCTCGCCCGCCACCGTGGCCGCATAGTTGAACGGCCGGCCGACGAATACGCAGCGCGCGCCCAGCGCCAGCACCTTCAGCACGTCCGTGCCGCGTCGCACGCCGCTGTCGAGCATGACGTCCATGCCGCCCGCGGCGTCCACGATCGCGGGCAAGGCCTGCAGGGGCGCCAGGCTGCCGTCCAGTTGCCGCCCCCCATGGTTGGACACAATGACCGCGTCCATGCCGTGCGCGCGCGCGGTGCGCGCGTCGTCCGGATGCAGGATGCCCTTCAGGACCATCTGGCCCTTCCAGGTCTTGCGTATGGCGGCGACGTGCTGCCAGTTCAGGTGCCCGCGATCGGAAAAATCGCGCAGCACATGCCTGGACAGGATCGGCGCGCCGCGCGCGGCGTAGTTGTTTTCGAAGTGCGGCATGCCGTGGCGGGCCAGCGTGCGCAGCAGGGTCCCGATCAGCCAACGCGGGTGCGTGATGCCCTGCCAGGCCAGGCCTATGCTGGGTCGCAGCGGGGTGGAAAACCCCGCCCGCACGTTGTTCTCGCGGTTGGCGGCCACCGGCGTGTCGACCGTCAGCACCAATGTTTCCACGCCGGCGGCGGCGACACGGTCGATCAATGCGGCAATCTGGGCGCTGTCGCCGGGCAGGTAGGCCTGGAACCAGGTCCCCGGGGCCGCCGCCATCACGGTTTCCAGGCGGATCAGCGAGGACCCGCTCATGATGCAGGGCACGCCCGCCGCGGCCGCGGCGCGGGCGAGCGCCACGTCCCCGCGATAGCTGGTCAGCGCCGCAATGCCCATGGGCGCCACGCCGACGGGCGCCGCATACTCGCGGCCCAATATCGTGCAGCGGGTGTGGCGGCGCGACACGTCCACCAGCACCTTCGGGCGGAACCCGTATTCGCCGAAGGCCTGCCGGTTGCTCCGCTCGGACTGCCCGTCTTCCACCGCGCCCGACACATAGGCATACAGGGGCTTGGGCAGGATCCGCCGGGCGGCGGCTTCGAAGTCGTGCAGGCTGAGCATGCGGCGCAGCGGGTCTGGCATGGCGGGGGTTCCTGGCGGGGCCCGGCGGACCATCCGCCGCGCAAGGGTCATGGGTAACGGCGAACGAATATAGGCCGGCCCGAGGTTTGAATAAAGTGACTTTATTGATGTTCGTTATTACACTTTTCCTCGCCCTCAATCGCCTTGCAGTCGCCCCGACCCTTCACTTCCCATGACGCTCAAGCAACTCGAGGCCTTTTACTGGGCCGCCACCTGCAAGAACTTTGCCATCGCCGCGAATCGCCTGAATATTTCGGTGTCGTCGTTGTCCAAGCGGATCGGCGAGCTGGAATCCTCGATCGGCGCCGCGCTGTTCAGCCGCAGTGCCCGCAGCGCCGCCCTGACCGCGCTGGGCGAGCAACTGGTGCCCCATGCCAAGGACCTGCTGCGCAACGCGGACCAGTTCATGCAGCAGGCCAGCAACAACCTCAGCTACTCCGGCCGTTGCCGCTTCGGCGCCGGAGAGCTGACCGCCATGACGTGGATGGCCGGGCTGATCGCCGTCATCCAGCAGGCCCACCCCAACCTGCTGGTCGAGCCCTTCGTGGGCGTGGGCGAACTGGTCGAGCGCGGGCTGGAGGAAGGCGAGCTCGACTTCGCGGTGATCGCGGGCCCGTCGTCCCGAGCGTCGCTCGCCTCGCGCGTGATCGGCAGCGCCCATTTCGAATGGGTGGTATCGGCCCGGGCCGTGCCCGACGCGGCCTCGCTTGAACCGGCCGATCTGCCGGGCCTGACGCTCATCACCCTGCCGCAAAGCTCGGGCGCGATCCGCATTCTCGACGACTGGCTGACCGAGCAGCGCGTGTCGCCCGGCCGCAATCAATGCTGCAATAGCTGGCCGGGCATCGCCGCCATGCTGCGGCAAGGGCTGGGGCTGGGCTTCCTGCCTGCCGCCTGGGCCCAGGTGTTGATCCAGCGCGGCGACTTGCAGCCGCTGTCGCGCTTTCCGCCCTTGCGCCCCCTGGCCTATACCTTCCAGTGGCGCCGCGACGACACCCGGCCCATGCTGGAAAGCCTGCGCACGCACGCGCAGGCCTGCCTGGACTTTCACGCCCCTGCCGGAATGCTCTAGCCCGGGCGCGAGCCGCACGCAACACTTTCCAAAAAGCGTTGTTTTCGACATCAAATTATTCGCTTTAAACCGCCATGAGCCCGGCGTAGAGTCCCCCCGGACAAACATCCAAGGAGACAAAGCGCCATGTCGGAGTTCGGATTCACCCTGCAGGCATGCCCCGCCGGCCCCAGCCGCGAAACGCTCGCGGCCTATCAGGCGTTGGCCGTGGCCAACATCAGCGACGCGATGAGCCGCGCGACCGGCACCTCGGCCCTGCGCCCGATGCATCGCTCGCGCCGCATCCTCGGCCGCGCCTACACCGTGCGCACGCGGCCGGGCGACAACCTGATGGTGCACAAGGCGATCGATTCCGCCGAGCCGGGCGACGTGATCGTGGTCGATGCCGGCGGCGACATGAACAACGCCATCATCGGCGAGATCATGGTTGGCTGGGCCGCCCGACGCGGGCTGGCCGGCTTCGTGATCGACGGCGCCATCCGCGACAGCGAAACGATCGGCGCGGGCGATTTTCCCGTCTATGCGCGCGGGGTCGCGCATCGCGGTCCCTACAAGGACGGCCCCGGCGCCATCAACGTGCCGATCGCGATCGACGGCATGGTGGTCCTGCCCGGCGACCTGCTGGTGGGCGATGCCGACGGATTGCTGGCCATCCGTCCCGACGAGGCCCCCGCCATCGCGGAGCGCGTGCGCGCGATCGCCGCGGCGGAAGCCCGCGTGCTGGAGGACATCGCGCGCGGCGCGCTGGACCGCGCCTGGGTCGACGCCACGCTCAAGGCGCGGGGCGTGCTGTGAGCGCGGCGTCTTCCACCCAGACCACCCGGCTCTGCCGCCTGGACCTCTGGCTCAATCCGGTGTTCGACGAGATCATCGGCGCCGCGCCCGGCGTCTCGCTGTCGGTGCTGCCGGCAAGGGGCGACGATGCGCGCACGCTGGCCGGCCTGAAGTCGGCCCATGCGTATCACGTTTCCGCGGCCAAGGACGAACTGCCGCGGCAATGGTTCGTCAATGCCGACCTGATCGCGCAATGTCCGGACCTGGTGTGCGTCTCGTCCGGTGGCGCGGGCTACGACACCATCGACGTGGCGGCCTGCACCGCGGCGGGCATCGCCGTGGTCAACCAGGCGGGCGGCAACGCGGAATCTGTGGCCGAGCACACGTACGCGCTGCTGCTCGCCGTGCAGCGGCGCGTGGTGGAATCGCACCAGCGCCTGCGCCACGATGCCGGCTTCACGCGCGAGGATCTCATGGGCCATGAAATCCATGGCCTCGTCCTCGGCCTGGTCGGCATCGGCAAGATCGGCACCAGCGTCGCCCGCATTGCGCGCGGCTTCGGCCTGCGCGTGATCGCGCACGATCCGCTGCTGTCCGCCGACGCCATCCGCGACCGCGGCGCCGAGCCGGTGTCGCTGGACGAGTTGCTGGCGCGGTCCGACGTGGTGTCGCTGCATTGCCCCCTGGACGCCTCCACGCGCGGCCTGTTCGGCGCCAAGGCCTTCGCGGCCATGAAACGCGATGCGGTGTTCCTCTCGACCGCGCGCGGCGGCATCCACGACGAAGCGGCACTGCACGACGCGCTGCGCGCCGGGCATCTGCGCGGCGCCGGGCTGGACGTCTGGGAACAGGAGCCGCCCGAACGCGACGCCCCGCTGCTGGGCCTGCCCAACGTCGTCGCCACCTTCCACACCGCCGGCGTCACCCACGAAGCCCGGCGCAACGTCGCCCGTTCATCGGCCACGCAGCTCGTTGCGATGCTGCGCGGCGAACGCCCACCGCAACTCGTCAATCCGGAGGTCTGGCCGCTGGCGGCCGAACGCATCGCAAATCTAGCATGACTACACGGCTTGAGCCATCGCCGGCATCGCAACGCACGATGCAGGCAGGCCCCGGCCACATACCAAGGAGACAAACCATGCAAAAACACAATAAACGCGGGACGCTGCGCGCGCTGGCAGCCTTGCTGGCGGGCGCCGCCCTGTTCAGCGGCGGCGCGCAAGCGGCCGGCTACCCCGAACATCCGATCAACCTGATCGTGTCTTACGGGCCGGGCGGCGGCACCGACCTGGTGGCCCGCATGATGGCGCCCTATCTGCAGAAATACCTGGGCGGCGATGCCCGCATCGTCGTGCTGAACCGCCCCGGCGCGGGCGGCGCGATTGGTTTCTCGGAGCTGGCGCGAGCCCAGCCCGACGGCTACACCATCGGCTTCATCAACACGCCGAACCTGTTGACGATTCCCATCGAACGCAAGACCAGCTTCACCTGGCGCAGCTTCGATCTGCTGGGCAACCTGATCGACGATCCCGGCGCGTTTTCGGTGCTGAACGACAACCCGATCAAGACCCTGGCCGACCTGTCCGCCTACGCCAAGAAGAACCCGGGCAAGGTCACGGTGGGCACCACCGGCACGGGCTCCGACGACCACCTGGCCATGCTGCGCTTCGAACGCGTGTCCGGCAGCAAGCTCAGCCACATCCCCTACAAGGGCGCGGGCGAGGTGCGGGGCGCGCTGGCCAGCGGCGAGATCACGATCGGCGCCATCAACGTGGGCGAAGCGCTGCAGTACCAGAAAGGCGGCACCCCATTGCGCATGCTGGGGCAGATGGGCAAGACGCGTTCGGCGGCGCTGCCGGACGTGCCTACCTTCAAGGAACAGGGCTTCGATTTCGAACTGGCGTCGCTGCGAGGACTGGCCGCGCCCAAGGGCTTGCCCGACGACGTGCGCGCCAAGCTCGTCGCCGCCGTGAAACGCACGGTGGACGATCCGGAGTTCCAGGCCAAGGCCAGGGACATGTTCGCGCCGCTGCGTTATCTGGCGCCCCCGGAGTACGCCAAGGAACTGGCGGCCGGCGAAGCGGAATTCCAGGCGCTCTGGAAGGAAGCGCCCTGGCTCGATAAGTAGGCGGTTCGAGGGCTGGCGCGGGCGGGTTCCCGCGCCAGCCCGCCGGCTGACCGAACCGGTGTCCATCTGCCTCGAGCGTTGACGGCCGGCCGGCGCCGGACGTTTTCCCGCACGCCCTGGACAGCCAGCGCCAAAAACGGATAGCCCCATGCCCGCCGGGACGGGTTTTCCAGCAGTCCCGCGCGGGGCGCGGCGTTTTACTATGAGGACCATCATAAAGGCGCGCCACGGACGTGGCCGCCAGGGGAACCGGCGGCCGCTGCCCGCCGGACATCAGGACCTGAGCAAGGAATCCCGGCCATGCTGAACACGACGCAGTCCGATGCCGAGACATCATGGCAAGCCGCCGGGCCGCGCGCGGCCGCCGGGGCCATGGCCGGCGCCGCGGGGTGGCGCATCGACACCATCCTGGCGACACCCGCGCAGCAACTGTTCGCCTCGGGCGACCTGGACGAAGCACGCGCCATGGTGGGCCGCGTGATGCGGCCGCACCACCTGGGCGTGGTCGGATCGACGCAGCGCCTGAATGCGCGCATGCATCACCAGCCGCTGGGCGAAGTATCGCTGAACCGGCTGCGCTACGGCGCGAACGTCGAGATCCGGCCGGGCCCGCTGGAGGACTTCTTCCTGGTGCAGATGCCGCTGTCGGGCGCCGCGCTGATCGAGAGCGGGCCGCAGCGGGTGGATTCGACCCCGGACGTGGCATCGGTGGTGAGCCCGGATGACGACTTGGCGATGCATTGGGCCGACGACAACGACCAGTTCATGTTGCGGGTGGGCCGCTCCCTGCTGGAACGCACCCTGGTGGGCCACCTGGGCTGTACGCTGGATCGGCCGCTGCGCTTCCAACTGGGGTTCCGCTGGCGCGAGTGTCCGGCCTGGCGCTGCCTGATGGCGTATCTGCTGGACTGTTCCTCGCAGCACGCCGACCTGGCCGAGCACAAGCTGATCGTGCACCAGATGGAACAACTGGTGGCGGCGACGCTGCTGTCCGCCCTGCCCCACAACTACAGCGCCACGCCCGCGGGCCGCCGCGGCGCGGTGCTGCCGCGCCACGTGCGCTGCGTGCAGGATTACTTGCAGGCGCATGCGCACGAGCCGGTCAGCGCCGAGCAGTTGGCGCGCATCGCGGGAGTCAGCGTGCGCAGCCTGTATGCCGGCTTCAAGGAATTCCTGGGCATCAGCCCCATGCACTATCTGCGCGATCTGCGCATGGAGCGGGCGCGCGCCGAACTGCTGTCAGGCGAATGCCAGAACGTCGCGGGCGTGGCGTTGCGCTGGGGTTTTGCGCACCTGGGACGTTTCAGCGCCGGCTACAAGGCGCGTTACGGCGAAAGCCCCAGCCAGAGCGTGCGCCGGCACGGCTGACGCGGCACGTGCGGCTGCACGGCTGAAGCGGCAACTTTGTCAGGACTGGCCAGGCCCTGCGTTCAGACAACCCTGGGGATGGCCAATCGCAAACGATCGTCCGCTCACGCTGACGGCGTTCATTGCGGCATTCCGTTCGGCATTCAACGTGGCGTTCAGTGCGACGTTCAGCGTGGCGTTCAGCGCGGCTTCCAGGTCAGCCCGTCGGTCGAGCGGTATTCCGGGGTGCCGGCGCAGCAGCCGCCGGCGCCGAACGCCTGGCGGCCGATGAAGGCCTGCACGAAGCCCTTGCCCGCCGTCAGTTCCTGGCGCACGCAGAGTGTGGGCAACAGGGAGAAATCGCCTTCAAGCACCTGCGTCCAGGCGACGTTATCGCCTTCCGCCGGTTCCACCTTGTAGACCTTGCATTCATGCATGAGCAGGTGGATGGGCTTGCCCGCCAAGGTGCCCTTGAACTGGCGTTCGGGCGGCGTTTCCTGGGTGGCCAGGGTTTCCGCCGTGAGCCTGGACCCGGCGGGCGGCGGCGGCAGCGACGAGTCGCAACCCGCCAGCGCCACCGACGCGCACAGGACGAGAACAGTCAGGCGGGCGGGGCGTGTCATGGAGCCGCCGCGTCAGGCCACGTTCGCGTAGCGTTGTTCAAGGTAGGCGATGATGTCGCTGGACTCGTACATCCAGCGCGTGCCGCCCGCTTCCTCGATGCGCAGGCACGGCACCTTGACCTTGCCGCCGCCGGCCTGCAATTCGGCGCGCGCCTGGGGATCCCCTTTGGCATCGCGCAGCGCCACGGGCACGTTCAGGCGGTGGATGGCGCGCCGCGTCTTGACGCAGAACGGGCAGGCATGGAACTGGTAGAGCGACAGCGCGGCCGCCTCGCGGTCGACGGCGGCCTGGCCTTGGGCCGAGCGTTGCCGCGGGCGCGGGCGCGTCAGCGCATCGCCCAGGACAATCAGTTGACCCACACCGGCACGCAAGGCTTTGACAATCATGGATGGCTGCTTGAAACGAAGAGAGCCTTGAGTCTAGCCCATTCGCGGCGGCGGGCGGCCGGCGCCCGCCTTGCCATCGCCCCCTTTCCCCGCGGCGGGCCCGCTGCCGGGCCGGCCCGCCGCACGCAGCCCCAGGGCCTGTCTATCCTGAAAGGAGCCGGGCGCGGGCCCTAGAACGGAATGGCCAGTTTGACGTACAACTGCGCGCCCTCCGGCCGGTTCTTGACCTGGAATTCCTGCTGCCACTTGGCGGTGAACAGCCAGCCGCGGTCGTTCATGTAGCGCACCGACGGCCCCACGCCGAAGGCGCGGGCGCGGCCGGCGGCGCTGTTGGGGCCGTTGTCGTCGGTGACCTGCTGGAAGGCATGCCCGCCCACGCCCAGCACCCAGCCCTTGCCCACGCCCCAACCCACCGCGTAGTCGGCGTGGATGGCCTGGCCCGAGCGGGTGTCGGTGGCGGTGTTGCGGAAGTTGAAGTCGTACATCAGCTTCAGATCGGCATTGAAGCCGTCCGGGCTGATGCGGCTGAGCGCGAACACGGGCTGGGCGGTCCAGTAGTTCTTGCCGAGGCTGGACGGGTCCTTGCGGTCGTATTCGCCGGTGGGCGCGTACATGTCCAGGCCGACCACGTAGTGCAGCGATTCGGACAGGTGATAGCCCAGCGCCACGCCCAGCGTCATGTCGCCCAGGCCGGTGCTGCGGTAACGCTGGCCGCCGGCCTTGAAGGTCACGTCCAGCAGCGGCGCGATGGCATGGAAGGCCAGTTGGCCGCCCAGCACCTGCTGCGGCGTGACCCAGATCAGGCGCGGGGCCAGCACGTTGACGTCGACCTTGAAGTCCGGCACCGGCAGGCGCTCGCCGTCGTTGCCGCGCAGCTTGTCGTAGCGCGCGCCGCCGCCGTAGACCAGCATGTGCACCCCGGGCGGCGGCAGCGCGCCCGACATGAAGTTCTCCAGGCCGTCCGGATAGATGCCCAGGCCGCCGCCTTCGGTGGCTTGCGCCACGCCGCCGGCCAGCGCCAATGCCGCGGCGCAAGCCAGCCGGCGTGTCAGGTGTCTCTTCATGTTCCGCTCCTGCCCCCGCGGGGCGCGAGATGTTGTGCGACGAGATAGCCGGAACCGCCGCCCAGTCCGGGACCCGGGTGGGTGGCGGCGCCGATGTGGAAAAGGTTGCGCAGCGGCGTGCGGTGGCCACGCGCGCCCTGGCTGCCGGCGAACGGGCGCAGCCAGAAGAACTGGTCGGGCGAACAGATGCCCGCGTAAGGATCGCCGCCCACCAGGTTGCAGTTCAGCGCCTCCAGGTCGGCCGGCGAGTAGCTGCGGCGGCCGACGATGCGTTGCGCCAGGCCGGGCATGACCGGCTCCAGCCGCGCCTGCACGCGATCGGCGACGGCCTCGCGCAGGGCCTCGGTCCAGCGGCCGTCGGCGGGCGTGTCGATCAGGCCGGCGGCATCGCCCTTGACGCGCACCGGCAGCTCCTGCATCTGCACCCACAGGATCCAGCCGCCGGCCGGCGCGCGCGACGGATCGACGGCGACCGGCTGGCCGATGGCCAGCGTGGGCCGCGCCGGCAACAGGCCGTTGTTGGCCTCGGTGACCGACGCGCAGACCTGCTCCATGCTCTCGGTCAGGTGCACCAGCGGCACGTGGCGCAGTTCGGGCGTGCGCCAGCCGGGCGGCGCGTCGAGCGCGAAATGGATCTGCATGCCGCCGCGGCCATGGCGGTAGCCGGCGGCGCGGCGCCGCACCGGCTCGGGCGCGTCGGGCAGCAGCGTGCCGTACAACTGGCCGGGCGTGACGTTGCAGACCACGGCCTCGCCGGCGCGGTACTCGCGGCCGGCGGCCACGACTCCGACGGCGCGCCGGCGGCGGCCTTCGCCATGCGTCAGGATGCGTTCGACGGCGGCGCCGGTCCGCAACCGGCCGCCGTGGTGCTCGATGACCTTGACCAGGGCGTCCACCACGCCCTGGCTGCCGCCCTTGACCACCGGCATGCCGCCGGCCACCACCGCGGCGAAGGTCAGCTTGCCGATCAGCGCCGAACAGGCGTCGTCCGGTCCCAGGCCGGTGTGCAGCACCCAGGGCGCGATCAGCGCGCGCGCCGCGTCGGATTGCAATTCACGGTCCGACCAGCGGCGAAAGCTCTCCAGCGAATCGGCGGCGAACGCCATCAGCCCGTCCAGGCCGCGCCGGCGCCACTCGCCGAACAGCAGCTTGAGCATGCCGGCGCCATAGGGGTTCTGGCCCAGCAGGCCGAAGGTCAGCGCGGCGTCTTCGCCGAACAGGCGTTGCGCCATGGCGCCGAACGCGGCGCCGTCGCCGGGCGCCCACGCGTCCAGGCGCCGCGCGCTGTCCGCGATGTCCTGCTTCAGGGCGATGCCGCTGCCGTCGGGCAGCGCCAGGCCGGTGGCGTAGTCGCACTGGGCGAATTCCAGGCCGGCCGCCTGCAGGGCCGGCTTGAGGGCGGCGTAGGCGGGACCGCCGACAAACAGCGGATACCAGCTCGACAGCACGTCATGGCGGTAGCCGGGAAACAGTTCCTCGGTGCGGATGCAGCCGCCCAGGCGGTCGTTGCGCTCCAGCACCAGCACCGATTTGCCGCGCTGCGCCAGCAGCGCGGCGCACACCAGCGAATTCATGCCGCTGCCCACCACGATGATCTGGGCGTCGGAGGCGGAAGATAAGGGCATCATAGGGTCAGCGCCGTGAAGCGCCCCGCATGGAACACCAGCGGCGTGGCCTCCAGGCTGGCCACGCGCAGCACCCGGCCGAACAGCAGCAGGTGGTCGCCCGCCGGACTCTGCTGGTCGTTGGCGCAGACCAGCGTGGCCACGGCGCCGGCGATGGCGGGCACGCCCTCGGGCACCTCGTGCAGCTCGGCGCCTTCGAACTTGTCGGGCACCGCCGGATCGGCGAAGCGCCGCGCCAGCGCCTCCTGGCCGCGGGCCAGCACGCTGATGGTGAAGTGGTCGCAGTCGCGGAATGCAGCCAGGTTGGGCGAGCGGTTCACCAGGCTCCACAGCACCAGCGGCGGATCGAGCGACAGCGAGGCGAAGGAGTTGATGGTTAGCCCGACCTTGCGGCCGTCCGGACAGCGCGTGGCGACGATGGCCACGCCGGTCGGGTAGCTGCCCAGCACGCCGCGCAGGACCTTCGGATGCAGGTCGGTGCTGCCCCAGTCCAGGGCCGCCATCACGCCGCCGCCCGAGTGGATTTTTCGGCGATGAAGGCCTCGCAGGCGGTGGCGTCGGTCCACCACGGAAAGAAGTTGGGCGGATGGTTGAAGCCGTTGGCGATGGCGCTGGCCAGCGCGGGCGCGTCGCCGGCGGCCTGCAGCAGGTGCAGCAGATGCGGCGGCGGCGGCAGCAGCATCGAGTTGGTCCAGTCGACCACGGCGCTGGCGTAGTCCCAGAAGCGCTCGAAGGTCTGCCGCATCCAGTCGGCGGTGAAGGGCTGGTCGCCGCGCGCCAGGATCGCCTCCAGGTAGACGGCGCAGGCCTTGGTGGCGTTGTTCGAGCCCTGGCCGGTGATGGGGTCGTTGGTGACCACGGCGTCGCCCAGGCCGAACACCAGGCGGCCGGACGGCAGGGTCATGACCGGCTTGCGCACCGTGGGCGCGAAGCTGCCGGCCAGGATGCCGTTGGCGTCGGTCAGTTCGACCGATGCGCAGCGCTCGGCCTCCCAGGGCAGGAAGGTGCGCAGGATGTCCAGGCTCCTGGCCAGATGGTCCTGCGGCGTCTTGATATCGCGCCAGCAGTCCATCGGGCCGCCCGGCACGCCTTCGAACACCATGATTTCGCAGGGGCCGCTCAGGGTCAGCGCAGGAAACACGAAGTACTCGCCAACGCCGGGAATCAGGTTGAAGGCGACCCGCGAGAACACCGGCGCCGGGCGCATGCCGTGCACGTACGTCAACGCCAGCGCGCGCTGCGGCTGGTCGAAGCGCGAGCGCGCGGTGTCGCGCTCGAACAGCCTGACCACGTCGCCCTTGCCGGCGGCCAGCAGCACCAGGTCATGCGAGGCGGCCAGCAGCTCCAGCTCGGCCACGCCGCCATCCTGGATCAGCAGGCGGCCGCCGCGGGCGGCGAACAATTCCATCCAGGCCGGCATCTTGATGCGCTGGTCCACCGCCTGCGCCGGGCGGTCCAGGCGCGCGGCCCAGTCGATCAGCTTGTGGCCGGGGCGCTCGGGGTGCGGCACGGCCAGGCCGATGCCTTCGACCGGCGGACAGTCGGCTTCCCACTGATTCAGGCCCAGGTCGCGCTCGATCTGCAGCGAGGCATCGAACATGCATTGGCTGGACATGACCTTGCCGCGGCGGATGTCATCCGGCTCGCGGTTGGTGACCACGGTCACCTCGTAGCCCTTGTCCAGCAGGCCCAGGGCCAACGGCAGGCCGGCCTGCCCGCCTCCGACGATCGCGATTCGACGCATGATGCTTCTCCTGTTTGGTGTGCGGGTCCGCCGGGATCCTGGCGGGCCGATGAGCGGTGAGGCCGGCCTTATTCGGCCAGGCGCGGGATGGCGGGACGGGCCTGTTCGGGGCCCATGGCGGAGTAGCCGCCGTCGACGGCGTAGTCGGCGCCGGTGACGAAGCTGGCGTGGTCCGACAGCAGGAAGGCGACCACCTCGGCCACTTCGGCCGGATCGCCGGCGCGGCCCAGCAGGTGGAAGTCGGCGGCGACCCGATCGGTCTTGGCGCGGTCGCCCTGGGTCAGTTCGTCCATGACCCGCGACCAGGTCCAGCCGGGCGACACGGAATTGACGCGGATGCGGTCGCCGGCGTAGTCCATCGCCAGGCTGCGGGTGACCTGCAGCAAGGCGGCCTTGGAGACCGGGTAGAGCCAGCGGCCGGTCTGCGCCACGCGCGACGAGATGCTGGTGAAGTTGACGATGGCGCCGCCGCCGGCGGCCACCAGGTGCGGATGCACGGCGCGGGCGGCCATGACGGCGCTGACGACGTTGATGTCCAGGGCGCGCAGCCAGTCGGCGCGGCCGGAGGCGGCGCCGTCGTCGAGGTAGGTGGCGGCGAGGTTTACCAGGTAATCGATGCGGCCGAAGTGGACGGCGACCTCGGCGACGGCGCGGGCCAGTTGCGCGTCGTCGGTGATGTCGAGCGGCCAGGCGCGGATGCCGTCGGGGTCGGTGGCGGCGACGCGGGCGGCGCCGTCGGCGTCGATGTCGAAGATGGCGACGCGCACGCCGTTGGCGCGCAGCGCGGCGACGACGCCGGCGCCGATCAGCGTGGCGCCGCCGGTGACGATGGCGGTTTTTTGGGCCAGTCCCTTCATTTGCTTGCCTCCTGGATTGCTGAGATCGTGAGGCGGATGTTGCGGCTGGGCGCTTGCTGGGGGGTAGCCGGATTTGGCGGTGGGTATCCGGGGAGTGCGGGTATTGCGGGGGGGGTTGATGGCCGTCAGGGGGGGATGGCCGGTGGCTGCGGTGGGTATCCGGTTTTTGCTTTGCTTTGTTCGCCTGGGAAGGGGGTGGTCAGGGTGATGGGCTTCGTAGGCCGGCTCTGCTTCGTAGGCTGCCCCTCGGGCGGGCGCAGTCGGTGGCGGGCGCCCACGATTGCGGTCCGGAGCGTTCGCTCCGGACTGCCCCGTTGTCATCTTCGTTGTCGCCTGCGGCGACTGCCTTCAGATTCCCGCGGGCGCATCGAGGTTGCCCGCCACCGACTGCGCCCGCCCGAGGGGCTACGTGCGTCTTGGTCTGTCGCGCTGCAGGACCTGTGGTCAGGGAAGGGAATTTTCAGGGCTGCCAATCCTGGCCGCGCGGGCGGCCAAGATTGGCGTCCAGGCGTTTGAGGGGGTGGCGAATGCGCTGCGCGCCGGTGATCGATGCATATCCATCTTCCGCAACTTGCTGGGAGATAGAGAGAGGTTGGCCATTTCACCGATGCGGGGAGCGGAAGGTGACGCGTGTATCGCGTCGTGCGGTCAGTCCGCCCTTCTCCATACACTGGCGAGCCAGGGTTGTTGTTCGCGAGGGAGGCCGTCGGGGCGGTAGTAGTGTTCGAGCTCTTCGAAGCCCGCGGCTTGCAGCAGGGTGCGCCAGCCGGCCAGGTCGTGGTAGGCGCCGTAGCGGCCGCGGTTCCAGCCTTCCTGGTTGCCGCCGCGGGGGTTGGAGCTGAAGAGGACGCCGCCGGGTTTGAGGGTGGCGCGCAGGTCGCGCAGGACGCGGGGCAGTTCCTGGGTGGGGACGTGGAACAGGACGGCGTTGGCGAAGATGCCGTCGAAGCGGGCCGCGGGCAGTTGCAGGCGCAGGAAGTCCTGGTGCCAGACTTCGCGGCCGCTGGCGGCGCGGGCCATGGCGACGAAGCTGGGGGTGCCGTCCAGGCCGACGGGGCGGTGGCCAAGGGCGGCGAAGGTCTTGAGGTCGCGGCCGGGGCCGCAGCCGAGGTCGAGGATGTCGTAGGGCGGCTCGCCGTCGATATGGCGCAGCAGCGCGGCGATGTTCTGGCTGACGTCGTGGTCGCGCGTGCCGGCCTCGAAGGACTGGGCGCTTTCTTCGTAGTGGGCCAGGGTCAGTTCGGTGATCTTGGCGAGGTCTTCGGCGTCGAGGTGCATGGAACGATTGTGCCGTAAAAAACCCGCGCACGTCACCCTGCGCGGGTTTGGGGTCGGGCGCGGCCGGCTGAGGTGCGGCCGGCTTAGGCGTGGCCGCCCGCGGCGCGGCAGGCTCAGGCGGCCAGACGGCCTTCGATCCGGGCCTTGGCGGCGGGCAGGTCCTCGGGCAGGCCCTGGGCCAGTTGGCCGAACAGCTCGTCGTGCAGCGCCAGTTCGTCGCGCCAGGCGCCGTCGTCGACCGACATGACCTGTTCAAACTTGTCGGGGCTGAATTCCAGGCCGGTCCAGTCGATGTCCTGGTAGCTGGGCGAGATGCCGAACACCTGGTCGACGCCGCCGGCCTGGCCGTCGATGCGGCCCAGCATCCAGCGCAGCACGCGCATGTTCTCGCCGAAGCCGGGCCAGACGAACTTGCCGTCCGGACCCTTGCGGAACCAGTTGACGCAGTAGATGCGCGGCAGCGTGGCGCCGGCGGCTTCGAGCTGCTTGCCGAGCTTGAGCCAGTGCGTGAAGTAGTCGCTCATGTTGTAGCCGCAGAACGGCAGCATGGCGAACGGATCGCGCCGCACCACGCCCTGCTGGCCGACGGCGGCGGCGGTGGTTTCCGAGCCCATGGTGGCGGCCATGTAGACGCCTTCGACCCAGTTGCGCGCCTCGGTCACCAGCGGCACGGTGGTGGAGCGGCGGCCGCCGAAGATGAAGGCGTCGATCACCACGCCCTGCGGGTTTTCCCATTCGGGGTCGATCGACGGACACTGCGCCGCCGGAGCGGTGAAGCGCGCGTTGGGGTGGGCGGCCTTGCGGCCGGTCTCGCGGGCAATGGCGGGCGTCCAGTCCTGGCCCTGCCAGTCGATCAGGTGCGCGGGCGGCGTGTCGGTCATGCCTTCCCACCAGACGTCGCCGTCGTCGGTCAGGGCGACGTTGGTGAAGATGACGTTGGCCTTGAGCGTGGCCATGGCGTTGAAGTTGGTCTGCTCGCTGGTGCCCGGGGCCACGCCGAAATAGCCGGCCTCGGGGTTGATGGCGTGCAGGCGGCCGTCGGCGCCCGGCTTGATCCAGGCGATATCGTCGCCGATGGTGGTGACCTTCCAGCCGTCCATGCCCTGCGGCGGGATCAGCATGGCGAAGTTGGTCTTGCCGCAGGCCGACGGGAACGCGGCGGCGACGTGGTACTTGCGGCCCTTGGGCGAGGTCACGCCCAGGATCAGCATGTGTTCGGCCAGCCAGCCCTGGTCGCGGCCCATGGTGGAGGCGATGCGCAGCGCGAAGCACTTCTTGCCCAGCAGCGCATTGCCGCCGTAGCCCGAGCCGAAGCTCCAGATCTCGCGGCTCTTGGGGAAGTGAACGATGTACTTGGTGGCGTTGCAGGGCCAGGCCACGTCGGCCTCGCCGGCGGCCAGCGGCTTGCCGACCGAGTGCACGCACGGCACGAAGTCGCCGTCGGCGCCGAGCACATCGTAGACCTGCTTGCCCATGCGCGTCATGATGCGCATGTTGACCACGACATACGGGCTGTCTGACAGCTCGACGCCGATGTGGGCGATGTCCGAACCTAGCGGACCCATCGAGAACGGCACCACGTACAGCGTGCGGCCGCGCATGGCGCCGTCGAACAGGCCGTTGAGGGTGGCGCGCATTTCGGCCGGGTCGGCCCAGTTGTTGGTCGGGCCGGCGTCCTCGGGACGGTCGGAGCAGATGAAGGTGCGGTCTTCGACGCGCGCCACGTCCGACGGGTCGGAACAGGCCAGGAAGGAATTGGGCCGCTTGGCCGGATTGAGGCGGCGCATGGTGCCGGCCTGGACCATCTGTTCGCACAGGCGATCGTATTCTTCCTGCGAACCATCGCACCATTCGACGCGGTCCGGCTTGGCCAGCGCCACGACGCTGGCGACCCAGTCGATCAGGCCGCGATGCTTGACGTACGCGGGTACGTTCAAGGCCGCCAGGCCCCCGTCCAAGGGTTTATTCATCAGGGTTATCTCCATACTAAGGCTAATGGCGATACGGCCCCGTTTGACTGGGGCCGTATACATGTTTGCGCCATCATACTTGCAGCGCCGGGCAGGCCGTCAACCCGACCAAACGGACGAGTTTGTCACCGGGTTTGTCGCCCGGTTTTCGCCGCGCCGCCAGGACTCATGCATAGCTGCCGTCGCGCAGCGAGCGGCGGATGATCTTGCCGGTGGCCGTGGTCGGCAAACTGGTTACAAAGCGGATGCGGCGCGGGTACTCGTGGGCCGCGAGCCGGGTGCGCACGTGCGCTTGCAACGCCTTGACCAGCGCCTCGTCGCCGGCCACGCCGTCGTGCAGCACCACGTAGGCCATCACCACCTCGGTACGCTCGGCGTCGGGCACGCCCACCACGGCCGCCATGCGCACCGCGGGGTGGCCGAGCAGGCAGTCTTCGATGGGGCCGGGGCCGATGCGGTAACCGGCGCTGGTGATGACGTCGTCGTTGCGGCCGACGAAGCGGATGAAGCCGTCGGCGTCGCGCACGCCCATGTCGCCGGTCAGAAGGTAATCGCCGGCGAATTTCTCGGCGGTGGCCTGCGGGTTGTTCCAGTAGCCCAGGAACATCACCGGATCGGGCCGCAATACGCCGATATTGCCTTCCTGCCCATCGGCCATTTCGGCGCCCTGCTCGTCCACGATGGCGACCCGGTGGCCGGGCGCGGCGCGGCCGATGCTGCCGATGCGCGGCTCGAACAGGGATGAGCACGATGACACCAGCATGTTGCATTCAGTCTGGCCGTAGAACTCGTTGATGGTCACGCCCAGCACCCGGCGGCCCCAGTCGATCAGCTCGGCGCCGAGCGATTCGCCGCCGCTGGCCACCGAACGCAGCGCCAGCGCGCCGGGCGCGGGCGGATGGGCCACGCCGCGCATCATCTTGAGCGCGGTGGGCGGCAGGAAGGTGTGGGTGACGCCATGGCGCGCCATCAGGTCGAAGGCCGCGGCGCCGTCGAATTTCTCGAAGCGCCGCGCCAGCACCGGCACGCCGTGGTGCCAGGCCGGCAGCAGCACGTCCAGCAGGCCGCCGATCCAGGCCCAGTCGGCCGGCGTCCACATCAGCGTGGCGTGCTCGGGAAAGAATTCGTGCGACATCTCCACGCCCGGCAGGTGGCCCAGCAGCACGCGGTGGGCGTGCAGCGCGCCCTTGGGCTTGCCGGTGGTGCCCGACGTGTAGATGATGACGGCCGGGTCGTCGGCCGCGGTGGGTTCGGCTTCGAACTGCGCGGATTCGGCGTCGAGCGAGGCGTGAAACGGCAGCGCCCCGCCCTCGCCCGGACCGTCGACGCAATAGACCGTCCGCAGGGCCGGCAGCGTGGCGCGGATCTCGCGCAGGCGGCGGCAGCCCTCGGCGTCGGTGACCAGCGCGGCGGCGCCGCTGTCGGCCAGCCGGTACTGGATCGCGTCGACGCCGAACAAGGTGAACAGCGGCACCGCCACCGCGCCCAGCTTGTACACGGCGATGTGGGTCACGGCGGTTTCGGGCGCCTGCGGCAGGTACACCGCCACCCGGTCGCCGCGCCGCACGCCCTGGCGCCGCAGCGCGTTGGCCAACTGATTGGCGCGCGCCTTGATGTCGTCGAAGCTGTAGCGCGTCTGGCTGCCGTCGCTTTTCTCGTGGATCAGCGCCAGCCGGCCGCTGCCGTCGGCCCACTTGTCGCAGGCGTCCACGCCGATGTTGTAGGCCGCCGGCACGCGCCATTGGAAGGAAGACGCCAACTGCGCGTAGGTTTCGGTTCTGGACAGCATGATGCTCGGGTCTCCGTGTCGCGGTTCTTGTGTTCGCTGTTCTTTTGTATTCGTGGCGGGGGCTTTGAGGCGCGGCGCCGCGGGTCGTTATGATAGTAAGCCCTGGCCACTTCCCATCGCCCCGCCGCCCCCATGGAAAAAACCGCCGCCGTCCCGATGCGCCGCCCGCCGGCCAGCGCGAAGTCCGAGCAACGGATACGGGACATCCTGCGGGTCGCGCGGCAGGTGTTTTCCGAGGCCGGCTTCCAGGCCGCCACCACCACCGAGATCGCGCAGCGGCTGGGCGTGTCCGAAGGCACGGTGTTCACCTACTTCGGCGGCAAGCGCGAGCTGTGCGTGCGCGTCATCAGCGACTGGTACGACGAGATCATCGCCAAGGTCGAGGACTACCTGCCGCACGTGCAGGGCGCGCGGGCCCAACTGCACTACCTGGTGCATGCGCACCTGCGCCACCTGCTGGCCGAGGGCACCGGACTGTGCGCCTTCATCCTGTCCGAAGGCCGGGCCCGCAACGACGATTTCGGCGAGATCTATGCCGGCCTGCAGCGGCGCTACACCGCGCCGCTGATGCGCATCCTGGCGCAAGGCCAGGCCGACGGCCACATCCGCGAGGACATGCCGCTGCGCCTGCTGCGCTCGGCCATCTATGGCCCGATGGAACACGTGCTGTGGGACGCCATCCTGCGCGGAACGCGGGTCGACGTGGCGGCCACCGCCGACCAACTGGTCGACTTCCTGTGGCAGGCGCTGCAGCCGCCGCGCCGCGACGCGCTGGCGCTGGCGCGATTCCGGGGCGAGGTGCAAGACGCCCTGCATCGGCTTCAGTCCGCCGAGAACAAGGACGGCGGCGCGTACTGAGGAAAGCCGTCGTAGGTTTCGCCGCGCGCGGCCGGCGCCAGCGTCCAGGAATGGCGCGCGTTGGGCACGCCGCCATCCACGCGGATGACGCTGCCATTGATGAAGGCCGCCGCCGGCGACAGCAGGAACACCACCGCCGCCGCCAGCTCGGCCTCGGTGCCGAAGCGCTGCAACGGCACCTTGGCGGCCAGCCCGCGCAACACCGCGCGGTAGTCCTCGTCGTAGCTGTCCATGCCGCTGGAGGCGATCCAGCCCGGCGCCACCGCGTTCACCCGCACGCCGGCGTGGGCCCATTCGCAGGCCGCCGTTTCGGTCAGGTTCCAGACGCCGGCGCGGGCCGCGCCGGAATGCCCCATGCCGGGCATGCCGCCCCAGATGTCGGCCAGCATGTTGACGATGGCACCGCCATGCTGGCGCATGTGCTGGGTATAGACCTCGCGCGCCATCAGGAACGTGCCATGCAGGTTGTTCTGCACCACCGCGTTCCAGCCGTTGAAGCTGATCTGGTCCAGCGGCGCGGGGAACTGGCCCCCGGCGCAATTGAACAGGCCGTCGATGGCGCCATGCGCGGCCAGCGCGTCGGCCACCGCACCCCGCACGCCGGTTTCGCCGCGGATGTCGCAGGCGTGCAGCGTGATGCGGCCCGCGGCCTCGGGATAGATGCGCGCCAGTTCATCGCGCGCGGCCTCCAGCTTTTCCGGCTTGCGGCCCACCAGCGCCAGGCGCGCGCCCAGCGAAGCCAGCTCGTGCGCGGTGCAGCGCCCCAGGCCGCTGCCGCCGCCCGTGACCATGACGGTCTTGCCGTCGAACAGGCCCGGCCGGAAGACCGACGCGTAGCGCGACGCCGCGGCGGCGCCGTCGGGGGATGGGTTCATGTCTCGCTCCATTATTTTTTTGAGGATAACTCAATAACCTGAAAATAAGTGCGTCGTTTAGGCGTATAACCCTATGGAAACAATGCATCGATTCAGGCTATTAGTTGAGCCTTTATCAATAATTCGGAGACCCGCATGAGCACGCCGACCCCGCTGCTGGTGGACCGCGACGGCCCCGTCGCCCGCCTGACGCTGAACCGCCCGGACATGCGCAATGCCTTCGACGAAACGCTGATCGCGGCGCTGACCACGGCGGTGCGCGAGGCGGCGGACGACCCGGCCGTGCGGGTGCTGCTGCTGACCGGCGCGGGCAAGGCGTTCTGCGCGGGCGGCGACCTGAACTGGATGCGCAGGATGGCCACGCTGACCGACGCCGACAATCGCGCCGACGCCGACCGCCTGGCGCGGATGCTGCGCGCCATCTGGTCCTGCCCCAAACCCGTGGTGGCGGCGGTCAACGGCGACGCCTATGCGGGCGGCATGGGCCTGGTGGCGGCCTGCGACGTCGCCATCGCCGCCGATCAGGCGCAGTTCTGCCTGTCGGAAACGCGCCTGGGGCTGCTGCCGGCCACCATCAACCCCTACGTGATCCGCGCCATGGGCGAACGCGCGGCCAACCGCTACTTCCTGACCGCCGAGCGCTTCGACGCCGCCGCCGCGTATCGCATGGGGCTGCTGCATGACGTCGTGCCGCTGGCGCGGCTGCAGGACGAAGCCGACGCCGTCTGCCGCGCGCTGTGCGACAACGGCCCGCAGGCAGTGCAGGCCAGCAAGCGGCTGGTGCGCGACTTTGCCGGCCGGCCGCTGGATGACGCGCTGGTGGCCGATTCGGTCGAACGCATCGCCGCGGTGCGTGCGTCGGATGAAGCGCGGGAAGGCGTCAGCGCGTTCCTGGAAAAGCGCCCGCCAGCCTGGCGCGCGTCCTGAGGCAAGGCGAGGCGGCGCGGCGCGTCCGCGCCGCGGCGAACATGGCGGCCGTATCCCACATGCCATAATCGCCGATGCAAATCCTGGAATCTCCATGCCCACCGCCTTACCCGTTTTCCCCCCATTGAATGCCGAGCGCCTGTGGTCGCGCGTCGAGACCCTGTCGCGCTACACCCTGCCCGACCAACCCTGGACCCGCCGCGCCTTTTCGCCGCTGTTCCTGCAAGCGCGCGAGTGGCTGCGCGGCGAGTTCGAGGCCGCCGGCCTGGCCTCCCGCCTGGACGCCGGCGGCAACCTCATCGGCACGCGCGCCGGCCGCAACCCGCAACGCAAGCCCATCGCCACCGGCTCGCACTGCGACACCGTGATGAGCGGCGGCCGCTTCGACGGCATCATCGGCGTGCTGGCCGGCATCGAGGTCGCCCACACCATGCGGGAA
>NZ_CADIJW010000005.1 GCF_902859745.1 Achromobacter dolens | reverse complement strand
GACCGCGCCCCCGTTGCCGCCGCGCCGCAGGCCAGCCGCGCCGCCGGCCGCCGCGTGCCGCATTCCGGCATGCGCCGCGCCATCGCCCGCCGCCTGACCGAAAGCAAGCAGCAGGTGCCGCACTTCTACCTGACGGTGGACTGCCGCATGGACGCGCTGCTGGCCCTGCGCGCCCAGGCCAACCAGGGCGGCGCGGTCAAGCTGTCGGTCAATGACTTCATCGTGCGCGCCGCCGCGCTGGCGCTGCGCGAGGTGCCCGAGGTCAACGCCAGCTGGCACGAGGACGCCATCGAATTCCATGCCGGCGCCGACATCAGCGTGGCCGTGGCCACCGACGGCGGCCTGGTCACGCCCATCGTGCGCGACGCCGACGTCAAGCCGCTGTCCGCCATCGCCGCCGAGATCGTCGAGCTGGCCGGCCGCGCAAAGGTCAATCGCCTGAAGCCCGAGGAATTCACCGGCGGCTCGCTGACGGTGAGCAACCTGGGCATGTACGGCATCAAGCAGTTCGCCGCCATCATCAACCCGCCGCAGGCCGCGATCCTGGCGGTGGGCGCGGCCGAACGCCGCCCGGTGGTGGACGACAATGGCGACCTGAAGGCAGCCACCGTCATGACCGTGACGCTGTCGGCCGACCACCGCGTGGTGGACGGCGCCGTCGGCGCGCGCTGGCTGGCCGCCTTCCGCGCGCTGATCGAAGCCCCCGTGCGCATCCTGCTGTGAGCCCCGCCATGACCAAGACTTCGTTTGACCTGGTGGTGGTGGGCGGCGGCCCCGGCGGCTACGTGGCCGCCATCCGCGCGGCGCAACTGGGCCTGTCGACCGCGCTGGTGGAACGCGCCGAACTCGGCGGTATCTGCCTGAACTGGGGCTGCATCCCGACCAAGGCGCTGCTGCACAGCGCCACCGTGCTGCGCGCCTGCCGCGAGGCCGACCAGTACGGCGTGACCGGCGCCGGCGCGGCCCAACCCGACCTGGCCGCGATGGTGGCGCGCTCGCGCAAGGTCGCCGGCCGCCTGGGCCTGGGCGTCACGCACCTGATGAAGAAGAACGGCGTGACGGTGTTCGCCGCGAGCGCCCGGCTGGCCGGCGGCGGCCGCGTCGCGCTCGACAACGGCGCCACGCTGTCGGCGCGCCACATCATCCTGGCCACCGGCGCGCGGGCGCGCGAGCTGCCGGCGCTGCCGGTGGGCGAACGCGTCTGGACCTATCGCCAGGCGCTGACGCCGCCGGCGCTGCCCAAGTCGCTGCTGGTGGTGGGCGCGGGCGCGATCGGCGCCGAGTTCGCCAGCTTCTACCGCGCGGTCGGCGCGCAGGTGACGCTGATCGACATGACCGCCGAGATCCTGCCGCAGGAAGACGCCGAGATATCCGCGCTGGCGCGCAAGGCGTTCGAAAAGCAAGGCATCCGCGTGCTGACCCAGTGCGCGGTCAAGTCGTCCAGCCTGACGGCCACCGGCGTCAAGGCCGTGCTGGAGCAACAGGGCAAGCAGATCGAGCTGGAGGTCGAGCGCGTCATCGTCGCGGCCGGCATCGTCGGCAACGTCGAGAACCTGGGCCTGGAGCAGACCCGCGTGAAGGTGGAGAAGACCCACATCGTCACGGATGGCCTGGGCCGCACGGCGGAACCTGGCGTCTACGCCATTGGCGACGTGGCCGGCGCGCCGTGGCTGGCGCACAAGGCCAGCCACGAGGCGGTGCTGTGCGCGGAAGCCATCGCCGGCCTGCCGGTGCACGCGCTCGACCCGCTGCGCATTCCGGCGTGCACCTATTCGCATCCGCAGGTCGCCAGCATCGGCATGACCGAGGCCCGCGCCCGCGAACACGCCAAGGCGACGGGCGGCGAGATCCGCATCGGCAGGTTCACCTTCGTCGGCAACGGCAAGGCGATTGCCATGGGCGAAGACCAGGGGCTGGTGAAGACGGTGTTCGATGCCGGCACCGGCGAGCTGCTGGGCGCGCACATCATCCACCCGGAGGCGTCAGAGCTGATCGCCGGCTACGGCGTGGCGGCGGCGTTGGAAGCCACCGAGGAAGACCTGATGCACACCGTGTTCGCGCATCCGACGCTGTCGGAGACGCTGCACGAATCGGTGCTGGCGGCCTTCGGCCGGGCGCTGCACGGCTAGAGCCCGTGGCAACGCGCCAGGCGTCTCGCGCGGACCGTCCCCGGCCGCGCGGGGCGCCCCGCTTCACAACCGACTGGCGAAGAAATCCAGGAAGCAGGCGATGCGCCGCGATAGCTGCGTATTGCGGTAGTACACCGCGTGCATCGGCTGCAGGTAGTCGGTGTGCAGGTCTTCCATGATGCGCACCAGCCGCCCTTCGATCAGATCGTCGCGCGACACGAAGTCCGACAGGCAGGCGATGCCCACGCCGCGCAGCGCCAGGTGGCGCTGGGTTTCGCCGCTGGACGTGGCCAGCGTGGGCGTGGCCAGATAGGTCGAGCCGCCCGCGTGGCGCAGCGGCCAGACGTTCAGGCTTTCCGGCTGGGTGAAGCCCAGCAGTTCGTGCCCGGCAAGATCCTCGACGGTGCGCGGCACGCCGCGCCGCGCCAGGTACTCGGGGCTGGCCATCAGCCAGCGCGGACGCGGCCGCATTGGCCGCGCATGCAGCGTGGAATCGTTCAACGGCCCCATGCGCAGGGCCACGTCGGTGCGGTGCTCGATCAGGTCGACGATGCGGTCGTTGCTGGTCAGCTCCAGCGAGATCGCCGGATACTCGCGGCGAAAGTCGGCCACATGCGGCACCACGCAATGCAGCATCACCGGCACCGAGGCGTCGACGCGCAGGCGGCCGGCCGGCTGCTGGTTGACGATGCGCATGCATTCCTCGGCTTCTTCCAGCGACTGCACGATCTGGCGCGCCTTGTGCAGGAAATGCGCGCCCTCGGCGGTCAGTTCCATGCGCCGCGTGGTGCGATTCAGCAGCGTCACGCCCAGGTCTTCCTCCAGGCGCGACAGGCCTCGGCTGACGCCGGAGGCGGTCTGGCCCAGCATCTCGGCGGCGGCGCTCATCGAACCAGCGTCGACCACGCCCAGGAACAAGCGCAGGGCTTCGGAATTGAGCGCCATTTTTGACTCCGGATCACAAGTAGCGGAATTTTATAGCGCGCCGCCGCCGCAATTTCGCGGTGGCCCGGCCGATGACAGGGTTATCTGGCCACCGCGGGCAGCGATCCCGGTCAGGCGGGAGGTGGCGAAAGCGGCAGTGGCGGGATGTTGCTGCGCGCTGCCGCCAGCGCAGCGCACGCCAAAAAAAAGCGGCGCACGCGGCGCCGCTTTTTCACTGCATCGACCGCCGGCCGATCAACGCTTCTGCTTGAGCTGCGACAGATCGCGCACCGCGCCGCGGTCGGCCGAAGTGGCCAGCGCCGCGTAGGCCTGCAAGGCCTGCGACACCACGCGCTCGCGGTCCACCGGCAGCCAGCCGCCATCGGCGCGCGCGTTCATCGCGGCGCGGCGGCGGGCCAGCTCCTCATCGGACACGGCCAGGTGCATCTTGCGGTTGGGGATGTCGATCTCGATGGTGTCGCCGTCTTCGACCAGGCCGATGGTGCCGCCCTCGGCCGCTTCGGGCGAGGCGTGGCCGATCACCAGGCCCGACGAGCCGCCCGAGAAGCGGCCATCGGTGAACAGCGCGCAGGTCTTGCCCAGGCCCTTGGACTTCAGGTAGGACGTGGGGTACAGCATTTCCTGCATGCCGGGGCCGCCCTTGGGGCCTTCGTAGCGGATCACCACCACGTCGCCCGGCACGACCTTGTCGCCCAGGATGCCTTCGACGGCGTCATCCTGGCTTTCGAATACGCGCGCGCGGCCGGTGAAGACCCACTGCGATTCATCCACGCCGGCGGTCTTGACGATGCAGCCCTTCTCGGCCAGGTTGCCGTACAGCACGGCCAGGCCGCCGTCCTTGGAGTAGGCATTTTCCTTGCTGCGGATGCAGCCGGTCTTGCGATCGGTGTCCAGCGTCAGGAAGGTCGCGTCCTGGCTGAAGGCCACGGTGGTGGGAATGCCGCCGGGCGCGGCGCGATAGAACTTCTGCGCCGCTTCGCCGGCGCCGCCGGCCACGTCCCATTGCGCGATGGCGTTGCCCAGCGTGCCGCTGTGCACGTTGCCGCAGGACAGGTCGAGCAGATCGGCGCGCGCCAGTTCACCCAGGATGCCCAGGATGCCGCCGGCGCGGTGCACGTCTTCGATGTGGTACTTGTCGGTGGCCGGCGCGGCCTTGCACAGGCACGGCACCTTGCGCGAAATGCGGTCGATGTCGGCCATGGTGAAGTCGACGCCGGCTTCCTGCGCCGCGGCCAGCAGATGCAGCACGGTGTTGGTGGAACCGCCCATGGCCACGTCCAGCGCCATGGCGTTCTGGAACGCGCTCTTGGTGGCGATGCTGCGCGGCAGGACCGATTCGTCTTCCTCGACGTAGTAGCGGCGGCACAGGTCCACCACCAGGCGGCCGGCCTGCTCGAACAGCCCCTTGCGCCAGGCGTGCGTGGCGACGATGGTGCCGTTGCCCGGCAGCGCCAGGCCGATGGCCTCGGTCAGGCAGTTCATCGAGTTGGCGGTGAACATGCCGGAACAGGAGCCGCAGGTCGGACACGCGCTGCGTTCGACTTCGGCCACGTCGGCGTCCGACACGTTGGGATCGGCGGCCTTGATCATGGCGTCGATCAGGTCGATCTTGGCGATCACCTTGCCGTCGGTCGGCGACTTGACCTTGCCGGCTTCCATCGGGCCGCCGGACACGAACACCACCGGGATGTTCAGGCGCATCGCGGCCATCAGCATCCCCGGGGTGATCTTGTCGCAGTTCGAGATGCAGACCATGGCGTCGGCGCAGTGCGCGTTGACCATGTATTCGACCGAGTCGGCGATCAGTTCGCGCGACGGCAGCGAGTACAGCATGCCGCCGTGGCCCATGGCGATGCCGTCATCGACGGCGATGGTGTTGAATTCCTTGGCGACGCCGCCGGCGGCCTCGATTTCCTTGGCGACCAGCGCGCCCAGGTCGCGCAGGTGCACGTGGCCCGGCACGAACTGCGTGAAGGAGTTGACCACCGCGATGATCGGCTTGCCGAAGTCTCCGTCCTTCATGCCGGTGGCGCGCCACAGGGCGCGGGCGCCGGCCATGTTGCGGCCGTGGGTCGAGGTGCGGGAACGGTAGTGCGGCATGATCTTGTCTCAGGCGATTAGCGTGGGCGGCAAAACGGTAAATAATACGCTGGTTCCGGCCGCCAGCGGCCGCAGGCCGCCCCGAGGCCGCGCCGCGGCCATCAGGCGGACGCCGCGCCGCGCGCCGCGAAGGCGCTGGGCGGCTCGCCCAAGGCCTTGCGGAACATGGCCGCGAACGCGCTGGGACTGTCGTAGCCCAGATCCAGGGCCACATCCAGCACCCGCTCGCCGCGCGCCAGCCGCTCCATCGCCGCCAGCAGCCGCGCCTGCTGGCGCCAGCGGCCGAAGGTCATGCCGGTGTGGCGCAGAAACAGGCGGTGCACCGTCTTGGGATCCACCCCCAATTCCCGCGCCCAGTCGGCCGCGCCCGCCTGGCGCTCGGGGTGGCGCACGATGGCGCGGCAGATGCGCGCCAGGCGCGGCTCGGACGGCTGCGGCAGGTGCAGCGGCAGCACCGGCTCCTGTTTCAGCTCGTCCAGCAGCAGCATCATCAGGCGGCCGTCGCGGGTGCCGGGCTGCCAGTCCAGCGGCACCTCGGCGGCCGCCACCATCAGCTCGCGCAACAGCGGCGAGATCGACAGCACGCAGCATTCGGTGGGCAGGTGCGCGGCCGCGCCCGGCTCGACGAACACCGTGCGCATGCGCGGTTCGCCGCTCATGCGGATGGCGTGCGAGACCCAGGCCGGCACCCAAACGCCGCGCGTGGGCGGCACCACCCAGATACCGGCGTCGGTATCCACCACCATCACGCCCGAGATGGCGTACACCAGTTGCGAGCGGCGATGGCGGTGGCGACGCACGCGATGTCCGTCCTCGTAGTCCACCGCCAGGGCCGCCACCGGGCGCAGCGAGGACTCGTACGGAAACAGGTCCAGATCGGCGGGCTTGCGCGATCGGGAGGCGGCGGGCGATTTCGGCTTGTCCATTTCTCGATGATTCATGTCCAACCGGCGGTAGACGGTCTTTTCCAGTGTACCTATCCTGCCCGCAATCCCGTCGATTTCCCTGTCGTCCGCGTTCCGATCATGCCTCTTGCCTGCCATTGCCCCGCCGCCCGCTGCGCCGCCATGCGCGGCCGGCGCGCGCGCATGGCCGGGAAATCGGACGCCCTCACAGCCGCGCGCGCGGTCCCGGACACCTGGCGCCTTTGCGCCAACGCGCGCCCCGCCGCACCGCGCCCGCGCCTTTACGCCCATACCCGCCTCGTCCCGAGCTGCCGCGCCCTTCGCGCCCACGCCGCGGCCGCCGTCCTGCCGACGCTACGACTAGCGCGCGGTTGCCGGGCCTTGCGCCCCGTGGCCGCCCGGCAGCCCCGGGCCCTCTGACGGGCCCGTCCGCCACCTCCCTTGCCCGACCGCCGCCGCAGACCGGCGGCCCCAGACGCCGCGCGCCGCGCGGCCGGAGGTTTTCATGCTCGACCATCCCCAACACAAATACCGCCCCGTCCAGCCCTTTTCCCGCGACTACGCCGAACGCCAATGGCCCGCGCGCCGCCCGAGCGCGCCGCCGATCTGGATGAGCACCGACATGCGCGACGGCAACCAGGCGCTCATCGAGCCCATGGACGCGGCGCGCAAGCTGCGCTTTTTCGAGCAATTGGTGGCCGTGGGCCTGAAAGAGATCGAAGTCGCGTTCCCCTCGGCCTCCGACACCGACTTCAATTTCGTGCGCAAGCTGA
Organism: Achromobacter dolens; assembly: GCF_902859745.1. Classification (GTDB taxonomy): domain Bacteria; phylum Pseudomonadota; class Gammaproteobacteria; order Burkholderiales; family Burkholderiaceae_B; genus Achromobacter; species Achromobacter dolens. The sequence goes on along the minus strand of NZ_CADIJW010000005.1, from coordinate 213,978 downwards.
TCGAGGAAAACCGCATTCCCGACGACGTCACCATCGAGGTCCTGACCCAGTCGCGGCCCGATCTGATCGAACGCACGTTCGAATCACTGCGCGGCGCGCGCCGCGCCATCGTGCACCTGTACAACCCGATCGCGCCGCAATGGCGCCGCATCGTGTTCGGCATGAGCCGCGCCGAGATCAAGGAGATCGCGCTGGCCGGCACGCGCCAGATCCGCGCCCTGGCCGACGCGCATCCGGAAACGGAGTGGATCTACGAGTACTCCCCCGAGACCTTCAGCCTGGCCGAGCTGGACTTCGCGCTGGAGGTCTGCGACGCCGTCAGCGCGATCTGGCGCCCGACGCCGGCAAACAGGATGATCATCAACCTGCCGTCGACGGTGGAATGCACCACCGCCAACGTCTATGCCGACCAGATCGAATGGATGCACCGCCGCCTGGCGCGGCGCGACAGCATCGTGCTGAGCGTGCATCCGCACAACGACCGCGGCACCGCCGTGGCCTCGGCGGAACTGGCGGTGCTGGCCGGCGCCGACCGCGTCGAAGGCTGCCTGTTCGGCAACGGCGAGCGCACGGGCAACGTCGACCTGGTGACGCTGGCGCTGAACCTGGACCGGCAGGGCATCGCCAGCGGCCTGGATTTCACCGACATGGCGGCCGTGCGCGACTGCGTCCAGGCCTGCAACCAATTGCCGGTGGACGTGTTCCACCCCTACGCGTTCACGTCCGCAACGCCAGCAGCGCTTCCTGCAGGTGCCGCAGCCCCCGGCTGAGCGGCTTGTCGCGGCGCACCACCACGGCCAGCGTGCGCGCCAGGCGCGGCGTCAGGGAACGCACCGCCAGGCTGGCGCGCTGGCCCGCGCCGCTGACCGCCAGCCGCGGCAGCACCGCGCACGCCAGGCCGGCCGCCACGATTTCCTTCATGGCCTCGGTGCTGCCCAGCTCCATCACCGGCTTGGCCGCCACCCCTGCCGCGTCGAACCAGTCATCCACCAGGCCACGGGTGCGCGCGCCCGGCTCGAACAGCACCAGCGGCAACGCCGCCAGCGCCTGCGGCGTCACGGCGTCCGGCATTCCCAGCGGGCCGCGCGCCGGGAAGATCGCCACGAACTCGTCTTCCAGCACGGGCGTGGCCTCGATCATGCGGCCGGGCGCGGGCAGCGTCACCAGGCCGATGTCGAGCGTGTTGTTCTCCAGGCCGCGCAGCATGTCGGCGGTATTGCCGGTGCTGGCCACCACGTCCAGCGCCGGAAAGCGCCGTCGCAGGCCGGCCAGCAGCGGCGGCAGCAGATAGGTGCAGGCGGTGGCGCCGGTGCCCAGGCGCACCCGCCCGGTCACTTGCGAAGCATGCGCCGTCATGGCCTGCTCGGCCCGCGCCAGCGCGGTGTCGATGGCGCGGATGTGGGTCAGCAGTTCCAGCCCGGCGGCGGTGGGCCCGGCGCGGCGGCCGACCCGCTCGACCAGCTTCAGGCCGAAGCGGCGCTCGAGCTGGCGCACCTGCAGGCTGACGGCGGGCTGGGTGATGCCGCCGCGTTCGGCGGCGGCCGAGAAACTGCCCAGTTCGATCACCTGCGCAAAGGTGCGCAGGGCATCCAGATTGAGTCCGCGCATGGCATTCCGTCCCCGCCTAATCAAAAGTTTTACTTATAAAAAGCATAATAGACCAAAGCTTTATTTATGCATGGGCTTGCGCCACACTGGCGGCTGGTTTTTCACCCGTCCGTTCCTTCCCTCCGCGAACCCGCCATGCCGCAACCCGCCGCCCCTACCATCCTGATCCGCGACAGCGTGGATGCCGACCTGCCCGCCATCAAGGCCATCTACGCGCACCATGTGGAGCACGGCACCGCGTCATTCGAACTGGAACCGCCATCGATCCAGGAGATGCGCCAGCGACGCGCCGGGGTGCTGGAGAAAGACATGCCCTACCTGGTGGCCGAGATCAACGGCGAAGTGGTGGGCTACGCCTACGTCACCCCCTACCGCCCGCGCCCGGCCTATCGCCACACGGTCGAGGATTCGGTCTACGTCAAGGCCGGCCGCGCCGGCCTGGGCATCGGCGGCAGGCTGCTGGCCAGGCTGGTCGAGCGCTGCACCGCGGCCGGCTGGCGCCAGATGCTGGCGGTGGTGGGCGACAGCCGCAATGCCGCCTCGCTGGCGGTGCATGCGCGCCAGGGCTTTCACCCGGTGGGCACGCTGCGCTCGGTGGGCCACAAGCATGGCGAATGGCGTGACACCGTGCTGATGCAGCGCGCCTTGGGCGAGGGCGACAGCACGCCGCCGCAACGCCCATGATCCCGCCGCGCGCGGTGGTCTGCCTGGGGCTGACGCAACTGGTCGGCTGGGGCGTGACCTTCTACCTGATCGGCGCGCTGGGGCCGGACATGACCGCCGACCTGGGGTGGGACCCGGCCACCCTCTACGGCGGCTTCTCCTGTGCCATCGTGGTCATGGCGCTGGTGTCGCCGCTGGCCGGCCGCGCGATCGACCAATGGGGCGGACATCGGGTCATGCCCGCCGGCGCCACGCTGGCGGCGGCGGGCTGCGCCGCGCTGGCCGCCGCGCACGGCCTGCCCGCCTATTTCGCCGCCTGGACGCTGCTGGGCGTGGGCATGCGGCTGTGTCTGTACGACGCCGCTTTCGCCTCGCTGGCGCGCGCCGCCGGCCCCACGGCGCGGCGGCCGATGTCGCAGATCACGCTGTTCGGCGGGCTCGCATCGACCGTCATGTGGCCTGTGGGCCATGCGCTGTCGGGCTGGCTGGGCTGGCGCGGCGCCGTGCTGGCCTACGGGGCGCTGGCGTTGGCGACCGTGCCCCTCTACCTGGCGCTGCCGCGCGCACGCTACGCCGCGCCGGTGCAGGCCGCCGGCCAGGGTGGCGCGGGCCTGACGCGCAACGCGTCCGAGCGGCGCTTGGCTGGCCTGCTGTACGCGGCGATCGCCATGCTCACCAACTTCCTGGCGGCCGGCAATGCCGCCCACCTGATCCCGCTGCTGTCGGGGCTGGGGCTGGCCAAGGCGCTGGCGGTCAATGTCGCCGCGTTGTGGGGCGTGGGCCAATTCGCCTCGCGGCTGGCCGACGTCGCGCTGGGGTCGCGCCTGCATCCCTTGACCCTGACCCTGGCGGTGGCCGCCCTGATGCCGCTGGGATTCGTGCTGGCGCTGCTGTCGGGTGGCCAACTTGTCACCTTGGCCGCCTACGCCTTGCTCTACGGCGCCTGCAACGGCCTGCTGACCATCGCGCGCGGCACGCTGCCGCTGGCGCTGTTCGACTTCCGCAGCTACGGCGCGCTGGTCGGCGCCCTGCTGATCCCCAGCTTCCTGCTGACCGCCGCCGCGCCGGTGGCCTATGCCTACGTGATCGAGCGGCACGGCGCGCACGCCGCGATGGGCATATCGGCGGGCTTGGCTACGGCCATCCTGGCCGCGGCGCTGGCGTTGCGATGGCGCTTCATTGCCCGGACGCGGAGCTGAGCGGCGCGCCGCCATCTCGCAATGCCACGGCCGGCGCCACGCGCTCGCGGCCCCGCGCCATGTCGGCGCGGCGCCAGCGCTGCTCGGCGAGCGCGGTGGCCAGTTCATCGCCTGTGCCGGGCCGGAAAAACAGAAAGCCCTGCAGCAGGTCGCAACCGGCTTCGCGCGCGGCGCGGCAATGCGCCTCGGTCTCGATGCCCTGGGCCACGGTGACGATGTCCAAGTCCCGCGCAAGCTGACAGATCGAGGCCAGCACCTTCTGCGCCTCCGCCTGGCGCGCGGCATTCCAGACGATGGACTTGTCCAGCTTCAAGCCGGTCAGGGGCAGCGTCGACAGCCATTCGAGGTTGTTGTAGCCCTTGCCAAAATCATCGAGCCAGACCTGGATGCCGCGGCTGGTGAAGGCCTCCAGCATGGAGCGGATATCGGCGGATCCCGCATGCAGCGCCGCTTCCTCAGTGAGCTCGATGCGGATGTCGTCCGGCGCCAGGCCGCACGCGGCGATACCGCGCAGGACTGTGCCGACGACATCGCAGCGGGCAAAGCACTGCGGCGAGATATTGAGGTTCACCGCCAGCGCCGGCCCTTGCGCCGCCTGCCGCCAGCGCGCCTGATCATGGGCCATGGCTTGAAGGCTCCAGTTGATCAGGGCCTGCGCCGCCTCGGGGGCGCCAGCTTCGCGCAACAGACCATCGATGTCCATCGTCTCGCCGCCCGTCGCGCGCCATCGCAACAGGGCTTCGGCGCCGACGATTTCCAGATCCGCGGCGGTGACGATGGGCCGGTAATGCAACTGCAGGCGGTCGCCCTGGATCGCTGCCAGCAGCGGCGACACGGCGCCTTCCTTGCGGATCACCATGGGTTCGTGGCTCGCGCCGCCGCCATCCTGGACCAGCGCGGCCGAGAATGCATAGCCCTTGCCGCGCAGGCTGCGGATCGGAATGGCCATGCCGGCGGCGGCGCCCTTGCGCTTGAGGCGGCTGATGACCAGGTCCAACGCGCGGCCATTGCCGGCAATGTCGAGGCTGGCGGCGGCGAAGCCCGCGCGGCGGATGACGCGCTCGGGATGGCCGTGCATGCCCTTGAGCACCGCGCGTTCCATGGGCGTGAGATTGACGGCCGCCCCGCCGGGCGAGACAAGCGTCCATTCGTTGTCGCACAGGCGCCAGCTTTGTTCCGCCGCGGGGGGCTCGGCCGCCACGTCCGGCCGGCGCGGCGCGGAGGCCGCGAGCGGCTGGCATAAGGTCAGCTTGCGCTGCGCCGACTGGATCGCCGCCGCCACCTCGCTGTAGCTGATGTTCGCGCCATAGCAGCTATCCGCGCCGGCCAGCAGCGCGTTGATCCGCACCGCGGGGCTTTCGATGTGGCGGATGGCGATGATGGTCGAGTGGGCGAAGCGCGCGCGCAGTTGGCCGATCGTGATGTCCAGGTCCCGCGGCAGGCACAGATGCACCTGGATTTCCCCGGCATGGCGCGCCGGCGCCGGTTCCTGGAGCGATACGGGGTTCAGGACGAAACCGATCTGCTGGAGCGAATCGGTGATGCCTTGCTTGGCGAATTCGTTATCGAAAATAAGGATAATGCGCGACCGATTCATGATGATTGAGCCCTGGATAAAAACGCTTTCCATCGAACGGTATTGAAATGTTTTTTTGCATCTCCATACCTGGAACAGGGTCGCAAAAAAAGGGCGCTCAATCCTTCCTGTTGCCGCGTAAAGTCGAAAATCATTGAATTCCATTCATCTAAAAATGAATGGAATTCAATATATCGAAATAAAACTCACCGATGAGTGAAACGTAGCGACATGCGCGCGGCTACTGTGCCGGCGCAATCCGACGCCATTGCGGCGCGAGCCGGCAACGCGCCGCGGCGGGCCGCCGGGTGCTGTCAGAAGCGCGGGATCGTTGATGAAGGGGTGTCGCGGGCGGACGGCTCAAACAGCGCCCTGAGCCTGCCATTTGTCCCAGCCGGCGCGGCGCAGCTTGCAGGCCGGGCATTCGCCGCAGCCATAGCCCCAGGCATGGCGCGCGCCGCGCTCGCCCAGGTAACAGGTGTGGCTTTCCTCGACGATGGTCTCGACCAAGGCGTCGCCGCCCAACTGCTTTGCCAGCGCCCAGGTTTCGGACTTGTCGATCCACATCAGCGGCGTCTCGATGGTGACGCGGCTTCCCAACCCCAACCCCAGCGCCACCTGCTGCGCCTTGATGGTGTCGTCGCGGCAATCGGGATAGCCCGAAAAATCGGTTTCGCACATGCCGCCCACCAGCACGTCCAGTTGGCGCCGGTAGCCCAGCGCCGCCGCCAGCGTCAGGAACAGCAGGTTGCGTCCCGGCACGAAGGTGTTGGGCAAGCCATTTTCCTGCATCTCGATGGCGCGGTCGCTGGTCATGGCGGTGTCGCCCACCTGGCCCAGCACCTTCAGGTCCAGCAGATGGTCTTCGCCCAGGCGCGGCGCCCATTGCGGAAAGCGCGCGCGGATCTCGCGCAGCACGTTCAGGCGCGCATCCAGCTCGATGCGGTGGCGCTGGCCATAGTCGAACGCCACGGTTTCCACATGGGCATAGCGGTCCAGCGCCCAGGCCAGGCAGGTGGTGGAATCCTGGCCGCCCGAAAACAGCACGAGCGCGCGACGTTGGTGGTTCAGCATAAAAGGGGGTTTCTGCAAAGACTAAGGGATAGAGCCAGACTTTACCGCAGCCGGCCGTCTTCCCCGTAAGGAAGCCTGCGTAAAATCGGTGCCGTTCTCATTCATGGCTTCCCCCGCAGTGCGCATCACCTGACTCCTCCCTTTCTCCAGCAGCCCGACGGATCTCCCGCCCGATGAATGCCGCCCGCCCGCAGTCCGACCCCGCAGAACCCTTGCGTCACGATATCCGGCTGTTAGGCCGATTGCTTGGCGAGGTCATCGCCGAATGTGAAGGCAAACGCGTCTTCGACACCATCGAGACCCTGCGCCGCACCGCCGTCAAGTTCCGCCGCGAAGGCAATGCCGCCGACGGCAAGCTGCTGGAGCAGCGCGTCAAGCAGTTGCAAGGCAGCGATCCCAACTCGGTGGCGCGCGCCTTCAGCTATTTCCTGCACCTGTCCAACATCGCCGAGGACCGCGACCAGAACCGCAGCCAGCGGGCCCGCGCCCTGGCCGGCGACGCGCCCGCGCGCGGCAGCCTGCGCGACGCGGTGCAGACCCTGGGCCGCCACGGCGTGACGCCCGCGCGCATCCGCCGCCTGCTGGCCGACGCCTGCGTCATGCCGGTGCTGACCGCCCACCCCACCGAAGTGCAGCGCAAGAGCACGCTCGACGTGCATCGCGAGATCGCCGCCGCGCTGTCCCAGCGCGACAACCCGCTGACGCCGGAAGAACTGGCCGAACTCGACGCCGCGCTGCTCGGCCGCGTGGCCACGCTGTGGCAGACCCGCATGCTGCGCTACACGCGCCTGACGGTGGCCGACGAGATCGAGAACGCGCTGTCGTACTACCGCAGCACCTTTCTGCAGGTCATCCCGCGCGTCTACGGCGACCTGTCCAAGCTGCTCAACCGCGATGCCAAGCCGTTCGGCGCGCCGCCGCCGCCGCTGGAACCCTTCCTGCGCATGGGCAGTTGGATCGGCGGCGACCGCGACGGCAACCCGAACGTCGATGCCGGCACGCTGGAACGCGCGCTGCTGCGCCAGGCCACCGTACTGTTCGAGCACTACCTGCAGGAAGTGCATGCGCTGGGCGCCGAGCTGTCCATCACCACGCTGCTGATCGCGGTCGACCCGGCGCTGCTGGCACTGGCCGAGCACAGCGGCGACGACTCGCCGCATCGCAGCGACGAGCCCTACCGGCGCGCGCTGGTCGGCGTCTACGCGCGCCTGGCCGCCACCGCGCTGCGCCTGACCGGCCAGAACCTGGCACGCCGCAGCACGGTCGCGGCGCAACCCTATGACACGCCGCAGGAGCTTTCCGCCGACCTGGCCGTCATCGCGGCCTCGCTGTCCGCGCATCATGGCGCGCCCATCGGCAAACTGCGCCTGGGAGGGCTGCAGCAAGCGGTCGAGGTGTTCGGCTTCCATCTGGCCACGGTCGACCTGCGCCAGAGCTCCGACGTGCACGAGCGCGCACTGGCCGAGCTGTTCAGCCGCGCCGGCGCCACCCGTGACGGCCAGCCGCTGGACTACCTGACGCTGGACGAAGACGCGCGCGTGGCCTTGCTGCGCGCCGAACTGGCGCAGGCGCGGCCGCTGGCCTCGCCCTGGATCGCCTACAGCGAAGACACCACGCGCGAACTGGCGGTGTTGCGCGCGGCCGCCGCCGGCCGCCAGCGCTATGGCAAGCAGGCGGTGCGCCAGACCATCGTCTCGCACACCGAAACGCTCAGCGACCTGCTGGAAGTGATGGTGCTGCAAAAGGAAGCGGGCCTGATCGCGCCCGCCGGCCAGGACATCCCGCCAGAAGACGGCCTGATGGTGGTGCCGCTGTTCGAGACCATCCCCGACCTGCAGCGCGGCGCCGACATCATGGCCGCCTGGCTCGACCTTCCCGAGATCCGCGAGCGCGTGAAGCGCGCCCAGAACGGCGCCCAGGAAGTCATGCTGGGCTACTCGGACAGCAACAAGGACGGCGGCTTTCTCACCTCCAACTGGTCGCTGTACCAGGCCGAGCGCGCGCTGGTGGACGTCTTCTCCAGCCGCCACGTGCGCCTGCGCCTGTTCCATGGACGCGGCGGCTCGGTGGGCCGGGGCGGCGGCTCCAGCTTCGACGCCATCCTGGCGCAGCCGCCGGGCACGGTGGCCGGCCAGATCCGCCTGACCGAACAGGGCGAAGTCATCCAGAGCAAGTACAAGGACGCCGAGGTCGGCCGCTGGCACCTGGAGCTGCTGGTCGCCGCCACGCTCGAATCCAGCCTGGCGCCGCGCGCCGAGGCCACCAGCGCGGAAGACGCGCACATGGCGCAGCACGGCCCGGCCATGTCGTTCATGTCCGAGACCGCGCAGCGCAGCTACCGCGGCCTGGTGTATGACACGCCGCGCTTTGCCGAATACTTCTTCGCCGCCACCCCCATCGCCGAGATCGCCGGCCTGAACATCGGCTCGCGCCCCGCCTCGCGCAAGAAGGGCCAGCGCATCGAAGACCTGCGCGCCATTCCCTGGGGCTTTTCCTGGGCCCAATGCCGCCTGATGCTGACCGGCTGGTACGGCATGGGCTCGGCCATCGAGGCCTATCTGGAGACCGGCGCGCCGGGGGCGCCGCGCTCGCAGCGCGGCCGCCTGGCCCAGTTGCGCGAGATGGCGCGGGACTGGCCGGCCTTCCGCACCCTGCTGTCCAACATGGAGATGGTGCTGGCCAAGTCCGATCTGGCCATCGCCGCGCGCTATGCGCAGTTGGTGCCGCAGCGCGCGCTGCGCGAGAAGATCTTCGGCATGATCAGCGCCGAACACGCCCGCACCCTGGCCATGCTCAAGCTGTTGACCCGGCGCGAGCTGCTGGCCGACAACCCCGCGCTGCAGGCCTCGCTGCGCGAGCGCTTCGCCTACATCGACCCGCTCAACTACCTGCAGGTCGACCTGATCCGCCGCCACCGCGCCGCGCAGAAATCGCCCGCCGCCGAGGCCGACGAACGCGTGCAACGCGCGATCCACCTGACCATCAACGGCATCGCCGCCGGGTTGCGCAACTCGGGGTGAGACAAAAGGGCAAAGCCGCGCCGGGGCCTTGCGCTCCGGCGCGCGCTTTGCGCCCAGTCCATCGATTCGACCTTCCATGCCGCACGCGACGCGGCCTTCGCAGGCGGCCTCGCGCACGCTCCGCACTGTCCATCTGACGAACGCCCCAAAACGGCCATTTGTCCACCCCCGGCAACTTTTAGTACTATCTTCGTCAGAAATTCTATATACGCACAAATGTTCGTATATAGAACACAACGATTTTTCTGGCCCGCGCACAGGAAGACACCGACGGAAGAGACAGATCGCAGTTCCCTGGTTCCGCCTGTGCCGCCCGCCGCGCGCGCCCTGTAAGGCAAGCGAACCCTCATGGATACTCCCCTGCAGAACCTGGCCGTCATCGGCGCCGGCGCCATGGGCAGCGGCATCGCCGCGCTCTTCGCCTCGAAGGGATTGGACGTGGTCCTGGTCGATCCGATGGAAGGCGCCCTGGATCGCGCCCGCGCCGTCATCGAACGCCAGTTGAATGTCTACGCCCCCGGCCAGGTCGCCGCCGTGATGCAACGCATCCGCATGGCGCCCGGCCTGGACGCGGCCGCCGCCTGTGACCTCGTCATCGAGGCGGTGCCCGAGAACCTGGAACTCAAGCGCGGCCTGTTCGCCCAGCTCGACACGCTGTGCAAGCACGAAGCGATCTTCGCCACCAACACCTCGGGCCTGTCGATCAATGCCATCGCCAGTGCTGTCACGCGCCGCGACCGCTTCGTCGGCACGCACTTCTTCACCCCCGCCGACGTCATCCCGCTGGTCGAAGTGGTGCGCAACGACGCCACCTCGGAAGACACCGTGGCGCGCGTCATGGCGACGCTGCGCCTGGGCGGCAAGCGCCCGGTGCTGGTGCGCCAGGACATTCCCGGCTTCATCGCCAACCGCATCCAGCACGCCCTGGCGCGCGAGGCCATCTCGCTGCTGGAAAAGGGCGTGGCCAGCGCCGAGGACATCGACGAAGTGGTCAAGTGGAGCCTGGGCATCCGCCTGGCGCTGTCCGGTCCGCTGGAACAGCGCGACATGAACGGCATCGACGTCCACTACGCCATTGCCAGCTATCTCTACAAAGACCTGGAAAACCGCACCGAGCCGTCCGACCTGCTCAAGAGCAAGGTGGAAAACGGCCAGCTCGGCGCCAAGAGCGGCCAGGGTTTCTACGCCTGGAGCCCCGAGCGCCGCGAACAGGTGCTGCGCGAGAAAAGCGCGGCGCTGGGCGAGCTGGCCGCGTGGCTCAACGCCAAGGCCGGCGATTCCTGACGCGGCAAGCGCAAGACCGAATACCTACACCATAAGGCGCGCGGCGATCCCTCCGACGCGCCAGCGGGCCACGAGCCCAACCACACAAAGAAACCGACCGTCCCATCCGCCAAGCGCCAACATCCGGCGCACGGCGGCGCAAGACACAAGAGCAATACGCCTTACCGGAGTTCGTAGGAGGCACCATGAATAAATTGGCATCTTTTTTCACTGAGCTGATGCGCAAGTATCTGCCCGATCCCTTTGTCTTCGCGATCGCGCTGACCCTGCTCACCGTGCTGCTGGCCATGGGCATCGAAGGCCAGGGCATCGGCGACGTGACCCGCGCCTGGGGCAAGGGCTTCTGGAGCCTGCTGGCGTTCACCACCCAGATGGCCGTGATCCTGGCCATGGGCTACGTGCTGGCCACCGCGCCGCTGACCGACCGCCTGCTCAACCGCATCGTCAGCCACGTGCACAAGCCGCACACCGCCATCATCGTCGCCACGCTGGTGGGCGGCATCGGCAGCTACCTGAACTGGGGCTTCGGCCTGGTCATCGGCGGCATCGTCGCCAAGAAGCTGGCGCTGAAGGTCAAGGGCGTGCACTACCCGCTGATCATCGCCGCGGCCTACAGCGGTTTCACCATGTACGGCCTGGGCCTGTCGGCCAGCATCCCCGTGCTGGTGGCCACCCCCGGCCACCCGACCGCCAAGCAGATGGGCATCATCCCGCTGACGGAAACCATCTTCTCGGTGCCGATGCTGATCACCAGCCTGGTGATCATCGTGACGCTGCCGCTGCTGAACGCCTGGCTGCACCCGAAGAAAGGCGAGAAGATCGTCGAAGTGGATCCGGCCATCGACCGCGACGCCAACGCGTCCAATGCGGCCGAAGACATGCTGGAGAAAGGCACCCTCGCCTCCAAGCTGAACAACAGCCGCATCCTCAGCCTGCTGATCGGCGCGCTCGGCGTGGCCTACGTCGCCTTCCACTTCATCGACGGCGGCTCGCTCGACCTGAACCTGATCAACTTCATCATCCTGTTCCTGGGCATCATCCTGCTGGGCACGCCGGCCGCCTACGTGGCCAAGCTGACCGAAGGCATCAAGACGATCTCGGGCATCATCCTGCAATACCCGTTCTACGCCGGCATCATGGCCATCATGGCCGCCTCGGGCCTGGTGACCACCATCTCCAAGGTGTTCGTGGACGTCGCCACCCCGGCCTCGCTGCCGTTCTGGGGCCTGATCAGCTCGTTCGTCATCAACTTCTTCGCGCCCTCGGCCGGCGGCCACTGGGTCATCCAGGGCCCGTTCATGATCGACGCCGCCCGCGAGATCGGCAGCGCGCTCAACCAGACCACCATGGCCGTGATGCTGGGCAACGCCTGGAACGACCTGGTGCAGCCCTTCTGGATCCTGCCGGCGCTGGCGCTGTCCAAGCTCAAGCTGCGCGACGTGATGGGCTATACGGTCATCATGATGCTGTGGGTCGGCGTGATCCACATCACCGCCGTCCTGGCCTGGGGCTATCTGACCCATTGAGAGGGCCCCCCCCGTACGCGCTGCGCGCGCCCCCCAGGGGGCGACACCTGCAGACCGGCAGAGCCGGATCTGGCGGTGTCCTCGATGGGGAGGCAGATGGAATGTTGAGAGGCGGTGTTCTTGAGGACGTCGCGATTGAGAACTGAATTGGGAGCTGAGATGAGCAAACCTACCGCGTATCTGGTGACCGGCGGCAGCGCCGGGATCGGCGCCGCCATCGTCCGCATGCTGCTGGATGCCGGGCACAAGGTGGTCAACATCGACTACCGCCTGCCCGAGCATCCGCCGGCCGGGCTGGTGTCGTACCAGGCCGACCTGACCGACGAGGCGCGCACCAAGGAAGTGGCCGCCGAAGTGACCGCGGCCTACGACATCGTCGGCCTGGTCAACAACGCCGGCGCCACGCGCCCGGGCACCGCCGACACGGCCACCCTGGCCGACCTGGACTACGTGGTCAACCTGCATCTGCGCACCGCGCTGATCCTGGTGCAGGCCGCGCTGCCGGCGATGCGCGCGGCCGGCTTCGGCCGCATCGTCAACATGTCGTCGCGCGCCGCGCTGGGCAAGCCGGACCGCGTGGTCTATTCGGCCACCAAGGCCGGCCTGGTCGGCCTGACGCGCACGCTTGCGATGGAACTGGGCGGCGACGGCATCACCGTCAACGCCATCGGCCCCGGCCCCATCGCCACCGACCTGTTCACCAAGAGCAATCCGGCCGGCGCGCCGCAGACCGAACGCATCATCAACAGCATCGTGGTCAAGCGCCTGGGCACGCCCGAGGACGTGGCGCGCGCCGCCATGTTCTTCCTGTCGCCCGACAACGGCTTCGTCACAGGCCAGATGCTGTATGTCTGCGGCGGCACGACGCTGGGCGTCGCCCCGATCTGAGACCGGCCGCCATGTCCGCCCGCCTGCCCGACTCCCCCCGCCCGCGCCGCCTAGCGGCGCAGCAGCGCGTGGTTGATCTGGTCGGCGGCGTGGCGCAGCGGCGGCAGGAAGGTCGCCAGCATTTCCTCGCGCGAGAAGCGGTTGGCATGGCCGCTGACGTTCATCGCGGCGATCACGCGGCCGCTGCGGTCGACGATCGGCACCGCCACGGATTGCAGGCCCGGTTCCAGTTCCTGCGCCACGCAGGCGTAGCCGTCGGCGCGCACACCGGCCAGGATGGCCTTGAGCGCGCCGATGTCGGTCACGGTGTCCTTGGTGTAGGCCTGGATCTGGCTCATGGCCAGCACCCGGTCCAGTTCGGCCGCGGGCAGGCCCGCCAGCAGCACGCGGCCCATCGACGTCACCCAGGCCGGCAGGCGGCTGCCCACGGCCAGGTTGATGGTCATGACCTTGTGCGTCGACAGACGCAGGATGTAGACGATGTCGGCGCCTTCCAGCACCGACACCGAGCACGACTCGCGCGTCTGCTCGGCCACTTCTTCCATGTAGGGCAGCGCCAGGTTCCACAGCGGCGTGCCCGACAGGTAGGCGTAGCCCAGTTCGAGGATGCGCGGGGTCAGCGCGAACTTGCGGTCCTCGACCGTGACGTAGCCCAGGTGCTCCAGCGTCAGCAGGATGCGACGCGCGCCGGCGCGGGTCAGGCCGGTCACGGCCGCGACCTCGGACAGCGTCATCTGGGAACGATCCGGGCCGAACGCCCGGATCACGGACAGGCCGCGCGCAAAAGATTGAACGTAGCTGTCGCTGGGTTGCTGGGTTGCTTGCTCGGCCATCCGTCTACCGCGAGAAAAAACGTTGCCGCTGCCGGCAACCCTGGACGGGGAGGATCGGGCCGCGCCGGCTTGCCTTGACGGTCGACCATCCCCATGAAACGATGTTCTTCAGAAGAACGAAAGTTCTAATTAAGAACAAATTATGACACGCCACCTATGAGCGAACACCATGATTTCTAAGCTTGTTGCAAGCGCGGCGGCCGCCCTCGCCGACGTCCCCGACGGCGCCACCGTCATGATCGGCGGCTTCGGCACCGCCGGCCAGCCCATGGAACTGATCGACGCCCTGCTCGAGCAAGGCGCCAAGGACCTGGTCATCATCAACAACAACGCCGGCAACGGCACCACCGGCCTGGCCGCCCTGCTGGGCGCCAACCGCGTGCGCAAGATCATCTGCTCGTTCCCGCGCCAGGTGGACTCGCAGATCTTCGACGGCCTGTACCGCAGCGGCAAGATCGAGCTCGAACTGGTGCCCCAGGGCAACCTGGCCGAGCGCATCCGCGCCGCCGGCGCCGGCATCGGCGCGTTCTACTCGCCCACCGGCTACGGCACCCCGTTGGCCGACGGCAAGGAAACCCGCGAGATCAACGGCCGCCAATACGTGCTGGAATATCCGCTGCACGCCGACTACGCGCTCATCAAGGCCGAGCGCGGCGACCGCTGGGGCAACCTGGTGTACCGCAAGACCGCGCGCAACTTCGGCCCCATCATGGCCAGCGCCGCGCGCGTGGCCGTGGCGCAGGTGCGCGAAGTCGTCGAACTGGGCGCCCTCGATCCGGAAACCGTCGTCACCCCCGGCATCTTCGTGCAGCGCGTCGTGCAGATCGACGCCGCCCAGGCCGCCAAGGAGCAGCAATGAGCACCAAACTGACCCGCGACCAGATCGCCGCCCGCGTCGCCCAGGACATTCCTGAGGGCGCCTACGTCAACCTCGGCATCGGCCTGCCCACGCTGGTGGCCAACCACCTGCCGGCCGACCGCGAAGTCATCCTGCACACCGAGAACGGCATGCTGGGCATGGGCCCCGCGCCGGCCAAGGGCGAAGAAGACTACGACCTGATCAACGCCGGCAAGCAGCCCGTCACCGAACTGCCCGGCTGCTCGTTCTTCCATCACGCCGACTCGTTCGCGATGATGCGCGGCGGCCACCTGGACATCTGCGTGCTGGGCGCCTTCCAGGTGTCGCAGCACGGCGACCTGGCCAACTGGCACACCGGCGCGCCCGACGCCATCCCGGCCGTGGGCGGCGCGATGGACCTGGCCATCGGCGCCAAGGACGTCTTCGTCATGATGGAACTGCAGACCCGCGAAGGCCAGAGCAAGCTGGTCGACGCCTGCACCTATCCGCTGACCGGCGTGCGCTGCGTGTCGCGCGTGTACACCGACGTGGCCGTGTTCGACATCCGCGCCGACGGCGTCACGGTGATCGACATGTTCGGCGAAACCACCGCCGACGACCTGCTGCGCCTGACCGGCCTGCCGCTGAAGTTTTCCAACTGATCATTCCCCCCGCGCCCCGGCAACGCCGGGGCCGATTTCCTGGAGACACTCATCATGTTGTTCATGGTTCAAATGCAGGTCAACCTGCCCGTCGACATGCCGGCCGCCCAGGCCGACAAGCTCAAGGCCGACGAAAAGGCCCTGGCGCAGCAACTGCAACGCGACGGCAAGTGGAAGAGCCTGTGGCGCGTCGTCGGCCGCTACGCCAACGTCAGCATCTTCGACGTGCAGGACAACGACGAGCTGCACGCGCTGCTGTCGTCGCTGCCGCTGTTCCCCTACATGGACATCCAGGTGACGGCGCTGGCGCGCCATCCCTCGGCGATCTGAACGGAGCCGCCCATGCCCTACATCATCGAAACCTTCGACAAGCCCGACCACCAGGCCGTGCGCCAGCAGCATCGCGCCGCGCACCTGGAATACCTGGACGCCAACAAGCATCTGCTGCTGGCCTGCGGCGCCAAGCTGCAGGATGACGGCAAGGACCTGGGCGGCGGCCTGTACATCGTCGACCTGGACACGCGCGAGGCCGCGCAGCAGTTCATCGACGCCGATCCGTTCGCCCAGGCGCAGTTGTTCCAGCACGTGACCATCACGCGCTGGCGCAAGGCCTACGTCGACGGCACCTGCTATCTGTAATCGCCACGCGGCCGCCTCCGGGTGGCCGCGCTTTCATTCCCCGAGGATTTTCCGCATGTCTTACGCCGATCTCAGCCAGGCACGGCTGTTCTACGTCATCGATGGCCCCGCCGACGCGCCGGTGCTGGTGCTCTCCAATTCGCTGGGCACCAACGCCGACATGTGGGCGCGCCAGGTTCCCGCGCTGAGCAAGCACTTTCGCGTGCTGCGCTACGACACCCGCGGCCACGGCAAGTCCTCGGTCCCCGACGGCGAATACACGTTCGCGCAACTGGGCAACGACGTCGCCGAACTGCTGGCGCATCTGAACATCCAGCGCGCCCACTTCTGCGGCCTGTCGATGGGCGGCCCCACCGGCCTGTGGCTGGCGCTGAACCGGCCCGAGCTGATCGGCAAGCTGATCCTGTGCAATACCGCCGCGCGCATCGGCTCGGCCGAAGGCTGGAGCGCCCGCATCGCCGCCGTGGCCGAACAGACGCTGGAAAAGATGGCCCCGACCCTGGTCGAGCGCTGGCTCACCGACGGTTACCGCGCCGCCGAGCCGGGCCTGTCGCAAGTGCTGGTCGATATGCTGCGCCGCACCCCCGACGCCGGCTACTCGGGCAACTGCGCCGCGCTGCGCGACGCCGACTTCCGCGAACAGGTGTCGGCCATCAAGGCGCCGACGCTGGTCATCAGCAGCACCCACGACCTGGCCGCCACGCCCGCGCAGGGCCAGGAACTGGCCGCCGCCATCAGCGGCGCGCGCTACCTCGAACTGAACACCTCCCACATCTCCAACTGGGAACAACCGGAAGCCTTCACCCGCGCGGTGGTCGACTTCCTCGCGGAGTAAGCCATGCAGCGCTGGACCCATCGGCCCGAAGGCTCCAACTGGGGCGACTTCGGACCCGACGACCAACTCGGCCGCCTCAATCTCATCACCGAAGAACAGGTCCTGAAAGGCGCGCGTGAAATCCGCGCCGGCAAGACCTTCTGCCTGTCGCTGCCGCTGGACCTGCCCGGCGGCAACGTGCTCAACCCGCGGCGCCATCCGCCGCAGTTGAGCCCGACCCGGCTGGCCGACACGCCCTACCTGAACTTCCCGCTGCGCAACGTCAACCCGGACGCGGTCGACGTGCTGAGCGACGACCAGGTGCTGCTGTCGATGCAGTACTCGACGCAATGGGACGCGCTGGCGCACGTCGGCGCGCTGTTCGACGCCGACGGCGACGGCCAGCCCGAGCTGCGCTACTACAACGGCTACCAGGCCGGCGTCGACGTCGTCGGCCCGGCCGACGGCGACCACACCGGCTGCGGCTGCAACAGCGGTGGCCCCTCGGCCGCGCTGAAGCTCGGCGTCGAGAACCTGGCGCAGAAAGGCATGCAGGGCCGCGGTGTGCTGCTGGACCTGGCGCGCCACTACGGCCCCGGCCGCACCCTGGTCGGCCACGCCGAGATCCAGCACGTGCTGAAGACGGACGGCATCGAGATCGAGCCCGGCGACATGCTGGTGCTGCGCACCGGCTACGCCGAAGCCGTGGTCGCCATGGCCGGCAAGCCCGACGCCGAAGTGCTGCACACCTACGGCGCCGCGCTCGACGGCACCGACGCCGCGCTGCTGCAGTGGATCACCGACAGCGGCATCGCCGCCATCTGCGCCGACAACTACGCCGTGGAAGCCTATCCCGCGCGCGAGAAAACCGGCCCGCGCGCCATGCTGCCGCTGCACCATCACTGCCTGTTCAAGCTGGGCCTGCCGCTGGCCGAGCTGTGGTACCTGAAGGACCTGGCCGACTGGCTGCATGCCAACGGCCGCCACCGCTTCATGCTGACCGCCCCGCCGCTGCGCCTGCCGCACGCGATCGGCTCGCCGGTCACGCCGATCGCGACGGTGTAGGCGACGCGCCTCGGGTCGCGCCGGGCGCGGCCGGGAGGCCCGCCTGGCAGGCAGGGCCGTCCACGACCGTGCCGCGATCCTGGCCCACGGCAACCGATCACGCCCTGCTTGCGACGCGCAGAAAAAAGCGCCGGTCCGTTCAACGGCCGGCGCTTTTCACCTGCGCGGAATCAACGCCGCGTTCAGCCCTTCAGGCAGGTGCTCATGAAGGTCTTGCGCTTGTCGCCGGTCAGCTTCTGTTCGCCGGCCTTGGCGTTGCAGTCCTTCATCTTCTGCTGCTGCGGCGTCAACTGCTTGGCGGGCGGCGGCGCCTCGCCCTTCAGGCAGGCGCTCATGTACGTCTTGCGCTCGTCGCCCTTCTTGCCTTCGGCCGACTTGTTGCAATCGGCCATGCGCTGCTGCTGCGGGGTCGGCGTCTTGGCTGCCGGCGTGGCGGCGGGCGCGGGGGTCTTGGCGGGCGCGGGCGTGGCGGCCGGCGTCTGGGCGTGGACGGCGCCCAGGAAGCAGGCGGACAACACGATGGCCGAAGCCAATTGGCTAGTACGAGAAAGCATGAGTTCCTCCCTTGATCGCCCGCCGGCGCCATCCTGGCGCGCGCCCGGGCCGCAAGATCCGCCGGCCAAGTTGCCGGCGTGGTCATCATCGGACAAAGCCGCATGCTCCGCAAGCGCCGAAAGGACAACAAATGCTAACGCCGCCGCGATCATTCAGCTTACAGAAAGGTGGTACCAGACCGTCCCGGCGACGGCCATTTTTCCTCCGAAAACCGTGCACCGCCCACCCGCGCCGCCGCGCCGAGATTCCACCCAAATCGCCTGAAACGCCCGCAAGTTGGAGACATTCCGATGCACTTGTGGCATCCAGGGCGGAATCTGCGGCTATCCCCAGCAACCTGTTACCCATTCATCCCTTTGGGCCGTTGTGCCCGGGTCGGGAAAGGTGTGAGATAGATGCATGCCCCGACACGCGACGCCAAAGACCGCGACCGGGACGCCCCGGCAGCCGGGCAACAGGAGACCGCCATGAAATCCGCCCTCGCCATCCTCGCATTGCTGGCCGGCCTGACCGGCGCCGCCAACGCGCAAAGCCTGTACGGCGTCACGCTCGGCAATATCCAGGCCGTCCGCGACACCAACGAAAACCAGTCCACCATCACCGGTTTGCTCGCCAATCAGTCCACCCGCGCCGTCAACTACGTGATGCTGACTTTCGTCCTCTACGACGACCAGGGCCGCGAGATCGGCCGGGTGCGCGATGACGACATCGGCCCCCTGGCGCCGGGCCAGATCAAGACCATTCGCGCCATCACGCCGCTCCGATTCGCCAAGGTCACCGCCCTGGACATCCGCGCCCGATGAATGGTTGGCCCCCACGCTGCGCGCTGCGCGCTTGCTGCCCCCCGAGGGGGCTGTCCGGCCTTCGGGCGGCCGGGCGGCCGGACGGCTTTTCTTGCGCGACGGACGTGCGCTTTCCACGCTGCGCTTACTTGCCCAACGGATTGCTCCGGCAAAAAAACCCTTATCTGGATAGGGTTTAGTCAAGCCGGCGTCAGGCCAATTGTGGGAAAATTCCGCAGCCGACTCGACAAAAGGGGCTTCCACACGAAGCCCCTTGTTGCGTCTGCCGGCACGCCGGCATGCCCGGCCTCGTTACCAAGGAAGTGAAAAGATCATGTTTCCCAAAAGACTCACCGAAGGCTATCAGTCCTTTCTCGCCGGCCGTTTCCATTCCGAACGCAGCCGCTACGAAAAGCTGGCCGAAACTGGGCAAAGCCCGGAAATCCTGATCATCGGCTGTTGCGACTCGCGCGTCTCGCCCGAAGCGATCTTCGACGCCGGCCCCGGCGAAATGTTCGTCGTGCGCAACGTCGCCAACCTGGTCCCGCCCTGTGATCCCGATTCCGAATCCTCGTACCACGGCACCAGCGCCGCGATCGAGTTCGCCGTCAACGGCCTGAACGTCAAACACATCGTCGTCCTCGGCCACGCCTCCTGCGGCGGCATCCGCGCCTTCTTCGACGACGCCAAGCCGCTCACCAAGGGCGACTTCATCGGCAAGTGGATGTCCCAGATCGCGCCCGTCGCCGAAGAACTCGGCCCCGGCGGCGACGACCGCGCCGCCAACCTCAAGCGCCTCGAACTCGCCGTCATCGGCCACAGCCTGAACAACCTGATGACCTTCCCCTCCATCCGCCGCCGCGTCGAAAGCGGCGACCTGGAGCTGCACGGCACCTACTTCGGCGTCGCCACCGGCGTCCTGTTCCTGCGCGACCCCGCCACCGGCGAATTCAGTCCCTGCCTGGAAACCGGCCTGCCCGGCTGATCGCTCCCCAAACGCGGCGGCTCGGCCGCCGCGCGCAGGCAGCGCCGCCACATCCCGTCACAAATAGCGCAGCCCAAGCCGGCCGCCGGCGTGCAGGCGTGCGTCGCATCCGCGCCATGCAACCGCGACAAGCGCGCCACTCACGCGCCCCAATCGCCCCTGGCCATCACAGCGCAGCCACAACATCACGGCCAACGCCAGCGCCACCCCGAGCGCGCAGCGTCATCCCGCCGACGCAACACACCCAAACGCCAAAGAAGGCCGCCCGCGCGGCCGCCTTTGGCGACCCCGCAAGACCTTCCCCTACCCCCGATCGCTGGCAAAAACGCCAAGCACACGACTCGCCCCAAAGCCCGGCCGTTAAGTCTCATCAAAAGCGGGAGCCGGGGCAGGCGGGGGATGGCGGGGCGTGTAGATGCGCCCGACGGAATCTGAAGGAACAGCCGAAGGCTGTGACGAAGATGAGGAAGGGGCAGTCCGGAGCGAAGGCTCCGGACCGCAATCGTAGCCCCGCCATCCCCCGCCTGCCCCGGCTCCCGCGGCTAAAGAACCCAACCGCCAGCCCCCTCAAACCCGATAGGCCTGCGCCAACCTCTCATAATTACTCTTGAGAATGATCCCCGCATAGTAGACATGCTCCCGCATCAGATCCTCAGCCCGCGCCCCATCCCGCGCAATAATGGCATTGACGATCCGATGATGATCATCATGCGACCGCAGAATGATCCCATGATCCTCCCACAGGATGATCCGATCCGACGCATACGGAATCGCCTGCGCCTGCGTCGCGAACCGCTTCACCCACGGATTGCCCGCCGCCTCCAGGATCCCGTTGTGCAAGGTGATGTTGACCTGCTGGTACGGCAGATGATCCTCCGCCAGCAGCACGCCCTTGCCGAGAATGCGATCGCCTTCGTCCAGGCAGTTCTTCAGCACCGCCACGGCGTCATTCGATAAACCGCGCAGTGCCGCCTGCCGACAGGCCAGGCCCTCGAGCGCCGCGCGCACCTCATAGGCCGCCACGATCTCGGCCAGGTCATAGGCCCGCACGGTGTAGCCGCGCTTGGGCAGGTGCTCCAGCAACCCCTCGTTGCCCAGCGTCGCCAGGGCCGCCCGCACCGGCGTGCGCGACACCCCCAGTTTCTCGGCCAGCGGGATTTCCTCCAGGCGGGCCCCGGGGCTGAACTTGCCATGCAGCACCCAGTCCCGCAGCGTATCGGTCACGTGTTGAGATAGCGTATCCATGCCTGCATTGTATACATGAAGAATACATGCGACACCGCCCCTTACCACCGCGCTAGGGCTTTCCCCAATGAGAACAATCAAATCTCATCGGTAGATGCGGGAAACCCCCTATACCTGCCATCCCATCATGTATACATAATCGCCAAAAATTCAGATCAGCGGGCGCCCCTCCCAAGGCAGGCGAATCCGCCTCACAGGAGACAGCATGTCCAATGTATCCACGCCGGCCGCGGGCCCGGCCCCGCGGCTCGCGCTCGTCACCGGCGGCGGCGGCGGCATCGGCGCCACCATCTGCCAGGAGCTGGCCCGCGCCGGCTACCGCGTGGTGGTGTCGGACGTGGACGCCCAGCGCGCCCGTCGCGTGGCCGACGAACTCGGCGCGCCGCACAGCGCCCATGCCTTCGACGTCAGCGACGAAAGCGCCGTCGAAACGGCGTTCGACCAGATCGAGCAGGCTCACGGCCCCATCGCCGTGCTGGTCAGCGCCGCCGGCCTGCTGCTGTTCCAGGCCAACGGCGAACGCCCGCTGATCAAGGACACCACGCTCGACATCTGGGAACGCAGCTTCGCCGTCAACGCGCGCGGCGTGTTCCTGTGCGGCCGCGCCTACCTGCGCCGGCGCGAAGCCGCGCCGCTCCAGCATGGCCGCATCGTCACCTTCACCTCGGTCGCCGCGCAGTTGGGCGGCTATCGCTCCAGCGCCTCGTACATCGCCGCCAAATCCGCCGTGCTGGGCCTGACCAAGGCCATGGCGCGCGAGTCCGCGCACCTGGGCATCACCGTCAACGGCATCGCGCCGGGGCTGATCGACACCGACATGCTGCGCAGCACCGTCACCAGCAGCGGTGCGCTGGCCGCCGCGGCGCAGGCGATTCCGCTGGGCCGCATCGGCACGGTGGACGACGTCGCCGCCGCCGTGCGTTTCCTGGCCTCGGAAGAAGCGGGCTACATCACCGGCAGCGTCATCGACGTGAACGGCGGCTACCGCATGCAATGAACACTGTGCCGTGAACCCAATCCGGCGGCCTAGCCGCCACGCAGCAACGCGCCATGGATAAAGGCGCGCACTCAAAAAACGGGAGACAAACCATGAAGCCTCTTCGCCGCCACGCGGCCGCCGCGCTATGCGCCCTTGCCCTGGGCGCCTCCGCCCAGGCCCAGCAGGAACCCGGCATCACCGACAAGACCATCCGCATCGGCCTGTTCGCGCCCCTCTCGGGCAGCGGCATGGCCTATGGCTTTGACGTGCTGAACGCCGCCAAGATGTGGTACGCCAAGGTCAACAAGGAAGGCGGCGTCCACGGCCGCCAGATCGAACTGGTGATCGAGGACGACCGCTGCAACGCCAACGACCTGGTGGCGGCGGTCAAGAAGCTGACCGAGCAGGACAAGGTGTTCCTGCTGAACGGCGGCTCATGCTCGGCCGCCGTGGTGGCCGCGCGCGAATACGTCGAGCGCGAGAAGGTGCCGCTGGTCATGCTCAACGCCTCGGGCGACGGCGCGCTGTATCCGCCGTCCAAATACATCTACGGCGCGTTCTCGATCTCGCAGCACGCCGTGGGCGGCTCGATGGTGCAGTTCGCCAACGAGCACCTGAAGGCCGCCAAGATCGGCTACATCAACCACGACGACGCCTACGGCGGCTGGAACCTGGAAGCCGCGCAGGCCCAGGCCAAGCAGTTGGGCAACGTGAACCTGCAGGTGCAATCGGTCAATCCCAACATCACCGACGTCACCGCGCCGATGCTCAAGATCCGCGCCGCCAACCCGGACGTGCTGCTGCTGACGACCTATGCCCGCCCCGCCGCGCTGATCATCAAGAAGGCGCAGGAACTGGGCTGGAACAAGCCCATCGTGCTGGCCGTCAACGGCACCGCCGACCTGAAGCAACTGGTGGAGAACGTCGGCAACAAGGACGCCTTCAAGAATGTCTACATCCAGGAAGTGCTGAGCGACATGCCCGGCGGGCCCAAGCTGACCTGGGTCTACGACATGTACAAGCAGGCCTATCCGGACCTGGCCGCCAAGCCCGGCCACCCGCAGACCTACATGCCCTACGGCCTGCCGCCGGCGATGGCGGTGGTCAATGCGCTCAAGGCCGCCGGCCCGCAGCCCACCCGCGAGAAGGTGCTGGCCGCGCTGGAGACCATGAAGTTCGATTCCGGCGTCATGGCCGGCCCGATCGAGTTCGGCCCGAACGACCGCGCCGCGCAGGAAGCGGCCATCTACATCAAGTTCGACGGCACCAACATGTCGCTCGTGCCCGGCGCCTTCAAGAGCGTCTGGCAGTACCAACCGTAACCGCCGCCACAGGCCGGTGTGCTGTCCCGTAGATACGTGCGCACGACGTGCTGGCGCATCTGCGGGACAGCGCACCCAGTCCGCGCCGCGGCGCAGCGCCGCGCGGACCGCCGGAGACCATCATGAGCTTTGCCGATATCTGGTTGTTCCTGCAGCAGGGGGTGCTGTCGGGACTGGTGACGGGCAGCGTGTACGCGCTGCTGGCGGTCGCCGTTGTCATTATCTTCAAGACCACCGACGTGCCCAACTTCGCCCAGGGCGAGATCTTCATGGTCGGGGGCTACATCGCCCTGTTCCTGACCCTGGTGATGGGCTGGCCCTACCTGGCGGTCATTCCGGTGACGCTGGCCGTGGTGGCCGTGGTCTCCGGCCTGTTCCAGCGCGTCGTCATGGAGCGCGTCATCGCCTCCAAGGGCGTTGGCGTGCAGATGGTGATCGCCACGCTGGGCCTGGCCTACGCCCTTAAAGGGCTGGTGCGCCAGAGCGGGCTGGGCGACACGCCGCGCTCGCTGCCGCCGCTGGCTACGACCGACGCCATCCTCATCGGCGACGCCGTGCTGACGCAACTGGACCTGGTGATCTTCGCCGTGGCCGTGGGCGTGATGCTGCTGCTGTACGGGATGTTCACCTATACGCGTGTCGGCAAGGCCATGCGCGCCGTCGGCATGAATCCCAAGGCCGCGCGCCTGGTGGGCGTGAACCTGACGCGCATCCGCATGATGGTGTGGGCGCTGTCCGGGCTGATCTCGGCCGTGGCCGCGCTGCTCATCACGCCCAAGATCCTGATCACGCCGGACATCGGCCACATCGCCATCCTGGCCTACGCGGCCGCCATCATCGGCGGCATCACCAGCCTGCCCGGCGCGGTGGTCGGCGGTTTCGTGATCGGCGTGGCCGAGAACCTGGTGGGCCTGTTCATTTCGACCAACGCCATCGTGGTGGCGCCCTTCGTCGCCATCATGGTGGTGCTGCTGCTGCGTCCGCAAGGCCTGCTGGGTGGCAAACTGCAGGTGAAGAAAGTATGAAATCCAATACCGACCGCGCCCTGCTGGCGCTGATGGCCGTGGCGCTGGCGGCCCTGCCGTTCATGGCCAGCGGCTATGTGATCTACGTCGTCAACCTGCTGATGGTGTTCGTGGTGCTGGCCCTGGGCCTGCACATCGTCATCGGCGAGACCGGACAGTTCGCCCTGTCGCATGCCGCGTTCTATGGCGTCGGCATCTATACGGCGGGGTTGATCAACAACCTCTGGCATCCGCCCTTCTTCGTCTCGATCCTGGCGGGCGGGCTGCTGGCCGCGCTGCTGGGCTACGTCATCGGCGCCCTGGCGCTGCGCATGCGCGACATCTACCTGGCGCTGTCGACCTTCGCCTTCGGCGAAGCGATGCAGTGGGTGTTCCTGAACTGGCAGTCGGTGACCAATGGCTCGAACGGCTTCCGCATTTCGCCGGCCACGCTGTTCGGCTATGAACTGGTGACCGACATCAAGGCCTATCCGTTCGTGGTCGCGATCGCCGCGCTGCTGCTGTGGATCACCGTGGCGCTGTCGCGCTCGCAGCTAGGCTCGGCTTTTCGCGCCGTGCGCGAGAGCGACGTGGCGGCGCAGGCCATGGGGGTGAACGTCAACGCCATCAAGCGCACCGCCTTCACGCTGTCGGCCGCCTACGCCGGCATCGCCGGCGGCATGTACACCACCTTCGCCTCGTTCATCCACCCGGAAAGCCTGGGCTTCCAGACCACCATCCTGATCCTCACCATGGTGGTGGTGGGCGGCATCGGCTCGGTGCGCGGCGCCATCGCCGGCGCCATCGGCTTCGGCCTGATCTCGGAGCTGCTGCGCCAGGCGCTGTCGTTCCAGGAAATCATCTACGGCGTGATCCTGATGGGCTTCATGATGTTCGCGCCCAAGGGCCTGTTCGCCAGCCGCGAGGCGCGCCGCCGCGCGCCGCCGCCGGCCGCCCCGTTGCCCGCGCGCCGGGGCGCCCAGGGCGCCACCGCCAAACCCACGCAAAGGAGCGCGGCATGAGCGCCCACCCCTACCTCGACGTCCAGGGCCTGACGGTGAAGTTCGGCGGTCTGACCGCCATCAACGGCCTGTCGATGCAGGTCGAGCGCGGCCGCATCCACGCGCTGATCGGCCCCAACGGCGCCGGCAAGTCCACCACCTTCAACTGCGTCTCGCGCTACTACCGGCCGACGCAGGGCCGCATTGTGTTCGACGGCGTCGACATCACGAAGAAGAAGCCGCACGAAATGGCCGCGCTGGGCGTGGCCCGCACCTTCCAGAACCTGGAACTGTTCAGCGCGCTGACGGTGCGCGAGAACGCGCTGCTGGGCACCTATGCGCACGGCGCCAGCACGGCCGCGCGCCTGCTGCGCCCGGCCAATGCCGAGGCGCGCGAACGCGTCGAGCACCTGCTCGAACGCGTCGGCCTGGCCGACTTCCTCGACACGCCCGCGTGCAGCCTGGACTTCGGCCGCCAGAAGATGCTGGAACTGGCGCGCGCGCTGGCCATCTCGCCCAAGCTGCTGTTGCTGGACGAGCCCGCCGCCGGCCTGCGCAACCGCGAGATCGAGACGCTCGACCGCATCCTCACCGAGCTGTGCGAACGCGACGGCATCACGGTGCTGCTGGTCGAGCACGTGATGCAACTGGTGATGTCGATCTCGGATCGCATCACCGTCATGTCATTCGGCGAGAAGATCGCCGAAGGCACGCCCGCGGAGGTGCGCAGCAACCCCCGTGTCATCGAAGCCTATCTGGGCAAGGGAGCCGCCGGTGGCTGAGAACCTGCTTGAAGTCGAATCGGTCAGCGCCGCCTACGGCAATATCCGCGCCCTGCAGGATGTGTCGCTGAAGGTGCCGCAAGGCGCCATCGTCGCGCTGCTGGGCGCCAACGGCGCCGGCAAGTCCACCACGCTCAACGTGATCTCGCGGCTGGTGACGCCCACCGCGGGCAGCGTGCGCTTTGCCGGCGAAGCGATACACCGCCAGCCGGCTGACGCCATCGTCGGCCGCGGCATCGTGCAGGTGCCGGAAGGCCGCGAGATCTTCCGCGAGATGAGCGTGCGTGAGAACCTGGAGATGGGCGCCTACCTGCGCCAGGACCGCCAGGCGGTCAAGGCCGACCTGGACATGGTCTGCGACACCTTCCCGCGGCTGCGCGAGCGCTTCGAGCAGAAGGCCGCCACCCTGTCGGGCGGCGAACAGCAGATGCTGGCCACCGGTCGCGCCATGATGGCGCGACCGCGCATGATCCTGCTGGACGAACCCTCCATGGGCCTGTCGCCGCTGGTGGTGGAACAGATCTTCGACATCGTGCTGCGCCTGAACCGCGAGCAGGGCATCACCATCCTGCTGGTGGAACAGAACGTGAAGCTGGCGCTGTCGGTGTCCAGCTACGCCTACATCCTGGAAAACGGCGAGATCGCGCTGGAAGGCGCATCGGCCGCGCTGGCCAGCGACGAAGGCGTGCAGCGCGCCTACCTGGGCGGCTAGGAGCCAACACACCATGACCCTGATGATGCAAGACAAGCGAGTCCTGGTCACCGGCGCCGGGCGCGGCCTGGGCGCCACCATCGCGCAGGGCTTCGCCCGCGAAGGCGCCAGCGTGATCGTGGCCGACCTCGACCCCGCCCTGGCGCGCGCCAGCGCCCAGGCCCTCGCGGCCGCGGGCGGCCGCGCCATCGATGCCGCGCTGGACGTGACCGACGCCGCCGCGGTGCGCGCCTTCGCCGCCGAATGCGAAGCGCGCCACGGCCCCATCGACGTGCTCGTCAACAACGCCGGCATCTCGGCGCGGGCGCCGTTCGACGATCCGCAGACGCCGCAGATCTGGGAACGCGTGATGAACGTGAACCTGCAGGGCACCTTCAACGTCACCCATGCCTTCGTCGAACAGCTCAAGGCCCGCCGCGGCGCCATCGTCAACCTGTGCTCGATCGTGGCCTACGGCTGCGGCATCTCGACCGCCGGCTACGTGGTCTCCAAGGGCGGCGTCCGCTCCTTCACCGAAGTGCTGGCGCGCGACCTGGCGCCGCACGGCGTGCGAGTCAACGCCGTGGCCCCCGGCCTGATGGAAACCGAGATGACCGCCGGCCAGCGCGCCCAGGCCCACGGCACCGACTGGTATATGCGGCGCGCGCCCATGGCGCGGGCCGGACGCGCCGACGAGATCGTCGGCCCGGTGTTGTTCCTGGCCTCGGACATGGCCAGCTACGTCAATGGCGTGGTGCTGCCGGTGGACGGCGGCTACCTGGCCGTATAGGAATCGATATGGAACCCCTCAACTCCCTCGGCACCGCGCTGGTCACCGGCGGCGCCAGCGGCATGGGCCTGGCGATCGTCGAGCGGCTGGCGCGCGACGGCTTTCGGGTCGTCATGGCCGACCGCAACGCGGCCCTGGCCGACCAGGAAACCCAGGCGCTGCGCGCGCGGGGCCTGGACGTGGACTACCGCGTGGTCGACCTGGCCGACGAACACGCCACCCGCGCCCTGGTGCGCGAACTGGCGCCGCTGGCGGCGCTGGTCAACAACGCCGGCCTGTTCGATGAGCGCAAGTTCTTCGACGTCTCCAGCGACGACTACTGCCGCATGTTCGACGTCAACCTGCTGGCGGTGGCCACGCTGACGCAGGAAGCCGCGCGCGACATGGCCGCCGGCGGCAAGATCGTCAACATCGCCTCGCGCGCCTACCTGGGCGCGCGCAACCATCCGCACTACGTGGCCTCGAAGGCCGCGCTGGTGGGTTACACCCGCGCCTCGGCCATGGAACTGGCGCCACGCGGCATCCTGGTGAACGCCATCGCGCCCGGGCTGATCGACACCCCGCTGCTGCGCAATCTGAGCCCCGAGCGCCTGGCGGCCCAGTTGGCGCTACAGCCCACGGGCCGCGCCGGCCAGCCGCGAGACGTGGCCAACGCGGTGTCGTTCCTGGCCTCGCCGCAAATGGACTTCATCACCGGCCAGGTGATTTTCGTGGACGGCGGCAAGTCGCTCGGCGGGTCGGGAGCATAGGCAGCATGGACAGCATCAAGTGGGACAAGGAAGTCGACGCGCTCGTGGTCGGCTCGGGCGCGGGCGGCATGAGCGCCGCGCTGACCGCCAGCGTGGCGGGCCTGGAGGTATTGCTCATCGAGAAGACCGACCGCATCGGCGGCTCGACCGCCATTTCCGGCGGCGCGCTGTGGATACCGCTGAACGCGCAGACCGAGGCCGCCGGCCATCCGGACAGCTTCGACAAGGTCTGGACCTATCTGCAGGAAACCGTCGGCGCCGCGGCCTCCGACGAGATGAAGCGCGCCTATCTGGACGCCGGCCCGCGCATGATGGATGACCTGGTCGCGCGCGGCTTCCTGCAGGTGGCCGCGCGCACCGCCTCGCCCGACTACTACCCCGATCTGCCCGGCGCCGCCATGGGCGGCCGCTCGCTCGATCCGGTGGAGTTCGACGGCCGCAAGCTGGGCCGCCATTTCAAGACGCTGCGCGATCCGCTCAAGGAATTCACGGTGCTGGGCGGCATGATGGTCAACATCACCGACGTGCGCCACCTGCTGCGCGCCACCCGCGCGTTCGCGTCATGGCGCCACGCCATGAAACTGGTGCTGCGCTATGGCGCGGACCGCCTGCGCGGCTACCATCGCGGCACCCGTCTGCTGCTGGGCAACGCGCTGGCCGCCCAACTGTTCCACGCCATGCTGGCGCGCAAGGTGCCGTACTGGCTGAACACGCCGGCGCTGGCGCTGCTGCGCGATGCCGACGGCGCGGTGCTGGGCGCCACCGTGGAGCATCAAGGCCGGCGCATCAACATCCGCGCCCGCCGTGGCGTGGTCATGGCCACGGGCGGCTTTCCGTGGGATTCGACGCGCCGCCGCCAGACCTATCCCCACCCCACCGACGACTGGTCGATGTCGCCGCGCGACAATACCGGCGACGGCATCCGCCTGGCCGAGGAGGCCGGCGCGGCGCTGGGCCAGGGGCATTCCAGTCCCGCCTTCTGGGCCCCGGTTTCGATCCTGGAACAACCTGGGGGCAAGCGCCTGCACTATCCCCACCTGGTGTGGGACCGCGCCAAGCCCGGCCTCATCGCCGTCAACGGCGCCGGCCGCCGCTTCGTCAACGAATCGACTTCGTACCACGCCTTCGTGCAGGCCATGTACCGCAGCCACGAACAGGCGCCGACCATGCCCGCCTTCCTGCTGTGCGATCAGCGCTTCATCGATACGTGGGGGCTGGGCCTGGCGCTGCCCGGCGGACGGCCGCGCCAGCATCTCATCGATGCCGGCTACCTGCTGCAAGGCACAACGCTGGAGGCGCTGGCGCAGAAACTAGGCGTGCCGCCCGCTGCGCTGCACGCGACCGTCGCGCGCTACAACGAATACGCGGCGCAAGGCCTGGACCCGGACTTCGGCAAGGGGAGCACCGCCTACAACCGCTACCTGGGCGATCCCGAGCACCAGCCCAACCCCTGCCTGGCCCCGCTCGGCGCCGGTCCGTACTACGCGGTCAAGGTCTATGCCGGCGACATCGGCACCGCCTGCGGCATCGCCGCCAATGGCAACGCGCAGGCGCTGGACGCCGCCGGCCAGCCGATCCCTGGCCTTTATGTGGCCGGCAACGACATGCATTCCGTCATGGGCGGCGCCTATCCCGCGCCCGGCATCACGCTCGGACCCGCCCTGACTTTCGGCTGGGTCGCTGGACAACACCTGGCCCGTGCCCAACACTGACGCACCACCCCTGACAAGGAACCCCATGAAGATCTACTTCTCGCCCGCCTCGCCCTTCGTGCGCAAATGCATGGTCATCGCCCACGAACTGGGCCTGGCCGACCGCATCGAGAAACTGCCCAGCGCCGCCGGCCCCGTGGCCCGCGACCAGAACATCATCCCGGACAATCCGCTGGGCCAGGTACCGACGCTGATCACCGACGACGGCCAGCGCCTGTTCGACAGCCGCGTCATCTGCGAATACCTGAACGACCTGGGCAAGGGCGCGCTGTTCCCCACCGGCGCCACCCGCTGGGCCGCGCTGGCCGAGCAATCGCTGGGCGACGGCATGCTGGGCGCCGCGCTGCTGGCGCGCTACGAGACCGTGCTGCGTCCCGAGCCGCTGCGCTGGGACGGCTGGTACGAAGGCCAGATGGGCAAGGTGCGCGATGGCCTTGCGCTGCTCGAGAAGACCGCCGCCCGCCTGGAAGGCCGCCTGGACATCGGCACCATCACCGTCGGCTGCGCCCTGGGCTATCTGGACTTCCGCTATCCCGATTTCGACTGGCGCGCCGGCCACCCCGCCGTCGCCGCATGGTTCAAGGCCTTCAACCAGCGCCCGTCGATGCAGGCGACGCTGCCGCACGCCTGACCCGCTCCGGTTTGGGCGGCCGCCAGGCCTGGAGAACCCGCCGGGCTCCAGGCGCAACGGCCGCCCGGTACGGCGCGCCCCCTTGGGCCCGCCGCTCGCCCCTGGCGCTTGCCAGGGGCTTTTTTTTCTTACAGATCGACATACCGCTGCGCCGACGGCCGTCTATATTGAACTTCCGAGGTCCCCGCCGGACCAATGGATAGAACCCACAAACCAGGGAGCCCACGCATGAACGTGACCGCCGTCTCCCCCATCGCCCGCGTCGCCCCGCCATATGCCGCGCGCATCCCGTTGCTGGACGACACCCGCCCCGTCTGGGAAGCCGAATGGGCCGCCCGCAACGCCGCCACGCGCCAGGCGCAGCGCAGCGCGCAGGCGCAGGCCGCGTGGCAGGCCCAGCGCATCGCCCGCGCGGCCCCGCCGCAGGCCGACGACGCCGATACCAGCCGCGTCGTCGCCAACACCCCATCCAAAGCGGTCGCCCTCGCGGCCGCCGCGCCCGCCGCCATCAATGTCGACCAGCTGCGCGACCTGTACGCGGACGCCCGCCTGCGCCGCGCCATCGACGAATTCTCGGCGCGCCCCGATCCGGTGGCGCTGCGCGCCGACAGCTCCAACGACCTCGGCACCATCGAGGGCCTGACGCCGCTGCAACCCTACCGCGTGGCCATGGGCAATCCGCAAGTGCAGGAACTGCAGACCGCCGTGGCCATGAAGGCCGCGGGCCTGGGCATCCCCAAGGTCGAGAACATCGGCCCCACCGAGAACGTGACCGACCAAGCCCGCTACCGGCCCAACGCGCGCACTTGATTGAACCGCGCAGGCGCAATCCGCGCCTGGCCCCCCGCGCGCGACACGAAGGCTCGGGTAGAAACGCCTCGGATAACGCTCACGTGCGCCGCTGCGCCGATCCAGGCAAGAAAAAAGCCGCCCACACGGGCGGCTTGTCACTTGCCGGACGGCGACGTCCGATCAGTGGAAGAACTCGGCGATCATCGTCGCGCCCAGGAAGGTGCCGGCGTTGGCCGCCAGCGACACCACCACGATCTTCCAGCCCAGCTTGCGGAAGGCCGGCAGGTCCTTCAGGATCGACAGGCCGGCCATCGCCAGGATCACCGTGGTGAACGGCAGGAAGTTGACCTTGTTGACCGCGGCGATGATCTGGTCCGAGTACGGCACCGCGCCGGGGCAACCCACGGTCATGGCGATCAGCGACAGCACCGCCACGGCGGGCAGCTTGGGCACCACGCGCAGCAGCAGGTCGGCGATCACGACCAGCAGGATGATGATCAGCATGCCGGGCAGCGCGTCCAGGATCGGCACCTTGTAGCCGAACTGATTGCCGACCAGGGCGAACAGGCCGCACACGGCGTAGGCCGTCAGGCGGTCGCCGAAGCCCATCTTCACGGCGTGCGACGGCGCCTCGGTGGCGGCCGCGGCATCGGCGGCCGTGTCGGCCTTGCCGCGCGAGAAACGGCCCAGCACCGGCTCCAGCTTGCCGTACAGGAATACGGTCGTCGGCAGCGAGATGAACAGCGTGAAGTACACGCCCACCACCGTGGTCAGCAGGTTGGCGGCGGCGGCCAGCGCGGCCACCTGATGCGCCACTTCCGGCGTCTGCTGCGAAGCGATGGCGCCCACGCCCGCGGCCATCATGCTGCCCGAGCCCACGCCGGCGCCCATGGCGAGCGAGCGCGGATCGAAGATGTTCAGG
Organism: Achromobacter dolens; assembly: GCF_902859745.1. Classification (GTDB taxonomy): domain Bacteria; phylum Pseudomonadota; class Gammaproteobacteria; order Burkholderiales; family Burkholderiaceae_B; genus Achromobacter; species Achromobacter dolens. The sequence continues at coordinate 181,347 of NZ_CADIJW010000005.1, read as the reverse complement.
CTGGTGATGAAGCCGGCCATCAGCGCCACGAACAGCGCGCCGATCACGGTGCCGGTGATGTACTCGGCCATCACGCCGCGGCCTTCGGGCGAATTCATGCCGTAGCGCTCGCCGATGATCGCCAGGCTCGGCTCGCGGCCCACCGAGAAGGTCGCGCCAATGGCTTCGCGCTTGATGCCCAGCAGTAGCGCCAGCGGCAGGCCGATGGCCATGGTGCCGAAGAAATGGCCGAATTCCTGGAACACCAGGGCCCAGCCGGCGTCGCGCACCTGCGGCAGCGAGCCGCCGACCATCAGGCCCAGCTTGGCCAGGAACGGCAGCAGCGCGTATTGCAGGTAGCCGCTGATGCGGGTCTGCATGGCGGTGTCGATACCCGCGTTGGCCGGCAGGCGCTGGCCGAAGGCGGCCACGACCGCGCCGATGAAGATGGCCCAGAGCATGGGCTGCAGAACGATCTTGCCCGGGCCCACCGCGAAGGTGACGCTGCCGATCGCTTCGGACACGAGCACCACCAGCAAGATGGCGACAAGCATGCGGATGCGGCTCGAAAGCGACATGGCGGGCATGGCCAGGCTGGCGCTGGCATGAGACATCGGATTCCCCTGAGTACGTGAGTAGGTATTGGAGCGTCCTGATCGGCGCGTGCGTGGCGCACTCCCCGGGCGCGGCGACCGGTACGGGGGATGGCTCGCGGCGCGAGCAGGCGGCAGCCGCGATTTTCGCCCGGGGGCCGGCGCGCCAACCATGACAGCGCCAGGGCTAATGTGTTGCGTAAAATGCAACGGACGCCCCTGGACAGGGAATTTTTTGCAAGAACCAGCAATATATAAGGGAAAACCCTCAATATGTTGCGGACCGAACCGATGCCTTTGCGCCACGGAGCTTCCCCATGGACGAAAAACTCGACGCCCGCCGCACCCATTACTTCATGCAGGTCATGAGCCGCGGCTCGGTGCGCGGCGCCGCCGAAGTCCTGAACATGGACCCATCCGCCGTCAGCCGCGCCATCGCCGCGCTGGAGCGCGACTGCGGCATGGCGCTGTTCGAACGGCGCGGCCGCGGCGTGGTGCCGACCGACGCCGGCCACATCCTGGCGCGCTACGTGAAGCGCCAGCAGAACATCCAGGAGAGCTTCTTCTCGGAAATCGACAGCCTGCGCAAGGCGGAGCGCGGCCACATCGACCTGGTGCTGGGCGAAGGCTTCGTCGAGCTGATGTTCGACCGCGTCCTGCCCGGCTACTGGCGCAGTCACCCGGAAGTCACGCTGGACATCGACGTGGCCCGCACCTCGGAAATCGTGCAGCGCATCGTCGACGACCAGGCCTACATCGGCCTGGTGTTCCAGCCGCCCAACGATGCGCGGCTGCGCACGCACTATTCGCGCCCCGAGCCGATCCGCGCCATCGTGCGCCAGGAGCATCCTTTGACGCGCCTGCTGCGTCCGCTGCTGCTGACCGACCTGGTCGACTACCCCGGCGCCGCGATGCAGGAAGGCTTCGGCGTGCGCCAGCACATCCAGGCCGCCGAGATCAGCGAACAGGTGCGGCTGCGCAACGTGCTGACCACCTCGTCGTTCAAGGCGCTGTGGCAGTTCGCCGCCACCGGCATCGGTTATGCCCTGACGCCGCCGATCGCCGTCACCGCCGACATGGCCGCGATGCGCCTGGCCAGCCTGCCGCTGGCCAACCCCATCCTCAACCAGGGCAGCCTGCACGTGCTCAGCCGCGCCGGGCGCCACATCTCGCCGGCCGCGCGCGAACTGCTGGACCACATCGTGCGCGGCATCGGCACGCCCGCCGACGCCATCTGATACGGTCGCCTGGGGCCAATCTGCACCTGCCGCGCCCGCGCCGGGGCGGCTACAGTGGGTCCATCCCCTGTCTGGAGACCCGCCATGCTCAGCTTCCTGCGCACGGTCAAATCCGTCCTGTGGGGCTTTTTCGGCGTACGCCGCGGCCGCGGTTACGACGCCGACATCGCCCACAACAAACCCGCGCCGCTGATTCTCACCGGCCTGCTGATGGCCGCCTGCCTGGTCGTGATCCTGGTGCTGGTGGCACGCTGGGCGGTCAACGCCGCGCTGTAGATCGCCACGCGATCTGCAATGACGCCATGGCGTCAATGGGCGGACAGCGTGCCCGCGTAGCCTCGAGACAGCACGCTAGGGCAGCGCCAGCGCCGACATTTCCGTCAGCAACTGCCCGAACGCCCGCACCGCCGGCGCCTGCTGTTCCGTCTGGCGGGAAATCAACCTGAAGTCCGCATGCGTCAACGGCGGCAGGCCGTAGCGGCCGTCGATCACGTCCATGCCTGGCCGCACGTCCTCCTGCGGCAGCGCCGTCACCGCCAGACCCGCCAGCACCGCCGCGCGCAGGCCCTCCTGGCTGGGCGAGGTGAATGCCACCCGCCATTCCAGGCCGGCCGCCTGTAGCGCGTCCACGCCCACCAGCCGGTGCACACAGGGGGATGGCGCGAAGGCCAGCGGGATCGGCTCGTCAACGGGAAAATCAAATGCGTGCGCGGCGGCCCACACGAAGCGCGTGCGCCGCAGCATCGCGCCGCGCTCGGGTTCGCTGGGCAACGCCATCACCACGGCCAGGTCCAGCGCATCCGCCTCGACCTGGGTGCGCAGATCCAGGTAGCTGCCGACCACCACGTCCAGGCGCACCGCCGGAAAGGCGCGCGCGAACCGCGCCAGCAGCAACGGCAGGCGTTCGCCCATGAAGTTTTCGGGCACGCCCAGGCGCACCGCCCCCGCCACCGATGACCGCTGGAAGCGCCGCGCCAGCGCGTCCTGGGCGCGCAGCACCTGTTCGGCGTAGCGCAGGAAGTCCTCGCCGTCCTCGGTCAGCGCCAGGCTGCGGGTGGTGCGGACCAGCAGCGCGGTGCCGGCCTGCTCCTCCAGGCGCCGGATCTGGTGGCTGACGGCCGACTGGCTCAGGTGCAGCCGTTCGGCGGCGCGGGTGAATCCGCCCGCCTCCTTGACCGCGACGTAGGTGCGCAGCAACGCGGTATCGAAGTCCATGGCGTCAACTCATGATGAAAATTAATTAATTCGACGAAATTAAATCATTTCCATCATTTTTAACAGGCTCCCAGAATGAGGTCCCGCGGCGGATTCCCGCCGCCGACCTCTCGTGAGAACCCCGATGCCGCTTTCGATAGCGCAGAAAAATAGCTTTACGCTGGCCGCCGTCTGCCTGGCCGCCCTCATGTTCGGCCTGGAGATCTCCAGCGTGCCGGTGATCCTGCCCACGCTGGAACAGGCCCTGCACAGCGGCTTCCAGGAACTGCAATGGATCATGAACGCCTACACCATCGCCTGCACCACGGTGTTGATGGCCGCGGGCACGCTGGCCGACCGCTACGGCCGCAAGCGCCTGCTGCTGGCCAGCCTGGCGGTGTTCGGCCTGACCTCCCTGGTCTGCGGCTGGGCGCAGGACACCGGCGTGCTGATCGCCGGCCGCGCGTTGCAGGGCCTGTCCGGCGGCGCCATGCTGATCTGCCAGGTGGCGGTGCTGTCGCACCGCTTCCAGGACGGCGCCGCGCGCGGCCGGGCCTTTGGCGCCTGGGGCATCGCCTTCGGCGTCGGCCTGGGATTCGGCCCCGTCATCGGCTCGGCCATCGTGGCGGTAGCGAGCTGGCAATGGGTGTTCCTGGCGCACGGCCCGCTGGCGTTGATCGCCCTGGGCCTGGCGTGGAAGGGCGTGGACGAATCGCGCGATCCGCGCCAGCGCAAGCTGGACGTGGCCGGCATCGTCTCGCTGTCAGTGGCGGTGTTCGGACTGGCCTGGTTCATCACCCAGGGGCCATCGGCTGGCTTCGCCAGCTTGGCGACCCTCGCCAGCCTGGGCGCGGCCATCGTAGCGCTGATCGTCTTCGTGATCACCGAACGCCGCTGCGCCGACCCGATGTTCGACTTCGCGGTGTTCCGCATCCGTCGCTTCTCGGGCGCGCTGCTGGCGTCAGCCGCGATGAACTTCAGCTTCTGGCCCTTCATGATCTACCTGCCGCTGTATTTCCAGAACGGCCTGGGCTACGGCGGCCTGGGCACCGGCCTGGCGCTGCTGGCCTACACCCTGCCGACCCTGGTGGCGCCGCCGCTGGGCGAGAAACTGGCGCTGCGCTACCGCCCCGACACGGTGATCCCGGCCGGCCTGTTCGCCATCTGCCTGGGCTTCGCGCTGATGAAATGGGGCAGCGGCGTCGCGCAGGCCAGTTGGCTGACGATGCTGCCCGGCTGCCTGCTGGCCGGCACCGGCCTGGGCCTGATCAACACGCCCGTGACCAACACCACCACGGGCGCGGTGCCCGGCGACCGCGCCGGCATGGCCTCGGGCATCGACATCAGCGTGCGCATGATCAGCCTGTCCATCAATATCGCGCTGATGGGATTCCTGCTGGTCGAAAGCGTCCTGGCGTCGCTGCGCCGCCATTGGCCCCAGGCGCCCGCCGATGCCACGCTGCGCGCCATGGCCGAGGCCCTGTCGGCGGGCAACCTGGGCGATGGCGCCGCGCCGGCCATCCCCGCGGACGTGGCCCGGATCGCGCTGACGCACGGGTTTGGCGATGTCATGCTGTACGGCGCGGCGGCCGTCGGCCTGCTGGCGCTGGCCAGCCTGGCCGCCTTCCGGGGCGCCCGGCCGCGTCCCCGGGCGGTCGCCGGGTCCGGCGGCTGAACGCCGCCACGCAGGTGTCTGCCGCAGGCATACGCTTATTACCAGAATGACTTAGACGGTCGAAGCGGCTGCCTGTTACGGTTATGAATCCCCCAGTCCCCGCCTACGGCGGGCCACGCTTGCGGGGACCAGACCGAGAAGACCTCAAGGGCAGTAGACATGTACGTGTATGACCCCGTCGACCAGCAGCTCGTCGAGCAGCGCGTGGCGCAGTTCGCCGACCAGACGCGCCGCTTCCTCGATGGCCAGCTCACCGAAGATGAATTCCGCGTCCTGCGCCTGCAGAACGGCCTGTATATCCAGCGCCACGCGCCGATGCTGCGGGTGGCCATCCCCTACGGCATCCTGGCCTCGCGCCAGTTGCGCACCCTGGCGCACATCGCGCGCAAATGGGACCGCGGCTACGGCCACTTCAGCACGCGCCAGAACATCCAGTTCAACTGGCCCAAGCTGGAAGACGTGCCGGACATCCTGGCCGAACTGGCCACGGTGCAGATGCACGCCATCCAGACCAGCGGCAACTGTATCCGCAACACCACCACCGACCACTTCGCCGGCGTCGCGCCGGACGAGCTGATCGACCCGCTGGTGTGGTGCGAGATCATCCGCCAGTGGTCCACGCTGCACCCCGAATTCGCATTCCTGCCGCGCAAGTTCAAGATCGCGGTCAGCGGCGCGGTGCAGGACCGCGCGGCGGTCGGCGTGCACGACATCGGTCTGCAGGCGGTCGAGCGCGACGGCAAGCTCGGTTTCCGCGTCTGGGTCGGCGGCGGCATGGGCCGCACGCCCATCGTCGGCAAGCTGATCAACCAGTTCGTCGAATGGCAGGACCTGCTGACCTACCTGCAGGCCGCGCTGCGGGTCTACAACCTGCATGGCCGCCGCGACAACAAGTACAAGGCGCGCATCAAGATCCTGGTGAAGGACCTGACGCCGGAAGTCTACGCGCAGCAGGTGGACGAACAGTGGCAGCTTATCAAGGGCGGCCCCGACACCATCACGCAGGAATTCGTCGACACCATCGCCGCGCGCTTCATCTGGCCGCAATACGATCCGGCCGCGGCCAACGACACCGACAACACGGAGGCGCTGGCCGCCGCCGACAAGCGCTTCGCCCGCTGGCTCCGCACCAACGTGCATGCGCACAAGACGCCGGGCTACGCCGCCGTCACCGTCTCGCTCAAGGCCACCGGCGTGCCGCCGGGCGACATCACCGCCGAACAGATGGACGCGGTGGCCGCGCTGGCCGATGAATACGGCTTCGGCGAACTGCGCGTGTCGCACGAGCAGAACCTGATCCTGGCCGACGTGCGCCGCGCCCGCCTGCACGAGCTGTGGGGCAAGCTCGAAGCGCTGAACCTGGCCACGCCCAACGTCGGCCTGCTGACCAACATCATCGCCTGTCCGGGCGGGGATTTCTGCGCGCTCGCCAATGCCGTGTCGATCCCCGTGGCCGAGGCCATCCAGCGCCAGTTCGACAACCTCGACTACCTGTTCGAGATCGGCGAGCTGGACCTGAACATCTCCGGCTGCATCAACTCCTGCGGCCACCACCACGTCGGCCACATCGGCATCCTGGGGGTCGATAAGGCCGGCGAGGAGTGGTACCAGGTCACCATCGGCGGCCGCCAGAACGGCGCCGCCAAACCGCTGCCCGACATCGAATCCACAAAGGGCGGCGGCGCCGCCATCGGCCGCATCATCGGCCCCTCGTTCGCCCGCGACCAGGTGCCGGGCGTGGTCGACCGCCTGATCCGCACCTACCTGGGCCTGCGCGACAGCGAGGAAGAACGCTTCATCGACGTGGTGGACCGCGTCGGCATCGATCCCTTCAAGCAGGACGTGTATTCCGACCCCGCCTTTGCCAAGCCCGCCCAGGAGGCCGCCCATGTCTGAGCCCTACGCCCACGACGCGCCCGGCCCGCACCTGATCCGCAACGGCCGGCTGGAAGCCGACAGCGCCCGCCCCTTCGTGCCCGACCCCGAGGTCGCGGCCGACGGCCAGGTGCCGACCGACGAACCCGGCTGGATCGTGCCGCTGGCCACCTGGAAGGCCTCGCACGCCACGCTGCGGCGCCATCGCCATCCGGTCGCGGTCCTGCTGGAACCGGACGCCGACCTGCGCGACCTGCTGGAAGCCGATGGCACGCTCGATCCGGCGGGCATCGCCTTCATCGCGGTGGACTTCCCCGTCTACACCGATGGCCGCGGCTATTCGCTGGCGCAACTGCTGCGCACCCGCTATCACTGGACGGGCGAGCTGCGCGCGGTCGGCGACGTGATGATCGACACCATCCACTACCAGGCGCGCGTCGGCTTCGACAGCTTCCTGGTCAAGCCGGGCCACGACCCGCGCAAGGCGCTGGACGCGTTCAAGACCTTCACGGTGCACTACCAGAAGACCTACCGCGCGCCCGCGCCGGCGCAGGCCTGACGCGCGCAGCCGGCCTCGATGCCATCGAGGCCGGACCGACCCCTTATCGTTCAATCCGCCTCGTCGACCAAGCCGGGCAAGCTCCAGCGCTGGCGCCTGACCTCGTCCTGCCCCAACTGCGTGCGGATCAACTCGGCAATGGCGCGCTGGCGCGGCGCCTGCATGCGGTCTATCAGGCTCGAAACGCTGACCGCCAGCCGCGGATAGCCGCCCGCGTCGCACAACGCCACCCCGACGCCCAGCACGCCCGGCACCGCCGCATTGCCCACCACCGCCCAACCCCGGTCGCGCGTGTTCTCGGCCAACCGCCGCATCTGCGCCACCGTCATGCCGCCATAGGCGCGCAAGGCCTGCTCGTTCTGTGCGATCACCTCGTCGGCCTCGGCCGGCGGCAAAGCGCCCAGCAGCGCCAGGCCGGCCGCGCCCACCCCCAGCGGCTGGCGATGGCCGATGGTCACCGCCAGCACCTGCACCGGGTAGTTGCCGACCTCGCGATGCAGGCATAGCGAATCGCCGCCGGCGCGGCAGATCAGGAATGCCGAATCGCCGCTGACGTCGCTGATCTGCCGCAGCACCGGCCGCAGGCCGCGCACCGCTTCGGCGTGCGGATCGCCGGCCATCATCACGCCCAGTTCCGCCATGCGCCAGTGCGGCGCGTCCGGCTCGCGCAGCGCGTAGCCCTCCTGCGCCAGCACATCCAGGTACCGGTAGACGGTCGAGCGCTGCATGCCGGCGGCGCGCGCGATGTCGGTCACGTGCATGCCGGCCGCGCCCGCCTGGCGCAGCACGCCCAGCACCCGCAGCCCGCGCCGCAACACCCGCGGCCCGCCGTCGTCGCTTTCCGGTTTGTTCATTTTCTGGACACCTTGCGTTGATGAGGCGCCTATCAAAGCCCAATATGAAGTCGGGCAGGCAAAGATCTGTCCAGATATTAGACAAACAGGACGGAGACAACCATGCAGACATTCAGCAGGCGGCTGGCCGCCAGCGCCGCGGCCCTGGCGGGCGCCATTGCATTCAGCGCGCCGAGCCAGGCTGCCAAACCCTATCCCGAACGCCCGGTGACCCTGGTGGTCGGTTACGCCGCGGGCGGCGCCACCGACATCGTGGCGCGTCTGGTCGCCAAGGCCCTGAACGAGGAACTCGGCCAGACCATCGTGGTGGAGAACAAGACCGGCGCCAACAGCAACATCGGCGCCGAAATCGTCGCGCGCGCCGCGCCCGACGGCTATACGCTCTACGTAGGGTCGATCGCCAACACCATCAACCGCACGCTGTACAGCAAGCTCAACTACGACTTCGTCAAGGACTTCGAGCCGATCGGCCTGCTGGCGACCATCCCCAACATCCTGGTGGTCAACCCCAAGCTGCCGGTCAAGACGGTGCCGGAATACCTGGCCTACGCCAAGGCCCACCCCGGCAAGCTGACCTGCGCCTCGTCGGGCAGCGGCTCGTCCATCCACCTGTCCTGCGAACTGTTCAAGATGCAGACCGGCACCGACATCCTGCACGTGCCCTATCGCGGCAGTGGTCCGGCGGTGGCCGACCTGCTGGGCGGCCAGGTCGATTCCATGTTCGACAACCTGCCCTCGTCATTGCCCCACGTGCAGGCTGGCAAGCTGCGCGCCATCGGCGTCACCTCGCCGCAGCGGCTTCCGGCCGTGCCCGACGTGCCGACGCTGGCCGAGTCCGGCTTGCCCGGCTTCGACGTCGAATCCTGGTTCGGCCTGATGGCGCCGGCCGGCACGCCGCAACCCATCATCGCGCGCCTGAACCAGGCCATGAACAAGGCCCTGGCCAACCCCGCGCTGCTGGCCTCGTTCCAGCAATCGGGCTTCTACGCGCCGCAATCGCCCAACACGCCGCAGACCTTCGGCAAGAAGATCGCCAGCGAAATCGACAAATGGGGCGAAGTGGTCAAGCGCGCCGACATCAAAGCCAACTGAGGAGCACCAGGGTGTACCCGATAGATTTCTTTTTCCGCGCCGCCGAGCAGTATCCGGACCGCGTGGCGCTGGACGCGCCCGAGGGCCAGGTGACGTATGCGCGGCTGGCCACGGACGTGCGCGCGCTGGCCGCCGCGCTGCAGGACCTGGACCCGGCGCCACAGACCCGCGTCGCCCTGTGCGCGGGCAACACCAGCCGTCATATCCTGGCGCTGCTGGCGGTGCTGGCCAGCGGCAAGATCTGGGTGCCGCTGAACACCCGCAGCACGGCGCGCGAGATCGGGCGCATCCTGGACGCCACCGAGCCGTCCATCGTCATGGTGGACGACGCCGGCGACGCGCTGGTGGCGGCGGGCGCGCCGCATCGCGTCAGCCTGGCGCCGGACATCGCCGGCCTGGCCTTCGAGGCCCTGCTGCAACGCGGCGCCGGCCGCGAACCGCTGCGCCACGCGCTGCCGCGCGAGGCCACCCAGGCAATCAAGTTCACCGGCGGCACCACCGGCCTGCCCAAGGGCGTGATGCAGCCCTATCACGCCTGGAACGCCGCCATCATCAACCAGATCCACAGTTGGGGCCTGACGCACCAGGACCGCTACGTGGTCGCCGCGCCGGTGACCCACGGCACGGGCACCTACCTGCTGCCCGTGCTGGCGCGCGGCGGCGCGCACGTGCTGCTGGACAGCGCCACGCCGGCCTCGATCACTGCCGCCTTCCGCGAACGCGGCGGCACGCTCAGCTTCATGCCGCCGACGCTGATCTACATGATCATGGCGCAGCCGGGCGTGTCGCGCGCCGATTTCCCCAAACTGCGCAACCTGATCTATGGCGGCGCGCCCATGCCGCCCGAAAAAATCGAACGCGCCCGCGCCTTCTTCGGCCCGGTGCTGGGCACCACCTACGGCCAGACCGAGGCGCCGCAGATCGTCACGGTGCTGCGTCCCGCCGACCTGGAATCGCCCGACAACCGGGCCTCGGTCGGCCGCGTCACCTGGCTATCGGACGTCGCCATCATGGACCCGGCTGGCGCGCTGCTGCCGCGCGGCGCCATCGGCGAAGTGGTGGTGCGCGGCGACCTGGTGATGTCGGGCTACTGGCGCCTGCCCGAGAAGACCGCCGAGACCATCGTCGACGGCTGGCTGCACACGGGCGACACCGGCCTGATCGATGAACGCGGCTACCTGTTCCTGAAGGACCGCCTGCGCGACGTCATCATCACCGGCGGCTTCAATGTGTATCCCGTGGATGTCGAGAACGCGCTGTCGTCGCATCCGGCCGTCTACGAATGCTCGGTGTTCGGCCTGCCCGACGACAAATGGGGCGAGGCCGTGCACGCCGCGGTGCAACTGCATCCCGGTGTCGCGGCCGACGCCGATGCGCTCAAGGCCCACGTGCGCGCCCTGCTCGGCCCGGTCGCCACGCCCAAGCAGATCCACCTCCACGTCAGCCTGCCGCGCTCGCCCGTCGGCAAGGTGCTCAAGAACGCCGTGCGCGATGCGGCCCTCAAGGAGTCTTCATGAACACGCCCGAAACCCGCCTCTGCGCCCATCACCTCACCGGCATGTCGTACCGCGACGTCGACCTGGTGGAAGACCTGATCGGCAAGAAGACCTTCACCGAAGTCATGATCATGCAGATCCTGGGCCGCGAGGCGCGGCCGGTGGACATGCGCATCGTCGACGCGGTGCTGGTGACCCTGATGGAGCATGGCCTCACGCCCAGCGCCATCGCCACCCGCCTGATCTACATGAGCGCGCCCGAAAACCTGCAGGGCGCGGTGGCGTCCGGCCTGATGGCGGTCGGCAGCCAGTTCGTCGGCACCATGGAGAACTGCTCGCGCCTGCTGGACCGCATCCGCCAGGCCGCCGACGGCCGCGCCGAGGCGCTGGCGATCGCGCAGGAATTCCGCGCCAGCCGCCAGGCGCTGCCGGGCTTCGGCCACCACCTGCACAAGCCCGACGACCCGCGTTCGATCAAGCTGCTGGCGCTGGCCGAGGCCGAGCCGGACCTGCCCGGCGATTCGCTCAAGGCGCTGCGGCTGCTGGCGGCGGCGATCGACGAGACCTACGGCAAGCACATCACCATCAACGCCACCGGCGCGGTCGCCGCGCTACTCAGCGAGATCGGCGTGCCCACCGCGCTGATGCGCGGCTTTGCGGTCATCTCGCGCGCCGCCGGCCTGGTGTCGCACGTGGCCGAGGAGCAGCAGAGCCCGAGCGGCCGATTTATCTGGGAAACCATCGACCACGCCATTCCCTACGTCGGCAAGGGCAAGTCGCACCAGCGCGACGGAGAACCGTCGTGATCCCGCCCGCGCCCGGCGCACGGCTGGCGGGCAAGATCGCGCTGGTGGCCGGCGCCGGTTCCTCGGCCGCCGGCTGGAGCATCGGCAAGGCCAGTTGCGTGACGCTGGCGCGCCAGGGCGCGGCCATCATCGCGCTGGACGCCGACCTGGCGGCGGCCGAGGACGCGGCCCATGAAGTCGAGCGCGCTGGCGGCCAGGCCCTGCCGGTGCAGGCCGACGTGGCCGACGCCGACGCCATGCGGGCCGCGGTGGACGCGGCGCTGGCCCACTACGGCCGCATCGACGTGCTGCAGGCCAACGCCGGCATCGGCAAGGTCGGCGGCCCGGAAGACATCGACCTGGCGGATTGGGATCGCATCCAGCGCGTCAACGTCACCAGCCTGCTGATCGCCACGCGCCTGCTGGCGCCCGTGATGCGCGCGCAGGGCGGCGGCGCCATCGTCACCGTGTCGTCGATCGCCGGCATCCGCTACACCGGTTACCCCCACCTGGCCTACAGCGTCAGCAAGGCCGCGGTGATCCACTTCGCCCGCATGGCGGCGCAGCAGTATGCGGCCGACGGCATTCGCGTGAACACGGTGATCCCGGGCCTGATCGATACGCCGCGCGTCGCGAAGAACGTGGCCGGCATGTTCGCCAAGGACGACCTGGAGGCGGCGCGCAAGGCGCGCGACCGGCAGGTGCCGATGGGCCGCATGGGCACGCCGTGGGAAGTGGCGAACGCGGTGGCGTTCCTGGCGTCGGATGAAGCGTCGTACATCACCGGCACGGAACTGCTGGTGGATGGGGGCCTGACGGGCAAATACGCTTAGAGCGAACCGCAAGGAAGAACGCGGCGGCGCGGCCCGGGCGCGTATCCGGACCGCTTGAGGCGGAGGACACGATCAGGCCGCGTCGTCACTGCACGCCGCGCCCTCGCGCCGTCAGGGCAGCACCGGAAAACGCGCGGCGATCTCGTCGCCCGTGAACCGCGCGACCCAGCCCGCCGGATCATTGAACAGCCGGATACAGGTGAACGCGGGCGCCGAGCCCATGTCGAACCAGTGCGGCAGGCCGGCCGGCACCGAGATCAGGTCACCCTGCTCGCACAGCACCGCGTAGACGCGGCCGGCGGCATGCAGCGTGAACAGGCCGCTGCCGGCAACGAAGAAGCGCACCTCGTCATCGGCGTGCGTGTGCTCGGCCAGGAACTTGCGGCGCAAGGCCTCGCGGTCCGGATGCGCCGGACCCAGGCTGACCACATCGACGCTGCGATAGCCGCGCTCGGCCACCAGCCGCTCGATCTCGGGACGATACGCCGCCAGCACTTCGGCCTGCGGCGCGCCGGGCGTCAGCGGCGCCTGTGCCTGCCAGCGCTCGAAGGTCACCCCGATGGCGGCCAGCTCGCGCCGGATCTCGCCGACCTCATCGATGCGCCGGCCGGCAGCGGGATCGTCCTGCGGATAGATCGTCAGCGTCGACATCGCTTACCAGGAGGTGGAATACGCGCCAGGGAACTTCTGCGCCACGAAGGCCTTCACCTCGTCGGACTGGTAGGCCTTGATGAAGCGCGCGATGCGCGGATCGTTCTTGTTGTCCTCGCGTGCGGCGATGACCACGGCGGCGAACGGCGCATCCTTGCTTTCCAGCGCCAGCGCATCCTTGGCGGGCGACAGGCCGGCCGGGATGGCGTAGGCCGAATTCACCGCGGCGGCGTCCACGTCGGCCAGCGAGTGCGGCAGCTGCGCGGCCTCGATCTCGACGAACTTGAGCTTCTTGGGGTTGTCGACCACGTCGAACAGCGAGGCCGTCACGGTCACGCCGTCCTTGAGCTTGATGAGCTTGGCGGCCTGCAGCACCAGCAGCGCGCGGGCGCCGTTGGTCGGGTCGTTGGGGATCGCCACCTTGGCGCCCGGCTGCAGGTCGTCCAGCGACTTCACGCGCTTGGAATAGATGCCCATCTGCTGCACCACGGCCGTGGCCACCGGCACCAGCTTGTAGCCGCGCGCCTTGTTCTGCGATTCCAGGAAGGGCTTGTGCTGGTAGATGTTCAGGTCCAGTTCCTTGGCGTCCAGCGCGGCATTGGGCTGGATGAAGTCGCTGAACTCGACCAGCTTGACCTTCAGGCCCTGCCTGGCCGCGACCTGCTGCACCACTTCGCCGATCTGGGCGTGCGGGCCGACGGTCACGCCGACTTTCAGTTCGGCGTCCTGCGCCATGGCCGGCGCGGCGGCGGCGAATCCGATCAGGGTGGCAAGGGCGGCCAGGGTGTGGCGTAGACGCATGGGAATCTCGGCAATCGAACAAGGGAAGGGAAGCCCCGGATTCTAGTGAGCGCCCTTCAAAACCGGAAGCGATGAATTTTCATATTGATATGCTTATTTCCATATAAGCGCCGCGCCATGACAAGCACGCTTGCGCACGACACAATAGCGGCTGGATTCCCAACCCCTTGCCGTCATTGCCATGCCCACCCCCAACGAACTGCATCCGCACGCGCGCGCCCTGCTGGCCGACCACTATGCCGCCGTCGATGCCGACCTGCCCGTCCTGCTCGACCTGCTGTTTGCCCGCAGCGCCGGCGAAGACTGGCACAAGGCCGGCACCTTCAAGCACCACCTGCTGGGCGTCTACCGCACCCTGGCGCTGTGGAACCAGCCGCGCGAAGTGCGGCTGCTGGGCCTGTTCCACAGCGTGTATGGCAACGAGTACGTCGATCTCACCCTGTTCGACCGCGAGCGCGAACGCAGCACGCTGCGCGAAGTGCTGGGCGCCGAAGCCGAGGAATGGGTCAGCCTGTTCTGCGCCATGCCGCGCACCCGCTTCGTGCAGGCCATCCTGCAAGGCCAGGGCCAGGGGCCCGAGGGCCTGACGCTGGAAGGCGCCGACGGCCAGGTCTTCACCTTCACGCCGCGCCAGGTCGCCGCCTTCATCGTGGTGTCGGCCGCCGACATCGGCGAACAGTGGCATAGCTGGCAGGACGAGATCTTCGCCGGCTATCCACAGCAGCAGCGCCGCGACCTCAAATCACACTGGGCCGCCTCGCTGTGGCCCGGCCCGCTGAAGCCGCCGTCGAACATCCTGTCGATGCTGTCGCACCTGCTGGCGCCGCTGTCGGCGCTGCCGGCCGATACCGGCATCCCCGTGCCACCCGCGTTCGACCATTGCCGCGCCACGCTCAGCCCGCGCGACGAGGCCGCCGCCAGCGCGCTGTACTGGCAGGTCGTCACGCGCATGCATCCGCAGACCGAAATGGACACCGCGCGCCACATGCTGGAAGCCGCGGTGGCGCACAACCCGTGGGTCGCCGAGCCGCGCCTGCTGCTGGCACAACTGGCGCTGACGGCGGGCGACTTCGAGGCCGCCGAAGGCCACGCGGCCGCCGGCCTGGCTGCCTTGCAGGCCTGGGGCACCGCGTGGGACAAGCGCATCGAGTGGGCCGGCTGGATGGCCTGGGCCCGCATCGAACTGCAGAACGCCCGCGCGCGCCGCTGGCCGGAGAACCTGGCGGCGCTCAACGGGCTGGGCCTGGTGGAATGACTGCCGCGCGGCTTGCGGCGTGCTGATCGCCTGCCACAACGCGCGCTGAAACGAAAACGCCCCAGGAATCGGTAGATCCCCGGGGCGTTTGACCTTCACGGCCCATAGGCCGCGACGGCGCTTATTTCATGCCTTCCCAGTGCGGACCGGGCACATGGATGTCGAACAGCTCCAGCACCCGGGCCACGGTGTGGTCCACCATCTCTTCGATGCTGGCCGGCCGGTGATAGAACGCCGGCAGCGGCGGGAACACGATGCCGCCCATCTCGGTGACGGCGGTCATGTTGCGCAGGTGCGCCAGGTTGAAGGGCGTCTCGCGCACCATCATCACCAGGCGGCGGCGCTCCTTGAGCGTAACGTCGGCCGCGCGCGTGATGAGGTTGTCGGAAAGGCCATGGGCCACGGCCGCCAGCGTGCGCATCGAGCACGGCACGATGACCATGCCGGCCGTCTGGAACGCGCCGCTGGCGAGCGTGGCGCCCACATCGCGCACGCTGTGCACGTGGTCGGCCAGCGCGTAGACATCATGGCGGCTGACATCGAGTTCGTGCTTGATGTTCAGCACGCCCGAGGCCGACACCACCAGGTGCGTCTCGACGTCGTCCACGCCGCGCAGCGCCTGCAGCATGCGCACCGCGTACAGGGAGCCGGTGGCCCCCGTGATGCCGACGACCAGTCGCCGCATGGAATCAGGCCGTGGCGCCGGATTGCTCCAGCAGGGTCTTGAGCTCGCCCGACTCGTTCATCTCATTCATGATGTCCGAACCGCCGATGAATTCGCCGGCCACGTACAACTGCGGAATGGTGGGCCAGTTCGAGAATTCCTTGATGCCCTGGCGGACTTCGTCGTCCTCCAGCACATTCACGGTGACCAGCTTCTTGACGCCACAGCTCTTGAGGATCTGGATGGCCTTGCCGGAAAAGCCGCATTGCGGGAATTGGGCGGTGCCCTTCATGAACAGCACGACGGGGTGCTGGGTCACGGTTTCGCGGATGAATTCTTGAACGTCGCTCATGGTGGTCTCTTGGACAGGAGGCATAACGGAATACGCCAATTATAGGTACAGGCGGGATTTCGTCCCGGATACCCCGGGGCCGCCCCCGGGAATCGGCCGCTTGCGGCGCGGCTGCCGGTTACAAATCGCCGGCCCGGCGTCAGCCGCGCCCCGGCCAGCGCCCGCCGGAAATGCGCTCGATGCCGGCCAGGTCGCGTCGGCTATGGACATCGCTGAAGCCCGTCGCCGCCAGCAGGCCGCGCACGGCCTCGGCCTGGTCCCAACCGTGCTCCATCCACAGCGCGCCCCCCGCCTTCAGGTGGCGATGGGCGCCGGCCACGATGCGGCGCAGGTCTTCCAGGCCATCGGCGCCGTCGGTCAACGCGCCACGCGGCTCGAAGCGCACGTCGCCCTGCCCCAGGTGCGGATCGTCGCTGGCGACATAGGGCGGGTTGGACACGATCAGGTCGAAGCCCTCGCCTGCCGGCACCGCGTCGTACCAACTGCCCTCGACGAAGCGCACCGAGGCCGTCAGCTCCCAGGCATTGCCCGCGGCCACGGCCAGCGCGGCGGCGCTGACGTCGCTGGCCATCACGCGAGCATCACGGCGCGCCAGGGCGATCGAGATGGCGATGGCGCCGCTGCCCGTGCCCAGGTCCAGCACGGCGGGCGCGGACTGTCCGGCCACGCATTCCAGCGCGGTTTCCACCAGCACCTCGGTGTCCGGGCGCGGGATCAGCACGTCCGGCGTGACGCGGAACATGTGCCCCATGAACTCGCGCTGGCCCAGCAGATAGGCCATCGGCTCGCCGGCCAGGCGGCGCTGCGCCAGCGCCTCGTAGGCCGCAGCCGTTTCCGGCGCCAGCGGATCGGTGTCGTGCGCCAGCAGCCAGGCGCGCGGCTTGGCCAGCACGTGCTCGAGCAGCATGCGCACCTCGAGCCGGGGCAGGCGCGTGTCCAGCAACAGGCTCTTGATCTGGGTCGTCATGGTCGAAACGTTCTCGCCGAAGGGGCCGCCCAGCCGCTCAGATATCGTCGCCCAGCGCCGCCAACTGCTCGGCCTGGTGCTCGGCGATCAGGGCGCCGGTCAGCTCCTCCAGATCGCCTTCCATGATCTGCTGCAGCTTGTACAGCGTCAGGTTGATGCGGTGGTCGGTGACGCGGCCCTGCGGGAAGTTGTAGGTGCGGATACGCTCGGAACGGTCGCCGGAACCGATCAGGCTCTTGCGCTCGGCCGCTTCCTTGCTCTGGCGCTCACGCGTTTCCTTGTCCTTCAGGCGCGCGGCCAGCACCTGCATGGCCTTGTCCTTGTTGCGGTGCTGCGAGCGGTCGTCCTGGCATTCCACCACCAGCCCGGTCGGCAAGTGCGTGATGCGCACGGCCGAATCGGTCTTGTTGATGTGCTGGCCGCCGGCGCCGCTGGCGCGGAAGGTGTCGATGCGCAGGTCGCTCGGGTTGATGACGATCTCCGACATCTCGTCGGCTTCGGCCATGATGGCCACCGTGCAGGCCGAGGTGTGGATGCGGCCCTGCGCCTCGGTGGCGGGCACGCGCTGCACGCGGTGCGCGCCGGACTCGAATTTCAGGCGGCCGTAGGCGCCGTCGCCCTCGATGCGCGCGATCACTTCCTTGTAGCCGCCCAGCTCCGACGGGCTTTCCGACATCAGCTCGACGCGCCAGCCGCGCTGTTCGGCGTAGCGCGTGTACATGCGCAGCAGGTCGCCCGAGAACAACGCGCTTTCATCGCCGCCGGTGCCGGCGCGGATTTCCAGGAACACGCTGCGGCCGTCATTGGGGTCGCGCGGCAGCAGCAGCAACTGCAGCGCCGCCTCCAGCGATTCGAGCTTGACGCGGCCGCTCTTGATCTCGTCCTCGGCCATCGCCTTCAGCTCGGGATCGGACAACATCTCCTGCGCGGCCGCCAGGTCTTCCTCGCCGCGCACGAAGGCGGTGAACGCCTCGACCACCGGCTCCAGCTCGGCGCGCTCGCGCGAAAGCTTGCGGAAGCGGTCCATGTCGGCCGCGGTTTCCGGTTCGGCCAGCAACGCGTCCACCTCGATCAGGCGGTGACACAGATGCTCCAGCCGGCTGCGCATGGAAGATTTCATGATGGGAATTCAGCAAGGGAAAACGGAAATGGCGGGCGCCCGTGACGAGCGCCCGCCGCAAGGCGGGGCGGAGGCAGCGCCGCTAACGGCGCGAGTCGCGGCCGGGGAACAGGCGCGGCATCCAGGCAAGCAATTGCTTGCGGTCCTCGCCTTCGCTGCGGTTCAACGCCGCCAGCGGGCCATGCAGATATTTCTGGGTCAGGCCGTGGGCCAGTTGCTCGAGCACGGCCTCCGGCGATTCGCCGCGCGCCAGCAGGCGGCGGGCGCGTTCGAGTTCGGCGGCGCTGACATCTTCGGCGGCCTGGTGCAGGTCGCGGATGACGGGCACCACTTCGCGCGATTGCATCCAGTGCATGAAGCCCTGGACGCGGGTTTCGATGATGGCCTCGGCCTGCACCACCGCGGCGCGGCGCGCGTCGGTGCCGGTCTGGACCAGGCGGCCCAGGTCATCGACGGAATACAGGTAGACGTCGTCCAGGCGGCCGACCTCGGGTTCGATGTCGCGCGGCACGGCCAGGTCGATCATCACCATGGGGCGGTGGCGGCGCAGGCGCGTGGCCCGTTCCACCATCCCCAAACCGAGGATGGGCAGGGAGCTGGCCGTACAGGAGACCACCACGTCGAATTCGGACAGGCGGTCGGTCAGGTCCGACAGCTTCATGGTGCTGGCCGAGAACCGGTTGGCCAGCAGCTCGGCGCGTTCGGCCGTGCGATTGGCCACCACCATGCTGCGCGGACGCTGTGCGGCGAAGTGGGTGGCGCAAAGCTCGATCATTTCGCCCGCGCCGATGAACAGCGTGCGGGCCTGATCGAGGTTGCCGAACACGCGTTCGGCCAGGCGCACCGCGGCGGCGGCCATGGACACCGACTGCGCGCCGATGGCGGTCTGCGAGCGGACTTCCTTGGCCACCGAGAAGGTGCGCTGGAACATCTGGTGGAGCAGCGTGCCGAGCGAACCGGCTTCGCCAGCCGCGCGCACGGCGTCCTTCATCTGGCCGACGATCTGGGTTTCGCCCAGCACCATGGAATCGAGCCCGCTGGCCACGCGGAAGGCGTGGCGCACGGCGTCGTCCTGCTGATGACGGTACAGATGCGGGCGCAGCGTGCCGGCATCGAGGCGGTTGTGCTCGGCCAGCCACGCGGGCAACTGGTCGGCCACGTGGCCGTCGGCGGCGCAATAGATTTCGGTGCGGTTGCAGGTCGACAGGATGGCGGCTTCGCGCACCGACCCGCCGAACGCGGAACGCAGGCCTTCCAGCGCCGGCTTGACCAGATCGACGGGCATGGACACGCGTTCGCGAACCGAAACCGGCGCGGACGTGTGATTCAGACCGAAGGCTAGGACAGCTACCGACATGTAAAGGACAAGGCCGTGAGTATTAGAGCTGTGGTCCCCGCAAAGCCCATGCGGTGCAGCGTGCATGTAACAGCGGACCGGCCATGATTATACTCCCGCGGGTTATCCCCACGCCATTTGGCGTCCCGACCGCGACCCTGCGTCGCACCCCTCGCGACCCGTGTCGCCCCGCCACGTGACCTTGCGTCGCCCCCCATGCAATGGCCGTTTGCGGTAGTATGCGCCCCTTGCCCCTTTCCACGTTGGAAGGCGCCCCGGAAATTCTTCAAACTTTTTTCGAGGCGACTGGCACAAGTCCAAAAAATTGTGTATAGTTGCGGACTTCGTTGGCCTGGTAGCTCAGTTGGTAGAGCAGCGGATTGAAAATCCGCGTGTCGGTGGTTCGATTCCGCCCCAGGCCACCAGAATTAAAAAGCCCGGCTCCTTGGAGTCGGGCTTTTGCATTGCGGGGCGGCCAACGCATCGGCAATGCTCGATGATCAAAACCCACGATGATCAAGACCCCGGCAACGCCGCCCCCATCGCCGCGAACAATCCCCCGCACACCTTGTTGAAGCGCCGCCCCGCGCGCTCCAGCCACGGCCGCACGCGGTGCGCCAGGCGCGCCAACACGTACTCCACCACGAACTCGATGGCCACGAAGGTCGCGGCCATGATCACGAATTGCGTCAACAGGCTGCGCCCCGGATCGATGAATTGCGGCAGGAACGCGCCGTAGAACAGCAGCGCCTTGGGATTGGCGATCGCCGACAAGAAACCCTGGCTGAACATGCGCGTGCCGCGCAGCCGCGCCATGTCGGGCGCCGGGCGCAGTTGCACACCGGGCGAACGCCATAGCTGGATGCCGAGCCAGACCAGATAGGCGCCGCCGGCCCACTTCAGCACCGTCAGCGCCGGCCCCCAGGCCTTGAGCAATGCGCTGATGCCCAGCATCGACAAGGCGATCAGCGCAATGAAGCCAGCCGCGCCGCCAGCGATGGTGCACAGCGCCTTGCGATGCCCGTGCAGCGCACCGTGGGTCAGCGCCAGCAAGGTGTTGGGGCCGGGGGTGATCGACAGGCCGATCACGGCAACCAAATAGATGAGCCAGCTATGCAATGCCATGGCGGTGAGACACGGAAAGAGAGGGAGGCGGCCAGTCTAGCGCCGCCGGCGCGGGCCGCGCAATTGCCGGCGAGTCCGCTATGCCTGGCCCGGATGCGTGGTCGGCACCGCCAGTCCGTACTTGACGCGGTTCATCACCACCAGCGTCGAAAAGCGCTTCACGTTGGGGTCGCCCCAGAAGTGGCGCTGCGCGAAGGCGTCGTACTCCGCCATGTCGCGCACGGTCATGGTGACGACGAAATCCACTTCGCCCGTGACCGCCAGGCACTGCATGATCTCCGGCGCGTTGCGCATCGCGCGCTTGAAGGTGTCCAGCTTGTCGGCGCGTTCGCTCTCGAGCGACACCAACACCACCATCATGATGTCGCGCCCCACCGCCGCCGGGTCCACTACCGACACATCGCCCAGCACCGCCCCGGATTCGCGCAGCCGCTTCATGCGCCGCAGGCACGAGACCGGCGACAGGTTCACGCGCTCGGCCACCTCCTGGCTGGTGCGCTGGTTGTCTTCCTGCAGGCTTTGCAGGATCTGAAGGTCGAAATCGTCTAGTTCCATGGGGGTCTCGGCGCCGCAGCGGTCCAGGCCGCGCGGGCCTGTAGCCTGATTCTAAACGGGCGCGCCGCGCGACCCGCCCCCAAATTCGACGGGAAACTTCATTTGCGCACCGCCCGCTGCAGGAATTAATCACCCGCCTTGCTTACACTGGGAACCCTCTGGCCGCCCTCGCGGCCAGGCGCAGCCCGATTCCCATGCCGTCACTCCAGCTTTTCCTGCTCTTCCTGGCCGCCGATGCGGCGTTGAAACTCACTCCCGGCCCGGACATGGCGCTGACGCTGTCGCGAGGCATGACGCAGGGATTCCGGCCGGCGTTCCATAGCGTGCTGGGCAATGTGGCGGCGGGTTTCATCCAGGTGCCGGCCGTGGTGCTGGGACTGGCCTCGGTGCTGCAGGCGTTTCCGACGCTGTTCCTGGCGATCAAGGCGGCGGGCGGCCTGTACCTGGGTTATCTGGGCATCAAGGCCATGCTGCGCTGCGCCCGTGACGCCGACGTTTCCCTGGCCGCGCGGCCCGGCGACGCGCGCGACGCGTTCTGGCAGGGCTTCATGACCAATCTGCTGAACCCGAAGGTGCTGCTGTTCATGATCGCCTTCCTGCCGCAGTTCACCACGCCGGACAACGGCCCGGTCTGGATCCAGATGCTGGTGCTGGGCGTGACCATGAAGGCGTTGAGCCTGCCCTATGGCAGTTGCTTTGCCTACGGCGCGTCGCGCATCCGCGGCTGGGTCGGCCGCAACCCGTGGTTCCTGCGCATGCAGCAAGGACTGCTGGGCGCGATCATGCTGGCACTGGCCCTGTACGTGCTCTACTCCACCGCCCTGACCTTGAACCCCTGATTCTTTCCGCAGACGCAGCACCATGACCGCCGCCACCCTTCCATCCGGACGCGATGCCTCCGCCTCCACCCTGATGCCGACCCTGTCGCTGATCGGCGCCATGGCCTCGCTGTGCATCGGCACGTCGTTCGCCAAGTCGCTGTTTCCCGAGGTGGGCGCGCAAGGCACGACGGCCTATCGCATCGTCATCGGCGCCATCATCCTCATCGCGTTCTGGCGCCCATGGCGCTTTCCGCTGACCGCGCGCAACGCCGCCAAGATCGCGCTGTACGGCGTGACGCTGGCCTGCATGAACCTGCTGTTCTACATGGCGCTGCGCACCCTGCCGCTGGGCGTGGCGATCGCCATCGAGTTCACCGGGCCGCTGACCCTGGCGGTGGTGCTGTCGCGGCGCGCCATCGACTTCGTCTGGATCGCCTGCGCGCTGGCCGGGCTGGTGCTGCTGATCCCGACCGGCCAGTCGATGCACGACCTCGATCCCGTCGGGATCGCTTATGCGCTGGGCGCGGCGGTGTGCTGGGCGCTGTACATCATCTTCGGCAAGATGGCCGGCAACGTGCACGGCGGACAGGCCACGTCGCTGGGCCTGCTGGCGGCCACCATGGTGGCGCTGCCGGTGGGCGCGGCCCACGCCGGCATGGCGCTGCTGGATCCCAAGCTGATCCTTGCCGGCGTGGCGGTCGGCATCCTGTCGAGCGCCCTGCCCTATTCGCTGGAGATGGTGGCGTTGCGGCGCCTGCCGCAAAAGACCTTCGGCGTGCTGCTGAGCATGGAGCCCGTCATGGGCGCGCTGGCCGGCGTCATCGTGCTGAACGAACACCTGTCCGGCACGCAGTGGCTGGCGATCTGCGGCATCATCATCGCCTCGGCCGGCTGCGCCGCCACCGCGCGGCGGCAAAAACGCGCGGCGGCCGAGGGCTAAGACCCGTCAATCCACCGAGATATTCTTCTGGCGGATCACCGCGCCCCAGTTCTCGTATTCACGATGCGCGTAGTCGAAGAAATCGTTCGACGAGCTGCCCATCGGCTCCATGCCCTGCAGCTTGAGCTGCTTGATCACCTCGGGCGACTTCAACGCCGCCTGGATCGCGCCGCTGAGCTTGTCGACCACCGCCTTGGGCGTGCGCGCCGGCGCCACCACGCCCTGCCAGGCGGTCGCTTCCAGCGGCGGGCCGCCGGCCTCGCCGAAGGTGGGCACGTCGGGCAGTTGTTCCGAGCGCGCGTTGGCCGGCACCGCGATGGCGCGCAGCTTGCCCGCCTGGATCAACGGCCGCGCGGCCGCCATGTCGGCCATCATCAGCGGCACCACGCCCGCCGCCACGTCCTGCAAGGCCGGTGGCGTGCCCTTGTAGGGAATCGCCGTGGCCTTGGCGCCGAACATCGACAGGAACAACTCCATCGCCAGATGGTGCGGACTGCCCACGCCCAGCGACGCATAGCTGGCCTTCTTGTCGTCGGCCAGGTACGCCATCACTTCGGGCATGTTCTTCAGATCGGAGGCCGGCGAGGCCACCAGCACGATCGGCAGCGCCACCAGCGTCGAGACCGGTTTCAGGTTCTTCCATGGGTCGTACGGCAATTGCTTGTAGAGCCACGGATTGAGCGCAAGCGTGCTCATGCCGGCGGTCATCAGCGTGTAGCCATCTGGCGCGGCGCGCGCGGTTTCCTGGGCGGCGACGATGGTGGCGGCGCCCGGGCGGTTCTCCACCACCACCGGCTGGCCCAGCGTCTGGCTCACGTGCCTGGCCACGATGCGGGTGGCCAGGTCGCTGCCGCCACCGGCGCTGAACGGCACCAGCCAGCGGATGGGATGCTCGGGGAATTCCCCGGCCAGCGCGGGCGCGGCTTGCGCGGCGAACGCCGCCACGGCCACGGTTGCCAGCGCGCGGCGGATGAAGCCTCTTCTGGACATGGGGTTGTCTCCTGGTATTTTGAATATAATTAACATATTAACTATATTTCCGGCGCCCGGCGAGCAGCACTGCGTAGGACGATCATGGACGCGGCATCGGCGCGGCGCCGCATCAAGCGCGGGCCGCGGCCAGCCAGCGCAGGCCGGCCGAGGTGCCGGCGGCCGGACGGTACTCGCAGCCGATCCAGCCGCTGTAGCCCAGCTCTCGCAGCACCGAGAAGACCCAGCCGTAGTCCAGCTCGCCCCGGTCGGGTTCCTGGCGCAACGGCACGCCGGCGATCTGCAGGTGCCCGACGCGTCCGGTGGGCAGGTACTGGCGCAGCTTGGCGCTGACGTCGCCTTCGACGATCTGGCAGTGGTACAGGTCCATCTGCACTTTCAGGTTGGGCGCGTTGACCGCCTGCACCACCTGGTGCGCCTCGTCCTGGCGATTGAGGAAATAGCCGGGAATGTCGCGCGTGTTGATGGGCTCGATCAGCAGCGTCACGCCGGCCGAGCGCGCCTGGCGCGCGGCCCAGTCGAGGTTCTCGCGATAGCAGTCCAGCATTTCAGCGCGCGTGACGCCTTCGGGCATCAGCCCCGCCATCACATGGACCTGGGCGCAGGCCAGCACCGTGGCGTAGCCCAGCGCCTGCTCGATGCCGGCGCGGAATTCGTCCTGGCGCCCCGGCAGCGCGGCCAGCCCGCGCTCGCCGCGCGAGGCCACGCCCGGCGGCGCGTTGAACAGGACTTGCGACACGCCGGCGGCATCCATGCGCTCACGCACGAACGCGGCCGGCGCTTCGTAGGGAAACATGCATTCCACGCCCGCGAAGCCGTCGGCCGCGGCGGCCGCGTAGCGGTCCAGGAACGCATGTTCCGGGTACATCATCGAAAGATTGGCGGCGAATTTCAGCATGGCGGACTCCGGGGCGGGCGGCATGCCTGGAAATTAGCATATCCACCCGTCACGCCCGCCGCGCCGCGATCCCTCAATACGTCATGCGCACTCCAAGCATCACGCTGCGGCCCGGCAGCGGCGCCACCGACGAGATGAACGAGGCATGGTTGTAGGCCAGCTTGTTCAGCAGGTTGGTGCCGCGCAGGAAGACCTCGTAGCCCGTCGCGCCGTACCGGCCGCGATACGCCACCACGGCGTTGACCAGGTTGTAGCCCGGCGTGCTGTTCTCATACGCGGCGATGTCCTTCTGCGAAAACACGCGCGCGTACTCGACGCCGCCCGACCATTGCTGCCATTTCACGTTGCCGCGCAGGCCCGCGCGCGCCGCCGGGATGCGCGGCAGGTTGCCGTCGCCGCCGGTCAGCTTGCCGCGCACGTAATCGCCGAACACCGCCGCCGAGAACACCGGCGTGAACTGGTGCCGCAGCTCGCCTTCCACGCCGGTGAATTCGGCGTCGCGCTGGGTGTACTCGATCAGGCGGAAATCCTCGTAGCGGTCGAGCGTGTCGGCGTAGATGTAGTTCTTGACCTTGTTGTGGAACACGCTGGCCGAGAACGTCGTGTCGCCCGCATGCTTGCGCAGCGTCAGGTCGATGTTGCGCGAGGTCTCGCGGCCCAGGCCGGTATTGCCCAGTTCATAGGTGTTGGTGGCCAGGTGCACGCCGTCGGCGTACAGCTCCTGCGCGGTCGGCAGCCGTTGCGAGCGCGACAGCGACAGGGCCACCGAATACTGTGGCGCGAAGTCCCAGATGGCCGCGGCCGACAGCGAGGTGCCCGACAGGCTGCTGCGCGGCGCGCCGCCGGCGGGCGCGATGCGCTGCCAATCCTGGCGCGCGCCCAGCTCGAAACGCCAGTCGTTCAACTGGTATTCCTCCAGCACGAACAGGCCGTTGGAACGGGTGCGGCTGCGCGGCAGGAACGCTTCCTCGCCGTCGGCGCGGAAGTCGCTGTAGGCATTCTGCAGGCCGATCACGCCGCGCCAGCCAGCCAGCGGCTTGTGCTGCAGCTCGACGCGCAGGTCGTAGCCCTTGTTCTTGAAGCGGGTGCCGACCTCGCCACCCTCGATCTCCTCGTGCTGATAGTCGGTCAGGCCGCCGCGCACGCGAATCTTCTCGAAACCGGCGAACGGATCCTGGTACTCGGCTCGCAGGTCCAGGCGATCGCTGCGCAGTTTGACGTAGGGCACGCCGCCATGCTCGTGGTCATGGTCGTGATCGTGTCCCTCCTCGTCATGATCGTGGTCGTGGCCGCCGCAATGCAGGTGGGTGCCATGCGGATGGCAACCCTCGTATTCGTGATTGTGGCCGGGCAGGCCGTACTTGCTTTCCAGGTGCGTGAATGCCAGGCCCACGTAACCACGCGGGGTGATCCACGACAGGCCGACCGAGCCCTGCGTCGATTCGCTGTAGGAGCCTGCCAGCTTGCCGCCGGGCCAGTCCGGCACGTCGTAGTCGCTGGTACGCCGCTTCATGCCCTCGACCCGTACCGCGAACTGGCCTTCACCGGCGGTGATGCCGATCGCGCCGGCGCGTTCCTTGGTGCCGGTGGCCCCGCGCAGTTCGGCTTCCAGCTCCACGCCTTGCCCGGGCACCGCGGTGGGAATCTTCTTGTCCACCACGTTCACCACGCCACCGATCGCGCCGCCGCCATACAGCAGGGCGGCAGGGCCGCGCAGCACTTCAATGCGTTCGGCCAGCAGGGGCTCGACCGTCACCGCGTGGTCCGGCGAAATGCCGGAGGCGTCCATCACCTCGGAGCCGTCGGACAGCACCTTGACGCGGGGCGCGGTCTGGCCACGGATCACCGGCCGGCTGGCGCCGCCGCCAAAGGTATCGCTGTTCACGCCAGGCAGGCTCTTCAGGGTCTCGCCCAGCGTGCCGGCGCGGCGCTCGACCAGTTCATCGCCTTCAAGCACGGAGGCGGGCAGCATGGTGCTGTTCAGGTCCAGGCCCAGCGGATTGGCGGACACGGTGATCGGCGCCAAGGCGCGCGGCCGCGACCTGTCGGCCTCGGTCTCGGCCTGCGCAAGCGGCGCAGCCAGCATCAGCGAGCAGACCAGCGGCTTGAACGCCCGTGCGCCGTTCCTGCGCCGCGCCGCCACCGCGCCGCCGCGCTTGCCTCGGGTTCCGTGCGATCCCTGCGTCTTGCCTGTCATCTTTACCCTCATGGATGTTATATCATTACAAATAGCTGAAGGATGATATAACATTTCGATAACAAAACAAGCCGATTCCCTGGATCGGCCCTGAATCCCTCAGTCCGCTGCGGCCTGCAGCCCCAGCAAGGCCTGCAATACGGCCACCCGACTTTGCCCCAGCACCGCGCCGTGCCAGTCCGGCTGGTCGCAATAGAACGCGTCCAGCGTCGCCTGCAGGATCTGGTCGCGCACGGCCGCCGGCGCATCGGGATGCGCGCGCAGCCAGTTGCGCGCGCGCAGCGCGTCCACCACCTGTTCCGACGGCTGCGTGCCGTATTCCAGCGCCATCAGCGTCGGCTGCGAGTCCGGGCAGGCCTGATAGGCCAGCCCGGCCAGATGGCCGGTGATGTCCACCGAGGCCGACGTGCCCTGGTAGGGCACGGCGACATCGGTGCCCCACCAGCGGCGCGCGCGCGCCACTTCAGCCTCGTCGCGGCGACCGGCATAGATCTTCTCGCCGTGCCCGCGCGGCCCCAGCCCGGTATGCACGTCGATCCAGCCGATCCGCGCATAGCCGGCGGCATGATCTTCGAGAATGCGGCGCAGGTTGAGCAGGGACGCGGCCGGGCGGTCGCCGCCATAGAACAGGCCGTCCGGGTGCGTGTACTGCCCGCGGGTCACGGCCTGCTTGAAGGCCGCCAGGCCGTGCTCGCCGATATAGGCGGCAATCTGCTGGCGGTTGGCGTCCGACGGCGGCCATTGCGCCGGCAGCAGCAATTCATGGATCTGCCCGTAGCCGGGGTTGGCCGGCAGAGGCTGCCCATCGAATGGCTGCGCGTTGCGGTTCAGGTCGACGTTGCCCTCGTCGGTGCGGGCGATCCATGAAAAGCCATGCGGGTTCACCGCGTGCACCAGCAGCAGCGCCACGCCGGCCTGGCGCGCGCGCTCCAGCATCTCGGCATCGTCAAGCAACGCCAGTTGGCAGCCCGAGCCACAGAAACCCTCCACGCCGTGGGTCGCGGACGTCATGATCAGCAGCCGCGTGGCGCCGGCATCGCCGATCAGGGCGACATCGGTGGCCAGGTCCTCGCCCTCGCGCCCCTTGGGCTCGATGGCATAGGACGCGAAACGCGTCGCCAGCGGCCGGGCGGCGGCGGTGAAGCGCTCGCGCGCCAGGGCATAGCTGCGGGAAAAGTAAGGGCTAGCGGATTGCATCAGGCCTCCTGGTTGTCGATATCGTCGCCGGTGCGGTCGCGTATCCAGAACAGCACCACCGTGGAAAGCGCCACCGCCGCCATCAGGTACCAGGCGGGCGCCATGGGATTGCCGGTCACGTGCAGCAGCCAGGTCACGAAGAACTGGGCGAAGCCGCCGAAGACCGAGATCCCCAGGCCGTAAACCACCGACATCCCGGTGGTGCGCACGGCTTTCGGAAACAGTTCGGGCAGCATGGTGATGCCGGGCGCCGATTGCAGCGCCAGCAGTATCGACAGCAGCCCCACCACCAGCATCAGCCGCATGCTGCTCGGCGCGGCCACCAGCCACTGAAAGCACGGCAACAGCACCGCCACCGTCGTCACCCGCGACCAGAAGATAACGCGCTTGCGTCCCGCCCGGTCGGCCAGCATGCCGACCAGCGGCGCGAACAGGAAGCCGACCGCGCCCACCACCACGCTGGCCGACAGCGTCGAGGTCGCCGGCAGGCCGAGTTCGCGATGCGCATACGACGGCATGTAGAAGCCGATGATCTGCGCGCAGACCATGCCGCCGATCATCAGCAGGATGCCCTTGGCGACCTCGCTCTTGTGTTCGGCGAACACGCGGCGCAGCGGTTGGTGGCCGGCCACGCGCGGCCGACCGACGGCGGGCTCGTCGACATGCAGCGTCTCTTCGAGATTGCGGCGGATGTAGGCGCCCACCGGCACCGTCAGGATGCCGATCACGAACGGCACGCGCCAGCCCCAGGCCTGCATCTGCTCGACGCTGAGCGCGGCGGTCAGCGTGCCCACCACCACGGCGCCCAGCGCCACCCCGAGCGACTGGCTGCCGAATTGCCAACTGGAATAGAAGCCGCGTCGCGACGCAGGCGCGTGCTCGACCAGCAGCGTGGTCGACGCGCCCACTTCGCCGCCGGCGGCAAAGCCTTGGATCAGCCGGGCCAGCACCATCATCACCGGCCCCAACAGCCCCATCTGCGCATGGGTGGGCGCGGCGGCGATCAGCGCACAGCCCAGGCCCATCAGCCACAGTGTCAGCGTCATGGCTGCGCGGCGGCCGTGGCGGTCGGCGTAGGAGCCGATCAGCATCCCACCCACAGGCCGCATGAGGAAGCCCACGCCGAAGGTGGCCGTGGTCAGCAGCAGTTGCCCGTAGCTGGAGGCCGCCGGAAAGAACAGCGGCCCGATGACCAGCATCAGGAAGGTGAATACGGTGAAGTCGAAGAATTCGAGCGCGTTGCCGATGGTGGTGCCGGCGATGACCCGCCGGCGCATGGAAGGTGTATGCAGGCTGCGCGCGCCGGCGCCGGCCGCGATGGCGATAGACATGTTTTCCCCTTGATGTCCGATCTCTGTGCCGGCCCTGTTTCCGGAAGCCGTGGCTAGTGAATATACGGATGGCCGCCGAAACGCAAAAGACAGTATTTTTGGTGCAGTGATGACTTTTTCTTATAGCCAGCCGTGCCCGCTCCGATGAACCTGCGCCAACTGCGCGCCTTCGTGTTGATCGCCGAACACGGCAGCATCCGCGCGGCCGCCCGCGCCCTGTGCGTGACCCAGCCGGCGGCCACGCGCAGCCTGCGCGAACTGGAACAGAGCCTGGGCGCGGAGTTGGTGCGGCGCAGCGCCAAGGGCGTCGAACTGACCCCCTACGGCCAGGCGCTGCACAAGCGCGCCGTGCTGATCCTGCAGGAAGCGCGGCGGGCGCAGGAAGACATCGACCAGATGCGCGATGGCGAAGGCGGCACGCTCAACCTGGCCATCAGCTCGTCGGCGCTGCCGGTGCTGCCGGCCGCGCTGGCGGCCTTCCGCGCCCGCATGCCGCGCGTGGCGGTGGCCTTCCATGAAGTCGCGCCGCCCTACAGCCTCGAACAGCTCGAGACCGGCCGCTACGACCTGGTGGTGCAGACCGAATACGACGGCGACATCTACGACGGCTTCGCGCGCACCACGCTGTTCACCCTGCCGCTGGCGGTCGGCGCGCGCGCCGATCATCCTTTGCGCCACGCCACCGACCTGGCCGAGCTGCGCGACCTGCTGTGGCTGATGCCAGGCAACACGCAGACGCCGACCAACCTGCTGCGCCTGGCCTATACCGAACGCGGCCTGCCACCCCCCGTCGACGTGATTCCGTGCCAATCCATCGCCATCGCCCTGGCAATCCTGGCCGAGAGCGACGCGGTCGGGTTCTTCGTGCGCAACGGATTTCACCGCATGCTGGCGCCGTCGTCCCTGTGCATGCTGCCGCTGGCGCACCCGCTACCGGCGGCCCGCGTGTCGATCCTGACGCGGGCCGATTCGCCGCCAACGCCGGCTGCGCAATTTTTCATCGACTGCCTGAATCGCGCCCGTGCGACGGCGTGAGCGGGCGGGTTATCATGGGGCCCCGTCCCCGAGCCGCGCCCCGCCCCCCCCTTGCGCGGTCCCATGCCATGGTTTTTCCCAGAGTCCACTCGCCCCCCACGCTGACCGATACGGTGGCCAAGCAGTTGCTCGCTGAGATCGACGCGGGACGCGTGCCGCCCGGCGAAAAACTGCCCCCCGAAACCCGCCTGGCCGAACAGTTCGGCGTCAGCCGCACCGTCATTCGCGAAGCGGTGTCGCGGCTGCGTCAGGACGGCATCGTCGAGGCGCGCCAGGGCAGCGGCGTGTTCGTCACCGCCCATGGCGGCCAGCGCGCGCTGCGCATCGACGCGGCCGAACTATCGTCGCTGGACGCGGTGCTGCACATCGTCGACCTGCGACGCGCGCTGGAAACCGAAATCGCGGCGCAGGCCGCGGCCCGGCGCAGCAAGCGCGACATGGCGGCCATCGACAACGCGCTGGCGGCCATTGCCACCTCGGTGGAACGCGGCGGCGACGGCGTCAAGGAAGACGTGGCGTTCCACCGCTGCATCGCCCAGGCCACCGGCAACCCCTACTTTCTCGCCACCCTGGCATTCGTCAGCCAATACCTGGAAGCCGCCACCCGCGTCACGCGAGGCAACGAAGCGCGCCATGCCGACCTGATGCGCGCGGTGTTGCAGGAACACGGCGCCATCGCCGACGCCATCCGCCGCCAGGACGTGGAAGCGGCGCGCGAAGCGGCCCGCATCCACATGGTCAACGCCGCCGCACGCCTGCGCCAGGCGCATCGCTGAGGCGGCTCTTCCGTCCGCCGGGTTGGACCGCGGCGGCAATGCGCTCCGTCATGCATCCTGGCCGAAGGCCCGCGTGAAGAAATCCACGCCGCCGAAATTGCCCGACTTCAAGGCGATGCTCAGGCGCGCCCCTACCGCCGACGCCTGGCCGGCGCACCACGGCACGCCGGGATCGATCTGCTCGCCGATGGCGAGCTGCGTCAGGCCCAGCGCCTGCACCACCGCGCCCGAGGTCTCGCCGCCGGCCACGATAAGCTGCCGCACGCCGAGCCGCGCCAATCCCGCCGCGATCCGCGCGATCGCGTCCTCGACCAGCGCGCCGACGCGCGCCGCGCCCAGGCTGGCCTGCGCCGCCTGCACGGCGTCGGGCCGCGCCGTCGAATAGATCAGTACGGGGCCGTCGCGCAGGCGCGGCGCGGCCCAGGCCAGCGCATCCGCCACCACGTCGTCACCCGCGGCGATGCGCAGCGGGTCGAGCGCCAGTGCCGGTCCGCCCGCCGCGATGAACGCGGCGACCTGGCCCTGGGTCGCGATCGAGCAACTACCCGCCACCACCGCCTGCGCCCCCGACTCGCGCGGCAAACCGATCGCCGCGCCCGGCGCCAGGCCCCAGTTGACCGGCAGGCCGATTGCCACGCCCGAGCCCGCCGTCAACAGCGGCATGCCCTTGAGCGCCGGCCCCAGCGCCAACAGGTCGTCGTTGGAGATGGCATCGACGATGGCGATCTCCACGCCCTCTCGCCGCAGCGCCTCGATGCGGGTCCGAATCGCGTCGCTGCCGCGCGCCACCACGGCGTAGTCGATCAGCCCGACTTTGCGCCGGGTCTGCGCCGACAGCACGCGCACCAGGTTGGCATCGCTCATCGGCGTCAACGGATGATGCTGCATTCCCGATTCGTTCAGCAGCACGTCGCCGGCAAACAGGTAACCCTTGAACACCGTGCGCCGGTTGTCGGGAAACGCCGGCGTGGCGATGGTGAAATCGCTGCCCAGCGCCGTCAGCAGGGCGTCGGCGACCGGGCCGATATTGCCCTCGGGCGTGCTGTCGAAGGTCGAGCAATATTTGAAATAGATCTGCTCGGCGCCCTGCGCCCGCAGCCAATCGAGCGCGGCCAGCGACTGCGCCACGGCTTCGGCGGCCGGCAAGGTGCGGGTCTTGAGCGCCACCACGACCGCGTCGGCGGGCGTCTCGAGCGCGCCGACCGGCACGCCGATGGTCTGCACCGCGCGCATGCCGGCGCGCACCAGGTTGTTGGCCAGATCGGTGGCGCCCGTAAAGTCGTCGGCGATGCAGCCCAGCTTGATCGTCATGCGGACTCCGGCAGAGTGATTCCTGGAAAGATCTTGATGACCGCGCTGTCGTCCTCGCGCCCGTGCCCCGCGGCCGACGCCTGCATGAACATCTGGTGCGCGGTGGAAGCCAGCGGCAGCGGAAACTTGCTGTGGCGCGCGGTGTCCAGCACCAGCCCCAGATCCTTGACGAAGATGTCCACCGCCGACAACGGCGTGTAGTCGCCCGCCAGCACATGCGCCATGCGGTTCTCGAACATCCAACTGTTGCCCGCGCTGTGGGTGATGACCTCGTATAGCGCGTCGGCATCGACCCCTTCGCGCAGCCCCAGCGCCATGGCTTCGGCGGCGGCGGCGATGTGCACGCCGGCCAGCAACTGGTTGATGATCTTGACCTTGCTGCCCGCGCCCGCGCGGTCGCCCAGGCGATAGACCTTGCCCGCCATCGCCTCCAGCACCGGACCGCATGCCGCGTAGGCGGCCGGCGAGCCGGCGGTCATCATGGTCATCTCGCCCGCCGCGGCCTTGGCCGCACCGCCCGAGATCGGCGCATCCAGGTACAGCACGCCCAGGGCAGCCAGGCGCGCTTCCAGTGCGCTCGACCAGGATGGATCCACGGTCGAACACATCACGAACACGCTGCCGGGCCGCAGCGCCGCCGCCAGGTCGCCGTCGCCGAACAGCACGTTCTCGGTCTGCTGCGCGTTCACCACCACGCTCACCACCACATCGCAGGCCGCGCCCACCGCCGCCAACGTATCGCAGGCCACGCCGCCCTGTTCGGCGAACGCCGCCGCCACGCCTGGCCGGATATCGTAGGCATGCACCCGATGGCCGGCACGCCGCAGGCTTTGCGCGATGCCAGCCCCCATGGCGCCCAGGCCAATCACGCCGACGTCGCGCGCGGCATTCTCATGATGATTCATACCGTTCCCCGCAAGTCGTCGCCGATGTAGGCGCGAATGATCTCGGCGAAATCGCTGTCGCCTTCCAGGCCCAGTCGCGCGGCCCGCCCCGTGTCCCAGCGCCCCGGCCAACTGCCGACGATCGCTTGCACCCGCGGGTCGACCTGCCAGTTGATGCGGTCGGCGACCGCATCGCCCGCGATCTCGCGCAACGCCCGCGCCATCTCGGCCGCCGTCACCGAAACGCCCGGCAGATTGATCGGCCGGCGATCCGCCAACGCCGCCGCATCCAGTTCGCAGCCCGCGATCAGCGCCTGCACCGCGCGCCGTGGCGACAACAGCCACAGGCGCGTATCCGGCGCCACCGGGCAGGCTGCCGGCTCGCCATTGAGCGGCTCGCGGATGATGCCGCTGGCGAACGACGAGGCTGCCGCGTTGGGCCGGCCCGGGCGCACGCTGATGGTCGGCAGCCGCAGCGCGCGGCCATCGACGAAGCCGCGCCGCGTGTAGTCGGCCAGCAGCAGTTCGGCGATCGCTTTCTGCGTGCCGTAGGAAGACTGCGGATTGAGCGCGGTGTCGTCGCGCACGGTTTCGGGCAAGGCGCCGCCGTAGACCGCCACCGAACTGGTGAACACCACGCGCGGCCGGTGGCCGCGCTGGCGGCAGGCCTCCAGCAACGCCCGCGACGCATCCAGGTTGATCCGCATGCCAAGGTCGAAATCGGCCTCGGCCTGGCCGCTGACGATCGCGGCCAGGTGGAAGACCGCCGCCGTATCGGCGTCGATCGACGCGTCCAGCACCGCCGGGTCCGCGATATCTCCCTGGACCGAGCGCACGCGGGTGTCGTTGATGGCGTCGCTGCGGGTGACGTCGAGCAGGTCGATCTGCGTGATGGGCTCGGGCGCGCCGCCCAACGCCAGCCGCCCGTGCTCCAACAGTCCGCGCGCCAGGCGCTGGCCGAGAAAGCCCGCGCCGCCGGTGATCAATATCTTCATCGCTCGCCTCCCGCGAGATGGGGTCGGGCCCACGCCAGGCCCGCCGACGTCGCGCCCTTGGGCCGGTATTCGCAGCCGACCCAGCCCGTGTAGCCCAGCGTGTCGATCAGCGCCAGCAAGTAGGGGTAATTCAGTTCGCCCAGGTCCGGTTCGTGCCGGTCCGGCACCCCCGCGATCTGGATGTGGCCGATGCCCGCCATGTCGCGGCGCAGTTTCACCGCCAGGTCGCCCTCGACGATCTGGCAGTGGTAGCAATCGAATTGCACGAGCAGGTTGTCGGCGCCGACCTCGGCGCGGATGGCCTGCGCTTCATCCTGGCGGGTCAGGAAGAAGCCGGGCATGTCGCGCGGGTTGATCGGTTCGATCACAATGGTCACGCCAGCCGAGGCCGCGGCGTGCGCCGCGCTCTCCAGATTGCGCAGATACGCCTCGCGGTGGACGGCGCGGTCGCTTCCCGGCGCCACCAGGCCCGCCATCACGTGCAGCCTGCGGTTGCCCAGCGCCGCCGCATATTCCAGCGCCAGATCCAGCCCGCGGCGGAACTCGTCCTCACGCCCGGGCAACGCGGCGATGCCGCGCTCGCCCGCCGCCCAGTCGCCGGGCGGCGCGTTGAACAGGGCCTGCGACAGGCCGTGATCCTGCAGCCGCGCGCGGATCTCGGCGGCTGGAAAATCGTAGGGGAACAGGAACTCCACCCCCTGGAAACCATCGCGCGCCGCGGCGCCGAACCGGTCCAGGAAAGCGTGCTCCGCATACATCATGCTCAGGTTCGCGGCCAGGCGCGGCATCTCGTTGTCTCCTTGTGTGAGCGGGCAGCATCGCCGCGGCCCGCCGGCGCGCACGGCGCCCCCGTGTCAGTAGCGCGCGCCGAAGGTGGCGCGCAGTTCCTCGATGGCGGCCTCGGACAGCGGCGCGGGGCGAGGATCGGCCATCAGCCACAGCCGCGCGGTCTCTTCCAGTTCCTCGAGCACATAGGACGCATGCGACACCGAGCGTTCCCACACCACCGGCCCGAGACGCTCGAACAGCGCCCCACGCACCTGCGCGGCCAGCGCGGCCACCTGCGCCGCCGCCACCGGATCGCCGGGGCGGCGATAAGGAATCAGCGGAATGCGCCCGACCTTCATCACCTGGTACGGCGTGATCGGCGGCAACACCTCGTCCTCGCGCCACACACCCGCCAGCGTCAGCGCGACCAGATGGGTCGAATGGGTGTGCACGACGCCGCGCGCGGCGGGGTCGGCCTGGTAGATGCCCTGGTGCAGCGCCAGGGTCTTGGAGGGCTTGGCGCCCGAGACCCAGTTGCCGGCCAGGTCGACCTTGGCCAGCTCGGCCGGGTCCAGGCGGCCCAGGCAGACATCGGTGGGCGTGATCAGCCAGCCGTCGTCCAGCCGGGCGCTGATGTTGCCGGCCGCGCCGACGGTGTAGCCGCGCTGGTAGAGGCTGGCGCCGACCGTGCAGATTTCCTCGCGGATGCGGGTTTCCGGGGTCATCACGCGCCCGCCACGAGGCGGCCGCGGGCGGCGAAAAGCGGGTACGGCATGGGGCACTCCCTGGACATATTCATATGGTCATCATACAAATTTTGCCGAAAATCCCGGTAGCGGGATTACCCGGAATGCCCCGTCGGATTCAGACCGAGTAGTGGTAGTTGCAGTTGACCGTGGCCTTGAGCGGCTGATTCGCGCCCGGTCCGCCCGGACGCGGCCCGGTGAGCTTGGCCTGGAAGGTGCCCACCACGGCGCCGGTGCCATCTTTCTTGACCGCCACGCTGGCCGGCAGCGCATACAGCGTCAGCGGCCAGACCTCGTCCGGCGCCACCAGGGTGAAGACGCCCAACGGAAAATCCGACACGACATAGGCGGGATCCCGGTCCGCGTCGAATCCCAATGTGGCGCCGACATACGTCAGCGTCAGCTTGAGCTCTTCCGAAGACGGCGACGGGATGACGCCGCGCAGCGCGACCTTGCCACTCTCCGACACACACGACAATTCGGCGGGCGCCGAGCCCGCGTGGGCAACGCCCGCCAGCAGCAGACAGGACAGGAACCAGGGGGCATGCAGCTTCATGGGACGGGCTTCCTCGGAGCGGCCGGCGGATCCGCGGCCTTGGACGATCTTCGAGCCGACATATTAGCGGCCAACAATCCGCGCTCAAAGGCCGGCGGCAGGCAATGCCAGCGTTCGCATACAAGTCGTAATATGCGGCGCCGCCGAACGGGCTAGGATGCCGGCATCGATCCGTCCGTTTCCCGGAGCCCCCATGAGCGCCTTCCGATCCCTCGCCTGCGCCGCCCTGCTGCTGGCGGCCACCGCCTCCCACGCCGAGACCGTGGCCCTGCGCGCGCAGAGCGCCACACCCGGCATCGAACCGCAGACCAAAATGCGCTTCGTCGACGTGGTGCTGCAACCCGAGAGCCGCCAGGTCCTGGCCGACTTCACCCGCAACCGCGTCGGCAAACGCGTACAACTGCGTTCGAACGGCGTGCTGCTGTCCTCGGCCACGCTGCAAAGCCCGCTCGAGGGCGACAGCTTCCGCATCGTCGCCGGCGAGCACGGTTTTGGCGGCAAGTCCGCCGACGACATCGCCAAGGGCATCATGTCCGGCGGGGGCCTCACCGTGGACGACGAAGGCGGCGCGCCAAACGATGCCGGCACCCGCCCCACCCGGCGCGCGCCCGCCTCGGGCGCCGGCCTCTGACCCCGCCGGCCTCGCCGCAGGCCGCCGATCGCATCCACGCCTGGCAGGCCTCAGCGCCCGTTGGTGGCGGCGGATCGGGTGCGACCAGGCCTGCTGCGGCAGCGTATTGCCGCTTTCGTCATTCGCGATAAAACGCCACTGGTCGGCGGCCCGCACGCATAACCTTTGGTTATGGTCGCACCCGCACCACTCATTTGAACCTGTCGCCCGTCGCGCCCACACTCTCACCGTCCAGCGCCAGGCTGCCCGATGCGGCCAGGCGCCCTGGACATGGGACCGCTGGGCATCCACGCCTGCCGCACGGCAGGACGGGATCACAACAATAGGCCAACACCGCCGGATGCGCAGCGCGTCACGGCCCGGCCACAGATCGATAGGGACGGAGAAGACATGACCACATTGACACAGACGGCGGCGGCGCCACGCCCGCCCGCCGGCGGCTCGTTGCATCCTCGCCGGCGCAATGCCGCCATCGCGGTATTCCTGGTGGGCCTGGCCATCGCGCTGTACACCCATTTCACGCTGCCCGGCCAGACCAGCCTGTGGGGCCTGACGCCCGTGCTGGTGTTCGCCATCATCGCGCTGCTGGGCGTGGACATCGTGCTGTCCACCATTGCCGCCATCGTGCTGGGCGCCATCATGACCGGCACCACGCCCATCGCCATGGGCAAGCTGCTGGCCGACTCGCTCGGCTCGTTCATCGCGGTGGTCGGCCTGATCATCGTGCTGGGCGCTGGCGTGGGCGAGGTCGCCTCGCGCACCGGCGCCGCGGAACAGATGGTGCGCGCCATCGTGCGCCGCATCGGCCTGTCGAACCAGGTGCGCGTGCGCCTGGGCATCATGGTGGCCTCGACCCTGATCTGCGGCGCGCTGGGCACCCTGGCCGGCGGCAACGCCATCATTGCCGCGGTGGTCATCCCGATCGCCGCCGCCGTGCGCCTGTCACCGCCCACGGTGGCCGCGCTGTTTCAGACCGCCGGCTCCGCCGGACTGGTGCTGGGCCCCTTCACGCCCAACGTGGTCACGGTGACCGGCCTGACCGGGCTGAGCTATCCGCAATACCTGCTGGTGGCGGGCATCCCGATGGCCGTGGCGACGCTGCTGGCCGGCTGGTTCATGTCGGGGCGCATCCAGAAAATGACCGAGGCTGGCCACCAATACGAGGAAGCCGGAGCCGGCGCGGCCGCCTTCGACCTCGATGCCGCGCCCGCGCGCAGCGCCATGCGGGCGGCGTGGGCGTTCTGCCTGACCATCGTTCTCCTGGCGATCGTCGGCGTGCTCGCCAAGGCGGGTTATGCCTTCGCCATCATCGTCATGGTGGCGCTGGCCACCACCACCGGACTGGCCGGCGGCATGGGTCCGCGCGCGATCCTGCAGGCGATGTACGCGGGCGCCGGGAAGCTGATCTGGATCTTCTTCCTGTTCTGGCTGTTCAATCCGGTGCTGGTGCTGGTGGACCAGCTCAACGCCTACCACGCCGTGCTGGAGCTGGCCAAGCCGCACCTGGCCGGCATCAGCGGCGCCATGCTGTGCGTCATCGTGCTGTGGTTCAACGTCATCGGCCACATCCCGGGCGCGGCGGTCGCGCAGATGACCTTCACCGCCAAGATCTTCGGCCCGCTGCTGGCGGCCGCCGGCGTCGGCCCCGCGGCCACCACGGCGGTTATCCTGGGCAGTTCGCAGATCGACTGGTTCGGCCCCTTCCCCACCTCGGACATGTTCGGCCAGATGGGCCTGGCGCGCTCGGGCGAGCTCAAATACATGCTCTACAACGGCTGGGCGGTGATCCTGGTGAACCTCTGCCTGTTCTCGTCCCTGTTCTTCTTCCTGGTCTGAGGAGATCGACCATGTTCCCCTTGGGATCGCAACCGCTGGACCGCAACGCCTTGCGCCAGCACGTCGACGCGGCGCTGGCGCCCTTGCTGGCGGCCACGCCCGCGCGGGTCTCGCTGAGCCTGCGCGACCTGGACGGCGGCATCGTGCTGGCGCACCACGCCGACCGCGTGCAGCCATCGGCCAGCATCATCAAGGTGCCCATCCTGCTGGCGCTGCTCGAAGCGGTGGCCAAGGGCCGCTACGCGCTCGAACAGCCGCTGGCCCTGCCCGCAAGCGCCGAGCGCGCCGGCGGCACCGGCATCCTCGCCCAGTTGCCCAGTGTCACCACCCTGTCGCTCGCCGAACTGGCGCGGCTGATGATCGTGCTCAGCGACAACGTCGCCACCAACGCACTGATCGAGCTGCTCGGATTCGACGAGATCAATCAATGGAACCAACGCGCCGGCCTGCCGGCGAGCCGGCTGCAACGGCGCATGATGGACGCCGCGGCGCGCGAGGCCGGGCGTGACAACTTCACCAGCGCCGAAGACGCCACCGCCTCGCTGTGCTGGATGCTGCGCGACGGCGCGCTGCCCGCGGCCTTGCGGACATTCGCGCTCGACCTGCTGGCCGACCAGCGCGAACGCGCCCACTTCGGCGCCGCGCTGCCCGCCCCCGCCCATCTGGCCAGCAAGGCCGGACAGTTGCCGGGCCTGCGCCATGACGCCGGCATTCTCACCGTGGCCGACCGCAGCGTGGTGCTGGCGGTACTGGCCGACGGCTTTACCGACTGGCAGACCGCGCAGACCCTGCAGGGCGGCGAGGGCGCCGCGCTGCTGGGGCAGATCGCGCGCGAGGTGGCGCTGGGCCTGAAGTCCCAGGCGCAAGCACACTGACAAGGGGGACCCGCATGTCCATCAGAGTGGCAGCCATACAGCTCGACAGCCGCCGTGACCGCGACGCCAACCTGGCCGCGCTCGAACATTGGATAACGGCCGCGGCCAACGACGGCGCGCAACTGATCGTCACGCCCGAATACAGCGATGTGCGCGGCGACGCACCAACGCTGCGCGCCGCCGCCAGTCCGATCCCCGGCGCGGTCACGGCGCGCATCGCCGCGCTGGCGCAGCGCCACGCTTGCTGGATCCACCTGGGCTCGATGCATGAACGCCTGGCGGACCAGGACCGGCTCGGCAACACCGGCGTCACCTTCGCCCCGGACGGCAGCATCGCCGCCTCCTACCGCAAGGTCCACCTGTATGACGCGGTGGTCGACGGCACCCCCTACCGCGAATCCGCCGACTTCGCCCCGGGCACGTGCCTGCGCACGGTCGAAGCGGCGGGCCTGACGCTGGGCCTGAGCATCTGCTACGACCTGCGCTTTGCCGAGCTGTATCGCGCGCTGCGCGCACGCGGCGCCAACGTGCTGGTGGCGCCCGCGGCCTTCAACCTGCACACCGGCCGCGATCACTGGGAAATCCTGCTGCGCGCCCGCGCCATCGAGAACCAGTGCTACGTGATCGCCGCCGCCCAGATCGGCGGCGACGGGCCGGGCCTGCCCTGCCTGGGCCGCAGCATGATCGTCGATCCCTGGGGCACGGTACTGGCCTGCATGCCAGACCGCACCGGCTACGTCATGGCCGACCTCGACCCGGAGCGCGTCGCCACGCTGCGCGCCGGCCTGCCGGCCTGGGACCATCGCCGCACCGATCTCTACCCGGGTTGACCCGCGCCGCGAGAGAAAACGGCCGGCGTCGTTGCCGGCCTTCCCTGCTGCGCACCCACCCTGACGCCGCCGCTCAATAGCGCGCCCGCCCCTCGCCCATGCGGGCGCCCATGACCATTTCGGTCACCCAGTTCACCAGTATCGAGGTATAGGCGCGTTGCGCCGGTTTTTCCGTCAGCGCGTGGTCGGCGCCGTCGATGATCCGGTGCGTCAACGAGTGCGATCGGCGAAACGCGGAGCGATAGCTCATGATGGTCGAATGCGGGATATAGCTGTCGTGTTCCGCTTCCACCAGCAGCACGTCGCCGGCGAACGCCGTGCACGCCTTCAACGCGCGGTTCTCTTCCGGCGGGACGTAGACGCTGCGATAGGCGCGCAGGGTCTCGCGATCGAGCTGGTTCTTGGGCACCAGCCATTCGTCGTCACGATACAGGGCAGGCACATGCAGCGCCAGCCAGCGCACCGGACGCAGCGTACTCAACAGGGCCGCCAGGTAACCGCCGTAGCTGCTGCCCACCACGGCGATCGAACCGGAGTCCAGCGACGGATGCTGCGCCAGCCGGTCATAGGCCGCCACCACGTCGCGCAGATTGTCCTCGCGCGTCACCTCGCGTTGCCGCGCCTGCGTGGCGGCGTGTCCGCGCAGATCGAAGGTCAGGCAGACGCAACCCAGCGCGGCAATGCCCTTGGCGCGCGACAGGTCGAACTGCTGGCTGCCGCCCCAGCCGTGGATGAACAGCACCCCCGGCACCTTGTCTTCCGGGGTGAGGAACGTGGCGTCCAGCGACACGCCATCCACGTCGAGCGCGAGCGGACTGCTATGCGCCGCCATCGGCCGCCTCCAGGATGCCGCCCGACTTGCTGATGGGTCCGACCGCCGCGTCGTGGCCGTGGAACACCAGACGTTGCGCGATTGGCGGCGGTTCGTCGGCGCCATAGCGCTCGCGGGTTGCGGCGCGCACTTCGCGCAGCACGGGCGAGAGCGCAAAGGCCTGCATGGCGGCCAGTTCCGCGATGCTGGCGCCGCCCGCGCGCCACGATTGCTCCAGCACGCCCGCGCGCGGCCGGCCATCGGCGCCGAGACCAAACGCCACATCGTAATTGCGCCGCGAAGCAATCAGCGCGGGATAGGCGGCCGATACCGCCGCGTCATACTGGCACGCCAGGTCGATCGCCCGGCGTTCACGGTCGGCGAGATCCAGCCGGCGCAAGGCATCGAAGCCGCCCCGCGCCACGCGCAGTTCCGAGCCGCCGTACACGAGGCAGCCCGCATTGTCGGGCGTCAGCGATTGCGTGCCGACGTAGGCGATCTCCATTTCTCCCACCTTGGACCAGCCCACGCTGCAGGTTTCGACTTCGTTCAGGTCCTCCTCGATCACCAGGCCGAGCCGTCCCATCGTCCTTGCGCATTGGCGCTCCAGGGCCTGCCGCAGCGCATCCGCATCCGATGCGACCTCCTGCCCGCGCCCGGCGGTCGCATCGGCAGGTTTCAACCGCACCGACCCGCGTTGCAGCAGCCGCAGGCCACCAGCCAGCGCGTCTTCCGGGCGGAACGCCGTGTAGCCGGCAAGCACCGCGTCACCCAAAGCATCCGCCAGCGAGGCAACCCAACCCGCTGGCGCCGGCGCATCCGGCCGCGCCAGGCCATGGCTGATGGATTTGGTGGCGACGAAGGCATGCGGCACGACGCCCCCATAGAGGTCGGCGATGCCGGAGATACCCAGGATGGTTGCGCGCGCCGCCCCGGCGATACTGCGGTCAGGCACGTAATACGGAACCGGGCCGCCGCGATGGCGACTGGGCCGGTAATCGGGAACATGGCGCCCGCCCAACAGCGCGGCCAGGCGCGCCGCCAGGGCGTCATGCGACGCCACTTCGTGCTCGGACGCCCGGGCACGGCGAGGATAAGCGACCACGAGCGGGCCGTCTGCGAGAGAAAACGAGTTCATGGGCCCACGCCAGCAAGCGACGTGCCCACGCAAAAAAGCCGGCAACGCTTGCGCGGTACCGGCTTTCAGCCAAAGGTGTCGGGAAACACCTTCAAGAATTCGACCACAGATAAGTGGTCGGGGCGAGAGGATTCGAACCTCCGACTCCTGCGTCCCGAACGCAGTACTCTACCAGGCTGAGCTACGCCCCGAGTCTGGGCATGGGCTTATACATCTCCCACACCCTACAGCTACTGACTTCGTTGCGCTCAGTGCAACCAAATCAACTTCCCGCTTCGGCTTGAAGGTTTTGCCCTTCCCGCCTCGTGAATTCCAACCTTGCTCAAAGCAGCGCTTGCAGTGCCGTTTTCAGCTAGCGATCTCGATTCACCGCGAAAGCGCAGAATTCTAACAGAGAATTTAGAAAAGGGGAAACGGGATACGAAGAAAGTGCTTCGCGAGCCCGATTCGCCTCGGCCACGGCGGCCTGGCGGGCATGCTCCAGCGCGTCCGTCGCCTGGATGGCGGCCGCCACGGCGGCGAAGTCGGCGTCGCCCGTCTTGATGGCGTCGCGGATCAACTGCTGCTGCGCCGGCGTGCCCACTTCCATCACGCGGATCAGCGGCAGCGTGGGCTTGCCCTCGCGCAGATCGTCGCCCACGTTCTTGCCCAGCGCGGCGGCATCGCCGCTGTAGTCGAGCACGTCGTCGACCAACTGGAAGGCGGTGCCCACATGGCGGCCATAGGCGGCCGCGGCGGCTTCCTGCTCCGGCGTGGCGCCGGCCAGCACCGCCCCCACCTGGGCGGCGGCCTCGAACAGCTTGGCGGTCTTGTAGCGCACGACCTGCAGGTAGCGCTCCTGCGAGACATCCGGATCATGCACGTTCAGCAACTGCAGCACCTCGCCCTCGGCGATCACCGTGGTGGCCTCCGACAGGATGCTCATGATGCGCATCGAGTCGGCCTCGACCATCATCTCGAACGAGCGCGAATAGAGATAGTCGCCCACCAGCACGCTGGCGGCGTTGCCGAACACCGCGTTGGCGGTCTCGCGGCCACGACGCAGGTCGGACTCGTCGACCACGTCGTCATGCAACAGCGTCGCCGTGTGAATGAATTCCACGACGGCGGCCAGCAACTGATGATGCGTCCCTTCGTAGCCCAGCGCGCGCGCCACCATCAGCACCATCGCCGGACGCATGCGCTTGCCGCCGGCCCCGATGATGTAGTCGCCGATCGTACGGATCAGCACCACATCGGAATTCAGCCGCTCGCGGATAACCGCATCGACGGCTTTCATATCGTCAACTATGGGAGCAATGAGCGCGGGGAGATTCAAGACGTATCCGGAGAGTGAAACGAGCCATATGTAACAGCTCTTACCGCTGGGCCGCCGGGATGGCGGGGGGGATTCGACCAGCGATTATACGGGCTGCCAGGAACCGGAGCCGGACGTAGCGACGCCCCTGCCCGGGGCGCGGACTCCCCCTGCGCCACCCCACTCCGAACCGCCCCGCCCCCGTTTTTTCGGCTGCGCGCCACCCCGACGCGGCGCCCCGGCCACACCTAAGCCCTTAGCCTGCAAGCGCTTTTTGACTTTTCCCCAGCCGCGGGCTAATATCCCGGATTCGGTCAGAGATGCCCGAATTACGTCGGTGAATTACGCGCGCTTGATCTTGGCAACCCCATCTTGGCAACCCCAATCTTGGCAACCCCAGGCAAGCACTGCCAGCCCAGCAGGGCCGGCAAGCGAATGAGCCCATTTACCTATTTAAGGAATACCCCATGTACGCGGTCGTAAAAACCGGTGGCAAGCAGTACCGTGTTGCCATTGGCGAAAAACTCAAGGTAGAACAGATACCGGCTGACATTGGGCAAGAAATCACCCTGGATCAAGTGCTGTCCGTGGGCGAAGGCGACCAACTGAAAGTTGGTACGCCCCTCGTCGCCGGCGCCGTGATCAAGGCAACGGTTCTTGCGCAAGGCCGCCACGACAAGGTCAAGATCTTCAAGATGCGCCGTCGCAAGCACTATCAGAAGCGTCAGGGCCACCGTCAGAACTACACCGAAATCCGCATCGAAGCCATCACGGCCTAAGACGCGACTCGGCACCACATTAGCAGGAGCTAAACATGGCACAGAAAAAGGGCGGCGGCTCTACGCGAAACGGACGCGACTCAGAATCGAAGCGTCTGGGCGTCAAGGCTTTCGGCGGTGAACTGATTCCCGCTGGTTCGATCATCGTGCGTCAGCGCGGTACCCGTTTCCACGCTGGCGTGAACGTCGGCATGGGCAAGGACCACACCCTGTTCGCGCTGATCGACGGCAAGGTTCAATTCGGCTTCAAGGGCGCGTTGAACAAG
The DNA here is from genome assembly GCF_902859745.1 of Achromobacter dolens. GTDB lineage: Bacteria > Pseudomonadota > Gammaproteobacteria > Burkholderiales > Burkholderiaceae_B > Achromobacter > Achromobacter dolens. The sequence goes on along the minus strand of NZ_CADIJW010000005.1, from coordinate 136,440 downwards.
CAAACCGTTTCGATCGTCGCCGCCGAGTAATCCTCGACGCAGCACGGTCCGGCCAGCGGCGCGGTTGCCTCAGCGACCCGCCGCCAGCCAGAACGGCAAAGCCCTGTCGCACGCGGCAGGGCTTTTTTTCCTTCGGGCCACCGCAAATGCGTGGCGGCCCTCGCCGCGTTGCGGCGACTCCCTATCTCATACACGCGCAGACATCATGAAATTCGTAGACGAAGCCACCATCGAAGTCGTCGCCGGCAAAGGCGGCAATGGCGTGGCGAGCTTTCGCCGCGAAAAATTCATTCCCAAGGGCGGCCCTGACGGCGGCGACGGCGGACGCGGCGGCAGCATCTTTGCCGTGGCCGATCGCAACATCAACACGCTGATCGACTTCCGTTACGCGCGCCTGCACCGCGCCAAGAACGGCGAAAACGGCCGCGGCTCGGACCAGTACGGCGCCGCCGCCCCCGACATCACGCTGCGCGTGCCCGTCGGCACCATCATCCATGACGCCGAGACCGGCGAAGTCCTGTTCGACCTGAACCGCCACGACCAGAAGGTCGTGCTGGCGGCCGGCGGCCAGGGCGGCATGGGCAACATGCACTTCAAGTCCAGCGTCAACCGCGCCCCGCGCCAATGGACCCCCGGCAAGGAAGGCGAACACCGCTACCTGCGCATGGAACTGAAGGTGCTGGCCGACGTCGGCCTGCTGGGCCTGCCCAACGCCGGCAAGTCCACGCTGATCACCCGCATCTCCAACGCCAAGCCGAAGATCGCCGACTACCCGTTCACGACGCTGCACCCGAACCTGGGCGTGGTGCGCACCTCGCCGTCGCGCAGCTTCGTCGTGGCCGACATTCCCGGCCTGATCGAAGGCGCCTCCGAAGGCGCCGGCCTGGGCCACCTGTTCCTGCGCCACCTGGCGCGCACCCGCGTGCTGCTGCACCTGGTGGACGTGTCCACCCCCGATCCCGACGCCGATCCCGTGGAGCAGGCCGTGGTCGATGCCCGCGCCATCGTCGAGGAACTGCGCCGCTACGATCCCGAGCTGGCCGCCAAGCCGCGCTGGCTGGTGCTGAACAAGCTGGACATGGTGGCCGATCCCGAGGACACCAAGCGCCGCTTCATCGAGCTGTACGACTGGAAAGGCCCGGTGTTCGGCATCTCCGGCCTGTCCGGCGACGGCACCCAGGACCTGATCTACGCGCTGCAGGACTACCTGGACGCCGAGCGCGAAAAGGAACAGTTGGCGCAGGATCAGGCCGACGGCACCTACGTCGCCGAAGATCCGCGCTTCGACGACACCCGCACCGACGCCGACAAGAGACCGGCCGCGCCGCGCGGCGACGAATAAGCCATAATCGCAATCTCGTTCGATTACGCCTTTTCTCGCGCCGCAGCCCGCCGCCATCATGTCTGCCGAATCACCCGCCGTTTCCGTCGTCACCCACGCCCAGCGCCTCGTCGCCAAGGTCGGCTCATCGCTGGTCACCAATGAAGGCCGAGGCCTGGATCGCGCCGCCGTGGCGCACTGGGCAGCCCAGATCGCCGCGCTGCACAAGCAGGGCAAACAGGTCGTGCTGGTCTCCAGCGGCGCCATCGCCGAAGGCATGGCCCGCCTGGGCTGGCGCAAGCGGCCGTCGGTGATGCACGAACTGCAGGCCGCGGCCGCCGTGGGCCAGATGGGCTTGTGCCAGGCCTACGAAGCGGCGTTCGCCGAATACGGCCTGCGCACCGCGCAGATCCTGCTGACCCACGAAGACCTGGCCGACCGCCACCGCTACCTGAACGCGCGCAGCACGCTGTTCGCGCTGCTGCGCCTGGGCGTGGTGCCGATCGTCAACGAAAACGACACGGTGGTCACGGACGAAATCCGGCTCGGCGACAACGACACGCTCGGCGCGCTGGTCACCAACCTGATCGAAGCCGACACGCTGATCATCCTGACCGACCAGCGCGGCCTGTACGATTCCGACCCGCGCAAGAATCCGGACGCCAAGTTCATGGCGCACGCCCAGGCCGGCGACCCGGCGCTGGAAGCGATGGCCGGCGGCGCCGGCAGCGGCATCGGCACCGGCGGCATGCTGACCAAGGTACTGGCGGCCAAGCGCGCGGCGCACAGCGGCGCGCACACCGTGATCGCCTCGGGTCGCGAACGCAACGTGCTGACGCGCCTGGCGCAGGGCGAATGCATCGGCAGCGAATTGCGCGCCGTGTTGCCGGTCTGGTCGGCGCGCAAGCAATGGCTGGCCGACCATCTGCGCCTGCGCGGCCGTGTGGTGCTGGACGACGGCGCCGTGCAGGCATTGCTGCGCGAAGGCAAGAGCCTGCTGCCGATCGGCGTGGTCGATGTGGAAGGCGAATTCGGCCGCGGCGACGTGGTGGCCTGCGTCGATGGCCAGGGCCGCGAATGCGCCCGTGGCCTGATCAATTATTCGTCGGCCGATACCCGCCGCATCCTGCGCCAGCCGTCATCGCAGATCGCCCGCATCCTTGGCAGCATGACCGATCCCGAACTGATGCATCGCGACAACTTGGTCGTGCTCTGACGGATACCGCCGCTTGGCCATGAAGCAAGGCGCCCACATGGGCGCCTTTTTCAATACGGCTGCATGGCCGTTTTTGTCGCGAAGCCCGCGCGGCGGCAACGGCCGTTCATGGTCATCGCCCACAATCCCCGGATGGACCGGACTATTGATGTTCGGCCGGCACGCCCTGTGGCAGCAGCATGTAGCCCCACCCTCGCACCGCCAGGACGGGCAGGTCGATATTGAGACGGCGCGCCTTGGAGCGCAGACGCGACACCAGCACGTCGACGCGCCGCGCGCCATCCATGGGATCACGCGTGGCATCGGGAAAGAAACCTTCACGCGGCAGGCACTGGTGCGGCGCGTTCAACAGGCTGACGAAAAAGGCGCGCTCGGTGTTGGTCAGGGGCAGTCGTTCACCGGCGGGCCCTGCCAGCATGCGGCTACGGCCATCGACGCGCCACCGCGGCATGCTGTCGGCCGCGGGATGCTGGCAACGAATAAGGTTGCGCAGGACGGCGTCCCATTCGGGAATGTTCGCCTGTGGCGGCACGCACACATGGGCGCCCGCATCGAGCGCGGCGATGCGGGCCGGCGCGGAATCTTCCGGCGACTGCCAGACCACGGCGCAACTCGGCGCGGCGCGACGCAGCGCGGCAATCAACTGCGGCAGGTCGTCAGCGGTGCCCCGCAACACGACGACATCGGCGGGTTCATTGCGCAGGCGCGCCAGCAGCCCCTCGGGGGATCGGCACAGGCCGACCTCCCACTGAAATTGACGTAAGGTATGCACGAACTTGTTGCATGCCATTCCACCAAGTTGCACGACGAGGACGTAACCTCTTTCCTGCATGTGAGCGCCTCTTCGAACTTATCACTTAAGTAATATTTATATCCACCAAAGTGCCTACGGCGCAAGCTTCAATCGACGCGTGAAGACTTTTTCAGACCGACTGAAGCACGCCCGTCTTTTGCGTGGCCACACGCAGAAAACCTTGGCGCGCCTGACCCGCCTGTCGCAAAGCGCGATCGGCAGCTACGAGAGCGGGCTGCGGCATTCGAGCCGTTCCCTGCGCAAACTGGCGCAGGTATTGAAGGTGGAACTCGAGTGGCTGGAGACCGGCAAGGGTCCCATGGAACTGCCCATGGAGAGCTACGACCTGAGCGACACACTGCCCCCCACCGGCGTCTCGGAACCGCTGCCCCGTGCCATCGCGCGGCGCGGGCGGCCGTTGGCGCCCTGGCCCTACGCGACGATCTCGCCCGCGATGCTCGACACGCTCACGGCCGAGGATCGGGTGGCCCTGGAGGCGGTGACGCTGGCCTTCATTGAAGCCATGACGGCGCGTCGCGGCGTCAAGCCGCGCGGCCGCAAGAACTGAGGAAACGGCTGAAGCAGGACAAAAAAAACCCGGCATGGCCGGGTTTTTTTGTGCCAGGACAGCTCAGGGCTTGGCGGGCGCCGGGGCCGGCGCGGGCGCGCTTTCGCCACGGATCTTGGCGGCGATGTCGGAAGCGGCTTGCGCCGACGGCACGCCGAAGGCCAGCACGCCGCGGTTCAGCGGTTCGCCGATGCGGGGCGCGGCGATCAGTTCACGATCGATCACCAGCGCCAGCATATTGCCGACGTTCTTGGTGCTGATGTCGGTCAGTTTGCGCGTGCCGGCTTCCGAGAAACGCAGACCGACAAAATTGGCGCCCTGGCGATCCACGAGGGCGGCGGCTTCGGTCAGGTCGGCGCGCGTCAGCACGGGCTGCTGCTGCATGTACAGCTTGCCGTCGGGCAGGCTGACTTCGACCAGCCCAGGCGCGGATTGGGTCTGGGCCACGTAGAACTCGACCACCGAGGCGGTGGCGGGCTGCTGCTGCCCGGAGGATTGCTGCTGGCCGGCCGCATCGGGCGTGGCGGCGGCGCCGGATTTGGTCGGGGCGGTCTTGCAACCCGCAAGCGCAAGGGTCATGACCACCAGGGCGGGCGCCAGTTTGCGTAGGGTAAGTTGCATGCTCGTTTCCTTCTTGGAGTGGACTGAAGCCGGCAGGCTGACCGCCGACTGACCAAAAAAGTGTACAGAACCTGTATGGCACTGTCTCCGCAGACTGATTCCAAATGTAAAGCGGTACTACCACCATGGGCGGGCACGACGGACCATGGCTGCCGCAACGCAGCATCGGCCGCCGTTCGCGCGGCGGCCATGCAGGCTCTATACTTCGCTTTCGCGCAGGGGTACTCGTCGCGCCAGAACGGCACGACGTGTTGAGAGAGTCCCTTCGTACCAGTACGGATAATGCCGATGCTGGGAGCCGTATTTCCGCCATGCCCGCATGGCGGGAGTCCATTCCCGATCGGCTCCAAACCATTCGCTTGGAGCTTTCCATGAACGCCAATCCCAAATTCCTGGCCGCCACCGCCGAAGTCGACGCGGCCGCGGTCGCCCCGTTGCCCAAATCCCGCCGGGTCTACGAGGTCGGTTCCCGTCCCGACATCCGCGTCCCGTTTCGCGAGATCGAGCAGGACGACACGCCCACCATGTTCGGTGGCGAAAAGAACCCGCCGCTGACCGTCTACGATTGCAGCGGCCCCTACACCGACCCCGACGTCAAGATCGACATCCGCCGCGGCCTGCCGGAAGTGCGCCGCGCCTGGATCGACGAGCGCGGCGACACCGAAGTGCTGTCCGGCCCGACCAGCGAGTACGGCAAGCAGCGCCTGACCGATCCCAAGCTGACGGCCATGCGCTTTGACCTGCAGCGCCCGCCGCGCCGCGCCGTGGCCGGCGCCAACGTCTCGCAGATGCACTATGCGCGCCGCGGCATCATCACGCCCGAAATGGAATACGTGGCGATCCGCGAAAGCCTGCGCCGCGAGCACTACCTGCAGACGCTGCGCGACAGCGGTCCGGATGGCGAGAAGATGGTCAAGCGCCTGCTGCGCCAGCACCCGGGCCAATCGTTCGGCGCCGCCATCCCGGCCGCCATCACGCCGGAATTCGTGCGCGACGAGATCGCGCGCGGCCGCGCCATCATCCCCGCCAACATCAACCACCCGGAAGTCGAGCCGATGGCGATCGGCCGCAATTTCCTGGTCAAGATCAACGCCAACATCGGCAACTCGGCCGTCAGTTCGGGCATCGGCGAGGAAGTCGAGAAGATGACCTGGGCGATCCGCTGGGGCGGCGACACGGTCATGGACCTGTCGACGGGCAAGCACATCCACGAAACGCGTGAATGGATCATCCGCAATTCGCCGGTGCCGATCGGCACGGTGCCGATCTACCAGGCGCTGGAGAAGGTCGACGGCAAGGCCGAGGAACTGACCTGGGAGATCTTCCGCGACACGCTGATCGAGCAGGCCGAACAGGGCGTGGACTACTTCACGATCCACGCCGGCGTGCGCCTGCCGTTCATTCCGATGACGGCGGACCGCATGACGGGCATCGTCTCGCGCGGCGGCTCGATCATGGCCAAGTGGTGTCTGGCGCACCACAAGGAGAGCTTCCTGTACGAGCGCTTCGAGGAAATCTGCGAAATCATGAAGGCCTACGACGTCAGCTTCTCGCTGGGCGACGGCCTGCGCCCGGGCTCGGGCTATGACGCCAATGACGAAGCCCAGTTCGCGGAACTGAAGACGCTGGGCGAGCTGACGCAGGTGGCCTGGAAGCACGATGTGCAGGTGATGATCGAAGGCCCGGGCCACGTGCCGATGCAGATGATCAAGGAAAACATGGAGCTGCAGTTGGAACACTGCCACGAGGCGCCGTTCTACACGCTGGGCCCCCTGACGACCGACATCGCGCCGGGCTACGACCACATCACCTCGGGCATCGGCGCGGCGCTGATCGGCTGGTACGGCACGGCGATGCTCTGTTACGTGACGCCCAAGGAGCACCTGGGGCTGCCGAACAAGAAGGACGTGAAGGACGGCATCATCACGTACAAGATCGCGGCGCATGCGGCGGACCTGGCCAAGGGCCATCCGGGCGCGGCGATCCGCGACAACGCCCTGTCGAAGGCGCGCTTCGAGTTCCGGTGGGACGACCAGTTCAACCTGGGCCTGGATCCGGATACGGCCAAGGAGTTCCACGACGAGACGCTGCCGAAGGATTCGATGAAGGTGGCGCACTTCTGCTCGATGTGCGGGCCGCATTTCTGCAGCATGAAGATCACGCAGGATGTGCGCGATTATGCGGCGTCGCAGGGCGTGACCGAGAAGGAAGCGCTGCAGAAAGGCATGCAGGAGAAGTCGATCGAGTTCGTGAAGAAGGGAGCCGAGGTTTATCACCGGCAGTGATCTTTTGAGCGGATTTCGCTTTTGCCGGGCTGGGCGCTGATGGCGGTGGCTTGGTGGACTTGAGGCGATATGAAAGGCCTGGATGCGTTGCTCCAGGCCTTTTTGTCATCCGTGGCGTTTTTTTTGCGGAGTTGGTCTGATCTTGGGTGGCGAAGGTGGGGTTGAGTTCTTAAGGCGCCCGGCGCGGCAGCCCTCGGGGGGAGGCGGGGCTACGATTGCGGTCCGGAGCCTTCGCTCCGGACCGCAATCGTGGGCGCCCGCCATCGGGTCCGCCCGACCGAGGGGCGACCTACGAAGCGCCTTCCCCCGCCAACAAGCCCTTCTTAAAGCAGCTTCCCAGGATTCATAATCCCCTTAGGATCCAAAACCCGCTTGATCTCCCGCATCAACCGCAACTCAACCGTATCCTTGCTATGCAGGAAATGCTCCCGCTTGAGCTGCCCGATCCCATGCTCCGCGCTGATGCTGCCCCCGTACCGGTTGACCTCGTCCAGGACGGCGTCGGTGATCGCGGCGCCGTGTTCGGCGACCCAGCCGCGGTCCGCGCGGGCGGGGCGCGACAGGTTGTAGTGCAGGTTGCCGTCGCCGAAATGGCCGAAGATGAAGGGGCGGATGTCCGGGTACAGCGCGCGCACGCGCGCTTCGGCGGACGCCATGAAATCCGGAATGCTCTCGATCGGCAGCGACACGTCGTGCTTGAGGTGCGGGCCGTCGGCGCGTTGCGCTTCGGAGATTTCCTCGCGCAGCTTCCATAGCGCCTGCAACTGAGCCAGCGAAGCGGAAACGGCGGCGTCCAGGCACAGGCCGCGCTCGAGCGCCGTGCCGATCACGTTTTCCAGCAGCGCGGTCAGCGCCGCTTCGTCGGCGGTGTCGGCCAGTTCAACCAGAACATAGGCCGGGTAGCGTTGGTCGAACGGCTCCTGCACGCCCGCGGCGTGGGTCAGGACCAGGTCGAGGCAGTCGCCGGAGAAATACTCGAAGGCCTGCAGGCGCGCGCCGCATTGCTCGAACAGGATCTCGAACAGTTGCAGCGCCTGGGCGGGCGATTCGACCGCGGCCAGCACCACCGAGCGCACGTCGGTGCGCGGATACAGGCGCAGCGCCACTGCCGTGATGACGCCGAGCGTGCCTTCGGAGCCGATCAGCAGTTGCTTGAGGTCGTAGCCGGTGTTGTCCTTGCGCAGGGTGCGCAGACCGTTGAAGATTTCGCCGTTGGGCAGCACCGCTTCCACGCCCAGCACCAGTTCGCGCGCCATGCCATAGCGCACCACGTTGACGCCGCCGGCATTGGTGGCGACGTTGCCGCCGATCTGGCTGGAGTCCTCGGCGGCCAGGCTCAGGGGCAGCAGCCGGCCGGCGTCCTGCGCTGCGCGGCGCAGGTTGCCCAGGATGCAGCCGGCCTCGGCGACCATGGTGTTTGCAATGGTGTCGATGGCGCGCACCGCGTTCATGCGGTCCAGGCTCAGCACGACGTTGATGGGCGCGGCGTCGGGCGTGGCGCCGCCGCACAGGCCGGTATTGCCGCCGCGCGGCACCACCGGCACGCCGGCCTCGTTGCAGAGCGCCAGGCAGGTCGCGACCTCGGCGGTGGTGCGCGGACGGACCACCGCCTGGGCGTGGCCGTTGTACAGACCGCGCCAGTCGGACAGCCAGGGCGCGATGTCCTCGCTGGCGGTGAAGACGGTGTCGGGACCGAGGGCCTGGACCAGGCGCTGGGCGATGTCGGTTGTGCTCATGATGTCTGCCTGGAGGCGGGAAAGAGGGAATCGAGGCGCAGGCGGCTGGCCGCCTGCCGCAAGTGGCGTTCGGCCATGCGCCGCGCGCGCGGCGCATCGTGGTCGCGGATGGCCTCGAACACGGCGACGTGTTCGTGGTGCACGGCGTCCGTCATGCCGGCCAACTGGCGGCTATTGGCGCGCGCGGTGCTGACAGCCAGGCGCAATTGCAGGTTCAGGTATTGCAGGAGGTCCTGGTAGAACGGATTGTGGGTCGCGGCCGCGATCGCCAGATGGAAGGCAATGTCGTGCTCGACCCCGTGTTCGGGATGGTGCTGGTGATGTTCCAGGTCGGCCAGGGCGCGGGCCATGGCCTCCAGGTCGGCGGCGTTGCGGCGCTCGGCCGCCAGCGCGGCGGCGCCGCCTTCTAGTTCCATGCGCAGCTCGTAGACGCTGGCCAGTTGCTCGCGACTGACGGCGATATCGGCGGGCACCTGGAAGCCCTGCGCGCCGGTGCGTGCCAGCACCACGCTGCCCGATCCCTGGCGGCTCTGCACCAGGCCCTGCGCGCGCAGGCGCTCGGTGACTTCGCGGATGACCGCGGCGCTGACGCCGTACTGCTCGGCCAACACGCGGCCGGAAGGCAGCTTGGCGCCCACGGGATAGACGCCATGGGCGATGTCGCCCGCGATCTGGCGGGCGACCTGTTCGGTCAAGGTGAGGCTCTTGGTCAGCATAGCGGCCGAGTATAGCGCAGACTTTTCAGGTTATCTGATAACTTTGGGTGAATCGGAGGGAATTTGTCGTGCCGTACCTCGGCGTAGGCTTGAAGCGTGTGGCCTCAGGCCGTCGCGGCGTCGCCGGTTTCCCGGGCTTCCTGCAGGTCCGGCGCGCCAGCGACCGCGCAGCGGCGGCCACCTTGCGCCTTGGCGCGGTACAGCGCCGCGTCGGCCGAATCCAGCACCGCCTGGGCCTTGCGGTCGACGCCGGAAATGATCGAGATGCCGATCGACAACCCCACGCTGACCCGCGTGCCGTCGGCCAGCGTGATCGGCTGGATGGCGTCGCGCAGCAGGTGGTTGCCCAGGCGCAGCGCGGCGGTGGCGTCGATGCCGGTGACCAGCACGATGAATTCGTCGCCGCCGATGCGGGCCGCGACATCGTCCACCCGCAGCATGGCGCGCATGCGCTGGGCGATGGTCTTGAGCACATGATCGCCGGCGGCGTGGCCATGGGTGTCGTTGATGATCTTGAAGTCATCCATGTCCATGTAGAACAGCGCGGCGGCGCTGTCCTGCCCGCGCGCGCTGGCGCAGATGCGCTCGAGCGCCGCTTCCAGCCCGGCGCGGTTGGCCAGGCCGGTCAGCGCGTCCTGGCTGGCGCGGCGTTCGTTCTCGCGCTCGGCCAGCATGGTGGACACCAGGATGCGGCGCAGCCGCTGCGAGGCGATGCTCATGCTGACCAGATAGAACGGGATCTGGATGAAGACGATGACGGTGACGTATTCGCCGGCGAACAGCGCGCCCAGGCACATCGGCCCCAGGCTCAGGAAGATCATCGCGGCCACCAGCCGCGGCGCACCGTAGTTGCGAAAGCAGATGCCGCCGGCCATGGCGCCGCAGGACACGCCGGCAAGCGTGGCGGCCAGCCAGTCATGGTTGAGGAAGGTGACGAAAACGCCGTAGCCGACGCTGAACGCCCATAGCAACGCCAGCACGATGTAGATGTCGGTATGGGTGTTGCCGCCCCGGGCGGCGTTGCGCAAGGCCGAGCGCAGGATGGTGACCCGCACCACGGCCAGCACGATCTCCAGGACCAGCCACGAGATATAGAGCGGCTCGGGACGGCGCCACGCGACCACGCCCGAGATCATCAAGGTGTTGATGACACCGCCCGCGAAGATGGGCAGGGTGCCGAACAGGCTGGCAATCAGCGCGGCGCGGATGTCCGCAGGCGTGTCCTGCCCGGAATCCGTCAACCATCGGGTCAGCCGCCATTTCGGCAGGCTGAAGCTCAATCCTGTGTCCACTCCGATACGTCCAATGCTGCCTGCCATGAAAGGAAGGCTGGCTGGCGTTATAGCAGGTATTTCAAACCTTTAATATTATTTACGCGGAGAATGACAGGCAGATTTTACGGGGACGGAATAATCGCCCGTCTGGCGCATCAGTGCGCGTGCGCGCCACAGACAGCGCATTCCGGATCCCGTTGGACGTTGACGCTGCGCCATTGCATGGTGCGCACGTCCAGCCACAGCAGCCGCCCAGACAGGCTCTCACCCACCCCGGACAACAGCTTGAGGGCCTCGGCCGCCTGCATGCTGCCGATGATGCCGACCACCGGCGCGAACACGCCCATGGTGGCGCAGTTGGCCTCCTCGACGTCGTCCGCCTCGGGAAACAGGCAGTGGTAGCACGGCGCGTCCGGGTCTCGCAGGTCGTAGACACTGACCTGGCCGTCGAAGCGGATGGCGGCGCCCGACACCAGCGGCTTGCGATGCTGCACGCAGGCGCGGTTGATGGCGTGGCGGGTGGTGAAGTTGTCGGTGCAATCCAGCACCAGGTCGGCCTGCGCCACCGCGTCGGACAGGGCCTGGCCCTGTAGCCGCTCGACGCGGGCATGCACGCGGGTCTGCGGATTGAAAGCCGCCAGCATGTCGCGCCCGGACTCGGCCTTGGGCCGGCCGACGCTCGCGGTGGTGTGCAGGATCTGGCGCTGCAGGTTGCTGAGTTCGACGACGTCGTCATCGGCCAGCGTGATGTCACCGACGCCGGCGGTGGCCAGGTAGAGCGCGGCGGGCGAACCCAGTCCACCCGCCCCTACGATAAGCACTCGCGCCGCCAGCAGTCTTTCCTGCCCTTCGATACCCAGCTCGTCGAGCAGGATATGGCGGGCGTAGCGCAGCAGTTGCTCGTCGTTCATTTGTCCTTGCTGGGCTCGACTCCGGTCGGCGTGATCTTCATGCGCTGGGCGGTGCCGGTGCCGGGCTTGGCGTCGGCCTTGGCCTGGGCGCGGGCCGACCCCTTCTGCACCGGCTTGCCGGCCAGCAGGTTGAGCGCCTGCTGCAACTGGAAGTCGTCCTTGCCGCCGAATTCGAACACCTTGGTCGGCACGTCGACGTTGTCCTGGTCCGAGTTGGACTTCACTTCGTTGGCCGTGCCCGGGTTCGACAGGTGGCGTTGCAGGTCGGCTTCGCGCGGCAGGCGGAACAGGTCGCCGTCGGCGGTGTCGGCCACGACGTAGTCGGGCTCGATGCCGGTGGCCTGGATCGAACGGCCGCTGGGCGTGAAGTAGCGCGACGTGGTGAGCTTGACCGCGGTGGTTTCCGACAGCGGCAGGATCACCTGCACCGAGCCCTTGCCGAAGGTGCGGTTGCCCAGCACCTTGGCGCGCTTGTGGTCCTGCAGCGCGCCGGCCACGATCTCGGAAGCCGAGGCCGAACCGACGTTGACCAGCACCACCATCGGCACGGTCTTGGTCCAGGCCGGCAGGCCCGACAGGTAGTTGCTTTCGCCGCGGGCATATTCCGACGGGGTCGCCAGGTACTTGTGGCGGGCGTCGGGGGTGCGGCCGTCGGTCGACACCACCAGGGCGTCGGCCGGCAGGAATGCGCCGGACACGCCGATGGCGCTGGTCAGCAGGCCGCCCGGGTCATTGCGCAGGTCGAGCACCAGACCCTTGGGCGCTTCCTTGGCGCCGAGGTCCTTGAGCTGCTTGGCCAGGTCGACGCCGGTCTTTTCCTGGAACTGGGCGATGCGCACGTAGGCCACGCCGTTGTCCAGCATCTTGCTGCGCACGCTGCGCACCTTGATGATGTCGCGCACGATCTTGAGCACGATCGGCTGCGGCCGGTCGGCGCGCATGATGGTCAGCGTGATGGGCGACTTGGGCGCGCCGCGCATGAGCTTGACGGCGTCGTTCAGCGACATGCCCTTGGTGGGCGTGTCGTCGATCTTGATGATGAGGTCGCCGGCCATGACGCCCGCGCGCGCGGCGGGGGTGTCCTCGATGGGCGAGATGACCTTGACGAAGCCGTCTTCGGCGCCGACCTCGATGCCCAGGCCGCCGAACTCACCCTGCGTGGCCGTCTGCATTTCGCGGAAGGCGTCGGCATCCAGGTAAGCGGAATGCGGGTCCAGGTTCGACACCATACCGGAAATGGCATTGTCGATCAGCGTCTTGTCGTCCACCGACTCGACGTAGTTGTTCTTGATGGCGGCGAAGACGTTGCTCAGTTGCCTGAGTTCATCCAGCGGCAAGGGACTGCCGCGCTGGGCGACAGCGGTGACGCCCACGCTGAGCAGGACACCAGCCACCGCACCGATGGCAATCAGACCGAAACCGCGAAACTTGCGAGTGCTCATGCACACTTCCCGAATGGTTTTCGCCCTTGAGGGTTTTTGGCTTACTGGGCCAGCCACTGGGCTGGATCCACAGGAGCGCCGCGATGGCGAATTTCAAAGTATAGGCCGGATTCCACTTGGCCGCCGGTTGCGCCTACCGAAGCAATAGTATCCCCCGCCGCGACGGAATCGCCCACCCGTTTGAGCAGACTTTGGTTGTAAGCATAGACGGTCAGATATTGCTGGCCATGATCCACAATGATGAGGTTGCCGAAGCCCCTCAGCCAATCGGCATAGACCACCGTGCCGGGGGCCACCACCTTCACGGGGGTTCCCTCGGGCGCGCGCAGCACGATGCCGCGCCAGACGCCGCCGTCCGGGCGATCGACCCCGAAACGGCCCTGCACCTGGCCACGCACCGGCGCCGCCAACCCGTGGCGCAGCCCGTTGCCGCCGCCTGCCGGCGCGGCGCGCGGGGTCTGCTGGACCGATGCAGTTCGGGTTGGAGTGGATTCCGCCTCCGCGGGTTCCGCCTTTTTGGGAGGATCTGCGGGTTTTACCGGGGGCGGCGTCTCGGCCTGCCCGGTCAGGCGGGTATGGCGCGAATCGGCGGGGCGCAGGCCAGCGGCGTCGGGATCGGCCACGGCCACGGGCCCCCGCGCCTGGCGCGACGCGGCCTCGACCTGTTCGCGCGCTTCGGCGGCCTCGCGGGCCTCGCGCGCGTTACGGTCGCGACGGGCATTGTCGGCCGCGGCCTTGTCGGCGGCCGCCTTGCGGTCGGCCTCGGCCTTCCTGCGGGCCTCCTCGGCGCGGCGCTCGGCTTCGGCCTTCTTGCGGGCTTCTTCGGCGCGGCGGGCCTCCTCGGCCTTGCGGGCTTCCTCGGCGCGGCGGCGCGCCTCTTCGGCCTTGCGGGCCTCTTCGGCCTGCTTGACGATGGCCGCGTCCAGGTCGGTGATCAGGCGCGAGAGTCGCTGGTCGTCACGACCCAATTTGTTGGCTTCGGCGCGCTGGGCGGCGATCTGGCCTTCCAGTTGCGCCAGCAGGGTGCCGCGCTCTTTCTGCTGGGCGACCAGGGCGCTCTTCTGTTCGGAGGTTTCGGCCACCAGCTTTTCGATCTCGGCGCGCCGGGCGTCGGCGCGGCCCTGCAGGGCGGCCAGCCGGTCGATGTCAGCGCGCAGCGCCTCGACGGCGCGGGCGCGGGCCTGGGAGACATAATCGAGGTAGCCCAGGTTGCGGCCCAGCACCTGGGGATCGTCGCCGGACAGCAGCGCGGTCCAGGGCGACAGGCCGCTGGTGTATTGCGTGCGCAACTGGTCGGCCAGTTCGACCCGGCGCTTGGCCAGCACGGCCTGCTGGGCGGTGATCTGCTTTTCCAGGCCGGACAGGTCGGTGGTCGCCTGGCGGCTGGACTCGGCCAGTTCCTTCAGCCGCAGGTTGATCCTGGAAATCGCCGATTCCGACTGCTTCAGGGCATCGGCGGCTTCCTTGCGGGCCGCTTCGCGCGCATCGATATCCTTTTGCAGGTTCTCGATGCGATCGCGCAGTTGCGCCTGCTGCCTTTCGGCTTCGGACTGGCGGCCGGCGAGATCGTTGGGCGCGGCGCCCGCCGGCAGCGCTCCGCCGGCCAGCATGACCGCCAACAACCACCCCGCCTTGCGCACCATGTATCAGTCCTTCTTCGCCTTGCCCTGGGCCGCGACGGCGGCCATGGCCGCCTCGATCTCGGCGGCATCGCCGAGATAATAGTGGCGGATGGGGCGCAGGTCATCATCCAATTCGTACACCAGCGGCTGGCCGGTGGGGATGTTCAGGTTGACGATGTCGTCGTCGGACACGTTGTCCAGGTGCTTGATGAGCGCGCGCAGGCTGTTGCCGTGGGCCGCGATGAGCACCTTGCGGCCGGCGCGGATGGCCGGGGCGATGGATTCGTTCCAGAACGGCAGCACGCGCGCCACCGTGTCCTTCAGGCACTCGGTGGCCGGCAACTGGTCGGCCGGGATCTTGGCGTAGCGGCTGTCAAAGCGCGGGTGGCGCTCGTCGTCCAGCGACAGGGGTTCCGGCGCGATGGCGTAGGCGCGGCGCCAGATCAGCACCTGCTCGTCGCCGTACTTGGCGGCGGTTTCCGCCTTGTTCAGCCCCTGCAGGGCGCCGTAGTGGCGCTCGTTCAGGCGCCAGTTCACGCCCACCGGGGTATACATGGCGTCCATGGCGTCCAGGGCGATCCACAGGGTGCGGATGGCGCGCTTGAGCACCGACGAGTAGGCCAGGTCGAAGGTGTAGCCTTCCTTCTTGAGCAGTTCGCCCGCCTTGCGGGCCTGCTCACGGCCGGTTTCGGTCAGGTCGACGTCGGTCCAGCCGGTGAAGCGGTTTTCCAGATTCCACTGGCTTTCGCCGTGGCGCATCAGAACGAGTTTGTGCATGGTTTGGCAGGCGTGTAACGCGGGTTAAAGTTGCGGAATGCGCTCATTTTATAATTGAGCGATTTTGCCCTTGATTTTGCCCCGGCGCACCCGTCAATTTCGCCGCGCGGCGCGTCAGGGTTCGCCCTTACCAGGCTAGACGCCGCACTTCAGGATGCCCCGTGGACCTTCTGCAATTCTTGCTCGATAAAAACAACATCTTCATTGTCGCCGTAACCCTCGTTTCCGGCGTCATGCTGGCCATTCCCGCCCTGCGCAAGGGCCGCACCGGCTCGGCCGTCAGCACCACGGAAGCCATCCAGATGGTCAACCAGCGCCAGGCCGTGTGGGTCGACGTGCGCCCCGCCGAACAGTTCCAGGCCGGCCACATCGCCCAGGCACGCAGCGTGCCGGCCGCCGACCTGGAACAAAAGGCCGCCTCGCTGCCCAAGAACAAGCCGCTGGTCGTGGTTTGCGACAATGGCCGTGATTCCGCCCGCGCCGCCGCCAAGCTGCGCGCGCAGGGTTTCGCCGACGTCGTGCCGCTCGAAGGCGGCATGCGCGCCTGGCTGGCCGCCAGCCTGCCGGTCACCCAGAAGGGTTGAACCCGGGCGACGCGCCCCCATCTTATCGACAGAATCCGCCTGGAGCGCCTATGAATAAAGTTGTCATGTACAGCAAGGACTATTGTCCTTATTGCGCCCGCGCCAAGGCGCTGCTGGAGCAGCGCGGCGTGACCGACCTGGAAATCATCCAGATCGACCGCGAACCCGGCCAACGCGATCGCATGATCGAACGCACCGGCCGGCGCACGGTACCGCAGATCTTCATCGGCGATACCCATGTCGGCGGTTGCGACGACCTGATGGCGCTGGACCGCTCGGGCGGCCTGACCCCATTGCTCAACGGCTGACGCCCCTTTTTGCCCCTCCCACCAACGGAAACACTCATGGCTGATCAAGACCAAAACACCCAGCAAGAAGGCGGCAACGACGCGCCCTCGTTCAATCTGCAGCGCGTCTACCTGAAAGACCTTTCGCTGGAAATGCCGAACGCGCCCCACGTCTTCCTGGAGCAAGAAGCCCCCCAGGTCGAAGTGAGCATCACCGTGGGCGGCCAGCGCCTGGCCGAAACCGTGTTCGAAACCACGGTCACGGTCACCGTCACCACCCGTGTCAATGACAAGGTCGTGTACCTGGTCGAAGGCACCCAGGCCGGCATCTTCGAAGCCGCCAACATCCCCGAAGAGCAACTCGACCCGCTGCTGGGCATCGTCTGCCCGACGATGTTGTACCCGTACCTGCGCGCCAACATCGCCGACGCGATCACCCGCACCTCGATGCCGCCGCTGCACCTGACCGAAGTCAACTTCCAGGCCCTGTACGAACAACGCCTGGCCGAACTGCAACAGCAGCAAAGCAACGCCAACGGCAACGGCAGCGACTCGGGCATCATCCTGCCCGCCAGCGCCACCCGCCAATAAGGCAGACCGCGGCGCCCCATGAACCAGCCCACTCCGCCCAGCCTGCGCGTCGCCGTCCTGGGCGCGGGCAGTTGGGGCACCGCGCTGGCGGCGGCCGCGAGCCGCCGCCACCCCACCGTACTCTGGGCGCGCGATCCGGCGCAGGCCGCCGACATGGCCGCCCGCCACGAAAATGCGCGCTACCTGCCTGGCATCGCCCTGCCCCAGGCGCTGACGATTACCTCCGATCTCGACGCCACGCTGCGCAGCCTGCAACAGGACGGCGCGACGGGGCTGATCATTCTAGGCGTTCCCGTGGCCGGCCTCGCCGCCACCTGCGCCGAACTCTCGCGTCGCCTGCCCGCCCTGGGCCTGCAAGACACCCCCATCGTCTGGACCTGCAAAGGCTTTGAAGCCGACACGGCCAGACTGCCCCACGAAATAGTGCGCCAGGCCCTGCCCGGAGCCGTCGGCGGCGTCCTGTCGGGCCCGTCCTTCGCCCGCGAAGTCGCCCAGGGCCTGCCCGTGGCGCTGACCGTCGCCAGCGACAACGCCTCCCTGCGCGCCGCCACCACCCGGGCCCTGCACGGCGCCGCGCTGCGCGTCTACGCCAGCGGCGACCTGGTCGGGGTGGAAGTGGGCGGCGCCCTCAAGAACGTCATCGCCGTGGCCTGCGGCATCGGCGACGGCCTGGCGCTGGGCACCAATGCCCGCGCCGCGCTGATTACCCGCGGCCTGGCCGAGATGACGCGCTTCGGCGTCGCGCTGGGCGCGCAAGCCGAGACCTTCGCCGGCCTGACCGGCCTGGGCGACCTGGTCCTGACCGCCACCGGCGAACTGTCGCGCAACCGCCGCGTCGGCCTGGAAATCGGCGCGGGCCGCAAGCTGGCCGACGTCCTGGCCAGCGGCATCACCGCCGAAGGCGTGCGCTGCGCGCGCGCCGCGCTGGAACGCGCCCGCGCCGTCGGCGTCGAACTGCCCATCACCGAAGCCGTGTGCGCCGTACTGTTCGACGGCGTCTCGCCCATGACGGCCGTGTCCACCCTGCTGGCGCGCGACGCACGCGACGAACACGGCAACGCGGGCTGACATCGCCGATGCAGCCGGCCCCCACCCCCTCGTCCTCATAACAACACGACGCACGACTCCCAGGAGACATCCTTCATGACGCAAACCCGCAAGTTCCGGGTCGGCCCCCTGCTGCGCGGCCTCTGCCTGAGCCTGGCGGCCATCCTGCCCGCCGCCGCCCACGCCGACTGGCCGGACCGCCCCATCCACATGGTGGTGCCGTTCCCGCCCGGCTCGTCGCCTGACATCCTGGCGCGGACCATCGCCGAGCCGCTGGGACAAGCGCTGGGACAGCCCATCGTCATCGACAACAAGACCGGCGCCGGCGGCAACATCGGCACCCGCATCGTCGCGCAGGCCAAACCCGACGGCTACACCCTGCTCTACACGATCAACGGCCCGCTGGTCACCGCCCCCACGCTCTACAAGAAGACGCTGGGCTACGACCCGCTGCAAGATCTGGCGCCCGTGACGCTGGTGGGCACCAGCCCCAATGTGCTGACCGTGCCTGGCAACCTGAAGAACGTCAATTCCGTGCAGGACTTCGTGCGCATGGTGAAGGAGCACGGCAGCTCGCTGAACTATGGCTCCGTCGGCCCCGGCAGCTCGGCCCACCTGGCCATGGAAATGTTCAAGGAACGCGCCGGCATCGACATGGCGCATATCCCGTACGCCGGCTTCCCGCAGGTCATCAGCGCCATCATCGGCGGCGACATCCAGGCCGGCTTCATGGTCCCCGCCATCGCGGTGCCGCAGACCCGCGACGGCAAGGTCAAGATCCTCGCCGTCACCAGCCTGCAGCCCAGCGATACCCTGCCCGGCGTGCCCACCATGGCCTCGCAGGGCTACCCCGACTTCGAAGCCATCTCGTGGAACGCCATCCTGGCCCCCGCGGAAACGCCGACGCCCGTCATCGAGCGCCTGAACAGCGAACTGAACCGCATCATCAACAGCGATACGGTCCGCAAGCAGATGGCCCTGCAATACTTCACTCCCGCCGCCTCCACCCCCGAGGCCCTGACCGTCCGCATCCAGAACGAAAAGGCTCGTTGGGATCAGGTCATCCAGAAGCTGAACCTGTCGCTCGACTGACGCCGCCCCCCAGCGCCGAAGGCGGCCGCGCGGGCGGCCTTTGGCGCCCCGCGCGCAGGCATCCGCCAGGGGCGATCAGACGCCCCCTTCATATCCCAACTGCCGCCAAGCCTCGAAAACCGTCACCGCCACCGCGTTGGACAAATTCAAACTCCGCTGCCCCGCCCGCATCGGCAGCCGCAACCGCTGCTGCGGCGCGAACATCGCGTGATGCTCCTCCGACAAACCGGCGCTCTCCCGTCCGAATACGAACACGTCCCCCGCCTCGAACCGCACGTCCCCCACGCTGCGCTGGGCATGCGTGGTCAATGCATAGAGGTGGGAAGCCGTCGCCCCTGTATCCGCCAGCGCCTCCTGCAGCGTGTCATGCACGCGCACCGGCTGCCACTCGTGATAGTCCAGCCCCGCCCGCCGCATGCGGGCATCGTCCAGCTCGAAACCGAGCGGACGCACCAGGTGCAATTGCGCGCCGGTATTGGCGCACAGACGGATGGCATTGCCGGTGTTGGGCGGAATCTCGGGGCATACGAGGATGACGTGGAACATGATGAACGGACGGAAAGACGTTGAATGACGGGCGGCCGGCCAGGGCCGCGCAGGAGCGATTGTCGCCGATTTGGACGGCCGCCCCGGCGCGCGAGGCCGCATGAGGGGCCGCCCCCGCCGCCCCTCCCCGCCCGGACATCAGGGCCGGCGCGGCGTGCGCGCCACCACCAGCACCGTCACGCTGGCCGCGCCCGCGGCCAGCAAGGCGCGCGCGGCCGCATCGGCGGTGCTGCCCGTGGTCATGACGTCATCCACCAAGCCGACATGGCGGCCGGCCAGATCGCGCGCGCAATCGAACACGCCCCGGGCGCCGCTCAGCCTGGCCTGGCGCCCCAGGGCCGTCAGCCTGGGCGTTTCGCGCCGCCGCCGCAACGCCCCGCGCAGCAGCGGCCAGCCCAGTTGCGCCGCCAGGCTGCGGGCGATCTCGGCCGCCGGATTCATGCCGCGCCGGCGCAGCGATGCGCGACTGGACGGCACCGGCACCAGCAGCAAGGCCCGCGGCGGGGGTTCGGACCACACCGCATGCGCCAGCAGCCGCGCCAGGACCGGCGCCGCGCTGAGCCGCAGTTGGGTCTTGAGCTGCCGGATCAGCACCTCGGCGGGCGGCTCGTAGTCGAAGGCGGCGACCGTGCCGATGAAGGCTGGCGGCCGCGCCAGGCAGTCGGCGCAATGCAGCGCATCCGCCGCCAGCCTCTGGGCGCAACGCGGGCAGCGCGGCGCCAACGACGCTTCGGCCAGATCGGTTTCGCAGCCCTCACACAGGCGGGCGCCGCCGACCCGCCCCCCGCACAGCGGACAGTCGCAGGGCACCCGGGCCAGCAACCCCCGCCCCATGGCCTGTAGGGACAATCGGCCGCCGCGGCCGGGATGGGCAATAATGTGAGCCATCCCCCATGAAATCATGATCCGCCCGCGGCGCCGCGCCCGGGCGCGACCGAAATGTCCCTGCCCGCACCTGCCACCCCGCCCTCGCTCCCGCTCGTCGCCGCCGACGTGCCGCGCCAATTCGCCCGCCGCGGCGATCTTTCGGACGCCCAGTTCCTGTACGGCGAAGTCGCCCGCCGCATGCTGGGCCGGCTGCAGTACATCCGCGTGCAGCCGCAGGCCATGCTCGACGCCGGCTGCGGCGCCGGCGACAACCTGGCGCTGCTGCGCGAACGCTATGCCGAAGCCGCCTACACCGGCCTGGATAACTGCGACCCGCTGCTGGAGATCGCCCGCAAGCGCCACGCCCCGGCCGGCCTGTCGGCCTGGATAGGCAAACTGGCGCGACGCGGGCCGACCAATGCCTTCATCAATGCCGATCTGGCCGCCACCGGTCTGGCGCCTGAATCGCTGGAACTGGTGTGGTCCAACCTGGCCCTGCACTGGCACCGCGAGCCGCATGCCGTGCTGGCCGAGTGGCGCCGCATTCTCAAGGTCGGCGGGCTGGCGATGTTCTCCTGTCTGGGGCCGGCGACGCTGCGCGAATTGCGCCAGGCGCTGGACGATGCCGGACTGCGCACCGCCACCCCGGCCTTCGTCGACATGCATGATTTTGGCGATCTGCTGGTGGAAAACGGCTTCGCCGATCCGGTCATGGACCAGGAGATCCTGACGTTGACGTACCGCACGCCGGAAAAGCTGCTGCAGGACGTGCGCGCCCTGGGCGGCAACCCCGCCGCCGGTCGGCGCGGCGGCCTGGTCGGGCGAGACTGGCGGGCACGCCTGTGCGATGCGTTGGAAGCCCAGCGCCGCCCGGACGGCGTCATCGCGCTGAGCATCGAGGTCGCCTACGGTCACGCCTGGCGCGCCGCCGCCCACCGCGGCACCGCGGGCGAGACCCGGCTTTCGGTCAGCGCCATCGGCGGCCGCCAGCGCGGCACGCCCTGAAACAAGACGCCCGGACAGGCCTAGTGCAGGCGTTCGGGCAGTGGCGCGGTCACTCCCGGCTCCGCCGTCGAGAGGGGCTGCATCGGCTCGGACGTGGCGCGGATTCGCCGCCGCAACACCGCGGTCGGCTCGGCCGGCGCCGCCTGGGCGACCTCACCGCGCCAGGCTTGCGACATCGATTCCACCACCAGCGGCAGATCGCGCAAACGATGGAACTGGCTGCGCAGCCAGCGCGAATCGTTGCCGCTGCGCATGGCTTCGTCGCGCAGCGATGCGATCATGTCGCCGGTCCCCAGTTCTTCGGCCACCGGCATCAGCCGCTGGAACAGCGCCCGCAGGTGGTCCATCAAGCGCAGGCGCTCGCCATCCGGCGTCACATAGCTGCCCTGCAGGCCGAAACGGCAGGCCTGGAAGTGGTTGCTGCGGTAGGACAGCCAGGCCTTGTCGCTGGGATCTTCTTCGCGCATCAACAGCACCGACAGCGCCTGGGCGAAGGCCGCTATCTGGCAGGCGCGCTCCACGGTCAACGGCGTATCGCAGACGCGGATTTCGACCGTGCCGAATTCGGGCTTGGGACGGATGTCCCAGTACAGGTCCTTGATGCTCTCGGCCAGGCCATAGGCGCGAAGTTGCGCCAGATGGGCCTCGAACTGGTACCAGTCCTTGACCTCGGCCGGCATGTGACCGGCCAGCGGGAAGCTGTTGACCGCGTTCAGGCGCGAGCACGAAAACAGTGTATCGACGCCCTCGCAATACGGCGAGGAGGCCGACAGCGCGATAAAGTGCGGGACATAGGGCGACAGGCGACGCAGCAGCTTGATGGCTTCGTCGCCGTTTTTCACGCCCAGGTGGATGTGCTGGCCAAACACCGTAAACTGACGCGCCAGGTAACCATACATTTCCGCCAGGTACTGGAAGCGGGGCGTATCCGAGATGGAGCGTTCCTGCCAGCGCATGAACGGGTGGGCGCCGCCACCGGCTACCGAGACGCCCACGGCGTCAGCCGCTTCGACCAGGGCATCGCGCATTTCGCGCATTTCCGCCAGCAGGCCCATGGGGTGCTCGTGCACCGAGGAATTCAGTTCGATCATGGACCGCGTGATTTCGGGTTTCACGCGATCGGCAATGGGATGGTTGGCCATTTGGGCCAGCAGTTCGTCGGAGGCTGCGGTCAGGTCAAAACTGCGGGGGTCGATCAGTTGCAGCTCGAGTTCGATGCCCAGGGTGTTGGGGGCCGACGAAATGAACGGGATCTGTTCCATCTCGGACTCCTTCGGATGTTTGATGAGGGGATGCGCCGTTCGACCTTGAAGCCCGGCAACTTCCCGGGGGGCGCTAGACGGCGGCTTGTGAACGCATAATAGCCGCATGTTTGTGGCAAAACGATTGAAAATCGTGACATTTGTGTGCAACATCACGATGCATTCGGTTTTGCTCTCTAGAACAAAGTGAGCGAGCGCTCACAACGTAATGGTGGCGCGGCTCGCCGGCCCGGGAAGCCTGCAAGCGCAGGCTGGGTGCGGGTTTCCAGAGGGGATGGGATAACCCTATAAAGGGTTATCCCTTATAAAAACAGACCTATCCCGACGGGGACGCACCGCGGCGACGGGAGGCCGGAAATTCGGGCTGTGCCGCGCACGGGCGAGGCCGCCTACTTGCGCCAGAAAATCGGCGTGAACAGCACCAGCACGGTCAGCAGCTCCAGGCGGCCGATCAGCATGGCGAAGGTGCAGACCCAGATCTGGAAATCCGACAGCACCGCGAAATTTCCCATGGGTCCGACCGGTCCCAGGCCGGGGCCGGTGTTGTTGACGCTGGCGAAGACGGCCGAGAACGCCGTGATCGGGTCCAGCCCCGACAGCAGCAGCAGGCTGGTGAAGACAGCGATGGACAGGCCGTAGAAAAGCATGAACGCCAGCACCGACGACATGGTGCGGGCCTCGACGGCGCGGCCGTTGATCCGTACCGGGCTGACCGCATGCGGATGCAACATTGTGACAAGTTCATTGCGCGCCTGCTTGATCAGCAGGATGGCCCGGATCATCTTGATCCCGCCCCCCGTCGAACCAGCCGAGGTGGCGAAGCCCGACAGCAGCAGCATGGTCAAGGGCGCGAACAGCGGCCACTGGGCGAAATCGGTATTGGCGTAGCCCGTGGTGGTGGCCATCGAGATCGTGTTGAACATCCCGTAGCGCAGAGCCTGCAGCGGCTCCTGGTAGACGCCCTTGACGTACAGGAACACCGAGATCACCAGGCCCACCCCCAGCACCACCACCAGGTACGGAATGGCTTCCGGACAACGCAGATAAGCGCGCGGACTACGCTGGCGGAAAGCGTTGAAATGGGTGGCGAAGTTGATGCCGGCGATCAACATGAACACCATGGCCACCATTTCCACCGCTACCGAATCGAAATGGGCAAAGCCGTCGTCCCAGGTGGAAAAGCCGCCCAGGCCCATGGTGGTGGCCATGTGGCACCAGGCCTCGAACCACGACAGGCCGACCGCGCGGTAAGCCAGGAAGCACAGGATCGAGAACGCGAAATACACCGCGTACAGCGCCTTGGCGGTGCTGGCGATGCGGGGGGTCAGGCGCTCGTCCTTCATCGGCCCCGGGGTCTCGGCCCGCACCACCTGGTGGCCGCCGACGCCCAGCAGCGGCAGGATCGCCACTGCCAGAACCAGGATTCCCATGCCGCCGATCCAGATAAGGGTGGCGCGCCACAGGTTGATCGAGGCGGGCAGCGCGTCCAGATTGGTCAGCACGGTGGCGCCGGTGGTCGTCAGCCCGGACATGGCCTCGAAATAAGCCCCGGTGAACGATAGCGGCAGGCCGGCACGGTGGAAGTAGATCAACAGCGGGATCGCCGCCAGCAGCGGCAGGCCGGCCCATACCGCCGACACCAGCACAAAGCCGTCACGGGCGCGCAGCTCGCTGCGGGCCCGCCGCGTCAGCGCCGCCAGCGCCACGCCGATACCGACCGAAATCAGGAAGCCGTGCAGGAAGGCATCGCGCGCGGCGTCGCCGCCGATGTAGGCCACTCCCAGCGGGATCAGCATGGTGAGGGCGAACATCACCATCGTCAGGCCCAGGATGTGCAGCGTCGCCAGGACCCGCTTCATGCGGCCTCCCCGGCCGTCGCCGGTCCGTCGGAAAGCGGGACGCGCAGGCTCATCAGAAGAACGACGCCGAAACTTGGAACAGTTTTTCCACGCGCGGCATCTGCTTGCGCGAGGGCACGAAGACGATGACGTGATCGTCGGTCTCGATCACGGTATCCGCGTCAGGCAGGATGATCTCGTCCTCGCGCACCAGCGCGCCGATGCTGGCGCCCTTGGGCAGGCTGATCTCGCCCACCTTGCGGCCCACCACCTTGGAATTGGAGCGGTCGCCGTGGGCGATGGCCTCCAGCGCCTCGGCCACGCCCTGGCGCAACCGGTGCACCGCCGCCACGTCGCCGCGCCGCACATGGCGCAGCAGCTCGCTCATGGTGGCCTGCGACGGCGACACCGCGATGTCGATATGGCTGCCCTGCATCAGTTCGCCATAGGCCTGGCGGTTGATCAGCGCGATCACCTTGCGCGCGCCCAGCCGCTTGGCCAGCAGCGACGACATGATGTTGTCCTCGTCGTCGCTGGTCAGCGCCAGCCAGGTGTCCATGTCCTCGATGTTCTCGCGTTCCAGCAGGGCCTCGTCGGTGCCGCTGCCGTGCAGCACCAGCACGCTGTCGGGCAACTGCGTGGCCAGGTATTCGCAGCGCTTGAGGTCGCGCTCGATGATGCGCACGCTGTAGTTTTCCTCGGCCAGCGCGCGCGCCAGCCGCAGGCCGATGTTGCCGCCACCGGCGATCATCACGCGGCGCACGGCCTTTTCGGCTTCGCGCAGTTGCCGCACGGCGCGGCGCGCGTGGCGCGTGTCCACCACCAGCACCACCTCGTCGCCCGGGGCGATCACGGTGCCCGACCCCGCCCGCAACGGGCGGCCGCCGCGCAGCACGTCGATCACCCGCGCCGTGACGTCGGGCCAGACCTCGCGCAGCTTGTCGACGGGATGGTGCGCCATGGGGCTGCCGTGACCGACGCGGACCGTCACGACGCTGACCCGCCCTTCGGCGAATTCCACTACCTGCAGCGCCTCGGGGAACTCGATCAGGCTGTGCAGGTAGGTGGTGACGCTGCGCTCGGGGCTGATGATGGCGTCGATGCAGAAGCCGTCTTCGCTCATCAGTTCGGGATGTTCGGAAAATTCGCCAGAACGGATACGAGCGATGCGGCGAGGGATGTTGAAAAGCTGACGGGCGATCTTGCAGGCCACCATGTTGGCCGCGTCGGACGCGGCGCAGGCGATCAGCAGGTCGGTGTCCGCGGCGCCGGCGCCTTCCAGCACCGACACCTGCGAGCCGTCGCCATGGACGACGCGCAGGTCGAAGTGTTCCTGCAGGTATTGCAACTGGGAAGAGTCCGAATCGATCACCGTGATGTCGTTCTGCTCGGACACCAGGTTTTCCGCCACGCTGGTGCCTACGCGACCAGCGCCGATGATCAGGATCTTCATGCGCCCCGTTTGCGCGCCGACTCGATGCCCAACTGCTTGAGCTTGCGGTAGAGGTGGGTGCGCTCGAGGCCGGTGCGTTCGGACACGCGGGTCATGCTGTGGCTTTCGCGGACCAGATGGTATTCAAAATAGATGCGCTCGAACTCGTCGCGCGCCTCGCGCAGCGGCTGGTCCAGCGAGATGCTGCCCAACTGGCCGTTGGCGGTGACCGGAACTTCGTTCGCGGGGGCCAACGACAGCGTCGGCGGATCGAGTTCGTCCTCGAGCGCCACGGCGGCGCTGGCGGTCGTGGGCGCCGTCACGGGCGCCGGATGCGGCACGCGACCGCGGGCCAGGCCGGCGGCCACGGTCTTGAGCAGGCGTTGCAGCGTAATCGGCTTTTCGAGGAAATCCATGGCGCCGATGCGGGTGGCCTCGACCGCCGTGTCGATGGTGGCGTGACCACTCATCATGATGACCGGCATGTCCAGCAGGCCCTGCGAGCCCCATTCCTTGAGCAGGCTGACGCCATCGGTGTCCGGCATCCAGATGTCCAGCAGCACCAGATCGGGACGCGTGCGAAGGCGCGCGGCGCGCGCTTGCGCCGCGTTTTCGGCCAACTCGACCGTGTGCCCTTCGTCGTAAAGGATTTCCGACAAAAGCTCGCGAATACCGACTTCGTCGTCAACCACCAGAATTCTGGCCATAAAGCATCCACCTATTGCGTAGCCGCATTATCCTTTTCTTGCGCGGTCGCGTCCATAGTATCGGCCCCGGGAGCGAGCCGGGTCAACAAGATGGAAATCCGCGCGCCTCCTTCCTTGCGATTCGCAAGGTCGATCCGCCCGCCATGCTCTTCCACGATCTTGCGTACGATTGCCAATCCTAACCCAGTCCCGTGGGACTTGGTGGTTACGTAGGGCTCGAAAGCGCGCTGCATGACCTGCGGCGGGAAACCCGGGCCGGTGTCGGCGACCGTGAAACGCAGGGCCTGCTGGTCGGCGCGGTCGGGCTGCTCGCTGCGCATCAGTTGGGTCGTGACGCTGACGCGGCCTTCCCCTCCCTTCTCGGCGATGGCGTCGCGGGCATTGGACAGCAGGTTATGGATCACCTGGCGCAACTGGGTCGGATCGCCCTCGATGGCGGGCAGGTCCGCGCCCAGGCTGACGTCCAGGTTCAGCGCCTTGCCGGAGGCCGAACGCACCGAAGC
This sequence comes from Achromobacter dolens, assembly GCF_902859745.1. Classification (GTDB taxonomy): domain Bacteria; phylum Pseudomonadota; class Gammaproteobacteria; order Burkholderiales; family Burkholderiaceae_B; genus Achromobacter; species Achromobacter dolens. The sequence goes on along the minus strand of NZ_CADIJW010000005.1, from coordinate 109,397 downwards.
GGCGCCGTCCGGCTCCCAGCCATACAGGGACAGCACATCCGCCACCAGCGCGTTGAAGTCGATACGCTGCATCACCGCCGGCGGCGTGCGGGCGTATTCGCGGAAATCATCCACCATCTGCTTGAGCGAGGCCACCTGATTGACGATGGTGTTGGTGGAGCGCTCGACGATCTGGGCCTCGGCCGGCGGCAGCTTGCCTTCCAGCTTCATCGCCAGGCGCTCGGCGGAGAGTTGGATCGGCGTCAGCGGGTTCTTGATCTCGTGGGCCAGGCGGCGCGCCACTTCGCCCCAGGCGACGGTGCGGTTGGCCGATATCACCTCGGTAATATCGTCGAACACGACCAGGTAGCCGTTGCCGCGGCCGTCCACCCGCAGGTGGGTGCCGCGCGCCAGCAGCGTCAGGGCCTGGGGCCCGTTGGGCGTGTCGCCCTGCTTGGGCGCGATTTCGAACTGCTGCTGCCAGTGCTGCCGTTCGGAGCCCACGGCGGCGTGGGTGGAAAAAGCCTGCCGCACGACGTTCGCGAACTCGAGCATGCCATCGACGGTTTCCAGCGGCCGCCCGATCACCGAGCGCAGGTCGGCCTGCAGGATGGTCTGGGCGCCCTGGTTGACGGTGGTGACGCGGAAGGACTCGTCGAACACCAGCACGCCCGAGGACAGGTTCGACAGCACGCTTTCCAGATAGACGTTGGACCGCTCGAGCTGCTGGCGGTTGCTCTCGACCATGCGGCGGGCCTCGTCGAGCTGGCGCGTCATGGCATTGAACGAGCGGGTCAACTGGCCGACCTCGTCGCGCTCGGGCGGCTCGGGCAGCGGCCGGTAGTCGCCCACGCCCACCGCCTGGGTGCCGCCCGCCAGGCTGAGCAATGGCCGCACCAGCCGCTTGGACAGCGACAACGCCACGGCGATGGCGCCGAACGCGGCCAGCAGCAGCGCCAGGGTCAGCGTGATGCCATACAGTTTGCGCAGGCCGAGCCGCGACAGGGCGAGTTCCTGGTAGTCGCGAAAACCCTGCTGCACCAGGTTGGCGTTGTGCGCGATCTGCTCGGGCACCGGCTGCAGCAGTTGCAGCCAGCGCGGCTCGGAGGCGGCGCCCAGCAGGTTGTCGTAGCGGTCGGGCCCGGTCAGCGGAATCACCACGCGCAGGTGCAGCCCGCCGTCGGTGCCGGGCTTGACCGGGTCATCGGCCTCGGCGGCCGAATAGCCGCGCGACAGCCGAAGTTGGTTCATGACCGTCGACGGCGGCATGGCCGGCAGCAACTGGCCGTACTGGCTGGTGGAGAACGCCACCATGCGGCCGCTGCCGGTGAAGACCATGGCTTCCTGTACGCCGTTGGCTTCGCGCAGCCGGGTCAGGGCCAGCGTCACGCCGGTATCGGAATTGCGGTTCAGCTCGGCCGCCATCGAGCGGGCCCGCGCGTCCAGGTCGGCCAGCAGCGAGTCGAGCGCGGCGCGGCCCAGGTTCAGGCCGGCCTCCAGCGCGGTGTCGACCCGCACGTTGAACCAGGACTCGATCGAGCGCGACATGAACTGCACCGACACCGTATAGATCAGGGCGCCGGGGACCACGCCGATCAGGGCGAAGGCCAAAGAGAAGCGGGCGGTCAGCCTGGCGCCGAACTGCCGGCGCCGGATCTGCCGCGCCAGCCGCACCGTCAGGGCCACCACCCAGACGAACAGCGCCAGCGCGAAGATGCCGTTGAGAACCAGCAGCGTGTCGTAATAGCGGGCAAAACGCGAGGCATTGCCCGTGGACCATGCCAGCAGGCCCAGCAACGCCAGGCCGCTCACCGCGCCGACCATCAGGGCCAGCCGAAGCAACAGCCTCATGAGGGGTCTTTCTCCTTGTCACCCAGCGAGAACGAGAAATCGGTCCACGGCGTGCCCTGGACCCAGGAGCTGCTGTTCAGGGCATTGACCTGGAACGGCCGGGGCAGCAGCGAAGTGTCCAGCCGCAGCCGCAACTGGCCGCCATAGACCACGCCCTCGTCGAAATCGTCGGCATCGGCCACCTGCCAGTTGCGCACATGGCGGATGACGCTCATTGCGTCGTCCAGCGACGCCACCGGGAAGGACAGCTCGCCGACCCCGGCACGCCACTGGCGCGTCAGCGCGTTGTAGATCACGCGCCAGGTGCGGGAGGTGTCGACCAGGGACTTGTTGAACCACCACCAACGCTCGCGCGTGATGGTCAGGTCGGCAGTGAAGTACAGGGGTACGCCACGCTGGGCGGCGTCACGCAGTTGCTGGTTCAGTTCGAACTCGATGTCGGCGTCGATTTCAAGCTTGTCGCCACGCACGACCGGTTCGACGCGCACCACCTTCGGTTCGGACCCGTGTGCCTGACCGGCCGGCACCAACGACAGCGCGGCAGTTGCGAACAATAACCCCAGAAATAACCGTGAAATGATGGACATACGACACCGAAACCCCGTCATGCCCCCTATTCTTGGCGATTCAGGACTGCTTGGCAAACAAGGCGTAGAAAAATCCATCGCGTTGCGCCGCGGGTGTTGCATCGACCGCAACTGGCAGCAATTGGCCGGGCGCGTCCAGGCGCCGGGCCTCGGGGTGGCGCTGCAGGAACTCCAGCGCCTGGCGCGTGCCCTCGATCGGGAAGATCGAGCAGGTCACGTACAGCAGGCGGCCGCCGGGCGCGACCGTGCGCCAGAGCGCGTCCAGGATGCGCGCCTGCAGCGTGGCGGTGCGGCGCACATCGTTCTCGCGGCGCAGCCAGCGGATGTCGGGATGACGCCGCACGATGCCCGAGGCGGTGCACGGCACGTCCGCCAGCACCGCGTCGAAGGGCTTGCCATCCCACCAGGCGTCCAGGTCGGCGGCGTCGGCGGCCTGCAGCCGCACATGCTCGCCCGCCAGGCCGAGGCGGTCCAGGTTCTGGCCGACCCGCGTCAGGCGGTCGGCGTCGGCGTCCAGGGCGAGCAGGTCGATGTCGGCCAGCTCCAGCAGGTGGGCGGTCTTGCCGCCCGGCGCGGCGCAGGCATCCAGCACCCGCATGCCGTCCTGCGGCGCCAGCAGCTCGGCGGCCAACTGGGCGCCGGCGTCCTGCACCGACCACCACCCTTCGGCGAAACCGGGCAGTTGAGCCACCGGCCGCGGCGTGGCCAGCACCAGGCCGGCCTGGCCCACCGTGTCGGCGGCCAGGCCCGCGTCCTGGAACGCGGCCAGGACCTGCTCGCGGCTGGCGCGGCGGCGATTGACGCGCAGGGTCAGCGGCGCCGGCACGTTGGCCGCCCGCAGGATCTCCTGCCACTGCTGCGGATAGGCCACGCGCAATTGCTTGACCCACCAGCCCGGATGGTTCCATTCGGCCTCGGGGCTGTCGGCCACGGCGGCCTCCAGCGCCGCCCGCTCACGCAGGAAACGGCGCAGGCAGGCATTGAGCAGGCCCTTGAACGCCCCGAGGGAACGGGTCGAGGACGCGGCCGTGACGGCCTGGTCCACCACGGTGTGGGGCGCGTAGACCGGCATGCCCGGCAGGCCGGCAGCGGCCTCGCCCTCGGCCTTGAGCAGCGTCAGCGAGACCAGCAGCAGCGATTCGAACAGCACATTGGGATAGCGCTGCACCAGTTCGCGGCCGACCGCATCGGCCCAGCCCAGGTAGCGCATCGCGTGGAACGACACCGCCTGCGCCGCGGGGCGCAGGGCGCCATCGACGTCGGCCAGGGCATCGGTCATCGAGCGGCCTTCCAGGACGTCCTCCACCACGCGCGCGCTGGCAAGCAAAACGGCGGAAAGCGGGGGAGCCAGATGGGGGGTATCGGAACGCGTGGACATGGCAGCAAATCAAAGGACAAGACCGCTATGGTAGCCCGGCGCGGGCTGCCGCCCCGTCGACGGCCTCGCGGGGAGCGCTGGACGAACCGCGCCGGGCGCGTCACACTGGCCGCCTGCCTCGGAGCCCGCCATGTCCACCGCCACGCTGCTGCTGTTCATCCTGGCCTCGGCCGTCGCCATCGTGACGCCCGGCCCGACCGTCCTGCTCGCCATGAGCAACGGCTCGCGCCACGGCGTGCGCACCGCCTGCTGGGGCATGGGCGGCGCGGTAATGGCGGATTTCATCCTGGTGGGCGCGGTGGCTTCCGGCCTGGGCGTGGTGCTGGCCGCTTCCGAGGTCGCCTTCCATGTCATCAAGTGGGCGGGCGCCGCCTACCTGGCCTATCTCGGCTGGAAGATGCTGCGCTCGGACGCCGCGCTGGTGCTGCCGGCCGCCGAACCCGGCGCCGCCCGGCCGGTGGGCCTCAAGCTGGGCCTGCGCAGCTTCGTGGTGGCGCTGACCAACCCGAAGGCATTGCTGTTCATGTCCGCCTTCCTGCCGCAGTTCATCAATACCCAGGCGCCCCTGCTGCCGCAATACGCCACCGTGGCTGCGGTGCTGGCGCTGATGAACATCCTGACCATGCTGGCCTACGCCACCCTGGGCGCGCAACTGGTGCGGGCCTTTCGCGGCTCGGGCCTGCGCTGGCTGAACCGGGTCTGTGGCTCGCTCATGATCGGGCTGGCCGGCACCCTGGCGCTGTACCGCCGCAGCGGCGCCTGACGCCCGACGTCGCCCTGCCCGGATATTAGGGACGCACACCAGCCGGGAATCGCCCCCGGCAACCCGCTAAAATAACGGCCCCCCGCCCTGCCGCGCTAGAATTGCGCAGTATTTGATCACTGGCGCCGGCTCGCGCCCACCGAGGTATTCCATGTCTTCCCCCAAAGTCGGCTTCGTCAGCCTGGGCTGTCCCAAAGCCCTGGTCGACTCCGAACGCATCCTGACCCAACTGCGCACCGAAGGGTACCAAGTCACGCCCGAGTACAACGACGCCGACGTCGTGGTGGTCAACACCTGTGGCTTCATCGACAGCGCCAAGGCGGAGTCGCTGGAAGCCATCGGCGAAGCGCTCGCCGAGAACGGCAAGGTCATCGTCACCGGCTGCATGGGCGTCGAGGAATCGGTGATCCGCAACGTGCACCCCAGCGTGCTGGCCGTGACCGGCCCGCAGCAATACGAGGAAGTGGTGCGCGCCGTGCATGACGCCGCGCCGCCCAAAAAGGACCACAACCCCTACCTCGACCTGGTGCCGCCGCAGGGCGTCAAGCTGACCCCGCGCCACTACGCCTACCTGAAGATCTCGGAAGGCTGCAATCACCGCTGCAGCTTCTGCATCATCCCGTCGATGCGCGGCGACCTGGTCAGCCGTCCGGTGGGAGACGTGCTCAGCGAGGCCGAGCGCCTGGTCAAGGCCGGCGTCAAGGAGCTGCTGGTGATTTCGCAGGACACCAGCGCCTACGGCGTCGACGTCAAGTACCGCAGCGGCTTCTGGAACGGCCGGCCCGTGCGCACCCGCATGACCGAGCTCTGTACGGCCTTGTCCGAGATGGGCGTCTGGACGCGCCTGCATTACGTGTATCCGTATCCGCACGTCGACGAAGTGATTCCGCTGATGGCCGAGGGCAAGATCCTGCCCTACCTGGACATTCCGTTCCAGCACGCCAGCCCGCGCATCCTCAAGGCCATGAAGCGTCCGGCGTTCGAGGACAAGACGCTGGCGCGCATCAAGCAGTGGCGCGAGATCTGCCCCGACCTGACCATCCGCTCGACCTTCATCGTCGGCTTCCCCGGCGAGACCGAGGAAGACTTCCAGTACCTTCTGGACTGGATGCAGGAAGCCCAGCTCGACCGCGTCGGCTGTTTCCAGTATTCGCCGGTGGAAGGCGCGCCCGCCAACCTGCTCGACAATCCCGTGCCGGACGAGGTCAAGCAGGAACGCTGGGAACGCTTCATGGAACTGCAGCAGTCGATTTCCACCGCGCGCCTGGCGCGCAAGGTCGGCCGCGAGATCGACGTACTGATCGACGAAGTGGACGAAGACGGCGCCGTGGGCCGTAGCGCTGGCGACGCGCCGGAAATCGACGGTTGCGTCTACGTCAGCTCGGACCGCAAGCTCAAGGCCGGCGACCTGGTGCGCGCCCGCGTCACCGACTCCGACGAGTACGACCTCTGGGCCGACACGGTCTGAGCGTCATGAGGCCGGCGGCATCGGCCGCCGGGGCGAAAGGCCCGCGGCCCGGTTCAGGCCTCCAGCAGTTTCAGGCCCGCCACGCCGCCCACGATCAACGCAATGCACGCCAGGCGCGCGACGGACGGCGAATCGCCGAACAGCAGGATCCCCAGCAGCGTGATGCCCACGGACCCGATGCCGGTCCACACGGCGTAAGCGGTGCCCGCGGGCAGGTGCCGCATCGCCAGCGTCAGCAGGAAGATACTGCCCAGCGCCGCGGCGATGCCGATGGCGCTGGGCCAGAACCGCGTCCAGCCGTCCGCGTACTTCAACGCCAGCGCCATCACGATTTCCACCGCGCTCGCGGCCAACAGGATCCACCAGGCCATCCCGGCCTCCCTTCGTTATTGGAATGCGGCCAGCTTAGGGCCTATAGTTACCCAGGCACAAGTACGCACCTATTGGTAACCATGAAGGGCACCCCATGGCAGTCTCTCCCGCTTCCGCAGGCAACGTCTTCGACGCCGCCTGTCCATCGCGCCGCGCGCTCGAACTGATCTCCGGCAAATGGGTACCGCTGGTGCTGCCCGCGCTCGCGCATGGCCCGCTGCGCAACAATGAGCTGCTGCGCAAGCTCGACGGAATCTCGCAGAAGATGATGACGCAGACACTGCGCGAACTGGAACGCCACGGACTGGTCCTGCGCGAGGACATGCGCACGGTGCCGCCACATGTGCGCTATCACCTGACCGAACTGGGGAAGTCGCTGAATGTGGCGCTGGTGGCGCTGGATCGATGGGCCGAAAGCCACCATGCCCAATTGGATGCGGCGGCGCGCCGCCACGACGCGGCTGCCGCGCGCCAGGGTTGAACAACCCGGGCGGGACGCGCAGCCCCATGGCGCACCGCCGGCCCACGGTGCGCCATCGACCGCTGACGGGCCTTAATGCTTGGCCAGGAAATCAGACAGATCGTCGGCGTGCTCTTCCTCGACCGCCAGGATTTCCTCCAGCAGGCGACGGGTGGTCGAATCCTGCTCGCCGATGTACTCGATCATCTGCCGGTAGCTGTCGATGGCAATACGCTCGGCGATCAGGTTTTCCTTGATCATCTCCTCGAGCGAGGAGCCCTCGACGTACTCGGAATGGCTACGCTCGAGCAGGCCCTTGGGCGACAGGTTGGGCTCGCCGCCCAGTTGCACGATACGCTCGGCCAGTTTGTCGGCGTGATCCTGTTCCTGAGCGGCGTGCTCCGCGAATTCCGCGGCCACCGGCTCGGCGTTCAGGCCGCGGGCCATGAAGAAGTGGCGCTTGTAGCGCAGCACACAGACGATCTCGGTGGCCAGCGCCTCGTTCAGGAGCTTGAGCACGGTCTGGCGGTCGGCACGGTAAGTGTCGGTGACGGCGCCGGACTCGATATCCTGGCGCGCCTTGGCGCGGATCGCCTTCACATCCATGTCGAAGGGGCGGCTCGCCTTGTCTTGGTTACGGGTCGTGTTTTCCATATCGTTAGCTCCTTGTGGGGTTGGCAATACGACGCTGGACTTCCAGTCGTTCCGAACAACCCAGTCTACCGGGCGTACGAAAAGATGCTGTGTCCAAACATTGCCCATGGCGCCGGATCCGGCTTTCGTGCGCCGGGTAAAAACCCGCCCGGCGCTTCTCGTAAACTATCGGCTTCCCGGACGGCCCATGACGCAATCTGTAACGGGCCCGACAACAAGTAGCTTCATATGACCCTGAAGAACATCTGCGTGTATTGCGGCTCCAATCCCGGCGCGCGCCCCGAATACCTGGAGCAGGCCCGCGTGCTGGCCCGTGAACTGGTCAAGCGCGACCTCGGCCTGGTCTACGGCGGCTCGGTCGTCGGCATCATGGGCGTCATCGCCAACGAGGTGCTGGCCGGCGGCGGCCGCGTGATCGGCGTGATCCCGGAACTGCTGCAGAAAAAGGAACAGGCCCATCGCGGCCTGACCGAGCTGCACCTGGTGCAGAGCATGCACGAGCGCAAGGCCATGATGATGGAGAAGGCCGACGGCTTCATCGCGCTGCCCGGCGGCGCCGGCACGCTGGAAGAGTTCTTCGAGGTCTGGACCTGGGCCCAGCTCAGCATGCACAGCAAGCCCTGCGGCCTGCTCAATATCGCCGGCTATTACGACGCGCTGATGCAGTTCGTCGACCATGCCGTCGACGAAGCCTTCATGCGCCCGCAGCACCGCGACATGCTGGTGGTGGAAAGCGATCCGGCGACGCTGCTGGACCGCTACGCCATTTACGAGCCGCCCAACGTCTCCAAGTGGTTCGAGCCCGTCAAGCCCGAGCATCGCGCCCCCTAACCCGCTCCAAGGAAAGCCCCGCAATGTCCAACGGTTCGTCGTTCCCCGCCAGCACCGAGTCCGTATTGCGCGATTACTTCCACGCCAAGGACGAAAACCGCCCACACTACATGGCGCGCGCCTTCGCGCCGCAGGCGGTGCTGAAGATGGCGCTGCGCACGCAGGCCATCGCGTTTCCGCCCGAATCCCACGGCCTGGCCGCGATCACCGACACCTTGGTGCGCAAGTTCGGCCAGACCTACGACAACGTCTACACCTTCTACCTGGCGCGGCCCGAGACCGATGCGCGCCTGTCCGACTATTCCTGTGACTGGATCGTCGGCATGACAGAGAAGGCCACCGGCAACGTGCGCGTGGGCTGTGGCCGCTACGCCTGGACCTTCCAGCCGGAGCCATACCGCGCGACTCACCTGACCATTACCATCGAGACCATGGTGACGCTGCCCCCCGCCGCCACCGACGCGGTGTTCGGCTGGCTGCTCGCGCTGGACTATCCCTGGACCAACGCCCAGCGCGTCGTCGCCGGCGCCCCGCCGCTTGAAGACCTGGCGCCGGTGGTGCAGTATCTGCTTCACCCCATGTAGATCGGCATCGGATTTTTTCTTGAAATACGACATCGCAGCTTTTGATTTCGACGGAACCCTGGCAGACACCATGCCCTGGTTCAATTCCATCCTCAACACGGTGGCCGACAAGTACGGCTTTCGCAAGATCGACGCCGCCGAGCGCGACCAGTTGCGCCACCGCGACGCCGGCGAGATCCTGAAGTTTCTGGGCATCCCGCTGTGGAAACTGCCCGCCATCATGGCGCACGTGCGCACGCTGATGCAGGAGATCGATCCCAGCGTGCGCCTGTTCGATGGCGTTCCGGACGCGCTGGCCCGACTGAAGGCGGGCGGGCTGCGGCTGGCGGTGGTCAGCTCGAACTCGCTGGAAAACGTGCAGCGCGTGCTCGGGCCGGAGACCGCGGCGCTGTTCGACGACTACGAATGCGGCACCGACCTGTTCGGCAAGGCCGCCAAGATCGAGCGCCTGCTGCAGCGCCACGACACCCCGCCGGAACGCTTCTTGCTGGTGGGCGACGAGATGCGCGACATCGACGCGGCCCGCAAGGCCGGCGTGCGCGTGGGATCGGTGGCCTGGGGCTACAACCACGTCGACGCGCTGCGCGACCGCGGCCCCGACGAGCTGTTCATGCAGGTCGCCGAACTGCCCGCCGCGCTGGCCTGACACTGCGCCCCGACAAGGACACCCCCATGGCCCGCAACGTCGAAATCAAGGCAAGGGTCGCCAGCCTGGCGGCCCTCGAATCGCTGGCCGCCGCGCTGTCGGGCAAGGCTCCGATCGCCATCGCGCAGGACGACACCTTCTTCGCCTGCCCTGACGGCCGGCTCAAGCTGCGCGTGTTCGCCGATGGCAAGGGCGAACTGATCTTCTACCGCCGCGCCGACGAGGCCGGCCCCAAGGAAAGCTTCTACGTCATTTCACCGACCGCCTCGCCCGATACCCTGCGCGACGCGCTGGGGCTGGCTTATGACGTGATCGGCCGCGTGCGCAAGCAGCGCCTGCTATTCATGGCCGGCCGCACCCGCATCCACCTGGATCGGGTCGAGGGACTGGGGGAATTCCTGGAACTGGAAGTCGTGCTGCGAGACGGCGAAAGCGTCGAGGCCGGCATGGCCGAGGCCCATGAGCTGCTCGCCAGCCTGCAGATCGCGCCGGACCAGTTGTTGTCGGGCGCCTACCTGGACCTGCTGGCCGAGCGCGCCTGAGAAAGGCCGCCTGCGCCACGGCGGCCAGCCCCCTGGCAACGGCGAACGGCCTCAGGCCGGCTGCCAGCCCCGCACGAACACGTCCACCGGCTGGCGCTTGCCGCCGGCCTTCTGCAACTCAAGCAGGCGCAACACGCCCTCGCCGGTCGCAATGTCGATGCCATCAGCCTGCGCGCGCAGCACGCTGCCGGGCGCGGCCGCCGCGGACTGCGGCAGGGCCTGCGCGCGCCACACCTTCACGGGATCGGCCAGGCCGGGCAGGCGGATGCTGGCGCCGGGCACCGGGTTGAAGGCGCGCACGCGACGCGCCAGCAGTTCCGCGGGCTGGCTGCAATCGAGCGCGGCCTCGGCCTTGTCCAACTTGGCGGCGTAGGTCACGCCGTCCTCGGGTTGCGGGGTCGGCGTCAAACCGCCCTGGGACAGTGCGGCCAAGGCCGCCACGATCGCCTCGCCGCCGGCCAGCGCCAACGCGTCGTGCAATTGCGCGGCATTGGTCTCGGCCCCGATCGGCACGACCCGCTCCAGCAGCATGTCGCCGGTGTCCAGGCCCGCGTCCATCTGCATGATGGTCACGCCGGTGCGGGCGTCGCCCGCCTCGATGGCGCGCTGGATCGGCGCCGCGCCGCGCCAGCGCGGCAGCAGGCTGGCGTGGATGTTCAGGCAGCCCAGGCGCGGCAGGTCCAGCACCCACTGCGGCAGGATCAGGCCATAGGCCGCGACCACCATCACGTCGGGCGCGATGCGCTCGAGCAGGGCGCGGGCCTCGGCAGCCTCCTCGGGATAGCGGCCATCGAGACGCAGGCTGCGCGGCTGGGCAACCTCGATGCCGGCGTCGAGCGCGGCCTGCTTTACGGGACTCGGTGTCAATTTGAGCCCGCGCCCGGCCGGGCGGTCGGGCTGGGTCATGACCAGCGGAATGTCGTGGCCGGCGGCCCGCAGGGCGTCGAAGGCGATACGGGCGAATTCCGGCGTGCCGGCGAAAACTAGGCGCATGGGGAGCGGACCGGGAGGAAGGAAACGGGCGTCAGGCGCGCAGCGCTTCGCGCTCGGCCTTTTTCAGCTTGGTCTTGATGCGGTTCTGCTTCAGGTTGGACAGGTATTCGACGAACACCTTGCCCTCCAGGTGGTCGAGCTCGTGCTGCACGCACACGGCCAGCAGGCCGTCGGCATCGAACTCGAACGGCTTGCCGTCGATGTCCAGCGCCTTGCAGCGGATGCGCGAAGCGCGCTCGACTTCGTCGTAGATGCCAGGGACCGACAGGCAGCCTTCCTCGTAGATCTTGTAATCGTCGCTGCGCCAGGTGATCTCGGGATTGATCAGCACCAGCAGTTGGTTGCTTTCTTCGGAGACGTCGATGACGACCACGCGTTCGTGCACGTCGACCTGCGTCGCGGCCAGGCCGACGCCCGGCGCGTCGTACATGGTTTCGGCCATGTCGCGCACCAGTTGGCGGATGCGGTCATCGACCTCGGCGACCGGCTTGGCCTTCTTGTGCAAGCGCGGATCCGGGTAGCGAAGAATAGGAAGTAATGCCATTGAAAAGGAATCGTCGGTAAGAGTGCCTGACCAACAGTTTAATTCATTAGATTCTTGATTTCTAATAGTTTTCGGCTAACACGAGGATTATCCGGACCGGCCTGGCCCCGATTTACAGCCCCGTCCGGCCGGGATCATTCGGTCCCGCCTGCCGGGGCTGCCGTGGCCGCCATGCGACACTCCCGAACGATCGGCGCCCCGGCGCCGGCCCCCCCCTATTTCCTTCGCGCCCGTCCGCCGGCGCCCTTGCCATGCCGCTCACCCATACCGCCGCTGAATTGTCCGCCTGGTTGCGCCTGTCCCTGGAGCCCGGCATCGGCCCGGCCACCGCCTGCACGCTGCTTGGCGCGCTGGGCCTGCCGGAACAGATCTACGCACAGCGCGCCTCGGCCCTGGCGCGCCAACTGCCGGACGCGCTGGCCCGCCAGTTGGCCGCTCCCATGCCGGTCGACATGGCCGCACAGGTCGACAACGCGCTGCAGTGGGTCGAGGGGCAAGGTCACCACATCCTGACGCTGGCCGATCCCACCTATCCGCAAAGCCTGCTCACCATCGCCGACCCGCCCATCCTGCTCTACGTGAATGGGGACCCGGCCTATCTGCAGGGACCATCGCTGGCCGTCGTGGGCGCCCGCAATGCAACCCCCGGCGGCCAGGAAAACGCCCGCGCCTTCGCCCGCCACCTGGCCGGCAACGGCTGGCGCGTGGTCAGCGGGCTGGCGCTGGGCATCGACGCGGCGGCCCATGAAGGCGCCCTGGACGCCGGCCCCGCAGGCGCCGGCACGGTCGCGGTGATGGGCACCGGCATCGACCGCATCTACCCCGCGCGGCACCGCGACCTGGCGCATCGCATCGCCGCGCACGGCGCGCTGGTCTCCGAATTGCCGATGGGGACGGGCGCCCTGCCCCAGCACTTTCCCAAGCGCAACCGCATCGTGGCCGGACTGGCGCGCGGCGTGCTGGTGGTCGAGGCCGCAAAACAGAGCGGCTCTCTCATCACCGCGCGGCTGGCGGGCGAAAGCGGGCGCGAGGTGTTCGCCATTCCCGGCTCGATCCACTCGCCGCTGTCGCGCGGGTGCCATGCGCTGATCCGCCAGGGCGCCAAGCTGGTGGAGACCGCGGCCGACATCACCGACGAACTGGGCGGCGGCCCACAACCCGGCGCCCGCCCGGCCGCGGCGGTTGAGGCAGCCGCCCCCCATCCGGTTCTCGACGCCCTGGGCTTCGACCCGTTGCACCTGGATGCGATCCAGGCCCGCTGTGGCCTGGATACCGCCGACCTGCAGGCGCAATTGCTGGAACTGGAACTGGCCCTGCGCGTGGCGCGCCTGGACGACGGCCGCTTCCAGCGCCTGAAATAAGGGATCGCGCCAGGGGCCGGCCGGCGCCTGGACCGCCCTCGGCCCGAGCGCGAGCGGGGCCGGATGCGATGGCGCTAATATTGGCGTTGGCGCCGAGCCGCCGCCGCGGCCGCCCCCGATACCGATACAGGAAGAGACATGGCATTGCCCACACGCGTCAAGATCGTCGAGGTTTCGCCCCGCGACGGCCTGCAGAATGAAAAGGAATTCGTGCCCACCGACATCAAGGTGGAACTGATCGACCGCCTCGCGGCCGCCGGCTTTCCCAATGTCGAGGCGGCCTCGTTCGTGTCGCCCAAGTGGGTGCCGCAGATGGCCGACGGCGCCGACGTCATGGCGCGGATCCAGCGCCGCCCGGGCACCATCTATTCGGTGCTCACGCCCAACATGAAGGGCTTCGAGGGCGCGCTGGCCGCCGGCGCGGACGAAATCGTCATCTTCGGGGCGGCCAGCGAGGCCTTCTCGCAAAAGAACATCAATTGCTCGATCGCCGAATCCATCGCGCGCTTCGAACCCGTGGTGCAGGCCGCCCGCGAGGCCGGCATCCGCGTGCGCGGCAGCATCAGCTGCGCGCTGGGCTGTCCCTACCAGGGCGAAGTGCCGATCGAATCCGTGGTGGACGTGGCCCAGCGTTACCTGGCCATGCAGGTCGACGAGATCGACGTGGCCGACACCATCGGCGTGGGCACGCCGCAACGCGTGCGCGACGTAATGGCCGCGGTCACCCGCGTGGTGGACCCGGCGCGCGTCTCGGGCCACTTCCACGACACCTACGGCCAGGCGCTGGCCAACATCCTGGCCTCACTGGAGACCGGCATCTCGATATTCCATGCCTCGGTGGCCGGCCTGGGTGGCTGCCCCTACGCCAAGGGCGCGACGGGCAATGTCGCGACCGAAGACGTGCTGTACATGCTGCGCGGGCTGGACATCGACACTGGCGTCGACTTCGATGCGGTGGTGGACATCGGCCAATGGATGTCGGCCAACCTCAACCGCAAGGGCTCCAGCCGGGCTGGCAACGCCATTGCCGCCAAGCGGGCAGCCTGACCGCGAAACGCCGTAGAATGGCTGCGCGCGTTTCGCGTGAGCGTCCGGGTCAACCGGCGCAAGTCTTTCCGCAACGCTACCGGAACTCCGCAGCCGCATGACGCCCCTCGTACCGCCCCCCTCGCCCGAGGAACACGCCGCCCTGCTCCGCGCCCTCGGCCCGCTGCCCCTGTCAGGGCAGGCGTGGCCCGACTGGGTGCGCATTCTGACCTGGGTGATCCTGGCGGTGCTGGGCGTGCAGGTGGTCACGACCGCCATTCGCGCGCCGGGCCAGCCGCTCGAAAGCTCGATGGCACTGGTGGTGGGGCTGTGCTTCATCGGCCTGCTGTTCGTGTCCTGGCACATGCAGACCTCCATCACCACCATCGATGAGCGCGGCTTGCGCCAGACCTGGTTCTCGCGCCGCGAGGTCGCCTGGGAAGACGTACGCGAAGCGCGGTTCGTGCCGATGATATTTTCCAAGCGCCTGGTGGTGTTCACACACCGCGGCCGGCCGGTGATCTTCCAGGGCGGCACGCGCGAACTGCGCGCAGCCTTCACCCAGATCGCGCAGGTGTACCGGCGCCGCTGACGGTCCTGTCGCAACGCGCGCCCAATGAAAAACCGATGCCGCGGCATCGGTTTTTCATTGGGGATCCGGCCAGTGCGCCGGACGGTACGCCGCGTTCAGCGGATCGGCAGCGCGTACATCAGGCCGCCTTGCGTCCATTGCGCGTTCAAGCCGCGCTTGATCTTCAGCGGGCTACCCTGTCCGACGTTGCGCTCGAAGCTCTCGCCGTAGTTGCCGACCTGCTTGACGATGTTGTAGGCCCACTTCTCGTCCAGCCCCAGGTTCGCGCCGCCGCCGGGCGTCACGCCCAGGATGCGCTTGATGTTGGGGTTGTCGCTCTTGACCTGCTCGTCGACGTTCTTGGAGGTCACCCCGTACTCTTCGGCCTCGATCATGGCCGACAGCGACCAGCGCACGATGTTCAGCCAGGCGTCGTCGCCCTGGCGCACGAACGGCCCCAGCGGCTCCTTCGAAATGATCTCGGGCAGCACCACGTAGTCGTCGGGCTTCTGCAGCTTGGAGATGCGGATCGAGGCCAGGCCCGAGGCGTCGGTCGAGAACACGTCGCAACGGCCCGCGGCGAAGGCGTTGACCACTTCATTGAAGGTCTCGATCACCACCGGCTTGTAGGTAACCTTGTTGGCACGCGCCCAGTCGGCCAGCGTGTTCTCGTTGGAGGTGCCGGTCTGCAGGCAGATGGTCGCGCCGTTGATTTCCTTGGCGCTCTTGACGCCCAGCGACTTGGGCACCAGGAAACCCTGGCCGTCGTAGAAGTTGATGCCGGCGTGGATGATGCCCAGCGCGGTGTCGCGCTGCTGCGTCACCGTGGTGTTGCGGGTCAGCACATCGACTTCGCCCGACTGCAGCGCGGTGAAGCGCTGCTGCGAATTCAGCGGCACCACCTTGATCTTGTCGGCGTCACCGAACACGGCCGCGGCGATGGCGCGGCACAGGTCCACGTCCAGCCCCTGCCACTTGCCCTGCGCGTCGGGCGCGGAAAACCCCGCAAAGCCCGTGGTGGTGCCGCAGGTGACCGCCCCGCGCTGGCGCACGATGTCCAGCGTCGCCGCTTGTGCCCCTTGTGCCGCGGCGAACAACAACGCCGCGCCCGCCAACCCTTTTGCAATGTTCATGACTCGTTTTCCTGTTGTACCGGAACGCGCAAGCGTCCTGTTGTAGCGGGGCGCGCAAGCGCGCCGAGGCGAGAAGCTTATCGGCATGAAGCGCCCGCGCCAAATAACAAGCGCTTATTTGGGTATATCACGCCGCCAGCGAAATAGACACCGGCTGGTTGGCCTCGCAGGCCTCCAGCGCGCGGCTCAGGCGCTGCATGCCCTGCGCGATCTGGCTTTCGTTCATGGTGGCGAACGACATGCGCATGGCGTGCATGTCGGCCTGGGCCGCGTCGGCGTAGAACGCCTTGCCCGGCACGTAGACCACTTCGTGCTCGATGGCGTAGGGCAGCAGGCGGGTGGCGTCGACCTCGCCGGTCAGGCGCGCCCAGAAGAACATGCCGCCTTCGGGCTTGCTGAAGGTAATGCGGCCGGCCAGTTCGCGCTCCAGGCTGGCGGCCATGGCGTCGCAACGCAGGCCGTAGGCGGCGCGGATGCGCGGCACGTGTTCCTCGTAGCGACCATTGGCCAGGTACTGCGCCACCACTTCCTGGATCCACGCGGACGAGGCCATGTCGTCGGCGGCCTTGGCGCCGACGCAGCGGCGGCGGATTTCGGGCGGGGCCACCAGCCAGCCGATGCGCAGCGCGGGCGCCATGGTCTTGGACATGCTGGCCAGGTACACAGCCCAGTTGCGGGCTTCGCCCTCGGCCAGCGCCATGATGGGCGGCACCGCTTCGCCGGCAAAGCGCAGTTCGCTATAGGGATCGTCTTCGACGATCAGGAAGCGGTGCTTGACCGCCAGATCCAGCAGCCGCAGGCGGCGCTGGCGAGAGATGGTGGCGCCACAGGGATTGGAGAACGACGCCACCACGCACACGACCTTGGGCTTGATGCGCGCGGCCAGTTCGTCGAGCGCGTCGATGTCGACGCCATCCGGGCCCGACGGCACGGTGTGCACGGTGGCGCCGGTGTAGCGCAGCGCCTGCACGGAATTGGGGAAGGCGGGCGATTCGATGATGGCGTGGTCGCCCGGTTGCAGCATCACCCGGCTCAATAGCGCCAGCGCCTGTTGCGAGCCCCCCGTGACGGCCAGTTCCGTATCCGCGTTGCATTGCAGCCCGCGCGCCGCCGAAAGCCGCGCCAGCTCATGGCGCAGGCTGGCCTGGCCGTCGATGTTCGAGTACTGCAGGCAGGCGCCCAGACGCGCCAGCACCTGCGTCGAGGCGATCGACAGGCCGTCCACGTCGAACAGTTCCTGCGCGGGGTAGCCGCCCGCCAGAGAGATCGTGCCGGGACGCAGCGCGTAGGGCATGAGTGATCGGATCGGCGAAGCGGGGGGATTCAGGAAGGGCGTGGCAAATGCGTACTCGGGCGCGGCGCTGGACATGGCGGAGGGAAACGGCGAGAAGGAGGAGGGAACCGCGCGATCCACGAGGACCGCGCCGGCGGGTTTAGAACATTGAAATCTAAACAAATATCCTGAAATTCTAAGCCTGCGATTCGGACAGGGTCAACGAAGATAGCGTGGCGCGCGGCCCGGTGTGGCGAAACGGTGCGCGCGCGTCCTACACTATGGGACATTCCGTTCCCAAGAGAACCGCATGACCGATGTAGACACCATGGCCACCCGCCTGGCCGGGATCCGACAACGCATTGCGCAGGCCTGCGAGCGCGCAGGCCGCGCGCCGGACAGCGTGACGCTGCTGCCCGTCAGCAAGACCTTCGAGGTCGACGCCATCCGCGAAGCCATGGCGCTGGGCCTGACCCGTTTTGGCGAGAACAAGACCCAGGAGCTGCGCCAGAAGGCGGCCGCGCTGGCCGGCCAGGGCCTGCAATGGGTCCTGATCGGCCATTTGCAGACCAACAAGGCCAAGGACGCGGCGCGCGACGCCACCGAATTGCAATCACTCGACCGGGTCGACCTGGCCGAAGCCCTGCATCGCCGCCTGGTCAATGAGGGCCGGACCCTGGACGTACTGGTCCAGGTCAAGACCTCCAGCGAACCCAGCAAGTACGGCATGCCCCCCGCCGAGGTGGCGGCGTTCCTGCGCCGCATCGTGGCGGATTTCCCCACCCTGCGGGTACAGGGCCTGATGACGATGGCGGCCAACTCCCCCGACCCGCTGGAAGTGCGCGCCTGCTTCCGCGCCCTGCGCGAGCTGCGCGACCAATTGCGCCAGGAAGGCATCGCCGGCGTGTCGCTGGAACGCCTGTCCATGGGCATGAGCGGCGATTTCGAGCTGGCGATCGAGGAAGGCTCGACCGAAGTACGCATCGGTACCGCCATCTTCGGCGCCCGCAGCTACCCCGATCCGCAATAAGCCGCTGATTCCGGGGCCGCAAACGAGCGCATATTGCCGGACGGCCGGGGCATAATACCCTCGCAAAAAAACGAGGAGACTCCCCATGCACAAGCACGCCCGGCGCCTGTTGGCGCTTGCCGCACTGTCGCTGGCCGCCACCGCGGCCTCGGCCCAATCCTGGCCCACCCAACCCATTCGCTGGATCGTGCCCTACCCGGCCGGCGGCGGCGCCGACGTGGTCGCGCGCACCGTCGCCAGCGGCATCGAAAAGCCGCTGGGCCAGACCATCGTGGTCGAGAACCGCCCCGGCGCCGCCACCATCATCGGCGCCACCGCGATCTCGCAGGCCGACCCCTCCGGCTACGTCATCGGCACGGCCGATTCCGGCACCCTGGCTTACAACCCCACGCTGTACGCCAAGCTGGCCTACGATCCGTCCAAGTTCACCTACGTCGGCGGCATCGCCAAGTTCCCGCTGCTGCTGGCGGTGAACGTCAATTCGCCCTACAAGACGGTCAACGACGTGATCCAGGCCGCCAGGAAGGAGCCGGGCAAGCTGACCGCCGCCTCCGCTGGCGCCGGTTCTCCGCATCACCTGGCGCTGGAATTGTTCAAGCAGCGCACCGGCGCCAACCTGCTGCACGTGCCCTACAAGGGCGCGGCGCCCGCCATCCAGGACCTGCTGGGCGGACAGGTGGACGTGATGTTCATCGACCTGGCCGCCGGCCTGCCCAACGTCAAGGCCGGCAAGCTGCGCGTGCTGGCCGCGGCCACGCCCGAGCGCGTTGCCGTGCTGCCGGACGCGCCCACCATGGCTGAACAGGGCGTGCCCGACTTCACCGCCTACGCCTGGCAAGGCCTGGTCGCCCCCGGCGGCCTGCCGGAGCCGGTGGTCAAGAAGCTGTCCGCCGAACTGGACGCCGCGCTGAAGTCGCCGGCCGTGTCGCAGAAGATGCTGGACATGGGCGTCATCCCGATGCCGATGTCGGCGCAGGACTTCAAGGCCTATGCCGACAAGGAACGCGCCGCCTGGGCCGAGGTGATCAGGAAGGCCAACATCAAGCTCGAGTGAGCGCGCCTGGCCTTGCATGAAAAACGCGGCCATCCGGCCGCGTTTTTCATGGCGGCGACGCCGGGCCAGGCGTTCACTTGCGCGGCAGCGTCACGACCATGCGCAACGCCTCGACGCATTGCCGGCCCTGCTCGATCGCCCGCCCGAACGCGTCAGAGCCGATCTCGTCATGGCTGAACCAGCTAACCTTCCTGGCGCTGCGGTAGCGGTACTGGTAGCCCGACTTGGCCGGCTTGCCGTCCAGGTCCACGTCGATCCACGGCGAACGGACCTGGCAATGCAGCGGCGGCGCCTGGACCTTGCCACCGGCCAGCGTCACGTCATAAGACGCGGTTTCCGGCGTGCCGAGGTAGATGTCGGCCAACTGGCCCGCCTGGCGATAGCGCGCGAAGAGCTCCCAGTCATCGCTCAGTTCGGTGTGGGTGTACACATGCTGGCGGCCGACCCGTTCCAGCGCGCGCAGGTCCACCAGCGTGGCATCGATGCGGTAGGCCTGCGGCACCACGAAATCGCTGGCGGCACGGCGCAACTGGCAGTCGCGGTTCTCGGCGGCGAAGCTGCGGCACAACGCCTGGTCCATCGCCGTCGCGCCGTTCTGCTGGTCGCCCGCGCTGATTTCCGCGGCCACCATGCGGCTTACCTCGACCGAAGCGCGCACCTTGGCCTGCCCATCCTTGTCGAACTGTTCATGGCGCGTCACCAGGATGCTGGGCGCGGGGCGTTCCAGCGGAATGTCCTCGCGCCGCACATTGCCCTGGTCATCCATGACGAAGGCCCAGCGTTGCTGGATGTCCGGCATGGTGAAGCCCGGCACGAACACAGGATTGGTGGGATCCAGCCACCAGGTCTCGCCCTGCACCTGGGCGCGCACGATGGCGTGGTTGGGCGCCGACAGACCCGGCAACAGCACCGCTGGCGCCACGGTGCCGCGCGTCACCAGGGCGGGTTCGGCGGCGACCCCGGCCGCGCGCAGCATGGCCGTCAGCAGCACCGCCAGGTCCTTGCAGTCGCCGTAGCCGCGCCGCTCGATCTCGTCGAGCGCGAAGGGAACCTGGCCCCGCTCGCTGCTGCGCCAATCGCCCAGGTAGCGATAGCGTTCATGGATGTGGCGCATCAGCGCGGCCACGGTCTGCGCCGGTGCCTTGCCCCGCTGGGCCGAGACGGCCGCGGCCGCGGCCTGCGGCAAGGCCGCCGCCAGGATGGCGTTGTAGCGCGCCGCGAACGGCCCGAAGTGGTCCTGCAACGCGGCCGAACTGCCGATCTCCAGGCGCGGCGACTGGCGCAGATAGCCCTGGTCCGCCTCGTTGACATAGGCGTAGTAGTACGGCGTGGCTTTCAGTTCCACCGTGATGCGGCGCGCATCGGGCGAGGCCTGGACGCGATAGGCATCCATCGCCTCGGTGCGCCAGACCATCGGGCGCTCGGCGCTGAACTCGGCGTGGAAGCGCTCCTGGCGCACTGCCCGCGGCTGCAAGCCGAGCACGTAGTGGAATTGCGTCGCCGACGGAATGCCGGCGTAACGCTCGCGCAGCGTGTAGACGATGGTGCTGCCCACCCGCAGGTTGGGAAAGGCCAGCGAGGTCTGCTTGTGACGCAGAAAACCCTGGTCCGGATTTGGCGCCATGCGGGTGTCGATCTGGTCCGCGCTCAGCGGCACCGGCTTTTCGCCTGGCTGGATCAGCTCGGCGCGCTCGACCTCGACGCTGTCGTTCTCGGCATAAGTACGGTCAATGCGCGAGACCAGCTCGCGCCCGGCCAGCGTCAGGATGGTATAGCGGTATGTGCTCACGCACTCGGTGCTGTTGTCCTGGCCGAAGCGGCAGTGGAATTCAGTGTCGCCGGACAGCGGCGCTTCGGCGGCGGGTTGCATGGCGCCCTGGACGGGCAGGCTGGCCGTGGCCGCCAGGACGGCGGCCAGGATTGGGGTGCGGGGGGAAACGGGCATGGAAACTGCTGACACCTCACATTACAATTGAGACGCAATATTATTTGCAATGAAGTAGCCGCACAAGTCGGCGCGGCTACGACGCGCCTGTGCCGCCACGCGAGCAAACAAAACGCCCGGCGAATCCGCCGGGCGTTGCGAGACGCGGCCATCCGGCCATCGGCCGGCGGCGCGCTACACCAGCACGCGTTCGATGCCGCCCGCGTTGGCGCGGCGCACGTAGTCTTCCATCCAGCCTTCGCCGAGGATGTGGCGCGCCATCTCGACCACGATGTAGTCGGCGTCCATGCCGGTGTCGCCCTGGTAGCGCGACAGGCCCTGCAGGCACGACGGGCACGAGGTCAGCACCTTGACGTCACCCGTGAAGCCATCGCCGCGCAGCGCGGCATCGCCCTTGAGCAGCTCTTCCTGCTTGCGAAAGCGCACCTGGGTCGAGATGTCCGGCCGGCTGACCGCCAGCGTGCCCGACTCGCCGCAGCAGCGGTCGCTCTTGACCGCGCCGTCGCCCACCAGAGAACGCACGGTCTTCATCGGGTCCTGCAGCTTCATCGGCGTGTGGCAAGGATCGTGATACATGTAGCGCACGCCCTTGGCGCCTTCCAGCTTGATGCCCTTTTCCAGCAGGTATTCGTGGATGTCGATCAGGCGGCAGCCCGGGAAGATCTTCTCGAACTCGTAGCCGGCCAACTGGTCGTAGCAGGTGCCGCAGCTGACCACCACGGTCTTGATGTCCAGGTAGTTGAGCGTGTTGGCGACGCGATGGAACAGCACCCGGTTGTCGGTGATGATCTGCTCGGCCTTGTCGGTCATGCCGTTGCCGCGCTGCGGATAACCGCAGCACAGGTAGCCCGGCGGCAGCACGGTCTGCACGCCGGCATGCCACAGCATCGCCTGCGTGGCCAGGCCGACCTGCGAGAACAGGCGCTCCGACCCGCAGCCCGGGAAGTAGAACACCGCTTCCGTGTCGGCCGTGGTGGCCTTGGGATCGCGGATGATCGGCACGTAGTTCGCGTCCTCGATATCGAGCAGCTTGCGCGCGGCCTGCTTGGGCAGCCCGCCCGGCATCTTCTTGTTGACGAAGTGCACCACCTGCTCGCGCAGCGGCGGCTTGCCCACGGTCGCCGGCGGCGCCGAGGTCTGCTTCTTCACCAGGCCCGACAGCAGATCGTGCGCGGCGCGCTGCACCTTGTAGCCCACGCCCACCATCGCCTTGCGGGTGGCATTGATGGTGGCCGGATCCTTGGCGTTCAGGAAGAACATGGCGCTGGCCGTGCCCGGATTGAACGACTTGCGGCCCATGCGCCGCAGCACGGCGCGCATGTTCATCGACACGTCGCCGAAGTCGATGTCGACCGGACAGGGGTTGTAGCACTTGTGGCAGACGGTGCAGTGGTCGGCCACGTCCTCGAATTCTTCCCAGTGCTTCAGGCTGACGCCACGGCGGGTCTGCTCTTCGTACAGGAAGGCCTCGACCAGCAGCGAGGTCGCCAGGATCTTGTTGCGCGGCGAATACAGCAGGTTGGCGCGCGGCACATGGGTGGCGCACACCGGCTTGCACTTGCCGCAGCGCAGGCAGTCCTTGATCGAATCCGAGATGGCGCCGATGTCGCTCTGCTGCATGATCAGCGACTCGTGGCCCATCAGGTTGAAGCTGGGCGTCCAGGCGTGGCGCAGGTCGGCGCCGGGCATCAGCTTGCCGGCGTTGAAGTGGCCATTGGGATCGACGCGGCGCTTGTAGTCCTGGAACGGCGCCAGTTCGGCCTCCGTCAGGAACTCGTACTTGGTCAGGCCGATGCCGTGCTCGCCCGAGATCACGCCGTCCAGGTCGCGCGCGATCTGCATGATGCGCTCGACGGCCTGGTGGGCCTCCTGCAGCATGCCGTAGTCGTCCGAGTTGACCGGGATGTTGGTGTGGACGTTGCCGTCGCCAGCGTGCATGTGCAGCGCCACGAACACGCGGCTCTTGAGCACGCGGCCGTGGATCGCCACCAGCTCGTCCAGGATCGGCTTGCGCGCCGCGCCTGAGAACGCCGCCTGCAGGCCGGCCAGCACCTCGGTCTTCCACGACACGCGGATGGTGCGATCCTGCACCACATCGAACACGCGCGCCTGCGGCTGCGTCGCCAGACGCTCGGCCAGCGCCCCACGCAGGTGGCCCATGCCCAGCGTTTCCAGTTGCGGCATGGCGTCGGCCAGCGGCAGGTCCAGGTTGTCCAGCAGCCACTGCCAACGCTGGCGCGCGGCGGCCAGCAGCTCGATGGCCTGGCGCGTGCGCTCGGCCAGCACCTCGGCGCGGGTCTCGTCGTCGGCGGCGTCTTCGGCCTTGCCGACCGGCAGCGGCGTACAGAGATAGTCGTCCAGCGCGTCCAGCAGGCGCAGCTTATTGCGGGTCGACAGCTCGATGTTGATGCGCTCGATATGGTCGGTGTACTCGCCCATGCGCGGCAGCGGGATCACCACGTCTTCGTTGATCTTGAAGGCGTTGGTGTGGCGCGCGATCGCGGCGGTGCGCGAACGGTCGAGCCAGAACTTCTTGCGGGCCTCGGCGCTCACCGCCACGAAGCCTTCGCCATGGCGGGTGTTGGCCAGGCGCACCACTTCGCTGGCGGCCGCGGCCACGGCGTCCTCGTCGTCGCCGACGATATCGCCGATCAGCACCATCTTGGGCAGCGAGCCGCGCTTGCTCTTGGTGGCGTAGCCGACCGCGCGCAGGTAGCGCTCGTCCAGGTGCTCCAGGCCGGCCAGGATGGCGCCGCGGGCGCGGCCTTCGCCGTCCAGGTAGCCCTTGACCTCGACGATCGACGGGATCGCGTCGCGCGCCTGGCCGAAGAATTCCATGCAGACCGTGCGGGTGTGCTTGGGCATGCGGTGCAGCACCCAGCGCGCCGACGTGATCAGGCCGTCGCAGCCTTCCTTCTGGATGCCGGGCAGGCCGGCCAGGAATTTGTCCGTGACGTCCTTGCCCAGGCCTTCCTTGCGGAACACGCGGCCGGCGATTTCCAGGGTCTCGGTCTTGAGCAGGCGTTCGCCCGGCTTGCCACGGCCGTCGAACCACTTGAGTTCGAAGCGGGCCACCTCCACGTCATGGATCTTGCCCATGTTGTGGTCCAGGCGCGTCACTTCGAGCCAGTTGCCGTCCGGATCGACCATGCGCCACCAGGCCAGATTGTCGAGCGCGGTGCCCCACAATACGGCCTTCTTGCCGCCGGCGTTCATGGCGATGTTGCCGCCTACGCACGAGGCCTCGGCCGAGGTCGGGTCCACGGCGAACACGAAACCGGCCGCCTCGGCCGCCTCCGACACCCGCTTGGTCACCACGCCGGCGCCGGCATGGATGACGGCCACGGGCTCGGTGAGCCCGGGCAGGATACAGGACTCGACCTTGCCCAGCTTGTCGAATTTCTCGGTGTTGATGACGGCCGACTTCCAGGTCAGCGGAATCGCGCCGCCGGTATAGCCGGTGCCGCCGCCACGCGGCACGATGGTCAGGCCCAGCTCGATACAGGCGGTGACCAGCGCGGCGATCTCGTCTTCCGAGTCCGGCGTCAGCACCACGAACGGGTACTCCACGCGCCAGTCGGTGGCGTCGGTCACGTGCGATACGCGCGACAGGCCGTCGAACTTGATGTTGTCGCGCGCGGTGATGCGGCCCAGCACCTTCTGCGCCTGCTTGCGCAGCATGGCGGTCTGGTCGAACTCGCCCTCGAAGGCGGCGATGGCCGAACGCGCCCGGCCCAGCAGGCCCAGCACCTTTTCGTCGCGATGCGGATCGTGGCCGGCCTCGGCCGGCGCGCCGGGTTCGCGGCGGCGGTCGATCTCGCCCAGCCGATGGTGCAGTGCGTCGATCAGTTGCTTGCGGCGCTTGGGGTTGTCCAGCAGGTCGTCCTGCAGGTACGGATTGCGGCGCACCACCCAGATGTCGCCCAGCACCTCGTACAGCATGCGGGCGGAGCGCCCGGTGCGGCGTTCGCCGCGCAGGTCGGTCAACAGGCTCCAGGCGTCGTCGCCCAGCAGCCGGCCGACGATCTCGCGATCGGAGAACGACGTGTAGTTGTAGGGAATTTCGCGCAGTCGCGCGGGTGCTGTGGGCGGCGTCGCCCCGTTCAAGATGTGGCTGGCGAGTGGGGCGTTCATGGCGGCAAGAGGGGGCCCTTAAAAAATTATTTTATGCCATTGGCCGGAACCGCCCCCGAATACCCCCTGGGAAGCGTCCAGAAACGGGACAATGGCATGTTTATGCGTCCCCAATTAAGCGGGGCGTCAGCGCTTAGACCTGCCCTGGAAACAGCCACAGCAGGCTCGCCGTCATGGCCAGATAGCGCAGGAACTTGCCGATGGCCATATAGGCCACGCACGGCCAGAACGGCAGCCGCAGCCAGCCGGCCACGGCGCACAGCGGATCGCCCACGGCCGGCAGCCAGGACAGCAGCAGCGCCGGCGGCCCCATGCGGTGTATCCAGTCATGGGCGCGCTCGTGCCAGCGTCCGCGCATGCGGGATTGGGCCGGCGCGTGGGGGTGACGCTCCTTCCAGCGCTCGACGGCCTTTTCCGCGCCCAGGCCCATGGCGTAGCTGATGGCGCCGCCGATGGTGTTGCCGGCGGTCGCCACCAGGATGGCGGGCCAGAACATGTCGGGCGACAGCTTGATATAGCCGAACACCGCCGGCTCCGAGCCAAGCGGCAGCAACGTGGCCGAGATCAGCGAGACGGCGAAGATGGCGGACAGGCCCACCGAGGGCAGGGCCAGCAGGCCGAGCAGCCAGTGGATGGCGGAGAGGAGGCTTTCTTCCATGATGCCGTCGAGTGTAGCCGCGCGCCTCCCGCACCCGGCCGCCGCCGTCCGGTCCGTGGCGAAAGCCCGCGAAAACCGCCTGGGACCGAGGCTTTCCCTGCAATAATCGCGCTCACGCCATGGCGCGCATGGGTCCACTCTTTGCGCCGCCCAATTTTCCGCCCCTACCCCAAGCGCAGTCCATGTCCACCGATTATCTGAAACGCATCCTGACCTCCAAGGTCTACGACGTCGCGGTCGAATCGCCGCTCGAATCCGCGCCGCTGTTGTCGCAGCGCATGGCGAACACGATCCTGCTCAAGCGCGAGGACACGCAGGCCGTATTCAGCTTCAAGCTGCGCGGGGCGTACAACAAGATGGCCAACCTGACGCCGGCGGCGCGCAACCGCGGCGTGATCGCGGCCTCGGCAGGCAACCACGCCCAGGGCGTGGCGCTGGCCGCCTCCCGGCTCGGCTGCCGCGCGGTCATCGTCATGCCCACCACCAGCCCGCAGGTCAAGATCGACGCGGTGCGCCGTCTGGGCGGCGAAGTGGTGCTGGCCGGCGAAAGCTTCTCTGACGCCTATGCCCACGCGCAAACGCTGGAAAAGAAAGAGAAACTGACCTTCGTGCACCCGTTCGACGATCCCGACGTGATCGCCGGCCAGGGCACGGTCGGCATGGAGATCCTGCGCCAGCACCCTGGCCCGATCGACGCCATCTTCGTGGCCATCGGCGGCGGCGGCCTGATCGCCGGCGTGGCCGCCTACATCAAGCAGTTGCGCCCCGAGATCAAGATCATCGGCGTGCAGACCGAGGACTCCGACGCCATGCTGCGCAGCGTGCGCGCCGGCCGGCGCGTGCAGTTGAACGACGTGGGGCTGTTCTCCGATGGCACCGCGGTCAAGCTGGTCGGCGCCGAGACCTTCAAGCTCACCCGCAAGTACGTCGATGATTTCGTGGTGGTCGACACAGACTCGATCTGCGCCGCCATCAAAGACGTGTTCCAGGACACCCGCAGCGTGCTGGAACCAGCCGGCGCCATGGCCGTGGCCGGCGCCAAGCAATACGCCGCCGAACACAAGCTCAAGGACAAGACGCTGGTCGCCATCGCCTGCGGCGCGAACATGAACTTCGACCGCCTGCGCTTCGTGGCCGAGCGCGCCGAGGTCGGCGAAATGCGCGAGGCCGTCTTCGCCGTCACCATGCCGGAGCAGCGCGGCAGCTTCCGCCGCTTCTGCGAACTGGTCGGCGAACGCAGCGTGACCGAGTTCAACTACCGCATTTCCGATTCGGACCGCGCCCACGTGTTCGTCGGCCTGCAGGTATCGTCGCCGGCCGAACCCGACAAGATCGCCAGCCACTTCCGCCGCCATGGCTTCGACACGCTCGATCTGACGCACGACGAAATGGCCAAGACCCACTTGCGCCACATGGTCGGTGGCCGGTCGGCGCAGGCGCGCGACGAACTGCTCTATCGCTTCGAGTTCCCGGAACGCCCGGGCGCGCTGATGCGTTTCCTGAACGCCATGAACCCGGACTGGAACATCAGCCTGTTCCATTACCGCAACCAGGGCGCCGACTATGGCCGCATCCTGATCGGCATCCAGGTGCCGGCGGCGGACAAGAAGCAATTCCGCGGCTTCGTCGCCGAGCTGGGCTATCCCCACTGGAACGAGACCGACAATCCAGCCTACAAGCTGTTTCTGTAGGCCAAAAAACCGAGAGGGCCTCCGCATGGAGGCCCTTCCCTTCTCTGCTCAGGACTCGCCCGACCGCAACCTGAAGGGGGGGTTCGCTGTCACTCGGCGGCTCACGGAGATGTGCCGCGCATTCAGCAAGGTGCGACCGGACCGATGCCCTCGCTTAGAAACGGTGACGCAGACCCACCGCGAACGCGGTGTCGCGCGCATCGTGCTGGAACGCGTAGTTGTCGCCGTAGGAGGCATACGCGTACAGATTGGTGCGCTTGGTGAAGTCGTACGTGTAACCCAGGCTGTAGACGTTGAACGTCGCGTCGTCGCCGGTCAGCTTGGCGTTGTTCGGCGTGGCGCGCTGCCAGGAGCCGAAGATGGCATGGCGGCCCAGCGGCACGGTGGCGCCGATCATGTAGGAATTGGCGCGGAAGCCGTCGGCCAGCTTGAACGTGCCCAGCTTCTGCATGCCGTCCGGCGTGGTGCCCATGTTCTGGCCGATGAACCAGCCGTCGCGGGTCTGGCTGAACGCCGCCGCCAGCTTCACGACCTCGAAATCGTAGGTGCCTCCAACGATGTATTCCTGGATGCGCGAACTGGACTTGCCGCCGATGTTGTCATTGGACGGATTGAAGCGGTCGTAGGCCGCGGCCAGATTCAGCGGACCGTTCAGGTATTGCGCGCCCACGGTCAGGACGCGGTTGTTGTTGCCCGTGGCGAAGCCGGTCTGGTGCTTTTCCTTGACGCCGTCCTCGACGGTGTCATCGGCGCTGAACGAGTAGCCCACGCCCACCTTGAAACCGCCCATGCTGGGGGTCTGGTACAGGACCATGTTGTCCAGGCGCATCGTGTTGGCGCTGCTGAACGTGGTGCCCAGGTTGGCGGTGTTGTAGCTGATGGAGAACGGGTCGATCGAGCCGAAGTACTTCGAGGCCAGGTTGGTCTGGCGACCGAATTCCAGGCGTCCCCACGAATCACTGTCCAGGCCCACGGTGGCCTGGCGGCCCCACAGACGGCCATTCTGCAGCGATTGGCCGTTCATCGGGCCGAAACCGCCTTCCAGGTTGAACACGGCGCGCAGGCCGTCACCCAGGTCTTCCGTGCCGCGCAGCCCGAAGCGCGAGCCGCTGCTCACGCCCTGCACGCCGGCGATGCGGCTCTGCGACTGGCCCTTGAACTTCACTTGCTCGTAGCCGATACCGGCATCGATCAACCCGTACAGCGTCACGGAATCAGCGGCATGCGCGGCGCCGGCGAAACCGGTCAGCAACGCGACAGCCAATAGCGTCTTCTTCATAAAAGTCCCCAAAATGGCGAAAGATAAAGGCATCCCGCAACCACGCGGCGGCATCGCCGCTGCCTGCGTGCCGCGACGACAAAGCGAGCGGCGTCTGCACTGAATCTAGTGTCTGCCTTGGAACAATTTGAAGTAACGCGGATTTCGAAGAACAACTTTCCATGGGCGGGATAATGCCCGCCGCCCAACCCGCCTCGGCCTTGGAAGCTGCGTATTAAGGCCTTGATATCAAATGCGAATTCTTGCTCATAATTCGGTTTCGCCGCGCGGTCGCCGGTCGTCGCACTCAAGCGGGATTGACATCACATGTTGTGTGGGCGGCACAGTCCATGCGGCATAAACACGACAACGAGACGAGGACGGACTCCGGACGGAGAGATAAAAAACCCCTTGGCGTGCAAGGGGCTTTGGTTTCGCGCCGAACGGTGAAGGCCGCGGGTCAACGGCCCTTGGGCGGGTAGTCCAGTTCACCGAAGGTGTATTCGCCGCGGGCCTTGGCCTGCGCCAGTTCCTCGCGAACCTGCTCGCGGGTCTTGCCGGCCGTCTGGGTGGCCGCCGCGCGCGGCGGGTAATCCAATTCGCCGCTGGTGACCTGGCCGGCGGCCTTGGCGCTTTGCAGTTCCTGTTGGACCTGCTCACGCGTCATGCCCGTCTGTTGGGCGATGGCGGGCGGATAGTCCAATTCGCCGAACGTGACCTGCCCGGCGGCCTTGGCGGCCTGCAGTTCCTGTTGAACCTGTTCACGCGTCTTGCCACCGGCGTGGGCGGCGGACATACCCACCAGCGTTGCGGTAACCATGAGTGCGGTAGCTAGGGCTTTCATTGTGATGACTCCATCCTAAACCTGGCACACCGTCCGCCGCCAGGGCGGCGGCGGCAATGTGACAATTCGATTGCTGGGATGCAGTATCTGGCGATCAGGCCCTAGTAAAAACCCTTATTTTGGTGAACATATTTGCATGGACGGGACAATTGCAAAGCGTATCCCCTCCGCACGACTCGGGCACCGTGCAACAACCGCTCGCGCCCTCTGCCGCAGGGCCAACCAGACATTCAGCGGCGCGCCAGCCCGGTAACGGAATGTGTGCGTCCCGTCCGGCGGAATAGTCGTTCATGGTGGCTAAATAGACATTTCCACTGGCGGGACAATATTTCCACTTATCATATGAACCTGCCAGAAATGGAATTTTGAGTTTGAGGGCACCATGGATATCCAGCTTAACGACATCGCGCTCTTCGTCGAGGTCGCCAAGCGCAAGAACTTCAGCCACGCCGCCGAAGCCTTGAATATTCCAACGTCCACGCTCTCGCGGCGCGTCAGTGAGCTGGAGCGCAGCGTCGGCATGCGCCTGCTGAATCGCAGCACCCGCAAAATCGACCTGACCGAGGCGGGCGCCATCTATTTCGAGCGTTGTCGGCACATAGTGGAAGAAGCCCGCATCGCCCACGACCAGTTGCTCGACATGGCGGTGCAACCCAAGGGCCGCCTGCGCATCTCGCTGCCCACCAGCCTGGCGCAACTGTTCCTGCCCGCCGTGATCCGCGAGTTCCGCGAACAGCACCCCGACATCGAATGTGATTTCGATCTGAGCATGCGGCCGATCGACCCGATCAGCAATCCCTTCGACCTGATTCTGCGTTTCGGGCAGCAGCCCGATTCCAGCCTCATTTCGCGCAAGATCGTGCTGATGGCGCACCAGTTGTATGCCTCGCCCGACTACCTGGCGCGCCATGGCGAGCCGCGGGTGCCGGCCGACCTGAGCCACCACGAATGCCTGCGCCCCACCATGCGCGACGAGTCATCCTTCTGGATGCTGCATTCGGGTGACAAGGTGGAGCGCGTGCAGGTGTCGGGCCGGCTGTCGGCCAACAATGTCGGCATGCTGGGACGCCTGGCCGGACAGGGCCTGGGCATCACGCCGCTGCTGGTGTTCGATGCGATGGAGCGAGCCATCAAGCAGACCGGTCTGGTGCGCGTGCTGCCCGACTGGAGCCTGACGCCCCTGCCCCTGTTCGCCCTGCTGCCATCGCGCATGCTGCCGGCCAAGACCAAGGCCTTCCTGGACTTCATCCAGCCACGGCTCTCGGACGCCTGAGGCGAATGGACGCCTGAATCGTCCGCCCGCGCCGGTCTCAGACCGACGCGCTATCGTATTGACAGACCGTGTAGAGCGGCGTGCCGGTGGCCGCGATCTTGGCCGAGCCGCCGAGTTCGGGCAGGTCGATGATGGCTGCCGCCTCGACCACGTTCGCGCCCAGGCGCTGCAGCAGCTTGATCGCCGCCAGCATCGTGCCGCCCGTGGCGATCAGGTCATCCACCAGCAGAACGCGCTGTCCGGTACGCACGGAATCGGTGTGCATCTCGACGGCCGCGTTGCCGTATTCGAGCGAGTATTCCTCGGCGACGGTGCGGTACGGCAGCTTGCCCTTCTTGCGCACCGGCACGAAACCCAGGTTGAGCTCATAGGCCAGCACGCTGCCAATGATGAAGCCGCGCGCGTCCACGCCGGCCACCAGATCCAGGCGCTGGCGCATGTAGCGGTAGACGAAAAGGTCGATCAGCACCCGGAACGCACGCGGGTCCTGCAACACCGGCGTGATGTCTCGAAAAATGACACCAGGTTGGGGCCAGTCAGGCACGCTGCGGATGGTGCGCCGGATGTACTCGGCGTTGTCGGTCTGCATGGAAGCTGGCCCTGGAGAATTGAAGCAAGGCGAACTATAACCGCGCAACCGTGCTTAAGCCAGGACCGCCACGGCTGATGACACCTCATGCAACTGTCCGCCGCGCAAAGTGCAACAGCGGTCGACGGCGCCGGGCGGCAGCACGGCATGCGTGGCCAGGATGACGGTGCGTCCCCCCACCGCGTGTTCCAGGTCGGCGAAGAACGCCGCCTCGGCGGCCGCGTCCAGACCCGCGGTCGGTTCGTCCAGCACGATGACATCGGCCGGCGACAACAACGCCCGCGCCAGGCACAGGCGCCGCGCCTGCCCGGCGGACAGCAGGGAACCGGTTTCGCCGGCCCAGGTATCCAGCCCATCAGGCAACCCGCGCACGAATTCCCCGAGGCGGGCGGCGTCCAGCGCGCGCCACAACTCGGCGTCGCCGGCCTGCGGGTCGCCGATCAGCAGATTGGTGCGCAAGGTGCCCAGGAATACCGGGGCGTCCTGCGACAGCAACGCGATGCGTCGATGCCAGTCCGCCTGCGCACAGGCGCGGGCATCGATGCCCGCGTAGCGCACCTGGCCGTCCAGCGGATCCTCCAGCCGCAGCAGCAGATGCAGCAGCGTGGACTTGCCCGCGCCGCTCTCGCCCAGGATGGCGACCCGTTCTCCCGGCTCGACCCGCAGTTGCAGGTGATGCAGCACAGGCAGGGGCGTCTCGCCGGCCCGCGCCGGATAGGCGAAGGACACATCGACCAGTTCCAGCGCGCCGCGCGTCGGCAGCGGGCTGGGCACGGCGGGATCGCACATGTCCGGCTCGCGCTGCGCCACGTCGCGGATGCGCGCGGCGGCCGACAGCGCCGACCCCATGCGCGAGGCGCCGCGCATGATCGGGCCGGCCACTTCGAAGATGCCGATTACGGCCAGCAACAGTCCCACCAGCAACGGCCCGTGCAATACGCCGGCTTCGTAACGCGCCAGGCCGAACCACAGCAGCGCCAGCACCGATAGCCCGGCCGCCGCCTGCAGGAACCATTGCCCCCGCGCCGCGACCCGGGCCTGGCTGCCGCGGGCACGCGCGCTGGCCTCGCACAATTGGTCGAAATGCGCCTGGGTCTGCGACTGCGCATGCAGCGCGACCATGTCGGCGTGACCATCGACCGCGTCGAGCACGGCAGCACGCAGTCCGGCCGCGCTCTCCTGCGCGGCTACGCCAGGCTTGCGCGCGGCGCGCAGCAGCCACAGCGGCACCAGGACACAGACCGCCAGCAGCGCCAGCGCGAACACCAGGGCCGCCGCCGGCACCCAATAACCCAGCACGGCGGTCAACGCCGCGCCGGCCAGGATGGCCGTCGCCAGCGGCGCCAACACGAACAGGAACACGGTGTCGAGCGCATCGACGTCGCCTGTCATGCGCGCCACCAGGTCGCCACTGCGGTAACGCGCCAACTGGCGCGGCGTCAGGCGGATCAGCGCCGTGAAGACTGCCGCGCGCAGGTCGGCCAGCAGGCGCAGCGTGGCGGCATGCCCGACCACCCGGTCGGCATAACGCGACACGATGCGCAGGAACGACAGGCCGCGCACCAGCGCGGACGGCGCGAACAGATTGAAGGCGCCGCCCGCGCCGGCCAGCGCGGCGCCGGTCAGGAACCAGCCGGACACGCCCAGCAGGCCGACGCCCGCGGCCACCGTCGCCAGCGCGCAGAACAGCGCGAGCAACAAACCCGCCTTGCGGCGCGCATATAGCGGCAGGAGCAACAACAGGTTCTTCATACGTCTTTCACTTTTGCATCGGCGAGGCGCAGCACCCGCGCGAAACGCGCCGCGACCGCGGGCGAATGGGTAGCGAGCAGCAGCGTGCGGCCAGCGGCGAATGCCAGGATCTCGTCCAGCACTCGCGCCTGCGTGGCCTCGTCCAGGTGTGCCGTGGGCTCGTCCAGCAGGATCAACCCGGGATCGCGCAGGAACAGGCGCGCCAGCGCAACGCGTTGCGCCTGGCCGCCCGACAGGCCATGACCGCGGCTGCCCAGCGGCGTATCCAGCCCTTGCGGCAGCCCGGCGGCGAATTCGAGCACACAGGCGCGGCGAGCCGCATCACGCACCATCGCGTCGGTGGCATCTGGGCGTCCCAACCGGATGTTGTCCGCGATCGACCCCGCCAGCAGTTGCGGCCTCTGCCCGATCAGCGCCACGCGCGCGCGCAGATCGGCCTCACCCCACTGGTCCAGCGGCACGCCATCGAGGCGAATGTCGCCGTCGCCCCGGCGCAGGCGCGCGATGGCCTCGATCAGCGTGGACTTGCCGATACCGCTCGGCCCCATCAAGGCCGCGTGCTCGCCCGGGGCCAGCGCCAACGCCGCCGCGGACAGCACCGGCAAGGGCCGCCCGGGCGCCGTCATGGTCAGCCCCGCCACCGTCAGGCCGGCGGCGCCCGATACCGGCGCCATCGGCCCATCCTGGCGCGATTCGACGGCTTCCCCCTGCGGCAGCCCATCGAACAGCGTGGCGATCTGCGACACCGCGGCCAGCGCCGTGGCGCGGTCGTGGTAGTGCGCGGCAAACTGGCGCAAGGGCGCGTAGACCTCGGGCGCCATCAGCAGACAGAACAGGCCGGCCTGCAGCGTGAACGGCGACCAGCGCAGGTCGAGGAACCCCAGGTAGCTCAGGCCGATGTAGACGGCCACGCCCGCCACGCCCAGCGCGGCGAAGAATTCCAGCACCGCCGACGACAGGAAGGCGATCCGCAGCACGGACATGGTGCGCTGGCGCAGCGCATCGCTGGCGGCGGCGACGGAAGCCGCCTCGGC
Organism: Achromobacter dolens; assembly: GCF_902859745.1. Taxonomy (GTDB): domain Bacteria; phylum Pseudomonadota; class Gammaproteobacteria; order Burkholderiales; family Burkholderiaceae_B; genus Achromobacter; species Achromobacter dolens. Next base: position 75,119 of record NZ_CADIJW010000005.1, on the reverse strand, counting down.
TTCGGCGCGGCCATACAGCTTCAGGGTGGACAGGCCGCGCAGGCGGTCGGCGAAGAATCCCGACAGCCGCGCGAAAGCCCGCAGATGACGCCGGCTGGCGCCTTGCGCGCCCCAGCCGACCAGCGCCATGAACAGCGGAATCAGCGGCGCGGTGATCAACAGCACCAGCCCCGCGATCACATCCACCGGCAGCAACAGGACCGCAAACGCCACCGGCAGCAGCGCCGCCGCGGCCATGGCCGGCAGATACTTGGAGAAGAATCCGTCGAGCGCCTCGACCTGGTCCACCAGCGCGCTGGCGATCTCGCCCGAGGCCTGCCGGCGGCTCCAGTCAGGTCCTTTGCGCAGCAGGCGCGCGAACAGCGCCTGGCGCACGTGACGCTTGATACGCTCGGCGGCATCGGCCCCGGCGCGCTCGCCCGCCCAGGTGATGCAGGCGCGCGCCAGCATCAGCGCGGCGATGGCCAGGATCTGGCCGAGCAGTTCCAGGCGCGGCGCCTGCCGCACGATGGCGGCATCCAGCACGCTGGCCAGCAGCCAGGCCTGAACCACCAGCAACGCGCCGGACACCAGCGGCGCCGCGCCCGCCAGGATGAGCGGCAGCCGGGCCGCCCCGGCCAGCGCCATCAGCCAGCGCGATTGCTCGCGCGGCGGCTTGCGCAGGGTGGCCGAGGGGTCATGCTCGAGGCTGCTGGCGCGGCCGCTCACTCGTCGTTACGGCTGGCGCGCGGGTCATGCGAGTGACCTTCGCGCAGCTCGAACCACATTGCGTTGAGGATGGCGAACGCACACGCCAATCCCAGGCCGAGTACCCATGAGAAATACCACATGGTGAAGGCTCCTTGTCAGTACGAATTGGGCGTGTCGCCCACGGATGCATGCGTTACCTTGCCGCGCATGACGCGATACACCCAGGCGGTGTAGAGCGTCACGATCGGCAGGAACACCACCACCGCGATCACCATGATCCACAGCGTCATGTGGCTGGACGAGGCGTCCCAGACCGTCAGGCCGGCTTTTGGGTTGGTCGACGACGGCATCAGGAACGGAAACAGCGAGAAGCCGACCGTCAGGATGACGCCGCTGATCGAAACGGCCGAGGCCAGGAACGACAACACGTTGGCGCGCAACGTCAGCAACAGCAGCACCAGCACGGCGCCCGCCACGCCCAGCGCGGGCGCGATCCACATCAGCGGCCACTTGGCGTAGTTGGCCATCCAGGCGCCGGCCTGCACCGCGACCGTCTTGAGCATCGGATCCGAAGGACCTTGCATGTCCACCGCGCTGGTGATGGCATGGCCGCTGAGCGACTTCACCCAGAAGCCCCCGGCGACGAACAACACCAGCGTCAGCAACGCGCACAGGCGGCCCCAGTTGCGGGCTCGCGACGACACGGGGTCCTCGGTGCGCCAGGCCAGCAGCACCGCGCCGTGCATCGCCAGCATCACCACGCTCAGCACGCCGCACAGCAGCGCGAACGGCGTGAACAGTTGGTAGAAGTGACCCTGGTACACCATGCGCAGCGCGTTTTCGTCGAAGGTGAACGGCACGCCCAGGATGATGTTGCCCACGGCCACGCCGAACACCAGCGAGGCCACCACGCCCGAGAAGCAGAGCACGCCGTCCCAGCTATTGCGCCAGCGGGTGCCTTCCATCTTGCTGCGGTACTTGAAGCCGACGGGACGCAGGATCAGCGCGATCAGCGCCAGCATCATCGCCAGGTAGAAGCCCGAGAACGAGGCGGCATACAACAGCGGCCACGCGGCGAAGATGGCGCCGCCCGCGGTGATCAGCCACACCTGGTTGCCTTCCCACACGGGGCCGACCACGTTGATCACCACGCGGCGTTCGGCATCGGTCTTGGCGACCACCGGCAGCAGCGCCGCCACGCCCAGGTCGAAGCCGTCCATCACGGCGAAGCCGATCAGCAGCGCGCCCAGCAGCACCCACCAGATCACCCGCAAGGTGGCGTAGTCGAAAGGAATAAGGGTATCCATTGTTTCTCTCCCCTTAGGCGCGCACGGCGGCGTGGACGGGATCGGCGGCGGCGCTGACCGGGACCGGCGCGTCGGATTTCGGGCCCTTGCGCACGGCGTGCAGCATGACCTTCACACCGATGATCAGCAGCACGGTGTACAGCACCAGGAAGATCGTCAGGCTGATGGCCAGGTCGGCGATCGTGAGGCCGGACGCCGCGTAATACGTGGGCAGCACGCCTTCGATCACCCATGGCTGGCGGCCGTACTCGGCCACGAACCAGCCGCTCTCGATGGCGATCCAGGGCATGGGCAGGCTCCACAGCGCCACCTTCAGCAGGCCGCGGCGGCTGTCGAGGCGACCGCGCGAGGCCAGCCAGAATGCCACGCCGAAGAACAGGATCAGGTACATGCCCACGGCCACCATGATGCGGAACGCCCAGAACAGCGGCGCCACGTTCGGCACGGTATCCACCGCGGCCTTCTTGATGTCCTCTTCGGTGACCTTGCTCATGTCGGTCTGGTAGCGTTTGACCAGCAACGCGTAGCCGAGATCGGGCCAGGTGCGGTCGAACACCATGCGGGCGTCGACGTCCTTGGGATTGGCACGGATCTTCTGCAGGGCGTCGTACGCCACCATGCCGTCGCGGATGCGATTCTCGGCGCGCAGGATCAGGTCGTTGATGCCCAGCAGCGGGGTCGTCAGCGAGCGCGTGCCGATGAGGCCCATGACGTAGGGAATCTCGATGGCGAAGTCGTTCTTGCGTTCGGCCTGGTTGGGCAGCGCGATCAGGTTGAAGGACGCGGGCGCGGGCTCGGTGTGCCACATGGATTCCATGGCCGCGATCTTCATCTTCTGGTGTTCGGTGGTGAGATAACCGCTCTCGTCACCCAGCACGACGACCGACAGCGCCGAGGCCAGGCCGAAGCTGGCGGCGACCGCCATCGAGCGCTTGGCCAGGTCGGTGTGGCGGCCCTTGAGCAGGTACCAGGCGCTGATCGACATGACGAACATGGCGCCCGCCACGTAGCCCGCGCTGACCGTGTGCACGAACTTGGCCTGGGCCACCGGGTTGAAGATCACCGCGGCGAAGTCGGTCATTTCCATGCGCATGGTGTCGGGGTTGAACACCGCGCCCACCGGGTTCTGCATCCAGCCGTTGGCGATCAGGATCCAGAGCGCCGAGAAGTTGGTGCCGAATGCCACCAGCCAGGTCACCACCAGGTGGCTGACCTTGGACATGCGGTTCCAGCCGAAGAAGAACAGGCCGACGAAGGTGGCTTCCAGGAAGAAGGCCATCAGCCCTTCCAGCGCCAGCGGCGCGCCGAAGATGTCGCCCACGTAGTGGCTGTAGTACGACCAGTTCATGCCGAACTGGAACTCCATGACCACGCCCGTGGCCACGCCCAGCGCGAAGTTGATGCCGAACAGGGTGCCCCAGAACATGGTCATCCGCTTCCAGATGGGGCGGCCAGTCATGACGTACACGCTTTCCATGATGGCCAGGATGAACGACAGGCCGAGCGTGAGGGGGACGAAGAGGAAGTGGTACAGCGCGGTCGCGGCAAACTGGAATCGCGACAGGTTGACGACGTCGAGATCAATCATTGGGGCGCTCCCATGCAGGTGAGTAGCCACAGCAACCGGCATGGTTCCCAGGCCGTCTCTGGCGCCATGATAAGGGCGTTGTATACAGCTTCATAGAGGTTTCCTGAAAAAATCGGGGCGGATCAGCGATCAGCCTTTGCCCCGCAACTTGCCGGCGAAGCCCAGCACTTTCTGCACTTTCGAACCCAGCTTCATCAGGTTCTGCAGAGTCTCCGGCGGCAGACGTTGAACCTCATCGAACCACCCGGTGGACAGTTCGATGAGCTCCAGCATTTCGGTCATGCGTTGCTGCGCGTAGGCACCGTCCGGTCCCGTGGGGGGCTCCAGCAGGGTGTCTCGCAGCAGGGTGAGGGTGGGATCGATTTCGCGCTTGCGCTTCTCTTCCATCAGGATGCGGAAGATCTCCCAGACATCCTTGGGCGTCTCGAAGTAGTCGCGGCGGTCGCCGACCTGGTGCACCAGCTTCACCAGGCGCCAGGACTGCAGCTCCTTCAGGCCCAGGCTGACGTTCGAACGGGAAAAGCCCAGCGTTTCGGCGATGTCGTCGGCATGCAGGGGCTGGGGCGCCAGGAACAGCAAGGCGTAGATCTGGCCGACGGTGCGGTTCACGCCCCAACGGCTGCCCATTTCGCCGAAGTGCAGGACGAAACGTTCGTTTTGAGGGGTGAGCACCATGATCCATCCAGGCCAGCAAATGCGGTGACGGCATACATAAATAGTTACGCCGTTTTCAGAAATTCCTGAAATTATCGAACAAACTGTGCGAAAACACAAACCACACCGATGACAGGGGTATAGCCGCAAGGGATGACAATTCTGTCGTTCCGCCCCCGAAATCAGTCGCAATCTGTGGTGGACGCGCCACGAAAAAAAGCCACCCGCCGGTTGGCGGGTGGCTGCGAATCAAGGGGAAATCCAGGGCGCCGCCCCCGGCGCGCCGGGCGGATGGGCGGGTCAGCCGGCCTTGACGGTGACGGCGGCCGACACGCGCTTGGCCTTGGCGCGCGCGGCGGCCACATCCTCGGCGATCGCCAGGCCCACGCCCATGCGGCGCTTGACGAAGGACTCGGGCTTGCCAAACAGGCGGATGTCGGTGCCCGGCTCTGCCAGCGCCTGCGCCACGTTGTGGAACGACACGGCCTTGGCCTCGACGCCGCCATAGATGACGCTGCTCGCGCCAGGCTGGCGCAGCGAGGTGTCCACCGGCAGGCCGAGCAGGGCGCGGGCGTGCAGTTCGAATTCGTTCTGCGCCTGGGTAATCATGGTGACCATGCCAGTGTCGTGCGGGCGCGGGCTCACTTCCGAGAACCACACCTGGTCGCCGGCCACGAACAGTTCGACGCCGAAAATTCCAAGGCCGCCCAGCTCGGCCGTCACGGCAAGGGCGATCTCGCGGGCACGCTCCAGCGCCGCGGGCGACATGGGATGGGGTTGCCAGCTCTCGACGTAGTCGCCGTCGACCTGCTTGTGGCCGATCGGCTCGCAGTAGCGGGTCTCGACCTGGCCGTCGGCGCCGCGGGCGCGCACGGTCAGCAGCGTGATTTCGTAATCGAAGCGGATGAAGCCCTCGACGATGGCGCGGCCGCCGCCCACCCGGCCGCCCTCCTGGGCGTAGCGCCAGGCGGCGCCCAGGTCCTCGGCGCCCTTGATCACGGACTGGCCCTTGCCCGACGAGGACATGACCGGCTTGATGACGCAGGGATAGCCGATGCCACCGTCGATGGCCCGGCGCAATTCGTCTTCCGTATCGACGAAGGCGTAGGGCGAGGTGGGCAGGCCCAGGGTCTCGGCCGCCAGGCGGCGGATGCCCTCGCGGTTCATGGTCAGTTGCGCCGCCCGGGCGGTCGGGGTGACCCGCGCCACGCCGGCCGCTTCCAGATCCACCAGCAAATTGGTGGCAATGGCCTCGATTTCGGGGACAATAACGTGCGGTTGCTCTTGCCGGATGATTTTTTCCAGGGCTACAGGGTCCGTCATCGACACCACATGGGCGCGATGCGCCACTTGGTGGCCCGGCGCGTCGGCATACCGGTCCACCGCGATGACTTCCACGCCCAGCCGCTGTAGAGCGATGATGACCTCTTTGCCCAACTCGCCCGAGCCGAGCAGCATGACTCGGGTGGCCAGGGGGGACAGGGGCGTGCCAAGGACGGGGCTGGGAATGCTGGACATGAGCGGGCCTGGAAAGGAAAGATTGATAGCCGGATAAAAGAGTCGCCAGGATGCCATACCCCCCTCCCAGGGGCAAACCCGCAACCTGATATTAAAATCCCCTGATGACCGATCATCCCACCACAACGTCCGAGACCGCGCTGGCATCTGCGCGCAGGACGCTGCAAATCGAAAGCCAGGGCATCCTGGACCTGTCCGCGCGGCTGGACGACAGCTTCGCGCGGGTCGTCGCCATGCTGCTGGCCTGCCGTGGGCGCGTGGTCGTCAGCGGCATCGGCAAGACCGGCCACATCGCCCGCAAGATCGCCGCCACCTTCGCCTCCACCGGCACGCCCGCCTTCTTCGTGCACGCCGCCGAAGCGGTGCACGGCGACCTGGGCATGATCACCCGCGACGACGTCCTGATCGCCATTTCGTATTCCGGGTCGGGCCAGGAGCTGCTCACCATCCTGCCGGTGGTGCGCCGCATGGGCGCCAGCCTGGTGGCCATTACCGGCAATCCGCAGTCCGAGCTGGCGCGGCTCGCCGACGTCCACCTGGACGCCAGCGTGTCCCAGGAAGCCTGCCCGCTGAATCTGGCGCCGACCGCCAGCACCACCACGGCCCTGGCCCTGGGCGATGCGCTGGCCGTGGCCTGTCTGGAGGCGCGCGGGTTCGGGCCCCAGGATTTCGCCCGCTCGCATCCGGGCGGCGCGCTCGGCCGGCGCCTGCTGACCCACGTGCGCAACGTCATGCGCCAGGGCGACGCCCTGCCCGTCGTGGCGCAGGGCACGCCGGTCTCGCAGGCGCTCGAAGTCATGTCGGCCAAGGGCATGGGCATGACCGTGGTGAGCGATGCGCAGCACCGCCCGGTCGGCATCTTCACCGACGGCGACCTGCGCCGCCTGATCGCACGCTACGGCGACATCCGCAGCCTGAACGTCGAAGCCGGCATGACGCGCTCGCCGCGCAGCATCAACCCGGACGCGCTGGCCGTCGAGGCCGCGCGCCAGATGGACGAACTGCGGCTCAATCACATGCTGGTGCTGGACGCCGATGGCGCCCTGCTCGGCGCCTTGCACATGCACGACCTGATGGCCGCCAAAGTGGTATGACTATGACTCTCCCCCCTTCGATCACCCACCCCGCCGAAGCCCTGGTCCTGGCCCGTATCGCGCCAGCGGTGCGCGAACGCGCCGCCGCCGTGCGCCTGATGGTCTTCGACGTGGACGGCGTGCTGACCGACGGCGGCCTGTATTACGGCGAGACCGGCGAAGTCCAGAAGCGCTTCAACGCCCTGGATGGCCATGGCCTGCGCCTGCTGATGGAAGGCGGCCTGAAGGTGGCGCTGATGACCGGCCGCTCCGGCCCGATCGTGGCGCGCCGCGCCGCCGAGCTGGGAATTTCCGAGATCATGCAGGGCGTGCGCGACAAAGGCGCCGCGCTGGCCGAACTTGCGCAGCGCAGCGCGGTCCAACTGAACCAGACCGGCTACATGGGCGATGACATCATCGACCTGCCGGCCATGCAACGCGCCGGCTTCGCCGCCAGCGTGCCGAATGCGCCGGGCTACGTCAGCCAGGCGGCCCACTGGATCGCAACGCAAGCGGGCGGCAACGGCGCGGTGCGCGAATGTTGCGACCTGCTGCTGGCCTCCCAGGGCCGGCTGGGCGGATTCCTGGCGGCGCCGGGACTGCTCGGTCCTGGCGCCATCCAGTAAGCGCCCCTATCACGCCCCGCAGACCTGATGAAAGATCGTTTCCCTTCCCTGATCGCGCTGTTCCTGCTGCTGGTGCTCGTCGCCAGCACGTACTGGGCCGCCGACTACGCGCAGCGGGCCATCCAGACGGACCCGCCGCGCCGCGTCACGCACGAAATGGACGCCTGGTCGCGTAATTTCGTGATGCTGCGCACCGACCCCACCGGGCGTCCCATCAATCGGCTCGAGGGCGATTACGCCGAACATTTCCCGGACGACGATTCGTATCACATCACCCAGCCGCGCGCCATCGGCCAGCGCGAAGCCAGCCCGATCACCGTGGGCGTGTCCAAGACGGCCGTCATGGAACAGGGCGGCAAGCGCATCGTCATGAACGGCGACGCGCACGTGCACCGCCAGCCGGACGCCAACAACGACGTCCTGGACGTGCGCAGCCAGCAACTGATCCTGCTGCCGGACGACGACGTGGTCTACACCGACCTGCCCGCGGAAGTCATCAAGGGCCGCTCGCGCATGAACGGCAAGGGCATGCACTACAACAACAAGACACGCCAATTGCAGGTATCGGCGTCCACCGACGTGGAAATCGCCGGCACGGAAAACAAATCGCGCCGCCCGGCCGAGACGCCTGCCAACACCACTGACCCGAAGAAACCATGACCGACTTCCGGATTCGCATTGCCCCCACCACGCGCCTGCTGGGCGCGATGCTGCTGATGGCATCGGCGGTAGCGCCGGCGGCGGCCGACCCCAAGCCGGCCGCCGCCGGCGCGAGCAAGACCGCGCCCGCCGAGGAACCCACCACCACGATCCTGTCGGACACGCTGCACTACGACGACGTGAAGAAACAAAGCGTGTTCACCGGCAACGTCAACATGACGCGTGGCCTGATGACGCTCACCTCCGACAACCTGGAAATGCGCGAGGACGCCGCTGGCAACCAGTACGGCACCGCCACCGCGAACAAGGGCAAGGTCGTCACCATCCGCCAGGAACGTCCCGAGACCTTCGAACTGATCGAGGGCAAGGGCCTGCGCGCCGAATACGACGGCACCAAGAGCACCTTCGACCTGATCGGCCAGGCGGTGGTGGTGCGCTATGTCTGCGGCAAACCGTTTGACACGATTCGCGGCGACCGGGTGCGCTACAACGAGAAAAGCGGCACCTACGAAGCCCAGGGCGGCCCGAACTCCTCGGCGGCTGGCGGCCGGGTCCGTTCCGTGGCCGAGCCGCGCGCCAAGTCGGACGCCGCGGTGGCCGAGTGCCGCAAGCAGCAGGAATCGAAGAAGGGGCGCTGACAGCGCCTCCCATGTCACCCATACGCAGCCACGATGAACCAACCTTCAGTGCAGACTCCCGTGACCTCCGCCCCTTCGGGCGTCAAGCAGGGCAGCCTGCGCGCAACCGGCTTGCGCAAGACCTACAACGGCCGCACCGTGGTGCAGGACGTGTCCCTGTCCGTCTCCAGCGGCGAAGTGGTGGGCCTGCTTGGCCCCAACGGCGCCGGCAAGACCACCAGCTTCTACATGATCGTGGGCCTGGTGCCGGCCGACGCCGGCCGTATCGAGATCGACGGCTCGGTCATCACCGCGATGCCGATCCACAAGCGCGCGCGCATGGGACTGTCGTACCTGCCCCAGGACGCCTCGGTGTTCCGCCGCCTGACGGTCGAGCAGAACATCCGCGCGGTGCTCGAACTGCAGATCGGGCCGGACGGCCGCACGCTGTCCACGCCCAAGATCAATGAACAGATGGAACTGCTGCTCGAAGAGCTGCAGATCGGCCACATCCGCAGCAACGCCGCCATTTCGCTGTCGGGCGGCGAGCGCCGCCGCGTCGAAATCGCGCGCGCGCTGGCCACCAGTCCGCGCTTCATCCTGCTGGACGAGCCGTTCGCCGGCGTGGACCCGATCGCCGTGATCGAGATCCAGCGCATCGTGCGCTTCCTGAAGGGTCGCGGCATCGGCGTGCTGATCACCGACCACAACGTGCGCGAAACGCTGGGCATCTGCGACCGCGCCTACATCATCAGCGAAGGCAAGGTGCTGACCGACGGTCACCCCGACGAAATCGTCGGCGATCCGGCCGTTCGCCGCGTCTACCTGGGCGAACACTTCCGCATGTAACACCTCCATTGGGGAAAATCCCAGGGTCCGTGACGGCCCCTGGGGCACGCCCCTGGGCGGGCGCAATGAAAATGCCATGGACTTGCGTTAGGTCAGCTTGTTTTATCGGCCCGAGTCTATACACTAGTATCAAACGAACCCCTCAAACAAGGAGAACGCCTAACGACCCCACCGCGCCTTCCGCGCACCATTTTTTCCTCTTTTAGAAGGAGAGCACACTATGAACCTGAGCATCTGCGGTCGTCACCTCGACGTCACCCCGGCCATCCGGGAATATGTCATGAACAAACTGGCGCGAGTGCTGCGGCATTTCGATCACGTCATCGATACCCAGGTCATGCTCTCAGTAGAGCCCCTGCGGCACAGAGCCGAAATCACCATGCGTCTTAGTGGCAAGGACATTCATTGTGAAGCAACCGATGAAAACCTCTACGCCGCGATCGACCTTCTTGCTGACAAAGTCGACCGTCAGGTCATCAAGCACAAGGACAAGGTGCGAAGTCACACTGCAGAGTCCGTGAAGCGGCAAGCGGCGAACCTTTCGCCAACCCAGTAATACCGCGCTTCATGATTCGCTCGCCGTGCGAGCCAAGCTAAACAGCGATTCCTGAATCCTGCCTAAGTCCCGGTGTCCCGCTAGACGTCCCGTCCAGCCGGGGCATCGGCAAACTCCCCCCGCCTTCTTTGTCCCCCATTCTCCGGCACAGGCCGGCGAACGTCACTCCCTCCCCTGAAAACCCGATCAAGGCATCCACGCCATACCGTGCTGGTATACCCACCTGCGCACGAAGAATGCCCACAACCCGGCGCTATCGGTCTATGCTGTCGCTCTCGTGCCGAGACCGGCGGCCTGATCCAGGAGGGTGCGGACCGCGGCGCGAGCGCCTCCCACCGGAGTTTTTTGCAGTGCGTCATATAACCCTATAATGACCTGATGAATCATTTGTCGCGCATCCTTCCCGCCGGCAACGTCGTCCTCGATATGCTCGCCACGAGCAAGAAGCGCGCGTTCGAACAGGCTGGCCTCCTCTTTGAAAACAACCACGGCTTGGCACGCGCGCTCGTGTTCGACAGCCTGTTTGCGCGGGAGCGTCTGGGCTCGACCGCGCTCGGCCAGGGCGTCGCCGTGCCGCACGGCCGCGTGAAGGGACTGGAGCAGGCGCTTGCCGCCTTCATCCGCCTGGCGCAGCCCATCACGTTCGACGCTCCCGACGGACAGCCCGTATCGATGCTGCTCTGTCTGCTGGTGCCCGAAACCGCCACGCAGCAGCACCTGGATATCCTGGCGGAACTGGCGCAGCTCATGTCCAACAAGGCGCTGCGCGAAGCGCTGGCCACCGAGACCGATCCGGCCGTCGTCCACAAGATGCTCACCACCGGCCAACTCTGACCCCTCGCGGAAACGCTGCCATGCTCACGGTGCAGGAACTCGTCGACGACAACGCCGACAAAATCCCCTTCAACTGGATTTCCGGCCAAGGGGCCGCGGACCGCGCGATTCCCGATGACGGCATGGCGGCCGCCGACCTGGTGGGCCACCTGAACCTGATCCACCCGTCGCGCATCCAGGTGTTCGGCCAGGAAGAGCTGGCGTACTACACCCGCTTCGACCTGCGCCGCCGCATGCATCACATGGACGAGCTGCTGATCGGCGGCGTGCCCGCCATCCTGCTGGCCGACGGCCTGACGCCGCCGCAGGACCTGGTGGACCAGTGCGACCAGCACCAGGTGCCTTTGCTGTCCACTCCGGTGGCGGCCGCGCAGTTGATCGACCTGCTGCGCATCTACCTGGGCAAGAAACTCGCGCCCACCACCACCGTGCACGGCGTGTTCCTGGACGTGCTGGGCCTGGGCGTCCTGATCACCGGCGAATCCGGCCTGGGCAAGAGCGAACTGGCGCTGGAACTGATCTCGCGCGGCCACGGGCTGGTGGCCGACGACGCGGTCGAATTCTCGCGCACCGCGCCCAACATGATCGAAGGCCACTGCCCGCAACTGCTGCAGAACCTGCTGGAAGTGCGCGGCCTGGGCCTGCTCGACATCCGCACCATCTTCGGCGAGACCTCGGTGCGTCGCAAGATGCGCCTGAAGCTGATCGTGCACCTGGTGCGCGCCACCGCGCAGGACAAGTTCGAACGCCTGCCGCTGCAGGACATCACCCAGGACATGCTGGGCCTGCCGGTGCGCAAGGTCATGCTGCAGGTGGCAGCCGGCCGCAACCTGGCGGTGCTGGTCGAAGCCGCGGTGCGCAACACCATCCTCAAGCTTCGCGGCATCGACACCCTGGGCGAATTCATGGAACGCCAGGCCATGGCGATCCTGCAAAGCAGCAAGTAAACGCGCGTTACCGCGCGGAACCGTGAGCCTGTACGAGAAACTCGCCAACGAGATCGCCAGGTCGATCCGCGACGGCGTGCTGCGCGTGGGCGACAAACTGCCGTCGGTGCGCGAGGCCTGCGCCAGCCGCGGCGTCAGTCCGTCGACGGTATTCCAGGCCTACTACCTGCTGGAAGCGCGCGGTCTGATCCGCGCCCGTCCCCGTTCCGGCTACTACGTCAACGCGCGCGGCGACTGCCTGCCCCCAGAACCCGACACTTCCTGTCCCGACGGCGAATCGACCGAACTCGCGATCAGCGAGCGCATCTTCGACATCCTGGACTCGGTGCGCAACCGCGATGTCACCCCGCTGGGTTCGGCCTTCCCTTCCCCTCTGCTGTTCCCGCTGCCGCGGCTGGCCCAGGCCATGTCGGCACATCTCAAGCGCCAGGACCCGCTGGACACGATGGAAGACCTGTCGCCCGGCAATCCCGGCCTGCGCCGACAGATCGCGCTGCGTTACCTGATCGCCGGCATCAACGTGCCGGCCAGCGATATCGTCGTCACCAACGGCGCGCTGGAAGCGCTCAACCTCTGCCTGCAGGCGGTGACGCGGCCGGGCGACACGGTCATTGTCGAGGCCCCCACCTTCTACGGGGCGCTGCAGGCGCTGGAACGCCACGGCCTGAAGGCGCTGGAACGCCACGGCCTGAAGGCGCTGGAAGTGCCCACGCATCCGCGCACCGGCGTCGACCTGGGCGCGATTGAAACCGCGATCCAGCGCCACGCGCCCACGGCCTGCTGGCTGATGACGCAGTTCCAGAATCCGCTGGGCAGCCTGATGCCCGAAGAAAAGAAACGGCAACTGGTGGAACTGCTTGCGCGCCACCAGATCCCGCTGATCGAGGACGACGTCTACGGCGAGCTGTATTTCGGCGCGACGCGGCCGGTGCCCGCCAAGGCCTTCGACAAGCAGGGGCTGGTGCTGCACTGCTCGTCGTTCTCAAAATGCCTGGCGCCGGGCTACCGCATCGGCTGGGCCAGCGCTGGACGCTACGCGCAACGCGTGCAGCGCCTGAAGCTGTCGTCCACGCTGTCGGCGTCGAGTCCGGCGCAGGGCGCCATCGCCGAATACCTGGAACAAGGCGGCTACGACCGCCACCTGCGCCGCCTGCGCGAAACGCTGCAGGCGCAGCAGGACCTGATGGCCAATGCGATCGCGCGCGAGTTTCCCGCGGGCACTCGCGTGACCCGGCCGCAAGGCGGCTTTTTCCTTTGGCTGGAAATGCCGGCGGCGGTCGATGCGCTGGCGCTGCACCGGCAGGCGTTGGCGCGCGGCATCAGCGTGGCACCCGGCCCGATCTTCTCGGCGAGCGGCCAGTTCGGCAATGCGCTGCGGCTGAACTACGGCCACCCGTGGGACGACGCCAAGGCCGATGCCATCCGCTCCCTGGGAGAGATGGCGCGCGCGGCCTGCCAACTGGCCGCGCGACCGTCCTGATCAGTTGCGGGTCGAGGCGGCGCGGGCGCGCTTGACCTCGAGGGGCGTCACGCCGCCGGCCTCGTTGCCCCAGCTATTGCGGATGTAGGACACCAGCATCGCGACGTCGTTGTCGTTGAGCAGTTGGCCGAAGGGCGGCATGCCATGCGGCCGCGGATTGGCCGCGGTGGCGGGCGCGAAGCCGCCGTCCAGCACGATGCGGATCGCATTGACGGGCGACGGCGCGGTCACCGTCGGATTGCCGGCCAGCGCGGGCCAGGCGCCCGCGCTGCCTTCGCCTTGCGGTTGGTGGCATTGCGCGCATTGCTGGCGGTAGATCTTGCCGCCCAGCTCCATGGCCGCCGGGGAAACCGGCACGGCGGGCCGCGATGAGGCCACGGGCGTGGCCGGCAACGACTTGAGATACACGCCCATTGCGAGCGCATCTTCCTCGGTCAGGTGCTGGGTGCTGCCCAGCACCACCTCGGCCATCGGACCGCTGGCGCTGGAGTGCGCCGCCATGCCGGTGCGCAGCAACGCCGCGATGTCTTCGGCCGACCAGCGCCCCAGGCCCGCCTGCGGATCATTGGTCAGCGGCGGCGCGTACCAGTCCAGCATCGGGATAAGGCCGCCGGCCAGGCCATCGGCCGCGCGCGTCGCGCCCAGGCTGTTGCGCGGCGCGTGGCAGGCGGCGCAATGGCCCAGGCCTTCGACCAGGTAGCGGCCGCGGTTCCACTGCGTCGACTGGCCGGGATCGGCTTCCTGCACGCCCGGCCGGAAATACAGGGCGCGCCAGGCGGCCAGCAGCAGGCGTTGGTCATACGGGAAATCGAGATCCGGCGCGCGGCTGGGTTGGCTCACCGGCGTGATCGTGCGCAGATAGGCGAACAGCGCATCGGCGTCGGCTCGCGTCACGCGGGTGTACTCGGTGTACGGAAAGGCTGGATACAGCAACGTGCCGTCACGCGACTTGCCGTTATGCAGCGCCTGCCAGAAATCGTCCGCGCTCCAGGCGCCGATGCCGGTCTTCTCGTCCGGCGTGATGTTGGGACCGTAGATCGTGCCGAACGGGGTCGGAATGGGCGTGCCGCCCGCATAGGCCTGGCCGCCACGCGCGGTGTGGCAGGCCATGCAATTGCCGGCCAGCGCCAGATAACGTCCGCGTTCGAGGCGCTGCTGCGGATCGGCGGGCGCCGCGGCAGCGCCGGTGCTGGCGTCGTCGCGCGTGCCGAGCCAGTAGAGGGCGCCCACCGCGATCACGGCCAGCGCCAGCAGGGTGCCAAGGATTCGCTTCATCAGTTTCATCCGGCAATCCTTCAACGTTGCGCCTGGCTGCCACACTCGGCAGGCAACCGCAGAGCCCCGGCGGGCTCGGGCGCATAGGTGTCGGCCACCGGCTGCGACGACAGCCATGCCGCCAGCGCGCCGATGTCTTCAGGCGTGAGCTTGCCGGCGATATCCGCCATGCAGTCCGGCGCGTCGGCGCGGCGCAGGCCGTTCTTCCAACTGCCGATCTGCGAGCCGACGTAATCGCGCGGCAGGCCCAGCAGGCCGGGGATGGCCGGCAGCGCCCCGCCCAGTGAGGCGCCATGACAGGCGGCACAGGCCGGCAGGCCGCGGGCGGCGTCGCCCGACAGCGCCAGCTTGCGGCCGGCCTCGAGCGTGGCGGCCGACACTTCCGCGCGCACCGGCGGCGGATACGGCACATGCTGTGCCGAGAAATAGGCGGCCATTTCGTGCAAGTAGGCGTCGGGCAGGCCCGCCAGCAGGTGCGCCATGGGGCGGTACTGGCGCCGGTCGTCGCGGAAGTTCAGCAACTGGTGGTAGAGGTATTCCTGCGGCTTGCCGGCCAGGCGCGGGTAGTAACCGTCGGCGCCGGCGCGGCCCTGTTCGCCATGACAGGCCGTACAGGCCGCCACCCGCGCCGCCATAGTGCCCGGCTGCAGCACCTGGGGGGTGTCCTGGGCCAGCGCGGGCGCTGCCGAAAAGGCAACAACGACGGCGGCCAGAAGGCGGGATTTTGCCCAAAACCGCGGCAGTGAAACACTACGAAAGGAAATGAGGGCTAACATCTAGGGCCAGTTAACACTAAGTCGAATTCCAACCCCGAAGGCGCATGGCGGCGGGGCGCGTAGATGAATCGGTCGTGTGCGGGTGCCCAAGCTTACGCCAGGGCCCGCGCGGCAGTACAGGCGCAGATTCGCAGTTTACGGCCATATCAGATGCCAACCCGCCGGCATCCTCCTGGAAAAGCGTGCCACAATCATGTCCATGTTGAAAGTCGTCCTCGTTACCGGCATCTCAGGCTCAGGCAAGTCCGTTGCCCTGCGCATGCTCGAGGACGCCAGCTACACCTGCGTCGACAACCTGCCCGTGCGGTTCCTGACCGAGTTCGTGGCCAATGCCCGCG
Source organism: Achromobacter dolens (assembly GCF_902859745.1). Lineage (GTDB taxonomy): Bacteria > Pseudomonadota > Gammaproteobacteria > Burkholderiales > Burkholderiaceae_B > Achromobacter > Achromobacter dolens. The sequence continues at coordinate 59,331 of NZ_CADIJW010000005.1, read as the reverse complement.
ACGATGGCCTGGAGCGCGTCGCGGTCGCCATCGACGTGCGCTCGCCCGGCGAGCTGGCCGAACTGCCCGACGTGGTCACCGCGCTGCGCGCCATGGGCACCAGCCTGCGCGTGGTGTTCCTGGACGCCAGCACTGACACCCTGGTGCAGCGCTATTCCGAATCCCGCCGCCGCCATCCGCTGACCGACCGCCTGCAACGCGGCGGCACCGCGCCGTCGCTGACCGACTGCATCGCGCTCGAGCGCGAACTGCTGGCGCCACTGCGCGAGCAGGAACATGTCATCGACACCTCGGAGCTCACGCCGGGCCAACTGCGCGCCTGGATCCGCGACCTGATCCAGGCCGACCGCGCGCCGCTGGTGCTGACCTTCGAATCGTTCGCGTACAAGCGCGGCGTGCCGCGCGACGCCGACCTGGTGTTCGACGTGCGCTGCCTGCCCAACCCCTATTACGACCGTAACCTGCGTCCGCTGACCGGCCGCGACGAACCCGTCGCCGCCTGGTTGGCAGGTTATGAACAAGTGGGGCTGATGATCGACGACATCGCCGGCTTCCTGAACCGCTGGCTGCCCCAGTACACGCAAGACACCCGCAATTACCTCACCGTCGCCATCGGCTGCACCGGTGGCCAGCACCGTTCGGTCTACGTGGTCGAACAACTGGCCAAGCGCTTTGCCGACCACGACCCGCTGCTGGTGCGCCATCGCACCCAACTGCCCGACGAATCCGCATGATCCTGTCCCGACCGCTCCATATCCTGATGATGCTGTTGCTGGCCATTGCCGTGGCCGGCTGCTCTTCCACCGGGGGACGTAAAAAGGGCGGCGGGTACTACAAGGACGACGGCCCGGACGCCAATCCGCCGTCCAACCTGGACCAGGTGCCGGACGCGGTGCCGCGCATCGAACCTTACGCCAGCGGCGCCAATCGTCCGTACGTGGTGTTCGGCCAGCGCTATGTGCCGGATACCACCGGCCAGCCCTACAAGCGCCAGGGCATCGCCTCGTGGTACGGCAAGAAATTCCACGGCAACTCGACCTCGATCGGCGAGCCCTATGACATGTACGCCATGACCGCAGCCCACACCACGCTGCCGATTCCCAGCTACGCGCGGGTCACCAGCCTGGTCAACGGCAAGACCATCATCGTGCGGGTCAACGACCGCGGGCCGTTCCACAGCGACCGCATCATGGACCTGTCGTACGTGGCGGCCTACAAGCTGGGCATCATCGGGCCGGGCAGCGGCCAGGTGGTGGTGGAAAGCATCCAGCAGGACGAGATCCGCCGCTGGGCCTCGCAAGGGCCCGCCCCCGAGCCCGCCTCGGCGACCAGCTCGACGCCGGTGGCCACGCCCGTGGCGGCCGCCCCCGTGGCGCTCGAGCCGCAACCGCTGGCGCAGCAACCGGCGCCCGCGCCGGGCAGCGCGCCGGTGCGGCAACCGGCGGCTGGCGGCATCGGCAATGTCTATCTGCAGGTGGGCGCGTTCAGCCAGCCGGCCAACGCGCAGTCGCTGGTCAGCCGCATCAACACCCAACTGGGCGCGGCAGGCGCGCCACCGGCGGCCGTGGAGCAATCGAACAACCTGTACCGGGTCAAGATCGGCCCCTATCCGGATCGCCAGAGCGCCCTGAACGCGGTGCAACTGGTGTCGGACCGCATCGGCATCACGCCCAGCATCGCCGCGCAATAACGCGGCCCGTCGCCTACGGCCCCGGCGGCCAGTCGAACGAGGGCTGCTCGAACGGCAGTTGCGCCTGACCGTCACAGACCCGTCGCGCGCGCGCATTGCGGCTCAGGTACTCGCTGCCTTCGTGCTTGAGCAGCGCCTGCTTGCGTGGCAGGCCGCCGCCGAAACCGGTCAGCGAGGTATCCGCGCCGATGATGCGATGACACGGAATGATGATGATGACGGGATTGCGACCCACCGCCCCGCCGATGGCCTGGGCGCCCTTGGGCCGGCCGACGATGCGCGCCAGTTCGCCGTAGCTGGCGAGCTGGCCGAAATCCAGTTTGCACAAGGCGCGCCAGACTTCATGCTGGAACGGCGTGCCGACCGGATCCAGCGCCACCTCGAACTCGCGGCGCCGGCCGGCGAACCATTCGTCCAGCTCGCGCCGCGCCTGTTCCAGAATGGGATCGGCTTCGTCGCGGGTCCAGCCTTCGGCGGACGGCAGCAGGGTCTGGTCAGTGAACCAGGCGCCCCGCAGCCCCTTGGCGCTGGCGACCAGTCGCATTTCGCCCAGCGGCGTGGGGATGTCACGGTAGACGATCGGCTCCGCCGCTTCGCCGGGACGCTTGCGGGTCTCTGCGGTGTAGATCATGGCTTACGGATTCTTGCGGGCCAGGGCCCGGTTGTACAGGACGTCGCGCGACAGGCCGGTGACCTTGGCGGCGATTTTCGAGGCGTCGCGCACCGACAGGGTTTCGAGCAGCGCATCCAGCAAGGCATCGGCGCGCGGGTCGGCGTCTTCATCGGCCTGCTGGCCGGCCTGGGCATGCGCGATCAGCACGAACTCGCCCTGCTCGCGGTGCGCATCGGCCGCCAGCCAGGCGGCGGCCTCGCCCAGCGGAAACGTGGCGATCTCCTCGAAGCGCTTGGTCAGTTCGCGCGCCACGGTCAGCAGGCGGGCGGGACCGCAGACCTCCAGCAGGTCGGCCAGCGTCGCGGCCAGCCGATGCGGCGATTCGAACATCACCACCGGCGCCGGCAGTGCGCACCAGGTTCGCAGCCAGCGCTGGCGCGCGGTGGCCTTGGACGGCGGAAAGCCGGCGAAGGCGTAGGCGGGATTCTCGTCGGTGGTGACGCCGCTGCCCATCAGCGCGGCGATCACGGCGCTGGGGCCGGGCACCGGCACCACCGCGAAACCGGCCTCGCGCACGGCGCGCACCACGCGCGCGCCGGGATCGCTGACCGCCGGCGCGCCGGCATCCGACACCAGCGCCACGCGCTGACCCTGGGCCAGGCGTTCACAGATGGCCTGCGCCGCCGCGGCCTCGTTGTGCCGGTGGGCCGCCATCAGCGGCGTGCTGACGCCCCAGGCGTCCAGCAGCGTGCGGCTGGCGCGGGTGTCTTCGGCCGCGATCACGTCGGCGCGTTGCAACGCATGCCAGGCGCGCAGCCCCAGGTCGCCCAGATTGCCGATCGGTGTGGCCACCACATACAGCGTCGAGGCGGGCCAATGCTGTCCGGCCACGCGTTCAGCGACGCGGGCCCAGGCGTCGCCGGCCACCGGGGATGAGACATTTTGATTCATTGCTGCCTACTCACGCGGAAAACCATGTCAGTGTAGCCGCCATCGCCCCCCCATTTCGGAACCGGCATGCCGGATGACACATTCGCTTTCGAGCTGGCCCTGGCGGCGCGCCGCCGCGCGCAAAAGCGGCGCCGGCGCGCTGGAACGCGCGCCACGGCCGACCACCACCACCGCCCGGCGCCCCGGCGCTCGCCGCGCCAGCGTATTGGCGACGGCCACGAAGACGCCGCCCTGCGCCTGTTGCGGGCCGCCGGCCTGGTGCTGCTGGCCCGCAACCTGGGCTGCCGCGCCGGGGAGATCGACCTGGTCATGCGCGACGGCGATGTGCTGGTGTTCGTCGAGGTGCGCTCACGCCAGAGCGACGCCTACGGCGGCGCGGCGGCCAGCATCGGCCGCGACAAGCAGGCGCGCCTGGCGCGCGCCGCGGCGCACTGGCTGCCCACCCTGGCCCAGCGCCATTGGCAGGGCGCCGTGCCGCCGGCCCGCTTCGACGCCGTGCTGTTCGACGGCGACCAGGTCCGGTGGCTGCGCGCGGCGTTCGAGCTGGCTTGATTCGGGTCCGCCCGTGAGATAATCGCGGCCATGGATATGACCTCTCGAATGACGTCGCACTTTCGCGACGCCATGGCCACGTACGAACAAAGCATGAACGTGCTGGCCGAGCCGCTGGCGATCGCGGTGGACGTGCTGTTTGGCGCCCTGGCCAACAACGGCAAGATTCTGGCTTGCGGCAACGGTGGCTCGGCCGCCGACGCGCAACATTTCATCGCCGAGCTGGTGGGCCGCTTCGAACGCGAACGCCTGCCCCTGGCCGGCATCGCCCTGAACACCGACACCTCGATCCTCACCGCGGTCGGCAACGACTACGGCTTCGATGAAGTCTTCGAACGCCAGGTCAACGCCTTCGGCCAGGCTGGCGACGTGCTGGTGGCCATCTCCACCAGCGGCAACTCGCCCAATGTGGTGCGCGCCATGGAAGCCGCCGCCAGCCGCGAAATGCACGTCCTGGCCTTGACGGGCAAGGGCGGCGGCGTCATGGGGGAACTCATTACGCCGATGGACGTCCATCTATGTGTTCCCAGCGATCGCACCATGCGGATCCAGGAAGTCCATATACTGCTGTTGCATGCGCTTTGCGACGGCATTGACGCTCTTCTGCTTGGAGACACCGAATGATTTCAGACGTCAGAACCGCCGCCCGCCCCCTGCTGCTCGCCGCGGCCCTGTCCGGCGCGGCCCTGTCGCTGTCCGCATGCGCGCCCCTGATCGTGGGTGGCGCGGCCGCCACCACGGCCGTGGTCGTGACCGACCGGCGCACCTCGGGTATCCAGCTCGAAGACCAGAACATGGCCTTCAAGGCCCAGAGCCAGATCTCCCAAAAGCTGGGTGAAACCGCGCGCGTCAACGCCATGGCCTATGGCGGGCACCTGCTGCTGACCGGAGACGTGCCCACCGAGGAAGCCAAGTCGCAGGCCACCGCCATCGCCCAGAGCGTCGAGAACGTCAAGCAGGTGATAAACCAGCTCACCGTGGGCCCGATCGCGTCCTTCGGCGTGCGTTCGAACGACACCTGGCTCACCTCCAAAGCCAAGACCGCCCTGCTCAACACCAAGTACGTGCCCTCCGGCACCATCGCCGTCACCACCGACCACAGCGTGGTCTACCTGATGGGCAAGGTGACGCAGGCCGAGGGCGACTACGCCGCCAACGCGGTCGCGGATCTCAGCGGCGTCGCAAAGGTGGTTAAACTGTTCGAGACCATCAGCCGCGAGGAAGCGATTCGCCTGTCGAACAGCGGCGGCAAATCGACCACCACCGAAACCAAGGCCCCCATCGAGAGCGACACGAGTGCTGCCGGCGGCGGCAGCAGCGCGCCCAGCGGTGGCAGTGCCGTAGAGGCCATGCCCATCAAATGAAAAAAGCCATCGTAGCCCTGGCCGTCCTGGTGGCGGTCGGTATCGGCGCCTGGTTCACCCTGCGCCCCACGCAAGCCGCGCCGGATGTCACCTTCACCACGCTGGAAGGCAAGACTTTCTCCATGCAGGACCTGCGCGGCAAGGTGGTGCTGGTCAAGTTCTGGGCCACCAGTTGCGTGACCTGCGTCAAGCAGATGCCCGAGACGATCTCCGCCTACAACGAATACGCGGGCAAGGGCTACGAGGCCATCGCTGTCGCCATGGACTACGATCCGCCCAACTTCGTGCTCAACTTCAAGGAAAGCCGCAAGCTGCCGTTCCCGGTGGCCCTGGACACCAAGGGCGAGATCGCCCGCGCCTTCGGCGACATCCGCCTGACGCCCACCGCGTTCCTGATCGACAAGCAGGGACGCATTATCAAGCGTTACCTGGGTGAATACGACGTGGCTGAATTCCACGCCACCGTCGAGAAGGCGCTGGCCGCGGGCTGATCCCGGTCCCCTTTGCCGCCACCATGAACCGCCCGCCTGTCGGGCGGTTTTCATTTGGCCGCGGCCTGGCCTGCAAAAAGAAACCGCCCGCATGAGCGGGCGGCCTTGGCGGGGAATCAGGCCCGCGTCGCGATCAGAACGCCGGCACCACGGCGCCTTTGTACTTGTCGAGGATGAACTTCTTCACCTCGGGCGAGTGCAGCGCGTTGACCAGCTTCTTGATGCCCGGCGCGTCCTTGTTGTCGGCGCGGGTCACCAGGATGTTGGCGTAGGGCGAATCGGCGCCTTCGATGAACAGCGCGTCCTTGGTCGGCACCAGGCCGGCTTCGAGCGCGTAGTTGGTGTTGATCAGGGCCAGGTCGACGTCGTCCAGCGAGCGCGGCAGCATCGCGGCTTCGAGTTCGCGGAACTTCAGCTTCTTGGGGTTCTCGACCACATCGGCGGCGGTCGCCAGGATGTTGGACGGATCCTTCAGCTTGATGACGCCCTGCTTCTGCAGCAGCACCAGCGCGCGGCCGCCGTTGGAGGGGTCGTTCGGGATGGCGACGGTGGCGCCGTCCTTCAGTTCGGCCAGGGTCTTGATCTTCTTGGAGTAGCCGCCGAAGGGTTCGACGTGCACCAGGGCGACCGGCACCAGCGTGGCCTTGCGGTCCTTGTTGAAGGTGTCCAGGTACGGCTTGTGCTGGAAGAAGTTGGCGTCGAGCTGCTTGTCAGCCAGTTGCAGGTTGGGCTGGACGTAGTCGTTGAAGACCTTGATGTCGAGTTCCACGCCTTCCTTGGCCAGTTGCGGCTTGACCACTTCCAGGATCTCGGCGTGCGGCACCTGGGTGGCGCCGACGACGATCTTTTCGGCGTGGGCGGCGGTGGCCGCCACCAGCAGGGCCGACGCCACCAGGGCGGAACGGACGAAATTCAAACGCATGAGTTGCCTCTTTTATAGGTAGAAATTTGGGGGCATATGCCCGGCCGGTGTGGAGATTCCCCCTTGTGAGGGGCGCTCCGTTGCGAAAACGCCCCCAATTTACCCCAATGCCGGTTATTTGTCGGGCATATCAACATGGGTTTAAAGCATAAGAAACCTGGGGGGACTACAATCCGTCGTATGCTTGCGCTACCGCGTTGCCAACGCGTTCCTGTGCAGGCATTTTTTACTGCCGGACCCCACGCCCCCACGGGGGGCAATGCCTTCACGCCATCAGCGGCGCAGGCTTTCAACCTCTAACTTTCATACCCTACTTATTGCCGACTTAGCCGCCATGACCGACACCCCCGACCCTGCTGCCGTCTCGTCTCCCGCTGTCAAAGCCGCGGTGCTCTCCGAAGCGCTGCCCTATATCCGACGATTCCACGGCAAAACCATCGTGGTCAAGTACGGCGGCAACGCCATGACGGAAGAGCGATTGCAACGCAGCTTCGCGCATGACGTGGTGTTGCTCAAGCTGGTGGGTCTGAATCCGGTGGTGGTGCACGGCGGCGGTCCGCAGATCGACGACGCGTTGCGCCGCATCGGCAAGCAAGGCACCTTCATCCAGGGCATGCGCGTGACCGACGCCGAGACCATGGAAGTGGTCGAATGGGTGCTGGGCGGCCAGGTCCAGCAGGACATCGTCATGATGATCAACGAGGTCGGCGGCAAGGCCGTGGGCCTGACCGGCAAGGACGGCGGACTGATCCAGGCCCAGAAAAAGCTGATGGCCAACAAGGAGAACCCCGCCGAACCGATCGACATCGGCTTCGTGGGCGACATCACCCTGGTCGAACCGGCGGTGGTCAAGGCCTTGCAGGACGACCAGTTCATTCCGGTCATCTCGCCCATCGGCTACGGTGAAGACGGCACTGCCTACAACATCAACGCCGACGTCGTCGCCGGCAAGATGGCCGAAGTCCTGGGCGCCGAAAAGCTGCTGATGCTGACCAACACCCCGGGCGTGCTGGACAAGGGCGGCAAGCTGCTGCGCAGCCTGTCGGCCCAGACCATCGACGAGCTGTTCGCCGACGGCACCATCTCGGGCGGCATGCTGCCCAAGATCTCGTCGGCGCTGGATGCCGCCAAGAACGGCGTCAACTCGGTGCACATCGTCGACGGCCGCGTGCCGCACTGCCTGCTGCTGGAAATCCTGACCGACCAGGGCGTTGGCACGATGATCAGCTCGCACTGATGCGAGCGCTGCGCACCCTGCTGCGGCCGGCGGTGCGCCAGCGCCGCTCGCGCCGCACCGCCACAGGCGCCCCCGGGCGCCTGTGGTTGTTTGACCTGGACAACACGCTCCACGACACCTCGCACGCCATCTTTCCGCAGATCGATCACGGCATGACCATGGCCGTGGCCGAGGCGCTGGACGTGGACGTCGATACCGCCAACGCCGTGCGCAAGCAATACTGGCAGCGCTACGGCGCGACGATGATCGGCATGGTGCGCAACCATGGCATCGATCCGCACGCCTTCCTGCACCGCAGCCACGACTTCGATGTCAACCCGCTGGTGCGCGCCGAGAAGGCGCTGGCCTACAAGCTGCGGCAGTTGCCGGGCCGCAAGGTGCTGCTGACCAACGCGCCGCTGCATTACGCGCGCGCCGTGCTGCGGCGGCTGGGCATCCTGCGACAGTTCGACAGCCTGTGGGCCATCGAGCACATGCGGCTGCACGGCGAATTCCGTCCCAAGCCTTCACCCGCCCTGCTGCGCCACGTGCTGGCGCGCGAAGGCGTGCCGGCGCGCCAGGCGGTGCTGGTCGAAGACACGCTTGCAAACCTGCGCGGCGCCCGTCGCGCCGGACTGCGCACGGTGCACGTATTCCATCCCGGCACGCCGTTCGGACGGGGCCGCGCGCAGCGACCGTCGTACGTCGACTTGCGGGTAAACTGCGTCAGTGATCTGCTGCTGCGCCGGCGTCCCTTGCGGGGCTAGCGCCCTCCTCTCCCACCCCCTGCCTGCGTAACACCAGACCCGTCCATGGCGAGCAAACCCGGCGAGCGCAAGACCCAGATTCTGCAGACCCTGGCCGAAATGCTGGAGCAGCCGCACGCTTCGCGCATCACCACGGCGGCGCTGGCCGCGCGCCTGGCAGTCTCGGAAGCCGCGTTGTACCGGCACTTCGCCAGCAAGGCGCAGATGTTCGAGGGATTGATCGAGTTCATCGAGACCAGCATCTTCACGCTGGTGAACCAGATCGCGACCGCCGAGCCCTACGGCCTGTCGCAGGCCCACCAGACGGTATCGATGCTGCTCACGTTCTCGGAACGCAACAAGGGCATGACGCGGGTGCTGACCGGGGACGCCCTGGTCACGGAGGACAATCGCCTGCAGGAACGGATCAACCACATCAACGACCGCATCGAGGCGTCGTTGAAGCAATCGCTGCGCATCGCCGTCAGCGATGGCGGCCTGCCGCCCGAGGCCAACGTGGCCGCGCACGCAAGCCTGCTGACGCACCTGGTGCTGGGCCGATGGCTGCGCTACGCCCAGAGCGGCTGGCGCGTGTTACCCACACAGCACCTGGACGAACAGTTGCGCCTGGCGCTGGGTTGACCTTATTCGCGTCATAACACGAACGAATTAGCGGTCTTGTGCGACTGCGATCCCTGCATTTGTTTGTTTTTATGCAACAGTCGCAGGGTTGCGATTTTCGGCAGCCGACGAGCATAATCTCCGGATCGGTTTTCCGACAAGCACGATTGTCCCCCAAATTGACATCTATCAATACGGGTTTTCCTTAATGCCGTCACGATCATTCTGTAGCGTCGGCACTTCGTTCTGCACCAGCCAAGGCTTGGCAACGAGGCGCCGTCAGTTTGACCTCAACCGGAGATGGATATGACTGCGGAAACCGCCGTCCCTGCCTCGCAAGCCCCCAAGAAAACAAAAATCCCGATCGGCCTGGTCGCCGGCTTCATCGTCATGATCGGCGTGCTGATGCTGCCGCTGCCCGCCGACCTGCCGGTCGCAGGGCATCGCATGCTGGCCATCCTGGCCTTCGCGGTGGTGGTGTGGATCACGGAAGCCGTGTCCTACGAAGCCAGCGCGATCATGATCACGACGCTGATGGCCTTCCTGCTGGGCACCGCGCCCACCATCAAGGATCCGCAGGTGCTGTACGGCACCTCGGCTGCCATCAGCATGGCCTTGACCGGCTTTGCCAACTCGGCGCTCGCGCTGGTCACCGGCGCCCTGTTCATCGCCGCGGCCATGACCTTCACCGGGCTGGACCGGCGCATCGCGCTGGTGACGCTGTCCAAGGTCGGCACCAGCACGCGCCGCATCCTGATCGGATGTATCGCGGTGACCATCGTGCTGAGCCTGGTGGTGCCCAGCGCGACCGCCCGCAGCGCCGCCGTGGTGCCCATCATGATGGGCGTGATCGCGGCCTTCGGCGTGGACAAGCGCTCGAACATCGCCGCCGGCATCATGATCATCGTGGCGCAGGCCACCAGCATCTGGAACGTCGGCATCCAGACCGCCGCCGCGCAGAACCTGCTGACCGTCGGCTTCATGGAAAAGATGCTGGGCCAGCGCGTGGCCTGGTCGGACTGGCTGATCGCGGGCGCACCGTGGTCGCTGATCATGTCGGCCGTGCTGATCATCATCGTGCTCAAGCTGCTGCCGCCGGAGAGCGACAGCATCGCGGGGGGCAAGGAAGCCGTCGAGAAATCGCTGCTCGAGCTTGGCCCGATGACGGGCGCGCAAAAGCGCCTGATGGCCGTATCGGTCATGCTGCTGCTGTTCTGGTCGACCGAAGGCAAGCTGCACAAGTTCGACACCACCTCGACCACCTACTTCGGCCTGGTCCTGTTGCTGCTGCCGCGCTTTGGCGTGATGACGTGGAAAGACGTGCAATCGCGCATTCCATGGGGCACCGTGATCGTGTTCGGCGTCGGCATCAGCCTGGGCACCGCGTTGCTGACCACGCAGGCCGGCCAGTGGCTGGGCAACCAGGTGGTGGCGCACACGGGTCTGGACCACCTCGGCCCGCTGGCCATCTTCGCGATCCTGTCGGCCTTCCTGATCATCATCCACCTGGGGTTCGCCAGCGCCACCGCGCTGACCTCGGCGATGCTGCCGATCCTGATCTCGGTGCTGGCCACGCTGCCGGGCGACTTCAGCCGCCTGGGCATGACCATGCTGCTGGGCTTCGTGGTGAGCTATGGCTTCATCCTGCCGATCAACGCGCCGCAGAACATGGTGTGCCTGGGCACGGAAACCTTCAACGCCAAGCAGTTCGCCAAGGTCGGCATCCTGGTCACCGTCATCGGCTATGCGCTGATGATGCTGATGGGCATGACCTACTGGCGCTGGCTCGGCTGGCTGTAAGGAGGTCGCATCATGAAGATCTCCATTGCCCAAGCCAATGAATACGGTCGCCGCGTGCTGATGGCGCAAGGCGTGCCGGAAGACATCGCCCGCGACGTGGCCGAGCACCTGGTGGAGTCCGACCGGGTCGGCTACACCAGCCACGGCCTGTCGATCCTGACCAACTACCGGCGTGTGCTGGGCGAAGGCCTGGCGCAGGCCGACGGCCGCCCCGAGCTGCTCAACGACCGTGGCGCCATGCTGGCCTACGACGGCCACAACGGCCTGGGCCAGTACATCGGCAAGGTCGTGATCGAGAAGGCCATCGAGCGCACGCAGGAGCACGGCCAGTGCATCCTGACGCTGCGCCGCAGCCATCACCTGGGCCGCATGGGCCATTACGGCGAGATGGTGGCGGCCAAGGGCCTGATCCTGCTGGCCTTCACCAACGTAATCAACCGCGCCCCCACGGTGGCGCCGTTCGGCGGCGCGCGCGCCTGCCTGACGACCAATCCGCTGTGCTTCGCGGGCCCGCTGCCGGGCGGCCGCCCGCCGTTCATCGTCGACATGGCGACCAGCTCGATCGCGGTGAACAAGGCGCGCGTGCTGGCGGCCAAGGGCGAGCAGGCGCCTCCGGGGTCGCTGATCGATGCGCAGGGCAACCCGACCACGGATCCGGGCGCGCTGTTCACCGATCCGCCGGGCGCCCTGCTGCCGTTCGGCGGCCACAAGGGTTACGCGATGGGCCTGGTGGCCGAGCTGCTGGCGGGCGTGCTGTCCGGCGGCGGCACGATCCAGCCGGAGCATCCGCGCAACGGGGTGGCGACGAACAACATGTTCGCGCTGCTGCTGGATCCGCAGGTGGACTTCAATACGGACTGGCGCTCGATGGAAGTGGGCGCGTTCATCGACTACCTGCATGCCTGCCCGCCGCAACCGGGCGTGGACGGCGTCCAGTATCCGGGCGAGTACGAAGCCCGCAACCGCGAGCTGAACGCGGAGTCGCTGGAATTCGCGCCTCCCATCTGGGAGGGGTTGAAGAAGCTGGCCGCGGACTTAGGGGTGCCTGAAGCGTTGCCTTGAGGGTTTGTGTTTACGGTTGTTTTTGCGGGCGGCTCAGGGGTTCTTGAGCCGCCCGTTGCGTTGGCGGGCGGGGGCGGCGGGGCTACGATTGCGGTCCGGAGCGTTCGCTCCGGACTGCCCCGTTGTCAACCTCGTACGCCTTCGGCTCCCTACGGTTTCCCTCGGGCGCATCTACACGCCCCGCCGCCCCCGCCCGCCAACGCAACGGGCTCACGTCGTCTTGGTTTCGCCATTGCAGGGACGAGCAGTGTGCTTGGCGTTTTTGCCAACGACTGGAATGGAGGGGAGGATCTTGCGGGGCCCGCCCAAAGCCGGCCGCGCGGGCGGCCTTTTTGGGCTTACGCGATGTGGAAACGTCGAGGGGGTGGCGGCGTAGCCGCTGGTGAGGGACGTGTGATGTTCATCGGCGTGGTCGGCGCGAGAGGTCCGTCACGCGCAATACGTTCTACGCCGCGCCGACCACCACCGCCCCTCCCCTGACCATGCGGAGTTATCAGAACCCCACTCGTCACCCACGCGCAGCGAACCCCGCCCCGACGCCAGACACCATGTATGCCGTTGATGGCCGCCCGCGCGGCCATCATCGGCGGGCGACGCAAGACTCTCTCCTTACCCCACGCTGCAGCAGCGTCACATTCCTCGACACCGGTAGCCCGGGGCGGTGGGCGCACGGGGGGGCGCGCCGTTCAGATGCGCCCGACGGAAACCGTAGGGAGCCGAAGGCGGACGAGGTTGAGGACGGGGAAGTCCGGAGCGAACGCTCCGGACCGCAATCGTAGGCGCGCCCACCCGTGCGCCCACCGCCCCGGGCGGCCTACGAAGAAAAAATCAGCTCTTGACCGACCGATGCCGACTAATGCTCATCATGATCCCAAACGCGATCCCCATGGTGAACAGGGCCGTCCCCCCATAGCTCATGAACGGCAATGGCACCCCGACCACAGGCAGAATCCCCGTCACCATACCCACGTTCACAAATACATAGATGAACAGCATCATCGTCAACGCCCCGGACAGCAACCGCCCGAACTGCGATGACGCGCGCGAAGCGATGGTCAGGCCGCGGGCCATCATCAGGCCGTACAGCACCAGGATGGCGATGCCGCCGTACAGGCCGAATTCCTCGGCGTAGACGGCGAAGATGAAGTCGGTCGTGCGTTCGGGAATGAAGTCCAGATGGGTCTGCGTGCCCTTCATGTAACCCTTGCCGTAGACGCCGCCCGAGCCCACCGCGATCATCGACTGGATCGTGTGGAAGCCCTTGCCGAGCGGGTCGGAACTGGGGTTGAGCAGCGTGCAGACGCGGTGCTTCTGGTAGTCGTGCAGCACCACCCAGTTGACGTCCGGTTCGCATAACTGGTCTTCGTAGTACACCAGCGTGCCGATGCCGATGATGCCGGCCAGCATGACCGGGACCAGCAGCTTGAATGAGAGGCCGGCGAAGTAGATGACGAAGAAACCGGCGCCGAACACCAGCAGCGCGGTGCCCAGGTCGGGTTGCAGCACGATCAGGCCGAAAGGGGCCGCCAGCATCGCGGCGGCGGCCAGGAAGTCGCGGATGCGGACCGCGCCCTCGTGGCGCTGGAAGTACCAGGCCAGCATCATGGGCACGGCGATCTTCATCATCTCGGACGGCTGGATGCGGGTCACGCCCAGGTTGAGCCAACGCGTAGCGCCCTTGCTGGTCTCGCCAAAGAATTCCACGCCCAGCAGCAGCACCACGCCGACCACGTAGAACGGCAGCGCCAGCTTCATCAGCCACTTGGGCGGGATCAGGGCCATGGTCCACATGGCGAAGAAGGCGATGATGAAATTGCGCGACTGCTCGGCAAAGCGCCAGTCGGTGCCGCCCACCGCCGAATGCATGACGGTCAGGCCGAGCGCGGCGAACATCATCAGGATCGCCAGCAGCGGCCAGTCGAAGGCCGTGAAGACGCGCAGCAGGATTAGGCCGAGACGCTTCATTGTTGGCGCACCAGGTCGGAGGTGATGGTTTCGACCGAGGCCGTCGACGCGTTGCGCTCGGGGCGCTGGATCTTGTCCTGGCGGTCCTTGGACAACCAGTAGTCGAATACCTTGCGCGCCACCGGCGCGGCCACGCTGGCGCCCCAGCCGGCGTTCTCGACGATCAGGGCGACCGCGATGCGCGGGTGTTCCAGCGGCGCGAAACCCATGAACAGCGCGTGGTCGCGCAGGCGTTCGTCGATGGCGCTGGCGCGGTAGTGGCCGCCACGCAGGCTGAAAACCTGGGCCGTGCCGGTCTTGCCGGCGGCCTGGTAGGGTGCATTGGCAAACGCGCGGCGCGCCGTGCCGGCGCGGACCACGTCGGCCATGGCGTTCTTGATGACGTCGACGTTGGCCTGCTTGAGCGGGATGCGGTAGTCGGGCGCGGACTCGGTGGGCTTGGCCACGCCCGAGCGCGGATCCCGCACCGCGTGCACCAGGTGCGGACGGCGGTACAGCCCGTCGTTGGCCAGCGTCGAGGTGCCCTGCGCCAACTGCAGCAATGTGAAGGCGTTGTAGCCCTGGCCCACGGCGACGGAGATGGTCTCGCCGGCGTACCAGCGCTGGCGTTCCTTGTCCTTGTAGGCCGAACGCTTCCAGTCGGTGGACGGCAGCACGCCGCGCTTTTCGCCTTCGAGGTCGATGCCGGTGATCTGGCCGAAGCCGAATTGCTTGGTGAAATCGTGCAGCGCGTTCACGCCGATCTCGGGGCCCAGCGAATAGAAATACGTATCCGACGACACCACGATGGCCTTGTGCATGTCGGTCATGCCGTAGGCGGCGCCGCCGGCGTTGCGGAATTTCTGGCCGCCGAACTCGAAGTAGCCGGGATCGGAGATGCGGTCGGTGGCGCGGCGCTTGCCCAGCTCCAGCGCCGCCAGGCCAACGAAGGGCTTGTAGGTCGAGCCGATCGGATAGGTGCCGTACAGAGGCCGATTGATCAGCGGGTGGTCCGGCGATTCGTTCAGCATGCGCCAGTTGTCCACGTCGATGCCATCGACGAACAGGTTGGGGTCGAACGAAGGCTGCGATACGAAGGCCAGCACCTCGCCGGTGTCGGGATCGATCGCCACCAGCGCGCCACGCTGGCCGACGAAGGCTTCCTCGGCCACCTTCTGCAGGCCCAGGTCGATCGACAGCATGATGTCCGAACCAGGCACGGGATCGATCCTGCGCAGCGTGCGCATGGGGCGTCCGCCCGCGGTCACTTCCACTTCTTCGAGGCCGGTGCGGCCGTGCAGGGCTTCTTCCCAGGTTTTCTCGATGCCCTTCTTGCCGATGACGTCAGTGCCCCGGTAATTGCCCAATTGGCCGGCGCGCTCGAGTTCCTCGATGTCGCCCTCGGCAATGCGGCCGATGTAGCCGACCACGTGGGCGGCGGACTGGCCTTGCGGATACTCGCGCACCCAGCGCGCGCGCAGCTCGACACCCGGAAACTGGAAGGCGTGGGCGGCGAACCAGGCGGCCTCGGTTTCATTGAGGTTGTTGCGCAGTTGCAGGCTGGCGTAACGGCTGGACTCGGCCGCGCGGCGCTTGAAGCGGCGTTGGTCGGCCGGGCTGATGTAGACCACCTGCGTCAACCGCTCGAACAGCGCATTCATGTTGCCGGCCTGCGCCGGCACCACTTCAAGCGTGTAGGTGCGGTAGTTGCGCGCCAGCACCTCGCCGTTGCGGTCGAGGATCTCGCCGCGGCGCGGCGGGATCGGCACCACCGCGATGCGGTTGCGGTCGGCGCGCTCGGACAGGCCTTCGTAGCGGTCGACCTGCAGGTACCAGAACCGGCCCACCAGCACGCCGAAGCAGGCCAGCGCGAACACGCCGCCCACCCAGGCGCGCAGGCGAAAGCGCTGCTTCTGCTGCTGGCCGGTTTTCTTGAATTCGAACATGAGACGCGGCGCCGCCGTCAGGCGGAGGAAGATTCGGCGTCGTCGGCGCCGCGCTGCGGCAAGTGCAGCACCCAGCCCGCCAGCGGCCACAGAGCAGCCGTGATGGCCACGCTGACGCCCCAATCCCAACCCGGCCACTTGCCGGCCAGCCAGGCGTGGATGATCTGGGTGAGGAAACGGGCGATCAGGAACACAGGCAGCATGTGCATGGCCTGGCTCCAGAGGTCGAACCGTTGCAGGCGGCGGTGCAGCACCACGGCGCCGTAGGCGACCAAGGTGTAGGACAGCGCGTGCTCGCCGAGCAGGCCGGCGTCATGCACGTCCATCAGCAGGCCGAAAAAGAAGGCGGTGAACAGGCCGACACGGCGCGGCTCGTGCACGCACCAGAAGGCGATGATCAGGATCAGGACGTCCGGCGCGCCCTGCCACAGGCGCCAGGGCAGCAGCGACACCAGCCAGACCAGCAGGATGGTGCCCCAGACGAACACCCCGTGCGCGGGGCCCGACAGGCGTTCCGGGTGGACGTTGCTGGGCGTGCCCAGCCGGCGCCGCGGTTGCCCGGATGATTGTTGGTTAGTCCGATCCACCGGAATCGACCTCCTGACGGTTGGACTCGGCACGTTCCACGTCCACCTGCAGGACCAGGAAGTGGCGATAGCGTTCAGGGTGGGCCAGCGGTTCGCAGACGGCGCGCGCGAAGCCGGAAGCGGTATCGCGCTCGACCGAGGTTACTTTGGCCACCGGCAGGCCGGCGGGAAACAGCCCGCCGACACCGCTGGTGACGATCGTATCGCCTTCCTTGATGTCGGCATTGGCCGCGAGGTAACGGACCTCCATCTTGCCGGGAGAGTTCCCGCCAAAGGCGATCAGCCGCAGGCCATTGCGCAGCAGTTGCACCGGAATGGACACCTGCTCGTCGGTGACCAGGGCGGCTTCGGCCGTCATGGGGGTCACGCGCACGATCTGGCCGACCACGCCGCCTTCATCGATCACGGGCATGCCCGGCGCCAGGCCGGCCTTGCTGCCCTTGTTGAACACCAGCCGCTGGTTGAAGGCGTTGGTGGGCTCGTACAGCACTTCCACCACCACGGCCGACTGCGCCACGGTATCGGTCACGCCAAGCAGGCGGCGCAATTGCGCGTTTTCGGCGGCCAACTGGGCCGCGTGCGTGGCAACCTGGGCCAACTCGATGCGCTGGCGCTGCAGGGCTTCGTTTTCAGTGCGGATGAGGTTGGCGGCATTGACCCACTCGTTGACCTGTTGGACCAGGTCGCGCGGCGCCATGACGGCGCGCTGGAAGGGATACAGCGCCACGGACATCGCGCGGCGCGCCGGTTCCAGCATGCGCCACTGCGAATCCATGATGATCAGAGCCAGTGCCAGGACGACCAGGATGACCAGCCGCACCTCCGCGGGAGGGCCGCGCCTGAATAGGGGGGGAGTCCCTTGTCGTTGCATGAATCTCAGCCCGGGCGCCCGCGCCCGCAGCCCCCGCAGCGGCCGGAGCCTGGAAAAAGCGGGGCTCCGGGCTGGCGGGCGGAATTAGTCGTTGATGAAGATCGCGCCCAGTTTCTCAAGATGTTCCAGCGCCTCGCCGCAGCCGCGCACGACGCAGGTCAGGGGATCATCGGCGACCACCACCGGCAGGCCGGTCTCTTCCTGCAGCAGGCGGTCGAGGTCGCGCAGCAGCGCGCCACCGCCGGTCAGGGCAATGCCCTTGTCGGTGATGTCGGCGCCGAGTTCGGGCGGGGTCTGCTCCAGGGCGATCTTGACGGCCGAGACGATCTGGTTGAGCGGGTCGGTCAGCGATTCCAGGATTTCGTTGGACGACACCGTGAAACTGCGCGGCACGCCTTCGGCCAGGTTGCGGCCCTTGACTTCGATTTCGCGGACCTCGGAACCCGGGAATGCCGAGCCGATTTCCTTCTTGATGAGTTCGGCGGTGGGTTCGCCGATCAGCATGCCGTAGTTGCGGCGGATGTAGTTGACGATGGCCTCGTCGAACTTGTCGCCGCCGACGCGCACCGAACCCTTGTAGACCATGCCGCCCAGCGAGATGACCGCCACTTCGGTGGTGCCCCCGCCGATGTCCACGACCATGGAGCCGCTGGCGTCGGAGACGGCCAGGCCGGCGCCGATGGCCGCGGCCATGGGTTCTTCGATCAGGAACACGTGCGAGGCGCCGGCGCCGAGAGCCGATTCGCGGATGGCGCGGCGTTCAACCTGGGTGGAACCGCAGGGCACGCAGACGATGATGCGCGGGCTGGGCGCCAGCATGTTGCGCGGGTGCACCATGCGGATGAACTGCTTGAGCATCTGCTCGGTGACCGTGAAGTCGGCGATGACGCCGTCCTTCATGGGCCGGATGGCCTCGATGTTGCCGGGCACGCGACCCAGCATCTGCTTGGCCTCCTGGCCGACGGCCTGGATGATTTTCTTGCCGTGCGGCCCGCCTTCATGACGGATAGCGACCACGGAGGGCTCATCGAGCACGATGCCCTTGCCGCGGACGTAGATCAGCGTATTGGCGGTACCGAGGTCGATCGCCATATCGCTGGAAAAATAACTGCGCAGGAATCCGAACATGGGAGCTCAGCTAAATTCTGGGGGGAATTGGGGTCATGCCGCGGGGCGTACGGCCCAGGAAAGCCTGGGTGCGCCTGTCATCACGGCGATTAAACCGTGAATCATAACTTATAATTTCCCCGGAAATAGCGCATAAATGCAGGCTATTCAAGCTTTGTAACGGGTTTGGCATGTGCATACTGCCCAGTCCCCCCTCGGCCTCCGCTTCTCTATATTTGCAATCCCCATGGCGCTCAATGACACAGATGTGGCCCGCATTGCCAGGCTGGCCAGAATCGAACTGACCCCGGACCAGCGCGGCCACGCGCAGGCCGAGCTCAATGGCATCCTCCACCTGATCGAACGGCTGCAGGCCGTCGACACCCAGGGCGTCGAACCCCTCGCCCACCCGCTGTCGGCCCACGAGGACATCGTGCTGCGCCTGCGCCAGGACGCCGTGACCGAATCCGCCTCGGAGGCCCGCCGCGCCGAACTGCTGGCCAACGCCCCCGATGCCCAGGACGGTCTTTTCCTGGTCCCCAAGGTTCTCGATTAAGCCATGACCCAACCCGCCCTGCACACCCAATTCGAGGGGATCGCCGCCCTGCGCGCGGCCCTCGACCAACGCCAGGTCAGCGCCGTCGAGCTGGCGCAAAGCTCGCTCGCGGCCGCCGAAGCGGCCAGCGGCCTGAACGCCTTCTTACATATTGACGCCGAATTGACGCTGGCCCAGGCCCGCGCCGCCGACGCCGCGCTGGCTGCCGGCAATGCCGGCCCGCTGGCCGGCGTGCCCATCGCCCACAAGGACGCCTTCGTCACCCGCGGCTGGCGCACCACCGCCGGCAGCAAGATGCTGGACGGCTACGTCAGCCCGTTCGACGCCACCGTGGTCGAGCGCCTGCAGGCCGCCGGCGCCGTGTCGCTGGGCAAGCTCAACTGCGACGAGTTCGCCATGGGCTCGGGCAACGAGAACTCGGCCTACGGCGCGGTCCGCAACCCCTGGGATCCGGCCGCCGTGCCCGGCGGCTCGTCGGGCGGTTCGGCCGCGGCCGTCGCCGCCCGCCTGGTGGCCGCCACCACGGGCACCGACACCGGTGGCTCGGTCCGCCAGCCCGCCGCGCTGTGCGGCGTCAGCGGCATCAAGCCGACCTACGGCACCGTGTCGCGCTACGGCATGGTCGCCTTCGGCTCCAGCCTGGACCAGGCCGGCCCGCTGGCCCCCAGCAGCCGCGATCTGCTCGAACTGCTGGACGTCATCAGCGGCTTCGACCCGCGCGACGCCACCAGCCTGGAGAAATGCGACGCCGCCATCAACGAACCGGGCCGCGTGCGGCGCGATTTCGACGCCGCGCAAGGCAAGTTCGACGCCGCCGGCAGCCAGCCCCTGAAGGGCCTGCGCATCGGCGTGCCCGAGGAATACTTCGGCGCCGGCCTGGCCCCGGACGTGGCCGCCGCGGTGCAGGCCGCTCTGGCCCAGTTCGAAGCCCTGGGCGCGGTGCGCGTGCCGGTGTCGCTGCCGCGCACCGAGCTGGCCATCCCCGCCTACTACGTCATCGCCCCCGCCGAAGCGTCGAGCAACCTGGCGCGCTACGACGGCGTGCGCTACGGCCACCGCGCCAAGCAGTACGGCGACCTGAACGAGATGATCAGCCGCTCGCGCGCCGAAGGTTTCGGCGACGAGGTCAAGCGCCGCATCCTGATCGGCACCTACGTGCTGTCGCACGGCTATTACGACGCCTATTACCTGCAGGCCCAGCGCCTGCGCCGCATGATCGCCCAGGACTTCCAGCGCGCCTTCGCCGGCCAGTGCGACGTCATCATGGGCCCGGTGACCCCGACGGTGGCCAAGAACATCGGCGACAACCGCGACGACCCCACCGCCGACTGGCTGGCCGACGTCTACACGCTGGGCGTCAGCCTGGCGGGCCTGCCGGCCATGTCGGTTCCGTGCGGTTTCGGAGGAAGCGAGAATCGCCGCCCCGTCGGCCTGCAGATCATCGGCAATTACTTCGACGAAGGCCGCCTCCTGGCCATCGCCGACCGCTACCAACAAGTCACGACGTGGCACAAGGCCACGCCGGCCCAGCAGGACGCCTAAGCATGAACTGGGAAATCGTCATCGGCCTGGAAACGCATACGCAGCTTTCCACCGACTCCAAGATCTTTTCGGGCAGCAGCACCGAGTTCGGCGCCGCGCCCAACACCCACGCCAACGAAGTCGACCTGGCCCTGCCCGGCAGCCTGCCGGTCATGAACCGCGGCGCCGCCGAACGCGCCATCCGCTTCGGCCTGGCGGTCGGCGCCGAGATCGCGCCGCGTTCGGTGTTCGCCCGCAAGAACTACTTCTACCCCGACCTGCCCAAGGGCTACCAGATCAGCCAGTACGAACTGCCGGTGGTGGTGGGCGGTTCGCTGTCGTTCTTCGTCGGCGAGGAAGAAAAGACCGTCAACCTGACGCGCGCGCACCTGGAAGAAGACGCGGGCAAGTCCTCGCACGACAATTTCACCCTGGCCAACGGCTCGCCGGCCAGCGGCATCGACCTGAACCGCGCCGGCACGCCGCTGCTGGAAATCGTCACGGAACCGGAAATGCGCTCGGCCGCCGAGGCCGTGGCCTACGCCCGCGCCCTGCACAGCCTGGTGGTGTGGCTCGGCATCTGCGACGGCAACATGCAGGAAGGCTCGTTCCGCTGCGACGCCAACGTCTCCGTGCGTCCGGTCGGCCAGAAGGAATTCGGCACCCGCACCGAGATCAAGAACGTCAACTCGTTCCGCTTCCTGGAACGCGCCATCACGTATGAAGCGCGGCGCCAGATCGAGCTGATCGAGGACGGCGGCACCGTGGTCCAGGAAACCCGCCTGTACGACGCCGACCGCGACGAAACCCGCAGCATGCGCAGCAAGGAAGACGCGCACGACTACCGTTACTTCCCCGATCCCGACCTGCCCACGCTCGTGATCTCGCGCGAATGGGTCGACCAGGTCCGCGCCGCCATGCCCGAACTGCCGGCCGCCCAGCGCGCCCGCTTCGAGTCCGAGTATGGCCTGCCGGCCTACGACGCCGCGCAACTGACCGTCAGCCGCGACCTGGCCGCCTATTTCGAGGCCGTGGCGCACGCGCTGCCGGCCGGCCAGGCCAAGCTGGCCGCCAACTGGATCATGGGCGAAGTGGCCGCCACCCTGAACAAGGAAGAAAAGGCCATCGCCGACGCGCCGGTGCAGGCGCCGGCCCTGGCCGCGCTGATCAACCGCATCATCGACGGCACGATCTCCAACAAGATCGCGCGCGAAGTGTTCGGCGCCATGTGGGCAGGCGAAAACGGCGGTGAGCCCGACGCCATCATCGAGGCCCGCGGCCTGAAGCAGATCAGCGACACCGGCGCCATCGGCGCCATGATCGACGAGGTGCTGGCGGCCAATCCGGCCATCGTCGAGGAATACCGCGCCGGCAAGCAGAAGGCGTTCAACTCGCTGGTCGGCCAGATCATGAAGGCCGCGCGCGGCAAGGCCAACCCGCAGCAGGTCAACGACCTGCTCAAGCAGAAGCTGGACAACTGATCCCTCTGCGCCACCCCGACCTCGAGGCGGCGCGCAAGATCAGACCACTCCTATGGCCGCGGCATCTTGTCGCGGCCTTTTGCTTGGCCAAGAATGATCCGGTCAATTCCGACTGGAGATTTCGGCCATGAACGCCCCCTACCTATCCATCCCACGCGAACAAGTTGCGGATCGACTCGACGAAATGATCCAAGCCGCAAACGATGGTGTGTTCGTTGTCATCACCCATGACGGTCTGGCGCAAGCGCAGCTCAGGCGGGTCAATCCCCTGATGACCGAAGCGGGTCACAATGCGATAGAAGAACTGAAACGGTTCCCGGCCATCCCGTACACCGACGAAGCCACCTGGTGGTACGCCGTCAAAGGGGTCCGCGAATGAAGCTCGTGCTCGATGCCTCGGTTGCGTTGAGCTGGCTGCGATTGCCCAGTCAAACCTGCAGCGAACAGGCGTTTGCCATCCTGGACGACCTGAACGGCGAAGCCATCCTTGTCCCGCAGATCTGGCCAATGGAAGTGGCTCAAGGCACCTTGCGCGTCGAGCGGCAGCAACAGGCCACGGCAGCCATATTGGCCAAATTCTCTGCCGTGCTGAACAGCGTACCCGTCGTCAACGAATCGCGCCCCTCTACCGCCTGGTTGCCTCAATGCGAGCGGCTCGCCCGCGAACACGGGCTTACCGTTTACGACGCCTCGTACCTGGAACTCGCGTTATGGCGCGGTGCGGCGCTGGCCACGTTCGACAAACGTCTGGCGCAAGCGGCACATGCGAGCGGCGTGTTGGTCGTTGGGCATGAGCCGACCCACAGGCTTGACGAGCCTGTCGCGCGATACGGTGGCCGGCAATGCCTTGGCCGACTCGCGCTTACTTCACCCCGTACTTCGTCCGGTACGCCTGCACCGCCTCGCGGTGCTCGGCGAACGCGGCGTCGTCCTGCAGCAACGCCATGATGTCCGCCAGCGATGCAATCGCCACCACCGGAATGCCATAGGTCTTGGCCACGTCCTGCACCGCCGAGTGCGCCGACAGCGCGTCGTCGGCGCCCGCGCGTTCCATGCGGTCCATGGCGATCAGCACCGCGGCCGGCTCGGCGCCGGCGCTGCGGATGATCTCCACCGACTCGCGCACCGAGGTGCCCGCAGTGATCACATCGTCGATGATGACGACCTTGCCCTTGAGCGGCGCGCCCACCAGGGTGCCGCCTTCGCCGTGGTCCTTGGCTTCCTTGCGGTTGTAGGCAAACGGCACGTCGCTGCGGCCCTGCATCTCGGGATGGCTGGCCAGCGCGACAGCGGTTGCCGTGGCCAGCGGGATGCCCTTGTAGGCCGGGCCGAACAGCATGTCGAAGGCCACGCCCGAATCCAGGAGCGCCTGGGCGTAGAAACCCGCCAGCTTGCCGACCGATGCGCCGCTGTTGAACAGGCCCGCATTAAAGAAATAGGGACTGATACGACCGGACTTCACCTTGAAGCTGCCAAAGCGCAGCACGCCTTCGTTCAGGGCGAAGCGGACAAAGTCGAGCGAGGTGGCGGAGGCGGTGTGGGCGGCAGACATGCGAGGAGGATCCGGGAGGTGGCAAACCCCGGCATTTTATCCGCTGTCGGGGCCTTTCCCGGACAACGTCGCCCAGTCGGTTAAATTCCTGGCATTGTTCCGGCCGTTTCCGGCCGCTCTACAGGAGTCCCGCTTTGCTGCGCATCACGTCGATCAACCTCAATGGCATCCGGTCCGCCTTCCGCAAGGGCCTGCAACCCTGGATGGAAAAGCACGCCGCCGACGTGCTGTGCCTGCAGGAAATCAAGGTGTCCGACGAGGACCTGACCGACGACCTGCGCCACCCGCCGGGCTACACCGGCCACTTCCACCATGCCGTCAAGAAAGGCTACAGCGGCGTCGGCATCTACCTGCGCGACGCGGCCGAGCGCGTCAATATCGGCCTGGGCTGCGAGGAGTTCGACCCGGAAGGCCGCGTCATCCGCGCCGACTGGAAAAACCTGTCCGTGATCAGCGCCTACCTGCCCTCCGGCTCCAGCGGCGACGAACGCCAGCAGGCCAAGTACCGCTTCCTGGACCGCTTCGGCCCATGGATCGACGAGTTGATGCACGAACACAAGAAGACCGGCCGCGAATTCATCATCTGTGGCGATTGGAACATCGCCCACAAGGAAATCGACCTCAAGAACTGGAAGGGCAACCTGAAGAACTCCGGCTTCCTGCCCGAGGAACGCGCCTGGCTGACCGACGTCTTCGACAAGCGCGGCTTTGTGGACGTGTTCCGCACCATCGACGACCGCCCCGACCAATACACCTGGTGGAGCAACCGAGGCCAGGCCTGGGCCAAGAACGTCGGGTGGCGCATCGACTACCAGATCGCCACGCCGGGCATCGCCGCCCGCGCGCGCAGCGTCGCCATCTACAAGGACGAACGCTTTTCCGACCACGCGCCGCTGACCATCGACTACGACGCCACGCTCTGAAGACGCGGGCGGCGGGGAGCCGAAGTCCGCCGCCCGAGCATGATTCGGCTCAAAATAAAATTAGGGACATATAAAGCAGAACTGACCTCGCAAGATGAGGACCATATCCCGCCAAAAGGCCGGATTCCCCTATGAGGCGGCGATCCCACACCGCGCCCGAGATCTCAATTATATTGGGGACATATAAATTTTCCCTGTGAATTCAATGCCCCATGGCTTCACCTATGAAATCTCGGGTTCTCCGCCCACTCGCCAAAGTATGATACGTCACCAATAAAATAAGAAAAAAGTGCTTTGATATCAAGATGATGGCGCGCCTCCCGGCTTTGCGCAGGGCAACAAATTAGCCCTACAATCTCGCACCAAGCCGGTGCGTATTGCACCAATCCGGAGATTCGACGCCCCAAAAAAGCGCATCTCCGCACTCATTCGAAGCGCCCCCAAGGAGATCATGTTGAAAGTGCAGCGTCTGGACGACTTCCTGCGTAGCGTCGCCGTGCGCGATCCGCAGCAACCGGAATTCATGCAAGCCGTCCAGGAGGTGATGCTGAGTCTGTGGCCTTTCATCGAAAAGCACCCCCACTACGCCGAGCACGCCCTGCTCGAGCGCCTGGTGGAACCGGAACGCGTGATCCAGTTCCGCGTGTGCTGGACCGACGACAAGGGCCAGGCGCAGGTCAACCGCGCTTTCCGCATCCAGCACAGCTCGGCCATCGGCCCGTTCAAGGGCGGCATGCGTTTCCACCCCTCGGTGAACCTGTCGATCCTGAAGTTCCTGGCGTTCGAGCAGACCCTGAAGAACTCGCTGACCACGCTGCCCATGGGCGGCGGCAAGGGCGGCTCCGACTTCGACCCCAAGGGCAAGTCCGACGCCGAAGTCATGCGCTTCTGCCAGGCCCTGATGATCGAGCTGTACCGCCACCTGGGCCCGGACACCGACGTGCCGGCCGGCGACATCGGCGTGGGCGCGCGTGAAGTCGGCTTCATGGCCGGCATGATGAAGAAGCTGTCGAACTCCACCGCCAGCGTCTTCACCGGCAAGGGCCTGACCTTCGGCGGCAGCCTGATCCGCCCCGAAGCCACCGGCTACGGCACCGTCTACTTCGCCGAGGAAATGCTCAAGCGCGTCGGCAAGTCGTTCGACGGCCTGCGCGTGTCGGTCTCGGGCTCGGGCAACGTGGCCCAGTACGCCATCGAGAAGGCCATGGCGCTGGGCGCCAAGGTCGTGACGGTGTCCGACTCGAACGGCACGGTGGTCGACGAAGCCGGCTTCAACCACGAGAAGCTGGTGGCGCTGATGCACGTCAAGAACGACCTGCGCGGCCGCCTGGACGCCTACGCACGCCAATTCGGCCTGGTCTACGAACCCGGCAAGCGCCCGTGGCACGTGCCCGTGGACGTGGCCCTGCCCTGCGCCACCCAGAATGAGCTGGAGCTGGCCGACGCCGAAACGCTGATCAAGAACGGCGTGCAATGCGTGGCCGAAGGCGCCAACATGCCCGCCACCCTGGACGCCGCCAAGGCCTTCATCGCCGCCCGCGTGCTGTACGCCCCGGGCAAGGCGAGCAACGCTGGCGGCGTGGCCGTGTCGGGCCTGGAGATGGCCCAGAACTCGGCCCGCCTGGCGTGGACCCGCGAAGAAGTGGACACGCGCCTGCACGCCATCATGCGCGACATCCACGAGAATTGCGTGCGCCACGGCCACAGCGAGCGCGAATACGTGAACTACCTGGACGGCGCCAACATCGCCGGCTTCGTCAAGGTCGCCGACGCGATGCGCCAGCAAGGGCTGTATTGATCGACATGCCGGCGCCCCGTGCGCCGGCTGGCGGCAAAAGAAAGGCGGCAGGCTCGAACAGCCTGCCGCCTTTCTTTATTCCGGACCGCCTGGCGGGATCAGTGCTTCATCGTCCCGTGGTCATGGCTCATGCCGGGATTGTGCGAAGCCGGCTTGACCTTGAACTGCACCGCCACCTCGCCCGCCTTTTCAAACTTGAGCGTGGCCGGCACGGTGGCGCCCTCGGCGAACGGCGCCTTCAGCTTGATGAACATGACGTGATAGCCGCCCGGCGAAAGTTTGACCTCGCCATTGGCCGGCAGCGGGATGCCGCCCTCGACCTGGCGCATCTTGGCCACGCCGTTGGCGGTTTCGACCGTATGCAGCTCGACGCGCTCGGCGGCGTCGGAAGAGATCGATAGCAGGCGATCGGGCGTCTTGGCATCGTTGTCGATATCCATGTAGCCGGCGCCGTTGGACTGGCCCGGCGCGGACGCGCGCACCCAGAGATCATCGACCTCGACCTCGCCAACCTTGTAGTCCTTGGCCCAGGCGGACCCGGCCGCGCACAGGCCCAGGATGGCGACAGCGGCGAACTTGCGGATGTTCATGAGGTGTTCTCCTAAAGGGTTAACGCCGCCGGACCAGGCTGCGGGCGGCTGACAGAACCGAGTCGGTCAAAGCTTCCATGGCCTCGGAGTTTACCCGCCAATGCTGCCAATACAGGGGCACATCCTCCCAGGCGCGGCCCCGCAGCAGCACCAGATGACCTGCGTCAAGATGTTCCTGCACCAGCGGCAGCGGATTCATCGTCCAGCCCAGCCCGCCCAGCGTAGCCTGCACGAAGGCGCGCGTGGACGGCACCCACCAGACCGGCGGCTGCCACGGCGCCGGGTCGGAGATCTTGTGGGCGAAGCGGGCCTGCAAGGCGTCCTTGCGGTTGAACACCAGCACTGGCGCCTGCGCCAGCGTCTGCGCGTTCACGCCTTGCGCGAAGTAGCGTTTGTGGAAAGCCGGCGTGCACGTCGCTACGTAGCGCATGCTGCCCAGCGCATGGATGCGGCAGCCCTGCACCGGATCGGCCAGCGTCGTCACCGCGCCCAGCACCGAGCCGT
The DNA here is from genome assembly GCF_902859745.1 of Achromobacter dolens. GTDB lineage: Bacteria > Pseudomonadota > Gammaproteobacteria > Burkholderiales > Burkholderiaceae_B > Achromobacter > Achromobacter dolens. Next base: position 31,923 of record NZ_CADIJW010000005.1, on the reverse strand, counting down.
TGCGCAGCAGCGCGGCGGTGTGGTCCTGGTCTTCGGACTGCATGTCGAGCGTGGCGCGGGTGCGGTTGGAAAACTGCAGCGCCGCGTCGACGAACCAGGTCTCCAGGCTGTCGTGGTTGACGGCGATGGGGATGCTGGCGTGCGGCACATCGTCGTCCGCCACGCCCAGCCGGTTCAGCGCGTCGTGCTCCAGCAGCGCGGTCTGCTCGGCCAATTGCACCAGTACCTGACCGTCGGCGGTGGCGGCGGCCGGCACGGTGCGCTGGACCAGCAGCCGGCCCATGCGGTCTTCGAGCGCCTTGATCCGCTGCGACACCGCCGACGGCGTCACGCTCAACGCCAGCGCGGCCCGTTCGAAACTGCCTTCGCGCACCACCGCGGCCAGGGCGCGCAGGTTGCCATGATCGATTTTCATTGGATTAGTTTTGCTTAATATAGTGAAGGAAAATTAGCTGTATTTCATATTGGCGGCAAGCGAAAATGTTGCATTGCCGGCATGCGCGACGCTGCCGGCCCGGTATTCAAGCGCCGCCACAAGGCGTTGCAGTCAAAAGGTTCGCAGTCATGTTCGCCACGTTGTCCTCCCCCCTCTTCCTCACCGCCTGGGCCAGCGGCACGGCCACCGGGCTGGGCCTGTTCGCCGTCGTCGGCGCGCAGAGCGCATTCATCCTGCGCCAGGGATTGATGCGCGCGCACCTGCTGTCGGTGGTCGCCATCTGCGCCCTGATCGACGCCATCTTCATCTTCGCCAGCGTCTCGGGCCTGCAGGCCCTGACCGCCTGGTTCCCATGGCTGACCACCGCGGTGCTGTGGTTCGGCGTGGCGTTCCTGTCCTGGTACGCGTTGCAATCGGCGCGCCGCGCCTGGACCGCCACCGGCGGCCTGGCCGCCGCGCGCGACGTGGTGCCCTCGCGCCGCGCCGCGATGCTGGGCGCGCTGGGCTTTTCGCTGCTGAACCCGCATTTCTGGCTCGACATGGTGGTGGTGGGCTCGCTGGCCCACGGCTTCGAGGACGCCCGCATGGCGTTCGCCGCCGGCGCCTTCACCGCCAGCCTGCTGTGGCTGGCCGTGCTGGGCATCGGCTCGCGCCTGTTCGCGCGCTTTTTCGCCAGCGCCTCGGCCTGGCGCGTGCTGGACGGCGTCATCGCCGTGGTCATGGCCGGCCTGGCGATCAGCCTGGCGGTAAAGGGCGTCTGACCGGCCATGCCCGATACCGCCGCCTGTCCTGCTGGCCCCGCCCACCCGGGGCCGGCGCGCTACACCGCCACCTTCATCTTCGCCAAGAAGCAGTTCGACGACGACTTCCACCGGCTCGACCAGGCCATCGCCACGGCGGCGCGGACCACTCCGGGCTACCTGGGCGAGGAAGCCTGGGAAGATCCCGCGCGCGGCCTGTACGCCAATGTCTACTACTGGGAATCGCTTGAAGCCCTGGAGGCCCTGATCCGCCACCCTGCCCACCAGCAGGCCAAGGCCGCGCAGTCGCGCTGGCTGGACGGCTACCGGGTGATCATCGCCCAGGTGCTTAGGGAATACGGGGACGGACTGCCCGGTCCAGCACTTTTATAATCGCCGGGTTGCCACTCTTTCGTCGGGCGCATGGCCGGCCCGCCAGACGATCATGCGCGGACCCTCCCCTTCCAAAGACGTGCGCCTGCCGCCGCTGGCCGCCATCCAGGCCTTCGAGGCGGCCGCCCGGCTCGGTTCGTTCGAGCGCGCCAGCGAAGAACTCTTCGTCACCGCCAGCGCCATCGGCAAGCGCATCGCCGCGCTGGAAGCGCAGCTCGACGTCACCCTGTTCATCCGCAGCAGCCGAGGCGCCACCCTGAGCGCCGCCGGGCGCGAATACCTGGAGCAGGTGCGCACCGCGCTCGACCTGCTGTCGGACGCCTCGCTGCACAAGCGCGGCGAACCCAAGCTCGAGCCCCTGCGGGTCGTTTCCACGCCCACCTTCGCCCGCCAGGTGCTGATCCCCGCGCTGCCCGGTTTCACCGCCGCCCATCCGGACGTCGAGCTGGAGATCATGCTGTCGATTCCCTACCTGGACATCACGCCGCCAAACGCCGATGTCTGGATCCGCTTCGGCAGCGGCAAATACCCCGGCCTGCATGCCCGGCCGCTGACCACCGACCCGGTGTTCGCCGTGTGCTCGCCGGCCTATCGCGACGCCCACGGCCCGTTCGACCGTCCCCAGGACCTGGCGCGCGCCGCGCTGCTGCGCTGCCCGATGGAACCCTGGCGTCCATGGCTGGCCGCGGCGGGATTGGACTGGCCCGAGCCCGCCCGCGGCGTCTGGCTGGTCGACCTGGGCATGATGCTGGCGGCGGCCCGCGCCGGCCAGGGCATCGCCTTGACCCGCCGCACCCTCGCCGCCGAATGGCTCGATGAAGGCAAATTGCTGCGCGTGCTCGACATCGAAACACCGGGTGAATCCCAGTACCACCTGTGCACCGAAATCTCGCGCCCGCCCGGCGGCGCGGCCCAAGCGTTTTCCCTATGGCTGGCCGAGGTCTGCGAACGCGCATCCCAATGGCCGCGCGGCCTGCCGGCCAAGCCGGAATAAATTTCCAGCCCCGGGCGGAAGGAAATTCCGCGCACCCTGGCGCATCGCTGGCTAGGATGCGCCGAATATGGCCGCGCGCGACAGGCAGGCGTCGCGTCTCGGCGTTCCCGGATCTTTTTCCATCGCATGCTGCATCGCAGCGCCCGAATCCGGCGCCCGTGCGCCCGTACTAGGTATTTACGCGGAAAAACCCCGCGCGGTCAGATTCGCGTAAGCGATTAAGCAGACAGTCACAACACGCAACACAGGAGCGCGCCACCAACCTCTTTCCTCGCCGCCTGGCGCCGGCACACGGTTTTCCACGCAGTTCTACTAATTACAACGGAGACATCCATGGATTTTCGTTTGAAGCTGCTTGCAGGAACCCTTGCTTTTGCCGTATCGGCCGCGGGCTACGCCGCCGACCCCATCAAGATCGGCGTGGCCGGTCCCTACACCGGAGGCTCGTCCTCCATGGGCGTCAGCATGCGCGACGGCGTGCGCCTGGCCATCGAGGAAATCAACAAGAGCGGCGGCGTGCTCGGCCGGCAACTGGTCGCGGTGGAGCGCGACGACGAAGCCAAGAACGAACGCGGCGTGCAGATCGCCCAGGAGCTGATCAACAAGGAACAGGTCACGGCCACGGTCGGCTACATCAATACCGGCGTGGCGCTGGCCTCGCAGCGCTTCTATCAGGACGCCAAGATTCCGGTGTTCAACAACGTCGCCACCGGCAGCGTCATCACGCACCAGTTCAAGGCGCCGGAATACCCGGACAACTACGTGTTCCGCAACGCGGCGCACGACAGCATCCAGGCGCCGATGATCGTCGAAGAAGCCATCACGCGCCGCGGCTTCAAGAAGGTCGCGATCCTGGCCGACTCCACCAACTACGGCCAGCTCGGCCGCGAGGACCTGGAAAAGGCCCTGGACGCCAAGGGCATCAAGCCGGTGGCCGTCGAGAAGTTCAACATCAAGGACGTCGACATGACGGCCCAGTTGCTCAAGGCCAAGGCCGCGGGCGCAGAAGCCGTGCTGACCTACGGCATCGGCCCCGAGCTGGCGCAGATCGCCAACGGCATGGCCAAGCTGGGCTGGAAGGTGCCGATCATCGGTAGCTGGACGCTGTCGATGGCCAACTACATCGACAACTCCGGCGCCAATGGCGAAGGCGCGCGCATGCCGCAGACCTTCATCCAGGACCCGGACACGCCCAAGCGCAAGGCGTTCATCGACGCCTACCTGGCCAAGTTCAAGCCCAAGAACAACCGCATCGACTCGCCGGTGTCGGCAGCCCAGGGCTATGACTCGATCTTCCTGCTGGCCGCGGCCATCAAGCAGGCCAACTCCACGGATGGCCCGAAGATCCGCGAGGCGCTCGAGAACCTGCAGACGCCCGTCGAAGGCGTGGTGATGACCTACAACAAGCCCTTCACCCACGACAACCACGACGCGATTACCGCCAAGGAAGTGGTCATCGGCGAGGTCAAGGGCGGCCGCGTGGTCAAGGCCAACTAAGTTCGTCCGCAGCAATGCGGCGGCGGCTGCCCGGCCGCCGCCGCCGGCGTCCCCGTGCGCGGGGCGCCGGCATGCAGTCGCCTGACAACAGCGTTCTGCCCAAGGGGGTTGGGACGGAACACAGCGCCTCACGACACATACCATGATTCTTCTACAGCTTATCTATAGCGGTATCGCGCTAGGCATGATCTATGCCGTCATCGCGTTCGGATACCAGCTCACCTTCGCCACATCCGGCACCCTGAACTTCGGCCAGGGCGAAGCCCTGATGCTGGGCGCGCTGGTCGGGCTCACGCTGGTCGGACTGGGCGTGAACTACTGGGTCATGATCCCCATCGTCTGCATCTTCGGCTTCGCGCAAGGCGTGCTGGTCGAACGCGTCGGCGTGCGGCCCGCCATCAAGACGCGGTCGGAGTTCGGCTGGATCATGGCCACCATCGCGCTGGGCATCATCTTCAAGAACGTGGCCGAGAACGTCTGGGGCCGCGACGACCTGCGCTTTCCCTCGCCGCTGCCCGAGGCGCCGATCCAGGTGCTTGGCGCCAACGTGCTGCCGATGGAGCTATTGGTGGTGTTCGGCGCGCTGGCGATGATGCTGCTGGTGGAAGTGTTCAACCGCAAATCCATCTACGGCAAGGCCTTCGTCGCCACCTCCAATGACCGCGACGCCGCCGGCCTGATGGGCATCAACACCGGCATGGTGATCACGTTTTCGTATGCCCTGTCGTCGCTGACCGCCGCCTTCGCGGGCGTGCTGGTGGCGCCGCTGACGCTGACCGGCGCCACCATGGGCGCGGTGCTGGGCCTGAAGGCCTTCGCGGTCGCCATCATCGGCGGCCTGTCCAGCGGCATGGGCGTGGTGGTCGGCGGCCTGATCCTGGGGATCGCCGAAACCACCACCGGTTTCTATCTTTCGACGGGGTACAAAGACGTGCCGGGACTGGTCCTGCTGCTGCTCGTACTGACCTTCAAGCCCGCCGGCCTGTTCGGCAAGACCGCGATCAAGAAGGTGTAATCGATGAAACCCCTGCACCTTGTGCTATCCATCGTGGCCGTGGCCTGCCTGGCCGCCGTGCCGCTGGGCGTGACCAACACGTACTACCTGCACCTTATCGAAACCATCATGATCTATTCGATCCTGCTGTTCGGGCTCGATATCGTGGTGGGCTATACCGGCCAGGTGTCGCTGGGCCACGCCGGCCTGTTCGGCATCGGCTCGTATGTGGCCGGCGTGCTGTTCTTCCACCTGCAGATGCCGATCTGGGTGACGCTGCCGGCGGCCATCCTGATCGCGGCGGCGTTCGGCGCGGTGCTGGCGCTGCCGGCGCTGCGGGTCACCGGCCCGTATCTGGCGATGGTGACGCTGGCGTTCGGCACCATCATCCAGATCCTGATCAACGAGATGACCTTCATGACCGAAGGCCCCCTCGGCATCAAGATCCCCAAGCCGTCGATCGGCGGGCACATCCTGACCAAGAGCGAGTACTTCTGGCTGGTGGCGGCGTTGCTGGTGCTGTCGCTGATCGTGGTGCACCGCATCCTCAAGTCGCACCTGGGCCGCTCGTTCGAGGCCCTGCGGGACAGCCCGATCGCATCGGACTGCATGGGCGTGTCGGTCTACCGGCACAAGGTGTTCGCCTTCGTCATCAGCGCCGGCTTCGCCGGCCTGGCGGGCGCGTTGTACTCGTATTCCGAGCAGTACATCTCGCCCAACACCTACAACTTCGAGCTGACCATCCTGTTCCTGCTGGCCATCATCATGGGCGGACGCAAGAGCCGCACCGGCGCGCTGCTGGGCGCGTCGATCATCGTGCTGCTGCCCAAGATGCTGGACGACATCGGCACCTTCCGCCTGATCGCGCTGGGCGTGGCGATCCTGGTGACGGTGGGCAGCGCCATCGCCATCTCCAAGGGCCGCACCGAGGCCCGCCGCGTGGCGGTGCCGGTGGTCGGCACCATCCTGCTGGCGGTGTTCTCCTACTGGCTGGACGCGGTGACCGACTGGCGCCTGACGATCTTCGGCGCCATGATCCTGTTCGTCGTGTACTACCTGCCCGACGGCATCGTCGGCTTCGTGCGCAACCTGTTCTTCTCGACCCGCCGCGCGGCGCTGTCGGTCAAGAAGGACCTGGTCAAGGAGCAGGAGGCAGTCGCGCCCGAAAGCGCGCGCGGCCAGGGCGAGACCCTGTTGGCGACCAAGCAGGTGCTGATGCAGTTCGGCGGCCTGAAGGCGCTCAACCAGGTCGACCTGACCATCAAGCGCGGCACCATCCACGGGCTGATCGGCCCGAACGGCTCGGGCAAGAGCACCATGATGAACGTGCTGACCGGCATCTACGTGCCGACGGCCGGCTCGGTGGAGTTCTCGGGCAAGTCGCTGGTGGGGCTGGCGCCGGCCGACATCGCCGCATCGGGCATCGCCCGCACGTTCCAGAACGTGCAACTGTTCGGCGAAATGACGGCGCTGGAGAACGTGCTGGTGGGCCTGCACCATACGTTCACCACCGGGCTGGCGGGCATCGCGCTGCGCACGTCCAAGTGGAAGGGCGAGGAGCAAGGCGCCCGCGCCCGCGCGCTGGCGCTGCTGGAGTTCGTCGGGCTGGACAGCATGGCCAACGAGGAGGCGCGCAACCTGCCCTACGGCAAGCAGCGGTTGCTGGAGATCGCCCGCGCGCTGGCGCTGGATCCGCAATTGCTGCTGCTGGATGAGCCGGCGGCCGGCCTGACGGCGCCCGACATCGTCGAGCTGCTGGCCATCATCCGCAAGGTGCGCGACCACGGCATCACGCTGATCCTGATCGAGCACCACATGGACGTCGTGATGGGAGTGTGCGACACCGTGTCGGTGCTGGACTTCGGCCAGAAGATCGCCGAGGGGCTGCCCAACGAAGTGCAGAGCAACGCCAAGGTTATCGAGGCGTATCTGGGCGGCGCGCCCGCCTGACGCCAAGGACGACAACATGCTATCGATCAAGAATCTGGAAGCGGGCTACGGGAAGGTGAAGGTGCTGCACGGCATCAGCATGGAGGTCCCGAAGGCCAAGGTGGTGACGCTGATCGGCTCGAACGGGGCCGGCAAGACGACGACGATGCGGGCGCTGTCGGGGATGATCCGGCCGACCGCGGGCGAAGTGACGCTGGGCGGCAAGCGCATCGACGGGCTGGAGTCGCATCGGATCGCGCGGCTGGGGTTGGCGCATTCGCCGGAAGGGCGGCGGGTGTTTCCCACGCTTTCCGTCACCGACAATCTGCTGCTGGGCGCATTTCCCCGGTTGACGGGGAGCCGGCCCAAGGGCGACGTGCAGGCGGACCTGGGGCGGGCGATGGATCTGTTTCCTCGGCTGAAGGAACGGCGCGATCAGTTGGCGGGAACGCTGTCTGGCGGCGAGCAGCAGATGCTGGCGATGGCGCGGGCGGTGATGCTGAATCCGGAGCTGGTGTTGCTGGATGAGCCGTCGATGGGGTTGGCGCCGATCCTGGTGGAGGAGGTTTTCCGGATCATCGCGCGGCTCAAGGATGAAGGGGTGACGATGTTGCTGGTCGAGCAGTTTGCGGCGGCGGCGTTGAATGTCGCGGATTATGGGTATGTGTTGGAGAATGGGCGGATTTCTGTGCATGGGAGTGCGGAGAAGTTGAAGCATGATCCGGCTGTGGTGGCGGCTTATCTTGGGGGGGGGCATTAGTTCTTTTGCGGTTGCGTGGGATTGAGTTCTTGAGACGCACGGCGGGGCGGCGGGCGGTGGCGGGCGGGGCTACGATTGCGGTCCGGAGCGTTCGCTCCGGACTGCCCCTGCGTCAACCTCGTACGCCTTCGGCTCCCTACGGTTTCCCTCGGGCGCATCTACACGCCCCGCCCGCCACCGCCCGCCGCCCCACCGTGCTCGCGATTGCTTTGGTTCCTGCGTTGCAGTGACGGGTGGTGTGCTTGGCGTTTTTATGGCGCGAGTGCTTATCGCCGAAGATCTTGCGGGGCCCGCCCAAAGGCGGCCGCGCGGGCGGCCTTTTTGGGCTTACGCGCTGGTTTAGCGTTGGCGGATGACGCTGCGCGCGGGTGACGGACGGCTTGGTGGGCCGCCTGTTCTTGGGAGTGGAGCGGATGAAAAAAGGCAGGATTGCGCTTGGCGCAATCCTGCCTTTGCTTTTGGCGCGCGGGACGCGCGCTTTGCTTAGACGGTGATGGTCAGGGTGACGTCGATGTTGCCGCGGGTGGCGTTCGAGTAGGGGCAGACGATGTGGGCGGCGGCGACGAGCTTTTCGGCTTCGGCGCGGTCCATGCCGGGCAGCGAGATCTTCAGTTCGGCTTCGATACCGAAACCGGTGGGGATGGGGCCGATGCCGACCGAGCCGTCGATGGTGGCGTTGGCGGGCATGGCGATCTTGTCGCGGCCGGCGACGAACTTCATGGCGCCCATGAAGCAGGCGGAGTAGCCGACGGCGAACAGTTGCTCGGGGTTGGTGCCGGCCGCGCCGGCGCCGCCCAGTTCCTTCGGGGTGGTCAGCTTGACGTTCAGATTGCCGTCGCTGGAGACGCCAGTGCCTTCACGGCCGCCGGTGACGTGGGCGTGGGCGCGGTAGAGGACTTTTTCGATGGACATGGTGCTTTCCTTTTGGATGAAGGTGAGGGACTGCCGGGCTGGCGGGAACGTTCCCGCTTCGACCCTTACTGAATTGATAGCGCACGATTACATCGCGCACTATTTATAACCGGGAATGACAGCGATTGCCATCATCCTCCGCAAAGACTGCGAATCAAAGACTGCTGACCAACTTTTCCCGCAATTCGTGCAACGACTTCATGGTGCCCTGCGCCTCTTCCAGCGAACACTGGGCCGCTGCGGCGATGGCGTGGGGCACGGCTTCGGCCTGGTTGCGCAGGTCGCGGCCCTGCCGGGTCAGGGTGACGATGACCTGGCGTTCGTCATCCTGCGCGCGGGTCCGGGTGACCAGGCCTGCCGCCTCCAGCCGCTTGAGCAGGGGCGTCAGGGTGGCCGAATCCAGGAACAGGCGTTCGCCGATGTCGGTGACCGTGATTGCGTCGCGTTCCCACAGCACCAGCATGACCAGGTACTGCGGATACGTCAGATCCAGGCCGCGCAGCAGCTTGCGGTACACCTTGTTCATCGCCAGGGAGGTCGAGTACAGGGCGAAACACAGTTGGCTGTCTAGCAGCAGCGGGTTGAACGCGCTTTTGGGCTGGGATCTGGATTTCATTGTGCAATATTAAATAGCGCGCTATTTATCGTCAAGCACTTTTTTGGCTTTTGTATCCGCCATGGTTGTTGGGCGGTTGGCGTCCCCTCGCCTGTTGCGCTGCGGCAGGGAGACCCCGTCGAAGAGGGTGACGGGGATCAGGCGACACCCCCAGCGCCTGAGCCCCGCGCCGTGTCGACCAAGGCTGGCGTCTCGGCCCCGTTCAGACAGCGTGCTCGCCTTCCAGCGCCCCGCGGTCGGAACCGTAGCGCTTCAGGCCGTCCAGGTCCAGCACCCGCACGGCGCCGTACTCGACATTCAGCAGGCCGGCCTCTTCCAGCTTGCGCAGCGCCTGGTTGGCGCGCTGGCGCGAGACGCGCGCGAGGTAACCGACCTCTTCCTGCGTGATCGTCAGGCGCATGCCCATGCCGGGGTACAGCAGCGGGTTGAACAGCTCGGCCAGGCAGCGCGCCACGCGCGCATCCGGATCGAGCAGGCGGTCGTATTCGGCCTTGCCGATGAACTGGGCGACGCGTTCGTTCAATTGGTGCAGCAGGTAGCGGTTGAAGGGAATGCTGGTGTCCAGCAGCCAATCGAAAGTGGCTGCCGGCAGGCGCGCGACGACGGAATCGCGCAGCGCCACGATGTCGTACTTGCGGACTTCGCGCTTGAGCAGCGAGCCCTCGCCGATCCAGCCGCCGGCGGGCACGCCGGTCAGCGATGCGACCTTGCCTTCGGCATTTCCCACCGACACCTTCACCAGGCCGGCCAGCACGCCGATCCAAGCCTGGGCGAGTTCGCCTTTGCGCTCTATGATCGACCCGGCGGCAACCTGCTGCACGGACAGGTCTCGCTCGACGCGCGCTTGCTGCTCGGCGTCGAGTACGCGAAACCAGGCCGCGGCCAGTTGCAGGGAGTCGGATAGCTGCATCGGGAATACCCTAAAAGTTCCTTGAATGTCGCGATGGTGACAGTTGGTAGCAACCCAACCTTATACCTTAACTCCTGCCGTAAATCTAAAACCAACTGGTCAAGCGCAACCGCTCGCGCGCCGCGTCTCGCGGCAACGGGCGCGATGTGCCCAAACCGGAGGAGACAACGTGGCACATTCATCGCCCGCATCCGCAACGATGCCGGCGGCGCTGGATACTTTTCCGGCGCTGCTGTTCGCGCATGCCGACGTACGCGGGTCGCGGCCCGCGATACGTGAGAAAGACCTGGGTATCTGGCAAACCCTTACCTGGTCGCAAGTGGCGGAGCACGTGCGCCAGGTCGCCCACGGACTCGCGTCGCTGGGCATCCAGCCCGGCATGCACGTGGCCGTGATCGGCGAGAACCGGCCGCGCCTGTACATGGCCATGATGGCCACGCAATCGCTCGGCGCCATCCCCGTGCCGCTCTACCAGGACGCCGTGGCCCAGGAAATGGTCTACGTGCTGCAGGACGCCGAAATCAGCGTCGCGGTGGTCGAGGACCAGGAGCAGGTCGACAAGATGCTGGAGGTGCGCGAACAATGCCCCGCGCTCAAGCACGTGGTCTATGACGATCCGCGCGGCCTGCGCCACTACACCGATGCGATGCTGCTGTCGTACGACCGGCTCGAGGAGATTGGCCGCGAGTACGCCACGCAGCATCCCGACTTCTTCGCCCGCGCCGTGGCCGCGGTGCAGCCGCACCACGCGGCCGCGATGTTCTATACCTCCGGCACCACCGGCAAGCCCAAGGGCGTGGTGCTGACGCACCATGCGCTGATCGACCGCGCCCGGGCCGTGTCCGAGATGGAGAACCTGACCGACCGCGAGGACGTGCTGGCCTACCTGCCGCCGGCCTGGATCGGGCAGAACATGTTCTCGTACACGCAACTGCTGGTCACGGGCTTCACCGTGAACCATCCGGAGTCGCCCGATACCGTGTCGATCGACATGCGCGACATCGGCCCCACCTACTACTTCGCGCCGCCGCGCGTGCTGGAAGGCCTGCTGACCCATGTGATGATCCGCATGGAGGACGCCGGCTACCTCAAGCGCAAGCTGTTCCATGCCTGCATGAAGCTGGCGCGCCGCGTCGGCACCCGCATCCTGGATGGCGAATCGGTCAACGCCTGGGACCGCCTGCGCTACGCGCTGGGCAATGTGCTGATCTACGGTCCGCTGCGCAATGCGCTGGGCATGAGCCGCGTGCGAGTGGCCTACACCGCCGGCGAGGCGATTGGCCCCGACCTGTTCGTGTTCTATCGCTCCATCGGCATCAACCTCAAGCAGCTCTACGGCTCCACCGAAACCTCGGTATTCGTCTGCGTGCAGCCGGACGGCCAGGTGCGCGACGACACGGTCGGCCCGCCCGTGGCCGGCGTGGAGATCCGCGTGGCCGACAACGGCGAGATCCTGGTCAAGAGCCCCGGCCTGTTCAAGGAGTATTACCGCAACCCGGACGCCACGCAGGAAGCGCGCAGCGCCGACGGCTGGTTCCACACGGGCGACGCGGGCTACCTGGACACCGACGGCCAGCTCAAGATCATCGACCGCGCCAAGGACGTCGGCAAGCTGGCCGACGGCAGCCTGTTCGCGCCCAAGTACCTGGAGAACAAGCTCAAGTTCTTCCCGCACATCAAGGAAGCGGTGGCGTTCGGCGCCGGCCGCCAGGACGTGTGCGCCTTCATCAACATCGACCTGGAAGCCGTGGGCAACTGGGCCGAGCGCCGCGGCCTGCCCTACGCCGGCTATACCGACCTGGCGGGCAAGGACGAGGTCTACCAGCTCATCGCCGATTGCGTCGAACAGGTCAATGCCGACCTGGCCACCGATCCGAAGCTGTCGGCCTCGCAGATCAGCCGCTTCCTGATCCTGCACAAGGAACTGGATCCGGATGACGACGAACTGACGCGCACCCGCAAGGTGCGGCGCGCCTTCATCGCGCAGAAGTACGGCGTGCTGATCGACGCCCTGTTCGAAGGCAAGCAGTCCCAGTACATCGAAACCGAAGTGAAGTTCGAGGACGGCCGCAGCGGCAAGATCTCCGCCGACCTGAAGATCCGCCCGGTCAAGACGTTCCCCGCCATCACCGCCCGAGCCGCGTAGAGACCATGAGCAACAACGACCGCGACCAGCGCATCGGCGACGTGATGCTGGACATGCAGAACATCTCGCTGTCCTTCGGCGGCGTCAAGGCGCTGACGGACATTTCCTTCAATGTGCGCGAGCATGAGATCCGCGCCATCATCGGCCCCAACGGCGCGGGCAAGAGTTCGATGCTGAACGTCATCAACGGCGTCTACACGCCGCAGCAGGGCGGCATCGCCTTCCGCGGCGAGCGCTTTTCGCGCATGAATCCGCGCCGCGCCGCCGAAATGGGTATCGCGCGCACCTTCCAGAACCTGGCCCTGTTCAAGGGCATGAGCGTGCTGGACAACATCATGACCGGCCGCAACCTGCGCATGAAGTGCGGGCTGCTGGCGCAGGCCTTCCGCCTGGGCGCCGCCGAACGCGAAGAGATCGAGCACCGCCAGTTCGTCGAGAACATCATCGACTTCCTCGAGATCCAGGCGTATCGCAAGACGCCGGTGGGGCGCCTGCCCTACGGCCTGCAAAAGCGCGTCGACCTGGGCCGCGCGCTCGCCATGGAACCACGCCTGCTGCTGCTGGACGAGCCGATGGCCGGCATGAACATCGAGGAGAAGCAGGACATGAGCCGCTTCATCCTCGACGTGAACGACGAATTCGGCACCACCATCGTGCTGATCGAGCACGACATGGGCGTGGTCATGGACATCTCCGACCGCGTGGTGGTGCTGGACTACGGCAAGAAGATCGGCGACGGCAAGCCGGACGAGGTTCGTGCCAACGAAGACGTCATCCGAGCGTACCTTGGCGTCGGCGGCGAAGCCGCCGTCACCCAGGACGCCGAAGCGCAGGCAACAGCCCCCGCCCCTAACCCTCCCCCCGAGGGGAAGGGAGAAAACTCACTGGCTGCACGGACTTAAGGGGCGAATGATGGGATTTTTTCTGGAAACCTTGTTCGGCGGCCTGATGAGCGGCATGCTGTACGCCCTGATCGGCCTGGGCTTCGTGCTGATCTTCAAGGCGTCGGGCGTGTTCAACTTCGCGCAGGGCGCCATGGTGCTGGTGGCGGCGCTGTCGATGGCGCGCTTCTCGGAGTGGATACCGCGCTGGTTCGGCTTCGAAAACATGATCCTGGCCAACGTGCTGGCGTTCATCGTCAGCGCCATCCTCATGTTCCTGCTGGCCGTGGCGATCGAGCGCTTCGTGCTGCGCCACCTGGTCAACCAGGAGGCCACCACCCTGCTCATGGCCACCCTGGGCATCAGCTATTTCCTCGACGGCCTGGGCCAGATCTCCTTCGGCAGCTCGGTCTATTCCATCAACGTCGGCATGCCGAAGGATCCGTTGATGATCCTGGACTCGGTGTTCGAAGGCGGCCTGCTCATCAACCTCGAAGACCTGACCGCCGCCGTCATCGCCGCGCTGCTGGTGGCCGCGCTGGCGCTGTTCTTCCAGTTCACCTCCACCGGCCGCGCGCTGCGCGCCGTGGCGGACGACCACCAGGCGGCGCAGTCCATCGGCATTCCGCTGAACCGCATCTGGGTCATCGTCTGGAGCGTGGCCGGCGTGGTGGCGCTGGTGGCCGGCATCATCTGGGGTTCCAAGTTCGGCGTGCAGTTCACGCTCTCGACCGCGGCGCTGCGGGCGCTGCCGGTGGTGATCCTGGGCGGCCTGACCTCGGTGCCGGGCGCCATTCTCGGCGGCCTGATCATCGGCGTGGGCGAAAAGCTGTCCGAAGTCTACCTGGGGTCGCTGGTGGGCGGCGGCATCGAAATCTGGTTCGCCTATGTGCTGGCGCTGGTGTTCCTGCTGTTCCGTCCGCAAGGGCTGTTCGGCGAGAAGATCATCGACCGCGTCTGACCACGGCCTTCTAGGATAAAAACATGTTCTATCGCGAAAACGGCCAATTCAAGACCAGCTATCGCGCCGACCAGCAGATCTTCCCGATCCGCCAGGACCGCGTCTTCATCTGGCTGTTGCTGGCGGTGGCGTTCATCGCCATCCCGGCGCTGTCCAGCGACTATCTGCTGCGCGCCATCCTGATCCCGTTCCTGATCCTGTCGCTGGCCGCCGTCGGCCTGAACATCCTGGTGGGCTATTGCGGCCAGATCTCGCTGGGCACGGGCGCCTTCATGGCGGTGGGCGCGTATGCCGCCTGGAACTTCGGCGTGCGCTTCCCGGGCATGCCGCTGATCGTCCAGATCCTGCTGGGCGGGTGCTTCGCCACCATCGTCGGCGTGATCTTCGGCATTCCCAGCCTGCGCATCCGCGGCCTGTACCTGGCCGTGGCCACGCTGGCCGCGCAGTTCTTCGTCGACTGGGCGTTCCTGCGCATCCCGTTCTTCACCAACTACTCGTCGTCGGGCAACGTCTCGGTGCCGCCGCTGACCGCCTTCGGCCTGCCGGTGCAGAGCGCGCTGGAAAAGTACCTGTTCGTGCTGATCCTGGTGGTGGTCTTCAGCCTGTTGGCCAAGAACCTGGTGCGCGGCGCCATCGGCCGCCAGTGGATGGCGATCCGCGACATGGACGTGGCCGCCTCGGTCATCGGCATCCGCCCGATGTACGCCAAGCTCACCGCGTTCGCGGTCAGCTCATTCATCGTCGGCGTGGCCGGCGCGCTGTGGGGCTACATCCACCTGGGCTCGTGGGAGCCGCTGGCCTTCGACCTGACGCGTTCGTTCCAGTTGCTGTTCATGGTCATCATCGGCGGACTGGGTTCCATCATCGGCAGCTTCTTCGGCGCGGCCTTCATCGTGCTGGTGCCGGTGGCGCTGACCAACGTGCCGCACATGCTGGGCCTGTCGCTGTCGGTGGACACGGCCGCGCACGTCGAGCACATGGTGTTCGGCGCGCTGATCGTGTTCTTCCTGATCGCCGAGCCGCACGGGCTGGCGCGGTTGTGGAGCATCGGCAAGGAAAAGCTCCGCATCTGGCCCTTCCCCCACTAATGATGGGCCCACCCCCGAAAGCGCCTGCGGCGCTTCCCCCCTCAAGGGGGCGCCGCTGGGGACCGGCAAAGCCGGATCCGCCGCGGCCCGGACGGTGCGGCTCCCGTTGTGATCATCGTCGGTAGTAGCGGTATCCGCGCCACGACCGACATCCTGAATACCCGGCTCCAGACCGGGCCAACCCCGGTGTCCGAGGGTTTATGACCCAAACACCACGCAGGAGGTAAATGGAGATGAAGCGTCTTAACCTGAAGTTGGCGGCAGCCTTGGTGGCCGCAGCCGGCGCCGTGGGCGCCGTGGCCACGCCGGCAATGGCGGCGGAAGAGCAGTTCGTTCCGTTGCTGGTGTACCGGACCGGGTCGTTCGCGCCGCTGGGCATTCCCTGGGCCGATGGCAAGCTGGATTACCTGAAGCTGGTCAACGAACGCGACGGCGGCGTCAACGGCGTCAAGATCACCTACGAGGAATGCGAAACCGCCTACGCCACCGATCGCGGCGTCGAGTGCTACGAACGCCTGAAGGGCAAGGGCACCGGCGCGTCGGGCTTCGACACGCAATCGACCGGCATCACCTTCGCGGTCAGCGACAAGGCCATGGTGGACAAGGTGCCGGTCGAGACGATGGGCTACGGCCTGTCGCAATCGGTCGACGGCAGCGTGTTCGAGTGGAACTTCCCGCTGCTGGGCACCTACTGGACCGCCGCCGACGTGATGATCCAGGACATCGCCAAGAAAGAAGGCGGCATGGACAAGCTCAAGGGCAAGAAGATCGCCCTGGTCTACCACGACTCGCCCTACGGCAAGGAACCGATCCCGCTGCTGCAGAAGCGCGCCGCCAAGGAAGGCTTCGAGCTGCTGCTGTATCCGGTGACCGCCCCCGGCGTGGAACAGAAGTCCACCTGGCTGCAGATCCGCCAGGCGCGCCCGGCCTATGTGCTGCTGTGGAGCGCGGGCATCATGACGCCCACCGCCATCCGCGAAGCGCAGGCCAGCGGCTACCCGCGCGACAAGATGTACGCGATCTGGTGGGCCGGCTCCGAAGGCGACGTCAAGGACCTGGGCGATGTCGCCAAGGGCTACAACGCCATCACCATCCACAACAGCGGCGCCGACCACGACAAGGTCTATGACGATCTGAAGAAGTACGTCTACGACAAGGGCCAGGGTTCGGACAAGACGGGCAAGACCACGCTCGGCACCATCGCCCACACCCGCGGCATGATGATCTCGATGCTGCAGGTCGAGGCGATCCGCACCGCGCAGGAAAAGTTCGGCAAGGGCAAGGCGCTCACGCCCGACCAGGTGCGCTGGGGCTTCGAGAACCTGAACCTGACGCAGGAACGCCTGAACCAGTTGGGCTTCGGCCAGATCATGCGCCCGGTCAAGACCTCATGCAGCAACCACAAGGGCGACGACTGGGCCCGCATCGTGCAGTGGGACGGCGCCAAGTTCAAGGTCGTCTCGGATTGGTACCAGGCCGACAAGACCCTGCTGGACCCGATGGTGAAGGAAGCCGCGGCGAAGTACGCCAAGGAAAAGAACATCACGCCCCGCACTTGCGAGAACTGATGTGAACCGGCGGCCGGCGCCCCACGGCGTCGGCCGCCACCAAGCCGCAGGAACCGCCATGACCGCAGCAACGACTACCGCTACTACCGCCGACACCCCCAAGGTACTGCTCGATGTGAACGGCATCGAGGTGATCTACAACCACGTCATCCTGGTGCTCAAGGGCGTGTCCCTGCAGGTGCCGGAAGGCCGGATCGTGGCCCTGCTGGGCGCCAACGGCGCCGGCAAGACCACCACGTTGCGCGCCATCTCGAACCTGCTCAAGGGCGAGCGCGGCGACGTCACCAAGGGCCACATCCAGTACCGCGACCAGCGCATCGAAAAGCTGTCGCCGGCCGAACTGGTCAAGCGCGGCGTGGTGCAGGTGATGGAGGGCCGCCATTGCTTCGCCCACCTCACCATCGAAGAGAACCTGCTGACGGGCGCCTACACCCGCGACCTCAGCCGCGGCGACACCAGCGCGGCGCTGGAGCGCGTCTACCAGTATTTCCCGCGCCTGAAGCAGCGCCGCGCCAGCCAGGCCGGCTACACCTCGGGCGGCGAACAACAGATGACCGCCATCGGCCGCGCGCTGATGGCCAACCCCAACATGATCCTGCTGGACGAGCCGTCCATGGGACTGGCGCCGCAGATCGTCGAGGAGATCTTCGAGATCGTGCGCGACCTGAACCAGCGCGAGCGCGTCAGCTTCCTGCTGGCCGAGCAGAACACCAACATCGCGCTGCGCTATGCCGACTACGGCTACATCCTGGAGAACGGCCGCGTGATGATGGACGGCGCCGCGCAGGACCTGGCCCAGAACGAGGACGTGAAAGAGTTCTACCTGGGCATTTCCAGCGGCGAGCGCAAGAGTTTCCGCGACAACAAGTTCTACCGCCGCCGCAAACGCTGGCTGGCCTGATCCCTGGAGCGGCGACGCCGGCGCGGTCCGGCTCGCCGCCGGCAACGACACCGCAGTACGGCACACGAGAGGGTGCGATCCCATGTCCGAGTTTTTCGATGTCCTGGAAACCCGAGCGCCCGAGCAACGCGAGCGCGACCTGATGGCGGCCCTGCCCGACGCCATCGCCCGCGCCATCGCCCGCGCGCCGGCCATTGCCGAGCAACTGCGCGGCACCGACCCCGCCACGGTCACCTCGCGCGCCGCGCTGGCGCGCCTGCCGGTGCTGCGCAAGCACGAGCTGCTGGAACGCCAGCAGCACAGCCGCGAACAGGCCGCGCAACCGGCCGGACCGCAAAAGGCTTTCGGCGGCTTCTCGGCCATCGGCTGGGGCGAAGCCATGCGCGTGTTCGCCTCGCCCGGCCCGATCTATGAACCTGAAAGCGCCCGCGCCGACTACTGGCGCTTTGCCCGCGCGCTGTACGCCGCAGGCTTTCGCGCCGGCGAGTTGGCCTACAACTGCTTTTCCTACCACTTCACGCCGGCCGGCTCGATGATGGAGACCGCCGCCCATGCCGTCGGCTGCACCGTGTTCCCCGGCGGCACCGGCCAGACCGAACAGCAGGTGCGCGCCATCCAGGACCTGGCGCCCAGCGGCTACACCGGCACGCCCAGCTTCCTGAAGATCATCCTGGAAAAGGCCGATGAACTCGGCGTGAAGCTGGATTCGCTGCGCCGCGCCCTGGTGTCCGGCGAGGCCTTCCCGCCGTCGCTGCGCGACTGGCTGGCCGCGCGCGGCATCGAGGGCTACCAGGCCTACGGCAGCGCCGACCTGGGCATGATCGCGTTCGAGACGCCGGCGCGCCAGGGCCTGGTGCTGGGCGAGGACATCATCGTCGAGATCGTGCGGCCCGGTACCGGCGAACCCGTGCCTGATGGCGAAGTGGGCGAAGTCGTGGTCACCACGCTGAACCCCGACTACCCGCTGGTGCGCTTCGGCACCGGCGACCTGTCGGCGGTGATGCCCGGCATCTCGCCCTGCGGCCGCACCAACACCCGCATCAAGGGCTGGATGGGCCGCGCCGACCAGACCACCAAGGTGCGCGGCATGTTCGTGCATCCGTCGCAGGTGGCCGACGTGGTGCGCCGCCATCCGGAAATCCTGCGGGCACGCCTGGTGATCAGCGGCACCACCGGTTCGGACAAAATGGTGCTGCGGGTGGAATCACGCGTGCGCGGCGAAGACCTCGGCGCCCGCATCGCCGAATCGGTGCGCGACGTGACCAAGCTGCGCAGCGACGTCGAATGGGCCGAGGCCGGCTCCCTGCCGAACGACGGCAAGGTCATCGACGACATCCGCACCTACGAATAACAAGGGTAAGAAGAAAGGCGCGCCCGGGACCGGCAAAGCCCGGGCGCGGCATCGCCGCCGGCAACGGCAGGCTCAATTGCCCAACGGACGGGCCAGCCATTCGCGGCCCTTGAGCATGCCGTTCCAGTAGATCCACGGCAGCATCGTCGCCTTCAGGAACCAGGCGCTCTTGCGCGGCACGGTCGGGTCCAGCGGGAAGGTGGGCAGCAGCTTGCCGCCATAGCCGAACTCGGCCAGCACGATGCGGCCGCGCTCGACCGTCAGCGGGCACGAGCCATAGCCATCGTACGTGACCGGCAGCGCATGCCCTTCGCGCACCGCCAGCAGGTTCTCGGCCACCGTGACGATCTGCTTGCGCGCCGCCGCCGCGGTCTTGGCGTTGGTGGTGCTGATGCCATCGCCCAGCCCGAAGATGTTGTCGTAGCGCACATGGCGCAGCGTGGCCGGATCGACCTCGCACCAGCCGGCCGCATCGGCCAGCGCGCTCTGGCGCAGAAATTCGTGCGGCACCTGCGGCGGCACCGCGTGCAGCATGTCGAATGACTTCTCGACACGGGTCACCGCCCCCTCGGCGTCCTTGACGTCGAACCACGCCTTGCGCGCCGGGCCGTCCACCGCCACCAGCGCCGAATTGAACGCCAGCGAAATGCCGTAGCTTTCCACATAGCGCATCAGCGGCGGCACGAAGGTCGGCACGCCGAACAGCACCGCGCCGGCCAGGTCGAATTCGACATCGATGCGATCCAGCACGCCGCTGCGGCGCCAGTGGTCGCACGCCAGGTACATGGCCTTCTGCGGCGCGCCGGCGCACTTGATCGGCATGGCCGGCTGCGTGAACAGCGCCTTGCCGCCCTTCAGGCCGCGCACCAGCTCCCAGGTGTAGGGCGCCAGGTCGAAGCGGTAGTTGGAACTGACGCCATTGCGGCCCAGCGTTTCCGACAGGCCCTCGACCTTGTCCCAGGCCAGGCGCAGGCCGGGGCACACGATCAATTGCTGGTAGCTGACCGCGCTGCCATCGGCCAGCCGGACCTGGTTGGCCTCGGGTTCGAAACCGGCCGCCGCGACCTGCAGCCAGGTGGCGCGGCCCGGCATCACCGCCCTTGTCGGCCGCACGGTCTTGGTCACATCGAACGCGCCGCCGCCGACCAGCGTCCAGGCCGGCTGGTAGTAGTGCTTGTCGCTGGGTTCGATGACCGCGATGCGCAGGTCCGGACGGCGGCGCAGCAGGCTGGCGGTCACGCCGATGCCCGCCGAACCGCCTCCGACCACCACCACGTCGAAATCGCGCTGCGCCTGTGCTGCCGTCTGCATGCTCGTCTCCCTGCTATCGACCGGTCCGGGACGGCCGGTTCGTCATATATTGAATTGCCGAGTACAGCGCCATGCCGGCCACCATGGCCGCCACGAAGATCAGTGCCTCCCGCACGCCGGCCGCCGCCGCCACCAGCGCCGGGCCGGGGCAGAAACCCGCCAGCCCCCAACCCGCGCCGAACGCCAGGCTGCCCAACGCCAGCCGCGGATCGATACGCGTGGCCGTGGGCCAATGCAGCGGCTCGCCGGACAGGCTGGCACGACGACGGCGCAACCAGGCAAAGCCCGCTGCCGTCACGGCCAGCGCACCGCCCATCACCAACGCCAGCGAAGGATCCCAGCTTCCCGCCAGGTCCAGGAAGCCCAACACCTTGGCGGGGTTGGCCATGCCGGAAACGAGCAGTCCCAGCCCGAACACCAATCCCGAGAGAAACGCGAACAAGGCCACCATGTCAGCCTCCGATCAGGTGCCGCGCGACATACACGGTGGCAAACCCCGCCGCCATGAAGAGCGCCGTCGCCGCCAGGGAACGGCGCGAGCCGCGCGCCAGCCCGCAGACGCCGTGGCCGCTGGTGCACCCCGACGCGAAACGCGTGCCGATGCCGACCAGCAGGCCGGCCGCGATCAGCCTTGCATTGCCCGCTTCCACCACGATCGGCGGCAGCGCGCTGCCCAACCGATACAACCAGGGAGACAGGCACAACCCCAGCAGGAACGCCAGGCGCCAGCCGGCATTGCGATCAGGCGGCAACAGCCCGCCGAGGATGCCGCTGATGCCGGCGATGCGGCCCGCGCCCAGCATCATGAGAACGGCGGCCACGCCAATGACCGCACCGCCGCCGAGCGCGCTTGCGGGCGTGAAGGCGGACAGGTCGATCATGACGCGAGCGCCGCCATGGCACGGCCGCAATACAGGCTGGACAGCGTCTTCATGACCTGGTTGACCTCGAAACTGGCCAGTTGGTAGTACACGTACTCGCCCTGGCGCCGGGTGCTCACCAGGCCCTCATCGCGCAGCACGCCCAGTTGCTGCGACAGCGTCGGCTGGCGGATGCCGGTCAGGGATTCCAGTTCGCCGACGTTGCGCTCGCCCTGCACCAGTTGGCACAGCAGCAGCAGCCGGTCTTCGTTGGCCAGCGCCTTGAGCAGCGCGCAGGCCTGGGAGGCGGATTCGCGCAGCGCGGCGACCTCGCAATCGTTCAGGGCAGTCAGCATTTGATGGGGGTCAATCGGCGTAAAAGAGTTTGATCATTATATTGACCGATAAACTATCCAACAATATTATTGAAAAATATATATTGTTATGCGCACACCCTCCTCTGCTCCAGGCGCCTCCCCATGAACCCGCATATCCAGGCCTTCTTCGACCCGGCCACCGCCACCGTTACCTATGTGGTGCACGAGCCCGCGCCCGGCGGCGCCTGTGCCATCATCGATTCGGTGCTCGACTACGACCCCAAGTCCGGCCGCACCAGCACCGCCAGCGCCGACCGGGTAGCCGCCTACGTCCGCGAACGCGGCCTGCGCACCGAATGGCTGCTCGAGACCCACGCGCACGCCGATCACCTGTCGGCCGCGCCCTACCTGCAGCGCCAGTTGGGCGGCGTCATCGCCATCGGCCAGAGCATCCGCACCGTGCAGGGCGTGTTCAAGAAGATCTTCAACCTAGAGCCGCAGTTCCAGCTCGACGGCTCGCAGTTCGGCCGCCTGTTCGCCGATGGCGAAACCTTCCAGATCGGCGCCCTCACGGCGAGCGCCATGCACGTACCCGGCCATACGCCGGCCGACATGGCCTACCGCATCGGCGACGCCGTCTTCGTCGGCGACACCCTGTTCATGCCGGACGTCGGCACCGCGCGCTGCGACTTTCCCGGCGGCGACGCCCGCCAGTTGTACCGCTCCATCCGGCACCTGCTGAGCCTGCCGGACGACACCCGCCTCTACATGTGCCACGACTATCCGCCCGCCGGCCGCGAGGCCGCGTGGCAGACCACCGTGGCCGAACAGCGCCGCGCCAACATCCACGTGCGCGACGGCGTCACCGAAGACGAATTCGTCGCCATGCGCACGCGGCGCGACGCCACCCTGTCGATGCCCACGCTGATCCTGCCGGCCATCCAGGTCAATATCCGCGCCGGCCATTTCCCTCCGCCGGAAGACAACGGTGTGCGCTACCTGAAGATCCCCGTCGACGCCCTCTAGCCAGCGCCCGCAAGGTTCCCGCGGCGGCGCACTTGCGCGCCGCCGGGATATCCCGCAAGATCGGCCGGTCACAAGATCGCCGATCCCACGGAACCCCCATGTTCGCCGAAGCCGAAGCCGACCCCGTTCTGTCCAAGGAAGCCTTCAAGCCGCTGGAAGCCCGGCTGCGCGTCGCGCTGCTGAACGCGCAGTACCAGCGCCTGCAGAAGGCCGAGAAATCCCTGCTGGTGGTGGTGGCCGGCATCGACGGCGCCGGCAAGGGCGCCACGATCAACCTGCTCAACGAATGGATGGACCCGCGCCACATCAGGACGCTGGCCTATGGTCCTCCGGAAGGCGACGAGCTCGAGCGTCCGCCCATGTGGCGCTACTGGAAAGATCTGCCACCCAAGGGCAGCACGGGCATCGTCTTTGGCTCCTGGTACACGCCGCTGATCCGCGAAGCCGCGCGCAAACACCCCAATCAGGACAGCATCGAGGCGCAGTCGGTCGCCATCCGCCGCTTCGAGGCAATGCTGGCCGCCGAGGGGGTGCAGATCCTCAAGCTCTGGTTCCACCTGTCATCGGAGGCCCAGCAGGCGCGGGCCAAGCGCCTGCTGGCCAGCCCCGAGACCTCCTGGCAGGTCAGCCCGATCGACCTCAAGGTGCACAAGAAATATGACCGCATCCGCAACAGCGGCCAGGTCGTCATCAACCACACCGACAGCGGCCATGCGCCGTGGGTGGTGATCCCCAGCGCCGACGAGAACATGCGCGCCGCGCGCACCGCCGAGGCCGTGCTGGCCGCCATGCGCCAGAACCGCGTGCCGCGCATCCCGGCGTCGTTCGTGGCCCACACCGGTCCGGCCCGCATCCTCGACCGGCTGGGCCAACTGGACTACGACGCCAAGCTCGACCGTGACGACTACGAATCCGAACTGGGACTGCTGCAGGGCCGGCTGGCGCGCGCGGCCCGCTCCAGGAAATTCCAGGAACGTTCGCTGGTGTTAGTGTTCGAAGGCCAGGACGCCGCCGGCAAGGGCGGCGCCATCCGCCGCATCACCCACGCGCTCGATGCGCGCCAGTTCGACATCACCCCGGTGGCCGCGCCCAACAGCTACGAGTTGTCCCGCCCTTACCTGTGGCGCTTCTGGCGCCACGTGCCGCGCCAGGGGCGCATCGCCATCTTCGACCGCTCCTGGTACGGCCGGGTGCTGGTCGAGCGAGTCGAGAAAATCACCCCGCCCGCCCACTGGCGCCGCGCCTACGCCGAGATCAACGACTTCGAGGCGCAACTGGCCGGCAGCGGCGCGCTGGTGCTGAAATTCTGGCTGGCGATCACCGCCGACGTCCAGCTCGAACGCTTCAAGGACCGCGAGAAATCGCCCTTCAAGAACTTCAAGATCACGCCCGACGACTGGCGCAACCGCGACAAATGGAAGGAATACGCCGCGGCCACCAACGAAATGCTGGCGCGCACCGATGTCAAGCATGCGCCGTGGCACCTGGTGTCGGCCAATGACAAGCGCTACGCTCGCCTTCAAGTGCTGCGACATATCGTCGAAGCCCTGGAAAACCAACTCTGACCCGCAGGAGACCTTGCCCATGAGCTCGGCTGAAATCCGTCCCGTCGTCGCCGCCGATTTTGATGTCTGGCTGCCCCTCTGGAAGGGGTATCAGGACTTCTACCGCGTCGACATCGCCGACGCCGTCACGCGCAACACCTGGGCCCGTTTCCTTGATCCGGCCGAGCCGGTGAATGCCGCGCTGGCCTACGACGGCGGCCGCGCGGTCGGAATGGTCCATTGGATCTTCCACCGCTCGACCTGGACGGCGGGCGACTACTGCTATCTGCAGGACCTTTACGTCGATCCGGAAACCCGCGGCACCGGCGCCGGCCGCAAGCTGATCGAACACGTCTATGCGCAAGCGGCCGCCGCCAACTGCGCCCGTGTCTACTGGCTGACCCACGAAACCAACGCCACCGCGATGCAGCTATACGACCGCATCGCCGACCGTTCCGGCTTCATCCAATACCGCAAGGTGCTGCCTTGAGCGCGCGCGACCCCGACTGTCCGCTGTGCCAGACCGACGGCGGCACCTTGCTGTGGCGCGGCCCGCACCTGCGCCTGATCGAGGTGGACGAACCCGACTACCCCGGCTTCACCCGCGTCATCTGGAACGCCCACCTGGCCGAGATGACCAGCCTGTCGACCCACGGCCGCGACCTGCTGATGCGCGCGGTGTACGTGGTCGAGGAAGCGCAGCAATCGATCCTGGCGCCCGACAAGATCAACCTGGCCTCGCTCGGCAACATGGTGCCGCACCTGCACTGGCACGTGATTCCGCGCTGGCGCGGCGACCGCCATTTCCCCGACCCGATCTGGGCGTCGCCGCGCATCGCCGCCGGCGCCGAGCCGGCCGAATGGTCCGAACGCCAGGCGCGCGTGCGGGCGCTGCTGCCGCGCTATCGCAACCGGCTGGTCGAGGCCATGAACGCGTTGCTGTGGCATTGAATTGTCGAGACGATCACACCAAATCCTATAGAAATCAAGACCTTCCGCTCCTCGCGACGCATTCAATTCAGGTAAAATTCAGGTTTTACGCTGTATCGCAGCACGCAAGGAGTGAATAGTGACCCTGCAGGCCTCGCCCCCGTCCCGGCCCGTCTCTTTCCTGCAGGCGTTCCTGCGTTCCGAAGCCCTCGGCGGCTACGTGCTGATGCTGGCGGCGGTGGTCGCCCTGATCGTCGCCAACAGCCCCCTGGCGCCCGGCTACTTCGAGATCCTCGGCGCCAAGCTCGGCTTCCAGGCCGGCCCCGTGCTACTCAAGGAATCGGTGCTGCACTGGATCAACGATGGCCTGATGGCGGTGTTCTTCCTGCTGGTCGGCCTGGAGATCAAGCGCGAGGTGCTGGACGGCCAGTTGCGCGGCGCGGCTCGCATCGTGCTGCCTGGCATCGCCGCCCTGGGCGGCATGGCCATGCCGGCGCTGATCTACGTGCTGCTGAACCTGGGCAGCCCCGACACCCTGCGCGGCTGGGCCATCCCCGCCGCCACCGACATCGCTTTCGCACTGGGCATCCTGGCCCTGCTGGGCAGCCGCGTGCCGACCTCGCTGAAGGTCTTCCTGACGGCGCTGGCGATCCTGGACGACCTGGGCGCCATCGTCATCATCGCGCTGTTCTATACCTCCGAGCTGAACCTGTTCGCGCTGGGCATGGCAGGGGCCCTGCTGGCGTGCCTGTTCTGCCTGAACCGGGCCGGCGTGCTGCGCCTGGCGCCCTATCTGCTGATCGGCGCGGTGCTCTGGTACTTCGTGCTGAAGTCCGGCGTCCATGCCACGCTCGCGGGCGTGGCGCTGGCGCTGACCATTCCGCTGCGTCCGCGGAACCAGGGCCGCGCGGGCGAGCATTCGCCGCTGCATGCGCTGGAACACGCGCTGCACAAACCCGTGGCCTTGCTGATCGTTCCCCTGTTCGGCTTCGCCAACGCCGGCGTGTCGTTCGCCGGCATGGGGCTGTCGAGCCTGGCGCAGCCCGTGCCGCTGGGCGTGGCGCTGGGCCTGTTCCTGGGCAAGCAACTGGGCGTGTTCGGCTTTGCGTGGCTCGCCATCCGCACCGGCGTGGCCAGCCTGCCGCGCCACGCCAGCTTCACGCAACTGTACGGCGTGGCCCTGCTGTGCGGCATCGGCTTCACCATGAGCCTGTTCATCGGCGCACTGGCCTTCAGCGATCCAGCGGCGGTCGATGCCACCAAGATCGGCGTCCTGACCGGCTCGCTGGCCTCGGCGGTGGCGGGCTTCCTGCTCTTGCGCACTGGCGGCTCGTCGGTGCCAGCCGCCGCCAAGGCCTGACGCCAGGCACCACCGCAAGCGCCTGGCCCGGGCCGCCGCCGACGACGCTGCCTGACGCGGCCCGGCCCGGCTAGCGGCCGGCGTCCTTCGGATTGGACAGCGGGAACGACGCGTCGCTCAGGCAGGACTTGAGCCAGCCATACTCATCGTCGTCGTGCACTTCGCCGTCCACCTTGGGCAGCGGCTTGGAGGAGTAGTCCACCTTGTGCACCTCGGGGCCGGTGTTCCAGTGCGCGTCATCGGCAATGCTGCCCGGGCAGTTGGCGTCGTTGCCATTGAACGAGCAGGACGCCACCGGCACCGGTTTGTTGTCGACCACCTTGGCCACATAGCGTTGCACGTAGACCGAGCCCGTGGCCCAGTATTCCTCCACGCTGCAGATGCGGTCGTTGTTCTGGTAATGGCGGGTCGCGAAACAGGCGTAGTACTTGTAGTCCGGCGGCAGGATGTCGCAGGACACGTCGAAACCGGCATAGGGGCCGCCCGTGAACTGCTTGTTGAACTCCCGCTGGCGCAGCGCCGTGGCGATCATGGCGGGCAGCTTGTCGCCCTTCCTGATCTCCTTGAGCGCGGCGACGCGGTTGAGGATCATGTCCGCCGCGAGGCCGCCCGGCGTCTGGTCGTCCTGCAGCGCATCGGAATCATCGGTCAGCCCGTTCAGCGCCTGGTCGCGGGCCTCGATCCAGCGCCGCTGGCTATCCACCAGCATCTTGCGGATCTCCTCGTCCGGCGCCTGCTTCAGCACCGCCGCATAGGCGCGGTTCAGCTCGCCATCGGCAGCCACCGCCTTGCGATCCGAACAGATCAGCTTCTCGGAGGGAGTGCTGGCCTTCTGGCAGTTGATCGCCAGGGCCGGCGCCGCCGCCACGCCCAATCCCGCCAGGCACAGCAACTGCGCCGCGCGATTCCTGAAACTCATTGCAGTTCTCCCTGGCATCGGGCCGCTGCGTCAGCGGCTGATGACCTCGCTGTCTTCCATGACGATGCGGTAACGGTTGCGCAGGTCAAGGACGTAAGTGAAATTCGACGTGCCGGTCGCGGTCTTGCCGCGCTCCGGGCTCGATACCTTGTAATCGTAGAGGCCCTTGACCATGCACATCTGGTCCTGGCACTTGGCCCGCAGCGAACTCTGGTCGACCACGAAACGCCGCACCGGCCAGCGCGCGAAGTACGCCTCCTTGTCCGCCAGAATCTCGGATTTCGGCCGCTGCTTCTTGAAGTAGTCGACCGAATCGGCGTAGAACTCGCGCGTGAACTTCAGCGCTTCCTCGTTGGTGCCGCTGCCCGCCTGGATCATCAGGGCCGCGGCGTTGATCGCCTTCTGCTCATCCGTGATCGCGGCCGGCGCGGTTTCCTTGGGCATGTACGGATTTGCCACGGGGCCGGCCGGCGCCGGCGCGGCATCCGGCGAAGCCGGCTTGCGCGGCGGCAACTTGGCATCCCCGGGCGACTGCGCCTGCGGCGCGGCCGCCGCGGCAGGCGCCGTGGCAGGCGCCGCGCGCTGGCCCGTGCCCGGCTGCACGTCATTGCTGGCCGTCCTGACGTTGCCGGTGCGGTTGATGCCGTACTTGATGATCTCCTGCGGCGAGAAGAAATACATCTCCTTGGACGGCGTGCTGAACATGATCCCCAGCACGTCGGCCGACACGCCGTACTTCGGCAGGGTCGCGACGATGTCCGACACGCCGAACTGCGCCTGTTCGCCCGTCATCTCGGGCGCGGAAATCTGGTGCACGCCCAGGCGGCCTTCGGCCAGGCGCTGGCGGCCGGCGAAGAACACAAACGAACACGCCGACGCGCAATAGCTGTCCTTCGGGATATAGGTGTTCAGCCCGCGCTCGTAAACCTCTTCGGCCACCACCAAGCCGATATGCACCAGGCCGCCGCCATTGTTCTGCAGGATCAGGGTGGAGATGGTCGGATGCTCGCGCAGCGCTTTCTTCAGATTGAGCATGTCGTTGGCGCCCACCGCGCCCACGTAGACCAGCAGATTGGGCTGGCTGGGCAGGAAGAAGAACGGGCCGTAGCGCTCGGGTTCCTCCTGCTGCGCCGCCGGCGCCTGCGTCTGCGCCACCGCGGCGGACACTCCGGCCATGGACAGCGCCAGGCCCGCGGCCAACATCGTCAGTTTTCTTTTCAGCATCATCAGTCCTTGTTCTCGGAACGCATGCCATGGACGGCATCGACCCCGCCCTGCGCAACCGCGTCGCCCCGGGCGCGGCGGCCCGCCAGTCGAATGCCGGATTTTATCCATCCCCAGCCATTTCATCCCGCATTCGTCCGCCAGCCGCCCCGCGCCGCGCTAGCGCCGCTGACAGGCGTGCGTGCCGTCCGCGATCGCTCGCGCCAGGCGCTGGATTGTCTCGGGCCGCGCCAGGCGCGCCTCTTCGTCGGGATTCACGATCACGCCAGCCTCCACCAGCACCGCTGGCATCGCCGCCGTCTTGAGCACCGCCAGCCCATCGTAGCGATGCACGCCCAGGCGACGATCGAGCAAAGGCCGGTTCTCGCCCGCGATGGGCTCGGCGTGGTACAGCGACGGCTTTTCGCCCGCTGCCACCAGCGCCTCGCCGATGGCCTTGGCGCATCGCAGGCTGTCCTCGTAGCGGGGATTGAGCTGCGAGACAAAGATGGCGAAGCCCGCGAATTCCCGCTGACGGCCGGCATCGATGTACTTCTGCTGCATCGAATCGTGGTGGATAGAGATGAAGAAGTCCGCGTCCGGCGCGGTCAACGCGCGCCGGCCCAGCGCAATCTCGGCGCCATCGGCCGACACGCGCGTCACGCGGTCGCCCAGCGCCAGCAGATCCGTGGCCACCGCGCCGCTCAGGTCCAGGTTGTACTGGTACTCCACCCGGCCGCTGGCGCCCGTGGCGCCCGGCTGCTTGGGCGTGTGGCCGGTGTCCACCACCACGTAGGCCGCCTGCGCCGACAGCGCCGCCACCCCCAGCAAGGCCGCCGCGACGCCGCGCGCCCATCCTGCCGCCCCTTGCTTGCCCGCTCGACCGTTCATGACTGTTGCCACGCTTGAATTCGCTTTGTAAGAAACCAGGTCCCCACCCACCGAGATAGGACCGAATGCGGCGGATTCTCGCGCAGCCCGGCGCCACCGGCAATGGCGGAATGCGCCGCGTGGCGCGCGTTGGTAACAAACTCCGCCTGGCATGGCCGTCGGCATGGCGCCGAAGACATGCACCTTGCGCCCTCACCGCGACAGCGCGCCCGCGCCGGGCGGACACGCGGCGGAAGCAAATGACATAGAAAGTTACCCGCGTTGTCGCGTTCAGGCTGCGCTCATCCTGGAGCGCTACCATCAACCCATGCCCCTCGCATCCGCGGGCGCACCCCGGCCCGCGGCATTCTTACCCGGAGGTTCCCAGCATGAGCAATCTGAACGGAAAAGTGGCCGTCGTCACCGGCGCGGCCAGCGGCATCGGCAAGGAAATCGCGCTGACCCTGTCGCGCGCGGGCGCCGCGGTCGCCATCGCCGACCTGAACCAGGCCGGCGCCGACGCCGTCGCCCGCGAAATCGAGCAGGCCGGCGGCAAGGCCATGGGCGTGGCCATGGACGTCACCAACGAAGACGCCGTCAACCAGGGCATCGACCGCGTCGCCACCGCCTACGGCAGCATCGACATCCTGATCTCGAACGCCGGCATCCAGATCGTCAACCCCATCGAGAACTTCGCGTTCGCCGACTGGAAGAAGATGCAGGCCATCCACGTCGATGGCGCCTTCCTCACCACCAAGGCCGCGCTCAAGCACATGTACAAGGACGATCGCGGCGGCGTCGTGATCTACATGGGCTCGGTGCACTCGCACGAAGCCTCGCCGCTCAAGTCCGCCTACGTCGCCGCCAAGCACGCGCTGCTGGGCCTGGCGCGCGTGCTGGCCAAGGAAGGCGCCAAGCACAACGTGCGTTCGCACGTCATCTGCCCCGGCTTCGTGCGCACGCCCCTGGTCGAGAAGCAGATTCCCGAGCAGGCCAAGGAACTGGGCATCAGCGAAGAAGACGTGGTCAAGAAGGTGATGCTGGGCGATACCGTCGACGGCATCTTCACCACCGTCGAGGACGTGGCGCAGACGGCGCTGTTCCTGTCGACCTTCCCCAGCGCGGCGTTCACGGGGCAGTCGTTCGTCGTCAGCCATGGGTGGTACATGCAGTAGGCCGTGCGCCACTTGGAGAGCGGCGCTCGCGGCAGACCGTGCGCCGCTTCGAATCTCGACAATCGACAAGGAGCCACCTGGGCTGGCCGCCGGCCCGGAGGTTTTTTCCAGGCGCGCCTCCGCCCGGCACATCTGAACAACGGCGCACGGCGACGCGCCCCGCCGACATGCCCCGCGATTGTTGATACCCTTGGATCCTCAACCCCGACGCGCGCACGCGCGCCGTCTGAATCTGTCTTGAGGAATGCCATGTCTTTCAGCACCGACGCCTGGACGCGCAACGCCGCGCTGTACGAAAAAACGCGCACCATGCCGTTCAACCAGGAACTGGCCAGCGGCCAGCTCAGCGAACGGGCGTTCCGCCACTACATGATCCAGGACGCCCACTACCTGCTGGCCTTCGGCCGCGCCCTGGCGGTCACCGCCGCCAAGGCCGACCATGCCGACGGCGTGGTGCAGTTCGCCGACGCCGCCAAGAACGCCGTGGTGGTCGAGCGCAGTCTGCATGAGGGGTTCATGAAGCAGTTCGGCATCGACGGGGACACGTTCGCCAGCACCCCGCTATCGCCCGCCAGCCATCACTACACCAGCTTTCTCATCGCCACGGCGTGGAGCGCGCCCTATCCCGTGGCCCTGGCCGCGTTGCTGCCGTGCTTCTGGATCTACGCGGAAATCGGCCGCGACATCCACGCCCGCGCGACGCGTCCCAATCCCTATGGCGCGTGGATCGATACCTACGCCGGAGAAGAATTCCACACCCTGGTGCGCGAAGTGATCGCATCGGTGGACCAGGCGGCGGACAAGGCGTCGGCGCAAACGCGCGAGGACATGCACCGGGCGTATACGCATGCGGCGCAGTTGGAGTGGATGTTCTGGGATTCGGCGTATCGGCTGGGGGAATGGCCGGTTTGACGGACGAAGCGGCGAACCTTAGCGCTCACACGTTTCGGAGATAGCCGCCACACCGCTGCTCGGCCACGCAAGACCTGCGCTGCCGATCAAACCACGGCCGGCAAGGCAGGGAAAGAGCGCTGCCTACTCTGCTGCGACCGCTTCCGGAAATCGGAAAATCTGCGCGTAGACAGGCTCGGCCCAGTAGTTCAATCGGGCGCTCAGTTCATCTCGCGCGCCGCGATAGTCGCCGAGCAGTCCCGCATAGGTCAGGAAAGTCTTGTCCGACTCGCTGTAAAAGCGGGTGAAGGAACGCGACATGAGCGCTTTGTAATGACCCAGCAGAACCTGCTCAGTTTAAGCGGCTAATGCAAATGCCTCAGCCGGGGTCTTCATGCCGAGCGCCTGGTGCGGGCGCCGGTGGTTATAAAAGCGTATCC